>CAVUCE010000019.1:0-23785 GCA_963739985.1 uncultured Ignavibacteriales bacterium
GAATTCAAGAACTCACCAAAGTTGAAAAAGATGGGAATTGAATTTCTATCTAAAAGATTATGGAATGGAGATTTCATTAATTAAAAATGAAAAGCATTCTGGATTCCAAAGTTCTATCGCTTCCTCACAACCCACAGTCCACAACCAATCCACAAACCACCAACCCCACCAACTACTACTTTAGTTGGAAAAGATCCCTATGGACGTTATAGACTTTTTTCTTATGAAGTATAAACTTGTTAAAATTAAATGCTAAGTCCGATATTGGGTTATAAATTGGGTACGCGTGACGGAGCAAAGTACTCACATCGTTGGAATGGTATTTATCTTTATGGTTATTTAGGTGAGCATATCGGTTTTAGTTTTAAGTTCAGGGATAATTCGGAAGATGGAACCACAATTGACAAAACAAAGAAATTTACCCCCGTAACGGGGATAACAATCGCTAAAGCGATTTAAATAATATTCAGTACAGCGAAGTTAACGCTAACATTTCCACAAACTGGTCCTGGGGTGAATTTACAATTGGAAAAGATTTTATGAATTGGGGTTATGGTCAGAGTGGTTTATTAGTTCTATCCGACAAAGCTCCTTCATTTCCTTTCATTAGATTGGATTTGCACCCTACAAAATGGCTGAGATTTGATTATATCCATGCTTGGTTAAATTCGGATGTTATAGATTCGAGTGCGATCTACGCCAGTTATAGAAATGGTTCACGTTATGATCGTATAATTTACAGAAATAAATATTTAGCTTCGCATACATTAACGGTTACACCTGCAAAAGGCCTGGATGTTTCGCTAGGTGAATCTATAATATACAGTGATAAACTTGAAATATCGTATTTGATACCAATAATGTTTTTTAGACTGGCGGATCATTATCTTAGTCAGGGCGGAAATAATGCAGGATCAAATTCACAGTTCTTTTTGGGAGTGAGTTCAAGAAATCAAATTAAAAATACACACTTGTATGGTACTCTTTTTATAGATGAACTTTCGCTTGAAGGGCTTTTTAATCCGGCGAAACAAAGGAATCAGTTCGGTTTCACTCTGGGCGGATCAATAACAGATTTGCCGATAGATAATCTAACTTTAACTGCCGAGTACACAAAAATATTTCCATTTGTATATTCACATTATATACCTACACAGACATATCAAAGTTCAGGCTATTTGCTCGGTCACTGGATGGGATATAATTCCGATCTTATATACGGTGCGTTAAACTACCGGTTTATTCGCGGACTTCAAGCCACATTATGGGGGCAGTATATAAGAAAAGGTAGTCAAGGAATTGTAGATCAGCAATACACACAGCCGCAGCCTCCTTTTCTATTCGGTTTGCGTAAGAATTATACGTATTTAGGGTTTGATCTAAAATATGAAATCATTCACGACTTATTTGCACGTATTCAATATCAAACAACAAAAACCTCTTCGGAACAATCCGATAAAAGTTATAAAGATTCTCGAATGAATGAATTTTATTTTTCATTGTATTATGGAATGTAACTAGTTTCTAGAATCTGGTTGCTGGTAACTGGATGAGTTTAGATTATATTTGTACTATGATCTATTGATGGTCCCCCGGTTTTGAATTTTTCTTCAATTTGGTCATTCTGAGGACTTCTTTGAAGGACGAAGAATCTCGCCGCATTTATGTTTTTGTGGTTAATTCCTTTTTGTTATTTGTTGTACACAAAATCGGTCATTCTGAGTCCGGCACCGACGGGCGAAGAAACTCCCGGTTTTCATTTCACTGCAGTAAAGTATCTTGTCAACAGATTTTTCTCCCGCTACAGCGGGATCAAAATGACCATGGTATGGGGATTGAATAAAATCCTTAGCGCTTGCCAGCCTATGGATGGGCTTCGCGGTTAACATTTCTCACCACAGAGTTCACGGAGAAGACTCAGAGAAAAAATTTACGGCAGATTCTTCACTACGTTCAGAATGACCCATATACAGTATTGAATAATTTCCCTTTGCGGCTCTGTGCCTGCCAGCCTATGGCTGGACTCTGCGGTTAATTCTTTAGACTTCTCACGTCGTTCGAAGTGTCAGATGATCTAAAAACTACATACATAAACAAGTACCCAGTATCCAGCATCTAGTAACCAGAATCTAGTATCCAGAATCCATATCCAACATCCAGAAACCAGTGACCATATCCAGATTCAGATCCAGCATCCAATGGCGTCCGTTCCCCCTTTGAACTATTTTTCAAATTGATTAACTTTATTTCTTAAAAATTATCCCGGTAAATAAATGAAATATATACTTAGTATAGGCTTATTCTTAATTTTATTCACGTCTTTTTCCTTTGCGCAGAATGACATACAGGTAGGTAGTAATATTGATCAGCAGAGAATCAATTCTCAAGGCGCATTGTTCGATTACTCTGATCCCACATCGGTAAATATTAAAGTTGCTATCTGGGGATTTGTAAAATATCCGGGCAGATATATTATTCCCGCTTATTCAAATGTTAATGATTTGTTGTCTTATGCCGGCGGACCGACGGATGCAGCGCGTTTGCAGGATTTGAAAATCGTTAGAACTGGAAAAGATTCCTCACAGACAATTATTCCTCTGAACTACAAGGATTTATTATTTAACTCTGATGTAAAAGAAATTAAGAAGGCACCTCCGGTAAAAGCCGGTGATGTTCTGCTTGTTACAGGAGAACCTCGATACTACTTTAAAGATTATCTTACTATGGGTATATCCATCTTCTCGGCAATAATTTCTTTAGCTATTCTTGTGTTAAACATTGTTAAAAAATAAGGGTTATTAAATTAATGGAAAATATGAACGATAATATTAGAGACGAAGAGACAGCTTCATTAAAAGATTATATAAATCTTGTAAGAAATAATCTGCTTCCAATATTAATTATTACCCTTACCGGTCTGGCTGTGGCTATTGTGTATGCTTTGACCGCCAGGGATATTTATAAATCTTCTACTAGTCTCAAAATTTCTAAACCTCAGGGTAGTTTGCTTTCAAGTTCTATCATGCCCGATCTTCAGTCTTTTACGGATGATCGTTTCATCTCTACTGAAATTGAGATAATGAAAAGTTATAATATTCGTTCAAGTGTCGCTTCCGCATTAATTGATACTTTTAAAACAGTAGCTGTGCCTGATAGTTTTTATTTAATTCTTGATCATAGCTTTAGTGAAGAAGAAAACATAAACTTTTATCTGTTCCGGAAATTGCAAAACTTCTTGGAGAAAAAAGTCAATGTTGAGCAGAAAACGAGGAATTGATATTGTCGATATTTCTGTCGAATCTCCTTCGCCTTATGAAGCTGCTTTAATCGCTAATTGTTATGCAAATGCGTATCGGTTATTTAATCTGATGGTAAATAGAAATCAGTTAACAACTGTTAAAAACTTTCTCGCAAAGCAGACAGATGAAAAGCAGGAGGATTTAGTAAAGGCTGAAGATAAGCTGAGTGCGTTTCAGGCTAAAAATGGTATTATTGCTTTGGATGCGCAGTCGCAAAATCTTATTACTCAGCTCGCTAATTTTGAAGCGCAGAGAGATGATGTTCAGATAGATCTTGCATCTACTCAAAAAATGGTTACCCAGTTAAAAACACAGTTAAACCAGCAGAATCCTAGACTAACAGCGTATCTGGAGAGCCTGGCTTCTCAGTCTTATTTCCAGTCCTTGCAGGATGCAATTGCTAAACTTGAAGTAAATAAAAATATGGCTCTTGCTAACAAAAGCCCTAATCTGGATATTTCATCGAAGATTGAAGAGTATGACAAAAGTATTGCTTCATTAAAGCAAAAGTTAAACGAAAAAATAAGTACCGTAAAAGAAGGTTTATTGGCAAGTAATCCGGATGAAATTAAAGACATTACTCAAAAGTTATTGGAAGCGGAGGTTAAATCTAATTCTCTTGCAATTCAATTAACTGAGCTTAATAAGCTTGTAGATAAATACGATTCGCAATTCAATAAACTTCCTTCTACTTCAATTGAATATGCCCGCCTTGAGAGAAATAGGCAGGCTGCCGAAACTCTTTACGGATTATTGGAAGAGAAGTATCAGGAAGCGCTTATCAACGAACAGTCACAGCCCGGAAATGTTATTATTGTTGATAAGGGCAGGCGTCCTAATTTACCCGATAAACCTAACCGTAAATTAATCGTTCTAATTGGTTTGGTTTTAGGCGGTGGACTTGCGTTCGGTTTCGTATTTGTTAGAAATTATTTCGATAATACAATTAAAACTCCCGAGGATATTCAAAATAGAAATATTAACGTTCTCGCTTGGATACCGCAGATAGAAGGACTCGGAGTCGGAGGCAACAAACAATTTGAGTTTATAGTTTCCAAAAAACCGGATTCAATTCCAAGTGAGGCTTTCCGTGCTTTAAGGACAAGAGTACAGTTTTCTAAAATTGGAAGTGATGCTCTTAAAACTATTCTTGTCACTTCATCTGCTCCTTCGGAAGGTAAAACGACTGTCTGCGTTAATCTTGCCGGTACTTTTGCGCAGTCAAATAAAAAAGTTCTGATAATTGATTGCGATTTGAGAAAGCCTAGAATGCATTCTGTATTTCAAGCTCAAAGGTTTCCCGGACTAGTAGATTACTTCTTCGATCAGGCAAAACTGGAGGATATTATTCGCAAAACTGATATGCCTAATTTGAATTTTGTTACTGCCGGTACAATTCCTCCAAATCCGTCAGAGACTCTGGAATCGCAGGCAATGAAAGACTTCTTAGCTCTTATGAAAACTAAGTACGATATTATTTTATTGGATTCAGCGCCTATTATTGCTGTAACCGATTCTGAAATTCTTGCTTCAATGGTTGATGCTTCATTACTTGTCGTCTCGGCAGAGTTAACCGAAATCGATTTAATGACAAAAGCCGTTGAATTGATCAAACATGATAATTCATCATTTATCGGTACAGTTTTAAACAACTTTACATACAAGAGTGGCTACGGTTCATACTATAAATACTATTATTACTACTCCAAACCTGAAAACGGAAACGGTAAAGCGCCTAAAAATCTAAAATCATAATCCAATATTACAATCCTTTTATTCGAGCCCAATCAGAAATGGTTGGGCTTTCTTATTTTTAAATACTCCGCAGTTGGTGTTGTTTGCAAATTGGGTCATTCTGATCCCGCTTTAGCGGGAGAAGAATCTCCCGGAAAAATCGAAAACTTTTCATTACCAAATCCTTAAACATTTTCCATCTTAGATGGTACACAATTGTAAAAAATCTAAATTCAATAAATCCTAAATCCTCGAAGAGGATTAGCAAACCTCCTCTGTGTCTCTGCGCTTGCCAGCCTATGGATGGCCACTGCGTCTCTGCGGTTAATCTCCTCAATGTTTTTTTTTGGTTGCGGTGCACAAAATTGGTCATTCTGATTCCGCTTTAGCGGGAGAAGAATCTCCCGGAAAAATCGAAAACTTTTCATTACAGAAATCCTTAAACATTTTCCATCTTAGATGGTACACAATTGTAAAAACATCTAAATTCAATAAATCCTAAATCCTCGAAGAGGATTAGCAAACCTCCTCTGTGTCTCTGCGCTTGCCAGCCTATGGATGGCCACTGCGTCTCTGCGGTTAATCTCCTCAATGTTTTTTTTTGGTTGCGGTGCACAAAATTGGTCATTCTGATTCCGCTTTAGCGGGAGAAGAATCTCCTTATATTAATTCTTGTCTTTATAGCAGATTCTTCACTAAGTTCAGAATGACTAAAGTATGTAAAATTAATGAATCTCTCTGCGTTTCTTAGCGGCTTTGTGGTTAATCTTTTTCACCACAGAGTTCACTGAGCAAAAAACGAAGGGAGTTTTTCCTCAAATACGAAGTTTTATCTAAAGTCAAGAAAATTATGTTTGTTATCTTAATTATGAAGCTCTCGCCTTTGAGGAGAGAGTTGAGAGAGGTGAATTACCTAGCAATATAATGATAAAGCAAGTTTAGAGACCTTGAAGGTTTTTCTCAACCTTCAAGGTCGCATTTATTCTTGTTTTTACAGCAGATTCTTCACTACGTTCAGGATGACCAAAGTATGTAAAATTAATGAATCTCTCTGCGTTTCTCAGTGTGCTTTGCGGTTAATCTTCTCTGCGGTTAATTCCCTCTGCCATAATGACATGCATTTCATTACCTTTCTGCCTGGTACCTGCCACGCAGGTAACACCTACCAAGTGTATCAAAACAAGACTCGTTATTCTGCCATATTGTCATACGTCAAAAACACACATTCCTCATTAGTTTTTACCTTTTCTATATCTAATTTGTTTTTTACAATTCACTTACCTTAATTTAAAGACATAATAATTTATAGTAATGTGAAAAGTTAATGATAGATAGAGATAGACTTAAAAGATTAAAACTTATTGTAACGGATCTCGACGGAACACTCCTAGACTCAAAGGCGCAGATAGGGGAAGAAACTAAGAAATTAATCAACAAACTCAAAGATAAAGATGTTCAGTTTACATTTGCATCGGGACGCTTACATTCCGCCCTCATTTCTTATGCTGAAGAACTCGATCTAAAAGTTCCCCTTATCTCTTTGGATGGAACAGTAATTAAAAGTTACCCCGATAATAATATTGTATTCGAGTCTTTTGTTCCTGAAAAGTACGTCGTAAAAGCTTTGCAGTTATCTGATAGATATCTCCTCAATATAGCCCTTTGTCACGCTGATGAAATATTCTTCACGGAAAGGAACTCGGTTATTCCGCAAATTATGGATAAGTTTGGCGCTAAATACACTGAAGTGGATTCATATAATAATTATCTGGATCAGACATTAGAGATTGTTTTTGCAGGCGACTTTAAAGAAAACATAAAATATGTTCGCGATAGATTTGCTTTTCCGCATGCGTTTGGATTAAATGTATCTTATTTTCGTTCACAGACTCACAACGGTGTCTACTATTTAGAGATAAGAAAAAAAGGCTCCAATAAAGGCAAGGCATTATTAAAGCTTTTAAAACATCTTAAAATTAAAGTCCGTGATATTGCGGTTATAGGCGATTGGTATAACGACAACAGTCTCTTTGAATTAAATGGTCTTAATGTAACTTTAAAGAATGGCATACCGGAATTAAAAAGAAATGCTCATATTGTCACAAATAGATCAAACGATGAAGATGGTGTGGCCGAATTTTTAGAAATGGTTCTTAAAGCTAAATCTTAGAAATTAATTTACATTATAAAATAAACTCCTTTGCACTTGCCGTTCTATGGGCAGTCTTTGTATCTCCGCGGTTGCGGATTTTTACCGAAGTCCTTCAGAATGACCATCGTAAAATTCCAAATAGCGAACTTCAAAAACTAATCTCTCGCAAAGCCGCTAAGAACGCTAATTAATTTATTTGATATTTGTTTTTTGTCATTTGTTGTATACAAAGTTGGTCATTCTGAGTCCGGCGACAGTCGGCCGAAGAATCTCCCGTACTTTGTGTCTCTGTGTCTCTGTGGTTAATCTCCTCTGCGGTTAATCATTTTCACCACAGATTTTCAAATATCAAACAAAAAATACAGCATCAAATAAAAAAAATAATTATATTTGAGGAAACAAGGGCTTCAGTTACGCATAAATTCTGACTTAATACTTTTCCAATAAAAAATAATTTATGATCAAACAACCTCTTTTAAAAAGAATCCGCTATTTGAAAAATGTCCTTCATGCGGGGAAGTGAACTCACTTAGACGTTCACACACTCGCAACACAAAAGAAAAACTCATTAAACAATTAACCTTTTTCAAGGTTTACCGCTGCAAAAACTGCGGGTGGAGAGGTTATTTTTCAATTCTAACCATGAACGCCAGATCATTAAAATATGTTGGCATTTATTTTTTATTAGCTATTGTAACAGCGGGAATAATTTACGAAATACTCAAACGCTTCATGAGCTGAAATCCAAAAACATCTTATAATTCGAAACATCCAACCCCAAATCCCCAAATGGGATTATCCAACAGCGTCTTTGCGACTTAGCGAGAAAAAACAAAACATCTTAAAAATTTAATTATATTAACAACCGACAACCGACAACCACAACCAACAACCGACAACCGACAACCGACAGCATCCATCCTCCATCCACGTCTAAGACGGGCAGGTATCCAATATCCAGCAACCAATAGCCTACAACCCACAACCCAATCCCCGAAGGGGATTATCCAACAGCGTCTTTGCGACTTAGCGAGAAAAAAACAAAAAACATCTTGAAAATTTAAATATCCCCACAACCATCCTCCATCATCCAGCCACGTCTAAGACGGGCAGGTATCCAGTATCCAGCAACCAATATCCCACAAACAACATCTCCCTCCCCCTTTATAAAAATCCACAATAGTTATATATTGTAATCAAAAAATAGGAGAACTATGAAAGGCATAATCCTCGCCGGCGGGTCCGGTTCACGACTCTATCCGATTACAAAAGTTTACAGCAAACAGTTGACGCTCATTTACGATAAACCTCTCATTTATTACCCGCTTTCCGTTTTAATGCTTGGTGGAATAAAAGATATCCTCATTATCTCAAATGAAGAAACAATTCCGCTATATAGACAATTATTCGGTGATGGTTCACAAATGGGACTATCAATTTCCTACAAGCTTCAACCTGCACCAAACGGAATTGCCGAGGCATTTATTATTGGCGAAGAGTTTATAGGCGATGAAAATGTTGCTCTCATTCTAGGTGATAATATTTTTTACGGTTCTCTTAATTTTCTTTACAACGCAATTACTAATAACAGCGGCGCTACAATTTTCGGCTACCAGGTAAATGATCCTCAGCGATATGGTATAGTTGAGTTTGATAAAAGCGGTAACGCAATTTCACTGGAAGAAAAACCGGTAAATCCCAGATCAAATTTTGCGGTGCCCGGTATTTACATATATAACAACGAAGTGATCGAAATATCGAAAAATCTAAAACCTTCCGCTAGAGGTGAACTTGAAATTACTGATGTTAATAAAGAATATTTAAAGCGAAATAATCTTAAAGTAGAAAAAATAGGTAGAGGCATTGCCTGGCTTGATACGGGTACACCTGAATCACTTCTGCAGGCAGCTAACTTTTTCGGAGTTATTGAACAGCGCCAGGGATTAAAAGTAGGCTGCGTCGAAGAAATCGCTTACAAAATGAAATTCATCAACAAAACGGAATTTCAAACTCTAATTAACTCAATACCTAAATCATCATACCGCGAATATTTGGAGAGAATATTGCTGGATGCTTGATGCTGGATACTGTACTCTTGGTGTATTTGATTTCTGTAACATGTTTCTGATTGCCTGCACTTCTTTGACATAGCCCGTTCATTGGCGTTGGTGGATATAAATAGTAGTTTTTTGTATTATCTATAAATTATGAGTTATAAGAATTTAGATATTTGGAAGCTTTCAAGGGAATTAGTTATTGATATTCATAAAATGACTTTGGCTTTACCTAAATTTGAAAAATTTGAAGTAGGGAGTCAGATACGACGATCTAGCAAAACAGTTAAATCGACAATTGTAGAAGGATACGGTAGAAGATATTATAAAAAAGAATTTATAAAATTTATTATATATGCTCTGTCTTCAAATGACGAGACAATAGATCATCTGGAAACATTATTTGAGACTAAGTCGCTAAATGACGAAGAGCTGTACAATAATATTCATGAACGATTAGAGAAATTAGGTAAAATGATCAACAACTTTTTGAATTCATTAATTGAAAACCATAAAGGTAAATAAATTTAATTTTGATAATTTCATTGCTGTTCGATAAACGTGAAATGCTTTTTAAAGTAGATAACCACTGGAATGTACTCCAGAATCTAGTTGCAAGAATCCAGCCATGTCTAAGACGGGCAGGTATCCAGATGCCAGTATCCAGATGCTAGTATCCAGTATCCAGTTGCTAGTATCCAGTATCCAGTTCCCAACTCTATACACTAAGAATTATGAAACAAATGCAAATAAAAAAAACAACTATTCCCGGTCTTCTTATAATTACACCTGACGTTTTTGGTGATGAACGGGGTTACTTTTTTGAATCATACAACTATAATAAATTTAAATCAGCCAGTCTTGAGCTAAACTTTGTCCAGGACAATATCTCTAAATCTAAAAAGGGTACTATTCGCGGACTGCATTATCAAATTGGCGAATTTGCACAAGGTAAATTCTGTCAGGTCATCAAAGGAAAAGTACTTGATGTTGCGGTAGATATAAGATTTAATTCCCCCACTTTTGGAGAATATTACTCCGTTGAACTTTCGGAAGAAAACCACACTCAATTTTGGATTCCGCCCGGATTCGCTCACGGTTTTTCCGTTCTTTCCGATGAAGCAATTTTTATGTATAAATGCACAAACTTTTATAGTAAGGAACATGAACGTGCAATTATTTTTAATGATAAAGACTTAAATATAGATTGGAAAGTTGACAACCCGATTGTATCTGAGAAAGATAAACTGGCAAAAGCCTTTTCAGAAATTGATAAAGACTTTTTGTACTAGCAATTCACTATAGTCATATTGAACGGTTATGGTCAACTGGTCATTCTGAGTCCGGCGACAGCCGGCCGAAGAATCTAAAAAGATATCATGGATGTCTAAAAATTGTAAAACCAAATTCTGCTTTGTAAGTCGTTATATAGCCACATTCAAGTGTCGCAAACGCTAAAGTAACATATTAGAACATCGTAGATGTTCAACAATTGTAACATTACTTGAGCCAAGGAATATCAAATCCTCGTAGAGGATTGACAAAACCCTCTCCGCGCTTGTGTTTGCCAGCCTATGGATAGTCTTTTCGCGGTTGGAATTAATTACCAAATTGGTCATTCTGAGTCCGGCGACAGCCGGCCGAAGAATCTCCCGGAAAAATTGAAATCCTTTCATTACCAAATCCTCGAAGAGGATCAACAAACCCACTTTGCGCCTTTGCGCCTCTGCGGTTAATTCCCTCTGCGGTTAATGCCTAACTCCGCTTTATTTCTTACCTTTTATTTTGTTAAATTTGTTATCATTAACTTAAAATATTACCATCTAAAAACTTAAATTGGATTTTTATGAAAGTACCACTATTAGATCTTAAACCGCAATATCATTCTCTCAAAAAAGAGCTCGATGAAGCAATACTAAATGTTGCTGAGTCTCAGTATTTTATTCTTGGACCTGAGGTTGCGAATATGGAAAAAGCATTCTGCGATTTTCTCGGCTGCAAACATGCAATCGGTGTCTCTTCCGGTACTGATGCGTTGTTGGTTGCTCTGATGGCTATCGATATACAGCCCGGCGATGAAGTTATTGTCCCGACTTACTCTTTCTTTGCTACTGCCGGTGTAGTTTCCCGTCTTAATGCAATCCCTGTCTTCGTCGATTCGGATCCCGTTACTTTTAATATGAATCCCGCAAAAATTGAAGAAAAAATTACTTCTAAAACGAAAGCAATTATTCCGGTTCATCTATACGGACAAAGTTGTGAGATGGATGAAATTATGTCTATTGCTAAAAAACATAATTTAAAGGTAATTGAAGACGGTGCACAGGCAATTAGCACTCAGTATAAAGATGGAAAATGTGTTGGTACTATCGGAGATATTGGTTGTTATTCATTCTTCCCTAGTAAAAATTTGGGGTGTTATGGTGATGGTGGACTTGTTGTTACTAATGATGATGATCTCGGTTATAAATTAAAGATCTTACGTATGCATGGTTCTGATCCCAAGTATTATCATAAAATAATCGGCGGAAATTTTAGATTGGATGCTATTCAGGCTGCTGTGATAAATGTTAAACTTCCGCACTTAAATTCATGGTCTGAAGCTAGAAGAAATAATGCCGAAACTTATACAAAATATTTTGTTAGAAGCCGGGCTTGCGGAAGAAGAAGGCAAAATTTCTTTTGATGAAAATAATAAAGTGCTCCTACCAAAACCAGTCTATAAACCAACAACCAATAACCAACAGCCAACACCCAACAGCCAAAATCCAACAACCAACACCCAACATCCAACAACCGAAGTTGCTAATTACCACATATACAATCAGTATATAATTAGAGTTGAGAGTAGAGATGAGTTGAGAAATTTTCTTGCACAAAACGAAGTTGCGACTGAAATATACTATCCCGTACCGTTCCATTTACAGGAATGCTTTAGTAACTTAGGATATAAAAAAGGTGATTTCCCTGTTGCTGAGAGTGCTGCGGATACTTCTATTGCTTTACCTATTTATCCGGAATTATCAAATGAACAATTAAAATTTGTGGTTGATAAAATTGGTGAGTTTTTAAATGCGTGATTGAGTGAATGCGTGGCTGAATGATTGAAAGAATGTATTGAGGTTTAAAAATGAATTCATATGCCGAGAAATATATTGAAAAGAACAAAAATATTAATAGAGGTTATAGGAAACTAGATGTTTGGAAGGAGGCTGTTGAACTTTTTGCGTTTGTAAATGAGAAATTAAATAATATTTCAAATCTTTCATTTAAGGTGAAGTCTCAAATATTGGATTCTATATTATCGGTTTCTTCAAACATAGCAGAAGGATATTGTAGAAGATTTATAAAAGAAAACATACAATTCAATTCTTATGCATTAGGTTCTTTAGGAGAAAATTATTCACAAATTTTTACTTTATTTAATTCAAGTTTGATTGATGAGCAATGGTTTAAGCTTTATGATGAGAGACATTATTCATTAGAGAATAAACTTGTAAAATTAAATAGAGTTAACATAAAAAAACTAAAAAATAATTACGATTGGAAAAATGATTATCAAGTAAAAGAAATGATAGAAAAATATCTTGTATGAACTGATTACATGAATACAAACAATCATACATCCATGCATTCATACATGCAATCATACATACATGCAATCAAAAAGATATGATTAATTTATTTGATAGGCCCGTCGTTATTTTTTATAAAGTAAGTAGTAAAACTTTAATCTGAAAATGAAAAAAAATAGTAAAATTTATATAGCCGGACATTCCGGTATGGTTGGTTCCGCAGTTACAAGAAGACTTGAAGAATTGAATTACAGTAATTTAATTCGAAGAAATTCTTCTCAATTAAATTTAATCGAGCAAGCGGCTGTGAATGATTTCTTTGAGAATGAAAAGCCCGAAATTGTAATCGTTGCCGCTGCTAAAGTTGGAGGAATTTTAGCAAATAATACTTACCGCGCCGATTTTATATACGATAATTTAATGATTGAAGCTAATATCATTAATGCTGCTTATAAAAGTGGTGTTGAAAAATTAATATTCTTAGGCAGTTCTTGTATTTATCCAAAGCTTGCGCCCCAGCCTTTAAAAGAAGAGTATTTGCTTTCTGATTATCTTGAGTTTACAAACGAGCCTTATGCTATTGCTAAAATCGCGGGTATAAAACTTTGCGAAAATTACTTCCGCCAATATGGAGCAAATTTTTATTCGGCTATGCCGACAAACTTATACGGTATAAATGATAATTTTGATCTGCAAACTTCTCATGTTCTTCCTGCTCTTATAAGAAAGTTTCATGAAGCAAAAACAAATGGCGATAAAACAGTTTCATTGTGGGGATCAGGAAAACCTAAAAGAGAATTTTTATTTGTTGATGATCTCGCGGAAGCTATTGTTTATCTGATGGAAAACATTGATGCAAAGGATTTATATGGAAAAGATATTTCACAGATAAATATTGGTACCGGAGAAGATTTGTCAATTGCTGAGTTAGCTTCTTTAATATCAGATATTGTCGGTTTTGATGGTGAAATAAAATATGATCCTTCAAAGCCTGACGGAACACCGAGAAAACTGATGGATGTTTCTCGTATCCATGAACTGGGATGGAAACACCGGACTTCATTACGTAAAGGCATTGAAGAAACTTATAAATGGTATTTGAAAAACAATTAACAATAATAAATTAAGAATTAAGAATTATAAATTAAAAAGTATTTCAGATAGAGTTATATTCTTATATAATGATTTACTATCCTTCGAAGCGAATATATTCATATTTTTAATTCTCTAAAAAGATTACTAAAATTGGTATTCATTTGGTTACAATATTCTTACCCCCGCTAAGGAAAGAAGGGGTAGTTATTAAATAAAATATATTAACAAAACGTCGTAGACGTTTGATAATTGTAACTGTAGTTACTCTGAATAAAAAATGAACATCGTAGATGTTCGACAGAAACTAAGCATAAATAATTGTTTGTATCAAATGAAATCTTTTCGGCGTTAACGGAATAATCATATAATTTAATTTGGATCGGGATTTAGCAAATAGATTATTTTATTTTGGAAATGCGTGAATCTAATTATTGGATTAGAATAGTAAATGAATTAAAGCAAGGCGAAAAAGCAAAAAGAGAATTTTTATAGATTGAGTCGGAACAATTAAAGAAAATATTAGATCCTATCGCCGGTAAATTAAAATGAGACTTAAATATTGATTCAAGTTTTGGAATTATATATTAAACGATTGTTCTAATCTTCCTTTTCCAATATCATTTTATAATTTTTAATTGTTAATTCGTAATTGTTAATTTTTAATTGTAAACGGAGTTTAGATGAAAAAAGCCTTAATAACAGGTATAACCGGACAAGATGGTAGTTACTTAACAGAAATACTTTTAGAAAAAGGATATGAAGTTCACGGAATAATTCGTCGCAGCAGTTCTTTTAATACTGCAAGGATAAATCATCTTTATGATAATAAGGAAATTCTTAACAAGACGCTTTTTCTGCACTACGGCGATTTAGTTGATACAAGTAACTTAAACAGACTGCTGGAAAAAATTGAACCGGATGAAATATACAACCTTGCCGCACAAAGTCATGTTAAGGTTTCATTCGAATTACCTGATTATACCGGACAGGTGGATGCACTCGGTACATTGAGATTCCTGGATGCAATACGTGAAGTTGGTTTGAAGCAAGTTAAGTTTTATCAGGCATCCACAAGTGAGTTGTACGGTAAAGTACAGGAAGTTCCGCAGACTGAAAAAACTCCATTCTATCCGCGCTCTCCTTATGGTGTTGCAAAACTTTACGGCTATTGGATAATTGTTAATTACCGCGAAGCATATAATATTTTTGCTTGTAATGGTATATTGTTTAATCACGAATCTCCGCGGCGGGGAGAAACTTTTGTTACACGAAAAATTACTCGTGCTGCAGCAAGAATAGCTGCCGGACTTCAAGGTAAATTATTATTAGGAAATCTGGATGCTAAGCGCGATTGGGGATTGGCCCCGGAATATTGCGAAGGAATGTGGAGAATTTTACAGCATGAAAAAGCTGAGGATTTTGTCCTTGCTACAGGCGAAACCCATACGGTAAGAGAATTTACGGAAAACTCTTTTACTGAATTGGGGATAGAGCTTGACTGGAAAGGTGAGGGAGCTGATGAATTGGGCGTTATTAAGAGTATAAATTGGGATAAAGCAAAAGAATTAGCGGAATTTGAAACTACGGCAGATACTCATCGTTTCGAATTTTCTAAGAATTTGAAACCCGGTGATGTTGTTGTGTCTATTGATCCAAATTATTATCGACCTACCGAAGTTGAACTTTTAATTGGAAATCCTGCAAAAGCAGAAAAAATTCTTGGATGGAAAGCTAAAACTAAATTTGAGGATTTGGTTAAACTGATGATAAAATCCGATACGATCAAAGTACTCCAAAGGGGATATTAAGCTTTATAAATAGCTGGAATTTAATCTATTCTTATTAACCGGCGGATATTTCCGCTGGTTGATCTCCATATTTTAAAAAAGGTTGCTGAGTTTATCGAAGCAAGCTTGTCGAAATGAATTAATCTGAAGGTTACTGAGCTTGTCGAAGTAAGCCTGTCGAAGCACGGTTCCCAAATTCCGAACTTAAAATTCTGTTTGAATATTGGATTTTGTGATTTTTATTATCGGTCATGTTGAGCGAAGCGAAACATCTCATGCCGAATTTATCAAATTAAGATTACTGAGGTATTCGGAAATCAGTCAATATAAGAATTTTAAAAGTTGCTGAGCTTATCGAAGGAAGGTTCCTGAGCGAAGTCGAAGGACGGTTGCTGAGCTTGTCGAAGCAAAATTAAGTAAATTAATATTTAAGTTCTTAAATTGTATATTATTATTTAGTAAACTGGGAGAACGAATGAGTTCAAAGCTACTATTTACTTTTATTATGCTTTTATTTGTAACATCTGTATTTGCCCAAACCACTGAAAGAAGGTACAACGCCTATTCCGGCACGATGGTATTAAGCGTTGAAGGTGGCGCGACTATCGGTAATACGGATTATTCAACACCTAAAGTCGATTATATGGGACGTGGAATGCTTGAGTACTTTTTCCCGACTTCTACTAAAAGTTCTTTTGGTTTAAGAGCTTTTGGCGGCGGCGGTTATATTTCCGGGAGTGATAGTAAATTATTACCGAATGAATTTAGAACTAAATTAACTTTTCTTGGCGGCGGTGTGGTTTACGCTCTGTCTGTTAAGGATCAAATATTTCCTTATATATCTGCCGATGCATCGTATCTTTGGTTCGATCCTTTTGGTGATAATGGCAAGCAGCTTCCTAATAATGTTGCTCATGTTTATAAGAAATATGAATTGGATTATAACGGCGAACTTGGCGTAAGATTTCTAATAACGGATAACTTGAGTGTTAACTTAAGCGGCGGTGTGCAGCTTAGCCCAAAAGATTACCTCGATGACCGGGCGCTTAAAACTAATAACGATATGTTCTTTTATACTTGTGCGGGACTTTCATTTTCCTTTTTTACTGAATTTGATCACGACGGTGACGGTGTAATTGATTCTAAAGATATGTGTCCTAATACTCCTTCGGGAATTAAAGTAGATGATTTTGGCTGCCCGCTCGATTCTGATCATGACGGTGTTCCCGATTACAAAGATGATTGCTCCGGTACTCCCAAAGGCGTAAAGGTTGATGAACATGGCTGTGCAATTGATTCCGATGAAGACGGAGTTCCGGATTACCGTGATATTTGTCCTGACACTCCTCAAGGTATAAAAGTAGACGATTTAGGCTGTCCTTTTGACTCGGATGGTGATGGTGTTCCTGATTATATGGATAAATGTCCTAATACTCCAACTGCGGTTCAGGTTGATGAAAATGGCTGTCCGCTAGATTCCGATCACGATGGAGTTCCGGATTATAAAGATAAATGCGCTAATACTCCTGCCGGTACACAGGTGGATGATAAAGGTTGTCCAATTGTAAAGGAAGATAAACCTGAGCCCAAACAATTTGTGCTTAGTTCAGGTACAAATTTTGCTTTTGGTAAAACTTCTCTGCTTCCTTCGGCTTCAACTGAACTGGATATAATTGTGGAAGCTGTAAAAGCTCATCCGAATTCAGAATGGAAAATAATCGGTTATACTGATAACATCGGATCAAATAAAATAAATCAAAAAGTTTCTTTGCAAAGAGCTCAATCTGTTCTTAATTATTTTATAAAACGCGGGTTACGCAGTAACCAATTTGAAGTTGTAGGCATGGGTGAAAAAAATCCGATAGCTTCAAATTCTACTGAAAATGGAAGAGCAAAAAATAGAAGAGTTGAAATTGTTAGAATAAAATAAATCAAATAAATACATTGAGGTTTACAAAATAAACTTCAATCAATTCCAATCTAAAATGAGAGGTCAACATGTTTGATGAAAAATATAAATTCACTTGTACCGAAAGATTTCTTAAGTATGTAAAATATGATACTCAATCTGATGATGATTCAACATCATTTCCGTCAACTGAAAAACAAAAAATTCTTTCCGCTGATCTGGCAAAGGAATTAAAAGAGCTTGGTCTACCGGATGCTCATATGGATGAGTGGGGTTATGTTATGGCGACTCTTCCTTCTAATACTGATAAAGAAGTTCCTGCTATCGGTTTTATTGCCCACGTAGATACTTCTCCTGCTGTTACCGGCGCTAATGTAAATCCTGTGATAAATAAAAATTATCAGGGTGGAGATATAGTTTTACAAAAAGATCCGACTCAAATAATCAAAGCAGATGAAAATCCGGATCTTGCCAATATGATTGGATACGATATCATAACCACTGATGGTACAACTCTTCTTGGCGCAGATAATAAATCCGGTGTTGCCGAAATTATGGATGCGGTTAACTATCTTCTAACTCATCCGGAAGTTAAACACGGTACGATTAAAATATGCTTTACTCCTGATGAAGAAGTAGGACGCGGTACAGAAAAATTTGATGTTAAAAAATTCGCGGCAAAGTATGCTTATACTGTCGACGGACAAAGTAGAGGAGAAGTCGAAACCGAATCCTTCAGTGCGGATGCAGTAACTATAAAATTACACGGTAAAAACATTCACCCCGGTTATGCAAAAAACATGATGATAAATTCAATTAAAATGGCATCAACTTTTATAGATAGTTTGCCAAAAGATAGTTTATCTCCTGAAACTACCGAAGGAAGAGAAGGCTACGTTCATTGTGTTGCAATAAATGGTAATGAAGAATTAACTGTTTTGAAATTTATCATTCGTGACTTCATAACAGCAAAACTAAAAGAATACGAAGATTTGCTTAAAGATCTTTGTGAAAAAACTGTTGCAAAATATCCAGGATCAAGATATGAGTTTGAAGTAAATGAGCAATACAGAAATATGAAGGAAATTCTGGATCAACATCCTCAAGTTGAAGAAAATGGCTTGGAAGCAATGAGACGTTTAAATATTAAACCGATTCAGCATCCAATTCGCGGTGGTACGGATGGTTCTCGTCTAGCATTTATGGGTCTCCCGACTCCTAACATATTTGCCGGCGAACATAGCTATCATTCCAAATTAGAGTGGGTTTCAATTCAGGATATGGAAATGGCCGTCCGTGTTATTGTTGAAATAGCCCAAATCTGGGAACAACAAGCATAAGATTTGATTGTTTGTAGTCCGCTTAAGTAAAGAGTTTATTGTTTGAGGTGAATGGACTTGTAGTTTTGAATACTAGATATGAAAGATTTAGAAATTATATAAATTATCGCGTGAAATTATCCCGGTTGAATTTGGAATGAAGCTTCTCGAATGGGAAAATTTCTCAAAGATACATGGGTAAACAAATTGTAAAATCAGCTGATAGCATTGGTGCTAATATTGCTGAAGGATCAGGAAAAGGAAATTTCCATGGATAATATTAGATTCCTTAAAATCTCGAGAGGATCATTATTTGAGACAAAGCATTGGGCTGAAACTTGCTTTTGAAAGAAAATTGTTGAGTAGTGAACACAAGGAAGATATTGAAAGTATTATTGGATGAATTATCTCCTAAATTAAGTTCTTATATAAATTATATTGTATCGAAGATTAAATGAAAAATAAAATTAGTGAACAGGGTTTAAGTAAAAATAATTCTTACAATCAACAAACCGCCACAACCAACAACCACAACCAACAACCAACAACAGCCTTTTCTAAGCCGGAATTGATGGCCCCGGCAGGTGATTGGACAATGTTAAGAACCGCTGTTAATGCCGGCGCCGATGCTGTTTATTTCGGCGTTGATAAATTGAATATGCGTGCGAAAGCAGCCAATTTTACTTTGGAAGATTTGCCCGGGATAGCAAAATTTTGTAAAGAAAATAAAGTCCTGACTTATTTAACGCTTAACACTATTGTTTATGAAGACGAACTTTCGGATTTAGATGAGATAATTTCATCAGCTAAATCCGCGGGAATTGATAGAGTAATTTGCTGGGATCTTGCAGTAACTCAAATCTGTAAAAAATATGATATCTCTTTTTGTATCTCAACTCAAGGTTCTGTTTCCAATTCATTAAGCGCTTCTTTTTATAAAGAACTTGGTGCCGAAAGAATTGTTCTTGCCAGGGAATGCTCGCTCGATGAAATAAAAAAAATCCGGGCTGCAACAGATCTGGAAATAGAAGCTTTCGTGCACGGTGCGATGTGTATTGCCGTTAGCGGTAGATGTTTTATGAGTCATCATCTTTTCGGGAAGAGCGCTAATCGCGGTGAATGTATTCAGCCTTGCAGAAGAGAGTTTGAGATTTACGATCCTTCTATTGGTAAGTCAATGTTATTGGGAGAAGATTATGTAATGTCTCCCAAAGATTTATGCAGCATAGAATTTATTGATCAGCTTATCGATGCGGGAATTGATTCATTTAAAATTGAAGGGCGAAAACGGAGTCCGGAATATGTTGCTAGAACAGTTTCGGTTTATCGTAAAGCTATTGATCTTCATTTTGAAGGAAAGCTTACAGTTGAAGCTAAGAAAGAAATGCTTTCCGGGTTGGAAGAAGTTTACAACCGCGGATTTTCATCAGGTTTTTATTTTGATGTCCCTAGTTCAAATGAGTATGCGGATATTTATGGAAGTAAAGCCACGACAAGAAAAGAATATATCGGTAAAGTAGTGAACTATTATAAGAAAATTAATGTCGGTCATATTCTGCTGGAGACTGGTAAAATAAAACTTAACGATAAACTTCTGTTTATCGGTCAGAACACTGGTGTTGTTGAGTTTACAATTAATAACATGCAGGTTAACGATCAAGAAGCGCAGGAAGCTGTTAAAGGTGATGAAGTTACTTTTCGTTGTGACGATTTAATTCGTCCAAAAGATTCTGTTTATATTATAAAAGAAGTAAACAGATAATTATTCAAATTGCTTTTTAAACTCGGCAAAACTCTGTTTCAATTCTTCAAGCTCGGATTTTACGGCTTCTAATTCTTCTTCAAGTTTTTGTATGCGTTCTTCTTTTTCTGAACTTTGTTCTTCCAAATTATTTTGCAATTCATTTTCAACTTCCGGCTCACCGCAAAATAAATGAGCGTAACGCGGTTCTTTTCTCCCTGCTTGCCTTGGAAGTTTTGTTACATATGGCTGTTCTCTATTTATTAGATCTTGTAATACGGAATCGACTTCTTCAAGACTCCCGAAATTAAATAATCTCCCCGACCTGCCTTTTATCTCTCCAATCGTTTGTGCTCCCCGCAGCATTAGTACACACAAGACAGCTATTTCTTGAGCTGTTAACTTTAACTCTTCGGTGAATATTTGTCTGTACTTAGCAACTCTTATATCGCTGCCGGTAACTCTGGATACAAATGTCTTTGCTCTTAATTCCTCCAGTGTATCTTCGACTAATTTTTGATCAAATGAGACTACAGGTTCGCGATTAGATTTTTGATTGCAAGCGTTAGTCAGTGAATTTACAGTGAGTGGATAATATTCCGGTGTCGTTAATCCTTTTTCTATTAAGGAACCAATTACCCTAACTTCTTCAAACGATAATAATTTTTCCATGATAGCTTATAGTTTAGATTACTTGAAAATTGATTCACTATAATAAATCAAATCAAAATCATTTTCAATTAACTTTAGGAAACATGTTTTTTGTTTGATGAAATAGCAAACTTAGTGAATAAGAATTAAACGAATTGAATCAAATAAAGACAGCCGGTCATATTGAGCGCAGCAAAATATCTAAAATATTTAGAATATAAATTAAAAGCTTACCGCCGAGATAATTATTGAAGGTTCTTTACACTTCTTTATTAAAAATCCAGCTAAACTTCTCAGCATCTCCGGCGAATGATAATCTGTTGGAAATTTTCAAATACCTTTCGGATAAATTGCATAAATAATCTTGCGCTTTTGCCGCCATATCAGAAAGGCCTGTAAGATTTTCAATATTCCAGCCTTTAACCAGATTGCTAATTATTTCAGCATAATCATTGACGGTATAAACTTCCATCCTCTGCGCAACGGTTGAGAACTTATTGAATAAGTCCATTCCGCTTCCATCATCCATCAGTTGTGCAGGCATGGTAATTTTAATTTTCATCATCTTTGCGAAAGATAAAAGTGCGTGAACCGGATCGAGTTCGAAGATTTTTGTCATGAATAAACGATAGGCTTTTTCATGTCTCGCCTCATCACCGGAAATCATTCCGCAAATTTTATGCAGTTTGTCTTCACCGGCTTTTTTTGCAAGCCTGCCAACGTTGGTATGCGATATTTTTGTGGCTCGCTCTTGAAATGATGTATATATGAAACCTAGATAAGGATCATTTTCTGTTTGCGGATCAAATCCGTTTTTTATTAAGTTTTGTATTGTTACCTCGATAGCACGTGTATCTACTCTGCCTGTAAGGAACAAATATTTGTTTAATAAGTCTCCGTGTCGATTTTCCTCGGCTGTCCAGCCTCTACTCCATTGTGCCCATGGATTTGAACTTGCACCGTTATGATCAGTAATTCCTTCCAAACGATTGATCCATGTTTGATAAGAAGGTAGAGCTTCTTCGGTAACCATATCTCCGATTAAAACTACCATCAAATCATCCGGAAGTGCTGCTGCTCGTTCTCTAAATTCGGTTACTTGTTCTTTCCAGTCCGGCCTTGTCATATCCG
Organism: uncultured Ignavibacteriales bacterium; assembly: GCA_963739985.1. Lineage (GTDB taxonomy): Bacteria > Bacteroidota > Ignavibacteria > Ignavibacteriales > Ignavibacteriaceae > CAVUCE01. Next base: position 22,448 of record CAVUCE010000019.1, read on the forward strand.
GAAGAAAATCCGTTGGCTGCCAGCTTTCGTTTACCGGCTTTAAAAGTGAATCAATGTTTTCGGAAACAAAACTCTCCATACTCTTAATTACTTCTAATTGAGAGTTCACTCCAAGTTCAGTTGGGGTCATTTGATAAATCCTTTCTTAGTGCGATCTGAAAATAAAGGTATAATTTCTTAATATCAATTATTAATAGCTGAAGAATGTAAATCTAATGTAAAAATATGCGTTTACTCAGTCGTATTAAGTGGTTTGATGCATCTTTGCGTCTCTTATCTAGATTGTTGCAAAAATATTTAGTCCTCCTGAAGCATATATTTCAAATTCCCATATCTGTCCAAAATAAATGATTAGATTAGGTAAGTGCATGTTTCTTTTGGAACTTTTTCTAATTTTAAAAATCAATTTGGACAGCACTGCAAATTTCAACAAAAATAAGCTGTTTATTTTGATAAACTTTTGCATTTCTGTATTTTTACAAACTATTTAACAGAATTAAACTCAATTCGTCTGAAAAAGGCGAAAATATTAATATTAAAATTGAATGCTATGAGAATAAGTAAATCTTTTGTACCGACTTTGAAAGAAGTTCCGAACGACGCAGTTGTAACCAGCCACATTCTTATGCTGAGATCAGGTATGATTAGAATGATTTCTGCGGGAATCTATTCATTTCTTCCTTTGGGTTACAGGGTCGTTAAAAAAATAACCGAAATTATTAGGAATGAAATGGATGCTATCGGTGGACAGGAATTTCATTTGCCTGCTCTTAATCCTCGTGAGATTTGGGAAGAAACTAATAGGGTTGAGGCTTTCGGCGATACTATGTTTCATATTAAAAATAGAGATTATGTTCTAGCTCCGACTCATGAAGAAATTATGACTTACCATGCGCGTAATGTTGTAAAATCTTATAAAGATATGCCTCAAATTTGGTATCAAATACAAACTAAGTTTCGTAACGAAGCAAGACCGAGAAGCGGAGTTATACGCGGCAGACAATTTTTAATGAAGGATGCTTATTCTTTTGATACTTCCTGGGAAGGATTGGATCAATCATATAATTTGCACGATAAAGCATACAGAAAGATTTTCGATCGATGTGGAATAAAATATTTTATTGTAGGCGCTTCAAGCGGCGCAATGGGCGGGACCGGTTCCGAAGAGTTTATGGTTCAATCTGATGCCGGAGAAGATACTGTTGCGCATTGCGAAAAATGCGGTTATGCTGCAAATGTTGAAGTCGCAATTTCTAAAGTAGATTCTAAAAAACGCGATGAAAAAAGTGACGAGATTAAGGAAATCTCTACACCCAATATTCATTCAATAGATGAGCT
>CAVUCE010000020.1:0-11990 GCA_963739985.1 uncultured Ignavibacteriales bacterium
TTGTGAATTCTTAAAAATCGACGAAACTCAATGTGCTAAATCAAGAGTTTATATTTACAATGGTGAACCGGTTCTTATTCTAATGCTTGGAAACGAAGAGGTTAATGAGACAAAGCTTGAAAAATTACTCGGCGGCGGAATTCGTCCTGCTCATCCTGAAGAATTGAAAGAAATAACCGGCGCTGATGCAGGATCAATCGGCCCGATTGGATACAAAGGAAGAATTATTGCTGATAATAGATTAAAAGATGCAAATAATTTATACAGCGGCGCAAACAAAAATGATTTTCACTTAAGCGGAATTGATTTAAAAGAGATGTGTCAAGCTTAGAATATGCCGATCTTAGAATTGTTCAGTCCGGTGAAGAATGTACGTCGTGCGATTCTAAACTGCAAGTATTCAGCGCTATTGAACTTGGGCATATTTTTAAACTCGGTACAAAATATTCGCAAGCGATGGGAGCAATGTTCCTCGATGAAAACGGCAAAGAAAATCCGATTATTATGGGAAGCTACGGAATTGGTGTTGAACGCGTACTAGCTTGCTATATTGAACAGCACAACGATGAATACGGGATTATCTGGGATAAAGCTTTAGCGCCTTTTCAAGTCCATCTTCTCGGTTTGAATATGAAAAAGCAGGAAGTTGTTGAAGCTTCGGAAAAAGTCTATAATGAATTGATTTCTGAAGGAATTGATGTGCTTTTTGATGATAGAACTGATGCTCAGGCAGGTTTCAAATTTAAGGATGCGGATTTGCTTGGAATGCCGATTCAGATTATCGTTGGTGATAAAAAACTAAAAGAAAATAAAGTTGAAGTAAAACTGCGTGCTTCCGGTGAAAGATTTGATATAGAATTGAGTGAGCTAAATAATAAAATAAAAGAATTGGTTAATTAATCTTTATATACAAGCCGACCGGAATAAACCGATCGGCTTGAATAAATAAATTTACTCTTCTACTTTTGCGCGTAGTGAATCCCAGATAACGTAAACACAAAGAATTGCAAACATTATCAAGGCTACAAGTTCACCTGAGTGAGATTCCGCCCATTCCTTCTGGAACCAATTGAAACCTTCGTATCTTAAAAATGCGCTTATAACTCCCATCAAAGCGCCGCCGGCAATAAAACCGGATGCTATCAATGTTCCTCTTTCTCTTCTCGCTTTATTAACGTTTTCATCTTTACTTCTGGTTGCAACAAAATGTGCAATTAATCCGCCGACTAATAACGGTGTATTTAATTCGAGCGGAATATACATTCCCAGTGCGAAAGCCAAAGCAGGAACATTTAATCCGGTAAGCACTAAAGCAAAAATAGCTCCTACAATGTAAAGCATCCACGGCGCCGGCTGATTTGACATTAAGGGTTGTATTACTGCCGCCATTGCATTTGCCTGCGGAGCGACTAAAGCATCCGGTCCGGTAAAACCATAAGTATTGTTTAAAAGTAAAATTACCCAACCCACGGTTGCAGCTGAAACAAGAGTGCCTAAAAATTTCCATGACTCTTGTTTATATGGTGAAGATCCTAACCAGTATCCGATCTTTAAATCTGTTATAAACGAGCCTGCCATTGAAAGCGCTGTACAAACAACGCCGCCTATCAATAAAGCTGCGATCATTCCATTTGTTCCGCTTAAGCCAACAGAAACAAGTATAACGGAAGACAAAATTAATGTCATCAAAGTCATTCCCGATACAGGGTTGGTGCCGACAATTGCAATTGCGGTTGCGGCTACTGTCGTAAACAAAAATGAAATTATTAATACTATTAATAATCCTATTAATGAATAGAATAATGTGTTTACAACTCCGGTTAAGAAGAAAATAAAAATTAAAATACTGGTTATAACTATTCCCACAGCAATTATTTTCATGGTAATGTCACGATGAGTTCTTAGCTTGTCCTCAATTACTGATTTCTTCCCTAAAATCTCTTTTGCTGCTAGTGAAAACGCGGACGAAATTATCTTGGAAGATCGGATAATTCCAATTACTCCGGCCATCGCTATTCCGCCGATTCCAATATGCCTTACATAAGTAGAGAATATTTGTTCTGCTGACATATGACTAATTAATAAAGTAGCATTTGATCCAAGTGGTTTTGTTAAACCTTCACCAATGTAGGCAACAAGAGGAATCAAAACATACCAGGAAACAAAAGAACCAAAAGCGATAATAGCCGAATATCTCAAACCGATTATGTAGCCCAATCCGGTTACTGCTGCGCCGATATTTATTTTGAAAACAATTTTAGCTTTATCGGCAAGTTGTTCTCCAATAGGAATAACTCTTGTTGAGAAAACTTCACTCCACCACCCGAAAGAAGCAACAATAAAATCGTACAAGCCTCCAATCATTCCGCTAATTACAAGTACCTTTGCCTGGTTTCCGCCTTTTTCTCCGGCAACTAAAACCTCTGTTGTGGCAGTGGCTTCGGGAAAAGGATATTTACCGTGCATTTCTTTTACAAAATATTTTCTAAAAGGAATTAAGAACAAAATTCCTAAAGCTCCCCCGAAGAGCGAAGCTAAAAATATCTTATAAAAATCAGCATCCAGATTTAAAATGTATAAAGCCGGAATTGTGAAAATTGCACCTGCAACTATAGAACCGGAAGTAGAGCCGATTGACTGAATAATTACGTTTTCACCTAATGCATCATTCCGTTTTAATACAGCGGATAATCCGACAGCTATAATGGCAATTGGAATTGCAGCCTCAAATACCTGTCCTATTTTTAATCCCAGATAAGCAGCCGCAGCTGAAAATAATATTGCCATCAAAACGCCGGTTGCAACAGAGTAAAATGTTACTTCCGGAACAGATCTATGAGGCGACATTATCGGTTGATATTCTTCGCCATCTTTTAATTCTGTATATGCATTTTCCGGTAATCCTTTACTATTCGGGTGTTCATTCTTTACATCACTCATAATTAATATTCCCCTTAAAAATTAAAATGAATTGGCATCTCTGAATCTATTTTCTTTGTCGATCTTGATTCGAAATAAATTTTACCAAATACTTTTGCATTATTTGGCATTACGTAATCCGGTTTTTGAAAATCGCATGTTAATTCTTTTTGAATACTCGGATACAGAACTGAAGTACTGCGAGAATTGTCTTTTATGGAAAATTCTGTAGGAATTTTCATATATGTTTTTGTTGTGATATTAGCTTCTAGTTGAGAATCACCATTTGCAAATCCGGGAACAAGAAGTAGTTTTAGATTTACAGTGTCGGTTTTAAAAGTGTTCTCAATTGTTAGCGAGCCGTCCTTATATCCAAGTCCCGTTTTTTCAATCGCTTTGCCGTCTTCATTATAAATCAAAACAGAAAAATCAGTAACCTTGTTAAAATCTTCCTTGCTTAAAGAAACATTAAATTCTTTAGAAGATTCATTCTTATATAGTACAAATGGAAAACTATATTGATCACCTGCTTTTATTACAACTTTTTCGGAGGTTTCGTAACCTAATATTTTGCCTGATAAATTATATGCTTCTGCATTATTGAACTCATTAATTATGTTAAGAGTTTTATTCGATTCGTTTAATTCGTCTTTACCGATATTATTTATTCCATAGAAATTCACATCTACTTTATAATTTGAAGTCTGATCCGATAAGAAATATCCTTCAATATCCAGTTCATAAACACCGGGAACTAAATTATAAAATGTATTTTCTATGTTATTATCTTGAGTCTTGGTGTTGAGCAAATAAGAAAGATATTGTTCTTCGCCATTCGGCTTGAATAATCTAAAACGACATTGAGCATATTTTTTATCTAAAGAAGTTAATGCAACTCGCATCGCGGTTTGTCCGGCAGGCAATTCTAAGAAATATCTTTTAATCATTCCGGGTTCTATATTTTCTTCATTTATATTCAGGCTGTAATTATTTGAGTAATCAAATTGATAAGGAATTATTACTGTTGCTAGCATATTAAATTCATTAATATCGGATTTATCATCTCTGTTAGCTGAAATTTTAGAAACATAAAGTCCGGGTTTTGATAGTTTCGATTTATCAATTTTTACTGATACACTTGCCGCTTGATCATTTCTTAAGTGTATTCTTTTTTGTATAGGAGTGATCCAATCCGAATTGCTGGATATTTTATAAATTCTATAAAATTTATCTTTTTTCTGAATATTATTCCTTTTTATACTGAAAGCATAGGTATGTTCATTACTCAAGTAAATGCCGTCTCTTATATAAAGATTATCAGCTCTTCCATCAGGCATATTCGGAGCAATAGAAGAAATAGAATAGGTCTCAAAATTATTTAATTCGCCTTGTGCTATATATTTGTTTAAAAGTTGATGTGCGTTTATAACATTTATATAACCGCCGCCTTCATCAAGCGGAGTATAACCTTCCATTTTTGTTGCGCTATTTCTTATAGCTTTAAATACTAATTGAGAAGGAATTTTTACACCGGAATGTTCTTTTTCCATTGAACTTAGAAGAAGAGAAACTACTCCTGCTGTATATGGTGATGCCATACTTGTTCCCCACATTCTATCAAATCCTTCCCAGTTCGGAATTGTAGAAGCGCAAGCTCCGGGAGAACAGATATCCGGTTTACTTACTTCTCCGCCTCGCGAACTGAAATATAAAATGATGTCTTTGTTTAATGAAGTGCCGTATAAATCGCGTCCAACTTCAGTTGGTAAAACTGCACCTGATGAAAAAACATAATCTGAAGAAGCCGGTAAACCTGCAGTTGAAATTCCCGGTCCGTCATTTCCGTTTGAGACACAAACATAAAGATATGGATTCTCCTTAAGTAGTTTGTCTAGAAATTGTTCCATATCTGATTTGCCTTCAATTTCGGATCCTATTCCAAAGCTCATATTAAGTATGCAAGGTTCTTTCTTTTCTTTGGAGATTTTATCTGCATAAAGAAATGCATTTTTCATACTTTCCGTAACTGTAGCACCGCCGGAAAAATTATTATTTCCTATCTTCAAACTGATAACATTAGCTCCCGGTGCAACACCGTTTAAGTAAGTTCCGCCTATATGATATCCTGTAGCAATTCCTGAAACATGCGTACCGTGTGCGCCGTCATCGTAATGTAGAGAGACTAATTTTTTATCCGGGAAAATATTCAAAGCAAAAGTGAAAACCGGTAAACCTTTTTTATTCGGAATTACAAATGAGTCAAATTTCTCTCTGTAATTTCTAATCGGTTTCTCATCCGACAAATCACCATTATCGTTTGTATCAAAATATACAACCCAGTAAGTTTCGTCACCGGATTTTGTCTGGAACGCAACCATATAATATTTGTCATCAGTTGAATTATTGCCGTTTAAATCTTCGGAATTTGAGCTTGAATTTTTGAAATGTGTCTCTTCCAAAACACCGATATAGTATTTATCATCAACCGGTTTCAGGCTAAGTTTATCTGCTCCGGCAACTTTATAATTTTTATCTTCATTTATAAAGTAAGACTTACCGTCCTGCTCATCGGATTCGCAATCATAAAGTTGAATATCTCCTTCATGAGAAAAATCTTGAACATCGATAACCTTAACCGCACCGGTTGAAGTTTTTGTTAAACCATCAATTCCCATATCCACGCCGGTATCAAGCACAAATACTATTGTACCTCTTCCGTCGTAATCCGGATGTTCATTAATAAATTTTTGAACACCTGTTCCGCTTAAAGAAAGAAAAGTTTGCATTGAATCTTGAGCAAATATGGTTAGGAATGAAATCAACACGATTAGAAATACTTTTTTCATTTAACACCTGATATTATTTTAATGTAATAGTTAAATATTTATTCTGTCATTTATTCATTTTGCTGTAGTCTAATTCTGAGCCGAACATACTGTGTGGAATTGAATAAATTACAAGCAGTAGGATTGCGGCAAATATAATCCAGCCTTTTGGATTTTTAGATTTGTTTAATGCGAAGGCAGCAATTAGCCATCCGATTAATGCTATTAAAGTTTTGTTATCTGTTAAGTCCGTCCCGAATGGAAATCCCGTCCACAAGGCACCGAAAGCATATAGTTGTGTTAGCGGACCTAGAATCATTCCGCCGATGATTAAAAATCCTAGTGTGGTATAAGTGTACTTTTTTAAATTAGCTTCTTTATTAAATACTTCTAATCCTGTTCTCGTAGAAAGTAGCATTGTTCCAAACATTGCAATGATGTGTGGCAGTAAAATAAATAATGGAACATCACCTTTGAATCGGATTATTATGCTGTTTTCCGGAGGAATCTTGAATGCTTTTTTGTCCGAAATTACTTTTATTTTATACTGAAGCTTTCCTGCGGGAGGTTGTTTGGGAAGTTCGGCGGTAAGTACTCCGTTTTTGTTTTTCATTTCTAAATCAACAAATTCATCATCAGTTTTGTAGCGCTTCCAACTTAAAATTCCTTTTATAGAAGGGTCACCAAAATTTAATTTGATATTATAATCTGAAGAGCTGCTATGACTTCTTTCAAGATGATATTTTATTACTTTGTCTCCCAGTAATATTTTCCCGCTTACCGGATATGTCGGGCCGGTTTTCCTTTGGTAATATGCGCCTCCTAATGTAATAAGAAGCGAAAGAATCCAAAAAATTATCGTTTTCCCCATATCTCCCCATTTGATAGGATAATTCAAATCAAAATTAGTAAGATTTTTCAGATAAGACAATTACTATTTTAAATAAGATTTTGGACATCGTAGATTTATAATTTGTCACCGATGGGGAGATTAACTTTGTTAAAAAGAATATCAGATCATTATTTAAGATTTAAATCTTAACTTTTTTAGGGAAGTAAAATCAAAATTATTATTTTAACAATATGAATGGAAAACTATACTTAGTATCAACACCGATCGGCAATTATGATGATATCACGCTGCGGGCTTTAAAAATATTAAAATCTGTAGATTTTATTATTTGTGAAGAATACAAAGAAGCTCGAAGATTATTATCAGAATACCAAATTGAAAAAGAACTTTTTGCTTTAAATGAGCACAACGAAAACGAAGCTGCTAATGATATTCTTTTAAAATTGGTTGAAGGAAAATCAGCGGCACTGATTTCTGATTGCGGAACTCCTTTATTTTCCGATCCGGGACATTTACTTGTTGATATCTGCATATCGCAAAAAATTGATGTCATTCCTATTCCGGGCGCTAGTTCACTGTTACCGGCTTTAATCGGTTCCGGTTTCGACTTTGAAAAATTTTATTACTACGGCTGGCTTTCACCGAATAAAAATGTAAGAAGACAGCAGCTATTTAAACTGAAATCTGTAAAAGAAACCATAGTTTTATATGATACCCCTTATAGATTAAAAAGCCTAATGACAGATATTGTAAAAGTACTAGGGAAAAATCTTCCGGTAGTTTTAGCATTTCAGCTTACAATGAAGAATGAAAAATTTTACAGGGGAAACGCCGAACAGCTTTTAAATCTGGCGGAAAAACAAAATATAAAAGGTGAGTTTGTTTTGATCATTGATAATAAGTAATATCTTAAAATTTGTTTTAAGTAATTCCAACTTTTTGAAATATTTTTTTACTCACTACTAATCTTCCAAACTCTCAAAATAAAAATCATAAATTAAAACGTCTTAAGTTGATTACAACTTTAACATTAATTATTTTAAATCGGTATAAAAATAAATAACATATTGACTTATAGAAACTTTAGAGAAAATATTATTCTATTAGATACTAATTTTTAACTCCCCTCAAAATGGGTTAAAGTGAATTCTAATTTTAGTCTTCTCTACCTTTACAAGGGGAAATAATGCAAAAAATCGCCTTCTTTTTATTTTTTTGTTTCGCCATTACTTTAAATATTAATGCACAATGGGTATGGCAAAATCCTTTACCCCAAGGAAATAACTTAAACGGTGTAAAAGTATTCAACGATGGTTCCATTATTGCTGTTGGTAATTTAGGAACCGCTGATAAGAACAAAAGATAAAGGAAAAACCTGGGATTCCCTGAACGTGAATACAAACCGGAATTTAAATTCTATGTTTTTTATTGATAATAATACCGGCTGGATAGTCGGTGATTCCGGCTTAATTTTGAAAACTACCGATAAAGGTAATACGTGGGTTAGGCAGACCTGGAATGATACAATTCATGTAAACTTAATATCTGTTTATTTTCTTAATCCGGATAACGGGTTTATCGGAACAGAAGATAATGCATATGGTGATTATTACGGAGCTTTACTTCATACCACCGATGGAGGAAATTCGTGGGATTATGAAAAATATTACGGTTCAATAGAAAATATCCGATTCTTAAATAATAAATTCGGTTACATTTATTCATCTCGCTGGCAAAGATTTACCCTAACTAAGGACGGAGGTAAAACATGGAGCAATCCAAAGTATAATGAAATACATAATTCCATTTACTTCAAAGATAGTTTAAATGCATTTAAATTTAATGGACCTCAAATTGATAAAACTACTGATGGAGGCAATAATTGGAGCACGATCCAAAATCTAAATACCGTATGTTATATAAATAAAACGGAATTTCAAGATTCTTTAAGAGGTTATGCCGTGGGCTATCAAGTTGAAGGTTCATCCGTTATGACTTTGATAATTAAAACAATAGACGGCGGTAATACTTGGAATGTTGATTCGACCAAATTTCCTGGAATACTGCAAGCCTTAGATATTAATAAAAATTCAGGAATTGCTTCTGTTGGCAAAGCAGGTGTTAATATTTTTTCCGACGATAATGGAGCAAGTTGGGATAAATATTTTTCAGGTATAAACTCTACAATTGAAGATGTCTATTTTGTTGATAAGGATTATGGCTGGGCGATAGGGCATACTTTTATTAATTCTAGAGGTACAATTTTTAAAACCACTAATGGCGGAGATGATTGGAGCGTAAGTATTTTCGATAATCCCAACAGATTAGTTACATCATGCTTTGTAAGTAGAATGACCGGTTGGATAGGTGGGGAAGGTATATTGAAAACCACGGATGGCGGTCTGACCTGGATAAAACAAAATGATAAATTTATTAATTCAATATGTTTTACCGATGAAAATAATGGCTGGGCGGTAGGTAATTCTCAAATATTAAATACAACAGACGCTGGAACACACTGGTATTTATATAATGCAGGTACAATCATTAATAATACCTTCAATTCAATAATATTCATAAATAAACAAGTGGGATTTATTTGCGCTGACGGATATATCTTTAAAACAAAGGATAGTGGTAAAACGTGGAATAAAGTATCGGCACCCCAGAAAGAATATTATAGAGTTGCCTTTTCAGATTCTCTTCATGGAAATGCTATTGGTAATAATTATACAACTTGTAGAACTACTGACGGCGGAGATTCGTGGACAGAACAAAAGTTAGATTATAATCCTGATTATTTTGATAATCTTATGTCAATTGCTTTTCGAGATCATTTACATGGAACTATTGCCGGCATTAATGGAACATTGTTAAATACCAATGATGGCGGAAAAACCTGGGAAAAGGAAAACAACTTAATAATTCATGTTATTCACTCTATTTTTTATGTGGATTCTACAAAGGGCTGGATAGTTGGAGAGAACGGAGCGATTTTAAAGTTTGATTCTCAAAAGAATACCACATCTATTCAAGGGTTTTCAAACAGCACTAAACCTTCGGGATATAGTTTAGAACAGAATTATCCAAATCCGTTTAATCCTTCAACTAATATTAGTTATAGAATTACAGAAGGCGGTCAGGTAAAAATATTTTTGTATGATCAGCTTGGAAGGAGAATAAAGACATTAGTAAATAAGAATCAGTCGTCCGGCGAGTATACAATTTCTGTAGATATGACTAATTACCCCAGCGGTGTTTACTTCTACAGAATTCAGGCTAATGGATTCGTTAAAACTAAAAAAATGATTTTAATTAAATAATAAATAACAATTGACTAATACCGGGAAATATGATGCAAAAAATTTTCAATTTATGTCTTCTCTTATTTACTATTTCACTTTCAGCATTATTTGCTCAAAACAGCGGATGGGTAAAAAATGATACAGTAACAAATGAAAAATTAAATTCCGTTGCCTATTCTAATTATTCCTACTGGATTGTTGGAGATAACGGAACAATAGTGAAAGATTATAAACCCTTAAATGCTTATGTGTCTGATAATTTGAATAAAATAAAATTTTCGGATGCTGGTTGGGGCTTAATAGCGGGAGATAAAGGCACTGTTTTATATGTTGAGAAATCCGGGAATCTAAATTTAATTAACAGTAATACAATAGAAAGTTTAAAAGATATTGCATTTACTGATCATGATTCTTCGGTTGTAATAGTTGGCGATAATGGAACTATTATAAAATCGAGAACCGATTCAATTAGATTTCGAATTATATCTGATTCCCAAAATTATAATTTAAATTCTGTTTCCTTTGATGTAAATGGCACAGGGTGGGCGGTTGGTACAAACGGCACTGTATTAAAATCAGTTAATAGCGGGAATACATGGCAAAAAGTCTCAATAAATAAAAATAAAAATTTAAATAGCGTAAATGTATTTGACTCAAAAAATTTATGGATATCAGGGGATGGTGGGTTTATAATTTCGAGTACAGATGACGGATTAAACTGGCAAAATGCTTCAAGTAATAATAATAGTGATATAGCCGGAGAATTTTTCCCTCCGATGAGATATAAATCTCTATTTAAAGACAATTCAACTTTAAAAATTATGCATACACATGAGTATTCTCTTACTTCGAACTCAACTGGGACTCTATTCTTCAATGAAGTAAATCAAGGTATTAAATATATAGATGAACAGGGAAATGTCGATGATTATGCGCCAAAGGGAAGTGAAATTTATAATGCGGATATGAAATTTAACAAGGGTGATACTTTATTCTCTGTAAGAGACGTACGTGCAATTTTTTATTATCCTCAAAAAGGTTCTACTCCGCAAGTTTGGGCGGTTTTACCAAATACCAACTTGTCTTTACATACTTTTGATTTTGATGCTAAACAAAATATTTGGGCGGGAGGTAATATTAGTTCAATATTTTGTATTACGCCTTCAAAGAAAGTTTCATCTTTCCCTTTTAAACCGAATATAAAGAGAATAAAAATAAGAGATAATCTTCTTTACGCCTTAACTTCAACATCTGATTCTGTAGATACAATCTGGCAGGCTAAGATTTTCCCGAATGATAGTATAGGAGTGCCTAATTTTTATTTTACTCTTCATAAAAATGGGGATAGCACTAAAAGCATAATTTATGATTTCGAAGTTGATAAAAGTAATAAGCTTATTATTTGTTCTAATAAGCATGATATTTTAGACTTAGTTAATTCAGATAATTCATTAGAAAGTATTTTTCCTATTCTCTCAAGCTCATTAAAAACTCGCGATTTAGATTTTGCTTATCTAGCTTATGGGGGTATATCTAAATCAAACTTGTATTTATCTTATTATTACAATCATTCTGATGGATATAATGTAGATTCAAGAGGAGATATTATTGAAATTATTGAAAAACCTTTGACTCAATTGCGAGGTTGGTTTGTTGGTAAAAACGGAACAATATTACATAAAGCAGAAAATGATAATGTTTGGTATTCTCAAGAAACACTAACCGATTTAAATATAAATTCTATTTGTTTTATGAATGATACTTCCGGTATAGCAGTTGGTGACAGCGGTTTGATTTTAACTACCAATCATGCGGGGAATGTTACCGGCATAACTGATTACTCAAAAAATGCAGTTGTTTCGGGTTACAATCTAGAACAAAATTATCCAAATCCTTTTAATCCAAGTACAACAATACAATATCAAATTTCCAAGCCGGGTGAAGTAAGTTTATCGGTTTATAATTTGCTTGGGCAAAAAGTAGCTTCACTAGAGGATAAATTACAATCTGTTGGAAGCCATAAAATTACTTTTGATGCTTCCAAGCTTTCTAGCGAGCAACGCAACCGAACCAAGTAAACGAAGAAGA
>CAVUCE010000021.1:0-724506 GCA_963739985.1 uncultured Ignavibacteriales bacterium
GTAGCTGTTTTCATATACACCGCAATATCCAGATGGGGAAGACTCGGAAGCTGTTTCGGCAGCAATGATAACTGAAGCTGTCTTGCTTCTTCAAGTTCTTTTGTCTTTCTTTCGTTTTCAAGCTCAAGCGCCCTGCTTTCTGCTTCCGCTGCTTTAGCCCGTAATTCTATTTCGTTAACTCTTTGCCGTTCTCTTTCTTTTGTGAGCAGCCTTTTTCTCTGGAAGCGGTCAACCGAAAAAACCAAGCCTGCAAAAAGCAAAACATATCCTGCGTAAGCCCATATTGTTTTCCACCAGGGCGGAAGAATAATAACTTCTATTGATGCTCCTTTTTCGTTCCAAATGCCGTCGTTATTTGAAGCCCTAACTTTAAAAACATATTTCCCGGGATCCAGATTCGTATAAGAAGCAAAACGCCTGTCATCGTGGTTCCATTCTTTATCATATCCTTTAAGAATATGAGAGTATTCGTTCTTCTCAGGCTGCGAAAAATGGAGCGCGGAAAATTCGAATGAAATATTATTCTGCGAACTGCTTAGCGTTATTTTCTTAGCGTTTATTACCGGAACTTTAAGCGGATCATTTTCCCCCATTTTTGCAACAGATTTATTCGACAGCTTTATATCTGTTATCTGCACGATAGGCGGAATGTTATTGAATTTTGCCGGTGAGAATTCATTCAAACCCTGGTTACTGCCGAAATACAGCTTTCCGCTGCTTGCCTTTATCGCAGCTTGCGGATTGCTAAACGATGTACTGCTTAAACCGTCCCGGGTATTGTAATTAACGAATGAAACCTTGCCGGAAGATTTAGATATTATCATTCTGGAAATTCCGTTTTCAGAAGATATCCAGAGATTGCCCGAATTATCCTCGAGCACGGAAGTTAAATTGTTAGTAGGCAGACCGTCATTTTCCGTATAAACGGTAAATTTTTCTTTTACAGGATCAAACCTGTCCAGCCCTTCCCGTGTTGCTATCCAAAATATTCCGTTTTTGTCTTCATAAATATTAGATATTGAGTTGCTGCTTAATGAGTTGGGGTTCTTGGGATCGGATTTGTAATATTTGGTTTCCTGCGTTACCGGATTATATCTTGTTAAGCCGTTTCTTGCAGTACCAATACATGCAAGGCCGTTGGGACTAATATGAATATCGGTAATAATCCAGCCGCTTGTTAACGGCTGGCTGTTTACTTTTTTAATTGCGCTTTCCGCAGTTTGAATTTCTTTATTATTTAATTTTATAACCTGAATTCCCCACAGGGCAGAGTCCGGAGGCGGAGCAGCATTCCAATGCCCGTATGAGTGGCTGTCGTCCGAAACGTATCTTAACTTATAGCTGCCCGGAACAAGATTAACTATGTCGGCGGAAATTACATTCTTTATTGTGCCTCCAAGATAATAAGTTTTAAAAGCACTTTGAGCAGTCCAGATAGTATCGCCTTTTTGATTTTCAAGCCAGCCGTAATCGGAATTAGTTTCTTCTCCGAAAAGTAAAGTCCCTTCGCCGACCGACACACATAAATATTTTCCGGGCTCTTTTATTGAAAAATCTTTAGTAAGATTCTGGCTGTTGCCTACTTTTAAAATTGATTGCACAATTGCCGGACTATTTTCTTTTGAACGGATTAGGTTCATTAACTCGTTCGGGTATTGCCTTTCAAGATAATTTTGTATTCTCATCATTTTTTTTGTTATCGGATTGTAAATATTAAGCCCGTCATTTGTTCCTATCCAGATTTGACCTTTAGCATCCCTCGCGAGAGCATTTATATAGTTGTTGAACAGACCTTGTGAAGAAGCCGAATCATATTGCGCAATTAATTCTGTGTTTCCGTTTGAATTGTATTCATATAAGCCTGCCCCGGTAGTTCCGAGATATAATGAACCGTCTTCATTTTCCAGAAACGTATTTGCCGAACCCCCGTAAAAATCTTTTTTTAATTTAAAATTTATTCTTTCAAATTTATTCTGCGAAGGATAAAACTTGTCAAAGCCTGAACCTTGTGTTCCTACATAAATTAAATTGCTGTTAACCTTCGACTGGTATAAAGCGGAAATTTGATCTCCGCTCAGGCTGTTTGGATCTTGGGAGTTATGCTTGTAGCTTACAAAGGGTTCACCCGTCGGGTCATACTTATAAATTCCCTGCCCGGCAGTCCCAACCCACATTACTCCGGATTTATCTACTACTAATGCTCTAATCCCGTTCATTCCGTTTTTCATTATTGTCCCACCGTAATTGACAGTTTCAAACTTGTCCGAGGTTCCCTTGAACTTAAATAAACCTTCAGGTCCGCAGGCTGTCCAGAGATTTCCTTCATTATCTTCTGTAGCCGCAAAAAACGGGTTGCCTGTATAAATTTTACTAAATTTATTAATCATCAATATATTTTTATTCGTATAATTATATTTGAATATTCCTGCTCCTGTTAAAATCCATAGATAGCCGTTTTTATCCGGGTATAAATAATATCCTTGCACTTTAAAATTTGTGTATTTAACGGAATTATCATTTAAAACGAAATTCTGTGCTTCTATTAAATTTTTCTTTGCGTCGTAATAGCATAAACCGTGTATCCAGCTTAGTGCCCACAATTTCCCTTTATACTGACAAAATCCCATTACGTAATTTCCTGTTTGGTTATTACTTCCGGAGTTCGTTGAATCGAAATTAATCATAGTAAATTGGTCGGATTTTCTATCATATTTTAGAATGCAACTAGTTGATACCTGATAACTTGTTATCCCTGCCCATATATTATTTTCAGAGTCGCAATATATATCAGACACTTTGATTACGTTAGAACTAAAATTACGAGCAAACTTATTCAAGTTATAATTTTTAAAAGTTCCTGTATATCTATCAAAACGTGATATGCCGTTATATTGCGCTATCCAAAGGTTATGATCCTTATCCTCCGTAACTTTAATAATTCTGTTATCGCCGATTGAATTATTATCGCCGGTTTCATGTTTGTAGACTTTAAATTCATATCCGTCGTATCTGTCTAGACCGTTCCACGTACCTATCCATAAAAATCCGTATGAGTCTTGCATAATGGAAGTTATGCGGCTGTCGGATAATCCCTGGGATATGGAAATGTGCTTGGTATTTATTGTCAGGCTTTTCGGCTGGCGGTTTTGTGCATGTAATCTGCCGCCTGGAATTATGATGTTTAAAAATACCAGACACAATACACAAAAGTAATTTATACATTTCAAAATGTACTCCTTATAAATTATTGAGTGCTCATTCGGGAATTATTTCATTTTAATTACAACAATCCATCTTCTTCCCTTAAAAGGGACTACGCCGGACAAGCATTATTTTATCTTTATAACAACAAACGTAACGTCATCTTCCGGTACTTTGCCGCCGGACCAATCTTCTAAAGCATTTTTTAATTTTTCAATTATTTCTTCAGCAGAATTATTCGCAACCTCTTTAAATGTTTTTTTCACTCTTTCATAGCCGTAAATTTCCATTTCATTGTTTGATAACTCCGGGAATCCGTCGCTTAAAAGAAAAATAACATCACCACTCTTTAATTCTGTTTTAGTTTCTTTATACGGGAAATTGTTAATCGCACCAAGAGGCATACCTTTATTATCAATTTCTTCTATTTCATTTTTGTCTTTTCTATAAATATAAACCGGCGGCACACCGGCGTTTGAAAGTGAAAGCTGTGAATCTTTTATTTTCAGAAACACGAATGCCATCATCAACCTGCCTAGCTTAATTTCTTTTATTGCTTCAACTGATTTATTAAAGAACGGGATGACTTCACTTTGTCCAGCTTCCAGTGTAAATATTCCCTTCATAATTGTAACGAGCGTGCCGGCCTGCATTCCGTGTCCGGTTGCGTCGCCGAGTGCGATGTTTAATGTTCCATCCAGCCCGGCTGCAAAGTCATAATAATCTCCGCCTACTTCGGTAGCCGTCTGCATGTAAACCGCGATATCTAAATGTGGTAATTTTGGAACTGATTCCGGAAGCATTGAAAGCTGAAGTCTGCGCGCTTCTTCCAACTCGCGGGTTTTCCTTTCGTTCTCAGCCGTAATCTTTGCGGATATTTTCTCCTGCTCAATTGCTTCTTCTGAAAGTTTTTTAACATTAGCCAGCTGAATTTCCAGGTTTTCATTTGTTTGTGATGAACTTCTGGCTAAGATAAATTGACATGGATAATGGAATACTTAATAAAAGAGCAATTCCGTATGAGGAGGCAAGGTCGAATCTTCCGTAAAACATACGGAATATAATTATTAATATTATCAGGCCGGCAAAACCGCACAAGCCTGCCCCGATTACCCAGGCATTTCTTTTTTTATGTTTTATGGCTAAAAACGTAACCCTAAGGATTTCAATGGACGTAAAACAAACTACCGCTATAAATAAATATCCTGATGTTATCAGCAGTTCTTGGAAGAACTGGAGTGTATAGGCGATAGCCCATATTAAAAGTATGTAAAGGAAGATCTTAAGCAATCTTCCATAGAAGATCTGATACAGGAATGCAATGACGCTTATAAATATTATAGATTGAAAAAGCCGGTTTATCATTGAATCCGCATAAAAATAAATTATACCGGAATTCAGGACGTTGTCGAGTACAAACCATGAAAAAAAATATGACAAAGAGACTGTGAAAAGAGCATAATACAGATATTCTCTTTTGCTGGAGTAAAAAAGAAACAACATTACATAGATTACAAATATGGATATAAAAATTCCGCAAAGAATTGCGTATATACCGACTGTATTTACACGAGTCACCCCGTAGTATTTATTTGCTTCATTCAAATTCTTAAACGTTGGATTAAATCCCGCACCACGAGTGATTCTTTGGTAAAGATACGGGTTATTTATTGGAAGGTGGTTTGAGTACCTGACTGCAAACAAATATGTTAATCCCGAATCGAAATTAATAGTTATCGGTTCACTGTGCGATTAATAACCTTTTTCATCTTTGCTGTTTTGGGAGACAGTACCAAACTTGTTGATTAGTTTCCCGTTTATATAAAGTTCCGATGCACCTATGTGGTTCAGCGTAAGCGCAATAGTTTTATTCAATAAAGATGAATCAATAACTATTGTTTTTCTGAACCACCCGATTCCATTCCAGTTATAACTCTTAATAGAATCTAAGTACATTATACAATTGACGGTTTTCCAGCCGGCAGATGAAAATTTAGTAAGTGCCCAGGCGCTGTCGTCACCGGGGTGATAATCCCAGTTTTTATAAATTTGAATGCTGTGGCTATTTAAACTATCGCCATAAATACGCGTTGTATCTGTTGTCTGGCAAAAAACCACAGAGGTTAACAACAATGCAAGCAGAAATGTTTTTTTCATATCACCATACAGTTTTGTTGAGGAGAACAATTTTTAATTGTCATACTGAGTCCGACAATCGCCGGTCGAAGTATTTCCTTTTATTCAGGAGATTCTTCATTTCGCTCCGTTCCATTCAGAATGACAAATTTTACTTATTTCACTTTTAGAACAACAAACGTTACATCATCTCCGGGAGCCTTTCCGCCGGACCAATCTTTCACTTTATTTTTTAAAATCTCAATAATTTTTTCCGCGGAGTTTTCTGAAACTTCCTTAAATGCCTTTTTAACTCTTTCATATCCGAACAATTCATTTTGATTATTAGAAAGTTCCGGGAAGCCGTCGCTTAAAAGATAAATTACATCTCCGCTTTTCAAATCTGTTTTTGTCTCTTTGTACGGGTAGTTATTCATTGCGCCGAGAGGCATTCCTTTATTATCAATTTCCTCAACTTCATTTTTGTCTTTTCTATAAATATAAACCGGCGGTACTCCCGCATTTGCAAGTGAAAGCTGCGAATCTTTTATCTTCAGAAAAACGAATGCCATCATCAGTCTGCCGAGCTTAATTTCTTTTATGGCCTCAACGGATTTATTAAAGAATGGGATGACATCACTTTTCCCTGCTTCCAGCGTAAAAATTCCTTTCATAATTGTAACGAGCGTGCCGGCCTGCATTCCGTGTCCGGTAGCGTCGCCGAGTGCGATGTTTAATGTTCCGTCAAGCCCGACTGCAAAATCATAATAATCTCCACCGACTTCCGTAGCCGTCTGCATATAAACCGCGATATCTAAATTTGGTAATTTCGGAACATCCCGTGGAAGCATAGATAACTGTAGTTTACGTGCTTCTTCAAGTTCTTCTGTTTTTCTTTTGTTTTCCAGCTGGAGTATTCTTTTATTTTCTTTTTCTTTTCTTCTGTCGAGCTCAAATTTTCTTGCGCCGCCGAGAATCCCGACAAACGCAAAAATATAAAACACATAAGCCCACCAGGTTTTCCAGAGCGGAGGATCAATAGTTATTTCAAGTTCTGCGGGAGTTTTATCCCAAACGCCGTCGGCGTTTTGTGCTTTTGCCATAAAAACATATTCTCCGGGAGAAAGATTTGTATACCTTGCAGATCTTATTTTGCCGACATTTCTCCAGCCGGAATCGTAGCCCTTGAGAAAATAAGAATAGTTAATCCTATCGGATCGTGAGTAATGAATACCGATGTAGCTCAAATCGATATCGTTCTGATCATAAGCTAATTCTATTTTTTTCGTTGAACCGATATAATGATTAAGAATATCCGAGCTGCGCGGCGTAATTTCTTTGCCGGATATTTCCAGTTTATTAATAGAGATGACCGGAGGGATTTTATTATCCAGGATATGGCCGGGAGAAATTTCCAGGATTTTATTATCGGAAGTAAAAGCGATATCCCCGTTATTAAGTTTTTTTAAGCTCCAATTAGAACTTTTAATCGGGTAGCCGTCTTTTTCTCCGAAATTCCTTATGCTGTAATCGTTCATATTTATGCGGGATAATCCTCTTTCCGTTTGTACCCACATATTTTTATTATCGTCTTCGGCAAGGCCGATTATCAATTCGTGCAAAAGCCCGTCTTTAGATGTAAAATGTTTAATAACTTTTCCGTCGGTTGTGATGATAAAAAGTCCTTTATCGGAACCGGCCCAGATATTTCCGTCGCTTCCCTCTACGGATACCAGTACGGTATTTGTCATTGGATTCTTTATCTTCATAAATTGTTTTGTCTCCGGATCAAAACGGTAGAAACCTCTGCCGTTTGTGCCGGCCCATATTCTGCCGAATCTGTCCTGCGTAACACAGTAAGTGTAATTAAACTTTGAAAAGCTATCTTCGTCTTTAGCGGGAATAGGGTAGTAAATGTCTGATTTTCCTGAAATGTAATTATAACTTGAAATTGCCGTCCTTCCATTGTAAGAGCCGGCAAGCCAGATGGTGTTATTTTTTCCCAAAATTGGTCTGTACATTGATTCGAATAATTTATTTCGGGATAATGCATATAATTCTTTAAGCCTGTTGTCTGTCAAAGAATAGCTATAAAAATTTCTGTTCCTTGAATGGATTAAAACTTTATTTTCTTTCCATTCTGTTGCGAAGTCGACCCTGTTGTTTTCAGAATTTCCGCCCTTGAATGTAATTTTATCTAAGATGGATCCGTTATCCGGATTAACTTTAAATATATTTCCGTAATAGTCGGTCACCAAAATATTCCCGTCTCTTAACGGAAAGAAATTGTATAAATTTCCCTTTATATCATTTGGTTGGCCATCAAATATTTTTGTGAACTTATTTGCATACGGGTCCCACCTTGACATTCCTTTTCTTCCTGTGGTTAACCACACGGTTCCGCTGCGGTCTTGAAAAATATTACCTATACCATTGCTGCTAATTTTCTCTGCAACACCGTACTCGCCCTCATATTGTTCAAATGAACCGTCTTTCAGATTAACAACAAATAATCCTGTAGAAAGGTCTCCCGTAGAAATCCATAAACGTTTATTTCCGTCTATATAGAGGCTCGAAATTTCCACTTCCTTTTAGAATATCAGAAAGGTTCTTTATTCAATTTATATTCTGTGACAGTAATGTTAGTATCTATTTTTGCGGTGAATATTCTATTGTCCGGAGTGGCGAACCACATTTCCCTATCACGGTAGTTATAGAATCCGAAATCATAATAATTTTTAGTCAAATCCTGTAAAGGCTTCTTTGAATCAGCATCAAATACCGGGATATATGAAAGACTGTTTTCTTTAGGGTTATAGACAGCGATTGAATGAGGCTGCATTATCCACAACCTGTTGAATTTATCGATCGCGATAGCACCGGGGCGATCTTTAAGCACGGGGCCTTTTTCCGGATCGGATAAAAACTTGGCGAATTTATCATCTTTATCGATTTTGTATAATCCCCAATGGTCAAAACTTATATAAACAGAACTGTCGCGGCTTGCGGCAAATTCTCCCCAGCTCTTAAAATCTTTAGCCGAATCGCCGAAGCTTTTAAATTGGACAAAACCTCCGATGTTATAATCATAGTATTCTAAAGATTTATTGCTTATAACCCAGATTCTTCCGCGGGCATCTTCACAAACGTCTTCCCCAACTTCACCTTTAAATGCATGTGGATTTTTAGGATCGGGCAGAAAGTTTTGATATTCATACCCGTTATATCTGAACAGCCCGGTCTCCGCGGTAATCCATAAGTAACCGAACCGGTCTTCAATAATATTGTAAGGATGATTGCCGGGCAGTCCTTCGGCAATATCGGTTTGCGTAAAGTAAATATCTTTTTGCTGTGCAAAACATATAGAAGCAAAAATTACAATAGAAAGAAGAAGTAGTTTTTTCATAACACCACACAATTTGGTTGAGGAAAATCCAACGGAACAAATTCCGTTGTTATAATATTGGTCGAACCTGCGGTTCTCTTTTCTGGTTTATCTTCTTGTTTTAGTCAACAGACTAATTTCTGTTTTACAATATGAACCGAGCCTGCCTGTCCGGCAGGCAATGCTACGCCTCTTGATTTATTTTTAATTACCTTTTGAAGCCAATGATTTATTTTCTAAATCTATAGAGCCGTAGGCTCCTAACATTTGCTAACGGCGGATTTTAATCCGCCGAAGCAAATCCAGCCACTAAGAAGCCAAGTCCCGTAGGGACGATACATATCTTAATACAGCAACAAAACTATATCAGCTCCTGAAACACGTACTTCTCATCATACTCAATCTTAAAATTCTTCAAAAACTCCAGGTACTCTTCCCTAAATGTGCGTTTCTTATGATGCTCTTCCTGGTTTTGGATATAATTATATACATTATCCACCTGTGATTGACCGTAAGAAAAGACACCATATCCTTTCTGCCACTCAAATCTGCTTTCAGTTAATTTATTCTCATTTACATATTTCGATGATTTCGCTTTAATGGTTTTCATCAATTCTGAGACGGACACAACAGGCTTTAAGCCAATCAGGCAGTGTACATGATCTTCTACACCGTTCACTATTATGGTTTTGCATTCCGCTTCGTTTATCAGATTACCGATAACGCCAAAGAGCTTATCTTTCCAGGATGTGTGGATCAAGGATCTGCGGTATTTTACCGCAAATACAGTTTGAAGATATATTTGATGATATGTGTTTGCCATATTGTTTCTTACCAATTATTTATATGTATCGAGCCTACGGCTCTCAAGTTTATTTTTAGTGTTTTATCCAACGGAATAAATTCCGTTGTTATATTATTGGTCGAACCTATGGTTCTCTTTTCCGGTTTATCTTCTTGTTTTAGTCAACAGACTAATGTCTGTTGTTACAATGTGAACCGAGGCTACGCCTCTTAGATTTATTTTTAATTTAGTTTTCAAATTAATCATTCATTTCCTCCATCCTTTGAGCTCTATACTCGAGAACATTTATTAACGGCGGATTTTCCCAAATATGATCCGAACCCACGGTTCTCATTTTTATGTGTTTGTTATTCCTATCCAACGGATTAAAATCCGTTATTATAATATGAACCGATGCTTCGCATCTGGCATTTATTTTTGACTACATTTTCAAACCGATGATTTACTTTTTAAATCTTTAGAGCCATCGGCTCGAAACATTTTTTAAGGCCGGATTTTCCCGAAGGGACGCCTTTGGCGTAATCCGGTTAATTGCCAAAACAATACCACTAAAACCGAGTCCCGTAGGGTCGATGCATATTCGAAATGAAAATCCATCTATAGACACTATTACTTAACTTTAATTACCACAAACGTAACATCATCATCGGGCTCTTTATCATCAACCCACGCTGAACCCTGGTTTTTTAAATGCTCAATTATTTCTTCGGGGCTTTTTTCCGCAACATCTTCAAACACATTTCTAACTCTTTTATATCCGAACATATCTCTTTCGGCATTATGAAGCTCCGGCAAACCATCGCTTAGCATTAATAAAGTATCGCCTTTCTTTAAGGTAGTTTCTCTCAAATCATAGGGAAATTTATCAATAGCGCCAAGTGGCATTCCTTTGATAACATGCTCTTCAACAGTTCTGTCATCTTTTCTATAAATGATAATTGGAGGCATTCCTGCCGATGACATTTTAAGATTATCGCCGCTAATCTTAAGCATTGCAAGACACATAGACAGCATATGGAAATTCATTTGCTTTATGCATCTGGACATTTCGTGAAACGTATAAATAATATCGGGATTTGAAGCATAACTGTTAAACAAAGATTTAGCTGCCGTTACCATTGTACCGGCTTTCATTCCGTGTCCTGTTGCGTCGCCTAAAACCACGGTTAATGTTCCGTCCATTGCTACGTGGAAATCATAATAATCTCCGCCGACTTCAGTTGCCGTTTTCATATACACGGCAATGTCAAGGTGCGGGAGATCGGGTAAGTTTTTAGGAAGCAAAGATAATTGAAGCTGTCTAGCTTCTTCAAGTTCTTTCGTTTTCCTCTGGTTTTCTAATTCAAGAGCGCGGCTTTCCGCTTCCAAAGCTTTTGCCTGCAAGTTCTGCCGTTTGAGCTCTCAATTCCATTTCATTAATTTTTTGTCTTTCTCTTTCTTTAGAAAATAGTCTTCTTCTTTGTATTCGATCAACTGAAAAAACAAATCCAACAAATAGTAAAAAGTATCCTGCGTATGCCCAGCCTGGTTCTCCACCATGGCGGTAGAATAATAATGCTAATTGATTTTCCGGTTTCATTCCAAACTCCGTCGCAGTTAGCAGCTTTAACTTTAAATACATATTTGCCGGGATCTAAGATTTGTATAAATAGCAAAAGGCCGATTATCATAATTCCAATCTTTATCGTAGCCTTGAAGAAAGTGTGCGTATTTATTTTTGTTTGGCCTTGAATAATGTAGAGCGGCGAAATCAAACGAGATATCGTTTTGAGAACTGCCAAGAGTTATTTTTTTAGCATCCATTACCGGGCTGTTAAGCGGATTATCATCTCCCATTGCTGTTACCGGATTTATTGGAAATGCTAATATCTGTAATCTGAACTATTGGCGGAAGGCTGTTAAACTTATTGGTTGAAAACTCCGTTAATCCCTGATCCCCGCCAAAATAGTATTTTCCATTATTTGCATGTAAAGCCACCAATGGATTAAAATAAGTTCCGCCAACACCATCCTGAGTATCATAATTAACAAAAGTTACTCTGCCTGTGGATTTATCAATTGTCATTCTTGAAATTCCATTATTTGAAGAAATCCAAAGACTGCCGGAATCATCTTTTAAAATAGAAGCCAGAGTATTTGTAGGGAGTCCGTCTTTATCTGTGTAAACAGTAATTTTTTCTGTTGCCGGATCAAATTTGTCAAGCCCTCTATTAGTAGTCAGCCACAGTATTCCATTTTCATCTTCAAAAATATCGTTTATTGTATTATCACTTAATGTGTTTTTAATTTTGGATTGGCTTTATAATATTTTACTTCGGAAGTTTCAGGATTATATTTTGTTAAGCCTTTAGCGTCCGATCCAATCCAGATTATACCATTTTTTGAAATATGTATTGATCTAATATTAAAACCGCTTGTCAGTAGCTGTTTTCTTAAATTTCCGAATAAGTTTACAGCAAGTTGATCTTCTTTTTCGTCAAGTTTTATCACTTGAATTCCCCATAAAGATGAATCGGCAGGCGGCTGGGCGTTCCACTTTCCGTACGAATGAGAATCGTCGGATTTATATCTTACTTTATAAATACCGGGAATTAATTTAACAAGGCCGATAGTAATTCTGTTTTTGGTTGCCCCGCCAAGATAGTAGCTTTTACTGAAGCTTTTTGAAGTCCAGACCGTATCGCCTTTTTGATTTTCTATCCAGCCAAAATCAAAGTTGATCGGCGATGTTGTACTCAAGCCTTCTCCGCCTGATACACAAATGTAATTACCTGGTTTATCTATCACCAATTCCTTCGTTAAATCTTTATTGTCACCGACTTTTAATATCGATTGAAGAACAGATTTAGAATGTTCTTTAGAACGAATTAAGTTCATTATTTTTTCAGGATATTCTCTAGAGTCTTCACTGTAAATCCTTTCAATTTTTTTTGTAGCCGGATCATAAATATTCAAACCGAAGTTAGTACCGATCCACAATTTACCATAGCGATCACGTTTAATAACACGGACAAGATCGTTTGACAGACTTTCTGTATTTGATGAATCGTATCGGGAAATAAGCTGGAAAGTTCCGTTTGGATAATATTTATATAATCCGCCGCCCCACGATCCAAGATAAAGCGATCCGTCATTATTTTCTAAAATAGACCTTACTGATCCTCCAAACATATCTCCCTTAAAGTTTACATTTATTCTCTCAAATTTGTGCTGATCAGGATAAAATTTATCGAAACCTGCGCCTCTGGTACCTACGTAAATCAAATCTTTATGGATCTTTGATTGATATAGTGCAAAGATTTCCGTTCCGCTTAAGCTATTCTTATTATCCGGATTGTATTTATAGTTTACAAAAGGTTCCCTCGTTGGATCATATTTATATATTCCATAAAGTGGAGTTCCTATCCACATCATACCGGATTTATCCGAACACAATGAGACAACGCCTTCTCCCAGAAGACTTCCTCGTGTGGTTGCAATGCTATTATTTGTGAAATTTACTTTCTTAAATTTGTTGGAAATCCCCTCAAACTTTAATAGTCCGCTTGAAGATGTTCCGATCCATAAATTTCCATCTTTGTCTTGAGTTATTCCCGGAAAAAAAGCATTGTTGTTAACAACTTTTGTATCAAAAGTATAAACAGTATTTAAGGTGTTATCCTTAGAGTTAAACTTATAAATTCCCTTTTCTGTTAAAATCCAAAGAAAACCATTCGGATCCGCAAATAAACCGCTTCCTCTTTCGTGAAAATTAATGTATGGATAAGAATCGTCCGCGGATTTAAAATCTGCTTCTTTCAATAATTTTTTTGTAGAATCATAGTAACAAAGTCCGTGTTTCCAACTGATAAACCACATTTTGCCGTCGTATTCACAAAAACCTTTTAGCACATTAAAAAAGTTGTTGTTAACATTTATTCCCGATGAATCAAAAGGAATAGACACAAATTGATCTAATTTACGGTCAAGCCTTAAAAGGCCACCCCCAACAGTTGCAGCCCAAATGTTATTTTTTGAATCACAGTAAATTTCTACTGTTTTAGGAGTGCCGCTTCTGAAGTTTCCGGCAAATTTATTTAAGTTATAATTTTTAAAGTTCCCGGTATATCTGTTTAGCATTGAAACGCCGCCCCAATTTGCAACCCAGATGTTTTTATCTTTATCTTCGGCAATGTCAAATAATCTATTATCTATAATTGTTTTGTCATCACCAATTTCGTTTTTATAAACCTTAAATTTTTGTCCGTCGTACCTATCAAGTCCGTTTTGAGTAGCAAACCACATAAAGCCGTAAGAATCCTGGATTATGGACATGATCTGGTTATCCGATAAACCATTGGAAATTGTAATATGTTCTGTGTTTATTACTTCTTGTGCATTGCTAATAAAGGGGCAGAAAAGGAGGCTGATGATTATTAAAAAAATTCCCCGGTTAAAATTATTTAAACTAGCCATCTTATCTCCTTCGTAAATTGTTTTCGTTTTGCAAAAAGGATATAGAAAAGAATTATCCGCGATAATTTAATTTATCAAATAAAATATTTATAAAAAGAAAAATTTTATTTTAGTTCTTACTTATTTAATCGATCAACGAAAAACTGCGCTGAATATGACAAGTTTGCTTACTTTACTTTGATAACTACAAATGTTACATCATCATCCGGTTCTTTATTATTTGCCCATTTTGAACCTTTATTTTTAAGTGTGTTGATGATTTCTATCGCACTTTTAGTTCCTATTTTTGTAAATGTATCTACAAATCTTTCATATCCATAGAGTTCATCATTTTCATTATGAAGTTCCGGGAATCCGTCGCTCATCATCAAAACAACATCTCCATGATTCATTTCTATTTCATCAACCTTATACTTAACCTTAAGCATAGCACCCAAAGGAAAATTGTTTCCCCCGAGTTCTATGATTTCACCGCTATTCTTTCGATAATAATAAACCGGCGGCATACCGGCATTCAGCACTTTCAAGCGATTTGCGGAGATATTAACCATAGCAAAAGCAACCATCATTCTTTTAAGATTCGCATTTTTAATTGCTGTATTTGATGAAATAAAAAAGTCTTGAATATCTGTATCTGATGAATTTGCTACGAATAAAGATTTTATCATTGTAACCAGGGTACCGGCTTTCATTCCATGTCCTGTCGCATCACCGATTGCTATATTTATGGAGTCGTCATTTTTGTGATAAGAAAAATCATAATAATCCCCGCCGACTTCAGTAGCTGTCTGCATATAAACTTTAATATCTAATCCGGGATGTTCAGGAATTTGTTTTGGCAGCATAGCAAGCTGAAGTTCTCTTGCTTCTTCTAATTCAACAGCCTTACGTTTGTTTTCAGTTTCTAATTGCCCATTCTTTATTTGTAACTCATTCGAAAGTTTATTAAGCTCCTTAAAAGCAGATTCAACACGGTTAAAATCTTCATAACGTGCATAAGCAATGGAGAAAGCTTCAGCTAAAGTTTGTACTAATTCAATACTTTCTTCAGAAAGAGGAGATGAGTTTCCGACGTAAAGCATTCCCTGGGTGAATGGAACAAAGTGCAAATCCAATGATTCAGGTGGATTTGCAGAGCCTTGATATGTTTCAGCATCTATTACTTGTCCAAGCTCCATCATGGAGTTTGTCCAATTTATAAAACCTTGTTCGTCCCAATGTTCTTTGTATAAATTTTTACTTCGCCAAAATTTTACAACATTGCTTGTTAACGAATTAGCATCAAATGGTAAATTTAATACACCAAGAGATTTTCCCTCCGGTGTAGTTAAATAAACATGTGTTACTTCATTATCTTCATTAACAATAAATACGCCGCATCGTATAAAAGGAACCTCAAGTGTTTTAAGTTCGCGCCAAATAATCGGTGTAATTCGATTAAGATCTTCAGTGGTTCTCATACTCGCAATTTCGCCGCGTACTCTATCTAGAGATGCCTGTTTAATAGCTTCTCTTGCTTGTGCTTCTGCTTTTTGGAGATCCAGAAAACGGCGATAGGTTAAATTGAATACATCTGCAAAACGTTCCAGTAATTTTATTGATTCTTTTGGTAATGGTTCTGGAGTAGTTGTTAATATCATACCTTGAGAGAAGAAAGCCACACTATGTATTCGATGTTCCTTTACTAACTCGTCTTTTATTGTCATACCCATTACTTCGCGCACATACCGGATCCAGTCATTTAATTCTTTTCCGCTCAAGTCAATTACAATTGATTTCTTTTTTTCTTTCCATGCATCATATACTCGTTTTCCTGTAGTCGGCTCATCAAGACTTGCATTAAAGTGATGACTGATCTTAATACCTTGTTGATCTGTAGCCCAGACTTCAAGAATATTATCTGCTTCTTTAATAAGACAGATATTTATCCGTTCAGGTGTAACTCCAAGATCTTTCATTTGCTGAAAGAGGATTGCTGCCGTTTCAGCCAGTTCATCGCTTTGGTGCATAGCCATAGTACGAGCTCTTACTCGTTCCAGCGCCAGTTGTATTTCAGCTTCACGTGCATGTTTTTCTGCTTTTTGCAGATCAAGAAAGCGAATATAGGTCTGCTCGAATGCAGCAGCAAAACGTTTTACTATTTCCTTCTGTTCTTCACTAAAACGTTCAAGATTATAACGCACGATGTCAATTCCTGAGTGCTTATGAAACCAGCCAATAATAGCCATGCCTTCAGCATTTTGGATCATTTTTTTTCTATTAGGCGGAACAGGCTGAATTTTGAATATACAACTGAAAAAGGCATCCTTTTCTTCTTT
Source organism: uncultured Ignavibacteriales bacterium (assembly GCA_963739985.1). Classification (GTDB taxonomy): domain Bacteria; phylum Bacteroidota; class Ignavibacteria; order Ignavibacteriales; family Ignavibacteriaceae; genus CAVUCE01. The sequence goes on from CAVUCE010000021.1 coordinate 16,280, forward strand.
GTTTAATAAATAATCCAAAAATCCTTCTCCGGGATAATTAAAAGCGTTATATAATTTTTCAAATATCGGCAAGTCTGAATACGGTAAATGATATAATTCCGGGTAAATGTCTTCTCCTACCGAGGCCCAGAAATAAACATCTTTGGAAGAATCCGGGTTTAGCTGGATATTGACAGAATCAATATCTTTTAAAAGATTTCGAAATTCTTTGTAGAGCAATCTAACTACATCTTTTAACTCATCACTTTTATGCATCCCCATGGAACGGCTTCTAACTCTTTCCAGTGCCGCTTCAAACTGTGCTTCTCTTGCCTGGGCTTCCGCCTGAAGAAGGTCATTGAAACGAGTATATGTTAGATTAAATACATCCGCAAATCGCCTCAAAACAATTTTGGATTCTTTCGGGTAAGGAGATTCTCTGAACGCAAATAGTCCGCCTGCCTGGAATTGGGTTGCATAGTAGTATTGCTTTAGTCCTTCGTTTCCGGTTATTTTTGATTGTGATTCAGGTAATTTAAAATTTACACCTAAAAGGGATTTATAATAATTGGTTAAATCATCTCCTTCCAGCACATATAAAAAATCAGTGTTGTTCTCCCATGCATTAAAAGCTCCCTGGAGCATGGGATGAATATCCATTGATTCGTCTCCCGACACCTGCATAGTGTTTTTACCTTCAGATATAGTTGTTGTATAAACATCGGCAGTACGTTTTTCTTTATTCAAAATCCCAATTCCACAGCGGATCATCCCCAGATTTAATTTATCGAGCTCATCAAAAACTATTTTTACAGCATCAGACAGGTCTTCACTTTTCTGCATGGCCATGGTCCGGGCACGGACGCGCTCCAAGGCAAGTTGTATTTCAGACTCGCGGGCCTGTGCTTCCGCTTTTTGGAGATCAAGGAAACGGGTGTAGGACTGCTCAAAGACCGCTCCAAATCGTCTGAATATCGCATTATCCTCAGCATTGAATTCATTCAAACCATTATGCTGAAAGAGAAGGATCGAGTTTTTATGGATCACGTAGGATTTTATCAAACCGGGGGTATGAAGAAGGACTGTTTGTCTTTCCTTTGGAATCCTCCCGAAGTCGGAGTACTTGAAAAGTAATCTGAAATACCGGTTTTTTTCGGCCTTTAAGTATTTTTCCGTATAAAAATTTTGTCCCTTCTTGAGTGCTTCAGATAGCATGAACCAGGTCGGATGATCAAAATACGGGACATGAAATTTTTGGAGGTAATCCACCCCTTCGACCGTGATCCAAATATTTAAACCCTCTTCAGGATTTGAAAAATCAGTAACTATTTGTGTCGCGTCAACAAATTGAATTCCTAATCCCTTGATCTCTTTATCAAGCAGTCGAACAACTTCGACTAATTCCCTACTATGGAGCATCGCCATAGACCTGGCTCTAACTCTTTCCAGTGCCGCTTCAATTTCAAGTTCACGGTTTTTATTCTGAAGTTCTGCGGTTTTTTCATCTACAAGCTTCTGCAGTTCCTCCATTTTTTTCTTCCATTCGTCAATATGCCATGTGTCGCCGTCGGTTTCCACACCGGTTGAGCCGTGCATATAAACTACTTTCCACCGCTCATTAATAAATTCAAATATTATTGAAAGTCGGAGTTTTAATACGTTTTTTCCCTCATCGGTTTTTATTGTGACCTCAATCTCATCTGTAAATATTGCAGAATCCTCTGCGGGACTAATTCTGCGATGAACCGGCTTTGCATCAATTGATATTTCAATTCCGGCACTCTGTTCCCGCTGATCGATAACTAGCTGTCGCAGCCTGTTGATGTCATTTATCTTTTCATCAACAGTTGAACCGTAACCGGTAACATCTTTTACCGCTAAATCGTTTATTGAATCTAACGGTAGATCTCCCAGCATTAAATCCATAAACGTATTATAAGTTTCGTTCAATGATTTTTGCTTTTCTGGTGTCATAATTTTATATCAATTATTTGTTTTCAATCCCGGTTTATTGTCGGGTTTTTCTAAAGAATTTTATGATTTATTTTTTTTAATATACCATCAATTTCGATAAGTGTATCTTTTAACACTCCGCGATACCATTTCAGTATTAAATAGTGATAGTACAGATCATCTATAATTTCAGAAAACCTGTCATTATCTTTTACATGATAATTTTCTGTTCGATATTCGTGAATATATTTTTTCCTCAAATAATCCCACCTATCATTAAGGATATTGCTGTCATCCATTAATCTTGTGTAAGTTGAATTATATAGTTTTATCAGTGCGCTGGTAATCTCTTTGTTTTTGTAGTTATTTAACATATTACCCGATAAAGCTGATTGAAAAGATCCGGAAACAGGATAAAATGTGCGCGCTCCTTTTGTTGATAAATAAATTTGAAATAAAGAATCAACGAAATTTTTATTTTCACTATGAGTTTTTTGAAAATCAATTTTACTTAGTAAATCATATGCTTCTACCTTTGACTTCGATTTCTTTAAAATAAATTCGATGTAATTCTTATCCTGTGTAAGGTCTTTTTTTACACCTGCCATAAATTCTGTCTCAGCAATATTTTGTTTTCTTAATTCATTCCAGTTGTTAACTTGAAGTGCAATTAATATTCCGATTACAACAAGTAAAATTTCACCAATGGCATAGCGTAGATAAGCCATTACTTTGTTTTCGGAAGCGAGTTTTTGACGTATGTTTCTAAAGAATCTTGCCATTATTTTTTTAGTTCCTTGTCTATCAGTTTTAAAATTTCAACAATACGTTTTCTTAAGCTTTCCGATTGAATATTTGTCAGTTTACTGTAAGATGCACAATTAGCTATATCATCTTCAAATGTCGGACTGTCTAATAATTTTGATGTATCAAACTTTCTGCTGGAATTTTTTATATCAAATTTCATCGTTGGGTTTTTATCTAATTCAAAAGATTGTAAAGTGTTGTTTTTCCAGAATTGATTTACTAAGGTTCTAAAAGAACTATACTTTAAAAGTGTTGGCCTGTAATAATTATCTGAATAATTTTTCCACGAAACTTCTTCTTCCGTAACCTGTATTATATCGGTTGTCCAGCGAGACAACATTGCTTTCAATTTGTTATTACGTAGAAGCAATATTCTATTTGAGCTGGAGATATTATCTTCTATGGGATCAAAAGTCGGGCTGATCAAGGTCGGTAAAATTTGTGTTATAACACTGTCTTTGTTTCTCTCTTCCGGATGGTCTTTATAATACAGCAGTTTCAATGATGCTGAAATCATACTTTTACGAATAGAAATTTTTTGGTCCAATTGATCCAGGTTACTTTGGAATTCTGATTTCAACTGCTTTAACAAAGCAATTTCTTCGATATGGTTTTTCCTGGCTTCATTCCAATTATTAATCTGAAGTGCAATTAGAATTCCAATAACAACAAGAAGTATTTCACCAATTGCATAGCGCAAATACGCCATAACTTTATTTTCAGCTGCAAGTTTTTGGCGGATGTTTCTAAAGAGTTTCATCATTCGTTTTCTTTTAGTTCTTTTTCCATAAGTGCTAATATTTCAACCGTTAATTTTTGGGCTTTTATTTGTTTTTCTTTTAGTTCTAATAAAAAATTAATGTGGTTCTCGGTCATGTTTTCAAATTGTACATCATTCAATAGTGCTCTATTATCTTTATCAAAACCCGATTTTGGGAACTTAAACCCCGAAAAAGAATTGCTTACTTCATCTGCATTGAGCCAACTGCCGTGTTTTATGACATAATTTATAATATCTGAATTGAAATTTGTTAACAGTTCTTCTCTGTATTTTATATAGTCCAGGACCGGTTTCCACGACGACAATTTGTTCCTCAATTGGGCACTACTTATAATATTCAATCGACCGGAGTTTATTAAATCGTCAAAAAAACCGTTTTGAGGATAGTAATGCGGCGTGGTTACCAGGTTACTCATTAGTTTATTGAAGTCACCTTCTGTTTTAGGCTTTGGCTTTGCACCTGTATGGTTGAGGATTTCCATGCTTTGTTCAACAAAAAAATTGGTCTTTAAAATAAGAGAGTCTAACTGCTTTTTGTTATAGCTGAAATCTTGTTTGAGATTTATAAGTGCATTGTGCTCTTCCGCTTCCTGGTTTTTATTTTTATTCCAATTGTTAACTTGTAACGCAATTAAAATGCCTATTACAACTAAAAGTATTTCACCAATTGCATAACGCAAGTATGCAGCAACTTTGTTTTTGGAAGCAAGTTTTTGCCGGATGTTTCTAAATATTTTCATTATTTGTTTAATTCTGTTTCAATATGTTTTATCAGTTGTGTTGCCTTTGCCTTTAACTCTTCATCGCCTGCTTTTTGGAGATCGGACAAACCTTTTCTAAAAACAATATCATTAATGAACTCCAGTCTCAATTTTGGCTCATTTAGATTTTGAATTGCAATGGTTTTTAGATTATTGTCTTTAACAGTAATAGTAGTAATAAAATTCACTGATAAAATATCTTGAAATTTTTTTCTCATTCTTTTGGAATAAGAGGAAAATGCAAAGTTGCTGTACTTTATCACCTTTCTTACAACAATCTGGTCTACCAGATTGGTGTTATTATTAACTGTATTCGCGGCGAATCCTTCTATAAAACGGTTAAATTCAATAAGTTCTTTTTTTAGTGATTCATTATCAATAATATTGATATCCCCCGAATTTATCATTTCTAAAAGGGTTGTATTGGCGTTGGTAAAGGTCATTCTTATGCTTAGGTCGTTTACTTTGGGAAATATGGAATCCATTTTTTTGAAACCGTTGTATTGCTCATAATGTGCTATTATGGCTTTGCAATCAGCTATAATGATATCTTCAAAATCGATATAGCTGTCCTGGTAATGTATTTGTTTTTTTAGATCAATACTTAAATTCTGCAGATAGATGGTTTCCTGTTTTTTTTGTTTCTGGTTTTCATTCCAATTATTTACTTGAAGTGCAATTAAAATTCCAATTACTACAAGTACAATTTCACCAATTGCATAACGCAAGTATTTTGCAACACTATTTTCTGCTGCGAGTTTTTGCCTGACGTTTCTAAATATTTTCATTGATAAACTTTTATTTATTATTTGTTATTTTTTTAAATTTAAGCGCATCCGTATCACCATCAATTACCTCAAGTTCCCCTGTTTTGCCGAAGTTGATCAGCTTAGGATCATTTACAAAAAAGAACATTGAGTTTCTAAAATAATAGACCGGGATTTTTTCATTTGTTTTTCTTGATGTAAAAAGTAGTTGATCCCCGCTTTTAGTTATTTCTATTCGATTTCCCATTTCTGTGTGTGGGGGACCGTAAAACTGCTGATAACTGCCGACATACCGGTCGACAACTTTTTTGTCCTTTAAGGTATAGCTTATATAGTCAGGGGTTTTAGCTCTATTTCCTAAAACACGGGCAATCGCCTGATAAGTATCAATGGCATTTTTTCTGTATTTACAAGCTGCCCCGGAGAGATTCCTCGCATCATTTAATGTTGTAGATACCTGTCCCTTGTATTGGGGGTTGGTTAGGAAATAATTGATTGCCACATCACTGTGCACTCCCTTAAAACTATCTTCGACAAACCAACTTTTCCCCCTGGCTAAATCATCCATATTTCTATAAACGGTTCTCTGATAACGCTGATTCAGAACATCAATTCTGGTTTTCATTTTTAAGTATAAGTAGTTCAGTTTATCCAGTATTGGGGCATACTTCCGGGGGATTTCTTCTGAATTTTGTGTGAGATTATTGAAGGCGATTGAGTTCAAGTCAAAGTTATCATAATATAAAGGAGCAAAAAGTGTGCTGTTAAATCCGATGTCGTTTTTGTAATCGCTATAAGACAGCTCATTGTTGAGAATCAAGTTTTTTACAGAATCCCTTTTGATAAAACTTTCAATTACTCCGTCAGAATTCTGGATGTTTACAGCCAGTTCCAACTGGACGTTTTTGAGATTGGCGATAATCCTTTGGTTTAGTTTTCGGTTTTCATTCCAGTTATTAACCTGCAGGGCAATCAGAATCCCGATAACGACCAATAGAATTTCCCCCAGGGCATAACGGAGATAGGCTGCCGTCTTGTTTTCAGAGGCCAGTTTGCGGCGAATATTTTTGAAGATAGTAGGCATATTTAGTTCGCTGTGTGTTCGATAATCTTTTCTTGTATTTTTTCAATATCATTTAATAGATCAATTTCAGATTTCTGCAGGTACAAAAACTCATCCAACATGTTTTCAAAATCGAGTTTTTGAAATAGAGGATAATAATCTGTGCGCAGCCTGCTTTTTCCTCCACCAGGGTTATTCCCGTATCGATCCATTTCCCGAAACGACATATAAGGCAATAAATATGGAATCATGTGATTAGTTACCCAGTCTGACGAATTATCATCTGTATTTTTGAGCCGTTTCATAGAGGCCGACCAAAACAGAAGGTTCTCTCTGAGTGCTTTATCCGATATTAAATGTAACCGCCCCGATTGCAGGATATCCTGCAAAGAATTATCAGATGGCAAATACGATGCACTCTCGAAAGAGAAGTAAAACAGGCTATCCAGGTTATGTTTTTCCAGTTCAGACCGGGAAGCGCCCACGAGATTAATCAATACCAGGCTCGATGCAATACTTTTTTTAAATTCACTTCTGGACGTATTGAGAAGGGCACGATTTTCAGTGAATTCTTCGTGTAAGTTCGCTTTAATATTCTCTGCTTCCCGTTGATCCAGTAGATGCTGATGCCAGCTATTCACCTGCAGGGCGATCAGAATCCCAATGACAACAAGTAAAATTTCACCAATGGCATAACGCAAATACGCCATTACCTTGTTTTCTGAAGCGAGTTTTTTGCGGATATTTCTAAAGATCTTCATTATTTGTATTTAATTTCTTCTAAAATTTTTTTAATTAAATCCTATGTGCTTTTGTTATTCTATTTCATTTAGTTCCTTATCTATATTTTTAATCAAAGCATTTGCATCTTTGTCTATTCTTTTCAAATTCGTTTCAATCTTCCAATAATATTGATTTTTTAAACTTCTTAAGAAATAGAGAAATTTTTTGTCATGTTTCAATTCGGCATAGTCATTAGGAATCATACGTAGATTCGAATCGATAATATTTCTACTCTTCTCGGATTTCCTCGTGTAGCTTCCGTTCCACAATGCATTAAACCTTGTATTGAAAATATTTTTACTGGCGTCATCAATAATTGAAAAATAGGTCTGTACGTCATATTTAAGATAATTGTCCGAGAACGAATAATACCCTACAATTTCATATCGTAACTTCTCATTTGAAATAAGATTTAAGTTGTAAGACTTTAAGGTTTCAAATACTTCGTTGTTTGTTGCGAGCCTCCAGGTTTGGGTAATGCGGCCAAAATCGTAGGAAAGAGAGTCATTATAGGGCAAGTTTTGTTCCATGCTAGAGAGAAGAATATCAATCGATTCCTTGGTTAATTCATACTGCTTTCCCCTGTAATTATTGTTATTTAAATCTTCGTTTAGTGTCCTCTTAAAACCTTCCAAGAACTGTATTTCTTCATTTTTTTGTTTTCGCTGTTCATTCCAATTATTGACTTGCAGTGCAATTAAAATCCCGATAACTACAAGAATTATTTCACCAACAGCATAGCGTAAATAAGCCATTACTTTGTTTTCGGAGGCAAGTTTTTGTCTTATATTTCTAAAAATTTTCATTATTTAAATAAATAGTGTTTTTAATGAAGTTCTTTTTCAATCAGCTGAATCAAATGTTTCGTTTTTTCTTGCAGGTCCCGGCAGAGATTGTAGATAGTTTGAGATACCAATTTTCTGGTTACAAGCTGATTTTTTAGTTCCATTCGCTTTTCCGGACTGATCTTTTGGTCCCTATCAATTTGCCCATTCCTGTTCAATTTGATATTCAAGGAATTACTGGTAACAAAAGCGCCAAATTGACTATCGGTATTAAACAAATTGTCATTATTGATTACCTGTGTGACATAATCTAATCGTTGATAATACCTCACAATGGCATTTTGCAGACTATAATTTCTGATCAGCTTTTTCCCTCCAGTGTTATCCACACTAATATAACTCGTTTTGTTGGCAACAAAAGTTCTGCGTTCGCTCAAATTTTCCAGGAGAGAATTAAGTTTGTTTAAAGAAAATGAAGATGATAAAAACGAGGCAGCAGTATCAGCTTTTGCAATTTTATCTTCTTCAAATTGAAGCTGTCCGTTTATTATATCCTGCTGTAAAACTAAATCAGCCCTTATGTTTTCTAATGTGTTTTTTTCGAGCTCTTTGTTTTGAATGTTTTCCTTCCAGTTGTTTACCTGCAGTGCAATCAATATTCCAATAACTACAAGAAATATTTCACCGATAGCATAGCGTAAGTATGCCATCACTTTATTTTCAGTTGCGAGTTTCTGTCTTACATTTCTAAATATTTTCATTATCCAATGTCTCTTTTAATTAACTTTCTAATTTCAGTAATTTTATCGAGTGCTTTTTTCCCATTTCTAACCAGGCCTCTTCTATTATCCTGGTATAATTTAAAGAGAGTTATGGTAGATGGTTTTTCAAAGAATTCTTTCGAATTTGCCGGCTTACAGTAAGCTCTCCATTTAAAGTCTGTAAAATTTTCTTTGATTAACGGAGTCCAATCTTTATTAAATGATAACTCAACATCGTTTAGAGCCTGATAAACCTGGTATAAGCTTTGGTCATAATACGATATCAGAGCCATCTGAAGTGTTTTATCCGAGATGTTTTCCAGGCCTTTGGACTTCAACATTTCATAAGCACTGGATTGAGATCTAAAACGTTCAAAAGAGATAATTTTTCCCATCCAATAGTTCAAACTATCATTATAATAGTTTTTTAATTTAACCTGCTCTAACAGGCGATCAGTTAAATGTATTGCCAGTTTTGTTTTAGAAAGTTCAGAGGATAATGCAACAGAGTCTTGTTCCAGGTTTTGGTCAATAAGTGAAAGAATCTCATGTTCAAAATTTGTGTCTTTTCTTTTTTCATTCCAATTGTTTACCTGCAGGGCGATGAGAATTCCGATAACAACAAGAAAGATTTCTCCAATTGCATAACGTAAATAAGCCATTACTTTATTTTCAGCTGCGAGTTTTTGCCTGACGTTTCTAAAAATTTTCATTGTATAATAGACTCTTTATATGAATTCATTAATTATTATAACTTCTTTTAAACGAGATAAAATCCGGAGAAATCTTTTCCAACAAATGACTGACTCCTCAAAATGGCAGACACTTTTATGTAATTTCGACCGGAGGGAGAAATCTCTCTTGGATAAGCCCTAAGATTTCTCAATCGTCAATTCATTCCTTCTTCAAAATGACATGTGTTTTCATAGGATCACACCGTGGCGTGACCCTGCAACGAAAAGATCACTTAACTTTTATAACCACAAATGTAACATCGTCATCAGGATCTTTTTCGTTTGTCCAGCGGCTTCCTTCTTCTTTTAAATGAGAAATAATCACTTCCGGTTCTTTCTCCGCAATTTCTTCAAATTTGTTTCTCGTGCGTATATAACCAAAAATACCGTCTTTATCATTCTGCAATTCCGGCAGTCCGTCACTCATCAAAAGTATGGTATCGCCTGCTGATAAAGTCAGTTCTTTTAATTCATACGGAAAACTTTCCATAGCCCCTAGAGGCATTCCTTTCATTAAATGTTCCTCGATGGAACGATTCTCTTTTCTGTAAAGATAAACAGGGGGCATTCCCGCAGCCGACATCAATAATTTATTCTCCTTTATTTTCAACATAGTCATACACATTGCAAGGGAATGAAATTTCATCTGCTTGATGCATCTGGTCATTTCACTGAAAGTAAAGAGTATATCCGGGTTATTGGCAAAACTGTTAAATAAAGATTTGGCGGAAGTAACCATTGTACCGGCACGCATTCCGTGTCCCGTTGCATCTCCGAGAACAACAGTAAGAGTGCCGTCCATCGCTACATTAAAATCGTAATAGTCACCGCCGACTTCGGTAGCTGTTTTCATATATACGGCGATATTCAAATGAGGAAATTGAGGAATTTCTTTAGGGAGCATAGATAGTTGAAGCTGTCGTGCTTCTTCAAGTTCTTTTGTTTTGCGTGCATTCTCAGCTTCTGCAATTTGGGCGCGTAATTCTGCTTCTTTTATTGCCGCTGCGTTTCTTTCTTTATTTAATATTCTTCGCCGCTGTATTCTATCGATTGCGAAAATAAGACCGAGGAATAATATTCCATAGAATATATAGGCCGCGGTTGTTCGGTACCAGGGCGGGGTAATAATTATTTTTAATGAAGCAACTTTCGGATTCCAGATTCCGTCCCCGTTGGAGCCTTTTACTTTAAAAACATATTTGCCCGGCGGAAGATTCAGGTATGATGCGAATCTTCTATTTGTATAATTCCAATTCTTATCCAGGCCCTGGAGCATATATGCAATTTTGTTTTTTGCCGGGCGAGAAAAATGAATTGATGCAAACTCAAACGAAAGGTTGTTATCTGAATAAGGTAATTCAAGTTGTTTTGCTTCGCTTATGTCTGTCTTAAGATTTAGTTCCTTCGTAAGTTTTTCAACAGGTGTTCCGGAAATACTTAAATCCGTAATTAATGGATCCGGAAGAGTTTTGTTTGCACTTCCCGGGTAAAAAGCATTCAGCCCGTTATATCCGCCGTAAAAAATTTCCCCGTCCGCAGTCATTGAAAGCGAATTATTTACGGGAAGATCATTTATTCCGTCTTTATTATCAAAGTTTATAAAACTTAACCTTCCGTTGTTATTTTTTTCATCCAGCATAGAAAGTCCTCCCGGAGTGCCGAACCATAAATTACTGTTCAGATCTTGTGTAATGAAATAAACAATGTTACTTGCAAGACCGTCTTTTTGATTTATTAACTTAAATTTTTCGGTTTCGGGATTAAAACGTATTAAGCCGCTTGGTGTAGATGCCCATATTATACCGTCCCTATCTTCAAATGAAAGAGACATATAATTTATAATTGGGAATCTTTCGGTTTTATCATCAAAACGGTAAAGTTTATAAGTGTTATCATTCAAGTTTAACCGAATTAAGCCCGTACCTAAAGTAGTAATCCACGCAGTATTTATATATTTTCTGCTGAATTCAATATCGCTTGCTTCTTCAATTGGCGGAAAATATTTATTATTCGATTCTATTTTAATTTGTTTGTTCAGGTCAGAATATTTTTCATCACCAATTGGTATAACTTGTATTCCATACCATTCTGAATCCGGAGGAGCCGGAACGTTAAAGGCTCCGTAATTATGGCCGATATCCGAAACGTAGTGTAGTGAATATTTTCCTGCAGGCAGTTCAACACAAGAGGGTGTAATCCGATTTTTAAATCCGCCTCCATCGTTAAATGATTTTTGTAAGGAACCGGCAGACCATATTTTTTCCCCTTTTGAATTTTCAATCCAGCCGTAGTCGAACATATTTTCATCTAGACTGGTTAATCTTCCTTCACCAAGATTTATAATTAATACTTTGGTTTCTTTATTAAGACTGAAATCTTTTTTTAGATTTACGCCTTCGCCAACCTTCAGTAAAGCCGCAACCGGCTGATTATTTTGAACAACATTTCTTAGCTCCGACATCAAACCCGGGCTGGCTTTTTTATTTGTTGATGTAGATAGCCTGTGAAAGGTTTTTGTTGCCGGATTAAATATACTAATGCCCTGTCTGTATGCAATCCAGATATTTCCGTCAGGCCCAATTTTAATTTTATTAATATTGAAAGGCGGTCTGGTATAGGAAGTATCTTTAAAACTAAATTCTTCTTTTCCCATGTTCTTTAAATTAAACTTATATAAAGCATTGTCTGCCGAATACCATAAGTTTTCTTTTGTATCTAATATTAAATTGTTGCCCGACAAGTTTTGAATTTTTGTGAATAGGTTAGTGCTTCTATCAAATTTAAATATGCCGCGATTTTCTTGAGATACTACAAGCTCTTTTTTATTTAATGGATTTTGAACAATACTTTTTATTTGAGAAGTGCTTGAAGCGGAATTATTTTTATTGTTTACCGGGAAATATTGAAAAGGCTTTTTTGCAGGATCAAACCAGTACAACCCGTTTCCGTTAGTAGGGATCCAGTATATGCCGAAGTTATCTTTGTAGAAATAATTAGGTGTAAAATTAGAAATGTTTTTTGTGATCAGGGAAAAATTACTTGTACCGGGATTTGTTTCAATTATTCCATAATTGGAAGTCATAAAAATATTATTGTTGCTATCTTGGTGGAACAATCCATAATAATTATTATCTCCCCTCTGCGGAAACCTGGAATGCATATCAATAGTTGTGATATCATAATTGAGAGGATTATAGATTTTTATTTCATCTTTACCCCCTAACCACAATTTCCCTGAACTATCTTCAAAAATATCCGTAATATTTTTTTGATTTAATTTAGGATTAGAAAAATAGGGCTGAAATTCATTAGCTGACGGATTGTATATAAATATTCCTTTTTCCGGGTATGGGGCTAAAAGGTTGCCGTTTTTTAGTTCGGTTAATTTATAAATATCATATACTTGGTCGAAACGAATAATTTTTCCCGAATAATCCCTGAAGTTTATTCCCTTAAATCTTTTTGCTTTTTTATCGTATAATTGAACACCGGTAGAACTTGTACAAATCCAGAGCCTGTTCTTTGAATCTCTTAGAAAAGAAGACACTCTTGATGAGTTTAATTGTAATCCTTCATCCATAGATATGCGGGTGAAGCTATTATCAGCCCTGTTGTATCTGCTTACATCATTATTAAATCCGCCCACAAATAAATTGCCGTTCTCATCCTCGTTTATTGAGGAAACATAATTAAAAGGCAAACTGGTCGAATCACCCGGAATATTTTTATAAACTTTAATATTATAACCGTCATATCTATCCAATCCGTCTATTGTACCGATCCATAGGTATCCCAGGTGATCCTGGTAGGTACAAAGCACAACAGAATTTGATAATCCATCGGACACGGAAAGTTTTTCAAAAAAATATTTATCCTGTGGTTTTAGATTACCCGCTGTTAATAGGAGTATTGTGATTATTAAAAATATTAAATGATAAAATTTATTTATAAATGTCATAATTCGACCTTAATTTTTGAAAATTTTAATAACCTCAGTATAAAAAACTGTTTTGGATATTCCTTCCAAATAAATTTCGGGAAAAGCATATTTTTATTATTTATGGGATTCCCTGCCCGCCGGCAGGCAGGTTCACTTCACCCAGTTCGTTCAGAATGACAGTCTAACACTATCATGCAAAATCAAAATATGTCATGCTGAACGGAGTGAAGCATCTCCAGTCTATTTGCGAGATTCATGGCTCCGCCTCTTGGTTTAGCTCGATTAATTGACAACAAGTTTACATAAGTGCCGTAGGCACGGAATATTTTCTAACACCGGGTTTTCGCGAAGGGAGCCTTTGGCTTAACCCGGCTTATTGCCAAAGCAATACCACTAGCATTGAGTCCCTTCGGGACGATGCATAACTTCAAACAACAACAAAACTATATCAACTTATGAAACACGTACTTCTCATCATACTAAATATTAAAACTCTTCAAAAACTTCAGGTACTCTTCCCTGAATGTTCTCTTTTTATGGTGCTCTTTCTGGTTTAGAATATAATTGTAAACATTATCCAGCTGCGACTGTCCATAAGAAATACGCCATACCCTTTCTGCCACTCAAACTTGCTTTCAGTTAATTTATTATCATTTACATATTTCGATGATTTCGCCTTAACAGTTTTCATTAACTCTGAGACAGACACAATAGGCTTCAAGCCAATGAGGCGGTGTACGTGGTCTTCCACTCCATTTACAATTATAGTTTTACAGCCCACTTCGTTTATCAGGTTGCCTATTACACCAAAGAGATCCTTTCTCTAGCTATTGTTTAATATAGCTCTGCGGTATTTAACAGCAAAAACCTATTGAAGATATATCTGGTGATATGTGTTTGCCATATAGTTTCTTACCAATTATTTATATGTATCGAGCTGACGGCTCTCAAGTTTATTTTCAGTGTTTTATGCAACGGACTAAAGTCCGTTGTTATAATATGAACCGAGGCTATGCCTCTTGGTTTAGCTCGATTAATTGACAACAAGTTTACATAAGTGCCGTAGGCACGGAATATTTATTAACGGTGGATTTTAATCCATCGGTTAAAACCGTAATAAGATCACAAAAATGAGTCCCGTAGGGACGGTACATAACCATCTATACACACTTTACTTAACTTTTATTACAACAAACGTAACATCATCTTCCAATTCTTTATTGTTTGTCCACTTCATTCCGGATTCATTTAAATTTCTAACAATTTCTTCCGGTTCTTTTTCTGCAGAATTTATGAAACAATCTTGCGCTCTTTTATAACCAAATAATTCTTCGTTTAAATTTCTTAATTCGGGTAGGCCATCGCTCATCATCAGTAAAATATCGCCCTTTTCTAATTTGAGCTCGGCAGTATTATAGGTTAGTTTTTCCATAGCGCCAAGCGGCATATTATTCAAGTTTATTTCTTCAATTGTTTTTTTCTGTTTTCTGTAAATCATTAGTGGCGGCATTCCCGCATTAACAGTAACAACATGGTTTTTATTTATTTGAACACAATTAAGAGCCATCATTAATCTGCCAAGATTCATATCTTTTATCGCAGAGCTTGCATTTTCAAAAAACGGCTTTAACTGTTTGTTTGTTCTATCGGACATAAAAAGCGATTTCATAATTGAAACCATCATTCCGGACTTCATACCGTGGCCGGTAGCGTCTCCGAGAATAACCGTTAAAGTTCCGTCCGGATGCAAATGAAAATCATAATAATCTCCTCCGACTTCAGTAGCGGTTTTCATATATACCGCAATATCAAGGTGTGGAAGTTGAGGAATATCTTTCGGCAGCATTGATAGTTGAAGATTTCTTGCTTCTTCAAGTTCTTTGCTCTTTCTTGCGCTTTCCGCTTCCGCTATCTTAGCGCGGAGTTTTGCTTCTTTTAATGCGGCGGCTGCACGTTCCTCTTTTAGTTTTTCTTCATCTTTCTTTAAAATTCTGTTCTTTTCATATTTTCTAATTCCGACTAAAGAAAAACCAATCATAATTATATATAGAGTATAAGCCCACCAGGTTTTCCAAAAAGGCGGCTTAATAATAAATGAATAAGAAGCAATGTCGGTTTTATTGCCGTTGGAAGTTGTTCCTCTAACTTCGAAAGTATATTTACCGGGAGGAATATTCTGGTATTCGGCAAAAGACAAATTACTTGGGCGCGACCAATCTTTATCATAACCTTTAAGAAAATGTTCGTAAGTAGTCTGAAGAGGATCTTTGTAATCAATAACTGAATAATTAAAACTTAATGAGTTCTGAGAATATGATAACTTTTTGGGGTAATGATAATAGCTTGCACTATCGTTAATCCAAACAGAAGAAATCTTAATTGGATGTTTGTAGTTATCAATCTTTTTGATGTAAAGTCCTGTTCCCTGGTAATACTCCAATAAGTTTCCGTATCCATCTTTTATTGCAGAGTAGGGGGCTCCGTTTACAACACTTGCTTCATTGGAAAATATTTGAAAATCATTTCCGTTTGCCTGCATAACACCGGTAGGATTAACAAAGAAAACATTTTCGGTACCGGAGTTTACGACCGGGTTGGATAAATTAGCAGAAGGCAGCCCGTTTTTAGTTGTATAGAAGTTTAAGTTTGTACCATCAAAAACAACAAGTCCGCGCGATCTTAATCTTATGTAAAGATAATTTCCTGCTTGTATATCTGTTTTTGTTCCCGCAACACTGGCCCCTTTTAGTATTCTAAAATCTGCATGCGCGTTTACGCTGTCGATTAGATTTGTAAATTTATCACCGTTAAAAACATAAAATCCGTCAACGGTTAAAAAATACATACCGCTTTTTAATTTACCCACATAGTAAAGCTGTTCATCTGGAACATTCCAGCTTTTAGGAGGAGTTTCCCAATTTTTTCCGTTATAAATCAAGATATGTGTTGGCGTGGAAGTTAAATCTTTTGTACTATTTGAGAAAATACCAAGGAGCCACAATCGATCCTGGTTATCCTGTCTTAGTTCAATATGCTGATATGTTTTATTATTGTCTGATTTGTCGAACGGAGAATTAATTTCTTCCATTTTTTCTCCGTCGAATTTTCCTAAATAAAAATCTGCCTTAGAAAGATTTTTTGATAACGGTCTTACAAAATCTTCCCACGCATAAATCGTTCCTTTCTTGGTTTCTAAAACTTTGGACGTATTGTAAGTCTTTCCGTCAGAGGAAAGAATCTTTTTAAATTTAAATTTTTGATTTCCTTTTTCATCAATTTCCGTAGTGGCAACAGTTAAGCCTTTTGATGTTGGAATCCATACATTGTTTTTACTATCCTGAAAAATATCATAAGAAATATTTCCCGATAAACCATCTTTTTCCGTAAAAGTTTTTAATTTTTTGCCGTCCCAAATATTCAAGCCAACATTAGCTTCGGATGCATATACGGGAATTTCCGAGTAAGAGTAAGTAATCCAAACATTACCTCTGCTGTCCTTGTCTAATCCGGGTATTCCGCCCTGCAGTTGAAGCATTCCGTCTTTTTTCGTTAACATCCGGGAAAAATTAGGATAGTAAATACCAAAACCGTTATTGGTACGCAAAATTAAACCATTCTTTGACTCGCCCATAACAAAACCGTCAAAGGCTTCATATTTCGTCCAATGTTTATCCTTAAACATAAAATATTGGGACTTATATTTAGAGGAGGTGTTGGAATTTTGGGGAGTTCCTAGTTGGAAGGTTTCCGGTAAAATTTTGTTTGGTCTCATAAATATTGAAGCCGTGAAGTTGAAATCTTTTAATGTTTTCCCGGTTTTTAGATCGGTTATATTCTTGATATTATGTAATTTGTTCGCCGGAACCCAGTGATTATTTTTCAACTCAAAAACGGTAATATTATCTGAGTTAAAAGTTGTTCCGTGACAAGTATCCCGTAGTAAGAAATATCTTTCCCGAATTTTTACTACAATAAACTTCAATAGGAAGTTGTTGTTTTCCCAGCTTATCTAAAAAATTATCATAAACGTGAAAATTTTCACCATCATACATTAAAACACCGGCGCCGGTTTTAAAATTAGTGATTGAAAAAAGGCCGAGACAAGCGATCCATAAATTACCTTGTTTGTCTACCGGAGAAATGATAGCTCGAGTAAGATCAATACTGCCTTGTAACTTAATTCCCAGAGAATCATTCAGACCTATAAACCTGTTGTTTCTAAATAAAGCCAAGTAGGAACCTTCTCTGGGTTTGCGTATTGCGTCCTTGTGAAGTAAAAATGAGATTGCCGTTTGGGGCTTCGTAAAAATTGTTTGCATTATCAAGAGGGAAATTGGTTGAATCGTAAACAGTAAATTTCCCTTTGTAAAACATAGTTAGCCCGCCGTTATGACTTTTATCAACATACGGTGTCGCAGATCCTATCCAAATTCTTCCTTTGCTGTCGGCATTTAGCAAATCTATAACCCGGCCTGGTAAACCGGAAATTTTGTATCCGTCCTTTTCTGTGTAAGCCTTAAATTTTTTTCCGTCGAACTTTATAAACTTGTTTGGTGAAGCGAAGTATAGAATATTGTTTGTGGAATCGTAATACATATTTTGCATATCGGGTACGCCGTATTGCTCTCCGACTTCCTCAAAATCGTAACCGTCAAACCTGTATGTTCCTTCAACTCCGGAAAGCCAAATATATCCGTCTTTTGTTTGAACAATATTAGATAAATTATTTAACGGTAATCCGTCTTTGCTTGTGTATTCGGAAATATCTGCATTTGCTTCTGTTTTTATATGAGTTTGTGAAAAAGCAATTTGATATCCGATTAAAAAAATAAAAAAAGCCAGCCCGGATTTAATTACAAATCTTTTCATATTTCTCTTGCTTTATTATGAAGTGTTTATGTTAAATTATATTGCGATTATTTTCTCGCCAGGTACAAAGCCGTTATATCATCACTTTGAGGAGTGCTGCCGGTATGTTTTTTTATATCAATCATTAATTCATCTATAAAAGTCTTCGCATTCTCAAATTCATTTTCTTTAAAAGAAATTAATCAGCGTTTTGTCTTCGTATTCTTCTTCTTTCTCATTCATTGCTTCGGGTATACCGTCAGTATAGAGGATTAATCTTTCACCCGGTTTAATTGATAATTTTTCGCTTTCATAAGGCAAATCCATATCCAGCATTCCGAAAGCAACTCCGCCTGTAGAAAGTTCGGATATTTCTCCGTTCGAGTTAAGTAGATAAATAGGATTATGTCCGGCATTTGTTATTTCCAGCTCGCCGGTTTCCGGAGTTAGAAGTGCAATAAAAAAGGTTATATATTTATCGGGGGGAGTAGCACCGTATATTAATTTGTTTAGTCTGAACGCAATATCGGTCAAAGAATAATCAGATTCTAAGTAAGCATTTAATGCCGCATTTAGAGTGCTAACCAATAATGCCGCAGGCACACCTTTTCCGGCAACATCGGCAATAATTAAAGCGTACCTTCCGTCGGAAAGTTTCTTACAATCATAATAATCACCACCGACTTCTTTGGATGGAATGTTTATTCCAGCGAGATCGTAGTCTTTTATATCCGGTAATATTTCAGGAATAATCTTTTTCTGTATTGATCCGGCAACAGAAAGTTCTTGTTCAATCTTTTGTTTTTCAATTTCCTGCAGATGTAAATAATGATTCTCTATTGCTCCAAGAACCTGCCGTCCGAATGCATCCAACAATAATTTATCTGTTTCTTCAAAATCAGTGTATCCGTAGCGGCTTTCTTTATTGAGAAGAGTGAAATGATAATTTATATTTTGATAATTAAAATCCGCATCAATGCGATATTCGTCATTCTTTGCTTCGGATAAATCAAATTTAGTGGGGAAGTAAATTTGATTCAGGGTTCCGCTTTCGTCTTTTATTATTAGTAATCCTTGAGATGCGTTTGTTAATGAAGCCGCTCTTTGCAAAGCTAATTCGTATAAAAGATTATCCTGAGTAAGATTTGTAATTTCAATCCCGGTATCTATTAAACTATTAAGTTGCAGAACCCGGTGATTCAGAGTAAAAATTAACTGTTTCTCAATTTGTCTTTTGTTAAATGCCTGGTAAGAATTATTCAACAATTGGGCAAAAAGTTGAAGAGTAAGTTTGTCCGCCCCATCAAAAGATTCGTTTGACAATTTTTTATCTATAATAATTGCAAAACTAGAATGATCGAGCAGTGGGAGAGTAATGAGAAGATTTCCTTTATTCGGGAAATCATCCGTTAGGTTTAATGAATGATTATAGTCCTTTAGACTGTTTATATCAAAATTATTATTTGTCCTAAGGTTATATAATTCTGTCCAGCCGGTTTTATCATTTTTTTTATAATAAACTCCGGCGCCTTTTACAAATAAATTCCCTCTAAGAATGTGACAAAATTGTGTACCCAGTTCTTCCAAAGAGTTTGAGCTTGAAAGAATGTCAAATCCTTCTTGAAAAGAATTTAAATGAATTTTAAATCGATCAAGGAAATTAATTTCTTTCACTGATCGCCTAAATAATTATTAATATTAAAATGTATTTAATTTGAGTCCGCAATGATGAATGGGGTTATCGGATAGCAATTACTATTGAAAACCCCTTTGAAATTTTTCTTATTTATGATCAACCAAAGTAAAATTTAATAATTTACTTTATAAAATCCCTCCAAAAATCCTTATCCTATAGCTTCCTCCAGTGAGTTAGCTTTTGAAGCAAACTGAAATAATCCCATAATAGTAAATGTTTTTTCGATCGTTGGATCAAGATTTATAAAAATCAACTTGCCGCCAACATTATTAAGTTTTTCAATTATTTCAATTATTAAAGAAATACCGATTGAGTTAACCACTTTAGTGTCTTTCAAATCAAGTATTACCGTTTTAACGCCGTCATCAACTTGTTTAATTGCTTCCTCGCAAATTTTTTCACCACCATGGTTGTTAATATATCCGTGCGTAGTGATAACAAGTTTTTCTTTTTCTAATTTCGTGTCAATACTAAACTCTCCGCTCATTTAATTCTCCTGCTATTTAGACTAAGTTTTTTATCATAGTAATTTTAGTCCCGGTAGAACCGGATTCAATTAAAAAATCATCCGACATAGATTTCATTAATTTTAATCCCCAACCTCGTTTGTTTGGAGAATCTATTTTAGTTAATATATTCGGTTCCGATACTTTTTCCGGTTCAAAACCTTTTCCATGATCTTCAACAAAAATCACCAGCTTTTCTTTGGTCATGGTAAATTCAACTCTAACTTCGTTCGGGTTAGTATCACCTGCGTGTTCCATTGCGTTAATTATTGCTTCCGTTACAAGAATTCTGGCTTCACCAATTTTTTCTTCATCGGAAATGCCTAGATGCGCGGCAAGATGTTCCACCCCTTTAATTGCAACAATTTCAATATCCGCAATATGCGGAAGTATGATTGTCATTTTAACAGGTTCATTCATAGAGCCTCTTTGTTTTTGTTGAATTCATATTATTACAAAAGTTTTTATCAAAAAATTTTGTAAAAGATACTCGCTATTTTTTAGTAACCTTACTAAGCAAAAATTAAGAAATAGGAAGATTATATGAGTTACAATAAAGCCATTTAGAAGATACTTAATTATTTTTTAAGTTGGTTAATAAATATAAAAAAATCAACCTTTGTTGAATATAAAAAGGAACGAACATGAAAGCAATAATATTTGATACTCCTGGAGAACCGGATGTGCTTAAGTTGGGATCATACGAAAAACCAAAACCTACCGAAAAAGAGCTTTTGGTAAAAGTTGAAGCTACGGCATTGAATCGTGCCGATACATTACAAAGAATGGGAAAATATCCGCCACCTAAAGGCGCCAGCCCAATTTTAGGATTAGAAATTGCCGGAGAAATTAGTGAATTAGGTAGCGAGGTTGACAATTGGAAAGTTGGCGAAAAAGTGTTTGGTTTAATTCCGGGAGGAGGTTACGCAGAATATGCTGTAATAAATTCAGAAATGGCAATGCCGGTTCCTGAGAATTTTTCTATGCACAAAGCAGCGGCAATTCCCGAAGTTTTCTTAACGGCATATCAAGCTTTAGTTTGGTACGGAAAATTAGATAAAGATAAAACTGTTTTAATCCACGCCGGAGCTAGTGGAGTTGGAACTGCCGCAATTCAGATTGCAAAAGAAATCGGAGCAAACGTCTTTGTCACCGCGTCGGCAGCAAAACATGAAACTTGTCTTCAACTCGGTGCGGAAAAAGCAATCGATTATAAAAGTGAAAAGTTTGATAAAAAAATTTTAGAGTACACAAACGGAAAAGGCGCCGATGTGATTGTGGATTTTATATCCGGTCCTTATTTCAAACAAAATTTAGATTCATTAAATGTTGACGGAAGACTTATTCTTCTTGCAACTCTCGGCGGCGGCCAAGTTGATGAATTTGATATGCGAAAAATATTGGTTAAACGTTTGTCAATTATCGGCTCAACCTTGCGTTCGAGAACTTTAGACTATCAGATTAAACTGACAAAAGAATTCAGCAGTTTTGCATTGGAAAGATTTAAAGATGGAAAACTAAAACCTGTGATCGATTCTGTTTTTAATTGGGATGAAGCCGCAAAAGCTCATAAGTACATGGAAGAAAATAAAAATATCGGAAAGATTGTTCTAAATATTAAATTAACAGTTATTTCCACCGGAAGGAGAAAGCTCTTTCATAGATTTGACAACAAAATAAAAAGATCTCTCACTTGTGGATCTATCTGCCGGACTCCTTGAAATAACCAGGTCTTATTTTATATGATATTATTTCTTAATAAAACATAACTTCGTGATTCACATATTTTCCATCCTTGTAATTAAACTTGGCGCTGAAAAATTTATCATTGTAAAGCCATTCCATAAAAATTTTATCGCCGTCCCAAAGATTTAATGAGGTAACTTCATCATTTGGAATCCACTCTAAAACACCTTCGTTTGAGTCGATCATTTTACCCTCAAAATTTGTGGCTGTAAAAATAAAGACATACCAATCATCTACTCCGTCAAACAGAGGGAAAGTAATAAATCCATGCATCCTGGGGGTAATCATTGCTAAACCGGATTCTTCTTTAACTTCTCTTATAGCACATTCTTCCGGAGTTTCTCCTTGTTCAAACTTGCCTCCCAAACCATTCCACTTTCCTTCGTGATAATCGTTTTCTTTTTTTATGCGGTGAAGCATTAAAGTTTTTTTGTTTTCTTCATCTATCAAATAGCAAAGTGTAGCTAATTTCATAATATCCTTTATTGAATAACAAATGTATTGACACTTTATTAGCACTGCGTTAACTTATTAAAAGTTAAAGAAGTTCAACAGTTATTTTTTTTAATATTTGTAATTTGTGCGCAAGATATATAATTGATGAAATTTACTTTAAAAATATTTTGCACTTTAAATAATTTTAGAAATATTTAAGTGTTATAATTATTTTTTTTATAATTGGAGTAGAAATATTCTAATTGTTTTGTTTCAATATTCATATTTTTATAACGGAAATAATTTAAAATTAGGAGACCTATTACAATGACTAGCATAATAGATGCTTTGGATAAACTACCGCTTGAAAATGAAGAATTAGAAGAAAATTCGTTTGAAATTGAAAACGAAAGCGAATTTGAATTTCAACTAAGTCTTAGCCCTAAAAAATCAAAAAAAGACGAAGATGATGACTCTGATGATTTTGACGACGACGAAGATGATTTTGAAGATGATGACGAAGTTAAAGAAGAAGATGATTTTGAGGATGAAGTCGTCAAAGAACCTTCTGAAGAAGAAGAGTTTTATGAAGAAGAATTTGATTTTGACGAAGACGATGATCTATTTGAAGATGATGACGAGGATTTATATAATTAAACCCTCGTTTATTTTTAGTCTTTTATGTCTAAATATTTTTCTTTTAACAAATAATTTTTAACATAGTCGGTTACACCATTTTCCAGGGAATTTATCTCATGAGTATAACCGGCTTTTTTAATTTTCTCTAACGATGCTTCTGTAAAATATTGATATTTGGCTGCAAGGTGTTTCGGCAAATCAATATATTCAATGTTAACCGTGTTTATCCATAGCCTTAAAAATAGCAGTAATCAAATCTTTCCATGTTCTAGCTTTACCGGCACCAACATTATAAATCCCGTTTTTATCTTTCTTATCTAAAAAGAATAAAGTCATATCAACAGCGTCTTTTACATAAACAAAATCTCTCATCTGTTCGCCGTCTTTATAATTTCGATCAAGCGATTTGAAAAGCTGAACTTTACCCGTTTCCTGAATTTGTCCGAATGCTTTATGAACCACACTCCGCATATCACCTTTATGATATTCATTCGGACCGTATACATTAAAATATTTGATACCGACAATTTTATTTATAACACCTTTTTTTATCGCCCATAGGTCAAAAAGATTTTTAGAATAACCGTACATGTTTAACGGACGCAAAGATTTCACTATTTCTTCACTGTCGTTAAATCCCAGAGAACCGTCTCCGTAAGTAGCTGCGGATGAAGCATAAATAAATCTGCAATCATTTTTAAGGCAATATTTAGCAAGATGTTTTGTGTACTCGTAGTTGTTTGTTAAAAGATGATCGGCATCTTTTTCCGTAGTAGAAGAATTAGCACCCATATGAATGATAGAACTAATTCCAAAGTCAAAACCTTCGTTAATTCTATCAATGAATTCTTGTTTGTTTATAAAATCATTAAAACTTAAGCCGACTAGATTTTTCCATTTCTCTTCGTGTCCCAGCTCATCAACTATCATAATTCGCTCTTCTCCGAGTTTGTTTAATTTCCAAACCAAAGAACTTCCTATAAACCCCGCACCACCTGTTACAACTATCATAAAATTGCCTAATGCTTTAGTGTATATCTTTTTAATAGATAGCAATTTAATTATATTTGTTATTCTATACAAAGCTTAACTTAAGTAATAACGAATTTGCTCGCTAAAGTTCGTATGCGGTAGGTTTTGTTATGATAAAAATATTATAACTATAAAGATTTAACATGAAAACAGACTTACACACATTAAAAAATATACTTGAAAAAAGAATCCTGGTTCTTGACGGCGCAATGGGTACAATGATTCAGCGCTATAAATTAACCGAAGAAGATTTTAGAGGAGATCGCTTAAAAGATCATCAGTATGACTTAAAGGGTGACAACGATTTATTAAGTATTACTCAGCCGGAAATTATTAAAAATATTCATCGCGCTTACCTTGAAGCCGGCGCGGATATTGTTGAAACAAATACTTTTAGCGCAACAAGAATTGCTCAGGCCGATTATAAACTTGAAGAATTAGCATATGAGATAAATTTACAGTCTGCTAAACTAGCCAAAGAAGCTTGCGAAGAATACACAAAACAAAATCCGGATAAACCAAGATTTGTTGCCGGAGCACTTGGACCTACAAATCGAACCGCAACTCTTTCGCCTGATGTAAACGACCCGGGTTATCGTGCAATTAATTTTGATCAGCTAGTTGATGCTTACACCGAGCAGGCAAAAGGATTAATTGACGGCGGCGCAGATATTCTTTTGATAGAAACTGTTTTCGATACGTTAAATTGTAAAGCTGCAATTTTCGCTGTTCAAGAATATTGCTTCCAAAATAAATTGGAAATCCCGGTTATGATTTCCGGAACTATTGTGGATATGAGCGGAAGAACTTTGTCCGGCCAAACAACAGAAGCATTCTGGATTTCAGTTTCTCATACAAAAAATTTATTAAGCGTCGGACTTAATTGTTCTTTAGGCGCAAAACAAATGCGACCATTTATTGAAGAGTTATCAAAGATTGCAACATGTAATGTTAGCATTTATCCAAACGCCGGACTTCCAAACGAAATGGGAGACTACGATGAAACTCCTGCAACTATGGCACAACTACTAGATGAATTTGCATCAAACAGTTTCTTTAACATTGTGGGTGGCTGCTGCGGAACAACTCCAGATCATATAAAAGCGATTGCAGAAATAGTAAGTAAATATAAACCGCGCGAAATTCCCGATGCGCCAAAATATCTCCGTTTAAGCGGGCTCGAACCGCTAATTATTCGTCCGGAAACAAACTTTGTAAACATAGGTGAAAGAACTAATGTTACAGGATCAAAAAAATTTGAAAAACTAATACTTTCCGGAGATTTTGAAGCCGCGCTTACTGTTGCAAGAAACCAAGTTGAAGGCGGTGCGCAGGTTCTTGATGTTAACATGGATGAAGGTTTACTCGATTCTGAAGAAGCGATGACAAAATTTTTAAACTTAATTGCTTCGGAACCTGATATCGCAAAACTTCCGATCATGGTCGATTCATCAAAATGGACTGTATTAGAAGCAGGTTTAAAGTGTTTGCAAGGGAAAAGTATTGTAAACTCAATTAGCTTAAAAGAAGGCGAAGAAGTTTTTAAAGAACGTGCACGGAAGGTTCTTCAGTACGGAGCAGCTGTAATTGTTATGGCCTTTGATGAAAAAGGGCAAGGCGATAATCTTCAAAAAAGAATAGATATCTGCAAAAGAGCTTACAATATTTTAACCGAGGAAGTAGGTTTTCCTCCTTACGATATTATTTTTGATCCCAACATTCTAACTGTTGCAACCGGGATTGATGAACATAATAATTATGCAGTTGATTTTATTGAAGCAGCAAAATGGATAAAACAAAATCTTCCTTACGCAAAAGTGAGCGGCGGAGTAAGTAATATTTCGTTTTCGTTCCGTGGCAATAATGTTGTGCGCGAAGCTATGCATTCTGCTTTTCTTTATCATGCAATAAAGGCCGGTTTGGATATGGGAATTGTGAACGCCGGGCAGTTAGAGGTTTACGAAGAAATTCCAAAAGATCTCTTAAAGTTGGTTGAAGATGTTCTTTTAAACAGAACAAAAGATGGTACGGAAAAGCTAGTGGATTTTGCGGAAACCGTTAAGCAAAAAGGTAAAGTCGAAATTAAAAAAGATGAATGGCGAAGCGGAAGTGTTGAAGAAAGATTAAAGCATGCGCTTATAAAGGGAATTGTTGATTACATTGAAGAAGATACGGAAGAAGCCAGAAAAAAAATGGCAAAACCTTTGGGAGTTATCGAGGGTCCATTGATGGACGGGATGAATGTTGTTGGTGATCTTTTCGGAGCGGGAAAAATGTTTCTACCACAGGTTGTTAAAAGTGCGCGTGTTATGAAAAAAGCCGTTGCTTATTTAATCCCTTATATCGAACAGGAAAAATTAGATTCTAACGATACAAGTGAAGTTGGTAAGGTTTTAATGGCTACAGTAAAAGGCGATGTTCATGATATCGGGAAAAATATTGTTGGTGTGGTTTTAGGTTGCAATAATTATAACGTTATCGATCTCGGTGTAATGGTTCCGACTGAAAAAATTCTACAAACCGCAATTGATGAAAAAGTTGATGTTATCGGAGTCAGCGGTTTAATTACGCCTTCGCTTGATGAAATGGCGCATGTTGCTAAAGAAATGGAAAGAAGAGGAATGAAACTTCCTTTGCTAATAGGCGGAGCTACAACTTCCAGAGTTCATACAGCAGTTAAGATTGCTCCAAACTATTCCGGAACGGTAGTTCACGTTTTGGATGCTTCCAGGAGCGTTCCAATTGTTAGTAATCTCTTAAACGCTGATGATAAAGTAAAAAGTAATTATGTGGAATCTGTAAAAACCGAGTATCAAAAAATCAGAGTAGATCATCAAAGAAAAAAAGAGGCAAAAAACTATATATCAATCGAAAAAGCTAGGGAAAATTCTCTAAAAATAGATTGGGAAAATTATGAAACTAAAACGCCTGCTAATTTAGGTGTAACTGTTCTAAATGATTATTCGCTGGAAAAGTTGAGAGATTATATTGATTGGACTCCATTCTTTATGACATGGGAACTGAAAGGAAAATATCCTGCAATTTTTGAAAGTGAAAAGTATGGTGTGGAAGCCAAAAAGCTGTTTGATGATGCAAATTCTCTTTTAGATAAAGTTGTTAAAGAAAAGCTTCTCACTGCAAATGCTGTAATCGGATTGTTTCCGGCAAATGCTGTCGGAGATGATATAGAAATTTATACCGATGAAAAAAGGAGCGGAGTTTTAAGGGTTTTACATTCACTTAGATCTCAAACTCAAAAATCAGATGATGTTCCAAACCTAGCTCTTTCCGATTTCGTTGCTCCTAAATCATCGGGTAAAAAAGATTATGTTGGCGCTTTTGCCGTTACTGCCGGAGTTGGAATTGAAAAATTAATAGAGAAGTTTGAAGCTGATCATGATGATTATAACAGCATAATGATAAAAGCACTTGCAGACAGATTTGCAGAAGCTTTCGCCGAACATCTTCACGAGTTAGTAAGAACAAAATATTGGGGTTACGCTGAAAATAAAAAATCCACTTACGAAGATTTAATTAAAGAAAATTACGATGGAATTCGTCCCGCTCCAGGGTATCCTGCTCAACCTGATCATACTGAAAAATGGATTATTTTTGATTTGCTTGATGCCGAAAAGAACACATCAATTTCACTGACTGAAAGTTTAGCAATGTATCCGGCTGCTTCCGTAAGCGGATTGTATTTTTCACATCCTCAGTCAAAATATTTTAATGTTGGTAAAATCGGTAAAGACCAAGTATTGGATTATCATAAGAGAAAAGGAATGAGCATTGAAGAAATGCAGCGATGGTTAAGACCGATTTTGAATTACGATGAAGGCGAGTAATTCTAAGTGACCTAAGATAGCGCAATATATGTTTCGGTCATATTGAATCCGGCAAACATTTCTTAAATTTGTAAAAATCGCTGTCTTGAGATTCTTCATTTCATTCAGAATGACCTTAATACGTAACATGAGTTAGTAAAATATCTTTAATTTTTAATAATTTAATTCAGGTTAGTGAGTTTGATAAATAAGAAAGAATTAGAAAAATATTTATTAGAAGAAAAGAAGAACATAAATTCGGTTGTTCCGTTTGATTTTACCCGCGAAAAAGTCTTTATCTTTGATTTAACCGAAGCCAATGAAGATCTTAAAAAATTGGATTTATCAAATACAGAAAACTTTAATACTTACATCTTTGAAACATTAAAAAACAATAATTCTAAAATCGGTGCCGGAGGTTACGGAGAAGATCGTTATATTTATAGGCGAAGCAGTGTTTTTTCAGATCGCGAAGAACCGAGATCAATTCATCTTGGTATTGATTTGTGGGCAGATGCGGGGACAAAAGTTTATGCACCTATTGATGGGAAAATTCACAGTTTTAAGAATAACGATTCCTTCGGTAACTACGGTCCAACAATAATTTTAGAACACTCCTTTAATGATGAAACATTTTTTACGTTATACGGTCATTTGAATATGGAATGTCTTGAGAATTTATTTGTCGATAAAAAAGTAAGTTCAGGTGATGAAATTGCAGAATTCGGAAAAATGAATGTAAACGGAAATTGGCCTCCTCATCTGCATTTTCAAATTATAACAGATATACTTGGAAATGAAGGAGATTTTCCGGGAGTCGCCGCACCTTCTGAAAGTGATTATTATTTATCTCTTTGCCCCGATCCAAATCTTATTTTAAATATTCCCGCTTTGAAATAATAATTATCTTATTAAAATTTTACTATTTATTCTTCCCCTGATAGGTCTGTAAACTTTAATTCTATATTAAATCTTGTATGCTGAGATTAATCTCATACAATTCTAAAAAGATTTTAATAACTTTGGGTTAAAAATATGTAATCCTACAACAGCGATAAGCAAAATGAAAAAATCAACAATTACTATATCTGCCCTAGTCATTTCTTTTACAATTTTAATTATACAGTTTGGCTGTTCAAGTTCGCTTCAAAGCAATAACGTTTCAAATTCTAACTCATCGTTACCCGGCGAATATAATGGCTACACACTTTTGCCAAACGGATGGAAATTATCACCAACAGGCGAGCAAGTTCCAATCGGGGAATTCCCACTTAATCTTGTTGTTACTAATGATGGAAAGTATGCTGTTACCACAAATAGCGGCACAAAAGAAAATTCGCTATCCGTAGTCGATTTAAAAACAAAAAAAGAGATACAAAGAGTTATTATTGATAAAACCTGGTACGGAATTACATTCAATAATGATGATTCTAAACTTTATGTTTCCGGCGGAAATAACAACGCTGTTTATATTTATAATTTTGATAACGGAAACTTGAGTCTGAACGATTCGGTAGTTTATGCACCCAAATATCCCAAAGATAAGTTATCAATTACCGGTGTTGATTTAGTAAAAGGTAGAAATTATCTGCTTGCCGTTTCAAAAGAAACAAACACACTTTATGTTACCGATTTATTAAATAAAAAATTAGTAAAAGAACTTAAACTGGATGGATCATGCTACGATGTGAAGGCTGATCATGAGGGTGACTATGCTTATGTTTCAATATGGAGTGAAGCGGAAATAGAAAAAATTGATCTTTCTAATTTTGAAGTGAAATCAAAAATAAAAGTTGGTGATCATCCTTGCCAAATATTAATTAGTAGTGATGATTCCCGTTTATTTGTAACCAACGCAAACAATAACACAACATCTGTTGTGGATTTAGAAAAAGATAAAGAAACAGAAAAACTAAACTCCGCCTTGTCAGCCGACGCTCCATTTGGCAGCACTCCAAATGCTATTTGCTTTAATCAAGATGAATCGGTTTTAATGGTTGCTAACGCCGACAATAATTATTTAGCTTTATTCAACATCAGCAAAAAGAACAAATCAAAAAGTATCGGATTTATTCCGGTGGGTTGGTATCCAACCTCTGTAAAATTTAATGCAGAAACCAACAAGATAATTGTTGCAAACGGAAAAGGCTTATCTTCAATGCCAAACCCCGAAGGGCCAAAACCCGGCAAAGTTTCTGAGCACAAAGCTACGCAGTATATCGGATCCTTATTTAAAGGAACGGTTTCTATAATTGATTTCCCATCTGAAAAAGAACTTTCTTTACTTAGCAAACGAGCTTATGATAACACTCCTTACATTTCTAAAGATAAAGACTGGGTTGGAATTCAAAATGTAATTCCCGATAAACATAATCTTGTTCCGAGCGAAAAAATTAAACACGTTTTTTATATTATAAAAGAGAACAGAACCTACGATCAAGTATTCGGTGATATAAAAGAAGGAAACGGCGATTCATCGCTTTGTTTTTTTCCGTATAAAGTAACTCCAAATCAGCATAACCTTGCTACTGAATTTACTTTGTACGATAATTTTTACGACGATGCGGAAGTAAGCGCAGACGGACACAATTGGTCAACCGCGGCATACGCGTCTGATTATGTTGAAAAAAACTGGCCTGTTTATTACGGAAGAAGAGACGGCGGCGAATATCGATTTGAAGGAGGCTATCCGCTCGCGGCTCCTTCATCCGGTTACATCTGGAACAATGTTTTAAATCATGGAAAAACCTTTAGAAATTACGGCGAATTTGTTAAAGATGTTAAAGAAGGAGACAGCGTTAAATATGTTGCCCGTGATGAGGATATGAGACCTTATACGTGCGAATCTTATCCCGGATGGGGATTAACAGTTAGTGATGTTCATCGTTATGAAGAATGGAAGAAGGAATTTGAAAAATATGAGCAAAACGATTCGCTCCCGAATTTTAATATTATGCGTCTTCCAAATGATCATACATGGGGAACTTATAAAGGCAAATTAACTCCGGAAGCATACGTTGCTCAAAATGATTACGCTTTAGGTTTAATTGTTCAAACAATATCACATAGTAAATATTGGAAGAACTCAATAATTTTTGTTTTAGAAGACGATGCGCAGGACGGTTCGGATCATGTTGATGCGCATAGATCCACGTTGCTTGTAATCAGTCCTTTTGTAAAACGGCATTATGTTGATCACACAATGTATTCTACATCAGGTGTGTTAAAAACCATAGAATTAATTTTAGGTTTACCTCCGATGACTCAATATGATTTATCAGCAACTCCAATTTTATTTTCTATAAAGGATGATCCGACTCTTACATCTTTTAATGTTCAACAACCGTTAATTGATTTAAACGCAAAAAATTTAGCGAGCGCTTATGGATCAAAAGAATGTGAGCATTTAAATTTTGCTGTTGAAGATGCCGTACCGGAAAAAATATTTAATGAAATTTTATGGAAAGCAATTAAAGGAAAAAACTCGGTTGTGCCTTCCCCGGTTAGAAGTGCTTTTGTAAAAGTTATTGAAAAATCGAATGACGAAGATGATGACTAAATAAACAAGGAGGCAGTGGAAGAAGTACCTTGATTATTTGTGAAATATTAGAAAAGAGTTTTTTGTAAGCGGAAACTATACACTGTGGAAGTTTTGCACGGTTTTAAAACTGAAAAACAGCACCTAATTCTTTCCCATTCAAAAAGCATTTTGGCATGAAAACAGTGTCTTTTAAAAGAAGCTAACTTGCAGCTTATTTCATCAATATAAATTTCTTTACCTCTCTAAAATTTCCGGAACTCATTGAGTAATAATAAACTCCGGATGATAAATTAGATCCGTTAAACGTTACGTAATGATTACCTGCCGGAAGGAAACCGTTTACCAACTCTTTAACTTTTTCACCGAGCGAATTATAAACATCGATTTTAATATTGCTCTCATGTGGTATGGCATAACTTATAGTTGTTGTGGGATTAAACGGATTGGGATAATTTTGTGAAAGTGAAAAAGACAATTGAGAATGAATTAAATGTTCCTTTGTTGAAGTAACTTTATTTTCAAAATATTGAGCTGCCTGACCTATGGTCATAAATTCTAATCTTGAGCCGTAAAAACTTTTTACAGAATCGAGAAGTTCGCTCGTCCACTTTAAAACTAAACTATCCTGATAACCGGCGCGGATAAAATAATCGTGGAAATATATGCAATAATATCCGTCCGCTTTGCCTTTTGTTTTAATGTCACTTAGTGCATTGTGTAGCTGAGTTTCATAATCACCGGGCAATAATGCCCAGGTAAATTCATTTTGAGGAGCTAGATTAAATAAATTATCATAAACAAAAGTTTTTGTTGGTTGCGTAGTAGATACGTATTTGAAACCTTCATCGCGAAGTACGTGATAAGTTGTGGTATCTTCAACATGTCCCGGAGAGACAAAAGTAGTGGGCACAACTCCAAGACTATCTAATAAAATTTTCTTTCCTTCTTCAACCAAATCTTTTTGTTGGGAATATGAAAAACCTCTATGGTTTGTAGAGCAATACATTTCGTGGCTGGACTGGCCGCAAAGTTGGCAAATATGATTGTATCCGTGTTGCGCAATTTCATTGCCTTTCTTAGCCGATTCAATAAGTTCATTTTTTAGTTTACCATCTTGATTCGCATTTTCTATAAGTCTATGCGGAATAACCAGCCAAGTTATTTTACCTCCATGATTCTCTACAACATCTTCAAAAGGTTTTATACTTCTTGGTAGAATGGTAGTATTTCTACTCATTATGTCATCAACACGAATAACAAATATTAGCTTATCTTGAGCAATTAAATTTGTACTTAAAAAAAGAAGTAATGCGATAATAGAGAGGTAATTTTTCATAATAAAGGAATATTTCTGCTTATGCTTTAATTATTGTTCCCGAATTTACAAATAATATTTTTGAGAATCTTAACCATGTTATTTAACCTTAAGAAAATTATTTCTCTTTTGTGGCTTTTGGGCACACTAAAAATAGCAAACGACTAACCTCAAAACTCCATTCAACATAATATATATCCGATCATCCTAAAACAATATGAGCTTGTCAAATTTATTTAATAAATTTATTTTTAATAATCTATTTCATGCCCAAATGCTGATAATATTTATATACAATTCTTTCTAATAAATACGAGGAAATAATGAAAAAGCCTGCTCTTCTTTTTTCATTTCTAATTTTAATTATCTTTTCAATCCCGGCTCATGCTCAAATTGATGCTAGGATGCTTCAATATCCCGATGTTTCCAAAACTCAAATAGTTTTTGCTTACGGCGGCGATCTTTGGGTTGCTCCAAAAGAAGGTGGAGTTGCTAACAAACTTACAACTCCTGCGGGACAAGAAATTCTTCCGCGCTTTTCTCCTGACGGCTCTCAAATTGCTTTTACCGGTGATTATGAAGGCAACATGGATATTTATGTTATTCCTTCCAAAGGCGGAATGCCTACAAGAGTTACTCATCAAGGAATGGCAGATAAAATGGTTTGCTGGTATCCTGATGGAAAAGATATTCTTTACGCTTCTTCAATGGAAAGCGGGAAACAAAGATTTGATCAATTTTACAAAGTAAAGCCGACAGGGGGAATGCCTGAGAAATTAGTTTTGCCGTATGGCGAATTTGCTTCAATATCACCAGATGGAAAATCTATTGCATTTACACCGAGAACACGAGCTTTTAGAACCTGGAAACGTTATCGCGGCGGAATGGCTACGGATATTTGGGTTTATAATTTTGAAAAAGGTACCGATGAAAATATAACTAATGAAGCTGCAAATGATGAATTTCCGATGTGGCATAAAAACATTATTTATTATTTATCGGATGCCGGCTCGGCTGAAAGAGCAAATATCTGGTCTTACGATGTTTCTACAAAAGTGAGAAAACAAATAACTGACTTTAAAGACTATGATGTTCATTTTCCTGCAATAGGTCCTGATGATATCGTTTTTGAAGCCGGCGGTAAATTATATCTTTTAGATCTGGCAACAGAAAAATATCATGAAGTAAAAATTAAAGTTTTAACTGATGAAATGACTTTAATGCCGAAAAGCGAGAATGTCGGGAAAGAAATTCAGAGTTTTGTTATTTCTCCTGATGGTAAACGCGGTTTATTTGAAGCAAGAGGAGATGTATTCTCTGTACCGGCAGAAAACGGAATAATAAAAGATATAACAAATACTTCCGGTTATGCGGAAAGATTTCCGGCATGGTCACCAAATGGAAAATATGTTGCTTACTGGAGTGATCGTTCCGACAATTATGAATTAACCTTGAAAGATTTAACAGAACCTTCCAAAGAAAAGAAATTAACTTCATACGGAAATGGATATAGATATCAAATTTACTGGTCGCCGGATAGTAAGAAAATGGCATTCATTGATAAAGCTATGGAAATTTATATCTATGATATGGATAAAGACAAAACCATAAAAGTGGATAAAGAAAAATATTATTACGAAGGCAATCTGGAAAACTTTACTCCATCATGGTCTTCCGACAGCAGATGGCTTGCATATCCAAAAGATTTAGATAATCAGCATTCTGCCATTTATGTTTTTGATACAAAAGAAGAAAAAGCTCATCAAGTTACAACGGGATATTACAGCGATAATTCTCCTGCTTTCGATCCCGACGGCAAATATCTTTACTTCACAACAAATAGAAGTTTGAGCCCTATTTATAGCGATATCCAGGATACATGGATTTATACTAACACTACAAAATTAGCTGCTGTTACTTTAACCAAGGACGAAGCTTCACCGCTTGCTCCTAAAAATGATACCGTTGCAATAAAATCGGATGATAAAGAAAAAGATAAAAAGGAAGACAAAAAAGAAGATAAGGAAAAGAAGGAAGAAAAATCAAAAGAGTTAAATATTGATTTTACTAATATTGCCGATAGAGTTGTAGTACTTCCTCCTGAAGCCGGTAATTATTCGAATGTTGAAGCCGTTTCCGGAAAAGTTGTATACTTAAAAACACCAAATACCGGCTCCGGCGAAAAATCCAAATCTGTTATTTATTATGATCTAGATAAACGCGAAGAAAAAACAATAGCTAGCGGAGTTGGAAATTATCTAATTTCTGCAGACGGTAAGAAAATGATGATTGAAAAATCCGGCTCATTCTTTATTACCGATATAGCTCCCGAGCAAAAACTTGATAAGAAAATGCCGACAGATCAAATGGAAATAACGGTTGTTCCAAGAGAAGAATGGCATCAAATATTTAATGACGTTTGGCGTTTTGAAAGAGATTTCTTCTACGACCCGCATATGCATGGCGTGGATTGGAACGAAATGAAAGATCGTTATGGAAAACTTATTGATTACGCTATAACCCGCTGGGACGTAAATTATGTTTTAGGTGAATTAATTGGTGAAATGAGTTCATCTCATACTTATGTAGGTGGCGGTGATACAGAAAAACCTGACAGAGAAACTGTCGGATATCTTGGAGTTGATTGGGAAGTAAGCAACGGCGCATACAAAATTAAGAAAATAATAAAAGGCGCTAAGTGGGATGTGGAGGACCGATCACCTTTAGATCAGCCGGGAGTTAATGTTAAAGAAGGAGATTATATTTTAGCAGTTAACGGCGTTCCTATGGATGTTACTAAAGATCCGTGGGCTGCTTTCCAGGGTTTGGCAGGCAAAACAGTTGAGCTAACTGTTAATAATAAACCTTCTATGGAGGGTGCTAGAACAGTTGTTGTTGAGACAATGAAAAATGAAACCAGATTAAGAAATCTTGCATGGATTGAAGCAAATCGTGAAAAAGTTGAAAAACAAACCGACGGAAAAATAGGTTATATATATGTTCCAGATACCGGGAGAAACGGACAAACCGAATTAGTAAGACAGTTTTCTGCACAAATTGATAAGCAAGGTTTAATTGTTGATGAAAGATTTAATAACGGTGGACAAATTCCTGATAGATTTATTGAATTGCTCAACAGAAAACCGCTTGCGTTTTTCGCAGTCAGAGACGGCGTAAATTGGAAATGGCCGCAAAATGCAGTATTCGGTCCCAAAGTAATGTTGATTAACGGCTGGAGCGGCTCCGGCGGCGATGCTTTCCCGGATTTCTTCCGTAAAGCCGGATTAGGTAAATTAATTGGCGAAAGAACCTGGGGAGGTTTGATCGGAATAAGCGGAGCTCCATCCTTAATTGACGGAGGTTATATAACAGTTCCTACATTTAGACAATATAATCCCAACGGAACATGGTTTGCCGAAGGACATGGCGTTGATCCTGATATAAAAGTTGTTAACGATCCTGCGCAAATGGTAAAAGGCATTGATCCTCAATTAGAAAAAGCGATTGATGTTGTAATGCAGGAATTAAAATCGAATCCGCCTGTTAACCCGAAACAACCGCCGTATCAGAAAAGATAAATGTTTTTTTAATATGGTTTGAGTAATTAAAAAGGAGAAGTCTAGAGGTTCATATGGCTTCTCCTTTTTTTTGTATTTCGAAGTAGGAATAATTCGCAAGTTGTCCCTCAAATATTATAAATTGAACATCATTAAAAATTAATATTGTTAAATAACTAAAATTTAGTAAGTTTTATTAATTCCAATTTAGGTTTGCCTGCAAAAAAAATAAAACGATATTCATCATAAATTGCTTGTATTTGTAATAGATTAAAATTATAAAATGTTATGATTGAAATAAAAAATATTGTAAAACACTTTTCTACAACCACAGCATTGAACGGAGTAAATCTTAATATTAAAAATAAAGATTTTTTCGGGTTACTTGGTCCAAACGGCGCCGGTAAATCTACTTTAATGAATTTGCTGATCGGATATTTAGATTCCGACGATGGCGAAATTAGGGTTGATGGAGAAGTTATTAAGAAAGATAATCTAAGTATTAGAAATAAAATTGGATTAGTTCCGCAATCAATCTCGCTTTATGATGATATTTCCGCAATAGAAAATTTGGAAATATTCGGATCCTTTTACGGGATAAAAAAGAATCTACTAAGAGCTGTTATTGCCGAAAACTTAAACAGGGTTCAATTATTTGAAAGAAGAAAAGATAAGGTAAAAAATTTTTCCGGGGGAATGAAAAGAAGATTGAACATTGCCGCAAGTTTACTTCACGATCCCGATATACTTCTCTGCGATGAACCCACAGTCGGGGTCGATCCACAATCGAGAAATGCAATTTTTGATTATTTGTTAAAGTTGAATAATGAAGGCAAAACCATAGTTTATACAACTCATTACATGGAAGAAGCTGCAAGACTTTGTAATAATATTGCAATAATAGATGCCGGAAAAATTATTGCCGAAGGAACTCTCGATCAATTGCTTGAAAAACTTCCATATGATCAGACTATTCTAATTAGTAAAAATCCAAACACAGAAAATAAATTGGAATTCTTTAAAGCATTCGGAACAATAATAAATGACCAGGAAAAATATGAGCTTAAACCGGAAAATGATTTAAAGCTGTCTGAATTTTTCAAAGTCATAGAAGAAAAAGAGATAAGTTACAATTCCATTGATTTGAAAAAACCTACTTTAGAAGCGTTATTTCTTCATTTAACCGGCAGGAGGCTTAGAGATTGAAGACAGTATTAAGCTTAGTCAAAAAAGACTTCAGGTTATTTTTTCATGATAAACCCGCAATGGGCTTGACTTTTATAGTTCCCGTAGCTTTAATTTTTTTATTCGGTTCAATATTCGGCGGAACAAGTAATACTCCTACCGGAATAAACATAGCTTTCTTAAATAACAGTAATTCAAAAGTTGCGCAAAAACTCGAATCTGTTCTCGATACAACAAATACTTTTAAGCTGATAAAAGATTATTCGGACGATAAAGGTAACAAAGTAAAATTTGATACAAACTCAGTTAAAGATTATGTGAAAAAAGGTAATGTTTCTGCAGCCCTGGTTATTCCCGAAGATGCATTTACCGACACTTCAACAGGATTTAAAATTAGATTTTATTACGATCCCAAAAACGAAATTGAAATGCAGACTATTGAAGGGCTGATGCAAAAGACAATTATGTCCCAGATGCCGAGCATTTTTATGGCGAGTATGCAACATCGTGCAAAAGCAACTTTAGGCGTAAACCAGGGGATGAATTTTAATAAAAAAATAGCATCGGTAATTAGTAAATATTATAAAGTTGATACATCGAAAATATTAAACAACATGAACAATTACGGCTCAATGGATTCTATGAGTAGCGATTCAATTACGAATAAATCAAACTTCTTTAATAACATATTAAATTTTCAGAAAGTACAGCTTGTTGGAAAAGACATTAACAACCCGGGTGCAACAAGGAGCGTAGGCGGCTGGGCAATGATGTTTCTTCTTTTCACTATTACTGCCGCTTCAACTTCTTTATTTGATGAAAACAAAAGCGGTGTTGTCCAGAGAATATTAGCCGCACCTGTTTCAAGGGTACAAATTCTCTGGGGAAAATATTTGTATAATATTACTCTCGGATGTATCCAGCTGACGGTTTTATTTTTTACAGGCTACATATTTTTCAATATTGATATATTTTCAAATTTCTTCAATTTATTTTTAATTATAATTGCCTCGGCGGCAGCAAGTACGGCATTTGGAATGCTGCTTGCAGCTTTCAGTAAAACTTCGGCTCAAGCAAACGGATTAGGAACATTCTTAATTTTAACTATGAGTGCAATAGGCGGAGCCTGGTTCCCGACATTCATTCTACCGCATTTCATACAAGTACTCAGCAAAGGCACAATTGTTTACTGGTCGATCGAAGGATTTTTAGCGGTACTTTGGCGAAATGCTAGTACTGTTGAAATACTGCCTTACATCGGTGTGTTGTTAGGAATTTCAGCGGTCGTAAATTTTGTAAGCGTTTTACAGTTTAAGAAAGGTAACATTTTTTAGAAGCAATGATTAGAATTTACCAGACAGTCTCAATCAATTTTGACTTTCTGATATTTTTATCGGCTGTAATCAAAACCGTGTTATTCATAATAGCTGTCGCACAAATCACTCTATCCGCCGGATCATTATTTAAAGCTGCGGGCAAGTTAGTTGATAATTCAGCAATATCAGGAGTTATCCCTTTGAAGATGTAATTGCCGGAATGTTTTAGCAATCTTATAAATTCTGAATACGTCACATCAATTTCAAATCTTTTCTTCTTAATTAGCATGGCAATTTCCCATAATGAAATTTCACAGAATATCATTCCGTCATTTTCATTAGCCTCACTTATAGCTTTTTTTGCTTTTTTGCTAAGTTTAGAAGGTTTTAATGCGTCCCAAATAATTACATGTGTGTCAACAGTTATCACTAATTCATAGCCTTCCATTTTTCATCAATAGGTGAAATTAAATCACCAATTACAGCTTTTTTCCTTAAGTCTTTTAATTTCTTTTGTGCATCTTCTTTTTCGAAGTCAGGCGGAACTAATTTAGCTACAATTTTTCCTCTTGATGTAATTGTAATTTCGCTACCACCTTCAATTTGTTTTAATACTTTCATCAAATTGGAGCGTAACTCACTGACAGCGATTTTATTCATAAGTATTCCCATTTTTAATTGTACAATTAAAACGTACAAATGAAATTTCAAAAAATCAAGAGTAAATGTTTTATAATATTGAATCGAGGGAAGACAATTCGACATAATTTTTAATATTTCTATCACAGTTTAGATTGAAATATTTTACTTATCTTTGAAAACAAAATTGAAAATTATCGAAAATGGAATTGCTATGAAAAAATCATCTATCAAAGTTGCAGCGTTATTGCTTATATGTTTTCCTTTTACATTTCTTCATGCCCAAACAGTGAAACTTAAATTTATTGAAACAAGTGATATTCACGGTTCACTTTTTCCGTGGGATTTTAAAAACGATAAACCGGCGGAAACTTCTTTAGCTCAAGTATATTCTTATGTAAAACAGCAAAGAGCACAAAAAGATCAAAGCGTTGTATTGCTGGACGACGGCGACATTCTACAAGGTCAGCCCGTGGTTTATTATTATAATTTTGAAAAAACCAAAGTCGAACATATTTGTGCTCGAGTTATGAATTACATGAAATATGATGCCGCTACAGTTGGAAATCACGATATAGAACCCGGACATCCTGTTTACGATAAATTAGATAAAGAATTTAATTTCCCATGGATGGCGGCAAATGCCGTAGATGTAAAAACCGGGAAACCTTATTTCAAACCTTATACGATAATTGAAAAGAACGGAATTAAAATTGCGATACTTGGGCAAATTACTCCGGGTATTCCGAATTGGCTTCCTAAAAAAATCTGGAGCGGAATAGATTTTCAGGACATGATTTTGACCGCTAAAAAATGGGTAAAAATTATTAAGGAAAAAGAAAAGCCCGATCTATTAATCGGTTTATTCCATTCCGGCGTTGAAGCAAATTATAACGGACAAACTGCGG
Source organism: uncultured Ignavibacteriales bacterium (assembly GCA_963739985.1). GTDB lineage: Bacteria > Bacteroidota > Ignavibacteria > Ignavibacteriales > Ignavibacteriaceae > CAVUCE01. The sequence continues at coordinate 56,581 of CAVUCE010000021.1, forward strand.
ACATGCCGAGAAATGAAAACGCTTCACAACTTGTCGCCGAACAAGTCCCGGGCTTTGATGTCGTTTTTGTCGGTCATGATCATCACGGCTGGAATTATTGGGTAAAAGATAAAAACGGCAAAAAAGTTCTTATACTCGGAACAATAAATGCCGCACGCACAATTACTGAAGCAACCATTGAAATGAAAAAAGAAAACGGGGAATGGCAGAAAAACATTTCCGGGAAGGTTTTGGATGTAAGAGATTTTAAACCGGATCAGGCTTATATGAAAAAATTCGCTTCGGTTATAAAGGAAGTAAAAGCTTACGTTTCAAAGCCGATTGGTAAATTCACTGAAACAATTTCTACTAAGGAATCTCTGTTCGGAGATTCTCCTTTTGTTGATTTAATTCAACACATTCAGTTAGAATTAACTAAGGCGGATGTATCTTTTGCCGCACCCCTATCATATAATGCAGAAATTAATAAAGGTGAAGTTTACGTGCGCGATATGTTCAATCTATACAAATACGAAAATCTGCTGTACACGATGAAACTATCCGGTCAGGAAATAAAAGATTATCTTGAGTATTCTTACGGAAGATGGTTTAACCAAATGAGAAATGAAAATGATCATTTATTAAGCTTTAAACGAGATTCTACGGGAAATATAATCTCGTCTCACAGCCATCCACAATTAACTGCAAGCTATTATAATTTTTCTTCTGCCGCGGGAATAAATTATACTGTTGATGTTTCAAAACCTGCCGGAGGAAGAGTTACAATTACTTCAATGTCGAATGGCAAACCTTTTGACCTAAATAAATATTATAATGTTGCTATAAATTCGTATCGCGGAAACGGCGGAGGCGGACATTTAACTCTCGGTGCCAAAATTCCGGAAGATAAAATTGCAGATCGTATTATTACCTCAACACAAAAAGATTTGCGTTATTACTTAATGAAATGGATTGAAAAACATAAGATTGTATCACCTAAGTTTTTAAAAAATTGGAAAGTTATTCCTACTAATTGGTGGGAAAAAGGAAAAGAAAAAGATTATAAGTTATTATTCGGTAACTAAATTTGTAGAATGATGTGGCGGGTTTATAACAAAAAGTATCATTAATCCCGCCTTTTGTATGCGTCTCTTCATACTTTCTCATCTTATGTTAACATCATAAATTTTGTCACGCATTTAAATTAATATATGAAAGGATTAACAATGGAAAAGAGAGGATTGGGAAAAAGTGGACTTGAAGTTTCTGCACTCGGACTTGGATGTATGGGAATGAGCTTTGCTTTTCCGCCGTATCCGGAAAAAAAGGAGATGATTTCGTTAATTAGAAAGGCTGTAGAACTCGGCGTTACATTCTTCGATACTGCTGAAGCTTACGGCCCTTATGTAAATGAAGAACTTGTTGGCGAAGCACTTGAACCTCTTCGCGATCAGGTAGTGATAGCAACTAAATTCGGTTTTAAATTTGAGTCCGATGGCAAACAAGCAGGACAGAACAGCCGTCCGGAACATATCAGGGAAGTTGCAGAAGCTTCGCTAAAAAGACTCAGGACTGATAGAATAGATCTTTTCTATCAACACCGTGTTGATACAAATGTGCAGATTGAAGATGTTGCTGGAACTGTAAAAGATTTAATTAAAGAAGGAAAAGTTAAGCATTTTGGACTTTCGGAAGCAGGTGCACAAATTATCCGTCGGGCACATGCTGTTCAGCCGGTAACAGCTTTACAAAGCGAATACTCATTGTGGTGGCGGGAACCTGAAGAAGTAATATTGCCTGTGCTTGAGGAACTTGGAATCGGGTTCGTACCTTTCAGTCCGCTTGGCAGAGGATTTCTTACTGGAAAAATTAATGAAGATACTACTTTTGAAAAAGGCGATTTCCGCAATATACTTCCCCGTTTTACGTCGAAGGCACGAAAAGCAAACCAGGCTTTAGTTGATCTTATTGCTCAAATAGCAAAAAGTAAAAATGTTACTCCTGCACAAATTGCTTTATCATGGCTGCTTGCAAAGAAGCCGTGGATAGTTCCGATTCCGGGAACGACGAAGCTTAATCGCTTAGAAGAAAACATTGGCAGTGCTGGCGTGGAACTTTCCTCTGATGAGTTAAAAAAGATTCAGGAAATTCTCTCTAAGATCTCGATAATTGGTGAACGCTATCCGGAAAGTGTACAAAAAACCATTAACAGATAAATTTAAAAAATATGGAAAAAATAATTTTATAAAAATAGAAAAGGATTAAAATGGATAATATAAAAGGAAAAGTAATTGTAATTACCGGGGCGAGCAGCGGACTTGGAGAAGCATCGGCACGTTATCTTTCTGAGCAAGGCGCATCGGTTGTAATTGGTGCCAGGCGTACAGAAAAAATCAAATCAATAGCAGAAGAAATCACTAACAGCGGTGGAAAAGCAATTGCAGTTACTACTGATGTTACAAAATATGATCAGGTAAAAAAATTAGTTGATACTGCGATTGAGAAATTTAATCGCATCGATGTTATCATTAACAACGCAGGACTTATGCAGCAGTCGCCGCTTGAAAGTCTCAAAATCGATGAATGGAATAATATGATTGATATCAATATTAAGGGAGTGTTATTCGGTATTGCAGCGGCATTACCATACATGAAGAAACAGAAATCAGGTCATATAATCAACGTATCATCTGTAGCTGGGCACACAGTAAGAGCAGGTGGTGCTATCTATTCTGCAACAAAACATGCTGTACGAATAATTTCCGAAGGGCTTCGGCAAGAAGTAAAGCCTTATGATTTGCGTACTACTATTATTTCTCCTGGTGCTGTCGAAACTGAGCTGCCGAATCATATTTCGCACAAAGCTTCTGCCGAAGGAATTCAAGGTTTTTATAAAGAATATGCTATTCCTGCCGATTCATTTGCAAGGGCTGTAGCTTTCGCAATTAGTCAGCCGGAAGATATGGATGTTAATGAAATATTATATCGTCCGACTGCTCAGCAGTTGTAAATTTTCAGAAATAGAAGTTTTATTGATAGAACTAAAGAGTATAAAAAAAGAGAGTAATTGTGTTATGGAAATTTTAAAAAATGGTTCTCAGGCATCCGTTAATGTACCCGATGATTGGTTCACCGGATTTGTGAGAATCGATCCGTTATTTGCGAAAAAAGATGCAACAAAGGCAGCCGGTGCACTAGTAACTTTTGAAGCCGGAGCCAGAACAGCGTGGCATACTCATCCGGCGGGACAAACCTTAATTATAGAATCCGGATTAGGCTGGGTTCAAAAAGAAGGCGGACCAATTAAAGAAGTACGTCCCGGTGATGTAGTTTGGTTTGAACCTGAAGAAAAACACTGGCATGGAGCTTCACCAAACAAAGCTATGAGCCATATTGCAATCCATGAAGAAAAAGACGGGAAAGTAGTAGAATGGATGGAAAAAGTTACTGACGAACAATACTCAAAATAAAAAATTAAATATTTCATCTAAAGAGGTAATAGAATATAATGGCGAGAATATTTATTACAGGATCAGCAGACGGACTTGGAGAACTATCTGCAAAATCATTAGTGGAAATGGGACATGAAGTTGTACTGCATGCGCGCAATAAAGGGCGAGGAAATGATGCGCTGAAAAAAGTGCCTGGAGCGGAGAATGTATTGATTGGAGATTTTTCCCCTAAGGGATGCACTAGCACAAGCGTAGAAGATACAATTAAACTTGCCGAAAAAGTAAACGCACTGGGCTCCTTCGATGCAGTGATTCATAATGCGGGGGTTTATCGTGCTTCGGCAAAAGAAATTTTTAACGTAAATACATTAGCTCCTTATATTCTCACATGCCTCATTCAAAAACCGAAGCGGTTAATCTACCTAACTTCCGGAATGCATTTATACGGTCATTCAAAATTGGAAAGTTTAAAAAACGATATTAGTCACATAACCTATTCTGACTCAAAGCTGCATGTGGTGATGCTTTCCAAGGCGGCAGCACGTAGATGGCCGGAAGTTTTTTCCAACGCGGTTAATCCCGGCTGGGTTCCCACGAAAATGGGCGGCAGCGGCGCGCCGGATGATCTGCAAAAAGGATACGAGACACAGGTGTGGCTTTCGGTAAGTAATGAAGAAAAAGCAAAAGTCTCTGGTAAGTATTTTTATCATCAAAAGGAAAGACAATGTAATCCGGAAGCTAATGAAGTAATTCTGCAGGATAAATTCTTAGAAACATGTGAAGAGATGACAGGGATTCCATTTCCTTAAACAGATTTCGTGATGGTTTAATAAATTTTAAAGATTAAATAATATTGTATAGATTACAATATGAAACATTTTAAAACAATAAGTGAATTGCACAAAGCGCAGGGATATATACTCCCTGAAAATTCGACTTACTTTTCAAGGTTGTTTAAGAAAGAAGTTGGCGTAAGCCCCAAGGAATATAAAAATCATTTAATGAATTGAAAAGGCTAATATTATTTTGATGCATTGCGAAATGTTTTATGAAAATGTTTTAGTGAATTAATAATGTTTGTTGAAGCTTTAAAAATCTTAAATCTGGATAAGATCAGTAATCTAAGTCTCATCGGAGTAACAGAAAACGAATATGCTTTTGATATTAAAATCATTGGCAATTCTGTTTGGTTAAAATCCCAAAGTGATGAAATCTGGAACTACATAAACTCACAAGATAAGTCTGAATTAAATGAGATTATTAATAATCTAAACGAAACAGATAAATACTTCGCCGCGATTGATAAATGGATAATTCCATTTCTTTGTAAAGAAAGAAATATTGATTGGGAATTCAAAGTTTATCAGCTCCATCTTCCCGATAACGTAAGTGTAAAAGATAACAATTTAAATATTATAAGATTAAATCCTTCTCACGCCGGAGTGATTTTGGAAACCTCTAAATACAAGGATATTCTAACACTCGAATATCTAAATGATAGAATTTCGAAATCATTTAGTGCCGGAATTTTATTTAATGATGAATTAGCTGGATGGGGTATTACTCACGATGACGGAGCAATCGGTGCGCTTAATGTAATTGAAAAATTTCGGGGAAAAGGTTATGGAAAAGAAATTGTTACTTCTCTAATTAATGAAAATAGGAAAGCAGGAAAAATTCCATTTGCTCAAGTTGAAAAAACAAATTTACCGGCGTTAAAATTATTCAGCAAATTAGGTTTTGTAATTGATAAAGAAGAATCCTGGTTGAAGTTGGTTTAAGTAAACTATTAGAGATATGACTTAAAAAATATTCTCTTACCTATCAATGTCATTCCGGTTTTATCGTTAGATAAAGACCGGAATAACGAGCAATATTTACCCTTTCTATTTTTAGATAACAGCTTTTAATGCTTCATAATTAGCAGCAATTGTTTTATCTAAATCTTCTTTAGAATGCGCTGTTGAAACGAAGGCAGCCTCAAACTGTGCCGGCGCCAAATAAATACCGCGATTAAGCATTTCCATAAAATATTTGCCGTAAGCAGCAGTATCGGATTTAACTGCTGATTTGAAATCGTTAACAGGTTCTTCAACAAAGAATAGTGTCATCATAGAACCTACGCGATTGGAAGCAAAATTTTTACCGAGTGATTTTAAGTTTTCTTTTATTCCGTTTTCAAGATAAGCCGATTTTTCTTCTAACTCAGTGTACACTTTCGGATTATTTTTAATTTCACTCAAAGCAGCAAAACCGGCAGCCATTGCAAGTGGATTTCCGCTTAACGTTCCTGCTTGATAAATCGGACCGCTGGGAGCAACCATTTCCATAATTTCTTTTTTACCGCCGAAAGCTCCAACCGGTAGCCCACCGCCAATAATTTTACCGAATGTTGTTAAATCCGGTTTGATTCCAAAAATTTCCTGTGCACCGCCGCGTGCAACTCTAAATCCGGTCATAACTTCATCAAAGATCAAAACTATATTCTCTTCATCGCAAATAGATCTTAACTCCTTCATGAAATCATCGTTTGCTTTTACAACACCCATATTACCGGCAATTGGTTCAATGATAACTGCGGCAATTTCATTTTTGTTTTTTGAAACTAATTCTTTTATTGAGTTAATATCATTATAATCTGCAACCAGAGTATCGGCTGCATTTCCCTTCGTAACTCCGGGACTTGTTGGAACACCAAGTGTTAAAGCACCTGATCCGGCTTTTATTAAAAAATAATCCGCATGTCCGTGATAACAACCTTCAAACTTTATAAATTTTTCTTTGCCGGTATAGCCTCTGGCAGCTCTAACAGCGCTCATTGTAGCTTCGGTTCCGCTGTTTACCATTCTAACCATTTCAATAGACGGAACAATTTCGGAAATTAAATTAGCCATCTTCACTTCTAATTCAGTCGGAGCGCCAAAACTGGTTCCATTTTCAATTGCTTTTAGCAACGCCTCCTTTATGAATGAAGGATTATGTCCGAAAAGGTGCGGTCCCCAGCTTCCGATATATTCAATAAATTCATTGCCGTCAACATCGTATATCTTTGATCCGATTCCTTTTTCAATAAATATCGGGTTACCGCCCACAGATTTAAATGCTCTAACTGGGGAATTAACTCCTCCGGGAATAATTTTTTGTGCTTCTTCAAATAATTTTGTGCTTTTCGATATATTCATTTTTTATCCGGTTGTTATAAAAATTATTAGATTTTCTAAATTTAAAATCTTTTAAATAACTAGTTTTTAAACTTAAGAATATATGAGCCCTTATGAAAAATAATTTTTTAATACAGTATAAATATTTAATCATCATTTGATTTAATTAAAATAACTTGTTATTATAATAAAAGATCACGATGCTTCAATTCCCCGAAAACAAAAATATTATAAACTTATTTAAGCCATAATTTTCACTCTCTACGCTTTGCTAATTAGAAAACATTTCTACCGGAGAAATAAATGAAAAACAAAATCCTTTTATTCTCAATTGCGGGGATATTGCTTTTGCTGATTTTATATGTTTTAAATTCAAATTTTTCTAACTCAAATTATGATCAGCTTAAAGAAAAATTAAGCAAAAAGAAAGAACTTACCGTAATCATCAGAAACTCTCCTTCGGTTTATTATCAGGGAGTTGACGGTCCTACAGGATTTGAGTATGATCTTGTAAAAGCTTTAGCCGATTCATTAGGAGTTAAGCTTAATCTCAAAGTTTGCTATACTGTTAGTGATGTTTTGAAAGCAATCAACAAGGGTGAAGGAGACTTAGCATCTGCGGCAATAACAATTACCAAAGAAAGACAAAAGGAATTTCTGTATAGCAATCCCTATCAATCTGTTCAACAATTAGTGATTTATAAGAGAGGAAATGATTATCCAAATGATTTGGTTGACTTAAGTAATTTTCAAATTCTTGTAAGTAAAGGCAGCAGTTACGATGAAAGATTAAAAGCATTGAAGAAAAAAGTTCCGGGTTTAACCTGGGAAACCACTGATGAACTTTCTACAGAGCAGATTTTGGAAAAGGTATGGAAAGGTGAAGTAGAGTGTACAATCGCCGATAATAATCTATTTGCGATTAATCAGCGTTATTTTCCGGGTTTAAAATCTGCTATTCCGATTAGCAAAAAGCAATCAATTGGATGGGTAATAAATAGTAAAAATAAAGGGCTGCAAAAATTTATTAATCTTTGGCTCAAAAAATTTAATTCAAGCCCGGAGATGGCGATTTTAAGAGATCGTTATTACGCACATATAAAAATATTTGATTACGTCAATACAAAAACCTTTATAAATCGAATTGATTCAAGATTGCCTCGATACAAAAAGCTTTTTAAAACAGCTGGTAATAAAAATGAACTTCCATGGAAATTATTAGCTGCACAAGCATACCAGGAATCCCAATGGAATCCGGAAGCTGAGAGTCCAACCGGTGTACGTGGAATAATGATGCTTACACAAAGTACGGCTAACTCTTTGGGAATTTCTAACAGGCTCAATCCTGCCGCTAGTATTATGGGCGGTGCAAAATATTTGAAGAGATTAGAAAATATAGTACCGGATAATTTTAATGATGACGATAAAATATTCTATTCCCTGGCTGCTTACAATATTGGAATGGGGCACATGAAGGATGCACGCACTCTTGCAAAAGAGTTGGGGTATGACACAACAAGCTGGAAAGGATTGAAGAGAGCGCTCCCGTTATTAAGCAATAAAAAGTATTATAAAAATTTAAAATATGGTTATGCCCGCGGAACCGAACCTGTGAGATATATAAATAGGATTCAAAATTACACCGATATATTAGAGCAAAAATTGTAATGATTTTTTTCTGCCACTATCAATGATTCTAACTTCAGGGCATAGATCTTTAGACTTTTGTGAAATTTAGTATTGAATCATCCAGCATGTTCAATATTAATTTAAATAATAATTTATTGTTAGAATTAACTTCAAATTTGTAAATTTAACTATGTCATTATTCTTTTGAGAACTCAAACTCTCAATTAAGGGGGTAATTATGAAAAAGAAGTTAAAACTTTTTGAAGTTCCGCAAGTATCATCCGTTCAGGATATGCTTATACAAACGGTGAACACTTACAAATCAAAAACGGCTCTGGAAGATTTAGCAGACACACCGATAAAATTAGTAAACTATAATCAACTTTTAGAATATGTGTTAAAATTTGGAAGTGCTTTGAAAGAGCTCGGCTTAAAGGAACGAACACATATTGCGGTTATTAGCGAAAATCGTGTGCAATGGGGAATTACTTATCTTGCTTCAATGTGTTTTAATTATGTTATTGTACCGCTAGATAAAAACCTGCCTGTAAATGATATATTAAATATCCTTCATGAATCTGATGCAGAAGTAATTGTTTTTTCAGACACATACTCTTCAATGATGAAAGAAAAAAGATCGATTTTAAAAAAACTGCAATATTTTATTAACATGGATATTAAATCATCTTCCGATGGATTTTTATCGATGGTCGAGATGATTAATAATTCTTCGGTTCTGCCGGTTGAAAAATTGCCAAAAATAAATCCCGATGAAATGGCTGAAATTATTTTTACCTCCGGTTCTTTGGGAAGGGCAAAAGGCGTTATGCTTAGTCAGAAAAATATCGCTTCAAATTTGATGGATATGACAAGCATGTTAAAAATTTATCCGGAAGACAGATTTCTTTCCGTCCTGCCTATTCATCACACTTACGAGTGCACTTGCGGATTCTTGTGTCCTTTGTTTTGCGGTGCTTCCGCACATTATGCTCGCTCTTTAAAAACAGTAGTTGATGATTTACAATCTGTAAAAGCAACAATGCTGCTCGGTGTTCCGCTTCTGTTTGATAAGATGTTTAAGAGAATTCATAAATCTATAAGTGAAGATAAAGTCAAATCGAAAATTGTTCCTTCTTTAATAAAAGTAACAGGTCTTGTAGAAAAAGTTGGTTGGAAAGGATTGAAGCAGAAAGTTTTTAAAGAATTGCATAAAAAATTTGGCGGACATATTAGAATATTTATTGCCGGTGGCGCTGCTCCCGATCCTAAAGTTGCAAAAGGCTTAAGAGAGTTCGGATTTAATTTTATACAAGGTTACGGCTTAACAGAAACTTCGCCCATATTAGCATTAAACAGATTAGATGATTTTAAGGATAATGCTGCCGGCTTACTTCTACCCAATGTGGATATAAAAATAAATGAGCCGTCATCGGAAGGAATAGGCGAGATATTTGTTAAAGCACCGAATGTTATGTTAGGCTATTATAAAAATCAAAAATTAACCGATGAAGCATTCGAAAATGGTTGGCTTAAAACCGGAGACCTGGGAAGATTTGATGAAGATAGTTTTCTTCATATAGCGGGAAGAAAAAAGAATATGATCCTTTCTAAAAACGGTGAAAATGTATTCCCGGAAGAAATTGAAGATTTACTAAATAGAAGTCCTTTTATTTTGGAGTGCCTTGTTTACGGAGAAAAACACGAAAAACATGATGAAATTATAGCCGTCCAAATTGTGACCGATGCTGAAGCTTTTATTGAATATTCCGAAAAGAATAATGTTGGAATTACAGATGATTTGATAAATGATACTCTTTCTCAAATTATAAAAGAAGTAAACAAGGAACTCCCGGCTTATAAACAAATAAAGAAGTTCTATTTGCGGGATAATGAATTTGAAAAAACAACGACCCAAAAAATAAAAAGATACTTGGTCAACAAAGAAAGAATAGAATCTGAAGTTTAGTCTTCAGCTTCTCTAAAATTTACATGGTTTTCATTATTAATGTAATTTTTGTAAACAATAACAAATTATAACTTATACCCAACCTTTTTTAAGTTAGCAAAGTCAAATACAAAGAAAATATTCCTTTTGTAACAATATGTAACCGATGATCATCTTATTGAGAATGATCTGGGTTAAAAAGCTATTTTACAATACCGAAATAAATTTTAACGGGGTTAAAAATGAAAAAATATTTGTTAACTGTAATTGTAAGTTTTACTGTCTTATTACTTGTTTCTTCGGCCAAAGCGGATACCAAAACTTTCGATTATAAAGATTTCTCATCAATTGAAATTGGTGCCGGAATGAAGTTGAATGTAACACAATCTGAAAACTTTAGTGTAAGCGCGAGCGGCAGCAAAAAAGATCTTGAAGATTTAGACATAAAAACCAAGGGCTCCAAATTAAGTATTAGTTATAAAAGTCATGGCTGGTTTAGTTTTAGGCATCACGGAACAGTGATATTTAATATTTCAATGCCTGTAATAAGTTACCTGGATTTAAGTGGTGGTGCCGAAGCGAAACTAGATATGAAAATGCCTTCTCAAAAATTTGCCGCTGATTTGTCAGGCGGAGCCGAGCTAAGAGGAAATCTTGAATGTGCAAATATAAAGCTGGAAGCTTCCGGAGGAAGCAGAGCTGAATTAACAGGAACAGGGAAAAATCTTTATCTTGAAGGTTCGGGCGGAAGTAAGCTTAGCTTAAGAGATTTTGCTGTTAATGATGTTCATATTGATATGTCCGGCGGAACTCATGCTACGGTTTATGTTAACGGAGAATTAGATACCGATCAAAGCGGAGGCGCGCAATTAGTTTATTACGGTAATGCGTCCGTTGTTAAAAGTAGTTTTAGCGGCGGCTCCGGAATGCGAAGAGGAGATTAAGGTTAATTATAATATAGAGAACAATTTAATGAGAAGTAGCGACTTGTCGATTCAAAACTATTTTAGCAGATAACAATCTTTTTCATATTGTCTCTCAACGAAAGGCGAAGGATCTTAAGGCAAAATAGATCTTTCGTCTTTTTTATTTTCCCAAACCTCCGATGTTAAAATTCTGCCGGACAGTAAATTGATTTTGCCGCTGAAATAATTTCAATGAAATTCAAATTAAAAATTGTTTTATTGGAAGGTAATTTGGTTTCAATTTAACAGGGGAAATAACATGAAACTTAAAACTGCGTTTATTTATTTTGCTTTAATCTGTTTTGCATTTCAGAACAATTTGTTTTCTCAACCCAATAAATCAAGTGTCTCATTTCTTAAACGTGCATTCAAGCTAGATGGAAAACGTACAAGTGAAATTCAATATTTTATTATGGAATCCAAATTTGAAAACTTAAACCTGAACGGTTCATCTGTCGGACATAATGTATTTAGGCTTCATTTAAAATATATCCCTTCCACATCCAATGGAAAACCTAACGCAAAATATACATGTACTAAATTTGAAATTAATAAAAATGATACACAGCTGGTTTACATTCCGCAATTAACAAATTGGAGTTATGAGTTTAACGTTGATGAAAATGGCAAAGATGAAAAAGGTCAAGTTCTGGGAATTGACCATTCTAAATTTATGAAGCTAGTAGATAATAACGGAAAACCTATTCAGCAAGAAATTTCTTATATGATTTATAATACCTTTATAGATTTTCATGCATTTTGTAATGTGTTTGCAGAAAGAACAATTTCCGGAAACGGAATACAGAATTTAAAATACATAGGTGATGAAATAATTCATGAAAGTGCGAACTCTAAACCTCCTGTTGATCTTGGTGGAAGTATTGAAAAAGGCTCCTATTTTCAGAATGGTGAAATCACTTTAAGTTTTAAGGGATTGAGCCTGGTGAATAATTCATCTACTGCCGTTGTTAGATTTGATTCGGGTAAGAGTTCATTTTATATAAAAATGAAACCTACTTCGCAGATGGAAATTGAGACTAATGGCGGTTCACATTACAAAGGTGATATTTATATCGATTTAAATAATTATTGGGTGCAAAAAGTTGTAATGGATGAGTTTGTTTTGTCGGAAACAAAATTGCCTTTCGCGCCTTTCAAAATTAATATGGCTACCGAAAGAAATACAACGATAAGAAATGTTAGTGAGAAAGAGTTTACTTTAGAATAAAAGTCATTCTGAATACTTCTTTAGAGGGATGAAGGATTTGAAAAAAGCAACAAATAATTCTCAGAAAAAGCTTAACTGATTGGTATTAACAATCGAATCAAAAGATTCGCCCAGAAGAACAAGCACCGAATCTGCGATTGGCTTTATCTGTTTATCAATGTAATGCTGATAATCAATATCGTTATGTTTTAGTTCTATTGGAATCGGACCACGTTTAGTTATTACATAATAAACAGAACCGCCTGCCTGATCGAGCAGCTTAGCGGCTTTAACATGCGGAGGAATATTTTTTGTATAATCGTTTATATCTTTTCGCAATCTTTTTTTGTAAACCAGTTTTTCATCAAACTCGCCGTTATTTACGCGTTTTACAAAATCTCTTAACCAATCATCAATATTTTCTTTATTAAAAATTCGCTGATATAACTGAATTTGAAATTCTTTTGCCAACCGTGTCCAATCAGAGCGGACAAACTCCATTCCCACAAACTCAATCTTTTCTTTTCCTTCTGAAGAAATTAATCCGGCATATCTTTTTTTAGCTCCGGTTTCACTTCCTCTAGCCGGAGTAATTACAAGTTTTCTATAAAATTTTTCATACTCAATTTCTAAAAATGACTCAGCATTATACTCATCTTTTAACTTTGTTCTCCAATGATGATTAAGAAACGCTGCGATTGTTTCCCCGGTTTTATCGGCGTTTTCACCTTCACCTTTTTTTAGTTTTACAAAAAGCGAATCTGTATCACCATAGACAACTTTGTATCCTTTTGTTTCAAGAAAGTCCTTACTTCCCAATAATAAATATTGTCCTGTGCCTGTAATTGCGCTGGGTAAATCAGAGTGATAAAACCTGCATCCGTAGGAACCCATAACTCCATAAAAACTATTCATCAAAATTTTAATTGCTTGTGCAAGCTGCTTGTCTTTTTTCCTTTTGGCAATTGCTCTTTGATCCATAAGCTTTGCAATAAAATCCGGTAAAAAGTTTTTTGTTGATGAAAATTTATATCCGTTTGGAGTTGCTATTGTCTTCTCATTATTAAGTAATCTGGAAAGAGGATCAATTTTAAATGTTTGGATGATTGAAGGATACAAACTCTTAAAATCGAGTACAATTACATCATCATAAATTCCGGGAAGCGGATCGAAAACATAACCGCCTGCGGAATGTTGAAGCTCTACTATATCTCTTATGTTTGGTGCTACAAATCCTTCCCGGTGAAGCCGCGGCAAAAAGAAATGATCGAAAGCATAAGTCATCATACCAAGCTGATCGATTAGCAATCCGGACAGTTGAGCTCGTTTTATTGATAATTCGAGTAAAGCTGATTTCTTGAATATATTTGTAACAAGTTCTGCATCTTTAAGGTTATATTCTGCAAGCGATATTTTATCTTCCGCAAACTGTCTTTCAATTTCTTTAACTTTATCCTGATCGGGAGTTATGGACTTACCTTCATTCAATAATTCTTGTGCAACAGTTTCAAGCTTAAAATCCTCAAAAGTAAAAAATGAAGAACGCAATGCGCTCGGTCCGTCTATTACAGATCTTCCTGTAACGCTAGCAAAATAACCGCTTGGCTTTCTTCTTCTTAAATATACTCTCCCGTTTGCTCTAGCAATATCAAATGGGATATACAATTCTTGGCATTTTTGTTCCAGGAACATCAGATCAAAACCGATTACGTGCCAGCCAATTATTATATCAGGATCAACAGACTTAAACCAATTGAAAAAAGATAAGATTAATTCTTTTTCCGAATCAAAAAAATGAAGGTAATCCGGCTTTTTCTTTTCTTCTTTGCCAAGAATAAAAACTATATTTTCTTCTCGATTTTTGGAAGTCAAATGAACAGCTATAGAATATAACATTCCATTCTTAACACCTGTTTCAATATCTATAGAAGCGATTAAAAAATTTGGATAAATTTCACAAGCTTCAAGTTTGGGATTTACAAATCTTGTTATATTGCTTTTGTGACTTGCGTTTCCGGTGACTTTGACTTGAACATTTATAAATCTTTCCATCAAGAATCTTCTCACCGGGTCAATATCTGATTCATAAGTTTTAATGTTCTGTGATGTTAATTCTTCTGCGGCGTCAATTAATTCTCTTTGTGTATTAAAATAAACGGCATCAACTTCTTTAAGATTAAAGCTTTTAAGGTTTACATTTTTTCTGGTAAATGGCATTTTAAGATTTAATGCGGGTGTATCTTTCTCAATAAAAAAAACGGGATTATTTTTAGTTATTAAGAATTTCAACTGTACCGATATCGATTAGATTTACCAATAAATCTAAGCACGTTATGGCCCTTGCTGTCGCTGGCTTCGCCGGTTAATATAAAAACTTCGGTTGATTCCATAAGTGAAATTAAAATATTTTAGCAATAATTGTAAGTGACTTATAAGTGGAAAAGCTTAAGAAATCTCAAATTTCAAAAAACAAAACCCAAATAAATTCGAAATATCAAATTCTAATATCGAAACTCTTTAAATCTTTAGAAGTTAGAAGCTTTATTGTTTGAGTTTTGTCTTTTGTTATTTATTTGGCAATTGGAATTTGTTATTTGAGATTTAGTATTTGGAATTTGCCTCGGTGTGCTTTATTGTATTGTAAAAAACAATTTATTTGCAGAATTTAAGTTAAAAATTTAAGGCAGTATGTTTAATGAAATACAATAATCAGATTAGCAAAATCCTATTAGTCATTTTAATTCCATTTTGTATATATGGATTCAATTCCGCTAACAATAGTAAAGGACTTATTGTAAAGCACGGAAATGTTGCTTATATGGCAAACACCGTCGTTGTAAAATTAAAACCGCAGTTTTACAAGGGAAGATCAACAGCTTCAACATTAACTACACAGTTTAATACAGCGTTCTCGGCGTATAATTTTTCATCCGCACAACAAATATTTGAAACGACACTAACTTCTGACGCAGTTGGATTGAAGCGCATAATGGAAATAAAATATACCGCTTCTGAAGATCCAGCAATTGTTGCATCGAAATTAAAAAAATTGAGTAATGTAGAATGGGCGGAACCTAAATTTTTAAGATTGCCATGTTTTGTCCCAAACGATAGCAGTTATAATTCAAGCAGGCAATGGAATCTATTTAAGATTCACGCAGAAGAAGCCTGGAATATTTCTAAAGGCGATACAAATATAATTATAGGAATTGTTGATACAGGCGTTGATTGGCCGCATCCCGATATTAAAGCAAATATGTGGTCAAAAATTGGTTACGATTTTGGCGGATTAAACGGCACACCGGATAACAATCCAATTGAAGATAATCCATATCATGGAACTTTTGTTGCGGGAATGGCTTCCGCTGTTACAAATAATAATCGCGGAATAGCAGCAATTGGTTACAAAAGTAAATTAATGGCTGTTAAAACTGCGCGCGAAGATATGAAAGCCTCTGACGGCACGCCTTATATAGTTTATGGCTTTGAAGGAATTAAATATGCTGTCGATAATGGCGCAAAAGTTATTAACTGCAGTTGGGGCGGAAGCGGTTACTCTAATACTGAGCAAGATGTTATAAATTACGCAGTTGAAAACGGAGCACTTGTAGTTGCTGCTGCCGGTAATGATAATTCTTCTGAAAATTTTTATCCTGCATCTTATAAAGGTGTTCTTTCTGTCGCCGCAACTGATCAAAATGATAATAGAACTTATTTTTCAAATTACGGGACAGATGTGGATGTAACCGCTCCCGGAATCGGACTTTATTCTACGTGGCAGCCAAATACATATTTAAGCAACGGAGCCGGAACATCTTTTTCTTCGCCGCAAGTTGCAGGTTTAGCTGCATTAGTTTTTGCTCATTTCCCAACATACACACCACTGCAAGTTGCCGAACAAATAAGAGTGAACAGCGATAATATCGATTCGCTTAATCCGGCTTATAAAAACATGCTGGGCTATGGAAGAATTAACGCGTACAAAGCTTTGGCTGATACAAATTCTGTTTCTGTTAGAGCTACTAATATTGTCCTTTCAGATGATGCACCCGGAGATAATAACGATGGAGTTTTTGAACCGGGTGAAACCATAAACGTTAAAGTAAAATATATGAATTATTTGCATCCCGTAAATAATTTAAGTGTTTCATTAGAGAGTAAATCAAGTTATGCTACAATACAAAACGGAAGTTTCAATGTTAATTCAATCGCTACACTTGATTCAACAAACAACTATGCATCGGTTTATTCATTTAAGATTGCTAATAATGTTCCTACGGATGAGCAATTAATATTTAAATTAAATTATAGCGCAAACGGTTATTCCGATTTTCAATTGTTTAAAACCACCGTTAATATTTCATATTATACGCAATCGGGAAATAACCTAGCTGTTACTTTAACTAGCAAAGGGAATTTTGGATACAATGATTATTCAACCAACCTTCAGGGAGATGGATTCAAATTTTTAGGAAGTAATAGTTTTTTATTCGAAGGAGCATTGATGATGGGAACTTCTGTCTCTCAAATCTCAGATGCCGCAAGAGGAATTGATCAATCGGTTGAAGATGCTTCTTTTAATATTGTATCTCCACTTAAAATATCAATTCCTGGAAAAGATGCTGATCAAGAAGGAGTGGCGATATTTAATGACGATGGACAAGGAAGCTCAAAACTTGGAATTACTGCTACACAGATTTCTTACACTTATTCAGATTCGATAGATAATAATTATATAATTATTGCGCTATAATATTAAAAACAAAAATGCTTCCGCAATATCTAATTTGTATGTTGGCTTATTTGCTGATTGGGATATGATTGACGGGGACGGAACCGGAGACATCACAAAATATGATAACGCCGGTAATTTCGGTTATGCATATCATCAAGGCGGCAATCCCGATTCATATATTGGTTCAGCACTTAATTTCTTCAAGTAATTATGGGTATTGGGGAATATTAAACGATGGATCGGATAGCGGATTTCAAATTTACGACGGTTTTTCTAAAGATGAAAAATGGAAGGCTCTTTCTAGCGGAATAGGAAAAGCAAGTGCTGGTCCGGGAGATATTTCCGAAGTTACTTCCGGCGGGCCTTTTACAATTCCAGCCGGGCAGTCCGTAGATGTAGCTTTTGCCTTGGCGGCCGGGAATAATTTGTCAGAGTTAAGTTCGGCAGTTAATCGAGCAAGAGATAAGTATAATTCTATCATTACGGATGTAAGTGATTCTAAAAATACTTTACCAATTAATTTCGAATTAGCTCAGAACTATCCAAATCCGTTTAATCCCTCAACAACGATAAAATTTTCAATTCCCAGCGTAGTGGACGCAAACTTTGCGTCCACTACCGCACATGTTACGCTTATAGTTTACAATTTACTTGGACAAAAAGTAGCGACACTTGTAAACAGGGAAATGCAGCCCGGTTATCATGAAGTAAAATTTGATGCGGGCAAATTAAGCAGCGGAGTATATATTTATAGTCTAAAGGCGGGAAAAAATTTTACTGCTATAAAGAAAATGATTTTGATGAAGTAAACCGACTACTGTTAGCTTGAAAATATAATTCAAAGATAAATGGCCCATCATCGGAATATTTATATTTCGTTTTTATTGTGTGATATCATTTTACTAACAAAAACTTGCATTAGTATATATAACTGCAGTTGAGGCATTGCACAAAATATTAAAGACTTGAATCGTATATTCTTTTTAATTTTGAAACATTAAAGATGGTTACTGCTTTCCATTGGAGCGTTTATAATAATTACAGATCTAAAAGAGGCAAAGAATAATTTTAAATAAATACAAATTGCCAAATCCAACTTGCAAATTATTTGGAACATAACTCGGATTACATATTAATAAATATTGAAATTAAAAGAACGGATGATCTTTCCGTAACCTAAAAAATCACAGAATAAAACTCTGATGCAGAAATAGTAATAGTTCCCGGCCACAACAATCCCAAGTTGCGGAATGCCTCAATGTCTTTGAGGGCAGTTGCAGAATAACAAATTTGTCATTTCGAAGGAGTCTTCGAATGAGAAATCTTTTGATTTTGACACCAAACCAATGAAAGAGATTTCTCTTACGATAAATCAAATTGATAATTATGCAACAACCTGCTTTGGTGCCAAAGCTTTTGTTTTAAAAGATAACTTAATTGAACTTGAACTATTTATTAACCAAAAAACTAAAACAAAATGAGGGTACCTAATTGTACAAAATGGTGAAAGAAATATTTGGGTTTGCTAATGCTTTCGTATTTTTTATGATTTTATTCTCCGCAGTCGGGATCAAAGCGCAAACCGCAACAATTCCATCCGGCAGCGGCACAAGCAGCGATCCATATAAGATAGCTACGCTTGATAATTTGTATTGGCTTAGCCAAACCACTTCGGCTTGGGCAGCGGGAACATACTTTATCCAAACTGCCAATATTGATGCTTCCTCAACTTCAGGTTGGGATAGTGGAGCCGGTTTTAGTCCCATTGGAAGCACATCCATATTATTTCAAGGAAATTACAATGGTAAAGGCCATACTATTGACGCGCTGTACATCAACAGGCCGACATTAGATAGATTAGGACTATTTGGAACTATCTCTTATACAAATGTTGACAGCCTGGGATTAACTAATGTTAATATAACAGGCGGTACAGGAGCTGTGGGTGCTGTGCTGGCAATAAATAGAGGTTCAACAATTTCAAACTGTTATTCAACAGGCACAATTACCAGCAATGCCGCATCAGTAGGCGGGATAATAGGATATAACAATAGTTATTGTACGGTGTCTAATTGTTATTCCACAATTTCCATATCAGGCAGCGGTTCAACTAATGTTGGCGGATTGGTAGGAATTAATTATTCAGATGGTACAGGCAGCGGTACAGTATCCAACTGTTATGCCATAGGGGCAATTACCTCGAGTGCTACATATTTAGGCGGGTTCTGCGGAAATAATAACGGTACAATAACTGGTAGTTTTTGGAATACAGATATAATATCTACAGGTATAGGCACCGGAACTACGACAGGAGCTACCGGTAAAAACACATCCCAAATGAAAACCGAATCTACCTTCACCAATGCCGGATGGGACTTTAAAGGAGAAACAACTAATGGAACACAAGATATATGGAACATTAATACTTACGACAATTCAGCCTACCCGTTTTTGTCATGGCAGTATCCCAACGAACCGGGACAAACCATGCCACAGGGAAGCGGCACTTCAGCAGATCCCTATCAAATTGCCACTTTGGATAACCTTTATTGGGTAACACAAAACGGATCTTCATGGGGGAAGTATTTTAAGCAAACTGCAGATATAGACGCTTCTTCAAGTTCAAGCTGGAGCGGAGGTTTCCCGCCTATAGGAGGTAGCTCATATTTTAGTGGTAATTATGATGGAGGTGGTCATACAATTAGCGGAATATATATCAATAATTCTTCTTTAGACTTCGCGGCGCTTTTTGCAGCTATTGAATATTATGCTGTTATTAAAAATCTTGGGGTTACCAATGTGAATATTACCGGTAATAACAATGTTGGAGCAATTGTAGGATTCGGCTTTGGCGGAACTATTGACAATTGTTATTCAACCGGTTCTGTAAAAGGTGATTCTACTGTTGGCGGTATTATTGGATATGCTGCAAGTGCGGTATCTTTTTCTAATAGTTATATTTTTAATATGACCGGGTGTTATTCAACCGCTTCGGTTTCTGCCAATTATGAAGCGGGGGGACTTATAGGCGATGCTTCGGGAAATACAAGTGATACTACTTCTTTTAAGTTAACTTACTGCTATTCAAGTGGTCTTCTTTCATGTCCTACAATAGCAGGGGGAATTACTGGCAAAGTCACTAACGGTTTTATTAGTAATTCATATTCAACCAAGACGCTTTATTGTAAAATTACAGCTGGAGGTATTGCAGGAACTGGCAGCGGTGCAACTATAAGCAATTGTTATTATTATGGCTATTTATACTTTAACTCGGGAACAGGTAATCAGGATGGCGGACTTGTTGGAGTGAATAACAGCGGAACAATTAATAACTGCTATGCAGTTGTTAATAATAATGTGACTTACGGCATTGATCTAGCTACTTATCAAATAGGAGGATTAGTTGGGTTAAATGGTTCCGGAACCACAACCAATTCCTTTTGGGATGAAGACTATTCGGGGTTAAATTATAGTGCGGGAGGTACCGGTAAAACAACCACGCAGATGAAAACCAGCTCGACATTTTTGAATGCAGGCTGGTCTTCATCGGTTTGGTATAGAGATAACTCATATAATAGTGGATATCCTTATTTAGCATGGCAGCATCCTAGCGGAACTCCGTTGCCTGTTGAGTTAACTTCTTTCACGGCAACAATAAATAAAAATAAAGTAGAGTTAAATTGGAAAACCGTAACGGAAGTTAATAATTACGGGTTTGAGATTCAGAGAAAAATTAACAATTCACAATTAATAATGAATAATTGGGAAAAGATAGGCTTTGTAAAAGGCAGCGGTACTTCAAATTCAGCCAAAGAATATTCTTACACTGATGATGAAGTGAATAAGGGGAAATATTCATACCGATTAAAACAAATCGATAACGATGGAAAATACAAATACTCAAATATTATTAATGTAACTGTAGATAACATACCAACTAAATTTACTCTTGATCAGAATTATCCAAATCCATTTAATCCTACGACAACAATAAATTTTGCTCTGCCGGTACAATCAAATGTTACACTGACGATTTATAATTCATTAGGGCAAAAAGTAGCTACACTTGTTAACGGAGTATATTCTGCCGGAAATCATTCGGTTAATTTTAATGCGAGCCGGTTAAGCAGCGGTGTATATATATATAGATTACAAACTGCCTCATCAACTAACTCGCTAAGTTTGGGAAGCACTTTTAGCGAAATTAAAAAAATGGAGTTGTTGAAGTAGCATAAAACTTAATAATATCTAAAAAATTAAGGATTTAGTTTTGAAAATAATACGGAAGAGGTTGATTGTTATTGTCTTTTTACAAAGCCTGTTTTTAGGCGGCTCGTTTGCACAGACCGCAACCGCTCCATCCGGCAGCGGTACAAGCAGTGATCCGTATAAGATAGCAACGCTTAATAACCTTTACTGGGTAACACAAAACTCACAGGATGTAAGTAAAATGTATATAAAGCAAACGGCAGATATTGATGCTTCATCAAGTTCAAGCTGGAACGGAGGTAAGGGTTTCACGCCTATTGGAGACTCAGGATTTGTTAATTGTTATTACGATGGTGCGGGGCATACAATAAACGGAATATATATAAACGATCCTTCCAGGCAATTGGTAGGTCTTTTTTCAGATTTAGAGTTTGGTTCTGTTAAAAATCTTGGCCTTACAAACGTAAATATTACTGGAGGGAAATATGTGGGAGCCATTGCGGGAGAGGACGGAAGCTCAAATTATGATTATTGTTATTCAACTGGTTCTGTTAAAGGAGACACTATAGTAGGGGGGCTCATTGGAGCAACAGGTTCGGCAGAAAATCCGAATTGGCAAAATCAAATCCCTAGTCACTGGATCGGATGTTATTCAAGCGCTTCGGTTGATGCCCGTTATGAAGCCGGGGGACTTATGGGCATTGCAACAGGAAATATGATTGATACTACCGTCTTTACAATAACCAATTGTTATTATAGCGGTACAGTTTTTTGCTCTAATTTAGCCGGAGGAATTACAAGCTCTCTTCAAGACGCTATTCTTAGTAATTCATACGCAACCGGTACTGTTTTTTGTAGTATCTTAGCCGGGGGTATTACGGGACAAAATCATTATTCTACTATAAAAAATTGTTTCTTTTATGGAAAATTTAATTTTGGAACCGGGCTCGATGATGGTGGGATCGTAGGATATAATTCCGGGGGAGTAATTAATAACTGTTATGCAGTTTTTAGTTATTATACAACATTTGGGGTTGATGAAGTCGCAAATCATATTGGGGGATTAGTAGGATTAAATCATGATTCCGGGACAGCAATTAATTCATTCTGGGATACAACTTATTCCGGATCAGTTTATAGCGCCATAGGTGACGGCAAAACAACCAGCCAGATGAAATCAAGCGTTACATTTTTGACTTCAGGCTGGGATCCTTCTGTTTGGTATAGAGATAATTCATATAATAGTGGTTATCCATATCTGGCCTGGCAAAAGCCTACCGGAACATCCTTGCTGGCACCTTTCGTACCTTCAGGTAATGGTACTTCAGCCGATCCTTACAGGATTGCCAGCTTAAATAATCTTCTTTGGTTAAGTCAAGATTCCTCTTCCTGGGGCAGTCATTTTATTCAAACATCCGATATTGATGCATCAACTACAAAAACCTGGGATTCAGGGCAGGTTTTTCACCCATTGGAAACAGCTCTACATTTTTTACGGGAAATTACAATGGAAAAGGTCATACAATTGACAATCTGTACATTAACAGGCCGACACTAGATAGATTAGGACTATTTGGAACTATCGCCTATTCAAGTATTGATAGTTTGGGAGTAACCAATGTTGATATAAACGGCGGTACAGGCGCAATAGGCGGTGTGTCGGGAGTTGATAGAAATTCAACCATTTCGGACTGTTATTCAACAGGCACAATTACCAGTGATGGCACAGAGGTTGGCGGGATAATAGGATATAATAATAGTAGTTGTATCGTGTCTAATTGTTATTCCACAGTTTCCATATCAGGAAGTGGTTCCTCTTATGTCGGTGGATTGGTAGGCATTAATTATACAAGCGGCACAGTATCCAACTGTTATGCCGCAGGGGTAGTTACTTCCAATGCAACTGATTTAGGCAGTTTTTGCGGACGTAATATAGGTTCGATAACAAGTAGTTTCTGGAATTCGGACACTTTAGCTACTGGTATCGCCAATGGAACAACAACAGGAGCAACCGGAAAAACCACAACCAAGATGAAAATCGATTCTACATTTTTGAATGCCGGCTGGTCTCCTTCGGTCTGGTATAGAGATAACTCATATAATAGTGGATATCCTTATTTAGCATGGCAGCATCCTAGCGGAACACCGTTGCCTGTTGAGTTAACTTCTTTCACGGCAACAATAAATAAAGATAAAGTAGAGTTAAATTGGAAAACCGTATCGGAAGTTAATAATTACGGGTTTGAGATTCAGAGAAAAATTAACAATTCACAATTAACAATGAATAATTGGGAAAAGATAGGCTTTGTAAAAGGCAGCGGTACCTCAAATTCAGCCAAAGAATATTTTTACACTGATGATGAAGTGAATAACGGGAAATATTCTTATCGCTTAAAACAAATTGATAATGACGGGCAATACAAATACTCAAATGTGGTTGATGTAAATGTAGATAACAGACCTACTGAATTTGCTCTTTCTCAGAATTATCCAAATCCGTTTAATCCTACAACAACCATAAATTTTGCACTGCCTTTACAATCGAACGTTACACTGACGATTTATAATTCATTAGGCCAGAAAGTGACTACAATTATTAACGGTGTACTTCCGGCGGGAAATCACTCTGTAAACTTTAATGCTAGCCGGTTAAGCAGCGGAATTTATATATATCAATTGAGAGCCGGGAATTTTATACAGACAAAGAAACTGGTTTTGATGAAGTAGTAAAAGTTGTAAGTAGTTTGTTGTGCGTTGTATGTTGTCCGTCGTATAACGCATAACGTTTTTACGTCTTACTTTTCCAGACTGCATCTTAAATACATGAGTGTGAATTGCTATTGTCACTTCGATCCCGGTTTGCCGGGGGAGAAGTCTTCAAGATTTAAAAAGATTTCTCACTCGTCCGTCGGTCGCCGGACTCATTAGGAATGACAGGAAATAATTTCAATGCAGTTCCAATGTCTAACTAAATAATTTAAATAGAGTATTGCTTATCACTACTTAAATTAAAAATATAACATAAGTTTTGTCACTCGCGGATCTGCAATAAAAATAGGTAATTAAAAGGATGTTGTCCATGAAAAGTGTTTTTACTTACAAATTTTCTTATAATAAACAAAAAGATGTATTTGACGGAAGTAAAAGCAAATTAAATACATTCTTGAATCGTTTGTTCCTAATTATATTTCTATGCAACGGTATTTTATTTTCACAAACACTAGGTTTTGAAGGGCAAGCTTTTGGTACTCAAAACTGGACGGAAAACGGAATAAATTGGACGTTAGGCTCTAATGCTGATATTCGAGATTATAACGGTACCGCACACTCGGGAACCAATGCCGCAATGTTAGCGGTTCGATGGTGATTATCTTACTTCCAACCATATAATCAATGTTTCCTCGATGTGGATAATGGCGGACGATAATGGTGGAACGACTGGTTATACTGGCGTTACTATTAACGCTTATAATTCAGTTGGAGCTTTGGTAGGTTCTAAAACATATACCGGACAATATTCTTATGAACAAGTCGCTTTTTCAAATTTTTCTTCTATAACAAAACTTGTTTTTAATTATGGTGGAAGTCCAACAATATTTATAGATGATATTTCTTACACCGATCATGGAGCATTACCGGTTGAACTTGTGAACTTTTCAGCTATTTTAATTAACGATAAAATAAACCTTAAATGGCTGACAGCAACAGAAGTAAACAATTATGGATTTGAAATTCAGAAAAAAATTTACAATTCACAATTAACAATGAATAATTGGGAGAAAGTTGGGTTTGTTAAAGGTGCCGGTAATTCTAATTCGCAAAAGAGTTATTCATTTGTTGATGAAAACCCAACAAACGGAAAAATAGAATACAGATTAAAGCAAGTTGATAATGACGGGAAATTCAAATATTCAAAAGTTATAAACATAGATATTAAAAATATTCCGTCTGAATTTTCACTTGGTCAAAATTATCCGAATCCATTCAATCCAACGACAAAGATAAAATTTTCAATTCCCAGCGTGGTGGACGCAAACTTTGCGTCCACTACCGCACATGTTACGCTTATAGTTTACAATTTACTTGGACAAAAAGTTGCTACACTTGTAAACGGTGAGTTATCATCAGGTAATCACTCGGTAAGTTTTGATGCTAGCAAATTAAGCAGCGGAGTATATATTTATCGCCTTAAAGCGGGAAATAATTTTACTGCAATAAAGAAAATGATTTTGATGAAATAATTGTGTTAATTAAAAAAGGTATTAACGAGACAATGTGGATTTTGTAAAACTAGTTTTGAACATCCGGGTTGTCTCTTTTTTATTTTATCTTTGACCTTCCGAAAATATTAATCGCAAAATCCTCTCAAAAAGAATATTCCCGGACATCGCATTATCATGCTATTGAAAAGAAAGATGGCGATTTATATCTTTTTTATAAAATTTATAACAGTAGGAGAATAAGTATTTAACAAAGAGAAGTTGCTATGAGAAAATTTATAAGACTATATATTCTATTTTTATTATTTACTTATACGGTTAACGCACAATTGACTGAACAAAATAGTAATACTAATGTTAATTTAAATGATGTTTATATCGTAAATCAAAATACGAGCTGGGCAGTGGGTAACGACGGCAAAATTTATTCAACCACAAACGGAGGAGGTAGTGTGACTGCAGTTGAAAAAGGAGATTTGATTAAAGCCCCGGAGAATTTTGAATTATCTCAAAATTATCCAAACCCGTTCAATCCAGCGACAACGATAAAATTTTCAATTCCCAGCGTAGTGGACGCAAACTTTGCGTCCACTACCGCACATGTTACGCTTATAGTTTACAATTTACTTGGACAAAAAGTTGCTAAACTTGTAAACGGTGAGTTATCATCAGGTAATCACCCGGTAAGTTTTGATGCGAGCAAATTAAGCAGCGGGATTTATATTTATAGGTTAAGGGCCGACGCTTTTACACAGACAAAGAAGATGTTGATGCTGAAATGATTAATATCAAGCATCGATTTAATGAAAACTTATACGAAAGGATCTTTTCACCAGTTACCTGTAATTTGTGATCTCTATAATAAATTTTTCATTTGCAAAAAGATATGGGTACGATTGACATTAATATATGAATGGTATAAATTCATTTTTACCAGTAGCCAAAGAGCAATCATATATGTTAAAATAACTGAAATCCCTTCAGAATTTATTTCGTTTTTGAGACGGAGCCCAGTAAAATTAAGAACAAGCCCTCACCGGACTTATATAATTTCCTTTGTTTGTGGTAGTGACTATTTCTTCATACGAAAGGGATAAGACCAAAAAATACTGAGGCGTAAGAAATCACACCTTTAGTAAACGCAGAAAACTGCAATAATAATTGTAAAAACTATTTGTCAATATTTAAAGACAGGAAATTCGATATGAAAAATTTAATGCTATGTATTTTTGTATTAATTATTTCGGCAACAATTTATGGGCAGAGCTACAGCGGAGGAAGCGGAACAGCCGAAGATCCATATCAAATAGCCAATAAAACCGATCTAAAATATTTGTCAGAACACTCAGATGAGTGGGGAAAGCATTTTAAGCAGACTGCGGATATTACATTTTCAGCAAGCGACTTCCAGTCCGGCGGTGATTTTTACAACAGCGGCGAAGGCTTTATTCCTATAGGCAACTTTGGGACTCCATTTACCGGCAGCTACGACGGAGACTGGCACACAATTGATGGTCTTTATATTTCCAGAAGTTCTACAGATCACGTTGGGTTATTCGGATGGATCGATTTAGGCGCGGAGGTAAAAAACATAGGCATTATCAATACTAATATTACCGGGAATAATGATGTCGGCGGGCTTGTGGGGTATAATTATGGTTCTGTAAGCAACAGCTACAGCACCGGAAGTGTCAGCGGCAGCGGCTATAATGTCGGCGGACTTGTGGGGTATAATTATAATTCAACAGTAAGCAACAGCTACAGCACCGTAAGTGTGAGTAGTAGCGGCGGATATGTCGGCGGACTTGTGGGGCAGAATTATCATTACTCAACAATAAGCAACAGTTACAGCACCGGAAGTGTAAGCGGCAGCAATGGTGTCGGCGGGCTTGTGGGGGATAATAGTTACTCAACAATAAGCAACAGCTACAGCACCGGAAGCCAGAGCGGCAGCAGTGGTGTCGGCGGACTTGTGGGGGTTACCAGTAGTTCAGTCGTCAGCAACAGTTTCTGGGATATCACAGCTTCCGGGCAATCATTAAGCGCCGGCGGCACTGGAATAAATTCTTCGCAGATGACAACAGCGTCAACATTTAATGATGCCGGTTGGAGCTCAAGCTTTTGGTTTATGGATAGTGGGTTTAATAATGGTTACCCTTATTTAGCCTGGCAGAATTCAGGCGGTACGCCTTTAATTGGCGGCTACAGCGGAGGAAGAGGTACTTCCGAAGACCCGTTCCTGGTAACAAACGCAACAGACTTATTTAATGTCAGACATGCGCCTTCCTCGTATTTCAAACAAACCACGGATATAGACCTGGACGTATCGCCTTACAACACTGGTTCCGGCTGGGAACCGATAGGAACTAACGGCAGCGGCAATTGGTTTGAGGGATATTATGACGGTAACGGCCATACTATTTCAAATTTATTTATAAATAGAAGTTCTACAAATTTCGTGGGCCTATTCGGTTCGATTTTTAACGGCGAGATAAAAGATCTTGGGCTTATAGATGTTAATGTTACAGGACAGAACCATACAGGCGCAGTAGTGGGGCTTAATTATTCAGACGTGATCAGATGTTATTCCACAGGCTCGGTTAACGGAGACACTTATGTAGGAGGACTGGTTGGCAGCAACGAATCTTCTGGTGGTTCAACCGCTGAGGTTACTAATTGTTATACAACGGCTGCAGTTAGCAGCTCCGATTATGGCGGCGGATTGATAGGAAGGCTTACCAGCGGTAATATAACAAACAGCTATTCAGTGGGATCGGTAAGCACAAACAATAGTAACGGGGGAGGATTTTTAGGATATTACACCTCCGGAACAATAAGCAATTCATTCTGGAATTCGGATTCAGCCGGAACAACAGGAATTGGAAGCGGAAGTACAACCGGCGTAACAGGAAAAACAACTTCCGAGATGAAAACAGCGTCAACATTTACTGCCGTCGGTTGGAGCTCAAGCTTTTGGTTTATGGGCAGTGGGTTTAATAATGGTTATCCATACCTGGAATGGCAAAACCCGGGTGGTACGCCTTTAATATACGGAGGCGGAACTTCCGAAGATCCTTATTTGATAGCCAATAAAACAGACTTAAGATATTTATCAGAAAACTCAGGTGAATGGAGCAAATATTTTAAGCAGACGGCAGATATTACATTTTCAGCCAGCGACTTCCAGTCCGGCGGTGATTTTTACAACAGCGGTGAAGGCTTTATTCCTATAGGCAACGGCTCAACGCAATTTACCGGCAGTTACGATGGAGACGGACACACAATTGATGGTCTTTATATTTCCAGAAGTTCTACAGATTTCGTTGGGTTATTCGGATGGATTAATTCAGGCGCGACGGTAAAAAACATAGGCGTTATCAATGCTGATATTACCGGGCATAATGATGTCGGCGGACTTGTAGGGCAGAATGATGATAATTCAACAATAAGCAGCAGCTACAGCACCGGAAGTGTGAGCGGCAGCGGTTCTGTCGGCGGACTTGTGGGGTATAGTTTCTCAACAGTAAGCAACAGCTTCAGCACCGGAAGTGTGAGCGGCAGTGATTATGTCGGCGGACTTGTGGGAGGAGCTCGCAATACCTCAACAATAAGCAACAGCTACAGTACCGGAAGCGTGAGCGGCAGCAGTTCTGTCGGTGGACTTGTGGGGATTAACGCTGGTTCAGTAAGCAACAGTTTCTGGGATACCGAAACTTCCGGGCAATCATCAAGTGCCGGCGGTACTGGAAGAACAACAACCGAGATGAAAACAGCATCAACATTTAATGATGCCGGTTGGAGCACAAGCATCTGGAAAATTGGCGACGGAATAAATAATGGTTACCCTTATTTAGCCTGGCAAAACCCGGGAGGCTCGCCTTTGCCGGTTGAGTTAAATTCTTTCACTGCAACCATAAATGATAGTAAGGTAGAATTAAAATGGAACACCGCAACGGAAGTAAATAATTACGGATTTGAGGTTCAGAAAAAAATTGACAATTCACAATTAACAATGAATAATTGGGAGAAAGTTGGATTTATTAAAGGATCAGGCAACAGCAATTCACGAAAGAGTTATTCATTTGTTGATGAAAACCCAACAAACGGAAAAATAGAATATAGACTAAAACAAATTGATAGTGACGGAAGATATAAATACTCAAATATTATTAATGTAGATGTTAAAAACATTCCGTCTGAATTTTCACTTGATCAAAACTTTCCAAATCCTTTTAACCCGGCAACAGCAATAAACTTTGCGCTTCCGGTAAAATCAAATGTAAGGTTATCGGTTTACAATACATTAGGAGAAAAAGTAGCTACGCTTGTAAACGGAGAACTTCCGGCCGGGAATCATTCTGTTAACTTTGACGGCAGCCGTTTAAGCAGCGGAGTATATATCTATAGCCTTAAAGCGGGAAATAATTATACCGCAATTAAGAAAATGATTTTAATGAAATAGTTAAAATTATTAGTATAAATTTTCATAACATGTTTAAAACTTATCAAAAAAGAGAGGACGCAAGATTTGCGTCCTCTACTTTTATTTAGAATTGCATTTCCTATCGCAATTTATTCTTCTGTTTTGCCCCAAAAGACTATTTGTGATTTCCATTTTTACATTCCTTGAATGAGACCTCCGTAATTTGATTTTATCAAACAATCATTATTTTATTTTGTATTACCAATTTAGAAAATGAATAAGGGAATGAATGTCTAAAGAAATATCAAAAAATAATGATCAAGAAAAAATTGGATATTTATCTGCCGTTGCAATCGGTATAGGGGGAATGGTTGGCGGCGGAATATTTGCCGTGCTTGGCTTAGCTGTTAAATTGGCTCACGGCGGAACACCAATTGCATTTTTATTAGCAGGAATAGTCGCTCTCGTTACTTCATATTCATACAATAAACTTTCCATTACTTTTCCTAGTCAAGGCGGAACGGTTGAGTTTTTAAACCAGGCTTTTGGCGGCGGACTTTTTACCGGCGGAATGAATGTTCTGCTTTGGTTAAGCTATGTAGTTATGCTTTCTCTTTATTCATACGCATTTGGAAGCTACGGATCGAGTTTAATTGGTGGTTCACAAGTATTTTGGAAGCATGTTTTAATAACCGGGTCCATTGTTCTTTTTACTGTTCTCAATGTTGTGGGATCAAAACTGGTCGGAGAATCTGAAGAATATATTGTTGCAATAAAATTAATTATTTTGTTAACATTTGTCGCGCTGGGAATTTCAACTATCGATACCGGTAAAATAGCGGTTTCCACCTGGAGTCCTTCTTTGGAATTAATTGCTGGCGGAATGATAATTTTTCTTGCTTACGAAGGATTTGAACTTATCGCAAACACAGCAGGAAATGTTAAGGAACCGAAAAAGAACCTACCAAGAGCATTTTATTCTTCTGTTGGCTTTGTGATTATCTTATATATTTTGGTTTCTCTTGTAACCGTTGGAAATCTTTCTATCGGGAAAATAGTAGATGCTAAAGATTACGCGCTTGCAGAAGCAGCAAAACCTTTTATGGGAGCGTTTGGTTTTACTTTGATTGCAGTGGCTGCTGTTTTATCAACAGGCTCAGCAATTAATGCTACTTTATACGGCGCTTCTAAAATTAGTTATGTTATTGCAAAAGACGGAGAACTTCCCGAAAAGCTCGAAAGAAAAATCTGGAACAAACCAATTGAAGGATTACTGATTACCGCGGCGTTAACTATTCTTATAGCAAATCTATTTGATTTAAGCGGAATTTCCACAATGGGTAGTGCGGGATTTCTTTTAATTTTTGCGGGTGTAAATGCTGCAAATTTTAAGTTAAGAAGTAAAACTAATTCTAATAAAATAATTCCGGCTTTAGGTGTGTTTTTATGTTTAACCGCTTTGGTTTTAATGATTATTCAAACTGTTCAGAATTCGCCGAATAATATTTGGGTACTTGTAGTATTAGTTGGCTTAGCATTTGGAATTGAAGCTGTCTATAGAAGATTTAGGGGAAAAGAAATTCAAAAAGAAAATTAACTAATGGAATAAACCGCAAAGACACAAAGAAAATTTATATAAAATAGAATTTCTGCAAAACAACCTAATTGACATAAAAGCCTTTTTAAATTTCTATAAATGTTGGAAGAGAGTTAATCAAAAATCAGTTTTAAACAGATTCCGGATAAAGTCCGGAATGACATTAACAATTCAAGCTTTTGGAATATTAACATAATCATTAAATTATTTTATCTCAATAAATTGAATGAAAGATTTCCCCCGATTCTCAATAGTTGCTTTTATCAAATTGTAATTCTTCTTAGCATCTCTTATTATTTTTATTAAATTTATTTGGTTGCGGAAATCAATTATTAAATAGTATTAAAATAAAAGAGAGAATAATGAAAATTCTTTATATATATCCACATCCTGATGATGAATCTTACGGCCCGGCTAATGTTATGCACAAACAACTACGCGAAGGACATAAGGTCTATTTGTTAACTCTTACAAAAGGCGGCGCAACTAAACAAAGATTTAAATTTAATTACAGTATTGAGGAAATGGGAGAAGTTAGATACAAGGAAATGTTGAATGTTGCTAGTACGCTTGGTCTTACTGAAATGAAGGTATTGGATTTACCGGACAGCGGATTAAAAGAAATGGATCCCCGTGAAATTGAAAATATCATAAAAAATGAAATAGAAAGAATTAAACCGGATGTTATAGCATCTTACGCAGTTCACGGTATTAGCGGTTTCCATGATCATATTGTTGCGCACGCGGTTGTTAAAAGAGTTTATGTGGAATTAAATGAAAAATTAGAAAACTTAAGAAGATTGGCTTTTGTTACAATTAAAGAAGAAGAAGCCGCAGAAAATAAATATTTTCACCTCAGCGGTTCTAAACCGGACGAAATTGATTGTGTCATCAAAGTCGATAAAGTTGATGTTCAAAAAAATATGGATGCTTTGGATTGTTATGTTACATATCAAGATACAATTAAAAATTCAGGCATAAAAGATCATATTAGCAATGAGGTGGTTTTTGAAA
The DNA here is from genome assembly GCA_963739985.1 of uncultured Ignavibacteriales bacterium. Lineage (GTDB taxonomy): Bacteria > Bacteroidota > Ignavibacteria > Ignavibacteriales > Ignavibacteriaceae > CAVUCE01. The sequence continues at coordinate 89,117 of CAVUCE010000021.1, forward strand.
TCTTTCAGGAAGATTTTAATCCACCGCTTAAAGATTTGTTTGAAAAGTTAGAAGCTTAGCCTCTTAATTTATCCAATAAATTATTCAGCTGAAGCATTTCTTTTTCGGTAAGAGTTGAAAATTTTTCTTCGGTCACCCCAAAACTTTCATCTAATTTGGAAAGTAATTCCAGGCCTTTATCAGTTATGCAAACATCTACGTTGCGTCTATCAGCGGGACAAATTTTTCTATCGGCTAAACCCTTTACACGAAGTTTTTCTACTATTCTCGATGCATCGGACATTTTGTCGAGCATGCGTTTCTTAATCAACTTTATAGTTGCCGGTTTAGGATGCTGGCCGCGCAATATTCTTAAGATATTATATTGTTGCATGGTTATTTCATAAGGCTTTAATATCTTCACATGAACATCAATAAGCCAGTTGTAAGTATAAATTAAATTAACAACTGCCTTATGAGATTCGTTTTTAAATTTGGGTTGTACTATTTCGTCTTCAAGACGCATATCGAAATTACACACTAATGTTATTGTTTTTTTTTGTGGATGCTAAAAATTCTAATAAACACATTCTGAAGGCAGTGAAGAAATTAACTTCACTGCTTTTAATTTCAGAATGCTATTCATCGTAACTTAATCAGTTCATAGGTACATCAATAATTATAAAGTTCGTATCGGAAGTCGCATTAAATACTACTTCATCCGTGTCATAAATTCCAACAGCGTCTCTAGCATTCAATTCATCGTTATCAAATTTAATGCTTCCGTCCAATACAAACAAATATATTCCGTTATCCGGAAACTGCATTTTATATTTTAAATCATCGCCGGCTTTTGCTTTACCCATAGAAATAGAAGCATCTTGATGAATATACAATACGTCCTCATTTTTTTTGCCGGAAACAACAGTTTTTATTCCGTTAGAAATTTCTCCTATTTTTTTCTGGTCGTATCTTGGTTGAATATCACGATCTTTCGTCATAATCCAAAGCTGCAAAAGCTTGGCGGCTTCTTTTTCTGAATGATTAAACTCAGAGTGCAAAATTCCCGATCCTGCAGACATAGCCTGTACTTCACCCGGTTTTATAACTGAACCGGAACCCATACTATCTTTATGTTCAAGAGCACCTTCCAGCATGATTGTAACAATTTCCATGTTATCGTGCGGATGAGTTCCGAATCCTTTTCCGCCTTCAATAGTATCGTCGTTTAATACCCGCAATAATCCGAAACCCATTTTATTAGGATTAAAATAATTGGAAAAGCTGAAACTATAATTTGTTTTCAACCATCCATAATCTGCCGAACCCCTGGAATTAGAACGATCAACTATCTTTTTCATTTTACACCTCATTATAATTAAGGTTTTCGCTAGCTACTTCGCTAGGTTCTCCGAATTTACCTTCAAATAAAATCTCATCCAATTCTTTTCTTATTCTAACACTTTTTTCAAATTTTTGTATGTCTTCCGGAAACTCTTCTAAATTTCCCTTATATCCAATCGCTAAAACGGTTACAGGCTCATAGCCGTCGGGAATTTGATAAACTTCTTTAGCTTTGGCTTTATCAAATCCTCCCATTTGTCTAATATATAAACCGAGATGAGCAGCTTGAAAAGTTAGATGAGCTGCAGCCGAAGCGGAATCGTATAAAGCATAATGATTTTCTCTACCGTTTAGCTCATGAGTTAATTTTGCTACAACCAAAACCAGCAACGGTGCATTTTTTGCCCATGTTTGATTTTGCTCTTTTAGAATATTCACTAATTGTGAATGTTTAATTACATCATCTTTCCGGGCAATAATAAATCGCCATGGCTGTTCGTTCATTGAAGAAGGCGCCCATTTAGCAGCATCAAAAAGCGATTTTACTTTTTCTTCCTCAATTGCTTTACTCGAAAAAGCACGCGGACTATATCTATTTTTTAATAATTCGTTCAACATCTCTCTCTCCTATTAACTGCAAATCAGTCGGGCTCCTATTAAGAGCCCCATCTAAACAAATATGATTTGATTAATTAGCCGTTTTGATCCTGGGCTTTTGTTACTTCTATATCAGCTACAATTTTAATTGATTTGGCAACAACAGCGCCGCCGGTTTCCAAGAAAGCATTCCATGTTAAGTTATAGTCAAAACGGTCAATTGTTCCTTCAACACCAAAGCCGGCTCTTTCTAAACCGTAAGGATCTTTAACTGTTCCACCATATGTTACATCCAGCTCGATTGGTTTAGTAACATCTTTAATAGTTAAGTTTCCTTTTAGTTTGTAATTTTCGTCATCTACTTTTGTCAATTCTGTACTTTTAAATATCAACTTCGGAAAATTTTCGGCATCAAAGAAGTCAGCGCTTTTAAGATGATTATCTCTATCGGTATTTCCGGTATCGATACTAGCAATGTTGGCAGTTAATTCAATTTCGCTATCTTCAAAATTTTCTCCGGAAGTTAGTTTCAAATCATAATCGTTAAAATTTCCATTAACTTTTGAAACAACCATGTGTTTAACTGTAAAACCTAATTTTGAATGTGTTGTATCTAAATTCCAGGTAGTTTTTTCTGCTATATTATTTGAAGTACCCATTTTTGATCTCCTTAAATATGTTGTTAATAATTACATTCCAAATATATGTTATAACATTTGATGTTACAACATCAATTATCACAAAATACATTTTTTGTGATAATTAACACTGGTTTAGTTAAAAAAGTTCGATTTTAGTACAAAAATGAAGAACCCTGTTAGGTCCTTAACAAGATCTCCACTTTCGTGGGAATGACGCTCATAATTATAACTCATGTTGCGCAATAAGGTCATTCTGAATGAAATGAAGAATCTCAGGCCAATGATTTTATACAAATTTAAGAGATATTTCATCCAGCGGCTGCTGGATTCAATGTGACCAAAACATATATTTGCGCAACATGAGTTATAATTTATTTTTGATGATCTTAATTATAAAAGAGGCTTTCTTAAAACGACATTTAAGAATTTTTTTAGAACCAATTTTGCAAGATTACTTATCCATAAAATGCGGACTAAGGTTAATAATTTAAGTTTCGGTTTGCTGCAAATATAAATTTCTTTCCAAATAGGGTTAAATTTATTTTTGAAATTATATAAACCTAAATAATTATAGGCAAATTTCATTCTTCTGCCTGTAAAGTTTATTAAAAATTCTTTTGAAAAAATCGGACTATCGTAAACAATATATGGAACTTCTCCCAGGCTCCAGGTTCTAAACTTTTCATTTTTTAATGTTCTAAAAATGAAATTAATTAAAACTTCCATAACACCTTTTGGAGCGCTACGCTTTCGTAAAATTAAATCTGTTCTTACAATTCCATCCATTCGGCAATAGATAGTTATAGCGCCGAGCCAATTTTCTTCTTCATCTTCAAAAACGAATAATCTATTTTCCGGAATTAAAACATCGTTAAAAAAATATTTTAATTGAGGCTCTTTTCCGTGTGCACAATCTTTTTTAAATTTTTCTAACTTATTGCTGATTTCATCAGAATAATAAATTTCTTTAGCGCTTCCGTATTTTTTACCCGATCTTATCATTTCTTTTATTGATCTTTTATTTAAGTGCGGAAATGATAAATCAAGTATTGCTTCTTTTCCAACTTTCAAAATTTCAAACTTATATTCTCTAAAAAGCGGGACGAGCTCAGGACTGCAGCTGCTGATAAATATGGGAATATCACCAAGGAATAATTTGTTATATGCTTGAAGTGCTTCAAGATTAAATCTGTATTGAGGATTGTTTATCCAGATTATACTATGATTGCTTTTTCCGAAAGACTGAATAAATTTTGTACTTTTTGTTCTCGTTGCCCTGAGGATCATTTTTAAGTATTAAGGCATCTTGTTCCTCATCAACCTCAAAAGGATAACTAATTACGTCTCTCGCCAAAAACATTATTTAATAAATCTTCTAGTGCCAAAGTAAATCTATTTGATATTTATTATAGTATAAATATAAAATTGAGTTTGTGCAATTATATTGAGCATAAACACTTCAAAATAGTGATGTGGATTCTTTAATGCTGGGATCGAAATTAGCAGAGATATTTAGGTTGGATTGTAATATTCAAAAATAGAAGGTGTGGTTTTAACGAAAAATTACAGAATTCAATGTGAAATATAAGAGATTGATTAATCATTTTTTAAGTAAGTATATTTCTTTGCTTCTTCCGGTTTATTCCATTTTAAATATAAGTTAGATAATATTTTATTTACTTCTTCAACATAGTTATGATTTTTAATCGTATCCTTCTTAAGAATATTTAGGTTTTTTAAAAGGGTTGATTCGGATAAATTAAAATTGCCTTGTAGCCTATAAGAGTTACCGATTTCACATCGAGTTCTAGCAATAAGGAAAATATCACCTTTATTTTTTTTCAATCGGATTTTGAGAGATTTAACTAGATATTGTAAAGCTTGCTTTGGCTGATTTTCCCGGTTATAAATTTTGCCTTTCCAAAAATATGCTCCTCCCAGCAATGGATGATCAGATGGAATGCTTTTCTTCCAAATTGAAATTGCCGTATCAATCATGTTTAGTGCTTTATCAAAATTATTAGTGTAGTAATAAACACATCCCGTGTTGTATGTTGATAAAGCTACATCCGGATGATTATCGCCTAAAAGCTTTCTTCTTATCTGTAATGCCTGCTCAAAGTAACCGAGAGCTTTTTCGTATTTTTTATTTTCAAAATATATAAACGCAAGATTATTTAATAAATGGCTAACAGAATAACTCTCGCCATCATTTCGTTGTTTTTCTATTTCAAGAGCGTTTATGTAAAATTTTTCTGCAGAGTCAGGCTCTCCCTTATAATCATAAGCTAGAGCGATATTATTGAGAACTGCCACAACTTGAGGATCAGTGTTTCCGTAAGTTTTTTTGAAAATGCGCATAGCGATATTATAATTAGATAATGCCTGCGGATAATTTCCCAAATCCATATAAAGAGTTCCGAAATCATTTAATGCTTCGCCATATACCGGGCTATTAATTGAATCTAATTCTTCATAAACAGAAACGGCTTTTAAATATAAACTTTCTGATTTTTTATATTCTCCTTGATAGTTTAAAACCAGTGCAAGGTTTTTCATGCTTTGAGCCGTTTTATAATTTTTATCTCCGTACAGATTTCGGCGCGTGTTTAATGCTTTTTTTAATTGCAGCGCAGATTCATTGTAATACCCAAGATTTTGAAATGTAATTCCGATTGTTGTTCTTATAGAAGCTCGAATCTCCGGCTGGCTATAAAGATTCCCATCAATTTTTTTTACGGCATTATTCAAAACGTCAATAACTTTAACATCTTTACCTTCGTTTGTCGGATCGGCGGAAGAAAGCATTTCTTTAAGAAATGAATTAATCTTTTCAACTTTTTGCGCTTCAATTTCTGCTTTATCTCTTTGTTTGGCGGCTACATTTGCCTGCCAGCTTATTCCTATAATTCCGGTTATCAGCAATAAAAAAATAATCAGAAATGCAGAAACTCCGAATTTATGTCTTTGAATAAATTTCGCCGCTCTATATTTAATTGTATCTGATCTGGCAATTACCGGAAGTCCTCTTAAATACCTATTTATATCTTCGGCAAATTGTTCAACCGTTGAATATCTTCTTTCATGTTCTTTTCGTAATGCCATCAGAACAATATTGTCGAGATCGCCGGAAAGTATTTTTGAAATTTTGTCAATCCCGGCTTTACGCATTTTACTTATTTGCTCGGGCGAAGATTGAAATAAATTATCTTTTTCGTCCGAGCTTTTTTCCCCGGAAAAAATAATTGTACTTGGCTTTTCAGGTTCCGTATTGCAAACAATCTTTGTAATCTCGTTTGGTAAGTAACTATCTATTTTATAAGGATGATGGCCGGAAAGTAATTTGTATAATAAAACTCCAAGCGAATAAACATCGCTGGAAGTTGTAATGTTTTCTCCTTTAACTTGTTCAGGACTTGCGTAATCGGGCGTTAAATTCCAAACTGCGGTTTGTGTTTGATCCGCCGCCAAAGGATTATCTTGATTTAATATTTTAGCGATCCCGAAATCAAGCAATTTGGGATTGCCGTCTTTTGTAACTAAAATATTGCTTGGTTTAAGATCTCTATGAACTATTAAATTTTTATGCGCATAACTTACAGCCGAACAAATTTTAATAAAAATTTCTAATCGCTCTTTGATTGAGAGATTGTTGTAATCGCAATATTTATCAATTGGAACGCCGTCTATAAATTCCATTATGAAATATGGAATTCCTTCTTGAGTAGTTCCTCCGTCTAAGAGATTTGCTATATAAGGATGATTTAAATTAGCGAGTGTCTGTCGTTCGTTTTGAAAACGATGTAAGAGATACTCGGAGGTAAAATTGTTTTTGATTAATTTTACTGCGACTTTTTGAGTAAACTCTCCGTCTGATCTTACGCCAAGATAAACAAAACCCATTCCGCCGGCTGCAATTAATCTTTCCAGATTATAAGAACTGATTTTTTTATTTAGATAAGGATCTTTGGAAGTTTGATTGTCTTGTTCTAAAATATTATCAGGATTATCAAGAAAATCTCCCGAGGTTTCAAAGGAGTTTAATAAAGATATTACTTCCTTTTTTAATTCTTCATCACCGGTGCAAACTTCGGATAAATATTTTTCTCTAGCGGCTTCATTAAGAGCTACAGCTTTATTAAAAATATCTTTAACATTTATCCATCGTGCAGAATCCATAAATAGAAACCATTTTTGTTTTTGGTAAGACTTTTTATACCATTTTCATTTCTCTGTACAACCAGGCTTTAGCAACGTTCCATTCTCGTTTAATAGTTGAATCGGAAATCTGTAAGACCTCTGCAGTTTCATCTATTGTTAAACCCGAAAAATATCTGAGTTCAACAATTCTTCTTAGCCTTTCATCAAAAGTTGCAAGTTTGTTTAAAGCTTCGTCCAGTGCCAGAAGTTTATCATCGCTTTCATCCATTATAACGAGATCTTCGTAAAGTGAAATTATTGTGTTGTTGCCGCCGCGTTTTTGTGATTTCCTTTTTCTTGCTAGATCAACTAATATTTGCCGCATTGAGTTTGCAGCGATTCCGAAAAAGTGTGCTTTGTTTTGCCATGAAATGTTTTGTCCGCCGATTAATTTAATGTAAGCTTCGTGGACTAATTCGGTTGTTTGTATTGTCCTGTTTCCAAATTCCGCACGCAAATATTTTGAAGCTAACTGCCTGAGTTCGTTATAAACCAGAGGCAGCAGATTATTCAAGGCTTCATTTTCGCCATGCGTAATATTATTTAACAACAATGTGTTTAACTGTTTTTGATTTTGCATAAATGGTTAAAATAATTGAGGTTGAATTCATAATAATAATTACATTACTAAAATGCCACTACTTTATTTATTTAAAGCAAAAAAGGCTGTCTATTAAAGACAGCCTTAAAAATGGAAAAATGAATTAAATTATTTCATTAGAATAAGTTTCTTTGTACTCAAAAATTCACCTGCTTTTAGCGAGTAAAAATAAACACCGCTTGTAATGTGTTTTCCAAAGTTTTCAGCATTGAAAACAACTCGGTGTAAACCGGCGTTTATTTGTCCGTTTACTAATGTAGCTATTTCTCTTCCTAGCAAATCATAAACTTTTAGAGTAACGAATTCTTGTTTCGGAATTTGATATTCAATTACCGTTGATGGGTTAAACGGATTCGGATAATTTTGCTTGAGTGAATATTGTCCCGGTACAAAGATATCAGAATTAGAAACGTCGGTAATATTCGGATCACGGTATTGAACTCCGTCAAATAAAACCTGGCTGCTGTCTGCTCCGCCTCTATTTTGTGTTATTGATATTCCTTTGAAGAAAATTTCACTATTAATATTTAAGGATGTTAACGGAAATTCAATATACTTCCAGCCCGACCAGTTTAAAGTGTCTTCATTCGAATAAGAATATTGATCTGAGCTGTTGGAAAATTGGAATGATAGATTGTTATTGCTCAAATCGCCATAGACCCAAATTCCGAATTTTAAACTATCATTTGTACCCAAACTAATTTTATTAGAATTTTCAAGCGAACAAACACCGCTGTCTGATTTTGTAAAGACGTATGTTAAAAGACCGGAATATGTTCCTTCGGTTTTTGTGCCGTACAAAATATCAAACTTAGAATTTGTAGTATCAATATCTTTTGAAGTGATGCTCCCGGAAGGTTGCTGCCATGATCCGATTGATTCAAATCCTTCTACAACAGTTCCTTGAACAAAGTTATTTGTCTCGGTAGTAAAGTTTATTACTAAATCCGAATTCAATGAAACGCCGTTAACACTTTGTACACCGGCTTTAATTGTAACTTTATAAGCGGCATTAACATCAAGAGCTTTATAAGGTGAAAAACTTATGACTCCGTCGCCGTTTTCTTCATAAACTTGAGCATTCTTTAAAGAAACACTTTTCCCTGTTGAATCCTGAAATAATACTTTTCCACCTAAACTGGATTTTATTATTGGTGAATTAAATTTTATTTGAACATTGACTGTACTGCTTATATTATTTTCACCATCTGCCGGATAAGTTAAACTAGCTGCTAAAGGAACTGCCGGTTTTGTGTAAAAGCTAAAATCTACCGGAGGATTGAGACTAGCATTTAAAATGCTAACTGCCCAGGAGGAAACTTGTACAATATATTTGGTATTAGGAGCCAATACATTTGAGGGAGTAAATACGAGTGTTTTATTTCCGTCTTCCCAGGTATATTTACCATCCACTGAAGGTGAAATAGAAAATGCATCTTGAGCTGACTGTGGTGACATTGCCTGATCAAAAGTAACTTTTATTTGCGCGTTTGCCCAAACAGAATCATTTGTCGCCGGGAAGCTGGAAACTTCCTTTGGAGCAGTTGCTCCTTGATTAATTAAATCAAAGAAGTGATGCCAATTCCAGTATTTTCCCGGATCGGTATGAGTATTATCAGTAGGATTGATTGAAGCTCCGGGGTGAGCCGGATTCCAAGTATTATTTATCCAATTAACCCACCAGATTTTATTGTGTTCATCGTGACCAATAATTCTTGTACTGTCAACAGGAACATTATGTGCCACTGCCAAGTGTCTATAAAGTGCTGAGGAGGATTTATACATTGCTTCGGTAAAATATGCCGGATTATTTACATAGCCTTCATGCTCTACACCTATCATATAAGGATTCCATGATCTTACATGCCATGCTTTATCTTTTTCTCTTACAAGCTGAACAATGTAACCATCGGAGCTTCTTATAATATAATGTGCACTAGCTTGCGCCGCCGGATTTTTCAACCACGAAAGTGAACCTGCAAATGGTCCTTCAGTATCATGAACAACAAGAAAATATGGAGTTACCGCATTTGGAGTATAGTTTGGACTTGGATCCCAGACTGCAGGCGGATAATCAGTTGATTGTACAGACTCAATGTTTTTTAATTTATTCTTGGGATTGACATTGTCCGGGAACTGACTCATCTGAACGGTATTGTTTTTTGCAATGGTAATACCGTTAGCGCTTTCACCTTTAACAAGTGCATCAAAGACATCAAACGAATAAAACGGTTTTACATCGGTTTGCGGGATTCCCGAAAATTTCTCGAGGACAGTGCGCCAATTATTTATGTTTGATCTATCTATTTTCAAACTATCCGCTATTGATGATAATAAAGCGGCAGCGGCTTCAATGTTAAGTGTTTCGTTTACGGCAACATTTTTTATATCAGCGCCAATTAATTTAGCTCCCTCGCTGAGTGAGTGACCAAACCAGTTATCATCTCTTAATCCCATAATACCATAAACCGGTGGTTGTTCGGCATCAGAACGATTTGTTAAATCCGGGATTACATTTGAAAATCTTGTTTGAGAATATGAAATGGATTTTAGCAAATTAACAGGAACATCATATTTTGATGCTGCTAGATCGAACGAATTTAATATTTGTTGTGTGTTCTTTGGTGTAATTGTTTTTTGAGCCATTGTTGAAAATGAAAACAAAAAGATTAATGTATATAAACTATAAATAATTTTTTTCATTTTTATTGAACCTTTATAAATACTTAAGTAAATCTATTGTTGAATAAATTTATAAAAATTAGGAGGAGATTTTTCGGTTTGTATTGCCAGAATTTATTGAAACTATATTTTGTATAGCTATCTGAATTCGTTTTCGGGTCTTAAAAAGTAAATACAACTTTATACAAATGCTCCTTCACAGTTAAGAGGTTCAAAGTTAAGACAACTTTATTTATTAAACAATAATAAATAATATCCGGTAATAAATTAGTTGCAAAAATTATATTTTAATAAAAGAATAGTGAATATTTATGCAGCTATCTTGCTATAATTGTTTGTAAATATTATGTTAAACTAAAACTATTCGACATAAAACTATTGGTGTTTAATTATGGGAACACATTATCAAGGAAGTAAAAAAGAAGTAAGAGTTCTTAATGCTTATATTAAATTGATTAGAGCTGTTGATTCTCTTCAATCTACATTAAGTAGAAAGCTAAACGATGACGGGTTAACTATAAGTCAGTTTGGAGTTTTGGATGTTCTTTATCATCTTGGTCAGATGAACCAAAAAGATATAGCGCATAAGTTATTAATTAGCGGAAGCAATTTGGTGACAGTTTTAGATAACCTGGAGAAAAATAATTATGTTAAGAGGGAACGTGATAAAGTTGATAGAAGAAATACAATTGTCCATTTAACTGATAAAGGAAATGCAACCATATCTAAAGTATTTAAAAGACATTTAAATGATTTAGTTGATGAGTTTAGCTCCTTAAACAATGGTGAAGTTGAAGAACTCGGTAGGATTTGTAAGAAGCTAGGTGTAAAATAATTAAAGTATAGTTTATACAATGTTTTTGAACATGATTTAAAATCATTAAAGACAAATAAAATGAAAAATATAATATAATTCTCAGGGGCAAGTCTATGCTTATTAAAATGATTTCATGCGATGTTTTAAAAGATAGAAAAAATGATTTTTCAATTGCACAAGAAGCTTGGAATGAAATTTCACACAGTCAAGGTTTAATTGCTCAATTCGGGGGATGGGATGCTGTCTCAGATAACAAAGCAATAATTATAGCGTTTTGGAAAGACAGTAAAAGTTATCAAGAATTTATGAAAAGTACTCATGATTCTATTACAAAGAAGATTAATCAGAAAGAAACTTACTCTTCTGTATCAACCAATTTGTTTGAGTACATTTTTGAGATGCAAGGCAAGCTTGACGAAATTGGTAAGCAACTTAATCAAGCCATGTTTATGCGCTTAGCAGAAATGTGTGTCGATAAAGGAAGAAAAGAGCATTTTACAAATACTCAAAGTTCTGTGTGGCTTCCCGGCATGAAAGAATGCGAAGGAATGCTGGGTGGAAATTTTTCATTAGAGATTGAAGATCAAAAAAGATTTCTAACTCTATCTTTCTGGGAAAGCGAAGAACTGCATCAAAAATTTGTTTCGCACAATCTATCCACGTTAAGAAAAAGAGCCGAATTCGGTAGAGATGTTGAAGAGGTTACTGTTTGGAAGGTTAGGCTAAATCATAACTGGACAGTAAGTAACAACTGATCAAAATAAATTTTTTAGTTTACTCGATGGTGAATATGAATTAAATTTCGATATGATCGTTATTTCTTCTTTAGAAAACAATAAAATTATGCTGGAAATAAGAATTGATAGTGATATTATTCTTAAGAGCATTAAACTTCAAAACTCTGTTGCTTTATACAATTTAATTGTCTCCGGTAAAAAATATCTAAGAAAATGGCTCCCATGGGTAGATAATACAAGAAGCATTAAAGACACGCAAAATTATATCAAATCTGTCGTTGATAAAGATATGTTCGACGGCAGAGTTGTATTGGAAATATGGTACAGAAACGAATTGTGCGGATTGATAGATATGCATAATGGTGTAAGAGAAATAATGAAGCTTGAAATAGGGTATTGGCTGGCGGAAGAGTTTCAGGGAAAGGGAATAATGGTTCGCGCCTGCGAGGGAATTATTAAATATGCTTTTACGGAAATGGGATTTAATAAAATTGTAATTAAATGCGCTGAAGATAATTTGAAAAGTCAGGCAATTCCTCAGAAATTAAATTTTTTTGAAGAAGGAATTGAAAGAGACGGACAATTTTTACACGCTGATTATATAAATTTAAAAGTTTATTCTTTGTTAAAAAAAGAATGGATTTCTAGAGAAAGTAACATTCATTAATTTAGGCTTTAATATTAAATAATATGAATAAAAAAAATAACATTATAAGACCTGCATGGGATATATATTTTTTAAAGTTAGCAATGCTTGCAAGCGAAAGATCTACTTGTCCAAGGATGCATTGCGGCTGCGTTTTAGTTAAAGATAGATTTGTATTAGCAACCGGTTATAATGGTTCACTTCCGGGTCATCCGCATTGCGAAGATGTTGGCTGTCTTGTTGTTGACAATCATTGTGTGCGTACAAATCATGCTGAGATAAATGCTTTAACTCAAGCTGCCGTTCATGGAATAAACATTAAAGGTTCAACCGCTTATATTACAAATATGTCTTGCACAACTTGTGCAAAAGCATTAATAGCTGCGGGAATAAATCGTGTTGTAGTGTTCTCGGATTTTCATGATACGCTGGCAACTCAATTTTACACCCAATCAGATGTTGAAATTGTAAAACTAGATATGCCGAGTACCCAAATTAATTATGATATTGAAAATTATAGTTCCGCCAAGAAAACGGCCAACTCAAACTAAACTACTATGGATTGAAATTCATAGGTTTGAATTATGAATAAATTCATTTTGAAAACACAAAAAACAATAAGCAAATATCAAATAATATTCAATTTCCGAAATATCAAATTCTAAACCTTAAACCTTATAACCAAGATTTATTTGATTAAAACTCAAACATTAATCTTTGATTATTGAATTTTGAAATTTATTTGAAATTTGGATATTGTAATTTGTAATTTTCTTGAAATTTATAAATACTAAAGTAACTGCAATAAAATTGAAGGGTACTAACCTTAAACTTGATAATAAAAATTCCGGCTCTATACTAATGATAGGAACCGGAATTTAAAAGTAATAATTTCTGTAATTAGGTCTTAACCTTCTGTTGCAACTAATAACTCTTCATTTATAGCTTGTTTCATGCTTTCTTTTGGAAGCGCACCGACTGCCATTTTAGGTTGTCCCTCTTTTGGAACAAATAAAAGTGAAGGAATACTTCTAATACCGAAAGCCGAGCCTAATTCTTGTTCTTCGTCGGTATTAACCTTATAGAAATTTACTTTCCCTTTGTATTCTTCGGAAAGTTCATCTATTACAGGACCGACAGCTTTACAAGGTCCGCACCACGGCGCCCAAAAATCTATTACGCAGGGTAAATCGCCTTCAAATTTCCATTCTTTGTTTGTTTCGTAATTAAAAACTTTTTCTAAAAAAAGTTGTTTGGTTAAATGTTCTGGCATTATGTTCTCCTTTTGTTTTATACAGCCTCTAAAACTCGCTGTAATTTTTCTTTTACTTGTTCGGCAATCGTGAGCATGTTTTCATTATCCATTACTTTAGTCATAATCATAGGATCGAAAACCGATACAATTGTTTTATTATCTTTTTCATAAACTATAATATTACACGGAAGAAGCAAACCCAATTCTTCTTCAACTTGAAGTGCTTGATGAGCAATTGGAGGATTGCAAGCGCCTAAAATTTTATACTTTTTAAAGTCTACATTTAATTTATTCTTTAATGTCTCTTTAACATCAATTTCTGTTAATACACCGAATCCTTCTTTTTTTAACTCTTCCGTAACCTTGTTTAAAGTGTCTTCATAAGAATGATCGACAGTTTTTGAGAAGCCATATTCCATGCTTAAATCTCCCTTAAATATTTTTCAAAAAAATCTTTTTGTTTTACACCCAGAAAAACTTTATCAACTATTCCGTTTTTAACTATGACAGTAGTAGGTGTTGCTTTAACGCCAAATACTCTAGCTGTTTGAATATCGCTTGAAATATCAACGTCAAAAACATTTTTATTAGATTTTTGCATTGATTTTATAATTGGAGTCTGTGCTTTACATGCACCGCATGATGGACTGAAAAAGTAAACCAGTCCTTTAGTTCCTTTTTTTTCCAGACTCTTTAATTTACTGTTTAAACCTTCAAGCTTTAATCCTTGTGATTTTTTTGCCGCTGCAACCATGCTAAATTGAAGAAGCAAAAAAAGAGCAATTATTCCTAAAATTATATAACCGGCTATCATCATAATATTATAACCCTTAAATATCTCAATTGATTTCTTTTTCTTTTTTACCTGTTGTAAGATTTAATCTTACATAGCAAGGGCAAAATCTTGTAGCTCCCGTAACAAATAAAACTAATCCTACAATACCTAAGAATATTGCGAATCCGCCTGTAATTACGTGTGTAAAATAGAGAACGAAAATCGCTACAGCTGCCAAAATTCTTATAATTCTATCAATACTTCCAACATTTTTAGTAAACATTTAATTTTCTTCCTGTTTAGTGGTTTTTACCTTCTTTTTAGTCGAAATAAATGAAGCGCCGAATAAAGCACCGACAAAAACGCTGCTCCATGGATTGCTGGTAATCGGACAAGAACCGGTTGTGCATCCAATAAAATAGTAGTATGAATAACCAATTAACGCGCCGAGTAAAACCGGAAATGCCATTCGCATTATTTTACCAATATTTAAAGAGCGTTTTAGCTCCATCTTATTATTCCGCCTCTAAGATTCGCAGCATCGTAACCTTGTTTCTTTAATTTCGCTGCAGCACTAACACTTCTGTTTCCCGATCTGCAATAACAAACAATTTCTTTTTCTTTGAACTTTTGCAATTCACTCATTCTGGATCCGAGTTCATGTAAAGGTATATGAAACGAGCCTTTTATGTGATTTTCTTTTCGCTCAGCAGGTGTTCTAACATCTAGTAAAACAATATTTCTATTAGATTTAAGAGCTTCTTTCAAATCCGGAGCGTCGTAATGTTTCAAAGAACGATTAGTTAAGTACTTTTTTACGTACATATAAACAATTAAAACCCCTAAACCGAGTAATATTATTTGTGTAGTTGACATGTTTCCTTTCTTTTTGCAAAAATTCTAATCATTTGTAAAAGTTGGATACAGTTTACGTTGAAAGGATTCAATAATCAGAAAAAAGGATTTTGCGGATGTGATTTGTATTTGATTACGAATATTTAAATACTGACAGATTTGAAATCTGTTTATAATTTGATACTACTTCAGCAGCACTAGTTTTTTAGTGTCATAAAAGCTTCCCACCCTTAAACAATAAAAATAGATACCGCTTGCTAAATTATGACCATTAAACCTTACAGAATGAGTACCGGCTTTTTGATATGCATTTACCAATGTAGAAATTTTTCTTCCAACAATGTCATAAATAATCAATTTTACATTGCCATTTCTAAAAAACAGAATCAAGAAATTTTCATTGCGAAATTTAATAATTATTCTTTAGCTTCTTAAATTATAATCTTATATAGAGCCATCATTTCCCTAATTCTGTTTTACAAAAACCATTTTCACCGGACCGGTTAGAATAAATTTATTTACTTTATTTCCCGCATTTTTATTAAATGTAAAATTAGCCTTTCAAACGAAAAGGAGGGAATTTTGCTCTTAAGAGAAGCAGAATCTTTGATAAATAAGATTTCCATTCATATTTCCCCAAATTATAGATAAACTATTTTCCTTTTCTTCAATAATCATTTTGCCATACTCTTCGCTTGTATATGTTCCGGTGTAATGTGAAAACTTAAAATTTTCCGGGTAAGTCGACTGGGGATTTTCTTTAGCTGCTTCTGCTTTTTCTTTATAGTAATCTTTTAATATTCCGGAAAGCTCAGCTTCCGCGATAGAATCTGTTTGGGGATTATTATTTAGCAAATTGTAAATGCAATCTGCAAAAAGATCTACTGTGTAAAATGCATCTCCGTCATCATTTGTTAAAGCAACAACTCCTATATTTTTCTCAGGCATGAATGAAATATGTGAGCGCGAACCTGTGTAAGAACCAAAATGATGTATTAATAAATTTCCGTTATAATCAGAACGAATCCAGCCGAGTCCGTAAGCAAATCTTTTATATTTAAAGAAAGTCTGTTTAAAGTTAATCTGTGAAGAATGAATTTCATCCATAGAAAGCGGTGAAATTATTTGCGTGTTTTTAAATTTACCGCGATTGATATTAAAAATTAGCCAGTTTGCAAGATCATCGGCTGATGAATAAATTCCTCCGGCAGCATGCATGGTTTTGTCGGTTTTATCAAAATCAATTTTTTCTAATTTTCCGCCTAGAGTAGTATAATTTTTCGGAAGTTCATCTTTTGGAAAATATGAAACATAAGCGCTGGTATTTTTCATTTCCAGAGGATCAAATATTTTTTCCTTTAATAAATCCTTCCACGATTTTCCGGTTTGTTTTTCGATCGCTAAACTTGCCAAAACATAATCCGTATTTGTGTATCTATATTTAATTCCGGAGAATTCGCTCTTTGAAAATAATTTTAGCAATTCGTCATTTGTATGCTGACCGGTAAATGCAGTTCTTAAAATGACTGCGATATTTTCAATTCCCGATCTGTGAGTTAATAAATCACGAAGAGAAATCATTTTTGCAGACAAAGGCGAAGGAAGTTCTAGATCGGGAAGATATTTATTTATCGGTTCATCGATATTAACAACACCTTCATCTGAAAGCAATTTTATAAGTTCGGCAGTAAAAGATTTTGTTGATGAAGCTATATAAAAAGGAGTTGAAGTTTTGGCTTTAACATTATTTTCAACATCGGAATATCCGTACGCTTTACTAAAGATCATTTTATCATTTCTTACAACGGCAATACTTAAACCGGTTTTTAGCTGAAGTGTTTTGCGTACAGATCTTATTAAAGAATCAACTTTGGAAAAAGTATCACTCTTGCTTTGTGCGGTTGTTGTATTAACTGAGATAATAAAAAATAATTGTGCAATTATTAAAATATTCAAGAATCGTTTCACGTCGTACCTCTGTTTTTGCTTTTAGTTTACGACTAAAGCAATTTAACTATGGTTACAGAAAGGCAAATAAATATTGACTAAAAAATTTAAGTGATTATAACCGGAATGATTGCTAACTTATTATTATGAATGATTCAAAACGAAAATATTGGATAATAGTTGCATCGAAAGATCATGTTGAAATCGGTAAAAGTTTGGGAATTGCGCAGGCATCTCACGGCAAACCGTGGGCTTTGAAAAAAATGAATAAAGACGACAAAGTATTATTTTATTCATCAAAACTTAAAGCTGATGATAAAACTCCATATCAAAAATTTACTGCTATTGGTTCCGTAAAGGATAATGAAATATATCAAGTCGATTTGGGAAAAGGTTTTTCTCCTTTTAGGAGAAGAATAATTTTTGATGATTGCGGCGAGGTTTCTATAATACCGATTATTGAAAAGTTATCCTTTATCACGGATAAAAAACATTGGGGATATCCTTTTAGATTCGGCTTTTTAGAAATTCCGGAGAAAGATTTTTTAATTATTGAAAACTTAATGCCGAAAAATAACGATGATTAATGTTAAAAAAGTTTACAATGATTTTGAAAAAACCGCACATTTTCTTTTAGGTGAACTTAATAAGTATTCTTTAGAACAAATTCTGCAAAAACCGGATGAAAAATCATGGTCGCTTGGACAATTGTACAATCATTTAACTCTAGGCACTTTTAATTTTAATATTAAAAACATTCGGAAATGTATCCACCTAAAGGAAAATAAAAATAAAAGCAAATCAATTCCCGGAATTCTTGTATTTTTTATCGGGACTTTTCCTCCATTCAGGTTTAAAGTTGTTGATCCGCTAAAATATAATCCAGCGAAGCCGGAAAGCATTGCTGAGATAAAAGAAAATTTGTCGAAATTAGTTTTAGAGATGAATAACATAAAAGATGATTTAATTTCAGAAAAAATATTCGGCAAAGAGAAACATCCGGTACTTGGTTATTTAAATTCGTATGAATGGTATAAATTAATCGAAATGCATTTCAGACATCATTTACGCCAGAAAGAAAGAGTAGAGAAAAAGCTGGGGATAAAATGATTCAGAAAATGCTTGCGTTATTTCTTGTTTCGTTGCATTGATTGATTAAAAATTATCCGTATATTTTTATTGATTTGACTTAAATAAATGTAATCAAACTTTATGATAATAAACATTCGCCTCTTAAATTGTAAGCATTAATCATAAGACGTTATGAATAATAAACAAATTTCACGGGAAATAAATGTTTTTAATGAACGGATTCCACCTGAGGAAGGTAATTTGGTTGGTTATGGTGCGCTAATTAGTTTTCTTAAATTATCAGTTCCTTTACCAAATCAGCTTTCACTTATTAGTAAAAAACATAAAAAATATTCAAATGAAGGTTGGAACGTATTCACACCCAAATATCAACCCAACGAAACAATTTTCGATCATCTTGTTTTTGCTTTAAAGTACGAAGGCATAAATTTAATCGTATTTAAAAAATTGTTTGAGAAACTTAAACCCTCTGCAATAGAAGAGTGGATAAAACAAGAACCGTTAAGTTTATATTGTCGTAAAATATGGTTTCTATACGAATGGTTGATGGAAAAAAAAATAGCAATAGATGATTTGTTGAAAGGGAATTATATTCTTCTTGTTGATGAAAAATTGCAATACGGAGCAGGTAGAAGTATAAACTCAAAGCGCCATCGTATTAAAAATAATATGCCCGGTACTGTGAAGTTTTGTCCAATGATTCGTAAATCCTCAAAATTAAATACTTATATAAATCAGAATCTAAAAGAGGAAACAACAACATTAATTAGAAAAATACACAAAGATGTATTATTGAGAACTTCGGCTTTTTTATTACTTAAAGACTCGAAAGCTTCATTTAGTATAGAAGGTGAAAATCCTACACACAACAGAGCATCAAGATGGGGACGTGCAATCAGCCAAGCAGGTATCAGACCTTTGAGCAAAAATGAACTTTATCGGTTACAGCAAATTATTATTGATAGCAGCCGCTTTACAAAAATGGGATATCGAGAAGAAGGTGGTTTTATTGGTGAGCATGATCGATTGACAGGAGAACCGATACCGGAACATATTTCTGCAAAATGGCAAGACATAGAATCTTTAATGAATGGTCTGTTAAATTCTGCAAAAAAACTTGAGGAATCTGATTTTCCCCCTGTTTTAACTGCTGCAAAAATAGCATTTGGATTTGTATATATACATCCATTTGTGGATGGAAATGGAAGGCTACATCGATACTTAATCCATCACATCCTTTCAACGATGAAATATTTACCTCAGGGATTTATTTTTCCTATATCAGCAGCAATGCTTGAAAAAATCGATGATTACAGAAGAATATTAGAGAATTATTCACATGCTTTATTGGATTTAATTAAATGGGAAAAAACAATTGATAATAATGTTGTAGTGTTAAATAATACAATTGATTTTTATAGGTATTTTGACGCAACGTCTCATGCAGAGTTCTTATTTGACTGTCTAGATTATACAATCAAAAAAATAATACCTGAGGAGGTTACATATCTTATAAACTTTGACTCAATTAAAAATTGGCTAAGTGATCGTTTTCAAATGTCCGATAAAACTATATCATTATTAATTCGTTTCCTTGAACAGAATAATGGAATTCTATCAAAACGAGCAAGGGAAAAAGAATTTATAAGTTTAACGGATTTAGAGGTTAAAGATATTGAAAGTTATTATTCTATGGTTATGAATAAATTGTAAATTTCAGCAGTAATTGTTTTTCATTACCATTTTTCAATTCTAAGTGAATTAAAATTGGCTCCTAAAATGAATAGCTTAAACAAACTTACTTTCAAATTATTAACTCCCGAAACATGGAAAGATTTTGAAAATCTTTTTGGTGAACGTGGAGCTTGCGCAGGCTGCTGGTGTATGTGGTGGAAACTAAAGCGTTCCCAATTTGATAAACAAAAAGGCGCGGCAAATAAAAAAGCACAAAAGAAAATTGTATCATCCGGAATAACTCCGGGAATAATAGCATATATTGATAGAAACCCTGCTGGCTGGTGTGCAATTGAACCCCGTGAAGCATATCCTGTTTTAGAAAACTCAAGAATATTAAAAAGGTTGGATGATCAACCGGTTTGGTCGGTTACTTGTTTCTTTGTTGATAAGAAGTTTAGGAGAAAAGGAATTTCTATTGAACTGCTTAAAGAAGCTGTGAAATTTGCAAAGAAAAACAAAGCTAAAATTATTGAGGGTTACCCGGTAGAACCGGAGAAAGAAAAGGCACCTGATACCTTTGTTTATCATGGTTTGGCATCGGCTTTTTTGAAAGCTGGCTTTAAAAGAAGTTTTAAGAAGATCTGAAACAAGACCGATTATGCGTTACCGTATTAAATAAATTTATTGGTCCAGCCGGATATTTTGTATAATTCTCCATATTAGGTGTAGTTATTAATAATGTATACTTTCGGTAGATTTATATTATATTAGAAGGCTATAAGTTTATAATTTATAAAGCGGATAAACCACAAATAACCTTTAAGAATTAGAAAAATTAATCGGAGGGAAAATGATTAAGTCTGGAAATCTACGGCTATTTTTTAACAAAACGCTAACAATAACCGGTGTATTTTTAATGCTTTTTGTTTTTGGTTGTCAACAGCAAAAAAGTGAAAAGCCTTCAGATAATAACACACAAGAAACACCGCAACAAACAGAACCAAAAGTTAACAATGATACTGTCAAATCAACGCAGCCTGTTATTGAAGAACAACAGCCAAAGGTAGAATCGATTGATTTGACCGGTAAATGGACAGGAATCCTGGATAGCAGAGCAACGGTTCTTCAAATTACTAAACAAACAGGTAACGAGTTTAGCGGAAAAATTACTATAAGCTATAAAAAACCATTACATCAAGAAGTAACCGGAAAATTTGATCCCGACAAACTAACTTTTACAATGACCGATCAACTGCATAGCAAGTTTATGGGAAAATATAGCGGATCTTTATCGGCTGATAAAAGTGAGATGAAAGGTACTTTTACGGTTAATTATACAAAGAAAAATTACAGTTTTAAATTGAATAAAAAATAAGAATAAAAAGGGAATATTTTATGAAAAAAATCTTTTATGCTGCTTCTATTGTCTTAGTTACATTTATATTAAGTTCATGTACGAACACCACAGATAATCCGGTAAATTCTTCGCCCACAACAGGAGGAGTTTGGGTAATGTCAACTCCACAAGGAGCGCAAATTTGGGTTGATGGAAACAACTCAAATAAAACTACTAATGACAGTGTTACAGCATTAAGTACAGGTTCGCACGATGTTACTTTAAAATTAAGCGGTTATAGAGACACAACTGTAAGCGTAAATGTAACAGCAGGCGTTAATCTACAAATAAACGTTGTCTTAACATCCACTTTATCAACAAAAGCTTTCGGGCCTGTTCAAATTTATGAGATAACCGGTACAACAGCATCTCAACCCAGCGGAATAATTTTAAAGAACGGAACTGCTTCAGGAATTGGAAGTTCGGCTCCAAACAGAGATTCGGTTGACATGTTTTATTACTCAAATAGCAATAGCACAGAGTATGATGTAAGAAGCGCTGATTTAGCTTCAAGTTTATCAAGAGCTACTTTCTTTTATCAAGGGAGTTCCGCTAATATTTATGACGGTGTTAGCTCACCTGCAAAAGACGCTAGCTGGACTAAAAAAATAAGTGATACTGTAACAACAAAATATTATTTTGTTTTAGATCAGGATAATCATTATTCAAAATTAAAAATTGATTCTTACGGCGGTGGTTCAGGTCCCGGTGATCCGGCTTGGGTTAAAGTTGTCTGGATTTATAATAATAAAGCGGCTGATTATAGATTCCCGACAAAATAAGTTTTTAAACGAACTTTAAAAAACAAAAAGCCGTGATTATAACATCACGGCTTTTTTTATAAATATGTTCCAGGTGCTTATCTTACTTTAATATGCAATTCTTTCAATTGTTCATCGCTTACTAAAGAAGGAGCATCATCCATCAAAGAAATTGCGCTTGCAGTTTTAGGGAATGCGATAACTTCTCTGATAGAATTTTCGCCGGCAAAAATCATTGCCATTCTATCGAAGCCAAATGCAATTCCGCCGTGTGGGGGAGCGCCATATTTGAAAGCATTCATTAAAAATCCAAACTTAGATTCTGCTTCTTCGTCTGAAATTCCTAAAGCTTTAAACATTTTAGATTGTAAATCTGAATTATGAATTCTTATACTACCGCCGGCAATTTCGCTACCGTTTAATACCAAATCGTAAGCGCGTGCTTTAACTCTTCCCGGATCTGATTCCATAAATTCAACGTCTTCTAATCTTGGAGAAGTAAACGGATGATGCATTGCGTAATAACGGCGTGTATGTTCATCCCACTCGAACAGCGGGAAGTCGGTTACCCAAAGTAATTTTGGTTTGGCATCTTTTTTAATAAGTTCCAAACGCTTAGCCATTTCTAATCTTAAAGAACCCATAATTGAAAGTGCTTTAAGTTTCGGTCCGGAAAGAATAAATAATAAATCGCCCGGTTTTGCGCCGAGAGTTGAAACTAAATTTTTCTTTTCTTCTTCCGATAAAAATTTAGCGATTGGTGCTTCAAGATCATTTTCCTTTACGCGCATCCAAATTAATCCGCCGGCGCCGAGTTTTTTTACAAAATCGGTAAGAACATCTAATTGATTTCTTGTATAATCTCCGCATCCGGGAGCCACCATTCCGGTAATAATTCCGGTATTCTTAATTTGATCCTGGAAAACTTTGAATGAAGTATTTTCAAAAACATGATTTAAAGTAGTCATCTCAAGATCGAATCTTAAATCTGGTTTATCACTTCCGTATTTTTCCATCGCTTCATCAAAAGGCAAGCGGGGAATAGGCAATTCCAAATCTCTGTTCCAAACTTCCTTAAACAAAACTTTCATCAAACCTTCAACTATTTCAAAAATATTTTCCTGGTCGATGAAAGACATTTCAACGTCTATCTGTGTAAACTCGGGTTGTCTGTCGGCTCTAAGATCTTCATCTCTAAAACATTTTACTATTTGAAAATACCTATCTAAGCCCGAAACCATTAACAATTGTTTATACTGCTGTGGTGATTGCGGTAGAGCGTAAAATTTACCTTTGTGAAGTCTGCTTGGGACAAGATAATCCCGAGCGCCTTCCGGCGTGCTTTTCATAAGAACCGGAGTTTCAACTTCAACGAAACTATTTTCATCAAAATATTTGCGCGCAAGCTGATACATTTTGTGACGCATTAACATATTGTTTTGAAGTTTTGTGCGTCTCAAATCAAGGTAACGATACTTTAGTCTTACATCTTCACTTGTATCAACATCATCTTTTATAGGAAACGGAGGAGTTTTGGCTTCGTTAAGAATAACGAGTTTATCAACCATTACATCAACCACTCCTGTATTTAAAGCAGGATTTTCAGTTCCGTCAGGTCTTTTACGAACCTTACCTTCAATAGAAATAACAAATTCGCTTCTTAAAGCGGCGGCTATATTATGAGCTTCTTTGTTAAAACCAGGTTCAAACACAACTTGTGTTATACCGTAACGATCTCTTAAATCTATAAATATTAAACCACCTAAATCACGCCGTGTGTCAACCCAACCGTTTAACACAACATGTTCGTCGATGTTCTTTTCTCTTAATTCTCCGCAATTCTGAGTTCTTGTCTTAAATAGCATATCGTCTTACCGATCTCCAAAATTTAAATTTATGAACGATAAAAATAATCAAATATATAAGGCTAAACAAATAAATTTCTTTTCTCTTTAACCACTAAATGTATAAATATTCAAATATAGGTTCTCTTTAAAAAAATATCTGCTATTAAATCCATAGGAATTTTAATGCTGATTTTATCTGTGTCATTAACATCTGCTAATGTCCAAAGCAAAATGATCCATAAAAAAGAGGGAACAATGGTGGAAATACCGGATGTAATTTCCAGCAATGGAGTTACATTTGTGATTAACAAAGTCCTTGTGCCAATGGCAAAGAGGGACTAATCTGCATAATCATTCATCTCCTGGATGATCTAAGCTTCGGTTTTACTTGAAAAATTAGTGTCTCCGGGGCTAACTCTTTTTGCCTAAATGCTTAAATAGTGTTATAATTAAGTTTATTACAAATTGAACAATTAGGTGAATTATGAACACTGTAGAGCTTATCAGAAAAAAACGCGACGGCGGAATTCTGAACAATGACGAAATTTCGTTTCTAATTAATTCTTACACAAAAAATAAAATTCCCGATTATCAATTCTCTTCATTATTGATGGCAATGTTTCTTAAAGGAATGAATACTGATGAAACCGCTGCTTTAACTGAAGCAATGTTATATAGCGGAAAAGTTATAAATCTTAATTCTATTAAAGGAACAAAGGTAGATAAGCATTCAACAGGTGGGGTTGGAGATAAAACATCACTTATACTCGCACCAATTGTCGCAGCCGCCGGAGTTAACGTCCCGATGATTTCCGGAAGAGGTTTGGGGCATACAGGCGGAACGCTAGATAAACTGGAATCAATACCCGGATTTAAAACAGATTTGAACTTAGCCTCTTATAAAAGAGTTATAAAAAAGTGTGGAGCAGTTTTAATCGGACAAACAAAAGACATTGCACCGGCAGATAAGTTAATTTATTCACTCAGAGATGTAACCGCCACAGTCGAATCTATTCCACTTATAACCGCAAGTATAATGAGTAAAAAATTAGCGGAAGGAATTGACGGACTTGTCCTTGATGTGAAAACCGGAAGCGGCGCATTTATGAAAAATCAAAAAGACGCAATTAAACTTGCTCAATCTTTGATAAACACCGCAAAAGCATTTGATAAAAAAGTGATTGCATTCATTACCGATATGAATCAACCGCTTGGCAATTATATAGGTAATTGGTTGGAAGTTTATGAATCAATAAAAGTGCTGAATGGTGAATCAAAAGGCGATCTTCTTGATTTAAGTGTTACGCTTTCCGGAGCAATGATCTATTTGGGTGGGAAAGCATCTTCTATTGATGAAGGTAAAAAAATCTCTTTGGAATTAATTTCTAGCGGAAAAGCTTTTGATAAATTTACTGAGATTGTAAAGCTGCAAGGTGGAGATACAAAACTTATTGAGAACCCTGAGAAGTATCCTAAATCTAAATTTGTTAAAGAAGTTGTAGCCAAAAAAAGTGGGTATGTAAGCGAAATTAATAATTATGGAATAGGAATGTGCGCGTTAGAACTTGGCGCGGGAAGAATGACCAAAGAAGATAAAATTGATCCGAAAGCGGGAATAGTTTTTAATATTAAAATCGGAGATTACGTTAAGAAAGGTGATCTAATCGCCATACTGTGCGCTGCTTCTAAGCAAAAAGTTGAGAATGTGTCGAAAAACCTTTATAATACTATTGTATGGAGTGGACAAAGAGTCAGACGTCCGCAACTTATAAAAAAAATACTTCAATAAGGGAGGAACAATGGAAAAGAGACAAGATATAATTGATAATTTAATTAAAAGTTACTGGATGGAAATAGAAACAATAACGAACTACTTATCTAATTCTGTAAACTTAGACGGCGTTAGAGCCGAAGAAATCAAAAAATCTTTGGCGGCTGATATTGCCGAAGAAATGACCCACGCACAATCTTTAGCAAGAAGAATCAAGGAAATCGGAGGATTAGTTCCCGGTTCCGCGGATTTTAAGGTTAGCCAAAAATCATTACAAACTAAAGAAGATACAACTGATGTTGTTTCCGTAATTAAAGGTGTAATTGATGCTGAAGAAGGTGCTATTGAACAGTATAATAAAATTATCAAATTATGCGATGGTGTTGATTATGTAACACAGGATATGTGTATTACACTTCTTGGGCAGGAAGAATCGCACAGAATTGAATTTGTTGGATATTTAAAAGAATATACTAACTAATTAATTTATCATATAAGGCTGTTCTAAGATTTATAAAATTATTTTATTTTGGAACGGCCTATTTTTTTATTTAAACTTTCATATTGCTCCTTTCAATACTACACTTCGGAAAAAAGGAATTCGAATAAAGTCTTTAGGGGAGACTAACGATTTAGAATTTTCATAATTTCATAAAAAACTAAAAGGGTACGGAGATGTTATTCATTATAGCGCTGTTGGCTGCTATTGTATCGGCGGTTGTATATTTTGGTACAAAAAAGAAAGTTAATAAATCTGAATCATTATTTGCTGTAGCGGGATTTTTTATAGCAATATTTATTGCGGTAATGCAATGCTTCACAATTATTCCTGCCGGACATGTTGGAGTAATTGATTTTTTCGGAAACGTAAGCGATACTACTTTAAAACCGGGTGTAAATGTTGTAAACCCGATGGCAAACGTAGTAAAATTCGATGCAAGGACTCAAGAAGTTAAAGAAGTGATGGCGGTTCCTTCAAAAGAAGGTCTAAGTATTGAGCTCGAAATAAGTTTGTTGTTTAGTCTAAGTTTTGAAAACGCGAACAAAATTTATAAAACAGTGGGAGAAGATTATCTTGAAAAAATATTGCTTCCACAATTTAGATCGGTAGTACGCGGTGTAACGGCAAGCTACGATGCAAAGGCTCTCTATACTTCTGAACGTGAACAATTATCAAAACACATTGAAGAGGAATTATCTAAATTAGTTTCACCAAGAGGCATAACACTTGAAGCTGCACCTTTAAGAAAAATAACTTTGCCCGCCGGTTTAACTGCTTCTATTGAAGAAAAACTAAAAGCAGAACAAGAAAGTCAGAGAATGCAATTTGTATTGCAGAGAGAAACGCAAGAAGCAGAAAGAAAGCGAATAGAAGCAAAAGGTATTTCCGATTTCCAAAATATAGTATCCAAAGGAATAAGCGAACAGCTTCTTAAGTGGAAGGGAATTGAAGCAACAGAAAAATTATCAGTTTCACAAAATGCTAAAGTAATTATCATCGGTGCAGGTAAAGAAGGTTTGCCGGTGATTTTGGGGAATAATTAGTTATAGATGATAGCGTTATATTTCTCAGGAACTTTATGAACCCTCTCCTACCTCTCCCTTTCAAAGGGAGAGGATGATTTGCGAGCTTGTCAGTTTATTTTTATCCATTACTTTCACAACAACAAAAATACTAGTCGTTTTTGCCCCTCGCTTTTTAAGAGAGGGGTTTGGGGTGAGTTCCCCAAAACTTGATGTTTACAACTTAAAATGATAAACTTTAATAAGTTTAGAAGGCAGAATAATGTTAAAACGATCATGAGTTTGAATAGAGACTACAAACTGAGGGGCATCGCAAAGACAGCTTGCAGGGAGTTGAGAAAAAATTGTACTAAAGCGGAGAGAATTTTGTGGGAAGAGGTAAGGAAGCATAAATTAAACGGAGCTAAATTTTATAGACAATATCCAATATATTATGATATAAATGGAAAGGAATCTTTTTTTATTGCCGATTTCTACAATCACAAAAATAAATTAGTAATTGAACTTGAAGGTACTATACACAAATATCGATTAAGACAAGATAGAGAAAGAACCGAAATACTAAATTTTCTTGGTATTAAAGTTTTAAGATTTCTTAACATTGAAATTGAACAGAATTTAGAATTAGTTTTAAATAAAATTAGAGATAGTTTAAAAATTCAATAATCCGATTTAACAAATAAAATTGAGCTAACAGCGAAGGCTCAACCCTCTCCTACCTCTCCCTTTCAAAGGGAGAGGATGATTTGCGAGCTTGTCAGTTAATTTTTATCCATTACTTTCACAACAACAAAAATACTAGTCGTTTTTGCCCCTCGCTTTTTAAGAGAGGGGTTTGGGGTGAGTTCGGATAAAACTATAGACAAGTAAATTTTCTTTAACTCCTTTAAAGTGCAAGGATTATTGCCTAAAAATATATTGACTTGTCAGTCATGTTTTTGTTGACGGTGGTTCATTATTTACTTATTTTTGTACTAGAAAGTCAGTAAAAGGTTTTTTATGAAAGCGGTAATAGATTTTTCGAATGTTCTTCTGCCATTTCTTTATTTGGTAACTTTTCTTTTTTATGGTTACGATTTTATGAAGGGTGGAAAAAAGTTTACAAATTCAAAACGATTGTTTTTGTTTCTCACTCTTTTATATCATTTGTTCTATCTGCTTTTAAGAACAATTGAGTTTGACCATCCACCCATTACAAATGTATTTGAAATTTTTACCGTTCTGGCATTTTCTATTAGTTTTTCTTATTTCATTTTAGAATTAGTGACCGATATAAGAGGAACCGGGCCGTTTATTATCATTATCTCAATAGTCTTCCAGGTAATATCATCCTTTTTTATTGAAGATTTGCTGCAAGTAAAAGATGTACTCAGAAGTCATTTATTAGGAATACACGTATTTAGTGCGTTACTTGGTTATTCTGCAATTACTATCGCTGCCGTTTATGGCTTCCTTTATTTAATACTTTATAAAGAAATTAAGCTTAACAAATTCGGATTGATATTTGACAGACTGCCGAGTTTAGATATACTTGAAAAAATGAGCTTTTATTCCGCGATAATTGGATTCGTATTATTAACTGTTGCAATTGTGATTGGAATTATCTGGCTGCCAAAAGCTTTCCCAAAATTTTCCTACGCCGATCCAAAGTTAATAGGCACATCAATTGTATGGATAATATACGGGATAGGAATAATGAGCAAAATATTCGGGAAGTGGCAAGGGAAAAAAGTTATTGTGCTTTCTATAATTGGATTTGTTTTGGCTATTATGTCAACTATCCTAACAAACTTTTTAGCACAAAGTTTTCATTCGTTTTATTAATAAGTTATGAATTTACTAGCAGTTTCAATAAATCATAAGACTGCCCCTGTAGAACTAAGGGAGGCGCTTCATTTAAGTGATGAAGAAATTCGCGTAATTATAAATGAAGCAAAAAAAGAACTTTTTGCAGAAGGTCTTGTTATATCTACGTGCAATAGAACAGAGCTTTACGGTGTGCCTAAGGATTCAAAAATTACGCATCAAGATATTCACAAATTTTTAATTGAACATAAATCTGTTACCGGGATTAAGCCAGAGCACTTTCAAAATTTTTTAGCTCAAGCAGCTATTAAACATTTATTTAGTGTTGCTACGGGAATAGACTCTCTTCTAATCGGTGATAACCAAATTTTTAAACAAGTAAAAGATTCGCTGCAGCTTGCCGAAGAACAGCAATTTAATGGCTTTTTGATGAAGCGTTTGTTCGATACAACCGTTAGGGTCGGGCGACGCGCAATTACCGAAACAGAAATAAGCGAAGGTGCGGTAACTGTTAGTTATGCGGCAGTTCAATTAATTGAAAAGATCTTCTCGAACTTAACAAAGAAATCGGCATTAGTTATTGGCGCCGGTGAAACCGGAGAAATTGCCGCAAAGCATCTTAAGGAAAGGGGAATTGGAACTTTAGCTATAACCAACAGAACAATCGAAAAAGCGGAAAAACTTGCTGAAGGCCTAAAAGCAAAAATTCTTCCATTCACTAACTTCAAAGACTATTTACATGAATATGATATAATTCTTAGTGCAACAAGTGCACAAGGTTTGATTCTTAAAAAAGAAGAAATTCAAATAGCAATGAAGAAGAGAAATAATAATTCTATGGTGCTTATGGATATTGCAATTCCAAGGGATATTGATCCCGATACAAGGAAATTAGATTATGTTTTTTACAACGATATAGATTCTCTAAATATTATTGTTCAGCAAAATTTAACGAAGAGAAAAGAAGAAATACCAAAGGTAGAAAGTATAATTTTAGAAGAAGTTGATGCTTTCTCTAAATGGTATAACTCATTAGAAGCAGCCCCTACAATTAAGCAATTACGCGACTATTTTGAAAATGTGAGAGCTGAAGAAGTAGGTAAAAACATAAATAAATTCAGTGAAGAAGATAGAGAAAAACTTGAAATTATTACTAAAAGAATTATGAATAAAATTCTTCATCATCCCACTGTTGAACTAAAAAAGAATACTGAAGCAGGAACAAATCAAGATGAAACTGCTTTGAAAATAAGCATTATAAGAGAACTTTTTGGCATTGATAACAGCGAAGAAAAGGAAAATTAAAATTGAAAAACAAACTCGTTATCGGATCACGCGGCAGCGATCTTGCTCTTTGGCAGGCAAATTTTGTTAAAAGAGAATTAGAAAAGAAAAACAAAAATCTTTCTGTCGAAATCAAAATTATAAAAACCAAAGGCGACAAAATTCTTGATGTTGCTTTATCTAAAATTGGTGATAAAAGTTTATTTACCAAAGAACTTGAAGCTGAGCTTTTAGCAGGCAGAATTGATCTTGCGGTTCATAGTTTAAAAGACTTGCAGACCGAATTGCCTAAAGGATTAAAGCTTTCTGCTGTTACAAAACGTCATCCTGTTGAAGATGTTTTAATTGCGCGCAAAAAAGGAATGACGATTAGTAAACTTAAAGAAAACGCTGTTGTCGGAACAGGATCATTGAGAAGAAAAAGTCAACTTTTACATCTTCGTCCCGATATAAAAACAGAAGAGTTGCGCGGAAATGTGCCGACTAGAATTGATAAGTTCTTAAAATCAAAATGGGACGCAATAATTCTTGCAAGAGCCGGAGTTGAAAGACTAAAACTTCAAAAACATATTTCTTCTGTCATAAGTTTTGAAGAGATGATTCCTGCTGTCGGACAAGGTGCGTTAGGAATTGAGATAAACGAACAAAATAAATTTGCTGATGAGATGATAAAAGTTCTTCACCATGAAAATACTTATTGTGCGGTTTTAGCAGAACGTTCTTTGCTTAGGACTTTAGAAGGCGGATGCCAGGTTCCCATTGGCGCTCATGCAGAAGTAAAATCCAACGGACTTTACTTGGAAGCTATTGTCGGCTCTTTAGATGGTTCTCTAACTTTTAGATCCAAAGCTCGCGGAAGTAAAAATGATGCGGAAAACCTCGGCAAATATTTGGCAAAAGCATTGCTAAAAGCAGGCGCAAAGAAAATATTAGATGAAGTTTATGAGACAGCGCGAAAAAAATGATAAATCGATTTAAAAATATTGCCGGATTTATTCTTGTCGTTTCTTTTCTTCCAATTGCTTCAATTATTTTGAGTTCATGCATGTGCGTACCATGTCATCAAAGAGAAGAAACACAAGTTCCGTATGATGTTTTGCAAAAATCTAATGAATTTATAATCGCAAAAACCGGTGAACAATTCTTTAAGAAATATATTACTCCTGATTTCACAAGAACGAAAAAAGACTCAACCGGATATCTAATGGTTTATCAAATGTTTGATCCGGATCGCCCTTATGTTGATGATCTAATTCATTTTTCAACAGATACCTTGGGTAACGTTGATACGCTAAAAGATGTCATCGGAATTCCTGACTGTAAAGATAATCCCGAACTGGGCAACTTTTCTTTGAATGAAGAAGAAGCAATTAAAACTGCTAAAGAATTTGGATTACCAAAAGGAATTAAAGATTGGAAAACCGGTTTTTTGTGGGATCAAAAATATCAACAGTATGTTTGGCATGTTTTATCAGTTACCGAAGAGAATAAAAAGAACGGCGTTTATTCCGGCAAAGGTAAGGAAATAATAATTGATCCTGCATCCGGTAATGTTCTGGAAACGAATGATTGGCATATAAACTAGAAATATTATGATAGTAGAAGTAAAAAAGAAAAATAAAAAAATTGAAAAACGCGAGCGAATATTAGAAGCTGCTGCAATTTTGTTTTCAAGAAAAAGCTACCACGAAGTAATGGTTGATGATGTAGCAAAGCATGCTAAAATAGCTAAGGGTACTGTCTATAATTATTTTAACTCTAAAGAAGAGCTCTACTTCTCAATAATGCGCCAAAGAATGGAGAAGCTTACAATCTCACTAAAAGAAAAAATTAAAAGTGAGATGAGCAGTGTTGAATCGCTTCATTCATTTATAGTTCATCTTTATATGTTTATGATGAAATATCAAAGCTTCTTTTTAATGTATCAAAAAGATTACTTGATAGCTGATCATGAACTTTGTAATGAATTAGTAAATTTAGAGAAAGATTTGAAGAATCTTTTAGCGGGAATTATTAAATCAGGGAAAGCAGACGATTTGTTTAGAGATATTGAAGAGGATTTTGCATCCGATTTAATTTTGGGAAGTATTTACAGCGCGGTTTACAGGGGAATTGAAAATAATTACAACGACATAGAAATGCTAAACGATCGTGAAAAGATTTTTGATTTTGTGCTTCATGGCCTATTCTCCGGATTTGAAGGTGAAGAAATGCTGCCGCTTCGAAATAAAACAATTGTTATAACCAGGACGATTGAGCAATCAAAAGAATCGGCTGAAGCATTTAAGCAGCTTGGTGCAAACATGATCGTTTTCCCAACACTCGATATTGTTCCGCCTGAAAGCTGGGATGAATTTGATCATATAATAACCGGAAAAAGTAAAATTGATTTTATAATATTTACTTCCGCGCACGCGGTGAAAATGTTTGTTAAAAGATGTAATGAGCTTAACATTATTATTGATTATAGCAGAGTGAAAATTGTTGCGGTGGGAAATAAAACCTCATCAGTTTGTGAAAAGAACAAAATACCGGTTCACATAATTCCAAAGAAGTTTAGCGGCGAAGGCGTTATTGATTCTTTATTAAAGTATGATCTTGAAAGTAAAGTGATTTTTATTCCTCGCTCAGCAATTGGAAGAGAAGAATTACCCGAAGGGTTAAAACAACTCGGTGCTATCATAAAAACTGCGCCGGTTTACAATGTTTCAATTCCCGCTGAAGAAAAAATAAAAACTCATTTAGATAAGTTAAATAACAGTCAACCCGACTTATTTATTTTTACCAGCCCATCGACTTTTGAAAACTTTTTGAAAATATTAAATATTTCGAACCCGGTAGGTTATTTCACAAATTATGATGTTGCCGCCATTGGCCCTACAACCAAATCGGCAATTGAAGAAAAGAATGTTCATGTAAATATTATGCCGGATGAATACACAATTGACGGACTGGCAAAAGCAATAGTTAATTTTTATAAGTAACACATTGTTAGAAATATAATTGTCATTTCCAGGAAGTAAAGCGACTGAGAAATCTAGAAATCAAAATTTAATATTTAGTAAATTTTACGGTAGGAGAAAATTTGAGCCAATTACAGAATGATTTATTTTTAAGAGCTTGTAAAAGACAAGATGTTGAAAGAACGCCTGTTTGGATTATGCGCCAAGCCGGAAGATATTTATCGCAATATAGAGCCGTTAGAGAAAAATCTGATTTTTTAACTATGTGCCGCACACCAGAATTAGCTGCCGAAGTTACAATTCA
Source organism: uncultured Ignavibacteriales bacterium (assembly GCA_963739985.1). GTDB lineage: Bacteria > Bacteroidota > Ignavibacteria > Ignavibacteriales > Ignavibacteriaceae > CAVUCE01. The sequence continues at coordinate 122,618 of CAVUCE010000021.1, forward strand.
ACCGGTAGATTTGATTGGTGTTGATGCAGCAATTATCTTTTCTGATATTTTGGTTATTCCCGAAGCAATGGGAATGGATCTTGAAATGATTGAAAGCAAAGGCCCGGTTTTTCATAATCCTGTTAGAACCGCGGAAGATGTTAAAAACTTAAAAGAAGTCGACCCGGTTAAAGATTTGAAATATGTACTCGATGCAGTTGCTTTAACTAAAAGAGAATTAAATGGAAGAGTTCCACTAATTGGTTTCAGCGGTTCTCCGTGGACTTTGTTAACTTACATGGTTGAAGGAAAGGGCTCAAAGAGTTTTTCTTTCATCAAAAAATTTATTTACAACGAACCTGAATTAGCCCATCAAGCATTAGATAAACTGGCTAAAACTGTAGCCGATTATCTTTCGGCTAAAATTGAAGCCGGTGCAAATGCTGTTCAGATTTTCGATACTTGGGGCGGAATTCTTTCTCCTAAAGATTATCAAGAATTTTCTCTTAATTATATATCAAAAATTATTTCTCAAGTAAAACGAAATGATGAGCCAATAATTGTATTTTCTAAAGGAGCGCATTATAAGCTTGAAGAAATTGCAAACTCCGGTGCGGATGTTGTCGGACTCGATTGGACAATGGATCTCGGTGAAGTAAGAAATAAAATTGGTGATAAAGTTGCACTTCAGGGAAATATGGATCCAACGATGCTTTATGCGCCGAAAGAAAAAATTAGAGAAGAAGTAAAAAGATTGCTGAACTCATTTGGAAAAGGCAACGGACATATATTTAATCTTGGCCACGGAATTTTGCCGGATGTAGATCCCGAAAGCGCAAAAGCTTTTGTGCAAATTATAAAAGAAGAAAGCCCTGCTTTTCATTGAAAATAAATTAACCGCAGAGGCGCAAAGATGCAAAGGGATGAATAGAGAAAGATTAAATAAAATAAGTAAAGAAATATTAGATTCGGCTATTGAAGTGCATTGCAATCTTGGTCCTGGTTTATTGGAGAACGTTTATGAATTGTGCCTTGTAAAGGAATTAGGGTTGCGGAATATAAATTCGAAGAGACAAATTGCGATACCGATACAATATAAAGGTGAGGATTTAAAAGCCGATTATAGAATTGATATACTCGTTGAAAATGAAGTTATAATTGAATTAAAATCTGTTGAAAAGTTAATGCCGGTACATGAAGCTCAGTTATTAACTTATTTAAAGTTATCAGATAGAAAATTGGGATTACTAATAAACTTTAATGTATCTAAATTAGTAGATGGTTTTAAAAGAATGGTAAATAATTTTTAATCTTTGCGACTTAGCGTCTCAGCGGTAAAAACAAAAGGTGATGAAATGTTTGAAATAGATTTAGAGATAGTAAAAAAATACGATAAACCGGGACCGAGGTATACTAGCTATCCAACAGCTCCGCATTTTACCGAAAGCTTTACACAAGAAAATTATCTGGATGAAATAATCAAAACAAATTATGGCGAAGGTCTACCGGATTTATCTTTATACTTTCATCTTCCGTTCTGCGATACTCTTTGTTACTTCTGCGGCTGTAACATGATTATAACACGTAATCGTGATAGAGTTAAGGAATATATTAGTTATCTCAAAAGAGAAATCGATATGGTTCGGACATATTTGTTGCCGGATAGAAAAGTTTCTCAACTCCATTGGGGCGGCGGAACACCGACTCACTTAAAACCGGAAGAAATCGATGAACTTGCTTCTTATATAAAAGAAAGCTTTCAATTTAGAGAAGATTCTGAAAACGGTTGCGAAATTGATCCCCGTGAATTAACACGTGCTCATCTTGAAGCTTTAAGAAGAAACGGCTTCAACAGAATTAGTATGGGAGTTCAGGATTTTAACGAAAAAGTTCAAAAAGCTGTAAATAGAATTCAGCCTGAAGATATTACAAGGCAAACTGTTCAGTGGGTAAGAGAACTCGGTTTCAGTAGTATAAATCTTGATTTGATGTACGGCTTGCCTTTTCAGACGATCGATACTTTTGCAGATACTGTTGATAAAGTTATTGATATTTCTCCGGATAGAATAGCTGTTTTTAATTATGCTCATGTTCCGTGGATGAAAAAACACATGGCGCTTATTCATCCTGAAGATTTGCCCGTGCCGGAAGAGAAATTAAATATTCTTAAAATGACTATTGAAAAACTTACTTCCGCCGGTTACGTTTTTATTGGAATGGATCACTTTGCAAAGCCTGATGATGAGCTTGCAATTGCATTGCGCGAAAAGAAATTGTATAGAAATTTCCAGGGCTACAGTACTAATTCCGGGACAGATCTTTATGCTATGGGAATTACGGCAATCAGTCAGATTAAAAATATTTACGCACAAAATTATAAAACTGAAAAAGAATATTTTGCGGCTATAGATAATGAGAAACTACCTGTTGTTAAGGGTTATACTTTAAGTGAAGATGATATTATCAGGCACGATGTAATAATGAAACTTATGTGCGATTTTGAATTAACTTTTAAGAAGATTGAAAAACTGCATAACATAGACTTTAAAAAATATTTTGCTTGGGGATTAAATAATCTGAAAGAAATGGAAGCTGATGGACTGGTTAAAGTTTCTGATGATAAAATTGAAATTTTGGGTATGGGAAAACTTTTAATCAGAAATATTGCTATGAATTTTGACGGCTACATTGAAAGGAAAGAAGATACGGCAAGATATTCCAGGACAGTATAATTAACAATTTATAATTAAGAATTAACAATTGTTATTAAACTTTTTGAAAAAAATCAGTGGCTCTCCGGGGTTCTCAGTGTCCAAGCTTTTGTTACACAGAGTACACTGAGGAAACACGGGGAACCACTGAGATAAGATTTGCATGGAGCTAAACGATTTAAATAATTTAACAGGTAAAATTATAGGCTGTGCGATCGAGATTCATAAATATCTCGGACCGGGGTTATTAGAATCTGCATACGAAGAATGTTTGAGTTATGAATTATCTTTGAATGGATTGTTCAACGAAAGACAAGTTCCGGTGCCTGTTAACTATAAAGAAGTCAAGCTTGATCAAGGTTACAGAATTGATCTTCTAGTTGAAAAAGAAATAATTGTTGAATTAAAATCGGTTGAAATACTTGCACCGATACATGAAGCTCAAATATTAACTCAATTAAAATTTGCAAGAAAACGAATTGGACTTTTAATGAATTTTAATACACTTAAATTAACAGATCAATTAAGAAGATTTATAAAATAATCCTCCGTGGCTCTCTGGGATTCTTAGTGATCTCAGTGTCCAAGCTTTTGTTACACAGAGTCCACTGATAAAGCACAGAGAACCTCTGAGATAAAATTTACATGGAGCTAAACGGATTTAACCGGTAAAAATATTGGTTGCGCGATTGAAGCACACAAATGTTTCGGACTCGATTTTTAGAATCAGCTTATGAAGAATGCTTGATTTAACAATTGTTTTTAAACTTTTTAAGAAAACTCAGTGGCTCTCCGGGGTTCTTAGTGTTCTCGGTGTCCATGATCTTGTTATGCTGAGTCTACAGAGAAGGTGCTAAGAATCTCAGAGATGGAAAATAATATGAACAAAAAAATTGCAATTCTTGGAGCGGGAATTTCTGGTTTAACTACTGCATGGTGGTTAAACAAAGAAGGTTATGATGTAACAGTTTTAGAGAAAAAAGAAACTGTCGGCGGATCAATGATTAGCCTTTCTCAGGATGGTTATATGATTGATCTTGGTCCCAATAGCGGATTAGAAACAACTCCTTTAATCGCCGAGTTGGTAAAAGATCTCGGACTTGAAAGCGAATTAATTTATGCAAGCAAAAAAGGAAACAAGCGTTACATACTAAGAAACAATAATCTTTACGCGCTCCCAATGAGTCCGCAATCATTTCTTAAAACAAAATTATTTTCCACAAAAGCAAAATTAAGATTAATTGCTGAACCGTTTATCGGTCGATCCAATGATGGTTATTATCAAAGTATAGCTGAGTTTGTTCAAAGAAGACTCGGCAAAGAATTTTTAGATTATGCTATCAATCCTTTTGTTGCCGGAGTTTATGCGGGAAACCCTGAACAGCTTAGCGTTAAATCAGCTTTCCCCAAACTATACGCGCTTGAAGAAAATTACGGGGGACTGATAATCGGGACTATTAAGAGTATTAAAGAAAGAAAAAAACGAGCTGAAAAATCGAAGCAAAGTGCTAAAATGTTTTCTTTCAAAAATGGTATGCAAACTTTGCCGAAGAGCATCGCCGTTAAACTTGGTAAGAAAGTTTTAACTAATGCAGAAGTAACATTAGTTGAGAAAAATGAAAAAGGGTACAAAATATCGTTTAATCATAATGGAAACCCCAAAGAATTAGAAACGGATATTATTCTCTCAACTATTCCTGCATATCATGCTTCCGAATTGTTCAAGAAATTTGATGATAATCTTGAAAAACATTTAACTGATATTTACTATCCGCCGGTTCATGTTCTGTATTTAGGCTATGAAAAATCGATGATCAAACAGCCTCTTGACGGATTTGGTTTTTTAGTTCCTGCTAAAGAAAAAAAATCTTTTCTTGGTGCAATATGGAGTTCTGTTATTTTTGAAAACAGAGCTGAAGAAGGCAAAGCAGCATTTACGTTATTTGTCGGCGGGGCAAGAAATGCTGACCTTACAAAAGGTGATAAGGATGAGTTATTCAAAAAAGTGTTAAATGAGTTTCATGAAATTATGGGAATAGAAAAGGAGCCGGTGTTTATGTTATCAAAGTTCTGGCCGAAAGCTATTCCGCAATACAATCTCGGTTACATTGAACACGAAAATTATTTTGATGAATTTGAAAAAAGCAATCCAGGTATAATTCTCGGTGGAAATTATCGCGGAGGAATTTCCGTTGGTGATTGTATAAAAAATTCAGAAATTTTATTAAATAAAATTAAAGCTCTAGTAATTAACAATTGACAATGAATAATTAATAATTGTAGTTATGAAAAGGTTTGAAAATGCAATAGTAGAGAGAAGCTTTAATTTTTCGGTTCGGATTGTAAATTGTTATAAGTTCTTGATGAAACAAAATAAGGACTTAAAATCTTTATATAATCAATTACTAAAATCCGGCACTTCAATTGGTGCTAATGTTTCTGAATCTCAAGCAGCAGCAAGTAAAATAGATTTTAAGCATAAACTAAGAATTAGCTTAAAAGAAGCTTATGAAAGCGAATATTGGTTAAGATTATTTTCTGCCACAAAGGTTTTAGATGCAAAAGAAAGTGAAAGTTTAATAAATGATTGTGTTGAAATAATAAAAATTTTAACAACAATCATAAAAAATAGTAAATAAGTATAAACATAGAATTGTTAATTGTTAATTGTAAATTATGAATTTTTAATTGTTAGGGAGAAACCATGGCAATATTTCCAAATAAAAGATTAAGAAGATTGCGTTACAATCCGCTTGTGCGCGATTTAATTAGAGAAACTGAATTATCAAAAAATGATTTAATCTATCCTTTGTTTGTTGTTCCCGGTGAAAATATTAAAAAAGAAATCAAATCTATGCCGGGTGTGTTTAATCTTTCAATCGATAATTTAGTAAAAGAATGTAAAGAAGTTGCGGCTTTAGGAATACCAGCAGTTATTTTGTTTGGTATTCCCGAGCATAAAGATGAACAAGGTTCGGAGGCTTACGCGGAAAACGGAATTATCCAGAGAGCAATTAGAGCAATTAAAGCAGAAGTAAAAGATCTTTTGGTTATAACAGATGTTTGCTTGTGCGAATATACTTCTCACGGACACTGCGGCGTTTTGAACGGAGAAGAAATACTAAATGACGAAACAGTTTCACTTCTTGCCAAAGAAGCCGTTTCACATGCTGAAGCTGGTGCCGATATGATTGCTCCTTCCGATATGATGGACGGTAGAATTTGGGCAATTAGAAAAGCCTTGGATTATAAAGGGTTCACAAAAATTCCGATTATGAGTTATGCTGCTAAATATTCTTCGGGTTATTACGGCCCGTTCAGAGATGCTGCAGATTCAACTCCTGCATTCGGCGATAGAAGATCTCACCAAATGGATATTGCAAATTCCAACGAAGCAATTAGAGAAGTTGAATCGGATATTGAGGAAGGCGCAGATATTGTTATGGTAAAACCTGCCGGAGCTTATCTTGATATTATCTGGAGAGTTAAACAACAATTTGGATTGCCGACCGCGGCTTACCAGGTTAGCGGAGAATATGCAATGATTAAAGCTGGAGGAATTAATAATTGGATTGATGAAGAAAGAGTTATGATTGAATCTTTAATCTCAATTAAACGTGCCGGTGCAGATATGATTCTTACTTATTTTGCAAAAGATGTTGCTAAGTATTTAGATAAAAATAGAAAATAAAAATTATTATTAAATTTTTTGGGCTGTTTCTGCAATGTCATTCCGGACTTGATTCGGAATCTAAAGAGGCAGCCATAAAATAGTTTTTATTTTAATAATTCCATTTTACCTGTTCTAACAAAAGCATTCTCTGCAATTCTGTTAATAGGAGTTGCAATAATCTTATAAAAATAAATCCCGCTTGCTAGATCACTTCTTGAAAAACTAATTCTATAAGTTCCCGAAGATTTTACATCATTCAGTAAAGTTTTAATATGTGAACCTAAGATGTTGAAAATTTCTATTTTAACATTACTATTCACAGGCAAAGTATATTGTATTGTTGTTGTGGGATTAAAAGGATTTGGGTAACAGCCGATTGAAAAATCTTTTGGACTTAATTTCACAGAACTAACATCTGTTAATTGCTGAGTTGTAAAATTATAGATGCCCGACCAACCGCTTTCACCATTCATATTTGATGAAGAAACTCTCCAGAAATATTTCTCATTATTTTTTAATCCGCTTATCGATTGATAATTAAAATCAATTCCTTTCTTATTATAAATAGATTTGAAAAATTTTCATCAGTACTAATTTGAAGATGATACGAAGTTGTAGAATCAGTTGTCATGCCATTTTAAAATTAGTGCGGTTGTATCTCCGGTAGAATTATTCACAGGATTTTGCAGCTCCGGTTGAATCGGAATATTTCGCGGCGGATATAAAAGATATTTTCCAAGCATATTAAGTAAAGGTGTCTTCCCGCCGGAATAGTCTCTGCCAATCTTCCAGATTATAGTTCCTTTTAAATTATTTTTTACTATGTATTCTGATTTTAGTTTTAATGTTACTGTATCATCATAAGTAATTAGCTGAGTATGAGCGGAGTTTTGTAAATAAGGTGCTTTCGCTGCATCATCCCAGTGAAACTCCCAGCCCTGATTTAATTTTGCATTAGCATCAACATAAGAAATTGTAGAACCGCCGGAATTAGATTGATAAAGTCCCTTGGAATTTAATAAATATCCGCCGAATGGAATTCCGACACACATTTTATCTTTCGGCATTCCTTTACCTAGATAATATTTAACGCTGTTGTCCATTGAGCCGGATTGTTTTGAATTAGAATATAAAGGCGCATCATGGCCGGAAGTATTTTCCCACGTTCCGTAAAAGTCGTAGGTCATAATTCCGAACCAATCTAATTTATCTTTTAGTTTTGCAATATCGTAAACATTGCTCCAATCTTGTGAAGGAAGTGTTGTGCTCAAATATTTAATTCCCGCTGAATCAAATGCAGTTCTAATATCGGATACAAGTGCTGTAAAATTATTTCTATCTCCGCTTCCGGGATATTCCCAATCAAGATCGGCGCCGTCAAATCCGTTAGTTTTACAATAATTAACCAGGTTGTTTACAAATTTTTCTCTTGTGCTAGAATTTGTGCACATAGCCGAAAATCCATTTGAACCGCCGTAACCGCCTAAACCTAAAATTACCTTTGTTCCTTGATCATGTGCTGCCTTAACAAGCTGGGGATTAAGAAACCAGGAATCTGTTGAGATACTTCCGTCTGAATTTGGATAAACAAACGCCATCACCAAAAACGAAAGATTATTAAAATCTATAGCGCTTGCCGGGTAACTGCTGTAATATCCGTTAATATATCCAACTGTTATTTTTTGTGCTTTAATTCCAAAATTTATTATAAAAGCGAAAATCAATGTGTACACTACTTTTTTCATTCGTTATAAACCGTTCAAAATTTAATCGTAAAACTTTTTATTGTTTTGTTTTACAACAAAGTTATACAGAGTCATCTTTCCATTCAAAGTAAAATTTTGTTTAAAAAAAGTCTTGCATGTTTGTTAAAAATTGTGAAAGAACAATTGATATAAATAGTGACTAAAAATTGAAAATACTATTATTGAAAAATTAATATTAAAATTTTCCGAAAAAACGGATTTTTACAATATATAATAGGAGATGATCGTGTAAAATTATTTCAGCAGTTATATGTCAACAAAAAAAATGATTTTACTAATGTAAAAATACATTCTCATTATTAATTGTTGCTGGTAGTATTTATATAAGGATTGCCATAATAAAATATTTTTGATACATTTAATTCTGAATGAAGGTGCTTTTGGGGTTTTCTTAAATAATGCGACTTACTTTTTACGGGCTAATAAGATAAAATCTTATATTGGTTTATTGTATCTAATCTAATTTTAAGGAAAACTAATGAAGCATTCAAAAATTCTTCTCATCGCAATTTTTTCCATTTTCGCATCAAGCTTTTCTTTTCCTCAGTATAAAACTCAAGGCAACCAGAAAGATATTAAGCAAGTAATACTTAATTCAAATGATATAACAACAGTTCTTTTTAATTACGGCTCTATCGGCAAACCAAATTATTTAAGTAATATTGCCGACTTAGCTTGGCATGGGTTAGGATATATGTTTGAATTCGGGCCAATTGCAGCTGCGGAAGTTGTTAATGATAAGGGAGATACTTTACATATAACGGATGATTCTTTTCTTCTGCCAGGCCAGGGCACTTACAGTCCGGATGGCACTCAAAAATGGGGATGGCTGCCGGATTCCGGTTATGCAAATCCAAACCAGAATGAAATTGCAACAAAGAATAATCCCGGTTCATGGGCGAGTAGCTGGAGCGAATGGCCTGAATTTGATGGCGATACTGCACTCAATGCTTTAAATGAAGCTTATTTTGTTATGGATGATTATTCAAACCAGAAATTTGATTATTATCCGTTTCCCTCTGATTCATCAAAAAGAGGTTTAGGACTTAAAGTTGCTGTTAAGATTTTTCAATTCGGCGGTGCATTGAAAGACGCTATAATTATTAAGTATAAAATTACAAATGAAAGTCCGAAAGATTTAAATAAAATTTATTGGGGATTTCAAGGCGATCCGCATATAGGCGGTTCTGCTGATTATGCAGATGATCGTGCTCATGTTTATTTTAATAATAATGCTTCTGATCCCAACTCATACGCTAACAACACAATTTATATGTGGGATAATGATATGAAAGGTATGGGGGGATTAGTTCCCGGCTATTTAGGATTTAAATTTCTGGAAACTCCTGATAATATAGGTTTGGGCTCTCTTCATTTAGCTCCTTATACTAATTCTTTACCAAGTGTACCAAAGAACTCCGATTTAATGTGGAAGTGGTTAAGCGGAAATATTGATACTACAAATATGCTTTTTAACCAACCCGGCGATAATATTGTTAATTTTGGGACTAAACAATTTAGCTTAAATACAGGGCAATCAACTTATGTTACGTTAGCTATTTTTCTATCTCCTACATATCATGAAATGCTTCAGAGCTCTGTTAATTTATATTGGGATCACAACTGGCCATATATCACTTCAAATCCCGGATCAAACGGCGGAAATAAAAATTATACAGTCGGTTCTGTAACCCCTAACTCGGGAGAAAATAGCGGCAATGTAAATGTAGAATGGAATTATACGGGAAGCGATGCAAACGCAAAAGCCGTTATAGAATATTCTTCGGATTTAGGAAAAAACTGGAACGTACTTGCTTCTGATGTAGATGCATCATCAAACAAATATGAGTGGAATACAGAAAATTACAAAGACGGTGTAAATTATTTATTGAGAGTTATAGCTTATAATTCCACTGATAAAAGACAAAATTATTATTCGGTCGGCAGCGCAAGATTTACAATTAACAATAGTATGAACGCGCAGCCTGAATTAAAATTATTTTCACAATTAAAAGATTCTACATTTACAAAAAGTAATATTGATTTATCATGGTTATCCGAAGATGCGGATAATGCGAATTTGAATATCAAGCTTTCTTATGCTTTCAGTGAAGGCGGAGCTTATACTCAATTTTTGGATAGTACTTTTACAGACGGAAATAATAATTATTCGTGGAATATTAAAAGCATGCCTAACAGCAGTAATTACTTTTTAAAAATTTCCGCTTCAGATGGAAATACAGATACCACTTTAGTTGAAGGACCATTTTCCATCAATTATTTAATCTCGAATAATGCTGTAAATAATATGGTTCATATAAACGGTCACGCTACAGCAGATTTCAATATTCAAGTAGTTGATTCGACTAAAATTAACTTCAGATACTTATCAAATTACATTCAATGATGATAATTCTTCTGCTAAAAACATATTCCATTGTTGATTATACATTAGGCAAAACAATTTTTTCAAATCTCCCATTATCGAATAATACCTCTACTCCTGAATTCGACGGAATAAAATTATCAATTACAGATTATCAGACAGGATTAAATGCTGCTAAAACTACTTTTAATAATAGCGCGTTAAATTCTACTGATTCTGTGTTCTTCCCGCCTGAAGTTGGAAATCCCAAAGTTGCAGCGGCTTTAGATTGGAATATAGTTTTCAATGATATGGATACTACAACTTCCGGAGATTATGTCTATCCTGCAGATACTGCCATAACTAATTTAGGCAACGTAAAAATTATAACTCCATTTAAGATTATTAATGTTACAGATAGTACTAAAGGCGAGTATTTATTATTTGTGAAAAACGGAACACAAAACTTATCTAAATGGAATGATAATGAAAAAATTCTTTTACGTCCTTTAAACGCAACAGGTGCAACAACAAGTTATCAAGTTAATTTTGATTTTAGTTCCGGTCAAATGCCGGGAGCAGGCGATACTTTACATGTAGTTACTAATAAAACTATAACTTCAAACGATGAATTTCGTTTTGCAATGGGTACAAATGATGTTATAACCGGTGTTGAAGAAAAAGAAATTCCAAGCGTTTATTCATTAAGCCAAAATTATCCAAATCCTTTTAATCCGACAACAACTATAAATTACCAAATTCAAAAAGCGGGATTTGTTAGCATTAAAGTTTATAATATTCTCGGACAGCAAGTTGCAAATCTTGTAAACGAAATGAAAAACCCGGGTAAATACAATGTAAGCTTCAAAGGCTCTAACTTGGCAAGCGGAATTTACATTTACAGATTAACTGTTAATAATTATATCTCAGTTAAAAAAATGCAATTGATTAAGTAAGAATATTTAAAGCCGGAATCGATTTTACTTCGGTTCCGGCATTTTTCATCTCGCATATTTTTCATATCTTCATTGCAATATTTCAAAAACAAAAATTACTAAAGCGGATTTATTATGAAAAACAATTTCACTTCCGGTATTATTATCTTTTTTCTGTTTGTATCATCAATAAACTTTGCACAGCAAAAAAACACAAAAACAGTCTATCAAACAGCGCCGATTATTTCTTTAATAAAGGGAGTAATGAATGATAATGTTACTCTTAGCGAAGTAAAAAAACATGGGGATTTTGGGCTCGGTACTTTTAACGGTGTTGACGGTGAAATGATTGAATTAAATGGTATTATATATCGCATTGGAAATACCGGTAAAGCGGAAATACCACCGGATACTACAAAAACACCGTTCGCTGCTGTTGTGAATTTCAAAGCGGATAAAACGATTGAAATAAATGATACTTTAAATTTTAAACAAATTAATGAACTAATAGATAAATCTCTGCCTTCGTTGAATAATATATACGCTATTAAAATTACAGGCACTTTTAAAGCTGTTAAAACAAGAAGTGAATTTAAACAAACGAAACCTTACAATAATTTAGGTGATGTATTAAAACATCAAGTGGTTTTTAATTTGGGAAAAGTACAAGGTACTATGGTAGGATTTAGATTCCCGAAATATTTGAATAATGTTAATGTTTCCGGGTTATCATTTCCATTTCTTAACAAGTGATAAAAAAGCCGGGGGGCATGCATTGGGTTTTGTTACACAGAATGTAAAAATTGAAATAGAGTATATAAATAATTTAGAAATGCGCAGCCCCGGAACAGAAGACTTTGAAAATACGGGTTTTATTAAAGGTCAAACAGAGAAAGAAAGTAGTTTATAAAATTAGTTCATAACTATCTGAAAGTTATGGAAACTAATAGTTCCCATAGTTTTATTATTCTTCAATAAAAATATTTACTCTTTAAATAAATAATTTCCTTTATTCACATATTCTGCAAAATGTCCCTTTACTTTTCTTAGCGTAACCCGACTGAGCCGGACATGAAAAAGTAACAAAAGAATCATGCACCTAAAAAAGGAACATTACTTTACTTTTGTCTTGACACAAAAGTAACAAAAAGTCAAGACTGCAAAATAATTGCTAAAATTTATCTCATTCCGTTACGAAGAATGATGAACCACTTTGCACAAAGAGATAGGTCTATTTATATTAGTTTTTAACGTTCAAACATTCTTCATTTAACCTGCCTGCTGCAGGCAAGCATTTCATTACGGTAAATTGTTTTAACGCAATTCTTTTGAGGTCAGGTTAAACAGGGCGAATTTCTTTTTAGGTGCGATCTGCAGACGAATCAATACATTTTATAATCAATAATACGCTCATTTCAATTGCTTATATTATGAACTTATTTTCCTTGAAAGACCAATAAAATCTAAAGTTATAGTCTGTTTACGAATTTTTTAATATGTTCTTTTAAGAATTTCTAATTGAAATGAAATTAGTGTGGAACATACAATCTTGTTTATTCTAATAAATTATGATTATGTAACCAGAGGCTGTCTCATAAAGAAAAATTTATCATGGTGAACTTTGCCAACGACATTCCTTTGGAAGATTCAGCATCTGTTTTTAATTGAATTTCAATGTTTTAGATTCCGGGTCAAGCCCGGAATGACAGTTTTGAGACAGCTTCTAAATTATTATTAATTTTTTTATGCGGATTTTAACTCTTCAATTTCTTTTTCGGAAAGCTCTCTGACTTTGCCTGCTGGTAAATCGCCCAGCAAAATATTTTTTATCCTTACTCGAACTAATCTAAGAGTCGGGTATCCGATAGCTGCCGTCATTCTTCTAACTTGCCTGTTTCTTCCTTCACAAATAGTAAGGCTTATCCAGCAATCCCTAACGGTTTTTCTTTCCCGGATGGGCGGAATTCTTAAAGAAAAACCTGGATCAAGAAGAAGTCCAGATTTTGCCGGCAACGTTTTCCTTCCTTGTATTTCAACTCCGCAATTTAATTTCTGCAGATCATCCATAGAAGGAATTCCTTCCACCTGGATGTAATATTCTCTTTCGTGTTTGTTTTCAGGATTTAATAAATTGTCGGTTAATTTCTTATCGTTTGTAAGAAGCAATAGTCCCTCGCTGTCTAAATCCAGCCTTCCAACCGGATAAACATCCTTTGGAAAATTATCAAGATCCGCTAATGTTTTTCTTCCTTTTTTGTCGGTAAATTGGGAAAGTACACCAAATGGTTTGTGGATAGCATAATATTTGAACTTATTTAGGGACATAATTATTAGTTATACTATCCGGGGAATCTCGGTGATAAATGTAAGATTGATAATCTATTTTTGCTACGTTAAATTTTTGTTTTGCTCGATTAAGAAAGTCGGAGTCTTCACTGTATTCTAAATTGCGGAATCCGTTTAAGTCCAGGAAAACTTTTCTTTTTCCGAAAAAAGTTCCGCCAATTGTGCATTCAGAAAGATGAATAAATTTGGATGGGATTATTTTTATCCGGCACAAATTCGTTGCCAATTATTCTTAACTCCGCCATGTATTAGATCAAACTGGCTGATTATTATACAGATATTTAATTCTAGTTTCAAGATGATCCTTCGAATATTCATCATCACTGTCGATGAATGTGATATAGCTTCCGATTGAAGCACCAATACCTCTGATTTCTAGCTAACGGAAGTTTTTGATTTTCCTGATCTATCACTTTAATCTTTTTATATTCCTTTTCAGAATTTACGTAGATATATTTAATGAATTATCATTGCTGCCGTCATTAATTGCTATTAGTTCCCAGTTCTTAAAAGTTTGTTCAAGTAATGAGTTTATAGACCGGCTTAACAAATTGTCTCTGTTATAAACCGCCAAAATAACCGATACTTGGGGCTGGTCAATAAAAGAATTTGCCACTAATTTTCCTTTTTCTGTATAAAACTAATAAAAAAACATTATTAAAATTCGGATCGTTCCGAATATTTTAGACTAATCGACCGATAATTGTCAGATTAACTTAGATAAAACAAATACTTCCTGAAAACCAAGCTTTTGGTAAACGTACTATTACTTTTCAATTATTAGCAATATTAGTTATCTTACCACGCTAAAAATATGGCTTGTCAGTCTTAGTTCGATCATTTAATTTTTATTATTAAAAATCGGTTAAAGAATTTAATATAAGGAAAAGATAAATGTCGTATAGAGATCAAAAAAAATATTTGGAAGTTCTAAAAAAGTACGAGCGTAAATTCGATAGACGTGAGTTGGAGGACTATAAAATTTTTCTGAAAATGCAGAAAGATGATGAGGACTTTGATTCCGTATCTTTGAATAAGTTAAAAGAATTGTACGATAAATATTATGAGCCCGCTGATAAAAGCAAGTTTGATGCTTTGTTTAAAAAACCGGAAGAATAATAGATTTTAAGAAGTGATTTTTAAGCGTCATTTCTATTGAGTTAAAATCCGATAAAATTTAATCTGCCGCATATTTCTTTATGCATTATTTATATTTAAATGTAACTGATGAATAAATCGGTGAAGATAAATTCTGCTGTATCATTTTCGGCTATACTAATATAATTAATATTGTTTTCAGATTTGAGGAAATAATGGACTATAAACTTCTCAAAAGACTAATTGGAATTTTAGTCTTATTAATTTCGGCGTTTGTTTTATTTTCAACAGTTCAGCCATCGGTTTCATTCTGGGATTGCGGTGAATTTACGGCAGCGGCTTATTATTTACAGGTTCCACATCCTCCGGGTTCGCCTTTCTTTACAATACTTGGAAGAATTTTCGCAATGATTCCGTTTGTAACAAATATTGCGCTTCGTGTAAATACAATTTCTGTTTTAACATCTGCATTTTCCGTCTTTTTTCTTTATCTGATTGCAGTAAAATTGATAGAAAATTATCGCGGTAAAAAGCCGCAAAATATACTTGACGCACTGGTTACATATATTTCAGCGGCAGTGGGGGCTCTTTCATTTTCTTTTAGCGATACTTTTTGGTTTAACGGAGTTGAAGCCGAAGTTTATGCAACGAGTACATTTCTCTTCGCTGCAATTACTTATTTGATGATTCGTTGGTATGAGAGAGCAGATAACAAAGATAACGAGAAATACATTTTAATGATTGCTTTTCTGATTGGTATTTCTACAGGCGTTCATTTGATGAGCGTACTTGCAATGGTCTCGGTAGTAATGATTATTATTTTTAGAAAATATGTTGATGACGAGGCAGCTCTTAAGAAATCTAGTTATATATTTTTAGCTCATGTAGCACTTGTATTGATAATTGCATTTATACTTTGGGCGGGACAAACAGGAAATATCCCGCCTTCCCAAGCAGAATATCAAGATTTTGATTCCAAATTTAAACTAATTATCGGCGGTGTAAGTATTCTTTTTATCGCCGTATTTAGGAAAAAACTTCTTAATCGTAATTCTATTTATCTTCCTCTTATTATAGGCGGAATTGCTTTGTTTGTTACTTATCCCGGAGTTGTAAAAATCCTACCAGGAATCATGACTTCAATTGCTGCAGATAATATTCCGGTTGCTTTGTTGATACTCGCGGTTATTTTCGGCGGATTGGGATATGCAGTTTACTATTCCACTAAGACGAACAAACCCACAATGCATTTAGTATCTATGTCTCTGCTTTTTATTCTTCTTGGTTTTACATCTTACACGATGATCATTATTCGATCAAATCAGAATCCGCCAATGAATGAGAATGAGCCAAATGATTTTTCTGAATTGGTTTCTTATCTAAATAGAGAGCAGTACGGGGATTTTCCAATATTCAAAAGAAGATTTGCAACCGATCCTGCACAACGTGGAGTTTACACAAATTACTCAAGCGACCTCGATTTTTTCTGGCGATATCAAATGAACCAGATGATGACAAGATATTGGTTGTGGAATTATGCAGGAAGGGAAAGCTGGAAACAAGACGCGGGTGCAGACGTAAAACCGTTCAACAATATTGTTGAACCGATTGGTAAAATTTTCAACATAGATTTTAACGGTTTAATAGGAAATTCGCTATATGGAATTCCATTCTTAATCGGACTCTTCGGAATTTATTTCCATTTTAGAAAAGATTGGAAAATGGCCGCGATTTTTATGGTTTTATTTATCTTTATGGGATATCTTACTGCCTTCTATCAGAATCAACAGCAACCACAACCAAGGGAACGCGATTACTTTTACGTCGGCGCGTTTTTCGTCTATTCAATTTGGATTGCGATTGGTTTACGTGGATTGATAGGCTTGCTTCAAGAAAAAATTAACCGAGTTAGTTTTAGAAATGCCGCCGTTGTAACAACATTGGTGCTTGGAATTGCGTTTATTCCCGTAAGAATGTTGGAGGCTAATTATTATACTCACGACAGATCTAAGAATTGGGTTCCGTGGGATTATTCTTATAACATGCTTCAAAGCTGCGCTCCTAACGCAATATTTGTTTACAAACGGAGATAACGATACTTTTCCGCTTTGGTATTTGCAAGATGTTGAAGGCGTAAGAAGAGATGTTAAGATTGCTAACTTAAGTCTTCTTAACACTCCATGGTATATTATGCAATTAAAACATAATGATCCTTATAAAACAGGAACTATCGATGTTTCACTTACCGGATGATCAAATAGAAAACATCGGACCGATGCAATGGGAGCCTAGAGATGTTACCATTCCTTATCCGGGCGGTGAAAACAAACTTCCTGCGGATATGTTAAAGCAGTATGATATTTCCGATTCGGCTGCAATTGTTTCTGGGGGAATTACTTTCAGAATGAACAATACAATTAGTTATGGAAATGTAAAGGGAATTAGAGTTCAGGATATCCTAGCTAAAAATATAATTGAAAATAATTTGTGGAAGCGACCAATTTATTTTGCAGTAACGTGCTCAGATGCCAGCAAAATTGGTCTTGATGAGTATCTGCGTTTAGAGGGAATGGCTTCCAGAGTAGTTCCTATTAGAGCAAAAAGGGGAAATGAATTTATTGATGAAAGTATAATGAGGAATCAACTTTTAAATGTGAATCCGGGGTACAGCAAATCATATAAACCGGGATTTAAGTTTAGAGGTTTAGATAATCCTAATATTTTTTATGATGACACTCAGGATAGAATGTTGCAAAATTATCGCCATGCCTATATTAAGCTTGCGGTTTATTACTTAAATAGCGATAAAAAAGATATGGTTGCCAAGACTCTTGATATGATGGAGAAAAAAATACCTTATAATGTAGTTCATATGGATAAAGGAATACTTTTTGAAATTGGTAGTATTTATTACCGTGTTGGCGCTATGAAGCAGTACTTTAAATATGCATCGGAAATTGAGGAATTAGCCCTGAAAGATCTTGAGAAAAATCCTGGCGACGTTCAGTCATATTACAATCCTTACCGATTATTGAATGAGACATACCAAAATATTGGGGATTATAAGAAATTACTTTGGTTGTGGAAAAAATTAAAAACGTTATATCCGGATGATCCAAATGTTAACGCAAATGTTTTAAAATTTGAGCGATTGGCAAAGCAGCAAACTAATTCTGCAGACAGTTTGAAAAAGTAAAAGATCATATTTAGTTCAGTACCATTTATATTAGTTACGAAAAAAAATGTGATTCCGGTTTCATCGTAAGATGAAGACCGAAATTTGTAAGCAGATTTGGTATATAAATGCGACCTTTAAGGTTTTTCATAACCTTCAAGGTCTAGAAAAATTATTTTATGATTTTATTTATAAACATGGAAGAACAACCTTTTAAAATTAACCGCACCTAAAAAGAATTGTGGAAAGGAAATTGATGAAGCGCAGTGTGAAAATAAATTTTGTTTGAGTCCCGATGAAATCGGGGCGAGTTTATTTATTTTAACGGAGCGAAATTTAATTTCTAGCAATTTTTTTTCAGTGCATGATTCTTTGGGTACTTTTCTTACGATAAGAAAAGTACAATCACAGAATCTCAATTATTACCTCCATCTTTCTTATATTTGCTGAGTATCTTTAAAAGTAAATCAATCAATAATTTAAAATGAAAATTCTAATACTCGCACTTTCCGGTATTGGCGACGCGCTTATGTTTACTCCTGCTCTCTCGCTTTTACGCAAAGAAAATCCGGAAGCACAAATAGACGCGCTTGTAATGTTTAAAGGAGTTAAAGATCTTTATGAGAGAAATTCGAATCTTAATAATGTTTTTCATTTTGATTTTTTAAATGAGGGAGCCGCAGCTTCATTAAAATATATTTTTAATATGCGCGGTAAATATGATGCATCAATAAATGTTTATCCCGCTAACAGAAAAGAATATAATATTATCAATTTACTTTTAGGTGCTAAAAAAAGAGCTGGTGTTAACTACTTAAGAAAGAATTTTCAAAACCTCGGTTGGTTGAACAATGTTTCAATTCTTGAAAATGACTCTCTCCACAATGTTCAGGAAAATATTAAACTTTGCGAAAAACTGTTAAACAAAAAATTTAATGATGAACCTAAACTCGAATTTTATCTTTCTAAAGAAGATGTAAATTTTGCTGTAGATTATCTAGCCCAAAATAAAATATTAGATGATGAATTAG
The DNA here is from genome assembly GCA_963739985.1 of uncultured Ignavibacteriales bacterium. GTDB lineage: Bacteria > Bacteroidota > Ignavibacteria > Ignavibacteriales > Ignavibacteriaceae > CAVUCE01. The sequence goes on from CAVUCE010000021.1 coordinate 141,697, forward strand.
TTATCGGGTTTCATCCCGGTTGCGCAACATTAAAAAATCATATTAAACGCAGATGGGAGCCGCAAAAGTTTGCTGAGTTAGGTAAAAAATTAATAACCGAACATAACGCTAAAATCTTAATCTTTGGCGGACCGGAAGAAGATGAGCTTAAGAAATCAATAAAAGAGATGATTGGTGATGAAAATGCGATTGTTGTACAGACTAAAAATTTAGCGCAGAGCGCTGCTTTAATTAAGCATTGCAATATTTTTGTTACTAATGATTCAAGCTTGATGCACGTGGCTTCTGCAATGCAAAGAAAAGTTGTTGCGATAATAGGTCCGACAAATACAAGCTATATACATCCGTGGAAAACCGAACATAAGATTGTAACACTAAATTTAGAATGTTCGCCTTGTTTTGTCTATTCTCCTCGCCCGCTTACCTGCTTCAGAGATGATGTAAAATTTAAATGCATTAAAGAGCTTGGTGTTGATTTAGTTTATGAGGCAGTAAAGAATCTTCTCTAGAAACTATTGATTCTGAATTTAGTCATGAATGGAATCTTAGGAAGTAATTATCCATTTAAAAGCGACCTTGTTTTTATCTATTAATTCTAAACTCTCGATCTATTCTTTCTTTAAGTATTATTTTAATCAAAGATTGGTAAGGAACATCTCGCTTGTTCGCTAAAGATTTAATCTCTTCTAACATTGATTCGGGTAGTCTTATAGATATAGTTTTTGTTGACGGTTTCAGGTTTGGAAAAGCTACTCTTTCTACTTTATTCCAATTTAAATAGTCAGTAGAATCTGAATTTTGCCAAAACTTTCGTTCTACTTGCTCATCCTTAAACTTAGGTATCTCTTTTAACTTCTTCATAATATATTTTTCTTTCTTTTTTACTCATATCTCTAGCAGATATTACTCTGATTAAATTCTTTCTTATTGTGAAAACAAGAAATAACAATCTACCCACATCGGTTCTGCCTAAAACAAACCATCTTTTTTCTCGAACATTTATATTGTTGGAATCAGAAATAATAAATGGAATATTAAAGAATACTTGCTCACATTCAGACTTTAAAACTTCATGTTTTCTCCAGTTTTTATCTGAATTGCCATCATCCCATTGAAAACCTATACATTTGTCAAATATATTTCCCATTATAAACGTATATTATGAAGATATACAAATAAAAACAAGTTGATTCTTCAAATATGATCTTAATCAAAACTATTAATCCTTCAACTCAATTTTTAACGCATCAACTATTTCTTCAATAGTATCACAGCATTTAACCAATCCGGTATCGCGTTTTTCATGTTTAAGTTGCTTATCCATTATTTCCGCAATGTCTTTCCACATTTTGGAATGACATAAAATAGGTTTCTTCTGCATTAATTTTTTGTTTGTATATTCCCAGATAACTGATAACTCTAAAAGTGTTCCAGTTCCACCCTGTAAAATAATGTATGCATCTCCCATTTCAACTAATTTTGTAATCCTTTCAAAAAGAGAATTGCATGTAATCTCTTCAGTTAAATACGTACTAAGAGTAGAATTCCATGAATTAACCGTAACTCCGTATGCTTTTCCGCCGTTTTCAGTTGCTCCTTTTGAGACGGCATCCATAATTCCCTGATATCCGCCTGAACAAACACCAAAACCATTTTTAGCCAATTCAGCACCAAGCTGTTGTGCGTTTTCATATTCGGCGTCGCCATCTTGCGGAAGCGAACTTCCAAATACTGTAATTATTTTTTTCACTTTTATTCCTTCTAAAAATTATATCCAATGCTCAAAGATAAGTTAATTTGGTTAAAGCCTGCAAGTTTATAGTTAGGACTGTTGGAGCCTGTTAATAAAATATTATAAGCTACTTCCGGTAATAAACTCAGATTACCAGAAATCGGAATTACAGTACCTGTAGTTAGTTCTAATGCAGTTTCATAAAAGTATCGTGGAGTTGATGGGGTAATAGGATTTAATCGATAAATACCAACTCCGCCTTGAATAAAAAATGGGTTAAAACTTTCAACAGGATGAAACCTATAAGCTGAAGAAAGTGAAAATGTCTCTATTTTAGTATCTATCATTTTGTAGGAGTTAAAAGTAACTGTATAAGGTGTGGAGGTGTAGCTTAACTTTGAAACAAGGGCGCTAACATTGTTTATATAGAAATCACCTTCAATAGAATATATCAAACTATTCTTATTCTCCTCAGTTATATTTGAAAAGATTGAACCTGCTTCAATTTTACTTGCTCTTCCAATTCTAAATATACTACCAGCGCCTGCCGATAAAATTATTTTTTTCAATGAAGGAGTTTGCTTAATCTTATTTTTATTTGAAAATAGAGATTCCGGATTTGTACTTAATGTAAAACTAACAGTCTCATAAGGGAAGTTCCACGGCAGATAATTTGCTCGCCGCGCATTATACCAAACACCGGCATAACCCGCTGTCAGTTTAGTTTCATTATATTTAATTCCAATATCAATTCCGTGGGTAGAAAAATTAGTAAGACCGGCTTTGGGTCCCGAAGTAAAGTTTCCTAAATATAAATCCTGAGTAAAATAAAAATTATTACCAAGGTTTAGATCAAGCCACTCAAATGAAACACCCGTTTCAATTGCAACATCTTCAGGAAAATCTTTCCAATCAGAGAATAAATTTTTAAAGGATGAAACTCCTTCATTATTATCGTCCAACTTATCAAATGGTTTTGAAATATTTACTGAGAGCGGAATACGAAAATAATTATTATCCATTGCCAGGTAGCTTATTCCCAAATTTAATTGTGCAGGGTTGGGATAATATTCCTCAATATTTCTTCCGGAAGTTGAAGAAGTCTCAAATTTTATTGCACTGCCCAAATTCATTAATGAAAAACCAATATTCAAACGGTTTGCAGCAATTTCCGGTCTGTAATAGATTCCCAAACCAAGCATAAAATTATTATAGTTCAGATCACCAAATATTTGGGATGCATATCGAAGATTAATTCCGGCACCAAAATTATCGCCGAATTTACGCGCATAACCTATAGAATAACTCCTTTGATAAAAGTCGGATTTTGTTCCGGCGTCGGGAGATTCGGGAGAGGTAGTCATAAGAGTTCCAAAATCCCAGTTTATATAATCTATTCCAAATGAATTATTTTCATCAAGTTTATATGAAGCACTGAAATCATTAATTGGGTATGAGATATATTAATTGAAACGGCTGATGAAAAAAAGTAATATCGAGTGATTTTGTGTTTAACAAATTTGCCGGGTTAAACTTTAAAGCGTCAAAGCCATTAAAAGAAGAGACAGCTTGTCTTCCGCTTCCAAGTGCTGAAGTTGAATTCGGATAATTAACAAATTCAAAAGATGAAATTTGTGCAAATGAAGTTTGAGAGATTAACAAGAGTGATATTGAAAGCCAGAAGAGACAAGAGTTGAGTTTCGACATGAATTCCCCATATTAATTATTAGTATTTTCCCCACATCAAAATAATCAAATGGAATGAAGAAACAAAGCATTATATAACAAAGAGTTACGTGTAAACAATATTTCGCTATTCGTAAAAATTTCTTTCCCATTTATGAACTTTTAATCTTTCTATTAACCTCGGCGATAATGACCCTTTGGTAACGCTTTTAACATTTGCCATTAAGTTTTTTTCCTTTCGCATTCCCGGAATTACAGAAGTGACAGCATCATGACTAATAATAAATCGCAAAGCCGCTTCTGATAAAGAATCACATTCATCTTTAACGTCATTCCAGATCTCATCAACTCTCAGTTTTACATCAAGCTTCCTTTTTCCTCTAAAATATTCAGATCTAAAATCTCCGATAGGAAATTCTGTGGTAGGACCAATATTTCCTGTTAATGAACCTTCATCAAAGGGAACACGAGCAATTATACTAATATTATTTGCTTTTGCAAAAGGAAGCAAATGATCAACAGGTTTTTGATCAAAAATATTAAAAATAACCTGGTAGCTATCAATTAGCCCGGTTCTTCCTGCATCAATTCCATTCCGGGGCTGATGATCGTTAATTGAAATTCCCCAGAATCGAACTTTACCGTCTTTCTTTAATTTTTCAATCGCTTCTTTCCATTCATCCTCACTCGACCATTTATCATTCCAAACATGGAATTGCATTAAATCAATATAATCCCGCTTTAAATTTTTCAGACTTTTTTCCGTGCTTTCGATAATATGTTTTTGGGGAAAAGATTGCGTTAATGATGAATTATCGGAAGCAGGCCATTCAAATATTTTTGAAGGGACTTTTGAGGCAACAAATAAATTTTTGCCGGATTCTTTTTCTACTTCTCCGACTAGTTTTTCGCTGTGTCCGTTACCGTAGACTAATGCGGTATCGAAAAAGTTTATTCCTTCATCAATAGCTTTATGCAAAGATTTTTTTGATTCATTATCGTCGGCTCCGCCCCACATAGCTTTGCCAATTCCCCAGCAGCCGTATCCTAGTCTGGAGATTTCTACTTTGGAGTTATTAATTTTTTTATATTCCATACAAATCCCTCAGGTTTTATTAATCAATAAATCGAATAATATTTAAAAATAAAATAATTACTTAGAAATAGTATTGTAAATTTAATTTAGAATTTAAGTGCGAATAATAAAAGCGATTAAATTATCTTTGATAAAATTTCAAAAATAACATTATGAAAATTTACTGTTCATTTACTAAATTAAAATAATACTTCCAAAGATTTCTTTTTCTCCTAATTCTATTCAAGTAAAAAAATATTAAATCTCCCCCAACCTTTTCGATTTGTTAAGGTCTAATAAAATAGTTGAGAACAAAATATTATGAGTAAAGAAGAAAACGAACTTATAAAGAGAGCGCAAAAAGGAGACAAAAATGCCTTCGAACTGCTGATAAATCAATATGATAAGCATGTTCTGGGTATAGCTTATTCTTACGTCAAAAATTACGATGACGCAAAGGATATTTACCAGGATGTTTTCCTGAGAGTATTTAAGGCAATCAAAAAATTTGAATTTAGAAGTGAGTTCTCAACATGGATTTATAGGATTGCAACAAATGTTTGCATCACGTATAAGACAAGAAACAAGAAAAGAGTAATAGCTTCTTTGGATGAAGGAGTGGAAGTTGAAGATGGCGAAACAAGGACTTTATCAGAAACTATAGCCGGAGATACTAAAACCGACAGTGCTGCTTTAAATATAGAAATATCAGAAAAAATTGAGAGTGCAATAAATAAACTTTCTCCGCAGCAAGCAATGGTATTTACTTTAAAACATTATAACGGACATAAAATAAGAGAAATAGCATCGATGATGAATTGTACTGAAGGAACTGTTAAAAATTATTTGTTTTTAGCAACACAGAAAATGAGAGAAAATCTGAAAGGATTTTACGATTAGGACGAGAGAGAGGAAAACCATGGAACATCAAAAATTTAAAGAACTTATACAACTAGCCTTGCTCAATGAATTGAGTGAAGAAGAAATGAATCAGCTCCATTCGCATATGATTGAATGTAACGATTGTCAGTCTGAATTTGACGAGTTGAACAAATATTATACTCTGATAGAAAAACAAAAACCGGCAGAAGTTGACGAGAAATTTTTACAAGATGCACGAAGACAGTTTAGAATCGGTTTGGAGTATGAGATTTCTAAAAAATCTTTTTTAGCTAAATCCGTAGAAGCGATTTCTAAATTTTTCTGGATTAATAAAACTCCGGCTATCACCGGCGCATTTACTTTAATTATTGGTTTGGGACTCGGTTACGCCTTGTTTTCCTCAAATTCTACAGATGCTAATTCTTTAATTCAAAAAGGAATGTTACCTGATAATAATACTCTGATTACAAACATCAGATTTTCAAATACCGGAATAAACGACGGACAAGTTGAGTTTACTTTTGATGCTGTAAAGCCTGTTACAATGAAAGGAAGAATAAATGATCCTACTATACAAAACATTTTAGCAAAAGCATTAATAAATGAAAAAAATCCAGGCGCGCGTATTGAAGCTGTTAATGCTTTATCTACAAACACAAATAATAAGAACGGTGTGGATTCACAAGTTAAAGTAGCGCTTGTAAAGTCTGCAGAATCAGACGCAAATCCAGGTGTGAGAAGAGAAGCTTTAAAAGCTTTACTAAATCTACCTTACGACAAAGAGATTAAAAGTTGTTTATTAAATGTGTTGGTTCACGATGATAACTCAGCGCTTAGAATTATGGCAATAAACGGACTCGCGGCAGCAAGTTTCAGAGGACAACCAATTGATGCTGAGACGCAAAAAATCTTAACTCAAAAAGCAAATAAAGACGATAATGAATACATACGTATTCGTGCAGCTTCTTTACTGAAGGAGGAACAATTACAATGAAACGAATGAATATATTTAAAGAATTATGTGTGTTGTTTTTTGCCGCGGCAATATTTCATGCAAGCTATGCGGCAGATGATCAGATAACAAAAACAATCCCGGTTGAAAAAGGCGGTACACTTAAAATTACAACCTTAACCGGAGACATAACCATAAGGCCATGGGACAAATTGGAAGTTTCCGTTAAAATTGACGGTGTTAGTGAAAATGAGTCAAATCAAATTAGCATTTCAAAATCCGGAAATACAGTGACTGTTCTAAATAACTCAGGTTGGGGATGGGGTGGAAGTCATGATATTGTTGTCGATCTTCCGACGGAATTTAATGTGTCAATTTCTACAAATCAAGGTGATATAGAATTTAGAGGCAACTTAAAAGGTAATGCAGCAGTAAAGACCGGAAGCGGTGATATAGTTTCAAAAAACATAACGGGAACTGCCGAGCTTACCACGAACGGAGGCGATCTTCATATTGGTGATATCGGAAATAATTCAAAATTACTTACTAGAGGCGGCGATATTATCATCGGTAATCTAGGTAAAAATTGTAGAGTATCTACCATGGGCGGAGATGTTAAAACGGCAAACAGCCTTGGAGATATTGATGTTAATACGTTTGGCGGAGATATTAAAGTTGGTAACGTTGCCGGAGATGCAAAAATAAAAACTTTAGGCGGAAGTATTTCAATTGGAAAAGTAAACGGAAGTGTAACTTGTACGACTAATGGTGGAAATATCAATTTATCCGGCGCCAGTGGAGAAGTAAAAGCCAAAACATTCGGCGGAAGTTTAACACTCAAAAATATCAACGGGTCTATTGATGCAAGCACAGCCGCTGGAGATGTGTATGTCGAATTAAATCCTAAAGTAAATACTTTCAGTAAAATTTCTACATCAAACGGGAGAATAACATTATATATTCCTTCTTCATCTAAAGCCGAAATTTCTGCAAATGTTTCAACATATGACGATGGCGGAGACAATGCAAAAAATATTATTCAATCTGATTTTCCGGCTCAATCTTTTGATGCGAATGAATATTCTCCAAATGTCAGCGCCAAGTATATTATAAATGGAGGCGGCGCAAGTATTAAATTAAATGCAGTTAATGAAAAAATTGTAATTAAGAAATCTCGTTAGAAATTAAGATGGAGTTCAAATTGAAAAAGACAATGTTTTTTGCTTCGTTATTTTTTATGACTTTGTTTTTTACCGGAGCATATCTTCCACCCTCAAATAATATTTTGGGATTAGTGAGCTCAGATGGTAATCAGAATCTAAGCGATAACACTCAAGAATTTTCTGTCAAAGAAAATGAAAATTTGAATGTAGATCTTAAAAATGGCGGCGCCATAGAGATTGAAGGTTGGAATAAAAATCTTGTGAGAGTTGAAATTATTTCTGATCTTAATAAAACTTCTGATATCGTGCACATGAGCAAAAATTCCGAAGGGGTAGATGTTATATCACGACTAATAACGCATAGCTCCGTTAATAATTATAAACTAACCGTAAAAGTAAAAGTCCCGGAAAAATTTAATGTTAGATTAAAAACAATGGGCGGTGAAATTTCTATTAATAATATGAATGGTAACATTAGCGGCAAAACACTTGGCGGTAATCTTATTCTGCATAATCTGGAAGGCTCAATCGAATTGACGACAATGGGCGGCGATATTAAACTCACTGATTCTAATTTGGACGGCAATGTAAAGACAATGGGTGGTGATGTTTTATTAGAAAATGTTAAAGGCGGCGTGAGAGGTTCTTCCATGGGAGGATCGGTTACCAGAAAAAATTATGAACAATCCGGCAGTGAACAAATTGGCGATGAAGTTAATGTCTCGAGTATGGGTGGCGATTTAGAAATTACAAGCGCACCTAACGGAGCAAAGTTATCTACAATGGGCGGTAAAATTGAAGTTGGTTCGGCAAACAAATATGTAAAAGCCAAAACTATGGGTGGCGATATTAAATTAGATAAAGTTAATGGATGGATTGAAGCAACCACAATGGGCGGTGATGTAAATGCGGTTATGATTGGTAATCCAACAGCAAGGAGATAGGCATGTCAAATTGATTTCAATGCACGGTGATATTTATTTAACTGTTCCGGCCGGATTATCAATGAATATAAATGTAAAATTAAAGTATACTAAAAACAGTATCGGAAAATATAAAATTTATAGTGATTTTAAATTGGCGCAGAGTGAAAGTGATAATTGGGACGATTCAAACGGAACACCTAGAAAAACTTTAACAGGTAAGGCCGAAATTGATGGTGGCAAAAACAATGTTACTATTGAAACAATCAATGGTAATGTTTATCTCAAAAAATCGTAGTTCAATGAATACTGCTTTTGATATAGAAATTTTATTGCATTTTCTTTTTAATAATTCAAATGAACTTATACACTATACCTTTTTATAATAATAGCTGTAATTCATATCGGTTTTAATATTTCGGTATAAATCTTCTGCTTCTTCATAATTTTTAAACTCAAAAATCTTTTTGCGAAGAGCAAAACCCAATATAGATTTTTTATGAATCACTAAATACTTTTCCCCGTCTTTCTTTAGTTTTACAGTACCATTTTTTATACGCGCAGCATGCAACGTTTCAATTAAGCCCTCGCCCATTTTGTGCTCTCTCTCCGAAAGGTGATAAAATCCTAGTTAGAAATTATAATCCGCAAATAGAATAATTTTTGTAAAAAACATACCCGGTCTTTTGAAACGGGATAGTAATAAGATGTGCTGTGGTAACGAGTAATCTAATTTAAAGTTTATATAAAAGCAATAATTGCAACAGTAATTAGTTGTTTAACGCATATTTAATATTGGGTAAGCTTATAAAAATGAAAAATAATATTAACAGTTGTGCTAAATATAATTGCGAAATATTCGATAATTATATAACATTATAAATAAACGCTCTTGTTTTTACAAAATACATTCTGCTACCAAATAACTTAACACTAATTAATCTTAAGTTGGTGGAAGTACTGATTTAATCCGAAAAATATACCAGGGGTCTTCTTAAAGATATTTTCTGTTTCTCCAGTTATCCTATATATAATTCAAAGTCTTGTGGTTTAAGTACATACTTAATCTTGTTTTATGATAAAATTTATTAAAAATTTTTGGCGTTCTTCAGAGCTTTCCATAGCAAAAAGGACAGTTATAATCTTTCTTTTTGCATGCTTATTGTGGCTCTTCTTATCAGAATTTATTGCTACTCAAATTGAAATACCTCAACTGCACCGTTTCGGTGTAAGGATATTAACCAATACTACGTTTTTTATCATAATATCGATCGTACTTTTTAAGTTATTAAAAAATGGAATTTCCACACTAAAAGAAGAACATCAAAAGACTGAAGAAAGCAAAAAGTTATATAAACTTATTGCTGATAATACAGCTGATGTAATTTGGCGGTATGATCTTATAAATGAAAAATTTGAATTTGTAAGTCCTTCGATTAAAAAATTACGGGGATTTACTCAGGAAGAAATATTAAAAATCAGTTTTAAAGATGCGTTAACAAAAGATTCTTACAACGAAATCCTGCCAATTCTGAATGAAAAAAAACGACTTTATGAAGAAGGTGAATCATCTGCCAGAGTTAATCGAAATGAAATTAAACAGCCGCACAAAAATGGCCGTATTATAGACGTTGAAGTTGTAACTACATTTATTAAAAATGAAGAGGGAAAAGTTACATCTCTCTTGGGAGTATCCAGAGACATTACCGAGAGATTTAAAACAGAATCTGCTTTAAAAGAAAGTGAGCAGAGATTTAGAGCATTGTTTGAGAAACACGATGCAGTGATGCTTCTGGTTGATCCTGATTCCGGTAAAATCTTAAAAGCAAATAATGCGGCTGTTCAATTTTATGGTTATGATCAAGTTGAATTATTGTGGATGAATATTAAAGACATTAATATATTATCGGAAGATGATATTAAAATCAGGCGTAACAACGCCATTCATGAAATAGAAAATAAATTTGTAGCTCCTCATCGTCTTGCAAATGGAGCAATTCGAACTGTTGAAGTACACTCTTCTCCTATAAAAATGCGTGGCAAAAATATATTATTTTCAATCATTTTTGATATTAGTGAACAAGAAAAAATTAGGAAAGCTTTAGAAGAAAGAGAATCATTACTTTCCGAATCCCAGAGAGTTGCACAAATTGGTACTTACAATTTAAACATCGAAGATAATACCTGGACTTGCACTGAAGTGATGAGCTCCATTTTAGGAATACCTGCGAACCATATTAAAAATTTTGAATCCTGGCTCGAACTTGTGCATCCGGATGAACGAGAAGAAATGTTAAATTATTTTACAAATGAGGTAATCGGCAAGAAAAAGAATTTTGATAAAGAATATAGAATTGTTAGAAAATCTGATAATGATATAAGGTGGGTTTACGGCAAAGGGAAATTAACATTTACTGGTGATGGAAATCCTCAATTTATGTTTGGTACAATTTACGATATCACTGATAGAAAAAATGCCGAAAAAATATTAAAAGAAAATGAAGAAAAATATAGAACAATAGTTCAGACAGCGTTAGATGGTTTTTTTATAATCAATCAATCTGCTAAAATCATAGAAGCAAATGATACCTATTGCAAAATGTCCGGATATTCTCATGATGAATTACTTAATATGCGGATAAGTGATTTAGAGGCTTCGGAAAATACAACTCAAACATTACAGCGAATCGATGAAATAATTACAAATGGTTTCGCGAGATTTGAAACTACTCATCGAGCGAAAGACGGTAATATTATTTGGGTGGAGGTTAGTGCAAGATTTAATGAAGGCTTCATTTATACATTTATAAGCAACAGAACCGAAGCTAAAAAGAACGAAGAGAAAATTCTACAGCTTTCCTCCGCAGTAGAGCAAAGTCCTGTCTCAATAATTCTGACTAACTCACAAGGCAATATTGAATATGTAAATCCTAAATTTACTTCGGTTACTGGATACTCTAGAGACCAAGTTATTGGGCAGAATCCGCGAATATTAAAGTCGGGTTTTATGAGTAAAGGAATTTATAAAGAATTATGGGATTCAATAATTGGTGGAAAAAACTGGTCCGGAATTTTTCAGAATAAAACAAAAGATGGCAGATTAATTTGGGAATCCGCAATTATAAGTCCGATAAGAAATTCAGAAGGCAAAATAACTCACTTTTTGGCTATTAAGGAAGACATTACCAAAAAGGTTCAGGCAGAAGACGAATTGAAAGTTTATCGTAAACACCTTGAAGAGCTGGTAAAAATTAGAACTCTGGAACTTAATAGAATAAATAATAAGCTTGAACAAGAATTAGAAAAGGAAAAAGAATATGAGATGATGCTTAGTCAATCTTTAAACAAAGAAAAGGATTTAAATGAACTAAAAAGTAGATTTATATCAACCGCATCTCATGAATTCAGAACACCGCTTACTTCAATTTTATCTTCTACGGAATTAATCGAAAGATACGGTAAGAAATGGAGCCAGGAAAAAGTAATCGAACATATATCGAGGATAAAGTCTTCAGTGGATTATGTAACAAGACTTCTTGATGATGTGCTGACTATCAGTAGAACCGAATCCGGTAAAATTATTTTCAAACCTCAAAAGACAGATTTGCAAAAACTTTGTAAAGAAATTATAGAGGAAATTAAAAACAACAGTAAAGGTCATGATATATATTTTAATTATCTTATAGAAGCTAAATCGTACTTTATTGATCCCAATCTAATTCGATTTATTATTACGAATTTAGTATCAAACTCGGTCAAGTATTCACCGGCAGGTTCATCTGTAAATTTGGAGCTGAATAATGAAAATGATAATATAAAAATAATTGTAAAAGATGAAGGAGTTGGAATACCGGATTTTGATAAAAAAAACCTATTTGAACCATTTCATCGAGGAAGTAATATTGGCGAGATTCAAGGAACCGGCCTGGGTTTATCTATTGTAAAAAAATCAGTTGAATTGCATGATGGTGAAATAAATTTTATTTCAAAAGAAGGTAAAGGCACAACTTTTACTGTTAAAATTCCCCAAAAGGTGAATCATGAATAATGAAACAATTCTGGTAATTGAAGATGAAAAACCTGTTAGAGAGAATATTGCTACACTATTAGAAGAAGAGGGATATAAAGTATTTGCAGTTCCATCAGGCAAGGAAGGCATTACAAAAGCTTTAGAGATTATACCCGATTTAATACTTTGTGATATAATGATGAAGCTTGTCGATGGTTATAATGTTCTCAAGACTTTATCTCAAAACAACTCAACTAGAACAATTCCATTTTTATTCTTAACTGCAAAAGTTGAACGGGAAGATATTAGGCTTGGGATGGAATTGGGCGCTGATGATTATTTATTCAAACCTTTTAGGGCGGAAGAACTTTTAAATGCAATAAAAGTTAGATTAAACAAAAGAAACATATTAACTGCAAACCTGAATAAAACAAAAGAGGCGGGACTTGATAAATATTCGATTGAAGATAAAATTTTTATGGATGTAAAAGATAAGCCCGGTTTTATAGCTGTTAAAGACATAAAATATATAACTGCAGAAAATCAATATACTCTATTAAAATTAACAAACGATCGATCGTTTTTAATACGAAGAACTATAAAGAGTTGGGAGGATTCTTTGCCGCCTCAATATTTCTTGCGTATTCATCGATCAACCATAATTAATATTAACTTTATTGCAAAAATGGAAAAATGGCACAACTCATCTTTTTTAATTTATCTTAACAATGTTGCTGAACCATTTTTTATCAGTAAAAAATATTCTGCTGCAATTAGAAAATCAAAAATCTAATTTAGAATATGAACTCAATTAAAACCCGTTTTATGTAAGCAGCTCATTTATTTTTACACCGGTATTAGGAAATTCACTCCAAAATATTCCCACTCGCAACATTTCATTACACTTTCTTATTAACTAATCCGATAATAACATAGTAAAAGATTTTATTTTTTTGAGAGGATATTGAATAAAATATTAGTTGTTGAAGATGAACGAGATGTTCGCTTAAACATTAAAGAACTTTTGGAAGCCGAAGATTTTGAAGTAGAGCTTGCGGAGGATGGAAATGAAGGTTTCAAACAGGCTAACGAGTGTAACCCCGATTTAATAGTTTGTGATATTTTTATGCCCGGCATGGATGGAATGGAGTTATTAAAACTTCTACAAAAAGATAAAAATACTGCTTCAATTCCATTCATATTTTTAACGGCAAAAGCTGAGATGAATGATTTAAGAGAAGGTATGTCTTTAGGAGCCGATGATTATTTAACTAAGCCTTTTCGCGCAAATGATTTGTTAAATGCAATAAACGCTAGGCTTACAAAAAAAGAAAATTATACCGCAATTGTTGATGAATTAAGAAATACTCTTATTAGGAAATTTCCTCATGAGTTGAGAACTCCGTTAGTTGGAATTTTAGGTTTCTCGGAAATTGCACAAAATAATATAGATACTTTAACACCTGATGAGATAAGCAAAGTTATTTCCGGGATCTATAAATCAGGCAAAAGACTTCATAGGAGAATTGAAAAGTTTATAAAGTATGCTGAGCTTTTATCAATTGATAAGAATGAGATTGTAAGGGGCAAAAAGCAATTCCGGTTAGAGAGCTACATAATTAATTCTTATGCTTTGGTGTATTCAAAAGAATTCAAAAGAGAGAAAGATATTAAAATAAAAGTAGAAGATGCTTCTGTCCAGATTGTTGAAGCTTACTTTTTGCTAATTCTAAAAGAATTAATAGAAAATGCATTAAGGTATTCTGAAAAGGGAACCGAAATTTTAATAGAGGGAGCAAAGCAGGGGAAATTTTATAATTTATCAATAAAAGATAATGGGCGGGGAATGCCTAAAAATTCAATATTTCAAATAGGAGTATTTAGCAAGTTTGGTGAAAACAAAGACTCGGAAGAAGGAATCGGGCTTGGTTTAGCTATTGTTAAGAAAGTTTTAGAGCTATTTAATGGTTACATAGAAATTAAAAGTGAAGAAAATAAAAATACTGAGATAAAAATATCTATCCCTTTATTAGAAACAGAAAAATGAAAAGAGAAAAAAATGATTAATAATTTAAAAATCGGTTACCGCTTAACTATAGGTTTTGCTATTGCACTTATCGGTTTGATTGTTTTCGGATTGGTTTCGCTAAATAGGCTTTCATCGCTTGATGAAGGCACCCAGACATTGGTCAATGACAGGTTCCCTAAAACGGTTTGGGCAAACGATATTGTCGGTGCTGTAAATGAATCTGCTAGAGTTGTACGTAATTATATCTTAATTGAAGATGATGCAAAAGAAGCTAAAGAAAGATTAAGAATTACTGCCGCCGGAAAAATAGTTGATGCCAGAATAGATTCATTAAAGAGAACAATGAAAAGTGATACAGGGATAAGTATACTGAACAAGATGACTAATATCCGTGACAATGAATATACTCCGGCGAGAGACAGACTTATTGGCTTAATAGATAAGCACGATATGATAAATGCTAAAGCAGTTTTATTCGGGGAATTTCGTACTGCTCAGAATAATTATTTTGGTGTAATAAGAGAACTAATATCTTACCAAAACAAGCTGGTTAGAGATGATGGAATTGCCGCGGATGATACATTTCATAGCGCTAAAACTTTAATGATAATAATAGGAATTTTAGTCTTCGTGTTTGTTTTAGTCCTTTCAATATACATAACTAAAAGTATTGTGAAACCTGTAAAAACAGTAGCAGAAAGAGTTGCCCAGCTTCAATCCGTATGTATTACCAATCTTGGTAATGGTCTTACCGATATGGCTAAAGGCGATTTAAATACTAAAGTTGAGAAAGCTACGCAGCAACTTCATTTTACAATAAAAGATGAAATTGGTGATATGGCAAGAATAGTTGATAAAATGATTGTTCAAGCGCAGGGCGGAATTGATGCATATGAGGAGGTAAGAGATAGAATTAGAAATCTGGCGGAAGAAATAAATAGGCTAATCGTAGACTCAAAAAATGGACTGCTTGATAATAGAGGCGATATTAAAAAATTTGAAGGTGTTTATAAAGAATTAATTAGTGGATTAAATGATATGCTCGACGCTATTATCTTGCCTATACAAGATGGTGCAAGAGTTCTTGAGATTATGTCAACAGGTGATTTTACTCCAAGAGTTGTTGCGGATTATAAGGGTCAGCATAGAATGATTAAAAACAGTATTAACAATCTTGGTGATTCTGTTGGTTCTATTCTACAAGAGGTTAATGATGCTGTACAAGCAACTGCAAGTGCAAGCAATCAAATTTCATCTAGCACGGAAGAGTTAGCCGCCGGGGCGCAGGAACAGAGTGCGCAAGCAAATGAAGTTGCCGGTGCAGTTAATCAAATGACGGTTTCTATTTTACAAACTACAAAACATTCGGGAACAGCCTCGGGTAGTGCTAAGAAAGCTGGAGAAATTGCTAAAGAAGGTGGTAAAGTTGTTCAAGCTACAGTTGACGGAATGAAAAGAATTGCTGAAGTTGTAACACATTCTGCAGATGCTGTACGTGAACTAGGAAAAGAAAGTGATCAAATCGGCGAAATAGTTCAAGTAATTGATGATATTGCAGATCAAACAAACTTACTCGCTCTGAATGCTGCAATTGAAGCAGCTAGAGCAGGAGAACAAGGAAGAGGATTTGCTGTTGTGGCTGATGAAGTTAGAAAATTGGCTGAACGAACTACTAAAGCAACTAAAGAAATTGCGGCAATGATAAAGCAAATTCAAAAAGATACAAATCAAGTTGTAGTGTCTATGAATGAAGGAACTTCTGAAGTTAAAGCCGGAAGAGAAATGGCGGAAAAAGCCGGGCAGTCGCTTCATCTAATAATAGAGTCATCTACAGAAGTTGTTGATGTAGCGGCACAAGTTGCAGCAGCTAGCGAAGAACAATCGGCTGCATCCGAACAAATAAGTAGAAACATTGAATCTATAACAAGCGTTACATCAGAGAGTGCTGCCGGAACTCAACAAATAGCTAGAGCCGCTGAGGACTTAAACAGATTAACTCTTCATTTGCAAGAGTTGATATCAAAATTTAAAATTGCAAAAAATTCGATGCGAGAATCAAGATCTTCAAATGATACAGATGGTAATCTATCGGTTAGATCCAACGGGGTTTTAATTTCCGATGATTGGGGATCATAGATTCTTTTACTAATTTCATGTAAAACTCCCAAGGCGCGAACTATCCCTCGGTTCGTGCCTTTTTTTATTAATAGAAGTAAAAACACTTACCCCCATTGAATAATTTTGTAAATTAAGTTTAGTATTATATAAGGTTGGTTTTTGGAAAAAGTTTTTAAATATATAGGCAAAAAAGCCGGTCAAACATTAAGAAAAGGAAGATGGTTTTATAAATCTGTTGCAGGCACAGAAGCAGAGGCGGTTGAAGCTGAAAATGTAGTAGGAAAAGAATTGGCTTCAAAATTACTTCAGCAGATTCAACTCGATTCAAATGAGGACACAAATTTAATTTTATCTGAAATCGGGAAAAATCTTGTTTCAAAATTAAATGATGAGCTGCATACTTTTGTTTTTAAAAGCGTTGTATCATCAGATGTAAATGCATTTGCTCTTCCCGGCGGCTACATCTTTACTACAAAATCAATTTTAGAGTTGTGTAATTATGATAAAGATGAAATT
This sequence comes from uncultured Ignavibacteriales bacterium, assembly GCA_963739985.1. GTDB lineage: Bacteria > Bacteroidota > Ignavibacteria > Ignavibacteriales > Ignavibacteriaceae > CAVUCE01. The sequence continues at coordinate 158,782 of CAVUCE010000021.1, forward strand.
GCATTTATACTTGGTCATGAAATTGCACATGTAGTGAAATGGCATATATTTAATAGAACACTCACAAATTCATCTCTCAACTTACTTTCAGTATTAACTAAGCCAACCGGATTTAGTTCGGGTGTTGCCGTAAGAACGATTAATAATCTATTACAAAATGGTTATTCCAGAACTCAAGAGTTAGAAGCTGATTCGTTTGGCTCTCTGCTAATGTATGCTGCCGGCTATGATCCGAAAGCATCTATTTCGGTATTGCACCGACTTGCGGGCGTCTCCGGTAAAAATGAGCCTGTATTTAATTATTTCTCATCTCACCCGCTGGCAATTGAAAGAGTTGAGAATATTAAAACTTCGATGAAGAAATATCTTACATAATTTGTGATCTTGTATAAAGACTTTCTGCTTTTCAAAAAAACTCTCGCTCAATTCCTAAAAATATTTCAAATTGATTTCCGGCTTTTAAAATTTACCAACTAACTATTTATCTATTATTATGTCAATCTCTAATATTGTGGTTAAGCGGATTGTAATTTTGATATGGTTCTTCTGGTCTGCTCTTGTTACGCTAAGCAATCTTTTGGGTGTATTCAGAAATTTTCGAATTATTCCCGATTCATTTAAGTTTGTCTCCGGAAATTTAGGTTATATAACATCAGCAACATCAGTATATGGTTCATTTATTGCCGGAAGATGATTAATCTTCGACTGTTCCGTTTTTCCTTTTTTTTCTAATATAAAAAAATAAAAAAAGTAATAACATCAGAACAATTGAAAATAAAATTAAATGTTTATCAACTTGGTGTAGAATAATTTTCCACTTCGGACCGAAGAAATATCCTATTAAAATAAATGTAGAAGTCCACATAAAAGCACCCGTATATCCGAACACCGCAAATTCCCAGAGCTGTAATTCCGAAGTTCCTGCTAAAATAGCAACAACGTGCCGAACTCCCGGAATAAAATATCCGATTAACAAAGCCCATCTTCCGGTTCTTTCAAACCAGTTATGCGCTTTATCCAAACGTTTTTCTGTTATATGAACAAAATGGCCGTATTTTACTAATACATGATGTCCAAATGTGCTTCCAATTGCATAACTAATAGATATACCTGTTACGCTTCCAAGAAATGCGGAAAAGAATGTGGGAAGTATATGAAGTTGTCCGGTATATACTAAATAGCCGGAAAGCGTTAATATTGTTTCATCCGGAATTGGTATACCAACGATCCCTAAAACCAATAGTGAAAAGATCCCCAAATAACCATAATGACTAATCCAAAATTGTATCGATTCCATTTGTAAATAAACTTACCGGATAATTAAAATTTTAAGCTAGATACAAATATACTCTGTTCTGAATGATTAATGAAATTGTAATTTTTTTTGGGGATAGATAAATTTTTATCTGCTTAAATTAAAACGAATTATTTTTGTCCCTAAATTTATCTCTCGGAGTTTACCTTCGTCTTTTCTATATTATGGCGTAAAATATTACTAATTTTAATACCTATTACGGGGAAGATATGAAACGTTCTATATTCACAATTTTAATAATCTCATTACTCAGTTTAACAGCATGTAATAAAAAAGAAGATAACACAAATAAAACCCTTCAAGCAATGCCGGCCGGTACGCACTCAGCAAAAGTTCTAGATAGAATTGATGCTGCCAACTATTCTTATTTTGAGGTATCTGAAGACGGAAATGATTACTGGATTGCGGCTCCACAAAAAAATATTGAAAAAGGTACAACGATTTATTTTAATAAAAGTATGGAGATGAAAGATTTTTATAGTAAATCATTGGACAGGAAATTTGATAAAATACTTTTTGTGCAAGACGTAAGTACAACGGCACCTAGTTCAAGTACTGCAGATCAGAAAGAAACATTAAGTTCTGTTCATGGTCAGGTAAATACTGTTGCAAAAGAAGACGTTAGTGTTAAGCCTGTTGCCGGTGGTAAAACCATAGCAGAAGTTTATAAAAACAAGGACGGATTAGCCGGAAAAGTTATCAAAATAAAAGGCAAAGTTACTAAGTTTAATGCTAATATTATGGGAAGAAACTGGATTCACATACAAGACGGTACCAGTATAAATAATAGTGATTACGATTTATTAATAACAAGTAAAGATAATGCACAGGTCGGCGAAACTGTTATAGCTGAGGGAACAGTTGAGACAAATAAAGATTTTGGAGCTGGTTATTCATACTCAGTTTTGGTTGAAAACGCAAAAGTCAATGCTTCAAAATAGCGGATTTTAAAATGTTTCGGTTTAAGGGTGCTTTCGGCACCCTTTGTAGTTTTATGGCTAAATTGCTTTTTTGTTAAAAAAATACGAAGTGATAAATATTTTTATTTTTTATTTGAAAACTATTGCACTATACAAAATTTCACATATATTTGTATTTTTATAAATTTACTTGTTTAAGTTAAATAAGATTATGATTTTAATAGATTAATTTAATAAATTACAAGAGATAGGTATAAATGACTTGTTTACAATACTAAAATAAGCATTTAATTTTCGTTGCTCGGCTTGGAGAGATAAATAAAGGGGAAATAAGACAGAAATACTGGCAGTTTTAAAATTCATTTTTATTCGGTATTGGGCTTAAATTACATGTTTTCAGCCACGTTATTGTTCATTAAAATTTACAAAAACTGTTGACTTTAAATTAGTTTTTTAAGACGTTACCCATGCATTTTTAATTTAGTAGATTTTCAACGTTTTTAATAACTGCATGGCTAGTAAATTTGGCGATATTTACAGTGTCTTCTGTAGAAAATTATTTCTTTTCAATATTTATTACCCCCAAGATTTTTGAATACGTACATCTAGTTGTGCTGTGTTCTATTGTTGGGATAAATATTAACCAATCACTAATATAGGAGAGAGAATATGAAACGAAAGATTACCGCCCTATTTTTCTTGCTGTTTCTGCCTGCCCTTGTGTATGCAGGTACAGTAGGAAAAATTAAAGGTAAAGTTACAGATCTCCAGACAGGTGAGCCATTAATTGGAGCCAACGTAATAGTTGTTGGTACTTCTTTTGGTGCAGCCACCGATATAAATGGAGAATATGTGATTAGTAACCTGGATGCGGGTACTTATAGTTTAAAGGCATCATATCTGGGTTATAAGACGGTAACTGTTACCGAAATTCGTGTCAATACCGATTTGACAACTGAAATGAATTTCAGACTTCCCGCTCAAGGAGTTGCTGTTGGCGAAGTTGAAATTGTTGCGAAGCGGCCTCTGATTAATAAAAGTAACACTAACGCTATCAGAACCACAACTAACGCAGAAATAGAAGCTCTACCGGTTCGTGGAGTTAATGAAATTTTAGCTTTAACTCCCGGCGTAACTGTACAAGATAATACAGTATATGTTAGAGGTGGTCGTCAGGATGAAGTTGGTTATTACCTTGAAGGTACTAACATAACCGATCCTGTTTTTGGCGGACAGGCTGTTACTATAGTTCAGGATGCGATTGAGGAAATGCAAGTTCAAGCCGGTGGTTATACTGCTGAGTTTGGCGGCGCTAATGCCGGAATTATTAGAACACAATTAAAAACCGGTGGTCCTCAAATAAAAGCTAGTTTAGAATATATCACAGATAACGTTACTTTCAAAAGTAAAAAGGATATTTTTGACGGCAAGAAAAGACTAGGTGCTTACTGGTATGGTTATTCAGAATTTACAGGAACATTAAGCGGTCCTGTTTTTACACCAAAAGTTAAATTCTTTGGTTTATTTAATAGCAGATATGAACAAGATCAAAATCCTCAAGGTTTTGATGGAATTAACCTCGGATTAATTACTGATCCAGGAACTGGAGATTCAGTTGTACTGAATTATCCGGGAGGCGCTGTTTATAAAAATGCTAGCCAAAGGTATAATGGAACAGGTACTTTAACATTTGATTTAAATCCTTTTATTGTAAGATTATCAGGATCTTATACATCAATTACAAGTGATCGAGGCGGTGCTTTTGGTAATAACACAGGTAATATAGCTGATATCCTTGATTTAAACAGAATACCAATTCAAAAATCTTATAATGGTACAGTAAACTTGAAGTTTACTCATATTTTAAGTGCTAATACTTATTATGAAGTTAGTGCTGGGTTATTCTTTAATGGTGGAAAAACTTATGATCCCATCATGAAAGATAATTTCTACAATTATAATGATTTGCAAGATAATCAAGCTCTTGGTGTTGGCTGGACACCTAGTGCTGGTGGAAGATACTCTTCACCAACACCTGTAAGTATATACTTATTCCAATTTGCAGCTCCAAATTCAATACTTTCTAACTACTCATTGGATAACAACAAAAACTGGAATTTTAGCGGATCATTTTCAACTGAATTAAGCAAATCAAACAACTTGAAGTTTGGTGCTGAATTTCAGATATATGATATTCACCATTATGCTATTCCAACTTCTGGTTCATTATCAAAACTATATGATGAATATACAGCTGATCCTTCCGGTCAATCACTTGATCAACGTCTAATTGGTTATAATGTTAACTATGGCGTAAATAATTACGGTTATGATATGCAAGGTAATCTATTTAGCGGATCAAGCGATTACAACACAGGTAAATATGCTCCAAAGAAACCTGTATTTGCAGGTGTTTATGTAGAAGATAAACTTGAATATGAAAACTTACTAGTTAATGCCGGTTTACGTTTTGATTATATCAATACCGATAACATGACATTAAAAGATCCATCTAAACCTAATTTGACTATAAACAAAAGTACTTTCAAATACGATCCTAATGGATTAGCAAAAGTACCTAGTTTTACTTCACTTAGTCCAAGACTTGGTTTCTCATTCCCTATTACTGATAATACAATATTCCATGCTCAGTATGGTAAATTTGTTCAGCAGTCAAGATTGAGAGATTCTTATATGGGCTTAAACTTATTTGCTCATGAAATTACAGGTGGATTATTTGTACAAAATCCGGTTGGTTTCGATGTTAGACCTACCAGAACAACTCAGTATGAAGTTGGATTTACACAACAAATTGGAAATTTCGCTTCATTTGACGTAACCGGATATTATAAAGATATCTTGGATCAGGTTGTTTATACACGTCAACCTGTAGGTTCATCTACCGGATATGGAACTTATTATATCTTCACAAACGGAGATTTTGCTACAACTAAAGGTGTGGAAATATCATTCAATATGAGAAGAACCGAGAGATTTATGGTTAATGCCTCTATGTCATTCCAGGATGCTCAAGGTACAGGTTCTGCCCCTAACGCTGATGCTGGTATAGTTGGTGCTCCTCTTGATCCTAGCACAGTTTTTAAACCAAATTATATTTCTCCATTAACATTTAATCATCCGGTTAGTGGAAATCTAAACTTGGATTATCGTTTTGGAAAAGATGATGGTCCTTCTATATTACACCAATTTGGAGTTTCAGCACTCATTACCTTTTCTAGCGGACACCCTTTCACTTTAGGACAAGGTAAAGGCGACAACAATTATAGTTTGGAAGGTGATGCAAGATTCAGATCTCCTGTAGAGCCATTGAATTCGTCTCTTACTCCATCTACATTCCAGGTTAACTTAAGAGTAGATAAAACTATTTCTATCTGGGATAGGTTAAGTGCAAATATCTATATTTACGTAATTAATCTATTTGATAATAAAAATGTTGATAACGTTTTCTTAAGAACTGGTTCTGCTAATGACGACGGATTTTTCAGTGATCCATCATTAGGCGGTCAACAATTAGCTGAAAAATATGGTCCTCAATTTGTCCAAATGTATAATAAAATTAACATAGATTATGCACAGGCTTATCAAGATAATACCGGAAACTTAATCTATAGTCAACCGAGACAAATTAGACTTGGAATAAAATTACAATATTAAAACCTTGTCAGTAGGGCTCATTAAAAAAATAGGAGTTTAATCTATGAGTGCTCACAAATTTAAAATAATACTTCTTTCCGTTGGGCTATTGCTGTTTGTTACAGCAAGTCTATACCCAAAGGGTGATAAGAATAAGAAAAAACAAAATGCGAAAGTTACTGCTCAAAGAGCAGGTAGCGTATTAGATATAAACAATATCTACACTAGTTTTTATAACGACGGTGATTCTGACTTCGATAAAGGAACTCAGAATGCAGGATTTGTTTATCCTAAAGGTAGCGGTAAAACTGCCGTATTTGAAGCTGGTTTGTTATGGGGAGCAAAGGTTCCCGGCGATAGTATACCACGTGTTGGTGGTTCGTCTTATAATCATGGCTTACAACCTGGCCCAATAATGGCAGATGGTCAACCCGCATCCGATCCAACAGCCGATCAATATAGAGTATACAGAGTAAGACCAGACGTTTATCCTGGTGGCCCGGATGTTGACCTAAATCAAGAGGCTACTTTAGAAGGTAAATCAGCAGCTCAGTTACGCACAGAATATGAAGAAGACTGGACACAATGGCCGGCAAATTTAGGCGCGCCGTATGATGATAAAAACAAAGATGGTAAATATGAAGCAGGTACAGATGTACCTGGTGTACCTGGCGCTGATCAAACTATATGGTTCGTTTCTAATGATCAAAATAAAGACTTAACACAAGCTCTTTATGGTGCCGATCCTCTTGGAATTGAAATGCAAGCTACTATTTGGGCATACAATCAACAAGGTGCTCTTGGTAATATGTATTTCAGAAAATATAAATTTATCAACAAAGGTTATCAAAAATATAACATCGACAGTATGTATGTCTCCATGTGGGCTGATGTTGATTTAGGTGATGCTGGTGACGACTTTGTTGGTGTTGATACCACCTTAAGTTTACAGTATTGCTACAATGCTAATGCAACTGATGCTATTTATGGTGCCACACCACCTGCTATCGGTTTTGACTTTTTCCAGGGTCCATTGGTAAAAGGTCTTGCTAATCAGGATATCAATAAAAATGGTGTTGATGACGCTCAGGATTTTGGTATTTTCGACGGCAAACAAGTTGGTCCCGGTTTAATTAACTTACCTATGACTGCAGCATACTATTTTGCTAATGGTGATGCTAATATCGGTGACCCTACTCTTGGTGATATTGAAGGCTCTATAGAATTTTACAGATTCTTCAAAGGAGAATATGGAATTAGTGGAGATCCATTTAAATATAATGGAGTTATAACTAAATATGCCTTATCCGGTGATCCTGTTACAAGAACCGGATGGTTGGATGGTAATCAGTTGCCTGCCGGTGATAGAAGACAAGGTAGCTCATCAGGTCCATTCAATATGGCTCCCGGTGATACTCAGGAAGTAGTAGTTGCTGAAATAGTTGCCGGTAATATTCCGGGTGTTGATAGAATTTCCGCTATTTCACTTCTTAAATTCTATGATAAACAAGCTCAGTTAGCATATAACAACTTCTTCGATTTACCTTCTGCTCCTCCTGCTCCGGAAGTTAAAGCAATAGAATTATCTCATGAGATCGTTCTTGATTGGGGTGGAAAACTTGATAAAGTAAGAGCTACTGAAAATAGTACAAGCAAAGGTTTTGCTTTCCAGGGCTATAATATTTATCAATTACCTTATGCTTCCGCAAGTTTAAGCGAAGCAAAGAGACTAGATACTTATGATATAGTTGATGGTGTCGGTAAAATAATTGATCAGGTATTCGATCCTTCAACCGGTTCAGTTATTGCTAAACCAGTTCAATTTGGTAACGATAACGGAGTGAATAGAAGTGTTATTATTAAAACGGATGCATTTAAAGATAATAATGCACTTATAAATGGTATAAAATACTATTTTGCCGTTACTGCATATAGTTATAATCCTGACCCAAATGCAGTTCCAAATAATTTGGAAAATCCATTAAAAGTAATAACCGTAATTCCTCATGAACCAGATCCAGGTAAAAGTTATGGTGAAATGCCTGGTGATACATTATTAGTCACTCATTCCTCAGGTGCCAGTGATGGTATAGTTGTTCCGGTCGTTGTTGATCCAACTGCAACTACTGGGCATGAATATACTGTTCGATTCAAGAATTCAGCTAGTACTTCTCAAGATGCTGTTGCGGATTCTTGGGAACTTTATGATAATGCTAGCAAGTCTGTTGTTTACTCAAGCAACAATTTAACAGGTAATGATGGCGGTACAATTAGTGATTCATCAAATTATTACCAAACTAATGGTGGAGTTCATTTACAAGTTGCAGGACCTCCTGTAGCTGTAAAGGATTACACTTCTACCGGAACCAGATGGGTCAGTGGTACAAACGCTGGTTTATCTTCGTTTTTTGGTGGACTTGGAATGGGTGCAGAATTTTTTGGTAGTGATTTGCCTGCTTCAAAATATGTACCTGTTGAGATTAAATTCGTTGGTGGTGCAAATTCACCTTCAGAAGCTAATGGATGGTCTCAGGGTGCAGTTTATTGGAGAAGTGATGGTTACAATTATCACGGAAAAGGTTGGATGCCATTCACAGTTTGGGATATAAGCGATCCGGCAAATCCAAAACAAATAAATGCCTCTTTCGTTGAGGATGCAAATGATGGAAGCGCAAACTTACAATGGGATATGGGATGGAATGGTACTGCATTTGCTGCTAATGGAGGTAGAGAATATTTGTTCATAAATGATACTCCATATGATCCAAACCATTATAACGGAACGGTAGACGGTACATTTAATGATGTATTATATGCTATGTGGCCATCTGCTAGAGGAAGTCATCCGTATTTGGAAGCTCCTTTCCAGTTGGATATATTCCCAAATTATCCTGTATTAGTTAAGGATGCATATACGTTTAAAACTACTGCTCCTGATAGCAGTGCTAGCCTCGCAAAAGCAGATGTTGAAAAAATTAATGTTTTCCCTAATCCTTATTACGGGGTTAACTCTCAAGAAATAAATAAATATAATCGCTTTGTAACGTTCAGCCATTTACCAGCAAATGCTACAATTAGAATATTTAATTTGGCAGGTGTTTTGGTTAGAACAGTTGATCATAACTCCAATTCCCAGTTTGAAAAATGGGATTTAAATAACGAAAGTGGTCTGCCTGTAGCTAGCGGTATGTATATAGCATATATTGATATGCCTGATTTAGGTAAAACAAAAATATTAAAGTTCGCTATTATACAAGAACAGCAAATACTTGACAGATTTTAATTAACAGATAAGTTTTTAAGGAGTAAAAATGAGAGTATTAATAAAAACATTAATGATACTTACTATTCTGCTCTTTGCAGTAGATAGTAGCTTTGCAGGCGGCGGTGTTCGTACCGGTACTGCAGGCGCGTCAGAATTATTGATACCAATAGGAGCCAGAGATATAGCCATGGGAGGTGCAAACGTTGGTGTTGCATCCGGTATTTCATCTTTATTCTGGAATCCTGCAGGTATTGCAAATATGAAGAATTCAGTGTCGGTTGAATTCTCTCACATGAATTACATTGCCGATATAGGTATGGAATATGGTGCCGTTGCCGCAAATTTTGAAGGCTTCGGTGTTGTTTCCTTAAGTATTAAGGCATTATCTATAGGTGATATCCCTGTTACAACTAATGTTCAACCTGACGGTACAGGTGAAACTTATAGACCAACTGCTATGGTAACCGGTTTAACATATTCTCGTCAATTAACTGATAGAATAGCTATTGGTGTTACAGCCAATTTGATATCAGAATCTATTGACCAGGTTAGTACAACCGGTATGGCATTTAACGCCGGTGTTAAGTATAATAATTTAGCTAACATCGACGGATTAAACTTTGGTATTGTGTTAAAAAATATTGGACCTCAGATGACATATGATGGTTCCGGTTTATTAACAAAAGCCAAAGTTGCTGACTATGACAGACCTGATTATTATTACAAAATCAACGCAGCTCCTTTTGAATTGCCATCACAATTCGAATTAGGTTTCGGTTATAAACCTATGATAAGTGATTCAAAGCCACTTCAATTTGCAGTTGCTTATACCAATAATAACTTTTCAGGTGATGAATATAAATTTGGTGCTGAATATGATTATAATAACCTCTTCTTCTTAAGAGGCGGATATTCAATGTCACCAAAGAGTCAAAGTGATGAATATATCTACGGATTTACAGCTGGTGCCGGCGTTAATTACAGCCTAGGTACTATTGATGTAAAAGTAGATTATGCTTATAGATATGTAAAATACTTTGATGCAAATCATGTATTTGAAGTATCTTTAGGCTTCTAAGAATACTTTCAATGCCGGAGTAAAATCCGGCAAGATATTAAAAAATCCGTGGAGATTTAATCTTCACGGATTTTTTATTTTAAAGCTGAAGGGTTTTTAATTAACCGGTATTTCTTACACCGGCTGCTATACCATTAACTGTCGACCTTAATAGGAAAAGTAATTCATTTTTATTTTTCGTCGAAAGTTTTTGATTTCTAAAGGATTTAATAAATCTTACTTGTATGAAGCTGATCGGATCGATATACGGATTTCGCAATAACAAAGATCTCTGCAGTGATTTATCGGCGTCTAATAAGTTTTCCTCGCCGGTAATTTTTAATACTGCCTCGCATGAATTTTCATACTCCTCATTTATCATATTGAAGATACTTTTTGCCTCACTATTTTTATCACAAAGCGAGAGATATTCTTTTCCGATTGTCATATCCGTTTTTAACAAAACCATTTCTATGTTCTGAACAAGTACCTTAAAAAATTCCCAATCATTGTATATTTTTTGTAATTCATTCCATGAAGTAGAATTGTTCTCAAGGGAAGTCTTTATTGCATGTCCAAATCCGAACCAACCAGAAATTGTCTGGCGATTTTGAGTCCACGAAAAAACCCATGGAATGGCTCTTAGGGCACGTATATCTTTAGTCTTTTTCCTTGATGCGGGTCGAGAACCAATTTCAATCTGTTCAATAATATCAATCGGTGTTGCGGTTCTAAAATAGTCAATGAATGAATCATTGGTTACTAACTCCCTATATTTTAAAAAAGCTTCATTAGAGATTTCACCGAGTATTTTCCCATATTTAGAAAAATAATCTATTTCATCTTGTGATTTTGATTTTGAAGTTGTTAACAAAACTGCTGATGAAATTAATTCGAGACTTCGATTGGCTCTTTCAGGGATCAAGTATTTAGAGCTAATCATTTCACCTTGTTCGGTGATTTTTATCTTTCCGTTTACCGTTCTGGGCGGTTGTGCTAAAATTGATTGGTTTAACGGACCGCCGCCTCTGGAAATACTTCCGCCCCGACCGTGAAATAGAATAAGATCTATTTTATTTGAATCGCATAAATGCTTTAAGTTTAATTGTGCATGATAAAGTTCGTAATTTGATGTTACAATTCCGCCATCTTTATTACTGTCGGAATAGCCAAGCATTATTTTTTGATTTTTATCTCTATTAAGGATGTGCTGTTTATAAGCACTGTTAGAAAATAGAATATCCATAATGCTTTCGCAGCTTCTTAGATCTTCAATTGTTTCAAACAAAGGTAAAATATCGAGATTTGATTTAATTATTTTACCGTGTAATACAGTTACCAAACCAGCCTCTTTAGCCAAAAGTAAAGCATTTAATACATCGCTAACCGAGGAGCAGTTACTAATTATATAATCGTTGCAAGCAGTAGGAGAAATGTTTTTATTTCCCCAGCTTATCAAAGAAAATTCATTCAAGACTTGTTTTGTAACATCGGAAAGATTGCTGAAATTATTCACCAACGGTCTTGAATTTAATATCTCATCCGTTAATAAAATTATCTTTTCTTCTTCATTTAAATTTTTATAATTTGCTGAAACATCTGAATAATCAAAAATATTTTCTATTGCGGAATTTAATAACGAAGAATTCTGTCTAATATCAATCGCAGTTAATTTAAATCCAAAAGTTTTCACCTTATAAATAAGCGGAAGTATTTTTGAATCAGCAATTAATTGTCCCTTATTATCACAATAGCTATTGTACATTAAATATAAATCGTTCAGCATATCATCGGGTGAATTATATTTATGTTCGCGATTGTCAATTGTTCGTTGAAGTTTGATTGAAATTAAAAATAGTTTTGATCTATAAATTTCGGATGGATCTCTTAGTATTCCATCTGTCTCTTCAATATTAAATAATTCAATTTCGTTTTTAACTGAATTACTAAGCTTGGAAGAAGCTTTAATAATATTCAAAGAAGAGCTGAGAGATGTGTATAAAATATCTAGATCTTTTTGATAGAGAGAAATAATTTGTTTTTTATTATTTGTTAATGTTTGCTTTGTTACGTCAATAGTTACGAAGGGATGTCCGTCTCTATCTCCTCCCATCCATGATCCAAATTTCAAGAATGTAGGAGAATGTTCTTCAACCTGGTAAATGTTTTTAAGATGATTATTAAACGACAAATAAAAATTTGGAATCAAATCGTATAAAACATCCTTAAAAAAGAATGCCCCTCTCTGAATTTCGTCTCTAACGGTAACTTTGTGAAATCTAATTTCGTTGGACTGCCATAAAAGTGTGATTTCAGTTTGTAATTGCTGCTTAATATTTTCAATCTCAAATTCGGTTAAATTTTCAATCTCTCTTTGCAAAAGCAATTGACTAATTTTTAATATTTTTCTTAGTATAGTTTGTCGGGTTGCCTCAGTTGGATGAGCAGTAAATACGGGTATTATTTCTAAAGCATTAATAATATTATATAGTTCTTTTTTAGAAACCTTGTTATTTTTCAATTGTATAAGCGAATCCTCAAGCGAACCTTTTTGTGGAGTATCATCAAGAAAAATATGGGCACGCTGTCTTCTTATTCTATGTATTTCATCTGCGGCATTAACCAAAATAAAATATGTTGAAAAAGCTCTTACAACCTTATGCGCTTCTTGAACACTTAATGAATCGATTAGTTTTATAATTTTATTTCGCGTATTATCAGAATAATTTGTACGCAATTCTTTTGTAAGAGCTCTAAGTTTTTCCTCTGTTTCGTATAACTCAATACCTTCTTGCTCTTTTAATACGTTTCCAAGTATTATTCCCAATTCGCGGATATCTTTTTTTAATGGAAGATCTTTATCCGAATCCTCTAATAAATTTAAGGCTCTTTTGTTCATATAATTTCGGTTTTGTTTTTAAGGAATTGATTTATAGTAAAGATAAAAAATATTTTAAAATATAATATAGCCAAGAATCTAAATCACAGAGAAAAGCCGAATTATATCCTAATAAATTCTTATTTAAGCAATTATTACCACAATCCGTTATAAAATTCTTATTGATAAGTTTAATTATTGTCTTTTCAGTCGATAATTAAATTATATAATCGTTATTTCCCTCAATTATTGGTTAAAAACTTGAAAAAGTGCCATATTATGTTATTTTATAAAAAAAAGTACGTATAAGCTTTAAATGCCTTCAAATCCATTCTTTTTTACGGTTATTCAAATTCTCTCAATAATGCCGGCTCAATTAACCGACTTATATAATTACAATTCTTTACATAGTTATTCTTTGTTAACAAAATTAACAAATGAGTAATTATGTTAAAACAATTTGCAAAATAAATTAAGGAAGAAAGATGTTAAATATTATAAAACTAAATTCTGAAAATGATTTCGACGAAAAGGTTGATAAGGAAAAATTTATCAACTTTTTATACGAGCATTTAGATCGTTTTGGCGATTCTAAATCGGCAATCTCAAAATGTATTGATTATGCGTTTTCCAAAGATCAAGGAAAAGGTGGTTTTTTATTAGCCGCTTTTTATGAAGATGAACTTGCAGGAGCTTTGATTATGAACAATACAGGAATGAATGAATATATTCCTGAGAATATACTGGTATATGTTGCAGTGAACAGCAAGTTTCGCAATAAAGGAATCGGTAGGCAAGTTATTGAAGAAGCTATAAAACAATCGGAGGGGAATGTTGCATTGCACGTAGAATATGACAATCCCGCAAAACGATTATACGAAAGACTTGGATTTAATTCTAAGTATGCAGAAATGCGCTTAAATAAGGGAGAATAACAATGGCAACACTTACAATTGATACGGGAAAAATTTGTAGTAATATTGTTAAGTTAGAAGATTTTCTTTCAAAGAACGGAATCCAATGGACTCTTGTATCAAAGATGCTTTGTGGTGATAAAGCTACTTTAGAAAAAATAATACCAAATGATTGTATTAAAAGCTTGCACTCGGTTGGGGATTCTCGAATTTCCAATCTTAAAGTAGTTAAAGAAATTAAACCTGATGTAGTTACAATGTATATTAAGCCGCCCGCACTTAACCAGGTAAAGAATGTTATTAAGTATGCGGATATCTCTCTGAATACTTCTTACAAAACAATAGAAGCGTTAAACAGGGAGGCTGAACAACAGGGTAAAGTGCACAGGGTAATTGTAATGATAGAAATGGGTGAACTTAGAGAAGGAATTTTGCGAGATGATATACTTATGTTCTACGAAAAAATATTCAAACTTGATAATATACAAGTAAGTGGAATTGGAACTAACTTAGGTTGCATGTACGGCATTGAACCTACATACGATAAATTAATTCAATTGAGTTTATTTAAGAATTTGATTGAAGCTAAATTTGATAAGAAAATGGAACTTGCTTCAGGTGGAACCTCTATAACTCTTCCTCTTATTTCGAAACAAAAAATTCCTAAAGGAGTTAATCATTTTAGAATTGGTGAGGCTGCTTTATTGGGCACATCTCCATTGGATAACGATAAGTTCAGAAATCTTTCTACATCTACAATAAATTTTGCAGCTGATATTTTAGAACTTCAAAAAAAAGAAATGGTGCCCGACGGGGTTATGGGAGAAGCGGCTATAGGACAATTTGAAGATTTTGAAGATGATAATCCGCATAAAGAATCATATCGCTGCATCGTTGATTTTGGCCAACTGGATGTTGATGCTAAAAATCTAACTCCAAAAGATAAGCGAGTCAAATTTGTCGGTACAACTTCCGACATGACTGTTTATGAAATTGGTGAACAAGGCGCTGGTTATCATGTTCATCAACAATTGCACTTTTATCCTAATTATATGTCTGTTGCACGTTTGATGAATTCGCGGTACATGTCTAAAAAAGTTATATAAGTATAAAATAAATATTTGAACGGCTGCATAATTCAAATTGATTTTTGGATTATGCAGTTTGTGTATAGTTGAAGTAGTATAAAATAACTGGGGAAAGGAAATAAAAAAAATCATAAATAAAAATATAGGGTAGTTTAAATGCATTTAATTGATATCTTAGAGTTTGTTGTTTACATGCTGGTAATGCTTGGTATCGGCTTCTTCTTTCTCAAAAAAAATCAAGATGCCGAAGATTATTTTGTCGGCGGTAGAAAAATGGGAAGCATTCATGTTGGCCTTTCTGTTGTAGCAACAGATGTTGGTGGCGGTTTTTCAATTGGGTTAGGCGGACTAGGATTTGTTATGGGGATCTCAGGGTCTTGGATGTTGTTTTCCGGATTATTAGGCGCTTGGGTGAGTGCAGTTTTTTTAATACCAAGAGTAAGCAAAATTGCCAGACTGAAAAATTTATATACATTCCCGCAAATGCTTGAACATTTTTATAATAACAAAGTAGCTTTAATTGCCGGAATAATATCAGCAATCGGTTATATCGGTTTTACAAGTTCGCAAATTCTAGCAGGAGCTAAATTAGCTGCAGCATCTTTTGTAAATCTAGATATGGAAACTGCATTAATTATTATGGGTGCTATTGTTATAATTTATACTGCGCTTGGTGGAATAAAAGCTGTGATCTATACGGACACGGTTCAATGGATTATTTTAATGGCAGGTTTAGTGTTTATTGGAATTCCTGTTTCTTATTTTGCCATCGGAGGTTATAGTGCAATTACTTCTACCCTATCAAGCGACTTTTTAAGTTTTTCAAACGTAAGCTGGCAAACGTTGGTTAATTGGGGCGTAACAATTGTCCCTATATGGTTTGTCGGAATGACTCTTTATCAGAGAATATATGCATGCGAAACTGAAAAAGTAGCAAAAAAAGCATGGTTTATTGCCGGACTATTTGAATGGCCAATTATGGCGTTAATGGGTGTAACGCTGGGAATGTTTGGACGAGTTGCAGCTGATCAAGGAATGTTCCAACATTTAGGTTATGCAACAATTGCAAGCATGGATCCGGAAATGGGGCTTCCGCTTCTTTTAAGAACCATTCTTCCTGTGGGTTTAATGGGACTTATGATGTCGGCATATTTTTCCGCAATTATGTCCACAGCAGATAGTTGTTTGATGGCTGCTTCCGGTAATGTTGCTTCGGATATAATTGATGTGTTCTTTAAGGTTAGCAAAAATGAAAAGAAATTTCTAAAATTATCACAATGGTTAACTTTAATTATAGGAATTTTGGCTCTTTGGTTGGCTAGCTCAATGCAAAACGTTCTTCAATTAATGCTGTATTCGTATGCTTTTATGGTTTCAGGATTATTTGTTCCGGTGTTGGGAGCTTTTTTATGGAAGAAGAGTAGTTCGATAGCTGCTATTTGGGCAATGATAATTGGCGGAGGAACTACTATTACTCTAATCGCTTTAAATACACCTTTACCATTAAAACTTGATCCTAATATTTTTGGAATACTTGCATCTGCAATTACTTTTATATTACTTGGATTTATTTTTCCAAGCAACGGAGTTGCGGAAGAAATTGAAAATGTAAATGTTGTAAATGCAAATTGATTTTTATAAAGGATAATATTTGTCTAAAGCTGAATTTAATTTTGAATCAGTTACAGAACTGAGAAAAACATTACATGAAAATCCTGAGCTTTCTGATTATGAATTCGAAACATCTAAAAGATTAATTGATTATATCGGAAAATTTAAACCGGATCAAATAATTGAAGGATTGGGAGGCGCAGGACTTGCTTTTGTATTTAATGGGAAAGCTGCCGGAAAAACGATTATGTTTCGTAGCGAACTTGATGCTTTACCAATTCAGGAAGTCAACAATTTCAATTATAAATCGAAACTTAAAAATGTTTCTCATAAATGTGGTCATGATGGACATATGTCCATTATGGCTGCGTTTGCGGAAGCAGTTTCAAATAATCGACCGCAAACGGGAAGAGTAGTTATACTTTTCCAACCAGCTGAAGAAACCGGCGCCGGAGCAAAACGTGTGATTGAAGATGAAAAATTTAATTCTATAAAACCGGATTGGATTTTTGCACTTCATAATCTGCCCGGGTTCGATAAAAGCGAAATTATATTAACAAATGAAAACTTTGCATCTGCTTCAAAAGGAGTGATAATTCAGTTACACGGCAAAACTTCCCATGCTGCAGAACCTGAAATGGGTATTAATCCTGCAATCGCAGTTTCCAATCTTATAAAAGGGTTGATCGATTTGCCGACTAAAACCAAAGAATTAAATAATTATACTTTAGTAACTTTAATTCATGTTTTACTCGGCGAAAAAGCATTTGGTACTTCACCGGGAGAAGCTGAAGTGTGTGCAACAATTCGCTCTTATCTAAATGAAGATATGGAATTACTAACAGATAGAATACTTAAGTTAGTTCACGATGTCTCGATGAATCAAAAACTAGAATCTAATGTACAATGGGTAGAGGAATTTCCCGCAACAATTAATAATTCTATTGCTGTTGATGAAATTATCAAAGCCGCTAGTCTGAATAATTATAACTATCAGATTTTAGAAAAGCCATTTAGATGGTCTGAGGACTTTGGACATTTTACCGGTGAAATAAAAGGTGCGATGTTTGGTCTTGGCTCCGGTAAAGATCATCCGGATTTGCATAATCCCGATTATGATTTCCCGGATGAAATTATAGAAACGGGAGTCAATATGTTCTTTTCAATTTATAAATCACTATTGAGTTAGGGGAAATTAATGTTTAATACTTCGTTGTTAGAAATTAATAAATCAGCGGTTGAGAATAACATTAAATTTCTCAAAAAGCAATTTGGTGGTTCTATAAAAATCTCTTCAGTAGTAAAAGGAAATGCATATGGACATGGAATAGAAGCATTCATACCAATAGTTGAAGATTGTGGCATTCGGCATTTCTCGGTTTTTAGTGCAGTGGAAGCGCTTAAAGTAAAAAAAGTAATAAGAAAAAATTCAGATATTATGATTATGGGAATGATTGATAATTCTGAATTAGAATGGGCAATTACGAACAAGATTGAATTATTCGTCTTTGATCTTGAAAGATTGAATTATGCATTAAGTGTTTCCCAAAAACTTAATAAACCTGCAAGAATTCATTTGGAAGTTGAAACAG
This sequence comes from uncultured Ignavibacteriales bacterium, assembly GCA_963739985.1. Classification (GTDB taxonomy): domain Bacteria; phylum Bacteroidota; class Ignavibacteria; order Ignavibacteriales; family Ignavibacteriaceae; genus CAVUCE01. The sequence goes on from CAVUCE010000021.1 coordinate 177,076, forward strand.
GTATGAATAGAACGGGATTTAAGAAGGAATACTTAAAGGAGGTAGCAAAAATAATTACTTCAAACTATGAAAATTTTATAGTTGAAGGTTTGTGTACACATTACGCAGGTGCAGAAAGTATAGCTAATTATGTTAGAATTCAAAAACAAATAAAACTATTTAATAGCATTTATAAATGGTTCGTTAAAAATGGCATTACTCCTAAACGCCAACACACAGCATGTTCAGCTGCGGCTATGACATATCCACAAACAAGGATGGATATGGTTAGAATTGGAATTTTGCAATACGGTTATTGGCCAAGTAAAGAAACATTTATTCATTACGTAGCAAATAAAGAGAATAAATCAGATCCGTTGAAAAGAGTTATCACCTGGAAAACTAAAATAATGAGCATCAAAGAAGTCGATACCGGGGAGTTTGTTGGTTATGGTACAACTTATCTTGCTCTTACCAAAATGAAAGTCGCTATTATTCCGGTTGGTTATTCGCATGGATATAGCAGATCTTTAAGCAATCAAGGAAGATTACTGATTAGAGGTCATCGTGTAAGTGTAATAGGTTTAGTGAATATGAATTTACTAACTGCTGATGTAACTCAAATTCCGGGTGTAAAAATAGACGACGAGGTAATTCTAATCGGCACACAAGGAGATTTAAGTATTTCTGTTTCTTCTTTTAGCGAACTTAGCGACCAGGTAAATTATGAATTATTAACACGCTTACCTTCGCAAATCCCTCGTGTTATAGTTTAAATTATCCGTGAAATCTCGCCATACCTTACTTATTCTTCATGTAATCCATAAAATATTTTTTTATCTTTACACATCACATAGTAGTTTCATTATACACTTAAATCAGAGAAGCAATATGAGAAAAACTATACCGATTCTTGCCGCATTTTTTGCATCAATAATTTTACTTTCCGGCTGTACAACAAAGCCTATTATAAAAGAAAAACCTACAACTAATATTTATGAGCGCGGATTAATTTTCAAAAATGAATTTGTTAAAGAAAACAAAGAGCTCAATCTTCCATACGGTACAAGAGTAGATACGGTTGCAATAGATACATCTAATAAATCAATCGTAATTAGATTTAATCAAGCCTTATCGTATATACCTTTTAGAGAAGAAAACGTAAAAAATATTTATTCTGTTGTTTATGATGTTTTTAAACCGGGATTTGAAAATTACTCTATTAAAATTTTAACACTAAATCATGATATAAAAGAGCTAATTCCAAATTTTTATAGAAACAATCCGGCGGAATATGATAGTTCACGCCTACAGGTTTCTAAATCAAAAAGAGATAAACCGGTTATTCAAAACATCAGTAAAAAATATCTTCCATCAGACGGACTTTACACTAGAAATATTGTTGTTTGGCCGAGTCATGGCTGGTATTATAATAATCGGGAAGATCGTTGGGAATGGCAAAGACCTCGATTGTTTCAATCAGTAGAAGACTTAATACCTTATTCGTTTGTTATTCCATTTTTAGAGCCTATGTTGGAAAACGCTGGAGCAAATGTTTTTATACCAAGAGAAAGAGATGTTCAAACTAATGAAGTTGTGATTGACAATGATACGCCACCGGATAGCAGTTTAAGCAGATATATTGAAAAATCTGTAGATAAAGAACATAAATGGAAAAGAGGAATCGGTTCCGCCTTTGCAATAGGAAATCCGCCTTATCCGGTTGATTTTAATCCTTTCACTAGCGGAACTCATAATGTGGCAAAAACTGATTCAGTAGTTTCGGCAAGTTTTTCGTGGATTCCTCAAATTCCCGAGAGCGGTAAATATGCTGTTTATGTCTCTTATAGTGCCTCCGATGCGAATACGAATGATGCCCATTATGTAGTTTATCATGAAGGACAAAAGACTGAGTTTGCAGTAAATCAAACTATTGGCGGCAACACCTGGGAATATCTCGGTACATTTAAATTTGGAAAAGGTTACGATTCCGACAGTAACAAAGTTGTTTTAGTAAATAAAAGTGATGAAATAAATAAATTGATTTCTGCCGATGCCGTCCGTTTTGGCGGAGGTATGGCTAATATAATGAGGAACGGTCACACTAGCGGAAGACCAAGGTTTGTTGAAGGAAGTCGATATTATCTTCAATATATGGGAATGCCGGATACGTTGGTTTATAATTTTCATCATAACAAAAATGATTACACAGATGATTATCAAAGCAGAGCTGAATACGCTAACTATCTTTATGGTAATCCTTATGGACCTAATAAAGACAGAACTGTGAAAGGTTTGGGAATTCCAATTGATATCTCTATGGCTTTTCATACTGATGCAGGAATTACGCACAACGATACAACGGTTGGAACACTTTCAATTTATAGTTTATCGGGAGCTGATTCTCAGCAAGTTTACCCTGATGGAATTTCACGTATGGCAAATAGAGATTTAGCGGACATAATGCAAACAGAAATTGTTAATCAAATTAGAACAAAATTTGATCCCGTGTGGAACAGGCGGCAATTAAAAATTGGAAATTACAGTGAATCGTTTAGACCAAATTTTCCTGCTGTTTTGGTTGAATTACTTTCGCATCAAAACTTTTTAGATATGCGTTATGTACAGGATCCTACTTTTAGATTTACAGTTGCTAGAGCAATGTATAAAGCGATGTTAAAATTCTTAAGCGTTCAATATAATTTTAAGTATGTTGTTCAACCGCTTCCCGTAAAAGATTTTTCTTCGACTTTTGACGGTTCAGGAAATGTTCATTTAGATTGGAAACCCGTTCTGGATTCAACAGAAATTACCGCAAAACCTGATCATTTTATAGTTTATACAAGAATAAACAACGGTGATTTTGATAACGGCATTAAGGTTGATGAACCAAGTGCAGTAATACGAAATATAAAATCTGGAGCTATATATAGCTTTAAGGTTACAGCCCTAAATAAAGGCGGAGAAAGTTTTCCTTCGGAAATCCTTTCTGTTTGTAAAATGGATAATGATAAAAAACCGGTTTTAATTGTTAACGGATTTGATAGGGTTGCTTCTCCGGCTTGGATAAATAGTAAAGATTATTCCGGATTTCTAAATCAAAAAGATCCTGGAATGCCATACCAATATGATGTAAGCTTCACCGGAGCGGAATATAACTTTGACCAAAATTCACCATATGTTTCAAACGATCGTCCCGGCTGGGGTGCGAGTCACGCAAATTATGAAACTAAGGTTATTGCGGGTAACACTTTCGATTATCCTTATGTGCACGGAGAAGCAATTAAGAGCGCTGGTTATTCCTTTGTTTCAACAAGCGCTGCTTCTGTTGAGAATGGCAGTGTGAATCTAAATAATTATAAATTTGTTGATTTAATTTTAGGTGAGCAGAAATCAACTCATTGGCAAAAACCACAAGAAGATTCTCTTAACGGTTTGCGTTACCAGGCTTTTCCTGAAACATTGAGAAATAAAATTTCCGCTTATTGTAACTCCGGAGGAAATATCTTTATCTCGGGTGCTTATGTAGGCAGTGAATTATTTAATTCGCCCGAGACAGATTCAACGAGTATTAAATTTGGGCAAGATATTCTAAAGATAAATTGGGATACCGATCATGCTTCTGTTGACGGAAATATCTTTGCTGCTAATAATAATTTTATGCCTAAGTTTACGCCGATTTCTTTTAATACTTCGTTTAATAAAAATATCTATGCGGTAAAATCACCTGACGCAATAAATAATACAAAGGAAAGTAATACTCTTTTAAGGTATTCAGAAAATCAGTTTAGCGCAGGTACAGGTTATTTTGATAAATACGGAGTTATAGTATTTGGATTTCCGTTCGAGACAATCTCAAATGAATCTCAGAGAAATCTGATCATGAGAGCAATATTTTCATATTTCAAAATGTAATTAATTATTTATCACCGCCGGTTAATATTATTTTTATTACATCGACGGTGATTTTCATTTTAAAACAAATTTATTATGATAAGTAAAATACTTTTCCTTCCGTTAATATTTATTTTCATCTGGGGATGCGCTTCCAATAAAGAAACAATTAATATTGTTCAGAATAAAAAATCCGAATTCAGAAAAAATATTTTAGAACATAAATTTTCTTTTGAAATTCCGCGGGGAACAAAAGTAATTGATGTTGATATTGATAGCGTTGGTAAAAATATTAAAATAGATCTGAGCCGGGAGTTTTCATATCAGCCGTTTAGAGAAGAGAATGTAGGTAAAATATATTCGGAAATTAAAAACTTTTGGGGAGCAGATTTTAGTAGTTATAACTTTACCGTTCAAACATTAGATAATTCAATTCAGAATCTTATACCTAATTATTTTATAAAAGATTCTTCTAAGCTGATCAGTGAAAAAATCCCCCCAAAAATTATTAGAAGTGAACCTATCGTTAAAAATATCAGTAAAAATTATTTTGCTTCTAACGGATTATATAACAGAAATATAGCGGTAGCGCCGAGTCACGGTTGGTACTACAACGCTACGACTGACAGATGGGAGTGGCAGCGACCAAGGCTATTTGAATCAGTTGAAGATTTACTGCCTAATTCGTTTTGTATTCAATATTTGATACCGATGTTGGAAAATGCCGGAGCTAATGTTTTTGATCCTAGGGAAAGAGATTTTCAAACAAATGAAGTTGTAGTTGATAATGATACTCCTTCTGATATCAAGAACGGTAATTATATTGAAAAAATTATATCTAAGAAAAACAATTTTATTAAAACTCAGACAAATGGTTTTGCAGCGGGAAATCCGCCGTACGAAGTAAATTATAATCCTTTCAAACATGGAAGCTATAAACTTATTCCCAGCGATACGATTGAGACGGCAGAAATTAATTGGGTTCCCAACATTCCTGAGACTGGAAATTATGCTGTTTATATTTCTTACAAAGCATCAAGCCGAAATGTTAATGATGCACATTATGTAGTTTATCATGATGGAATTAAAACCGGGTTTCGTGTTAATCAACAAATTGGGGGAAGTACATGGCAATATTTAGGAATATTCAAATTCAATAAAGGATTTTCTCCTGATAGTTGTAAAGTTGTTCTCTTAAATGATAGCAAACAATTCGGTAAAACAATTACTGCAGATGCTGTTAGATTCGGCGGCGGAATGGGAATTGTAAACGCGGTGGCAGATCAAGCGGGAGGCCAAAGTTTGTTGAAGGAAGCCGTTATTATTTGCAGTATTCCGGTATGCCTGATTCATTAGTTTATAATTTTAATGATAACAAAGATGATTATAATGATGATAAACAAGATAGAAGTAAGTATGTAAATTATTTAAATGGAAATTCTGCCAATGATAAAAACGGACCCGGACTAGGAATTCCAATGGATGTTTCTCTTGCTTTTCATACGGATGCCGGAGTTAGACATGATAATAAAGTGATCGGAACATTGGCTCTTTATGGAGATAAAGGTGAGAATTCAAAAACTACTTTTCCAAATGGTGTTTCGAGATTAGCTAGCAGAGACTTAGCGGATTTGATTCAAACGCAAATTACGGAAGACATACGAGCAAACTATGATCCTGATTGGAACCGCAGACAGTTAATGAATGAGCAGCCGGCAAACGATGCTTATCCACAACAATATAGCGAAGTCTATCGACCAAATGTTCCCGCAACTCTAATCGAATTATTGTCGCATCAAAACTTTTTAGATATGCAATTTGCCAACGATCCGAATTTTCGATTTGATGTTGCACGTGCAATGTATAAGGGAATACTTAAATTTCTATCTGTACAAAATGATTATAAATTTATTATTCAGCCTTTGCCGGTAAAATCATTTTCTGCGGTTTTCAATTCTGAAGGTGATGCCGTTTTAAATTGGAAACCGGAAATTGATACTTTGGAGCCAACAGCTAAACCGGATGGCTATATTATCTATACACGAATTGATTCAGGTGATTTTGATAACGGAGTGGTAGCGACTCAACCTAATTTTGTAATCAAGAATGTTGAGCACAATAAAATTTATAGTTTTAAAGTAACCGCAATTAATAAAGGAGGCGAAAGTTTTCCTTCGGAGATATTGTCAATTTGTAACACAGGAAATAATGAAAAACCAGTTTTAATCGTTAACGGATTTACCAGAGTTTCTGCTCCCGGAATTGTAAAGACTGATAAATATCAAGGTTTTGTAAATAAGATTGATGCCGGTGTTCCTTATAAATACGATATTAGTTATACAGGAAATCAAATTAATTTTAATCCGCATGCTCAATGGGTTTCTAACGATAACTCAGGATGGGGAGACAGTCGCGCAAATTATGAGGATAAAGTTATTGCCGGTAATAGTTTTGATTATCCTTATATTCATGGAGAAGCGATTAAATCTACCGGACATTCTTTTGTTTCTGTTTCTGTTAAATCTGTTATTGATGGCAAGGTTGATTTAAGTAACTATAGAATTATAGACCTAATCCTTGGAAAACAAAAAACAACTCGATGGCAAAAAGATACATTGAAGGAAGCGAGATTTGAAGCTTTCCCAACTCAACTCCAAAATCGAATTAAGAATTATCTAAACAATGGCGGAAACATTTTTGTTTCCGGATCTTATATCGGCTCGGATCTATTTAATAAATCACCAAGAGATACAAACAGTATTAAATTTGCTCTAAATACTTTGAAATATAATTGGGCAAGCGGCGAAGCAGATAAATCCGGCAGAGTTAAAATAGTTGATTCCTCATTTAATATTGCCGCAAATATAAACTACATAACAAAACCAAATAAGTATTCGTACTTTGTGGAAGCACCGGATGAAATCAAATCAACAAAAGAATCTAAAACTATTTTACGTTATGCAGAAAATGATTTTAGTGCCGGGATATCTTATAAGGGTAAATATGGAGTTATTGCTTTTGGTTTTCCTTTTGAATCTATTTCCGATTCTAAAACTCGAAATGAATTAATGAAATCAGTTATATCGTATCTGAAGTAATCAAAAATTCAAATTGTCATTCCCGTGCAAACGGGAAGCTGTATAAATTGCTATTGATTACTGCTTTCGTGTGAATAATTAGTAGAATAAAGTAATTTTTCGGAAGTCTCATATTAGTTTAAAAACGATTTTGAATAGAACATTTACACAATAGTTATCAAAATTTATTTAAACGTGAGCCTAATTACGCCGCAACTCTAAATAATCTGTATTTTAATTATACAGTTAAAATAATTAGGAGTTGATGATGTCTATAAAAGATAAATATAAACCGGTTTTAGATTTGATGAATACTTTGGGAGTTAAAAATATAAGTGCGTGGGAAGAACGTGGAACTTTAATTATTACAGGGGATGTTGAAACAGAACATGATAGAAAATTAATCCTAAATAAGGCAAGAGAAGTTAATCTTGAAAAAGCTTTGGATATAAGACTTGAATTACAAATGCAATAATTTAAATTCAAAAGATGAAAAAGAAATTATATCTGATTATTAGAGTAATAGTTGTTTTGCTTATCGTCGTAGCTTTTGTCTGGCAGATGAGTTTAGGAATTTGTCCGGTTCCTTGATTTAATCATCTGGTGATAGCTTAATGGATAAAAATAATAATTTTCGTAAATCTAAAATAATTTTGGACAAATATCTAAATTCAAATAGAAGTGCAATTTATATAAGCTCCGTTTTATTACTTACATTTTTAGTTATTGGCTTTAGCTATAATACTAGTTTAGTAAAAACATTTGATTCTTCAATACTCATTTCATTTCGCTCAGCAGTTAACAGCTTAAATCCGGCTTACTCTAAAGCAATTACAAGTTTTATTATTGTAATTACAAATCTAGGTAATTCAATTATTCTAACGCTTGCTGTATTATCTTTCTCATATTATATACACATCAAATTATCAAAACCTTATTTCTATGGGTATATTTTTTCAATTGTATCAGCCACAATATTATTGTTTTTAATAAAAACTATTTTTGCAAGAGTTCGCCCCGATATTGTGCCGCATCTTGTTTTCGCGAATTATTATAGTTTCCCCAGCGGTCACGCAACAATGTCGCCGGTAATTTACTTTTTAGCTTTACTGATTCTCACAAAAGATTTAAATAATATTTATTTAAAAAATATTATAAGAATTATTGTATTATTAATAATAGGGTTAATAGGTTTAAGCAGGGTATATTTAGGGGTACATTTCCCCACAGATGTTTTAGCCGGTTGGGCTTTGGGATTTAGTTGGACTTTGATTTCATTTTTAGTTATCAAGAATAAAACAGATATAAAAAATGGAGCCTAAAATGACAGACGATAAAGCAAAATTATATTCAAGTCTTATGGTTCCAACTGCTTTCTTAGCTCTACTCTGGATTATTCTTATAATCGATATGAGTTTTAATTTACATCTAGTAAAATATGGTTTATATCCGAGAAAGATTTGGGGTTTACCCGGAATAATTACAGCACCTTTAATTCATGCCGGAGTTACACACCTATTGTCAAATTCGGCACCGCTATTAGTTGTCGGTACCGGAATTTTATATTTTTATAGACACGCCGCTTTTAAGGTTTTTGCTATAGTCTATTTTGTCCCCGGCATTTTCGTTTGGTTTTGGGGAAGATCGGCTTTTCACATTGGTGCAAGCGGATTAATATACGGACTGGTTTCTTATGTGTTTTTTAGCGGTATTATTAGGAGAGATACACGTTCCATCGCTTTAGCACTTATTGTTACTTTGCTTTACGGAGGAATGATGGTTGGGGTTATTCCACAGGATGATGGCATATCCTGGGAGTACCATTTGTTTGGATCTTTAACCGGGATTGCCTGTGCGTTCATTTTTCGAAAATCAGATCCGTATAAAAAATATGATTGGGAAGAAGAAGAAAGCGATACACCTGCAAATGAATTAGAAATATCTTACGATAAAGAACCACCATTTTAAAGTTTTTACCGGCAATAATTTAATATTTGAAATGTTTTATTGCTTCACCTTTTTCATCAATCTCTGTCATCGCCTCTATTCCAATTTGTAAATGTAAATCAGAATATTTATCCGTTACAATTTTATCGGATTCTTGAGTTTTTATCCCTTCAGGTACTAGAGGCACATCGGAAACAAGTAGAAGAGCTCCGCGTGGAATTTCATTAACCAGACCTACAATAAATAAAGTAGCCGTCTCCATGTCAATACCAATTGTTGAAAGCTTCTTTAGATATTTTTTGAAGGCAGCATCCCATTCCCACACACGCCTGTTGGTTGTATAAATAACTCCGGTTCTGTAATCGTGATTGTGGGAAATAATTTTATCTGAAACAAATTTATGTAACTTAAACGAAGGTAAAGCCGGAACTTCTTTAGGAATATAATCGTCACTAGTTCCTTCGCCTCTGATAGCTGCAATCGGTAAAATGAAATGTCCTATTTCAGTCGATCTTTTTAATCCGCCGCATTTACCCAGAAACAAAACACCTTTAGGTTTTTTTGCTACTAATAAATCCATTATAGTAGCTGCATTTGCAGAGCCCATTCCAAAATTAACTATGCTAAGGCCATTACTATTTGTGGCCGTCTGCATCGGTCTGCCGATACCTTTTATTTCACAGTCAAAAATTTTTGAAAACTTTTCAACATAATTTTGAAAATTTGTAAGTAATAAGTAATCACCGAATTCGTTTATTTCTGTTCCGGTATATCTGGGAAGCCAATCTTTGGCAATCTCTAATTTGGTTTTCATCATATAAATTTCCGCAAATTTTAATTGCCAATTTACGGATTTTTAGATTCAGATATGTCTTTTCTTAAAGTCTCGCTCATCATTCTTCCTACTTCCTCGGCGGCCTGGTAAACTTTTGAATCTATTTCCTTTGGTGATAAAGCCGCAAGCTGAACAGCTGTAAAAACTTTATCTATAGATTTACTATCACTTCCTGTACCTGAATAATCTTGCGCGCCGACCGGAACAGATTCTGATTCGCTATTTTCCCAGACTAACTTTCCCGTATTTCTATCAACAATTCTTGATAATGCGGTAACTTTAACGTTAACTCCGTATTGGCTGGATACAAGTTTACACGATTTAAGATTTGTTTCTACTATAAATTGAGGATTCTCATTTAAGTCTTTCACCGGTTTTATACTGAGGTAAGTTTCCAGTGCGTATTTCATTCCGTCTGAAACATGATAAACCAACGAGTCTGTATCAACCGCATTTTCTAATTTTGATCTGGAATCGGAATTTAAGATGCTCGTTCCAATAGAAGTTATTGTGGAGAGTAAAGAGTTCTTATCTTTTTTTCCGTACGATTCAGCCGTAGTAACTTCAATTTTTCTTGCCTTTGGCTGAATAGATTCGTTGAACATAATTTTTTTACCGGATAAATCATACTTTGCAAGTTCATTTGTATGTGCACATCCGAATAAAAATAGCGATCCCCCGAATACGATTAATAGAAGATAATTCCTCATGAAAGCATCCTTTTTGATATAAATTATTTTGATAGATTTTCCGCTTTAGGTGTGGCAATATTAATGTCTTTAAAAATATTTGTCAATAGCATGTTCATGTAATGCGAAAAAATATCTTATATATAATGTTGGAATATTTTATATTGTTATGTAACCTTTTATAATACATCAAATTTGGGGGCAGAATGAATAAATTATACTTTTTCCTGATGTTATTATTTCTTCAATTAACTTTATTTGCACAGCAAAAAGTAGATGAAAAATTACTTTTAGTTAGATGTGATGATATTGGTATGTGTCATTCGGTAAATATGGCTGCTGAAAAAGTTGCCGATCTCGGTATTCCTGTTTCTTTTTCCATTATGTTTACTTGCCCGTGGTACCAGGAAGCTGTTGATATAATTAAAGATAAACCGAATGTTACTGCTGGAATTCATCTTGTGTTAAATGCAGAATGGAAAAATTACCGATGGGGCCCTGTTGCGGGAAAAGATGCTGTACCAAGTTTGGTTGATTCTGCAGGATTCTTTTTCCCATCACGAGCGTCTTTATATAAAAACAATCCAACATTACCCGATATTGAAAAAGAATTAAGAGCCCAAATTGAAAGAGCATTGCACAGCGGATTAAAAATTAGTTACGTTGATTACCATATGGGAACTGCTGTTGATAAACCTGAATACAGAAAAATTGTAGAAAAACTTGCCAAAGAATATCACCTGGGAATTTCAAGATACTTCGGCGATACTGATATTCCGATTATGTATGCAGTGCCGATTCCGGAAAAAGCTGATAGCTTGTATAAAACTTTATCCGAAATTAAACCCGGAATAAATCTATTAGTTTGTCACGTCGGTTTGAATAACCCGGAAATGCAGGCGATGATTGATTTGAATTCATTTGGTTTAAAACATATGAGTAAGCATCGTAATGCTGAACTAAATGCGCTGCTTTCTCCAAAGTTTAAAGAAGAAATTAAAAAGAATAATATAAAATTAATAAACTATGCAGAACTGATAGATAAAGTCGGTTTAGAAAATATGAAAAGGCCAACCGAAACGGGGTATTAAAATACGTATTCATTTTTAGGGGAAAAATGAAATTAGCAGCAATAATATTCATGCTGATTTTTTCAATTACATTAATCAGCACAGCAATAAATTGTAACACAACGGAGCCGCCGGTAGATAACGGAATACCTAGTCTGTCACTTGCGGATGTTTCATGTACAGAAGCGTGGTTGAATTTGAAAACATCCGGTTTATCACAATCTGTTGATTTAAGTTTATATAAAAATGGTTCTGCAATTCTTGCTTTCAGTCTCAGCAGCAGAGATACAATAATTTACCTCGATTCACTTGAACCGAATAAAACATATAGCATTCAGGCATTATTGCAAACGCCATCCAACTTCCCAAAGGCAAGCAACAAAATAAGCTTAACAACTCTCGACACGACAAGTAACGATTTTACTTGGCAAACATTTACATTTGGGGGCAATGCCGGAAGCAGCACTTTTTATGATTGCGCTATTATTAATGATACTCTTGCTTATGCAGTAGGATCGGTATATTTGAATGATCCTTCAGGACAATCTAATTCAGAATTTTTCAATGCTGTAAAATGGAACGGGAATGAATGGAATCTTCAACAACTGAACATCGATTATCATGAAATTACCAGAACTCCACCACTTGATGGAATTTTTACTTTTTCTCCCAAAGAAATATGGCTAATGGCAGGTGTTCCGATATATGGCGATGGAGAAAAATGGGATTTATATCATCTTTGGGATATGGGATTTAGTGCAAGTACTTCCAAAGCGTGGGGAATCAATCCTTCAAATATGTATTTCGTTGGAGCGCACGGTAGTCTGGTTCATTTTGATAACGGAAGTTGGCAAGAAATAGAAAGTGGAACACCCACTGATATAAAGGATATCTGGGGATATAATGATCCTAATACTAATCAGCCTATTGAGTTGTGTGCGGTCTCCTCTGTTTTCAGCAAAGGAGATCACAAAATTCTTAAAATCATAGGAAATAAAGTCGATTCATTAGAATGGAATACTAGCAAGAGAGTTCAGACTGTATGGACAAAAAATGGTTTTCCAATTTATGTAGGCGGCGATGGAGTGTTTGAAAATAAAAGAGGCTATTGGAAAGGGGCAAAAGATATTCCATCAAATTACAACAGGTCTATCAGAGGTACAGACTTGAACGATATTTTTGTATGCGGAGATTTTGGGTTGTTAGCACATTATAACGGAATGAGATGGAAAGTCTACAATAATGTGATTGTTAAAGATATTTACTATTCTGTTGCCGTTAACAAAAACTTGATCGTGGCAGTTGGAACTGATAAAGGTAGGGCAGTTATTACGATGGCTAAAAGAAATTAGTAAAATTACACCGAATAATAATGCCGATTCTTCAGTCGCCCCCGCTTATGCGTGGACTCCATCAGAATGACCAGAATTTTCACCGGTGACTCTGAATCCGTCAAACGGTTGAAGAGTCTCCTGGTAGTTTGTCAATCATCTACGATGTCTTTTTTATCTATAATTCTTTGAAAAAAAAATCTCTGTACTTCATTCCATCGTAGATGGAAAACAATTGTAACAACTAGAACTGCCAGAAAAACCATTCCTCGTAGAGGATAAACTTTGTGAATTATTTTTGAGGAACAATTATCTTAATGCCGATTCTTCAGTCGCCCCCGCTTATGCGGGGACTCCATCAGAATGACTTATATCTTCACCGGTCACTCTGAATCCCGCATGCGGGATGAAGAGTCTCCTGGTATCTTGTCAATCATTTAAGATGATTATTATCTTTTGGGGTATTCTTTAGATACAAAAAAAGAGCGGCAAATTGCCGCTCAAAAAACATTACTATTTTAAGATGTTAATTACTTCAGCAATACCATCTTCTTTGTTGATGAATAATTTCCGGCATCGATTCTATAATAATAAATGCCGCTCGATAAATTTCCCGCGTTAAAATTAATCTCGTGTTCACCTGCGGAATAATTTTGATCTGCTAATTCTTTCACAACTTGTCCAAGTTGATTAAAAATCTTAATCCTAACGTTACTTTCTTTTGGAAGTGTGAAATTAATTATAGTAGAGGGATTAAACGGATTTGGATAATTCTGTGATAAAGAAAAATCTTTTGGTGTTAATTCAATTTCTTTGCTCACTCCGGTTAATCCGGTTGTTACATAAGCACGAATTAAATAAATAGCTACAGCGGTATTTGATGATGTAATGTAATACCAGCTTGGAGAACCGGATGAAGGATTATTTAAGTATGTATAACTATGATAAGCATTTGTACTATTATAATCTGTCGCCATAATAGCCGGAGCTGAAGGATCAGTGCCAACTGCAAACGCAGCAACAAATGGTTTATCAGTACTAATATTTTGAGAGCTTAGATTAACTGTTGTCCAGTTCTTATATGGAACAGGATAAGGAACAGCAGTCTCGGTTGTAATAGAAGCTTTCAATGAAGTAGAAAGCATTTTTCCCAAAGGTGAAGGTCTTAATGCTCCGGTATATTCATAAACACCACCATGAATAGAACCCGGTCTTCTCATCGCAATTCTTATTGAATCTAATTTCCCTCCCGGATATGCATCAAACTGTACCGCTAATGTATCGTTTGTTGAAAAATTATAATAGCCTGTTGGTTCGGTTTCATCCCATTTGAGTTCCGTTGTTTGAAGTTTTGCAGTTCCGGAAGAAACCAAAGAGTAATTTTGATTAAATTCTTCACTGATATTTATCACAGCAAAATGAACGGTACTTATTGAGTTGCCAAAATCCGGAACAGAAAATTCAGTATTTAATGGAACATCGACAACTTGAGTACCGGAATTCCCAATTTCTATAGCTTTTACAACTATGTTAGAGCCTGAAGTTGAGAAAGTGACTTTCAAATTACTGCCTGAGGCAAAAGTATAATAATCCGCTCCTAATTTTGAAACACTTGTATTCTGTAAATTAACATTGGGATTATAATAAACAGTAGCTGCGGATTTAGTTAAATTAGGATAAGTGTATCCGTATGCTGGATTAACGCTTTTATTATCAACTATATTTGCAATTTCCCAATTCAAGAATACATCTCCGAACAAAAGAGAATAACCGGATTTTTTAAGAGCATCATTTATGCTTAATGATTCATATAATTTAGAAAGCACAATATTTTTCAAGATTCCAACACCAAATTGATCATGAACATACTGGAAAAATCTCTGTGCTCGTGAATAATCATTCAATACTTTTGTGTAATCGCCTGTTCGCCAATCATACAAATAATGATCGGTTTCATTTGCGTATAAAGATTGATTAAATATTGGATAACCGCAGATTGTCTCGGCTACCATAGATAAACCTTCATTAATAAAAGTTGCGGGAGGAGATGTTTGATGGTAATTCCAATTAATCATATGCTGAAACTCGTGAGCAGTTGTGGACATTGCCAATTCAACTCCGCTTGCGGTATTTAAGTTAGTTGGATTTGCATCAACATAATAAATCTCGGCTTTATTACTTTCGGCTTGATTTGTTTCGTTTAAGCTATAAAAGTATCCGGCAGTATAACCGCCGCTTCCACTAAATCCATCCTGTATATTTAAGATTAAAATTATTATACGCGGATCGTTATCAACATCCGGCGGATCTCCAAAAGTATCAACATCGGTTTGGTAAATTCCTTTACTTGCATTTGCCGGAGTAGAACTTTCGAAAGCATTCAAGACAGCATCTACAGCCGATTGATTAACTCTTGAACCCCAAAGTGAATCTTCTACAAAAATATAAGAATGCGGACCGATTGCTCTGCATGTTGATGAAACTATATAATTTGCTGAATTAGTGAAGTTTACCGCATACCATTGGTGCGCAGTACCAACGTTGAAATTCCATGCGGTAGTTTTATTCATCTTCATTTTACTCATTTCATTTGGATGTTCCGATAAATATTTTGCTACAGCTAAATCCTTTTCCCTTAAAAAGGGCGTTCCGTCAATAGGATAAATGTTTGATTCGTTTTCTTTAACTAAGTTTGATTTCTGTGCGGTTTGAGGGAACCCTGTAAAAGTAATTCCCAGCGCAATTAAAAAAACAAAAAAAATGTTTTTCATTCTTTCCTCATATTTATAATAAGCATATTAAATTTTTTCATCACGAATGTGAACGTAATTAGAGAATCTTTGCTTTTATTACTTTTACTGTTTCAACATTGTTTTTTTTAAAAATGTTCTCGTAAGTAACTTCAACATATTTTCCCTGGTTCTGTAATAATTCAGTTTCTAAATCTTTTGGGCATTCAATATTGATCGCTTTATCAGGATAAATAAGAACAGCTAAACTTGTGAAAGGTTCATTTCCAACAACCATTAGTTTGCCTGAAATCTGATGCGTGACTGCGTCTTCTTGTTTTGAAGAGGAACAACCATTTGATAATACTATGAAAATAATGAGTGTTGCAAACAAAAAGATAAAATTATTCTTCATGATTTTTATAATATTTTGTTGATAAATTATTTTAAGTATGCATGCAGCTAATGTAAGAATTGTGACACATTTATTACCCCAATTTACCTAAAAATCAAATAATATATCAGATTGTATATTATACATTAAACATTTTTAGCAAAAAATGCATGTGCTAAGTTTTTACTTATCACCTAAGCTGCTATGTAAAATTTTAATAAATTCTTTCCCGCTTACTGCAACAAGCACAACAGTAAATGCTCCCATTGTAATAAAAATTGTTGCGAAGCCTATGATTACAATTTCTCGTGCAATTTCTAATTCAACAAGTGCAACTGCCGAAAAGAAAAGCAACATGATTGACTTTACGAATCGACTGATTAGAGTGGCGCGCGGAACATCTTCTCTTGTTAACGCTTTTTGAACAGAGCGAGCCGTAACGTTTGAAATCATCCAACCAAAACCAAAAATAATGAGTGAAATTATCATCTTTGGTACATATAAAATTGCTTTTTCCAGCACAGTAGAAAAAATTGTAAGCTTCCATGTAGAAAGAGCATCGTTAAAAAATATTATGAAGATTATGAAAAAGGCAATGTTTCCTAAATAATTATATAAGCCAAATCTGACATCTGCCTTTGCAAAATCTTTACCCCATCTGAAACTAACGAGGAATCTTTCAAGTTTTAAAATTACTGCAAATTGTATAACCACTCTTTTTGCAATCCAGCCGAGTAACCAACCGATTAAAACTAGAATTATTCCGGCAAGTAAACTAGGAAGATATCCAATAAAGTTACTTCCTAAATTTGATAACAGATTTTCTAATGTTCCGTCCATTTTATTCTCCTACCTTTTTATAAGGTTTTAAAAGTGAAGACCAGAAAGAAGACCTTTCTTCAAATTCTTTTGCCCAAATAACGGGACATTGTACTTTCTCTGTAATTTCTTGAGCTAGCGATTTTGCTAAAAGTAGTTCAAGAAAATCTCCCGATCTTCCACCCATCAAGATTAGATCAGTATTGTGAGTTTTTTTGAGAATTCCGGTTAATACGTCCTCCTCAATAACAACATCAATAAGTGCGGTTAAATTATATTCTTCAACCATTTTTTTAATTTCATTTATCTTTTGTTCTCTTTCAGTTTTAGGTAAATGCGGCGATAGTACTATTACTATATGAAGTTCGGCATTAAAGTATTGAATTAAAGCCGGTGCTATTTCGGTTGCTAATCTAGTATGAATATCTCCGCTAAATGGAATCAAAATTTTCTTTATTGGTTTTTCGGAAAATTCACCATGAAGAATAGCAACTTCACTCGGTGATTTCTGAAGTACGGTATCTATTAGCGAAGAGAAAACTTTATCCATAAATGTAGGCCTTTTTTGTCGCCCTGTTATAATAAAGTTGCAGTCTACCTCAATTGCAGTATCAATAATTCCTTGAGAAATTCTATGTGATAATTTAATTATAGATCTTACGGGAATACCTTCGTTTTGTACTAATTCCTCGGCACTATTAAGTAATGGTTTTACACGAGATGAATTATCCATTCCAGACAATAACTTTTGTCCCTCACGAACTTCTATAACGCTGAGTATGACAATTTGCCCTTTATGTTTTTGAGCGATTGATATGGCGATTTTTGTTAAACTAGAAGCAGTTTTTTCATTTGATAAACAAACGAGAATTGTATATTCTTTCTTTTCAATTCTTTCCAGAGCTTTTACTTTTCTTATATGTTCAACTTCTCTCCCCGAAGCATAAGTCTTATATACCAGCAATCCTAAACCAACCCAAATTATTGTAACTATCCATGCAACTAAACTATAGTTGAACATATAAACAGCTAGGAATAGCAGCAATAAAATGCCAAGAATTGATAAATACGGAAACAGCGGTACAAAAAATCCACGGTCCAAATCAGGTCTTCTTTTTCTTAATCTGATCATTGCAAGGTTTACTTGTAAGAATAATAGTAGAAACATTATGTCGGCAGCACTTGCAACATCTTCAATTGGTAATGATACTGCCATTAATACAATTAGAACTAGAGAAACTGCTATTCCCCAATAAGGAGTAAATTTTTTAGGATGAACTTTACTGAAAAAAGTTGGAAAGTTTCTGTCGCGACCCATTGCAAAGGCAACTCGTGAAGAAGAAAATATTGTTGCGTTGAGTGCCGACATCGTAGAAATAAGTCCGCCGAACAAAAGCATTATTCCGCCGCCGACAAAAAAGTTATTGGCAACATTAACAAGCGCGATTTCTTTTTGTGCGGCTAAATAATCCCAGGGCGTCATATTTCCAGGGCTTACTGATCCCATAGCGGTAATTGCAACCAGTAAATAAATCGGTACAACAATAATGAGAGATAGAAATACCGCTTTAGGAATATTCTTTTTTGGATTTTTTATTTCTTCAGAGCTTTGTGCAATTACTTCAAAACCCTGGAATGCAATAAAAGTTAATCCCATTGCTTTAAATACTCCACCCCAGCCATGCGGCATAAAGGGACTAAAAGTTGTTTGCCAATCGCCTTTGCGAAATATAAGTTCAAATCCAAAACCAATGAAAATAAGTAGTATTACAATTTTAGCAATTGTAACCATGTTACCTACCTTACCGGCTTCAGAAGCACCACGGAAATTTATGTAACCAAATAAAAGTGCCGCCGCTGCAGCTAATAATTTTTGCGGAGATAAAAATCCCCATTGAGGCATAGTTATAGCAAACTCTGTTAATAGATGCTCAAAATATGCACCAAAGCCGAGTGCATATAGACTACAAGCAACAGCGTGGGCAAACCAGCCCATCCAGCCGGATAGAAAGCCGTTCCATTTTGGGAGACCTTCTTTTACCCATAAATAACCACCGCCTGCATCATGGAAGCATGAGCCAAGTTCTGCATAAGACATAGCGGTAAGAAGGGCAACCATTCCGTTTAATGAGAAGGTAATAATAAGAGCAGGCCCTGCAACACCCGCAGCAATTCCTATCAATACAAAAATTCCAGCTCCAATCATTGCCCCAACGCCGATCAGTGTTGCGTCCATTAAGGTCATTTCTCTACTAAGACGTACCTCAGTATCAAACTTCTTCATCAGATAGTTCCCCCAATTTTAGGTTGGAATTGTATATTTGGTTGAACTGTAAAATGCAGTGTTACATACTATACCGATTAAATTTCTAAATAATTATCAGTCAACCTCAAATAACATAGTTAAAAATAAACTTACAAGCATTAAAATAATTATTCAAAATTTGAAGGGGGAAAAGTAATTTCCATTTATTGAAAATTAGATTTATTACTTTGGTTATAATCATTGAAGATGTGGTATAAATGCCTTAATTTTTATTGTTTGAAAATAAATGTCGATTCATTTCAGTCAATAGAAATAAATAATTCTTTTATCTACTTTATGCTACAGCTTAAATGTGGATAATTAAGGCTGAGCAATTAGAATCAGGCAATCACAAATTGCTATTTACAAATTAAAAAAGGTGGTGATAGTTATGTCCAATGCATATTTTAAATTACCTGTACCGGTTAATGAGCCAATTTTAACATATAAAACCGGTAGCTCCGAAAGAGAAGAGCTAAAGAAAAAGTTGATTGAGTTGCAATCCAAAGAAGTTGAGATTCCACTAATCATTGGCGGAAAAGAAGTAAAGACCGGTAAAACTGCTGATATTGTTAAACCGCATGATCATTCTATAAAATTAGGTGTCTACCATAAAGCCGGTGCAAAAGAAGTGCAAATGGCAATTGACGCTGCGCTGGAAGCAAGAAAAACCTGGGCTTCAATGCCATGGGAGCACAGAGCTAGTGTTTTTCAAAAAGCTGCGGAACTTTTATCAACTACTTGGCGCTCAACAATTAATGCCTCTACAATGCTTGGGCAATCAAAAACTGTTCACCAGGCAGAAATTGATTCTGCTTGCGAACTAATAGATTTTTGGCGCTTTAATACTTTTTACTTAACTGAGTTGATGGGAGAACAGCCTTATTCTCCTAAAGGAATGTGGAATAGGGAAGAATATAGAGCTTTGGAAGGATTTGTTTTTGCTGTGACACCGTTTAATTTTACTTCAATTGCCGGAAACTTACCAACGGCTCCGGCTATTGTTGGAAACGTTACTTTATGGAAGCCGGCATCAAGTGCTGTTTATTCTGCTTATTTTTTAATGAAACTTTTTGAGGAAGCAGGTTTACCAGCGGGAGTAATTAACTTTATTCCTGGTTCAGGCGCACAAGTTGGTGATCCTGTTCTTGCAAGCCCGGACTTAGCCGGAATTCATTTTACGGGTTCAACCGCTGTTTTCCAGGGAATGTGGAAAACTATAGGAGAGAATATTAATAAAGCTAAATATTATCCTCGAATTGTTGGCGAGACCGGAGGAAAAGATTTTATATTTGCGCATAACAGCGCCAACGTTGATGCTTTGGTGATTGGCGCTTTAAGAGGTGCCTTTGAATATCAAGGACAAAAGTGTTCAGCCGCATCAAGAATGTATATTCCAAAATCGATTTGGAAAAACTTTAAAAATAAATATGTAGCTGAAGTCAATAAAATTAATATGGGAAATGTTGAAGACTTTTCTACTTTTATGGGAGCAGTTATAGATAAAGCAGCTTTCAAAAGTATTACCTCTTATATCGATTATGCAATTGAATCTGATGAAGCCGAAATTTTAACCGGTGGAAAATATGATGATTCAAAGGGATATTTTATCGAACCGACAACAATTGTAACAACTAATCCGAAATTTAAATCGATGCAAGAAGAAATTTTTGGACCGGTATTAACAATTTATGTTTATGAGGATGAGAAATTTGATGAGACTTTAGATTTATGTGATACAACTTCTCCTTATGCTTTAACCGGTGCTATTTGGGCTCAGGATAGAAGTGTACTTGTTAAAATGTCTGACAAATTACAAAATGCTGCAGGTAATTTTTATATTAATGATAAACCTACTGCTGCAGTAGTTGGCCAACAGCCTTTTGGCGGCGGAAGAGCATCCGGTACAAATGATAAAGCCGGAAGTGCTATGAATATTCTCAGATGGATGACAGCAAGATCTATTAAAGAAACATTTGTTCCACCAATGGAGTGGCGTTATCCTCACATGGAAGATAAATAAATCAAAAAAATAAATTATCTTATTCCGGCTTTGATAAAACTTAAAGCCGGAATTTTTTTTGTCTAAAATAAATCGGAGGGTGAAATTATATTATGCTTTAAAAGCTCTCTTATAACTATCTCGGTCATATCACTCTTAAAAACAAACTCATATCTAATATCCATCACATAAGCTTTTAATCTCATCTTTAGGTAAGACCTTCGTTCTTTTACCTCGTTAAAAAATAAAACGGTAATCGGTTTATTTAGATAAACATATTGTGAAGTTTGGGCAGTCTCTGTTGCAATTTCTCTAACTCTATCGGTATCTACGGAAATAGGAAGATAAATCTCAGCAACTACCTGGCAGTTAGGTTCTCCTGAGTTTGAGTTTGAAACCGGCTGATTCATGATTTCTCCGTTTGGCAATGTTACCAAAGAATCGTCTGCCGTTACTATTCTAGTTGACCTTAACCCGATCTTTACAACCTCTCCATAGTGATCATCAACTGCAATTTTATCGCCGACCTGAAATGGCCTGTCAAACAAAATCATTATTCCGCCGAAAATATTCTTGAAAATATCCTGTGCCGCAAAACCTATAGCAATGCCTACTGATGCAGTAACAGCTATAATAGTAGCAATTGGCGGCTTAAAGATACCTGCAATTATTATGTAAATAATTAAAACCCAACCAAATATTCGAAGTATGGGAACAAAACCTTTAATCGTTATTCTGTAACCGGTACTTTTTTCAGCAAAAATATCCAGCACTTTTGTAAGCAAACGAATTATGTAATATCCAATTATAAAGAAAACCAAAGCCCAAAATATTTTTCCAAAAGAGATAATATCACTAATGCTTGGTGGTGTTAGCTCTTTAGAACTACTTATTATTGTTGAATCTTTCTTGATGTTTTTAGTCGTATCTCCGGTGATAGAAACATTTACATGTTCGGAGTTAATAAGGATTGATGTTGATTTGCTTTGTACCGCAGATGAATCTTTTTTGCTCTGAGCTTGTACATAACTTAATGTTATTACAAGTAAAACGAGAAGTAATATTTTAGATGTTTTCTTAAACATATTTTAGTGTATGATATTTTTAGAGTGCAATAAGTTTACTGTTTGCCTGTAAAGTAAAGGATTTATCACAAAGAAATCATTATTTTTTATAATAATTCCGTCATCCTGGAGAAGTCGTAAAACATACTGGCTTTTTGTTAAAGATTGACCGAAAATAATTGAATGGGTTTCATCGGATAACCCATCGTGCAAAATTAAAGCATACAAGGTAAATAATTTTTCAGCTGATAGAGAAGATAAGAATGAAAAGTTTAAATTATTCAAAGAGTTAATAGTAATTGTATCGCTAGTTACTTCTTTTGTCGATCTCAACCAGAAAAGTAAAGCTAAAGAAATGTTGCTCTTAGCAAACTTGTTTAAACTTGAAAAATATTCTTTTCTGATATAAGCTTGTTTTTCATCCTCATTCAATTTCTTGAATACTTTAGTTTCCATGTCTGCTTCAGAAGCTAGAAAAACCAATTTATACCCACTCACTCTATGCCGTCGAGTAATAATTTCAATAATCTGATCATCATTCAAATTTTCAAGTTCAATCACATAACCGAGATTATCCGCAATTGCTATGGTTTTGTTTAAGTAGGACCATGCATATAAACTGCAGCTGAGAATCCAAAATACATTTTTATTTGTTTTGGAAATCAATTCAAACAGCATTTTTAAACATTTGAAACCGTCAACTTTCTTTGTATACATCTGTTGGAGATTTTCAATTATCACAATTTGTTTGTAAGCTAGCGAGTTCAGATAGTTTGATATGGAATTAATATCCGTAAATTCATTGTTTTCAAAAAACATTTTCATAAAAGAGATAAACTGTTTTTCATCATTAATCTTAATTGAAAGTGCTGTTCTTCGTTCTTTAATATCCGGCTTTAAATTCTTCAGAAAGAGATTAATCAAACTGGTGCTTCCGCTTCCTTTTTCTCCAACAATGGCAACAGGAGCAAAAAATCCTTTTTCCCAACTTGCTAAAGCTGAATTAATTTTTGCAAATTCGTTATCACGAGCCGAGAAAAATCGCTCATCGTACAATGCTTCAATTTGAAATAAACGGCGATAAACAAATGGCAATCTTTGAATTGCGGCGTTTGTTTCAGCTAAGAAGTCTGATACTTCGGAAGATATAATTAAATGATGTTGCGCCAACCCGAAACGATCCCTAAAACTCTCATAAGCCTTTTTACTGCTGGTGTATCCTTCTTTAATTTTACCTGAGATTAGAGGAAGCGCGTTTTTAATACGTTTCCCTATATCTCTTTTATATGCTTTTGTTCTCTCTATTGCTTTAGCTTTTGCAATTCTCAGTTTGATGTTAAATACATTTTCTGTATTTGTGAATTCTACTAAATCTTTTCTAAAATTATTAAGAGCCTTGCTCAAATTATTAATTACAACGGCAGAAATATTTGTAATTTCTGATTTTACTTCATTGGATTTAGTAATTGCTCTGTCAAGTCCTTCCGAAGCAATTTGTTGCGCGTTTTCTTTTTGATTATCCAGTTCATTTTCAAAAACTGCTATTGCCGATTCTAAATTGAAATCGGATATTTCTTCTAGCTCAGTCAGCGACTTCTGAATATTATTAAGTTCAGAAACTACTTTGTTTTTAACATTTAAAATTTCATCTACAAACCCTGGAAGCTTATCGAACATTATAAGTTCTTGAGGAGAGATGTAATCAATTTCGGCATCTCTTATTTCCTCCTCAAAGTTCTCTGATTTGACAATCGCGCGTTTGTTCGAAATTCCCGCGGTAATTTTACGAATGCTGAATTCAAACTCATCAACCAAAGATGGAATATTTTGGGATAGTATATCTTCTACTGTTCCGGGAATTATTTCGGATGAAAGTTTATACCTTAACTCTTCTCTACGTTCGGTAATATGATTTTTAAGAGCGGAAATGTCTCCGACGAAAGTTAATATTTCATCCTTCGCTTTTATTAATTCTCCGGTTATTTGATCGGCTTTTGGCAGAATTTCATCTTTAACCTTTCTGTCTATTGTACCGACAAAATTAAAGTAACTCTGGTATGAAAGTATAGAAGCATTATATACTTCCTTGCTAAGTTTCCAATCTTCAAAAAGTGCAAACAATGTATTATCCCAAAGATGCTGCTGTTTAGTGTAATCTTGTAATACATCATGATGTTTTTTTATAATCTTTTCCTGATCGAAAAGTCTTTTCGGAAGTTCAATAGTTCCTGAAATTTGATAAGCTTCCTCAAAACGGTTATAGCTCTTTTTAAAAGTATCTTTTGTATCGTTAATAAACTTTTCAAAAAATGAGTCGAGTTGCTTTGCCAATGAATTTAAGTTTTCTGAAACAGACGGAATTTCAAAAGAAATATTTTCCCCATTTTCATGTTTATCCTGCCAGTTTAAAAACGCAGAAACAATTTCTTCATCCAAACTCCATATTGAATAAAATGTCGCACTTTTTTGTTTGTATAATTCCTTAAAAATAGGTTGTAACCTGTGGATAAAATCATCACGCAAATAGTAATAGGTAAGTCTTTTAAGCGGAACTTTATGATGCCAATTTTTTTTTGGTTTTAATTCTTTTTTAAAAATTCTTAGAAAGGAATTTTTAAAACCTACGGGAAACTGGGAAACTGAATAAAAGACATTCTTAAATCGTTTAAGAAATCTAATATTAAAGCGATCATCTTTCTGCGGCGAAAATCTTTCTTCGGTCTGTATTACATTTACAACATCATATTGTGTATTTAAATATTTATCAAGATTAGTAATAAACGCCGAATATTCTTTATCAAAATTTGTATTTACTTCTCGCTTTTCGGGAAGTGCGGAAATTAAATTTGACAGCTTTTGATGATAGTTTAATGCTGAGGATAAGATACCTTCAATCTCTTTAGCATCATACTTTTCAACACTTTTTTGATATTCTAAAACTAAAGATTTGTAACGCTGAATTATTCCTTTAATGGAATTAATTTCCGCATTTATTTGAGGAGTAAAATGCTCCTCAATAATATTCAGTATATCGATATTTAAATAGTTTAGATCTTCCGACATATAATTTAGTGTTTGTGGTAGTTCCCTAATCGATTCTAGTCAATGGTTTTTTATAGCTTAATTAAAATAGCTAGGAAGTTTGCTATAATCAATATTTTTACATGTTTTTGTTACTGAGACCATATTCTGGTAATAATAAATTGAGCATCAGATTAAAAAGAATTAGAATTTATTCCAGGAGTTCATTAACTTAAATCTCATGTTATTATAAAAATTTGGGGGATTTTAAATGTTTAAAAAGCTACTGCCTAAAGAAGAAAAATACTTCGAAGATTTTCGTGAAATGATAGAATTTATAGATGAAATGGCGCAGTATTCCCACCAATTGTTTTCTGATGATACTATTAATAAAGAATTACTGCTTAAAATTAAGCCATTGGAAAGAAGATGTGCCGAGGTAACAAATAAGGTAGTGAAAAGGCTTAATAAAACATTCATTACTCCTTTTGATAGAGAGGATATATTCGCGTTAATAAAACGTCTTGATAATATCAGTGATATGATTTTAGCTGCTTCTCTTAGAGTAGATACTTTTAACATACAAAGTAAAATCAAATACGCAGATCAATTATCAACCATATTAGTTCAACAAGTTAAAGAACTTAATAAGGCAATTTACGATTTAAAATCTAAGCACATTAACGAATGTAAAGCCGTAAAAGACTTAGAATCGGAAGCCGATAATATATATAGGCAAGCAATTAAGGAATTATTTGAAGAAGAAAAGGATGCGATTCAGCTTATTAAGAAGAAAGAAATATTAGATCTTCTTGAAGAAGCATCGGACAAGTGTCAATCAACCGCAAACGTAATTCTCTCAATATTCATTAAAAATGCTTGATATATGTATTTTCCAATTATTATAATTTTACTCGCCTTAATTTTTGATTTTTATAATGGAATGAATGATGCTGCAAATTCCATTGCTACAATAGTTTCCACCAGAGTTCTAACTCCTATGCAAGCAGTTGCCTGGGCTGCCTTTTTTAATTTTTTGGCTGCGTTCATTTTTGGTGTAAGTGTTGCCGCAACAATTGGTAAGGGACTCGTTGATGTTTCTGTAGTCGACAATTTGGTAATCTTCTCCGGTTTGGTTGGAGCAGTTATCTTAACAGCAACGGCAACTCACTTTGGTTTACCAATTAGTGTTTCACATGCAATTATCGGGGGATACGGTGGGGCAGGTGTTGCAAAAGCTGGCTTTGGCGCATTGATTGCATCCGGATATACAAAAGTTATAATTTTTATTTTTATAGCTCCCGTACTAGGGTTTTTAATTTCTCTGATTTTTTCAATTATAACAATGTGGATTGTAAGGAATAAATCGCCTTACTCTGTTGATAAATATTTTCGTAAACTTCAGCTAGTTTCTTCTGCGTTATTCAGTTTAAGTCACGGTTCAAATGATGCTCAAAAAACAATTGGTATAATTACAATAGTCTTATTTACAAATGGACTGATAGGAGGCGGCGCGTTTTACGTTCCGTTTTGGGTTATACTTTTAAGTTATAGCGTAATTGCTCTAGGTACATTAATTGGCGGCTGGAAAGTGATAAAAACATTAGGAATGAGAGTAACAAAATTAACTCCTTTCGGAGGATTTAGCGCGGAAACTTCATCCGGGATTACAATTATTTTTGCTACTTTACTAGGAATTCCTGTAAGCACAACTCATACAATTACCGGTTCAATTATAGGAGTTGGAACTATAAAAGGATTTTCTGCTGTTCGTTGGGGAGTTGCCAGAAACATTTTGTGGGCATGGGTTCTTACAATTCCGCTTTCCGCAGTTTTTGCAATGTTAACTTATTACATTTGCAGTTTTATAATAACCTTGTTCTAATCAAATATTTTTAAGATAGATTTCAATTATTATTGTATCTCTTAAATTATTTAACCAAGTCCTTATATTCTGCATGCCTTTCAACATAAGTATCTACATAAGAGCAAGAGGGAATCACTTTGAAGTTATTACCTTTTGCATATTCCAAACCTGCCTTTACAACTTTTGCTGCAATTCCTTGTCCGCGTAGTTCATTTGGAACGTATGTGTGATGAAAATTTATAACATTATCAGGAAGAATCATATAAATTAAATGTGCTTCTTTCCCGTTGATAACTGCATAAAATTTCTGATTTTCTTTATCGTGTAAAACATTTACTTCCATAATCATATCCGTTAAGGTTAAACATTAAAAAGGAAATGCATTATATCACCGTCTTTTACTTCATAGTCTTTTCCTTCAATCCTCATTACTCCGGCAGCTTTGCAAGCGGCTTCAGATTTATGCGAAACGTAATCATCGTAACCAATAACTTCGGCTCTAATAAATCCTTTTTCAAAATCAGTATGAATAACTCCGGCAGCTTGCGGCGCTCTCCAGCCACGATGAATTGTCCATGCCTTCACTTCCTTTGGTCCGGCTGTAAAGTAACTTATAAGTCCTAAAGTATGAAATCCGGTTCTTATTATTTTTTCAAGTCCACTTTCATCTACTCCGTAGGAAGCCAGAAATTCTTCGCGTTCTTCATCTTCTAAGCCGACAAGTTCTTCTTCAACTTTTGCCGAAATCTTTACGAAATCCGAGTTACGTTTTTCCGCAAATTCTTTCAAAGCTTTTACATATCCATTGTCTTCGGAAAGTCCGTCTTCATCAACATTAGCGCAGTATATTATCTTTTTTGAAGTCATTAATCGTAATTCGTTAAATAGTGCTTTAACGCTTTCTTTGTCACTATCCGGATAATGAATTGCCGAATTACCGTCATTCATAAATTTTAATAATGCTTCGGCATCTTCCGCCATAACTTTGGCTACTTTATCACCTTTTGCCAGCTTTTGAAGCCTTTCAATTTTCTTTTCCAATGTTTGAACATCCGCTAAAAGCAGTTCTGTTTCAATAACTTCTATATCACGAATCGGATTTACAGTTCCATCTACATGAACAACATCTTCGTTATCAAAACATCTTATTACTTGAAGAATTGCTTCAGTCTCTCTAATATTTGATAAAAACTGATTTCCCAAACCTTCGCCTTTACTGGCACCTTTCACTAATCCGGCGATATCTACAAAGTCTACAGTTGAGTTAACAATTCGTGCAGGATTTACAAGTTTAGCTAAAACATCTAGTCTTTCATCAGGAACCGGAACAATTGCTTTGTTTGGTTCTATTGTACAAAAAGGGTAGTTCGCGGCTTCTGCGTTTTGTGCTTTTGTTAATGCATTAAAAAGGGTTGACTTACCAACGTTCGGCAAGCCTACAATTCCTATACTCAAACCCATTAAATATCTCCAATCGTAGCCTAATTACAAATAAATTTTTAAGAATTAATTTTAAAACAATACTAAATATACAAAGTTTTAAGATTTGAAGTGTGAAACAAGTATGAGAAAAACAATGAATTAAAGTTCTTCGTAAACTGCAGCGGGTTTTTCTATTTTTTTGTCCTTAAGAGAAGTTGTAACAATTGAATCTCTGTGCTGTAGCAAATAATATAACTTTTGTACTAATTAAAATAAGATATAAGTCCAGTTTTAAACTTCTCCGTTTATAATAAATTTTTTCAAAACGAATAAGGTTTTTAACTTCCAATTCAGTGTCTTTATTAAGTTGCCAGATTCCGGAAAGTCCAAGTGGAATATCCATTTGTTCGCGCTGGTTATAAGATTCAAAAAAATAATCTTTTATATTTTGAAGATCGTGGATAGATAAAGGGCGCGGTCCAATAAAACTCATATCCCCTTTTAAAATATTGATAAGCTGAGGAAGTTCGTCTAGGCCGGTTTTTCTTAACAATTTACCGATTGGTATTAAGTGTTGTTCATGCTGGGGGTTTTTGAGAATATTAAATTGCTTAGACGTTGCGTTATTTCTAGCGTCGTTATCATATAGAGTTTTAAATTTGAAAAGGTTAAATCTTTTCTTCTCTAAAGTTAAACCTCTCGGCTGGACGAATATCGGAAAGCTTTTAGTCTGAAAATATATTATTAAAAAAATACATAAAAATATTGGTGATAAAGCCGTCGCTATTAATGTAGCTAATATTACGTCTATAATTCTTTTAAAGATTAAATACATAAAAAATCTATTTACACATAAAATTTCATCTAGTTTAATATATTATGATTGTTCTAATTAAACCAGGATAAATAAAATACATAATAATATAAGTCTCTATAAATTAATTATTAAACTATTATATCTCTGTCTTTTAACTCTTCAATCAATTTATCGTAACCTTTAAACTGAATCCCATCCCAGCCTAATTTCTTAGCGCCAACAACATAATCTTCAATATCGTCAATAAATATGTGTTCTTCAGAAGGTTTGCCCGTATATGCTTCTACCGCACGATATATCTTCTCTTCAGGCTTAACTGCATTTGCTTCGTGAGAAAGTATTAGCTTGTCAAAATGTTTTAGGAAATCATTATCCTTCCAACCATATTCTCTGTGAATGGAATTGGTATTTGACAATAAAACAAGACTATAGTTTTTCTTAAGTTTCGGGAGAAGATCGGCAACATCTGTGTTTACCGTAAATATTTCAGAATAGAACTTGCAAAAAGTTTCTCCGTTAATTTTATAATCTATCGAAGCAAGCATTTTGTCTATAAATTCTTCCTCCGTAATATCGCCTCGTTCAAACGCGCGATGGATGTGATAGTTTGTATTATAGTATTCTAGAAATCGATTTCCCAAACCGGTTTCAACATTATTTAACCGTTCAATAACAAGATTGTAATTAAACGGAATAAGAACATTCCCAAGATCAAAAACTATTACTGAATATTTTTTGTTTGCCATAATGCCTTTTTAATTTTGAAAGAATTTGCTAGTTAGTCCGGTGTTAACTTTTATTGAATCTACTTTAAAATGCAGTTCTTGAACACCAATTTTTTGTTTAATGTCGAATGGATATTTAATTCCGCTAACTTCTTTATAGTCTGTTAATAAAGTTGATTGCTGAACCGTATCGGAAGCAATTACAACGTTTTTTAACTCTTCAAATTTTAATCCTGTGCTGTCATCATAAAACTGAGTCCATTTGGTTCCAGATGGTAAAATCATTTCAATTTTATTATATAATTCATCTCCAAATTTCTCTTGACCTTGATATGAAACTTTAACTCCGATTGAATCTAACTTTAATAAAAGTTGCAGTGTTGATTCGTATTTTAATTTTTCAAGTTCTGTTCCTTTTACTTCCATAGTTTTACCTTCGGATTTCATAATGCCTTTTTCTCCGTTATAAAAAATACTTTGATGAACAGAGCCGGCTGTGATTTCTTGAACTAATAAATCCGGGGATTTTTGATAGACTGTCATCTCAACTTTAACTCCCCTTACATTTCCGCTCATGTAAGTTGTGCGATCTTCTATCCTTGCCAATTCATTCTTTCCACCTATCGCATCTATATATTTTTCAATAATGAGTTTGGCTTTTGCAGCATCTTTTTTCTCTTTCACCTGGTTGCTGTTAACGTTTTGGCAGAAAATTAAAGAAGGAAATACAAATGCTAAAATAAAAAGTTTAATAAAAATATTTTTCATATTGCTATCGAAGTTGATTTAGTAAAGAATCTTAATATAGAAGTAATTGTTTTGCAAATTTATGAATATATTTTCTGTTTCAATGTGGATAAAGTTAACCAGAACAAAATTTGTGATAAATTATTACATAAACAAATATAAAAGTTTGGGAATTATTTCATAAAACTGTAGTTTCAGTTCGTTGATATTAATATTAATTTTACCGGGAAATGAAAAATATATTGATAATAGGTGCTGGAAGAACAGCAACCGCAATGATAGATTATTTAATTAATGAATCGGAAATATTCGATTGGAATATTACTGTTGCTGATTATTCTCTTGAACTTGCGCAACAAAAAGTAAAAGAAAGCACCGATGCAAAAGCTGTCCAATTTGATATTAACGATGAACAAAAACGAGAAGAATTAATCTCTCATGCGGACGTTGTGGTTTCATACTTGCCAAATAATCTCCATCCAATTGTAGCAAAAGAATGCTTGAAGCAAAATTCACACCTTGTTACGGCTTCATATATTTCTGATGAAATGAAATCTTTTGATAAGAAAGCTAAAGAAAAAGGATTGATATTTTTAAATGAGATGGGGCTTGATCCGGGAATTGATCATATGGACGCAATGTACTTAATTGAAAAAGTTCGTGCCGAAGGCGGGGAGGTTTTATCTATTAAATCTTGCTGCGGCGGACTAGTTGCACCGGAAAATGATGATAACTGCTGGGGTTATAAGTTTACCTGGAGTCCGATGAATGTAGTTCTTGCCGGACAATCGGGCGGAAGATTTTTGCAAAATTCCGAAGTGCGAGATATTCCTTATGATAAAATATTTAAAGAAACAGAGTTAATCGAAATTCCTGGTTACGGTACTCTTGAATCATACGCGAACAGAGATTCTATTCCATATATTACAACTTATGGACTTCATGAAGTTGCTGATTTTTATCGCGGAACTTTAAGACAACCCGGCTATTCTGAAGCATGGAATCTTTTAATAAAATTAGGTTTAACAAATAATATTAATCGAATACCTAATTCCTCGGAAATGACTTATAAGGATTGGATAAATTCTATTCTTAAAGATAATTCCGGCAAAAGCAATCAGCAGAAATTAGCTGACTTTTTAAATTTATCACTTGATGATAAATCTTTGCAGAAAGTATTATGGTTAGATTTATTTAGTGATGAGAAAATAAAAAAAGAAAATGCTACTTCAGCCGAAATTTTGTTGAGCCTTCTTGAATATAAATGGTTTTTTAAGGAGAATGAAAAAGACATTATCATTTTACATTCGGAAGTTGTATACGTATTAAATTCAAAAAAGAAAAAAATAACTTCCTCCATGACTGTAATAGGAAATGACAAACGAAACACTGCCATGACTTATACTGCTGGTATGCCTGCTGGAATTGGTACCAAGCTTATTATGCAGAATAGAATTAAAGAATGCGGGGTTATAAGACCAATTTATAAAGATATTTATGAACCTGCTCTCGAGGAATTAAGTCAAAAAGGTTTTCAGTTTGAAGAAGAAATTACTGATTTGGACTAAAAGTTTCTTAGGAAGCTGCGCATATAGAAGAATTCATCCGTAAACTCTCCGTGCCACATAATAACTGCTCTTTTGATTTCTTCGGGCAAGTTAGATTCTTCAAATGATTTTTTGTAGTTAGCTTCTGCAATTGGTTTTAAGAACGGTTCCAAATCATTACTGAATTGGCACGATGCGTCTGCAGAAAATTCACAAGGCAAATTAGTTACTGCCATAACGGCAATTCCTTTTCCTACAAATCCTTCTCTCTGAGTTTCGCCCGTCGGATCATAAATGTACACAGGGTTATCAATCCATGTTTCTTTTGAGAATTCAATAGAACCGTTTGGATCGCAAGTTATATCTCCAATTACTTGCAAACACTTGTTCATTCTGTAAATGTTTTTCATCATTTGATTGGTAAGCAGCCTGGGAAATTGTGGTGACCAGGTGATGCAATTCATCAAAACAGTTGTATAAGGGATTATTTCGTCCAAATTAGATTCGTAAAGATTTGAATTTACAATATAATGATGATCCTTTTCTCTTTTATTTAAGCTTTCAAAACCTTCAAACTCCTGGCTATCCAAACTCATTGGGCGATACATTTCTGAAGTTCTTAATACTAGTTTATAAACTTTTTTCCGTGATCCGTGGATGTAAACTTCTTTTAATTTATCGATGGTAATCTCTTCGGTTGGCAAAATATCGTAAATATCTTGTGCACCTTTGCTGGTTTTACCTTTTCCTAAAAATACTGTAATAATTGGCGGAATTTCTTTTGGCGTTCCGTGATTTTCAATCTTCTTACCAACTTTAGCAATTAATTCTCTAATTGAATGAAGATCAATGCCATCAACTGCTTGCGGAATTTTTTCAAATGGATTTTCTATTTCTTCACTTTTCAATCTCTTACCAAGAGTCCACAAAGAATCAACCATTCCGGCGTAACCGGCATTGTACGTAAAAGCAGTAATTAGTCTATGATGCTTTTCATCTCTGATCAGTTCATAATCAATAATGGTTGCTTTTTTATCAACAAGTTCGCGCAACATAGCACGATTTTTTATTTGTCCTTTATGAGTGTGGGAAAAAAACAAATAAGCTTTTTCCGGAATAATTCTGTGGATATCTATTTCTTTTAATCCGAAAATAACATTTGCTTCTGAAAGATCTTCCGATATTTTTGCACCGATTTTCGAATAATCTTGATCATCAAAAGCTCTTTTAATTTCTCCATTTTTAGGGTTAAATCTAGACTGCACCAGTAATTGATGTTTCCAATCAATAAAATACTTTGCAACTTCCGGAGTAATTGCAACTCGTTTTTCTCCGCGCTTACTTATACCTTCTCTAAATATTCCGATAATATTTTTCATGAACACTGAATTTAATGATTGAAAATAGAATATAGCCCAGTAATATATTAAAATTTATCTTCAAAACAGCAAATATTTGTAATGATTAACCATTCATCACATATATGACGTTCTTAAAAATTCCGTTTATTTAATTTTGTATGCCGTTTATTTATTAAGTCTTTTTTAGGAACTCGATTATAATTATTATTAACAAACCAGTTTTATATTTTCATGCAACGGAATAATGTTTATGATGAAATTACTTTCTTTTTTAATCATAATTTTCTCGGCAGTAAATATTGCTCAAACTTTTTCGGTAACAGGGAAAGTCTTTGAAGATAAAACAAATTCGCCTTTAAGTTATGCTAATGTTCGTATTGAGCATTCTACAATGGGAACTGCAGCTAATAAAAACGGTGAGTTTCAGTTGAAATTAAATGGTGGTAAATATTCTCTGATAACATCGTTTATTGGTTATAAGTCCGATACAATTTCAATCGATGTTCAAAGCAATATTAACGGATTAGTAATAAAACTTGAGCAATCAAATGTTAATTTCCCGGAAATTGTTGTTAAACCGGGACATAATCCTGCGCTTGATATTATTCGGAATGCGATAAATAGAAAACATGAAAGGAATAAGTATTTAAACAGCTATGAATACCAAGCATATACAAAAGGAGTAATTAGAACTAATAAAAATTTTGCCGCGGGAAATAATAGCATAACTTTGGGAATTGGTGGTAACGATACGGCAGCGCTAAAGATTGATGGAATAATCGAAAATGAAAGTAAAGGTTATTTTGAGAAACCCGGTCACTTTAAAGAAGTAATTTTAGCAAGAAAGCAAACTTCCAATTTTTCTTCTTCTATAAATGTTCTAACCGGTGGAAGGCTGAGTCAGGACTTTTACCGTGATGATATTCTCTTCTTTGATCGTTCTATTCCCGGTCCGTTATCGGATGATGCACTATCGTATTACTATTTCTATATTCAAAAAGTATTAGCTATTGATAAACGTAAAATATATAAAATATTTGTAGCACCCGATAATCCTAGTGATCCGGGTTTTGTAGGCTCTGTGTTTATTACTGACAGTACATTTGATTTAATGAAAGTTGATTTACAATTAAATCGAGCAGCAAACACCGGAGGTATTTTTGATTCAATAAATGTATTTCAACAATTTGCCGCATTTAATGATTCTGTATTTATGCCTGTTGATTATCGACTATTCTTTACTGCGAATTTTCTCGGGTTGGCAAGAATCGGAGTAGAGCTTAACACGATACTTTACAATTACAAAATTAATCCAAAAATAAATGAAGATCTTTTTAATAAAGCTATTATAACAGTTTTGCCTAATGCTGATGATAAAGACTCAACTTACTGGAAGAATATTCAAACAATTCCCGGAACAAGGGAAGAAGCGCAAGCTTACAAGAGAATTGATAGCCTGACTAATGTTCCTAGGACTTTCTGGGATGATTTTTCTCCGCTTTCAACAACAATCGATTTTTCAAATGAGTTTTCCACCAGTGCGCCTCTTGGTATGTATCATTTTAACAGAGTTGAAGGAAACGCTTTGAGTTTCGGAATATTTCTAAGAAGGGCATTTGAAAAAAGACTAAATTCATCGCTCCAATTTGATTATGGTTTTTCTGATAAAAAATTAAAAACTGATTTTTCCTCAAGTTATCTTTTCGGCGATTATAGAACCTATAAACTATCATTAAATGCATATAACAAACTCAACATTCTCTTTGGCGAATCGGAAGATTACAACGAACTTACCTCAACTGCTTTAGCATTACTTACTAAATATGAGTTTAGAGATTATTATTATTCTAAAGGTTTCACTATTAATGCTTCAGGCGAAGTTTTTCCAATTCTAAAACTAAATCTGGGATTTCTGAACAGAACCGATAATAACGCTTTTAAGAACAGTGATTTCTCTTTTTTCCGCAAAGATCAAAAGTTTAGAAGTAATCCGCCTATTTATGAAACAAAAGTTAATGCGCTTACAGCGGGTTTTAGATTGGATTTTAGAAATTATATTGAAGATGGTTTTTTTAGAAGAAGAACTTCTCTGGGAAAATCATATATAATTTTCACCGGAGATATAACTTATTCCCCAAAAAGCTTTTTGAAAAGCGGAGTCAATTTTACAAAGTATGATTTATTTACTTTCGGTACAATTAATACTTTTAAGTCAGCCAAGTTAAATTTTAGAATTCAAGGTGTTTATAATGATGGATTGCTCCCTTATCAAATGCTGTATGCTCTTCCCGGGAATATAGATTTAGCAAGTAAACATTTTACGTTTCGAACATTAAATGTTAATGAGATTTTAGGAAGCCGTGTTGTAACTTTAAATTTAGAACATAACTTCAGAGATGAAATATTTAAGTGGCTCGGAATTCCTGGATTAAAAAATTGGGAAATTCAATTGAACACATTTCTTAATGCTGCTTATTCAACTTTAGGGAATGAAACAAAAAATAATTTACCAATTCCGGTAAAAGAATTTAAACATCCTTTTTATGAAATTGGATTCGGGCTAAGTCACGTTTTATTTCCTATAGAGTTAGAGTTTGCATGGAAGCTTAATTACAGAAATGGAAATAATTTTAGGATTGGCTTGAATACTTTCGTTTTTTAGCATTAGTAATGATTGTTAAGAATTGCTTTTTCCTTTAAAAAATAAAAGCGCTCACAAGGAGCGCTTTTAGTATTGCAAGTTCAAAAATATTATTTTAGCTTTTTGGTTTTGCTTCGCTAACGATAATGCTACGACCTTGAACGTCAGTACCATTTAATGCTTGAATTGCTTTACTTGCCTCAGATTCGTCTTCCATTTCAACGAAGCCAAATCCTCTGGATCTACCGGTCTGACGATCGGTAATAACTTTTGCAGAAACAACTGTACCGTGCGGTTCGAAAACTGCTTTAAGGCTGTCGTCATTTACTGCCCATGGGAGAGATCCCACAAAAAGTTTAGTACTCACTAACTTACCTCTAAAAAATAATTAATAAAACGATGCGGCTTTTTAAGCCGCATTCCAAAATAAAATAAATATCTAAAAAAACAAAATAAAATTTTGTTAACAAAGCATTTAAAAGCCTTGTTTTTGTTTAATTTTTAAACAATTTAGGATGAAATCGTAAAAATTTTCGTTTTGAGATGAAAAAAATTATAAAAAATGCGGGATTAAGTATTAATTAACTAATAAATTAGTGTGTTTATCTATTGTATTTTATCTTAAAATTGGGCTTAAAGATTTGATCATAACATTAAACAATGTTTCAATTTCCTACCAAAATGAGTTTCCATCTTTTATACGCTTCCAATAATCAGTATATTTTTGCTGCGTTACAATTCCAATTGGTCCCTGATAAATTCCGCCTTCCTGGAATCCGTCAAAAACTCTAACTGTAATTAAATTCTTTTGATTGAAATTAATTACTCCTTTTGGAATATAATAGCTACGTAATTCATTATATGTCTGGCTCATGGGAAACGGATCTTGTGGATTGGATATTTCTCCGGTGGATCCTACTACTTTTCCATTTATAAAAACCTGATCGTAATCGTCTATTTTACCCATCGATAAAACAAGTCGATCGTTTTTAAGATTATCGGGAATATAAACCTCTTTTTTGTACCAGGCGTAACCGTTATAATCCGGAAAACCTTGTGTTTCCCAATGACCCGGAACGATTATGTTAGTCCAATTTGCATCGTTTTGTGTCTGATATTTCCAATTTAAATTATCGCCGGTTCTGAATTGCCATTTGCCTTCAAGAGGAATATCGCATTGTAAATAATTCTCTCGAATATAAATGCCTATATCGCCGCGTAAAATACCACCCTGTAATTCTGAATCATAAACTCTAACAGCTAAAACATTTTCCCCTGATGGATTAAAGAACTCAGCGGGAAGCGGATATTTTCTGAATAAATTATACGCAGTTTCAAAGTTTGGCGGAAGTTTGCCGCCTGTTCCAATTAAATGTCCGTTTAAGTATGTTTCGTCAGCGTCGTCAACATAACCTAAATATAAATATAATGTTTTGCCTTTGTATCTATCAGGAATTGTAAAACTTTTTCTGTACCAGGCATATCCGTTGTATCCATGGAATCCCTGATCTTCCCAAGCGCCGGGAACCTTTAGACTTTCCCATTTACTGTCATTAAAATTTTCGTCTTTCCACCAGTTTTCATCACCAATATTAAATTTCCAATTTCCTTCCAGATTTACAATTTGTTTCCAGCTTTCTGCTTCAACCGGATTAGTATTCCCTATGCAGCCGTCCAGGAACAAATAAAAAGCAGAAATGATTATGACTCCGAGAAGAGAGTATATATTCCGATTATTATATTGAGTCATAAGAGTTTCTCTGTGCTGATTTCATGAAAATTATTCATCATTACTAAAAATTATGTCATCCAAAGGTAAAGAATTGTAAAATATTGTCATCAAATTAAACTTAATTTATTCACCAACATTAACATATCCGCCTGCTCTTGCTAAGTATTCTACATATATGGCCTGGCTCATATTTCTAACTTTTACATTATCGTCATTTTGAGCAAGCGCTTTAACTGCATTTAAACCTTCCGGAGCATTTATGTAGAATAAAGACAAAGCAATTAATATTTTAGTATTAGGATTTTCTTCGGTTTGTAATAAATCCAACAAAGGATTTACAGCTTCTTTAACACCATATTTACCGGCAAAGTATATGCAATTTCTCTTAACGCCTTCATTTTCCGAGTTTATTCCGTTTACAAGATTTTGGATTGCGTATTTATTATTGAATCCTGTGGTTGAGCTTTTACTTTGTGCAAATCCCGTTGCTGAGAATACTAATAATGCTAACAAAAAAGCTATAACCGAATTTCTTTTTTGCCTAGTTGTAACTGTTACCTGTTTCATTTTTTCCTCCTGATTAAAGTTTAGTTTTGTTTAACTTCTACTTCAAAATTACAGTAGGAATTTGTAACAGGTGTCATCAATAAGTAAAAGAGTTGTAAAGAATTGTCACAACGCTTTATAAATTATAAATACATTATTTATGAACTAATTAATCGATAAGTTTATAACCAATTCCATGAACAGTTATAATAATTTGAGGATGATTAAAATCATTCTCAATTTTTTGTCGTAGTTTTAAGATAAAATTATCTACCGTACGAGTTGTGGGAGTTTCTTCGTAACCCCAAATATTCGATAATAAATCATCTCTGCTAACAGTTTTATTTTTGTGTTTCCAAAGATAATTTAGAATTTCAAATTCCTTATGAGACATTTGTACCGGCTTGTCTTCTTCAACTGCAGTGTAAGAAGAAAAATCAATTTGCAGTTTTCCTATAGATAGTACTTTGTCAAGCTCATCTTCCGTTTGAATATCCTGACTTCTTCTTAATATAGCTTTTATACGTGCTAAAAGTTCTCGTAAGCTAAATGGCTTTGTGATATAATCATCTGCACCTAATTCTAATCCCAGCACTTTATCTATTTCTTCACCTTTAGCAGTTAAAAGAATTATCGGGGTTGAAACGCCTTCTTTTCTAGCAGTTTTGCAAACATCAAAACCAGACATTTTAGGCATCATGACGTCTAGAAGTATTAAGTTATATTTCTCTTCTAAAATTTTGTTTAAGCCAGTTTCTCCGTCTTCCGCAATGTCAACTTCATAACCTTCAAATTCCAGGTTATCTCTTAATCCCATTCTCATGTTGGGTTCGTCTTCAACAATTAAAATTTTTGTCATAATTTTACCTATATAAAATCAGTTATTGTTCAATGGAAAACTTAAAATAAATTTGCTGCCTTTGCCAGAGGCACTTTCTATTGAGATTGTTCCTTTATGAGCTTGAATAATGTGCTTGACCAAAGTTAAACCAAGTCCGGTTCCTTTTGTGTTATGCACTAATCCGCTTGAAACCCTAAAAAATTTCTCAAAAATTCTTTTTTGATCTTCGGGCGCAATTCCAATTCCATGATCTTCAACAGTTATCACAATATTATTTTGTTTTAGTTCGCTTTTAATTTTAACATACTTTTCTTTTTCGCTGTATTTTGTAGCATTATCAATAAGGTTTATGATAGCTTCGGCAATCGCTTCAGAGTCGCAATTAAAATTTTTAACGTTATCCGATGTTTCTAGCTCGAACTTAAATCCGTTATTCTCTAAATGAAATTTATAAGTTTTGAAAATATTTTCCAGTACTTCATTAATGTTTGTATTTTCAAAATGATAAGTTCTCTTGCCTGCTTCCATTTTAGAAAAGTTAAGAATTTTATTTACTATTCTTCCTAAACGATTAGTTTCTTGACTAATGATAGTATAATATTCTTTTTTGCGTTCTTCAGATTTTACACGTCCAAGTTCCAGAGTTTCCGAAAACATACTAATTAACGCTAACGGAGTTCTCAGCTCATGCGAAACATTTGACACAAAGTCGGATTTAATTTGTGCGAGTTCTATTTCCTTTTTAATGTTTCTAAATACAATCCAAACTCCGATGGATAAAAGAACTATTAATATCACAATTAAAATTAGGTTTGTTTTCGCCCGTTCTTTTACCAGATCTTCAATTGTACCGCCTTTTAAAGCTATTCCCAAATTATAATCGGGTAAAAACCATAAAGGTTTGTACTGCTGAATAATATTTATATCTGAAGGAGAGTTGATGTTATAATCGTAATGTTCTTTATCTTTCGAAATTGATGCTATAAACTCGTCTTCAATTACACTTTTTATTTTTGGTCCCAGTACACCGCGGATAAATTCTTTAGAGTTAATAGCAATGCCGCACAAAATCTGCTTACCGTTTTTATCCTCGGTTAGAAATATTATGAATGTAATATTTTTAAAGCTTTTACTTTGCACAGGTTCAAGTTTGTGATAACCTTTTTTAAGATACTTTCCGAGATTAGTTATTTGACCTTTGTTGCTGACTAGAACAGATACTAAATCACCTTTATTAATTTGATCTTCGGGACCTTGTTGTCGCTCATATATGTCTGTAATATTTAATGATGATTGCTCAGAAGTGAATACAAAATTGATAGAAGGATTTTCATTAATAAATTTTTTGATTGAATTATCAATCGAGTTCTGTTGTGTAGGATTTTCGAATAAAGCTGAAATTTTACCGGACCAACTGGTGGCAACATCCTCCGAATATTGATTAACAGAAAATAAAATTGCTTCAAGCTGGTTGTTATAAATCCGCTCGATTACTTTTTCATTTTGGCTAAGAGAACTTAGTTCATATACGGAAAAAAAGACAGCAGGCAATAAAATTACAAGGGAAAGTATAATTCCTAATTTTTTAACAGTCTTATTCATACGCAGGAAAATCCCCGGATTTATAAATCTAAACTGTAAATTAAATATTTTTAATTAAAAGTGTGGGGAAACTTTTCGACAAGTTAAATTTTAGCCCGCGGAAAAACCGCAGGCTAAGAAGAATTTTTTATTCGAGTAAAATCATTTTAAGTGTTTTACTAAAGTTTTTTTGATTATTTAGTGATTTTGCATTGAATTTCAACAAATAAACTCCCGATGAAAAATTAGTTCCGTTCCATTTAAAGTTATAAGAACCTGCGGATAATATTCCGTTAAATAATTCATCAATTTTTTGACCTACCGAATTATAGATAGTTACCTTTACGTTACTGTTTCGAGGAATTTCAAATTTTATATTTGTTGTCGGGTTAAACGGATTCGGATAATTCTGATCAATTGAATAATTTTTAGGAATATTATTTTGATCTTTTACTTCAGTAACATTAGAACTGAAATTTACTTTTTCCGGCCCGTTATCTGCCAATATTAAACGTTTCCCATCAGTAACAGAAGTGTTCCACATAAGTGAAAATGATTTAACACTTAATGAATCCATTAATTTAGAGATTGCCTGATAGGGGATTGAAATTTTATTCCCGGTTGTATCCAGTGTATAATTTAATCCCGAATAATTATTTGAATAAATGTTAAATTTATAGTCTAATGTATCATTATCCACATCAGTACTTTTTTGCCATTTAAATTTAACGCTGTCCTGAAGATTCGAATTAGTTATGGTAAATGTTGTATCGGCATGGGGAGTTATTAAACTAAAATCACTCGGCGGATCATTAACCGGGATTACATTTATGTATACCTCAGCCCACGAACTATCTCCGTTTATATCCTTTATTGAATAACTTAGTGAATCTATTCCGTTAAAATCTTTAGGTGGATAATAGCGTATAGATTTTCGTTCCAAAAGCGTATTCGCATAACCAGCCGAGTTGCTTAAATTAATTTGATCAATATATACAGAATCATTTTGCGGTACACCGTCGTTTTGAACCAAGTTAATTGTTACATTTATATCTTCGTTAGTTGTTGCGGTATCATTAAAGGCGGTTGGTTTTTTAAATATTCGTTTATTTTGTAAGTCTATTCTATAAACCCACCCATCATTATAACCGGTATTGCTAAAGCCGTCGGATTCTCCAATTCCTAAAAATCCTTTACCGGGAGCCTTTATAAAATCATTAGTTCTATCGGCTCCGTTACCACCGAATTGATGTGCATTTATGATTTTTCCGCTATCACCTAATTGTGCAACAACTGAATTTACAAATAAACTATAACCTTTTATATTTCCCATAACGAATATTTTCCCATCATCCGACTTCACAGCTTTATAAAATAAAGTGTCCTTGTAAGCTTTATTCCATTGTTGATCCCCGTTCTCGTTAACTTTCATTATATAACCTATTCCTTTGTAAGCATAAGTATTGCAAAAAATTAAATAGCCGTTATCATCAGTTTGAAAAAGTCCGACTGGTTTTGCCGAACCGCCAACTATTGGATAGTCTTTGTACCAAAGAATATTTCCATTAACATCTGTTTTGATTAATCTTGTAGCGGAACTATCTCCTTGCCAGGTATAATCTCCGGCAATTGTAAATCCGCCGTCATGACTTGCTACAACGGCATCACCGCTTTGAGGTGTTAAAAAATCATCGAGATATGAATCACCTACATTTACTCTTGACATATCCTCTCTAAAAACTCGAATCATAGTCTTATAATAATCTTTATAATTGCCGATATTTGAACTATACTCCTGACCGGTAAGCAAAATATTTCCATTGCTTGCTATTGCCGCATCTGTTATCTCCTCGGTGTGTCCGCTGCTGCTTGTTTTAACAGCATCAAACTGAGTTTCAAGATTTCCGTCTTCATCAAATTTATATAATGAATGTTCCTGGGCATATTTATTGGGAGCTTCCTGCATCCAGCCCCAGATAAAAACAATAATGCTGTCGTTTCTGGTTTTTATTGCTTTAACGGCATATTGTTTTTTAGGAAGGTAATAACTGTATGAGTTTTCTAAATTTCCTGAGCTGTCGATTTTTATCACATATGTATCTTCATTTTTTGAACCGGCTAAAATATATCCGCCGTCTGAAGTTTTTACTCCGGTATTAAGGTAATCGTTGTATTGCCCACCGTAGGCTTTTTGCCACTTTAAATTAGGAGATTCGTTTGAGTTACTTTGTGCGAAATTTGGTTTTATACAAAACATTAAAAATAAGAATAGTACAATTAATGATATTGCATTTAATTTGTAAATCTTTCTCATATTGCTCTCCTGGTATTTTTATCAATTCTTTTTTTTGTTCATCAGATTCCGGAAGTTGCAAAATCAATCTTAGAAAGAACACTTAGTTCTTTTTAAATAGCATTGCTTGCTGAGTACTATTTATGGTAAGAAAGATATAGCGGTTTTTCAAACAGAAGTGATTAATATAACGATGAAAATTCGAAGAATTTATTTTTGAAGTAAATGAGAAAGTGCTTCGGAAATATTTTCAATTCCGATTAATTTTATTTTTCCGCTATGTTTCAAGCTTTTTAAATTATTCTTTGGAACTATAATTTTAGAAAAACCAAGCTTCTCAGCTTCTTGAATTCTTTTATCAATGTGACTAACGCTTCTAACTTCGCCGCCCAGTCCAACTTCACCAATAACAACAGTGTTGTTATCAATAGCACTGTCTAGCAGACTTGAAGCGATGCTGCAGCATACAGCTAAATCAACAGCAGGCTCGGATATTTTTACCCCGCCGGCCATATTTACAAAAACATTGTTTGCCGATAGTCTCTGGTTCCCGCGTTTTTCTAAAACCGCCAACAAGATCGATAATCTCCTTTGATCAAATCCGGTTGTTACTCTTTGCGGATTTCCGTAATTGGAAGGTGTAACCAGTGCTTGCACTTCCAGTAAAATTGGGCGTGTTCCTTCTATACTTGATGTTACGACTGAACCGGAGTTTCCCTTATCTCGTTCACTTAAAAAAAGTTCACTTGGGTTTTTTACTTCAGTTAATCCAGTTTCATGCATTTCAAAAACACCAATTTCATTTGTGCTTCCGAATCTATTTTTTTGAGCACGTAAAACTCTAAACGAATGATGAGATTCACCTTCAAACTGTATTACCGTATCAACAATGTGTTCCAAAATTTTCGGTCCGGCAATCATTCCTTCTTTTGTAACATGTCCGATAATTATAACTGAGAACTGTTTTTTCTTTGCTTGTTCCATCAAAAGGGAAGTGCATTCTCTGATTTGTGTTATTGTTCCCGGCGAGTTATCCAGTTCGCTTCTATACATTGTTTGAATTGAATCTATTATAACAACAGCAGGATCAAGTTCTTTTATTCCGGAAAGAATAGGACCCAAATCGGTTTCAGCCAAAACATAAAAATTATCGGATTTAACTTTTAGTCTTGTTGATCTGATTTTTATTTGTTTCTCAGATTCCTCGCCGGTAACATAAAGCACTTTGTCGCTGATGTTAGATGCACACTGCATCGCTAAAGTTGATTTACCTATTCCCGGATCACCGCCGAGTAAA
Source organism: uncultured Ignavibacteriales bacterium (assembly GCA_963739985.1). Classification (GTDB taxonomy): domain Bacteria; phylum Bacteroidota; class Ignavibacteria; order Ignavibacteriales; family Ignavibacteriaceae; genus CAVUCE01. Next base: position 221,649 of record CAVUCE010000021.1, read on the forward strand.
ATTACGGAACCCGGCATTAAACCACCGCCTAAAACTCTATCGAATTCTGTTATTCCGGTTTTTATTCTGTCTTCTTCCTGAGCGGAAATTTCATTTATTTTATGAAAGGTAACATTTCCTTTATAAGCCGCAGGTTTGTGTTTTGAAGATTCAACTATTTCTTCGGTAAAAGAATTCCAGCTTTCACATTCGGGACATTTACCCAACCACTTCAAAGATTCATATCCGCAACTTGAGCAGATATATTTTATTTTTTGTTTACTCATGAGTTAGGTAAAATGTTTAATAAATTGTTTATTGTGCAGTTTGAATAGAATATATAAAACTTTTTCCGTAACAGATTCCCTCCTGCGCGGGAATGACTTTTTCATATTACAATTTTTTAATATCCGGATTTATAAAGCACAACTTTTATTCTTAATCCCAACTTTATATGACGAAGAATCTTTGTGAAATTATAAATACTTAGAAATAGTCTCTTCTACTTTAGATAAAGCAACAGAAATCTGGTTTATATCTTTTCCGCCGGCAGTTGCAAGATGAGGTCTTCCACCTCCGCCACCTCCGACTAACTTTGCCAAATCGCCTACTATTTTTCCGGCGCTCAACTTCTTCTCTTTAATTAAACCATCTGATACTATGCAAACAATTCCAACTTTTCCGTCAAGTTCGGCAAATAAAACTCCAATACCTTCTTTAATTCTATTTCTAATTTCGTCACCGAAGGATTTAAGTTCATCCATGTTATCGGCGTTTACTTTTGCTTTATATATATGAATGCCATTTTGTTCTGAGGATTTTGCCAGAATAGAATCAAGCTGTCCTAATTTGCCTTTTAGTTTTAACTCAGCAATATCTTTTTCAAGATGTTTCTTCTCATCCTGTAATTGGGCTACTTTCTCGTCGTATTGTTTGAGTAGTTCAATTTGATTCGTAATAAATTGTTCAACTCCAAATCCAGTAACAGCTTCAATTCTTCTAACACCGCTTGAAATTGAAGACTCACTTATAATTTTAAATAACCCAATTTGCGAAGAATTTTTAACATGAGTTCCGCCGCAGAATTCCATACTAAAATCACCAAACTGAACAACATTTACAAAATCTCCGTATTTATCACCGAAGAACATGAGCGCACCCATTTTTTTGGCTTCTTCAAAGGGAACATTACGATGATGCTGAAGGGGAATATTCTTTCTTAATTGTTCGTTAACTAATGTTTCAATATCGCGCAATTCTGAATCACTTAGTTTTGCAAAATGTGTGAAATCAAAACGAAGCCTATCGGGTCCGACATAAGAACCTGCCTGCTGAACATGCGAGCCGAGAATTTTTCTTAATGCTGCATCAAGAAAATGAGTTGCGCTATGATTGCGCATTATATCCCATCTTCTGGATTCATCAACTTTTGCAATTATTTCTGAACCAGGGATTATAATGCTTTGATCATTATTTTCTAAAACATGAATAGTTCGGTTGTCATATTTAGTAACATCAATTACATCTAAATTTTTGTCGCCGATAATTACATTGCCCAAATCGTCTATTTGCCCGCCTGCCTCAACATAAAAAGGGGTTTTATCAAGAATAATTAAATCTTTATCTTCTTCTTTTTTATGCCCGATTATTTTAGCTTTCGATTGAAATTCATCATATCCGGTAAATTCGGATTTATTTTCAGAAATCAACTCAAAATTATTTAAATCATTAACAGCAATATTAACAGAAGCAAATTTATCTTTAGAAGCTTTTCTTGCTCTTTCTTTTTGAGCATTCATCAATTCGTTAAATCCGGCCTCATCAATTTCAAATCCGTTTTCTTTTGCCATTACATTTGTAAGATCGGCAGGAAATCCATAAGTATCATAAAGTTTAAAAACATCTTCACCGGGGATAATTTTTACACCGGATTTTGAAAGTCCTTTTATTAATTCTTCAAATAATTCAATTCCGCGATCTAAGGTTGCGTTAAAACTTTCTTCTTCGGCTTTTATCACTTTCTTAACATAGTCGCCTTTTTCATTTATTTCCGGAAAAACATCAGACATGGAGTCGATTAGAATATCTACAAGCTTATAAAGAAATGGCTCTTTAAGATTTAGCTTTCTGCCGTAGCGAGCTGCTCTTCTCAAGATTCTTCTTAAAACATAACCCCTTCCGTCGTTGCCGGGAACAGCTCCGTCGGCAATTGCAAAAGTTAATGTTCTTATATGATCGGAAATTACACGCATTGCAATCTGGTCTGAATCTTTTTCATATTTTATTTTTGATAAATCAGAAACAGCAGTAATAAGCGGCATAAAGACATCAGTATCATAATTTGAGCTTTTTGCTTGAAGCACAGCGCAGACACGCTCGAATCCCATTCCGGTATCAACATGTTTAGCGGGAAGTTCGTGCAATTTTCCGTTTTGATCTCTATTATATTGGATAAAAACGAGGTTCCATATTTCTATGCATTCGGGAACTCCAGCGTTAACATATTTAGGATTATCAAAATCATCGGAAAGATTTATATGTACCTCAGAACAAGGTCCGCAAGGTCCGGTTTCTCCCATTTCCCAAAAATTATCTTTTTCATCAAAACGTAAAATGTGTTTGGGATTGATATCTGTTTTTGTTTTCCAAAGTTCAAAAGCTTCATTGTCGGTTCTATAAACCGTAGCGTACAGTCTTTCTTTTGGAAGTTTCCAGACTTCGGTTAATAACTCCCATGCCCACTCTATTGCTTCCGCCTTATAATAATCTCCAAAAGACCAATTGCCGAGCATTTCAAAAAAAGTATGATGATAAGTATCTTGTCCTACTTCTTCCAAATCATTGTGTTTTCCGCTTACTCTAATACATTTTTGTGTATCAGCCGCCCGTGAATATTCTCTTGAACCTGTTCCCAGAAATACATCTTTAAATTGATTCATTCCTGCATTTGTAAATAATAATGTTGGATCATCAAACGGAACAACCGGAGAGCTCGGTACAATTCTGTGCTCTTTACTTTTGAAAAAATCTAAAAATTGCTGTCTTATTTCACGTGAAGAAATCATATTAACCTTGATAAATTAAATTTTGAATTGCAAAGATAATAAAATCATATTAAAGCATAAATATACTAATATTTAAGAATTTTATGATGGTAAATTATCATACATATTATTACATTACGGTCGCTTCTGAAAATATTTCGAGGGAAAAATTTTATTTTTAATTACGTGTGATTTTATAAGAAGTAATTACGGACAACACTTCAATAAATGTATAATTACAAAATATTTAATTGATTGATTTTTAGTTACCTTAGCTTTACTTTTGTGAAAGATAATAAAGTATAATTTTAAGTGAGTAAATTTGGCTGTCAACACACCTTCAACAGATAGTGAGCTTATGCAGAGAGTTGCTTCGTATGATTCAAAAGCTCTCGAGGCTCTGTATAATCGCTACTCGTCTTTATTATATACACTTATTAAAAAGATCGTTAACGACCAAATGATTGCCGAAGAAGTACTCTCCGATGTTTTTGCAATTATATGGCGCAAAATTAACTACTACGACCTGGAAACAAATAACGTTTATACATGGTTGGTTACTTTGGCCAGAAATAAGTCGGTTGATGCTTTGAGGCGTTCTCGTGAAGGCGATAAAATGCCTAAGTACGATGATGCTTTTGAAAATAATTTTATTATACCCAGACTTTCGCCTAAAATTGATGTTTTAGATATAAAAACATCTTCAAATATAAAAGATAGTGTTGAGGTAGCGCTTAACAGTTTAACAGATGCTCAGCAATATGTAATTTACCTTGCTTATTATGAAGGATTAACACAATCCGAAATCGCCGCAAAACTTAAAATTCCGGCCGCAACTGTAAAATCAAAAATAAAAATAGCATTGAGCAATTTACGTGAAAACTTAGTTAAGGGAGATTCGTAATGTCTGCACCTAAAGAATATTACGATTTACTTCACGCATATGCATTAGGCTGTCTGGATGCAGAAGATTTTAACAGGCTTATTGAATATTTCAAAGAAGCCGGAGATTATCCTTGGCAGGAATTAGGCGAATATCAAAACTTAGTTGCACTACTTCCTTCAATCTTAAATATTGAAATCCCTGAAATAAGATTAAAAGATAAAGTTGCGAGAAAACTATACAGAATTAAAGATGAAATCCGAGACAAAAGAACTCGCACAATGTACGCTTTGCCTGATGAAAACAATGAAGATCCTGCATTAAAATTTCCGGAAGATGAAAAGAAAATTGACTTCCAAAAATTTAATGAATCAGCAGAACCACCAGAAGAAGCAGAAGAGGCCTCCGAAGAGATATTAAATGAACCGGAAATTGAAGAGGAAAAAGAGCAAAACGAAGTTATTGAAGAACCGGTTGCTGAAGATGAACAGCCGGAGGAGAATTTTTTTACTACTGAAAAATTAAAAACCAATACTCAAGAATTTGAAGTGGTTACTTCTTCAAAAAATACTTCTTCACGTCGTCCTTCTCAGGATACTCAAATTAGAGGAAGAAATGATGAAGTTAAAAAAGAAGACTTTACCGAAGAAGAAACTGAACCTGAGTTAGAATCTGAACCGGAAAATGTTGAGGAAATTCAGGACACAGATGAAATAATTGATTTAAGAGATACTTCTGAAAATGAGAATGAATTAGATAACGAATCCAAAGCAAATTCCAAAAATTATGAGATTAAACATCGTAAATCTTATTATGAAATTAAAGAAGAACAAGCCAAAGGAAAAAAAGGCTCGTTTGTCTCAATCTTTTTAGCAGTTCTCTTAGTTATAGTAATAAGCGTTATCGCTGTTATTTACTTTAAGCTTAACGGAGATGTTAAAAATTATAAATCGGATATTGATAAATTAAACAGGCAGGTAAACACTCTTTCAAACAAGGTGAGCACTAACCAGGACTTACAAAGCGTTCTTCAAGCCAAGAATGTCAGAATTGTAGATCTTAAACCAACAAAATTAGATCAAGATGGGTACGGTAAGCTCATAATCAGTTTTGACAATAGCAAAGGTTATTTGCAACTCTCTCCGCACATTGAATTACCGGATGGAAAAGCATTCCAACTTTGGGTAGCAATATCCGGTGTTAATATTTCTCTTGGTGTTTATCAACCTCAAAGTGGAGTAGAATATTTCCCATTTACTATTCCCGAGCTTTCGAATCAAACATCTACAAAATTTATTATTACAGAAGAACCGGTGACAGGTTCATCAAGACCTAGCAAAAATATAGTACTAGACGGAACACTTCAATAATTGTCTGCTTAACAGGAAGAAGTGTTGTCAGTCATTAGAATAACTGTAAAACCTATCTTATAAATACAACGGTTTTTTAGTCGAGGACTTCTTCGAAATGATAATTAGCTATTTTGCGGAAGTTTTATTAATTATTTTTCCTTTTCCCCGCCATTACTTAAAAAGAAAAGAATGCCCAGAATAACGATAAAAATAGCCCAATAAATTTTTGAAACTCTCCATAACGCTTCAAGAAATCCAACAAAATTAATTGTGCCGTATTTTATAGTTACGGTTATCCCTATTATTACAAAAACAACACCTATAATCAGACTAACAAAGTTTGAGTCTTCATCAATAAAAAGCATTATAAAACCAACTCCGCCTATCAGCATAATTGATGGTGGAATGAGTTGTTCAATATTAAATATTTCAAAATTATTAATTATGAATAGCAAAATTCCAATAAGGAAAACTACTGTTCCGGTAAACAAATGTAGTTTTTGATCTTTGCCTAAAGAGAAATAAACGGAACTAATGCCGTAAAAAATCATTGCATATCCTAAAATTTCACTATTAGCAAAATCAATAATTCCAAATAGTTTTAATAATATTGCAATTATTATAAACGAGAGGAGATAAGATATTAATGCCTGTTGTCTTTTCACAAAGTCTCTGAAAATTTATATATATGTTTAAGATAAAAAATGAGGTTGCCTCAAAATAACCTTTATTAACGGAATGTTAAAATTTTGGTTTTTGAGACAGCCTCAAATTACACTTTTAGATGGCTAAATGAATTATAATATTCTTTGCCCCATGATAGAACCAATTACATCACAAGCAAAAATTGCGCTTTTGTTTTTGTTATCTAAAATCGGATTGATTTCAGTAACTTCCAACGAGTCCATACAACCACAATCAGCAATAGATTCCATAAGAAGATGAGATTCCCGGTAACTTAAACCACCCGGAACAGGAGTTCCGACACCCGGAGCAAAAGATGGATCAACACTATCCAAATCAAAGCTTACATGAAGATGGTCTACTTTTTCTTTGAATTGTTTCAAAACTCTGGAGATGATTCTGTGAATTCCCAGCTTATCAATATCACTCATAGTATAAACCGGGAGATTTAATTTCTTAATGTTTAACCTCTCTTGAGCGTCAATACTTCTTACCCCGATTAAAGCACAATTTTCCGGTTTTACTTTAGGAGAAAATCCATAAAAGTTAACGAGCTTCTCGTGTCCTAATCCTAAAGAAGCAGCCATCGGCATTCCATGTATATTTCCTGAAGGCGTTGTTTGATCAGTATTCATATCAGCGTGAGCGTCAATCCAGATTACGCCCAAAGTCATTTTCTTTTTGCGGCAATAAGATGAAATTCCGGCTATACTTCCCAGCGCCATTGAATGATCACCACCGATACAAAGCGGAAATTGTCCTTTTTCTAAAACCTTTTCGACCTTTGTTGATAGAGTATTACAGGTTTTAATTATTTCATTTATATACTTTAATTTTGGGTTAGTGATTTTCTGTCTTTCCATTATTTGAATGAAAATATCACCACTATCTACTACAGAATACCCAAGACGCTCAAGTTTTTCTTTAATTCCGGAAATTCTTAAAGCGGAAGGGCCCATATCAACCCCGCGTCTTCCCGCTCCTAAATCCATTGGAAATCCAATAAGATTAACCGTTTTTGTCTTTGTTTTTTTCATAAAATTACTTTGTTTTTAGTATTTAAGAAAATTTCTACTAAATTAAAAAGTTTAAATTTAAGATACTAATTTGCCCTTTTTCCGAAACTTATAATTTGTTAAAATGATTCGTTATATTTCGATTCAGAATAATTTTATCTATTAGAAATAACCTAATTTAATATCAATGATTACCATTAAAAAAGAACCTAAAATATTTGTAGGAATATTATCCGAACCTAAAATTGAGTTCGAGCTTCACGGCGATTTTAAAACATATGGAATGAAACAAACATTCAGCGGCAGATTTTTAGCTGAAATTGTGGAAAATAGAATAGTTTGCAAGAGTGAAAAGGAAAAAATAGAAATTTCTGATGAGATAATATTTGATCCGCAAGCTCCCGGAACTGAATCTTTCATTATTAAAGATGTTACCATCGGTGTAAAATTTCACTGGGAAAGAAAAGAAAAACAACGCTTTACCGGCGGACTTAAGCTGCTTAAGGAAGGTGACAAAATTACAGCAATTGATATATTACCTATCGAAGATTATCTTGTAAGCGTTATTTCTTCGGAGATGAGCGCTAAAAGTTCACTTCAGTTATTAAAAGCACATTCCATAATTTCAAGAAGCTGGTTACTCGCCCAGATTGAAAAATCTAAACAATTAAAAAAAGAAAAAGCAGCTTATCAAACAACAATCTCGTCCGACGATGAGCTGATTAAATGGTATGATAGGGAAGACCATAAAAATTTTGATGTTTGTGCTGATGACCACTGCCAAAGATATCAAGGAATTACAAAAGTATTTACCGAAGTTGCAAGACAAGCAGTAAACCAAACTTTTGGAATTGTACTTACAAGTGATGATAATATTTGCGATGCGCGATACTCAAAGTCATGCGGCGGTATCTCGGAATCATTCGAAAATGTTTGGGAACCCATTAATTACAAATATCTTTCAGCTATTGTAGATTATAAATTTGAGCCGGAAAATTACAACACAGATTTCTCCGTAGAAAAAAATGCTGTTAAGTGGATCAAAGGAAACCCGCCGGCATTTTGCAACAATAACGAAAAGAAAATTTTATCTCAGGTACTTTTAGATTTTGATCAAGAAACAACTGATTTTTACAGATGGAAAGTTCAATATACCCAAAGCGAGTTATCAAACTTAATCAAAGAAAAAAGCGGAATTGATTTTGGAGAAATTATAGATTTAATTCCTGTTGAACGTGGCTATTCTTCCCGCTTGATAAAATTAAAAATTGTTGGAAGTAAAAAAACTTTAATTGTTGGAAAAGAACTGGAGATAAGAAGATTTTTATCAAAATCGCATCTTTATAGTTCTGCTTTTATTGTTGAAAAACAAGATTTGAAGGATAATGTTCCTCAGAATTTTGTTTTACGAGGCGCGGGTTGGGGACACGGAGTTGGACTTTGTCAGATTGGTGCTGCTGTTATGGGTGCTAAAGGTTATCAATTTGATGAAATTTTATTACACTATTTCAAAGATTCGAAGCTGAAGAAAATATACTGATTTAATGAAAATATTATATTCATGCTTATCTAAAAGTTGGGGTGGAATGGAGATGTTTACTCTCACCGCAATTAAGCAACTGCAAAAACGAAACATTAATGTTGAGCTTTTATGTATAGCCGAATCAAGAATCCACATTGAAGCAAATAATATGGGAATAATTCTGCACCCCATTAAATCAGCCGGATATTTTCGTCCCTTCAGCACATTAAGATTGGCTTCTATAATTAGAAGAGGCAGTTTTGATTTAATTCATACACAAGCTTCGAAAGATCTTTGGCTTCTTGTACCTGCTTTAAAATTCTTAGGAAAAAAAACACCTCTTGTACTAACAAAACAAATCGGCTCATTTGTGGCCAAAAAAGATCGGTTACATAAATGGATTTATGGAAGAGTAACTTTTGCGCTGGCAATCAGTAAAATGATTGAAAAGAACTTGCTCGATACTTGTCCGTTACCATCTGAAAAAGTTTTACTGCTTCACAACGGTATAGATACTAAAAAATACGATCCGGGAAAAAGCAATGGAAAGAAAATAAAAGATGAATATAAAATTGGCTACGATAAGATTGTTATAGGAATGCTTGCTCGTTTTAGTCCCGGAAAAGGACATGAAGAATTTTTAAAAGCTGCTCATGAATTAAACAAAAAATATGATAAATTATTCTTTGTCGTCGTCGGTGAAGCGAGCAGAGGTGAAAATGATTATGAGGATAAAATTAAAAAATTAGCCGATGATTATAATTTGAAAAATTTAATTTTTACCGGATTCCGAAGCGATATTCCCGATGTACTTTCATCTATGGATATTTTTGCTTTCCCATCTCACTCGGAAGCATTTGGAATCGCATTGGCAGAAGCAATGGCGATGGGGAAACCTTCTGTCTGCGCAAATGCTGATGGTGTTCTTGATATTGCAGTCAACGGTGAAACTTCGTTACTTTTTGAAAATAAAAATGCTGATGATTTAAGGGAAAAACTAGAAAAATTGATAATCTCTCCTGAACTTAGGACAAAATTTGGAACCGCCGCGCGTAAAAGAGCCCTTGAGAATTTTGATCTGGAAATTCTTACAGATAAAGTTATTGGGATATATAACTCGGCTATTAAAAAAACTTCTTAAAATCAATTTTCTACCTAATATTTTATACAATTTTGGTTACAATAGTATCTTATCTATAAATAGATTTGTTCATTCAATTGATAATTACCGGTTTTAAAATTACTAAACATCATATAAAAATTTGAGTTAAGAGGGAATCAATATTTATACAATTTATTGAAATTTCTTTTCTTTGTATCTTCATCCTATAATAAGTAATTTTCATATCTACATTAAAAATAATTTGAGATAATAGTATGATAACAGCTTTTTTACCATATAACGGTAACGAATATACATTAAAAACTGCAGAAGCATTAAGTTTATCTAAAGCAGTAAGCAAAGTAATTTTTTATACACAATCTCCTGAAGTTACTAAACCGGATAATTATGAATTATTAAAAGTTGAAAATTTATTCGGTTCAGAATCTTTTAAACTCATTAACGAAAATACCGAAAGCGATTTCATTTTACTTCTTACCCAAGATACTCTAATCGATTTTGGACAATTCTCGGTTGAGAGATTTTTAAATGTTGCAAAATCTACCAATGCCGGACTTGTTTATTCTGATTATTATGAAATCAAAGGTGAAACGAGAAGTTCACATCCTGTAATCGATTGCCAGCTTGGTAGTGTTAGAGATGATTTTAATTTTGGTCCGGTTTTGTTTTTGAAAAAAGAAGCTGTGGCAAGAGCTATTAGCGAAGCAGGCGGTGATTATAAATTTGCCGGACTTTACGATATCCGATTGGGAGTTTCCAGATACTACGAATTGCTGAGAATACCGGAGTATCTTTATTCAACAGTTGAAACAGACGATAGGAAATCCGGTGAAAAGATTTTTGATTATGTAAATCCTAAAAACCGCGAAGTGCAAATAGAAATGGAAAAAGCTGCAACGGAGCATTTCAAAAAAAATGGTGCTTACCTCGAGCCGAAATTTGAAGAAATTAAGGATGCCGGAGAAAAATTTGAATTTGAAGCTACGGTAATTATTCCTGTTAGGAACCGGGTTAAAACCATTGGTGATGCTGTAGAATCTGTGTTGAAACAAAAAACAGATTTTAATTTCAATTTGATTATTGTTGATAATTTTTCAAATGACGGAACAAGTGAAATTGTAAAATCATTTGCGGAAAAAAACGAAAAAGTAATACACTTAGTTCCGGAAAGAACAGATCTCGGAATCGGCGGATGCTGGAACGAAGCAGTTCATAATACAAAATGCGGAAAATATTCTATCCAACTTGATAGTGATGACATTTATCAGAATGAAAATACGCTTCAAAAAATTGTTGATGTTTTTAGAAAAGAAAAATGCGCTATGGTTGTAGGGACTTATCGTTTGACAGACTTTAGCTTAAACGAAATTCCTCCGGGAATTATTGATCATAAAGAATGGACGCCTGATAATGGAAGAAATAATGCGTTAAGAATTAACGGACTCGGTGCGCCGCGAGCATTTTACACTCCGGTTCTAAGAGAGATTAAAATTCCGAACGTTAGTTATGGAGAAGATTACGCTTTAGGTTTGGCAATTTCACGTCATTATCAAATAGGAAGAATTTATGAATCACTTTACGTCTGCAGAAGATGGGAAGGAAATTCCGACGCAGCTCTTTCTATTGAAAAACAAAACGCGAATAATATTTATAAAGACAGAGTGAGAACAATAGAAATATTAGCAAGACAAGAATTAAATAAAGCTAAAGCGGCAAAATAATTTAAGAGTTGTCATTTCGGTTCGGTAATTGCCGGATCGGAATGATATTTATTTGAACTTATTCATCAAATTCCGGTATTAAATTGAGAGAAGATATTTTTTATAATAACGACAAAGTTAAAGAAGTCATAGAAGAAAACGATTTTGCATCAGCTGCAAAAATGCTTTTGGAAGATCAAAAGAAAACATGGCCTCAGTTAACTTCAGGTTATGAATCCTTAAATTCAATTCAGGTTAAAACATTTCAGTTCGATAACTTTACTATTAAGGTTCAATTTAATCCAGGCAGAATAGTTTCAAGCTCCGCCAAAGTGGATGCAAAATCTATTAAAGAGAGAAAATGTTTCTTGTGTTATGACAATTTGCCGGCAGAACAAAAAGGAATTTTGTATAAAAACCAGTACTTAATTTTGTGTAACCCGTTTCCGATTTTCCCTGAACATTTTACTTTACCGCATATTGATCATATTCCTCAATCAATTAAAATTAATTTTGAAACGTTATTAGATTTTTCTAAAGATCTTTCGGGCAGATATACCGTGTTTTATAACGGTCCCAAATGTGGTGCTTCCGCTCCTGATCATTTGCATTTTCAAGCCGGTAATAAATCCTTTATGCCGATTGATGATGATTTTCATCAGTTACAAAATGAATGTGGTGAAGTTATTTTAGAGAATGAAGAATTATCGGTTTTCGGTGTTGATGACGGTTTGAGAAGATTTATTTCAATTGAAAGTTCGAACAAGAAAGAGGTTATTGAGGCCTTTAATTCTTTATACGATCTTTATGACGCTTTGGAAAATAAAGAAGAAGAACCTATGATGAACATCCTAGGTTTTTATGAAGAGGAATTTGGCTGGAGAATTTTAGTGTTTTTAAGAGATAAACATCGTCCTTCTCATTATTTTGCCGAAGGTGGTGGAAATATTTTATTAAGCCCTGCTTCGGTTGATTTAGGCGGAGTTTGCATTACTCCTCTTGAAAAAGATTTTAATAAAATTACTAAAGAATTATTAACGGAAATATTCAAAGAAATTTCTTTAGCTAAAGAACATTTTGATTATATCAAACTAAGTCTGAAGAAAAAGCTGAGTTGACATATTATTAAAATTTTCATATTGAACTCATCGAAATATCTTTTAAAATAAATTAAAAAGTTCAATGAAGATTTTAACATTTTGAAAAATAAGCCAATCAGTTTTTACTCATTAAATCGCTAATAAATTTCAGATTTTTTGATTCCGAATTATCGATAATAATTTTAATAATTGCTGTTAGCGGAACTGATAATAACATTCCAACGATTCCCCAAATATAACCCCAAATAAGTACGGATAGTAAAATCAAAAGCGGATTTAAGTTTAATCTTTTCCCTACAATCGTAGTTTCTATAATGTTGAAAAATAATGTTTGAACTCCGGCAATCACCAATGCGATTAACAAAGCATAACTAAAAGACTCAAATTGAACGAGAGCCATTAAAGAAGGCAATACCAGGGCTGCTGCCGATCCAATAGTTGGTATAAAATTTAAGAGAAATGTGAAAAGTCCCCAGATTATAGGGAAATCAACACCGAACAAAGCAAGAAGAATTGTAACAAGAATTGCTGCGGATAAATTAACAGCAATTTTTACTATGATGTATCTTTGAATTTGTTGTGTAATCGCTTTGAATGTGTTTTCTAGTTTTTCTTCCTTTTCATGGCGTTCCAGGTTCATCTTATCGCCAATCCAATGATCCAGATCGGATGCAGATACTTCGTTATTAATTTTATAGCGTTTTTGAATTTTCTTTAACTCAGGCTTAACTTTTTTATCAACATATCTTTTCTTAATCGCTTCATAAATTGCTTCGTGGCCGGTCATCACAAAAACAAAATAAAACAAAACAAATAAAATACTGCCGAGAATAGAGAAAGTTGAAGAAAAAATTCCTCCTGCCAATAATTGGTAATCTATTTGGGAAATGATTTTTTGGATGGAAAAATTTCTAAAGAATTGATCTTTAATTCCCATAGAAACAGCTAAACCGCTTACAATTTTATTAAGCCTATCAGCATATTCCGGAAGTTGAGAACCGAATTTTATAAATGAGCCGATTATGAAAGAAGAAATTCCCCATGCTATTAGACCAAGAATAAAAATATCTATTATTACTAATAAATATGACGGGATTTTTTTATGTTCTAAAAAATCGTTTAAAGGCGAGAACAGGAAAAACAAAAAATAAGCAATAACAAAAGGAATAAATATATAATTGAGCTCCCTAAGTATATACCCGATAACCGCAATACCGATTACGGAAATAAAAAATTTTGTTGTTGTCCCGGTTTTCTTTTTTGCTGCCATAATATTAGATATAAATTTTAACTTCGTTCAGCATTTTTCCAAATTATTAAATTACTCATTCAATCTTCTGCATTTTAGCATCCATCAGTCCGGACGGAGTTTGAGGAGTTGAAAGCAGATACTTAAATATTTCCCAACGCTTTTCAGGATGATCTAGAGTTCCGCCGTTTGTTTCAATAAAATTTTTAACAATATCTTGTCCCAGATTATAATTTATAACATAACTTCTGTAGTGCTCAATAAAACTCAGCGATTTTTTTGCTTTCTCAGGCGAATATAAATTGTATTTTTCCAACCATTCTAATGTTTGCTCTTTTGTCCAATTACCATTTAAATAATTACGCGCGGCTTCATTGCCTGCATAGTTTAATTTCCCTAATAATTCTATTAAATTAAAATATTCATCTGCTTTAGAAGTATCTAAACCGGCGAGAGGAAATAGGACTTCCTTTTCAAATTTGATTCTTGAATCACCCGGGAATGCCATATTGATTCCGAAATTAGCTGTTCCCTCGGCAATAAGTGATTGCGGACTGTAAAGAGGATAAACAGTAAATTCCATCCAGCCGCGGTTTTTTACCAACTTTGATTCAAGTAATGTATTGTAAACATGATGTCCGGGATATCCTTCATGTGCAGCCAGATCAATAATTCGTTCAACGCTAATTGGTAAATCGGTGTTTATTTGGATTACGCTGTAACTGTTTCCTTTGTACCAATTATAACCGCCCCAGGGTTTGTCGTTTACAAACTCAACAACAAAGTTTTCGTTTTTAGGAAGCTGAATATGCTGAAGCGTTCTTTTTCTACATTCTTCAATTGTGGCTTTTAGTACTGTATCTAATTTTGATTTAGGAATATTGAATTGCGATTGAAATTCATTAAGTCGTTTTTCAATGCTTCCTTTGCCCGGCAAAAGTTTATCTATTTTATAAATAATATTTTGAAAATGTTGATTGTCAAAATGCGGTGCTACTGCATCGTAAAGGGCTTTACTTTCTTTATCGAAATCAAGTTTACCACCTTCTAGAAGGAATATTCTCGCTTTTACGGCTAAAAGTTGTTTGTATAAAAATCTAAATCTAAGTGTCAGTAAATTATCGGCTTTATAATTTTTGAGTGAATCAAGTTGGTCAAGCAAATTATCTGCTTCATTACTAAACTGCTTTAATGTTGAATCATTCTTTATAATATTTTCCGAATCAGAGGGCTCCCATTCTTTTGGGCCGTAATATGCATCAACATATCCGGGATCAATTTTGCCAACTTTTAAAACGAGTTTTACGTAATTTTCGGCTATATCATTCATTTTCTTCTCAAGTGTATTATCTGGTTTATTTTGTTCCGTATTACTGCAAGAAATAATTGTAATACTAACTAATAAAATTAGCACTGACATCAAAGAATTTTTAATCATCCGTAAAACCTTTAATATTAATTTAATGTAGAATAATAACAGTTCTTAATGTTTAACCCGGGTACTATTAACAAGCAAAAAAGACACTCATGTAAGTAACTAATCACTAAAAAATTAAGCCTTATAAAAGTGATTCTTCTATATATGTACCATTATTTCATTTAAATGATCGCATATTTTAATTAATAATCTCTACAAACATAAAATACTATTTTAACAAAAAGAACTTAAAACCGATTGCGGGAACGCTAAAGTCTATTTTATTATTTTTGATTTTCATTCTATTATTGGTTGTTAAATCTTGTAATTGTTTTACATTATAAAACTCAGGCAGCTCGATATTTACGGTCTGTGCTTTATCGCTTTTGTTTAATGCGATTAAAATTCTTTGATTAAAATCTGAGCGCGTATAGACATAACAATTAGTATCCGCCTTTAATGTATAGAAATCACCATAGCGCAGAGCGGGATTATTTTTTCGTAGATTAACAATTTTTTTAACTTCCGCTAAATTTTCCTTTTCCCATTTGGAAAGTTGTTTTCCAAAACGCATCATTCTTCTGTTGTCCGGATCAGCTGCGCCCGGCAAACCTATTTCATCTCCATAATCAACTACAGGAACACCAGGTATTGACATTTCATAAGCAAGATATAGATCTAATTTTTTATAACTGGATTCATGATCAACTTTTGGCGGATTATCCCATCCGATTTCAGCAGCATCACCGCCGTTAATAGGAACATCTCCATCCGCGTAAGAAATAAATCTTACTTTATCGTGGCTATCCATAATGTTTCCCATTAAGTTATTCATTCCGTATACTTCAAACGATTTTTGCATCTCATTATCAAGAGCGGAAAAAGAAGCCGATGACTTTATAAAAGTTGGAATTGCAATATCATAAAGATTAAAATTAAATTGAGCGTTTAGCTGTCCATTATTCACATAAGAACTTACCAAATCGTAGCTTCCGAATGTTTCACCGATTTGATACATGTTTTTGTGCTCGGGAATTTCAATTTGCTCTTTTAACTTTCTTGTAAGAACGCGCCAAAATACATTTGGAACATGTTTAACAGCATCATGTCTGAAACCGTCCGCATTAGTTTCTTTAAGCCACCAAATTGCATTATCGGTCATATAATCAACTGCTGCGCGAGAATCTAGATAATCAAAAGTAGGAAGATAGGGATCGAACCATGTTGTCAATCTGTACTCGTCCCACATGCGTAAATTTTTTCTTCCGTCGGGTAAATCTAAAACTCCAAACCAATTTCTATGTTTCTGATACAAAATATTTTTTATAAAAACATGATGAGATACAAAATCGAATAAAACTTTTATGTTGTGTTTATGTGCAGTTGCAATTAGTCTTTTTAGTAAAGCCATATTGCCAAAATGTTCTTCAACTTGTTTAAGATGAAGCGGCCAATAACCATGATAACCTGTGTAAAGCCTGTGCGGCGGCGGCGATTCGTGATAGGCACTGTCAGGATTATCAACAACCGGAGAAATCCACAAAGTGTTTATTCCAAGCGAATCAAAATAACCCTGGTTGAGTTTATCTAAAATTCCACGGAAATCTCCGCCCTGATAATTGGCTTTATAAGAAAGACTGTCCATCCTTATCGGATTATCATTCTTCTTGTCACCGTTATCAAATCTGTCTATCATTATTGAGTAAAGAATATAATCTTGAAGAGTTAAATTTTTATCATAGCCTTCTGGTTTGTTTCCGTTTAAGTGAGTGGTTTGAAATAATGTTGTTCTGCCGTTTTTTGAAACCGCAACTCTTAATACTTTTTTCCCAATAAGTTCTGATTTAGGCATTGAAACATCTATTTCTCGTCCGTTGATATTAATAAATTTATCACTGATTTTATGATTATTGAGAAGAGCAAAAACACTCTTTTTTTCTAAAGTTAACTTAGGATGGGAAACATCTTCCAAATAATATGAAAAGATGTTATTGTCTTTTGCTGTTTTTAATCCTAAAACATGTAGAAAGAATTTCCCGGTATTTTTAGATTTAATAACGATGATTGAATTAAATCCACCGATTCCGTTTGGTGCGGTCACGGGATTTGCCGGATCTAAAATCTCTTTTCCATCAATAAAATATTTATATTCATATCTGCCCGGATCAAGTTCTACGGATGCTTGATACTCACCTTTAGCTATTTCTTCCATCGGAATATTTTCACGATTCCAGCCGTTAAAGCTGCCAAATAAATTCACTTTTTTAGGATTTTCATTTGTTTTGTAATTAAACGTAACAGTAATTTTTTTATTCGAAATAACCGGGAAGAAATAGTGCTCTTTATTGTATATGAAATTTACTAAATCTAATCCGTCATAATTTTTTGCTGGAGTAATCGCAATAATTTTTGAATTTGGGTTATAATCGACTTCAACGTTTTCATCAGATTGAAATTTTACCTCATAATCCGGAGCATAAAAAACATCGCTGATTAAAACACTGTCGGTATGTCCTGCAGTTAAATGAAGTGGTTGGATTAAATCATTTATTTCCTGAGCTTTTAAATTATCTGTGAATATTGCTATAAAAAGTATCAACAAAACTGATATTATATTATAAGAACGGAGCCTGTTCATTGAATTTCCTTTATTTTAAGATGAGCTATAATTATGAACATTTTACAATAACGTTACGTCTGCCGATGAACAATTGAACGCAATATTATTGTAATGTTACTAAATAAAAAACAATTAATTTTCGCTTATTTATCGATCAGCTATTACGCTTTTTCTCTTTCTCCAATTTGTTGGCGCCACATGGCAAAATAAAGTCCTTTTAAATCTAATAATTCTTCATGATTTCCGAACTCAGTAATGTGTCCTTTTTCAAGAACGAAAATTTTATCAGAGTGAAGAACGGTTGATAATCTGTGAGCGATAAGTATTGTTATCAAATCTTTATTAGAAGATATTTCTCTAATAGTCTGGCTAATATCTTCTTCGGTTAAAGAATCTAAAGCAGAAGTTGCCTCATCGAAAACTAAAATATTTGGTTTTCGTAAAAGAGCTCTTGCTATAGAAAGTCTTTGTTTTTCACCTCCTGAAACTTTAACTCCGCCTTCACCAATCATAGTATCAATTCCTTTATCAGCTCTAGCAAGTAAATTTTGACATGCAGCTTTTTCCAGAACTTCTAAACATTCGTTATCAGTTGCATCCGGATTTACGAATAGTAAGTTCTCTTTTATGGTACCTGAAAATAATTGAGTATCCTGTGTAACAAATCCAATTTTCTCTCTTAGTTTATCAAAATCAAGTTCATTCCCGCGATGATTATTATAAAATATTTCACCATACTGCGGAAGATAAAGTCCAACCAGCAATTTAACCAGCGTAGTTTTTCCTGATCCGGAAGGGCCGACAAAAGCGATTGTATCTCCTAGCGTCGCTTTAAAACTAATGTTTTCTAAAGCATTATTTCTCGCAGTTTGATGTTTAAAACTTACATCTCTGAATTCTAAAGTATCAACTTTTTCAATATCAACCGGTGACGATGGTTTAGACTCAACAGGCAGAGCAAGTATTTCTTCAAAATTATCTAGAGAAACTTCTGCTTCTCTATAAATATTGATGATATCGCCAAGACTTTGTAAAGGGCCGAAAATGAAAAAGGAATAAAGGAAAAGAGAGAAAAACTCACCAACCGTAATTGCTTTAATAAAAATTAAATAAAGCATTAAAAATGTAATGCTGGTTCTAACAAAATTTACAACCGTTCCTTGAATAAAACTCAAGCTTCTGATATATTTTACTTTCTTTAATTCTAGCAGTAAAATTTTATCAGTGGTTGTATTGAGCCTGGAAATTTCTTGTTGACCAAGTCCAAGACTTTTTACAAGTTCAATATTTCTTAACGATTCGGTTGTAGTTCCGGCAAGCGCGGTAGTTTCAGTAACAATGATTTTTTGAATCTTTTTGATTTTTCTACTTAGAACAGAACTGACTATAGCTAGAAGCGGAACAGCGGAGAAAAAAACTGGAGCAATAACCCAATAAATATTAATAGAATAGATTGTTACGAAAATTATTCCTACTATTGATGTGAACAGAATATTAATTACTGCAGAAATTAGTTTTTCTACATCTGTCCTAACTTTTTGCAAAACTCCCAATGTTTGTCCGCTGCTCTGATCTTCAAAAAGGGAATATGGGAGTTCAAGTGAATGCTTAATTCCGTCGGTATATATTTTTGCGCCGAGTTTTTGTGTTATTACATTTACATAATAATCTTGAAAATTTTTAGCTAAACGGGAAATAAAAGCTACACCAACTGCTGCTGCTAATAATAAACTTACTCCTTTAAAAAATTGACTTGTGGTATATTCACTAAATTTTGTGGCGTATTTATCGATCACTATCCTGAAAATATACGGATCCATTAAGGAGAAAACTTGATTTATTGTAGCTAGTACAAGCGCAAGCAGAATTATTTTCCAATAATTTTTAAGATAGCTATAAAGTAATTTCATAAATTTCCGAAAAATAGTTTGTAACTATAAATTAATAACGTGATTTTTTCTGTGCCTATCCGGGGATTACTCAGGCAAATATAATCTTTTTCCAATTATTTTACGCTAATTCTCTGTTGTGAGAAAACAACAATTGCTTGTTCTCTTAAAAACGAGAACATATTGTCTAAAATAAGACTTTTGGTTCCGATTTTTAATCTTTTATAGTAGAAGTTTTTTGAGCACAACATGGCATAATTTATGTCAAAGTTTAACAAATTTTAAGCAAGCGCATTTTTGATGCGTGCTCATAAACTTGCGGATATCATTAAATAAACCAATCATAATTAATTAAAATTAAAGCTTAGAGATTAAGCCATAATTTTTGGAATAAATTACTGTTTAGTAATCTATGTCTACTAAAAAAGAAGTAATTCAAAGTATAAATTGTTATCATTGCGGCGATATTTGCGCAGATTCCACTATCTCTATAGGAGAAAAAGTATTCTGTTGTAACGGCTGCAAAACTGTATATGAAATCCTTCATGAAAATAAGCTTGAAGAATACTATAAAATAGATAAAACTCCCGGAGTTTCGCCTAAAAATTCTTTCTCTAAAAAATTTGATTATTTAGAAGAAGAACAAATAATTGAAAAGCTTATCGATTTTAAAGATGAAAACATAAGCTTAATTACTTTTTCAATTCCTCAAATGCATTGCAGTTCGTGCATCTGGCTTTTGGAAAACCTTTATAAATTAAATGATGGAATTAATTTTTCGCAAGTTAATTTTTTAAAAAAACAGCTTACTGTAAGATTCCAGCGCGATAAAATTTCTCTTAAATCCTTAGTAATGCTCTTAACCTCTGTCGGTTATGAGCCACAAATTAAACTTGATAGTCTTGAAAAAAAGAAAGATACATCGACAAATAAAAAGCTTTATTATAAGATAGGAATAGCGGGATTTTGTTTCGGGAATATCATGCTTCTAAGTTTTCCGGAGTATTTATCACTTGGATTAAAAGACGTATTCTTTAAAAATTTATTTGGCACTTTAAATTTAATCCTTGCTCTTCCGGTAGTTTTTTATTCTGCTTCCGACTATTTCATTTCGGCTTTTAAAGGCTTAAGAAAAAAAATTGTAAATATCGATGTTCCTATTTCACTAGGAATAATAGTGTTATTTATTCGCAGTATTGTAGAAATAGGAGCCACAGGGGGAGCAGGCTATTTTGACTCATTAACAGGGTTGGTTTTCTTTTTACTTATCGGAAAATTATTCCAGGAAAAAACATATGATTCTTTAAACTTCGATAGAAATTACAAATCCTATTTCCCATTAGCCGTAACAGTTAAAAAGGATGATTTTGAAAAATCAGTTGCAGTTTCCAATTTGAAGGTTGGCGACAGAATTTTAATTAGAAACAAAGAAATTATTCCAGCGGACTCAATTCTTTTCAGCGGAAATGGAAATATAGATTACAGCTTTGTAACAGGCGAATCAAAACCTATCTCCAAAGTGATGGGAGAATTAGTATATGCCGGCGGTAGACAAATCGGAAGTGTCGTTGAACTTGAAATAGTAAAAGAAGTTTCGCAGAGTTATTTAACTCAATTATGGAATAACGACGTCTTTGAGAAAAAAGTTGAAAGTAATTTCTCCTCATTCTCAAATACAATTAGTAAGTATTTTACAATAATAGTTTTGTTTTTAGCTTTTGGCTCTGCTGCTTTTTGGTTATCGGTAAGTGTACACACTGCTCTCAATGTTTTAACAGCGGTTTTAATAGTTGCTTGTCCTTGTGCTTTAGCTCTTTCGGTTCCGTTTACAATGGGAAATGCATTAAGGATCTTTGGTAGGAATAAATTCTATTTAAAGAATATGTCGGCTATTGAAGAATTAGCAAAAGTGGATACAATCGTTTTTGATAAAACAGGAACAATTACTGAAACAGGGCGGGCTAAAGTAGAGTTTGTCGGAAGTTCTCTTAATGAATTTCAGAAAGAATTAATTAAGTCGGTTGCTAGAAATTCAACTCATCCTTTAAGTAAACAAATATCGGATTATTTACAAACCGAACAAGTGCTTGATGTTTCTTCTTTTGATGAAAAACATGGAGAAGGAATTGAGGGAGTTGTACTTGATAAAATTATAATGCTTGGTTCCGGAAGTTTTGTTTCCGGTCTTTTTGATGATGAAAATCAAAGCGAATCAAGTGATGAAATATTTGCGGATAAAATGGATAGTCGTGTTTTCCTTTCAATTAATAATGAAGTTTTGGGTTATTTCAAGATTTCAAATTTCTATCGTGAAGGAATTGAAAATTTAGTTAATTCTTTAAGTGATAAATATAGCTTAGCACTTCTATCAGGTGATAACGATAATGAAAAGAAAAATCTTCTGACTTATTTCAAGAATGAAAACTCGCTTTTGTTCAAACAATCACCGAATGATAAACTTAAGTATATCAAATTATTACAAAAAGAGAATAAAAGAGTTTTAATGATTGGGGATGGCCTTAATGACGCGGGAGCTTTAACCCAAAGCAATGTTGGCATCTCTATAACAGAAGATATAAGTAGTTTTTCACCTGCTTGTGATGCTATACTTGATGCTAAAAGTTTTAATAAGATTTCTAACTTTTTAAGATTTTCTAAAATTAGTGTGAACATTGTTTATCTCAGTTATATAATCTCATTTCTATATAATATAGTTGGATTATCGTTCGCTATAGAAGGCGTCCTTTCACCTATCGTTGCGGCTATTTTAATGCCTTTAAGTTCTATTTCCGTTGTAGCTTTTGCTTCGCTTACTACTAATTTTATGGCAAAAAGGAGAGGAATGTAATGAGTGTGATTGCATTGCTAATTGGGGTGAGTTTGGTTGTGGCTGTTGGATTCTTAATTGCGTTTTTATGGGCGGTTAAAAGCGGACAATTTAGTGATACTTATACCCCATCGGTAAGAGTGCTATTCGATAACAAAACAAAAACTGAAGATTCTAAAGAATTAAAAAACAAAAAAAATATTAACAAAAAATAAGTGATTCCATTATTCAACAAGGAGATAGCTCGATGGAGTTAGAACAGTTCAGTTACGACAATAAGATTGTGAAGAACTTTGCCATTGCTACTGTATTTTGGGGAGTAGTAGGCATGGTAGTCGGAGTTACTATCGCAATTCAACTATTTTGGCCGGCACTAAACTTAAATTTGCCGTTCACTACTTTTGGCCGAATTCGTCCGCTTCATACTAATGCTGTTATTTTTGCTTTTGTTGGTAACGCAATATTTATGGGAGTTTATTACTCGCTGCAGAGACTTTGCAAAGCAAGAATGTATAGTGACTTTTTCAGCAGCTTCCATTTTTGGGGCTGGCAGCTAATTATTGTGGCCGCCGCAATTACACTTCCACTTGGTTTAACTACAAGCAAAGAATATGCTGAGCTTGAATGGCCGATTGATATCGGCATTGTTCTGGTTTGGGTTGCATTCGGAATTAATCTCTTCGGTACGATAATTAAAAGAAGAGAAAAACATATGTACGTTGCTATTTGGTTTTATATTGCAACCTGGGTTACGGTTGCAATATTGCATATAGTAAATTCAATTGAAATTCCGGTAACATTGTGGAAAAGTTATCCAATTTATGCCGGTGTTCAGGACGCTTTGGTACAATGGTGGTATGGACATAATGCTGTTGCGTTTTTCTTAACAACTCCATATCTGGGCTTAATGTATTATTATCTGCCTAAAGCCGCGAACAGGCCGATTTATTCATATCGACTTTCAATTGTTCACTTTTGGGCTTTAATCTTTATATACATTTGGGCCGGACCTCACCATCTACTTTATTCTGCACTCCCTGATTGGGCACAATCTTTAGGAACTGTCTTTTCAATAATGCTGATTGCTCCTTCATGGGGCGGTATGATTAATGGGCTCCTAACTTTAAGAGGTGCTTGGGACAAAGTCCGAGAAGATCCTATCCTTAAATTTATGGTCGTCGCTGTTACAGCTTATGGTATGGCTACTTTCGAAGGCCCGATGCTTTCTCTTAAAAATGTAAATGCAATTGCTCACTTTACCGATTGGATTATAGCACACGTCCATATTGGAGCTTTAGGCTGGAACGGATTTTTAACATTCGGTATTCTCTATTGGTTAATACCAAGGCTTTGGAAAACCGATTTATATTCTAAAAAACTTGCAAACTTTCATTTCTGGATTGGAACTTTGGGAATTGTGTTTTATGCATCATCAATGTATTGGTCCGGCATAACTCAATCTTTGATGTGGAAACAATTTACTCCAAACGGATTGCTTCAATATCCAAACTTTTTGGAAACGACATTACAGATTATTCCAATGTATGTAATCCGGGCTTTAGGCGGAGCATTGTATTTAACAGGTGCTCTTGTAATGGTATACAATCTAGTCAAAACTGCTAAGCAAGGTTCCTTTGAAGATGAAGAAGCTGCCGAAGCTCCGGCTCTTTCTAAGAGAAAAGAAGTTTTCAAAAAAGGAAATAGACATCGTTGGTTGGAAGGTAAACCAATTTACTTTTTGATTGCTGCTACCGTTGTGATTTTAATAGGTGGGCTGGTTGAATTTATTCCTACATTTTTAGTAAAATCAAACATTCCTACAATTGCCAGCGTTCATCCTTATACTCCGCTTGAGTTGCAAGGACGCGATATTTATATCAGAGAAGGATGCGTCGGCTGTCATTCGCAATTAATAAGACCCTTTAGATCTGAAACAGAGCGGTACGGAGAATACTCTAAAGCCGGTGAATATGTTTATGATCATCCGTTCTTATGGGGATCAAAAAGAACCGGACCGGATCTGCATAGAGAAGGGAAAAAATATCCTAATATGTGGCATTATCTTCACATGCAAGATCCAAGATCAATGTCTCCCGGATCCATAATGCCTGCGTTCCCGTGGCTTTTAACTAACGATCTTGATACCACAACAACGGCGTCAAAGATCAATGCTATGAGATCAATTGGAGTTCCTTATCCCGCGCATTATTCCACAGTTGCGAATAACGATTTGGCAAAACAAGAAGAATCCATTGCGCTGGATTTGCAGAAAAACGGAATAGTTGTCGAGTCAAATAAAGAAATAGTTGCTTTGATCGCTTATCTGCAAAGGTTGGGAACCGATATAAAAGTTAATCAAAATACTGCTAATAAATAAAAAGAGAAAAAAATGTTTAGCAATTATTTACAAGCAATTGAAGGTGTTGAGATTTATCCGATAATATCATTATTAATCTTCTTCATATTCTTTATGATAATGCTGTTATGGAATTTCAAAGTTGATAAAAATTATTTAAAAGAAATGGAAGAATTACCATTAGATACACAAAAAAATATGAATAATAAAATATCAGGTGATTATAATGGCGAATAAAATGAAATTGTTAAAGTATTTACCGGCGATTTTATTTGCATCGGCAAGTACATCAAAACTATTCGCACAAACAGTAGCAGATTCTACAAGTTCGGTTTTTACTGAATCTTTTTATCAAACCGAGGTAGTTCTGTTTATGTTGTTGCTGGTAGTTATAGTTGGTTTATTCCTTTATTTTGGCTGGGAAAAGGATGAACCCGTTTCTGAGGAAACAGTTTCTGCGTGGGCAAAATTTAGACAATCTATGACTAAAGCTGTGCCTGTCGATGAAGAAGATGAAATACTTATGGAAGACGATTACGATGGAATTAGAGAACTAGATAATAGAATTCCGCCATGGTTTACTTATTTGTTTTATGCAACAATAATTTTTGGCATTTATTACATGATGTCAATATATGTATTCAAAACAAATAAACCTCAAGCACAGGAATATGCCGATGAAATGAGACAGGCGGATTTGAAAAAGCAGGAACTAATGAGCTCAGGTAATTTCATAAATGCCAGTAACGTTAAACTTCTTTCGGATGCCTCTTCTCTTGAAGCCGGGAAAACAATATTTAAATCAACGTGCGTTCCATGTCATGGTCCCGGCGGCGGCGGAGTTGTCGGTCCTAATCTAACAGATGATTACTGGATACACGGCGGTGGAATAAAAAATATATTTACTACAATTAAAAACGGGGTTCAGGCAAAGGGAATGCCTTCATGGCAAAATCAGTTTAACACTAAACAAATACAGGAACTTGCCAGTTATGTAATTAGCTTGCACGGTAGTAATCCGTCGAATGCTAAACCGCCGCAGGGCGATAAGTATGAAGAAGATCAAGGAAAATAAAATTATTGAAATCTATATGCGCTGCAATTTTTAGCGGCGCATTAGTTTTACATGAAAAGAATAAGTTATGAGTATGGAAAATAAAATTGAGGATAAACAATCTTTTAGAGATTCCTTATCAACAGTTGATAAAGAAGGAAAACGAAACTGGATTTATCCTAAAAAACCAAAAGGTAAATTCTATCAAGCAAGAACTTATGTAAGCTTTGTTCTGCTGCTGATTTTGGTGTTAACTCCGTTTATAAGACTTGGAGGACATCCACTCGTTTTGCTCGATGTGATAAACCGGAATTTTATAATATTCGGAATAGTTTTCGGACCACACGATTTCTTTATGTTTGTTCTTGCGATGATTGGAATAATTGTAGGTATATTTTTGTTTACTGCAGTTTATGGCAGGATATTCTGTGGTTGGGCTTGTCCGCAAACAATCTTTATGGAAATGGTTTTCAGAAAAATTGAATACTGGATTGAAGGAGATGCTTCTGCTCAGAAAAAATTAAATGCGGCACCATGGGGTAAAACGAAAATGTTCAAGAAGACTTCTAAATATTCAATCTTCTTTATTCTATCTTTTTTTATATCGAACATTTTTCTTGCATACATTATAGGAAGCGACCAATTAATAAAAATTATTACCGATCCGCCAGCCGAACATATTCAAGGATTAATTTCTATTCTTGCTTTCTCCGTAGTGTTCTATTGGGTTTTTGCTTACTTCAGAGAACAAGCATGTACAATTGTTTGTCCTTACGGCAGACTTCAAAGTGTTATGCTGGATCAAGATTCTCTTGTGATTGCGTATGATTATAAAAGAGGTGAACCTAGAGGAAAAATAAAGAAAAATGAAATTCAAGAACATCTTGGCGACTGTGTTGATTGTAAGCTTTGTGTTGATGTTTGTCCTACCGGAATTGATATAAGAAACGGGATACAGCTTGAGTGTGTGAACTGTACAGCATGTATTGATGCTTGCGATGCCGTAATGGAAAAAGTTAATCGACCTAAAGGTTTAATAAAATATGCTTCGCTTAACGGAATAGAAAAGCAAACTAAATTTCACTTTAAACCAAGAATGTTTGCTTACACAGGAATTTTAATTGTCATATTTGGAATTCTGGGATTTATGCTTTCATCCAGAACAGATTATAGCATAAATGTATTAAGAACACCGGGATTATTATTCCAGGATCAGCCAAACGAAATGGTGAGCAATTTATACGATATAAATATTGTAAACCAAACGTTTAATAAACTTCCGGTTAATATTAAGCTCGAAAATATAAAAGGGAAAATTCAATTAATCGGCAACCAAGATGTTATCAAACCACAAGGTATTCTTGAATCGAAGTTCCTGGTTTTGCTGCCGAAACAAGAAATAAAAACGATGAACACACCCATAATTATTGGTGTTTATTCGGGGAACAAATTATTACAAAAAGTTAAAACTTCATTTTTAGGACCCGTAGAAGAAAAGGATGGAAAACATGAAGATTAAATTTAATTGGGGAACAGGATTGCTTCTTACAATTATTACTTTCATGGGAATAACAGCGGGGCTTGTGATTTTTTCAATGAACCGTGATGTTGATTTGGTTACTAATCATTATTATGAAAAAGAATTAGTCTACCAAAAACAAATTGATACTGAGAAGCGAACTGCGGATCAAAATAAGGAGGTACAAATTAACTATTCCGGTTCAGTGGTTAATTTATTTTATCCTGGAATAACAGCAGATGATTCTGTTGAAGGAACCGTCTATTTTTATCGACCTTCCGACGGTAAAAAAGATTTTCATGTTTCTGTTGCTCCAAATGAAGATGGGAAGCAGATAATTTCTTCATCAAAAATTTCAAATGGATTTTGGAAGGTTCAAGTTAGTTGGAAACATAAAGGTGAAGAATACTATACAGAAAAATCTTTGTTAGTAGAATAAAATATAGAGGAATAATAAATGGAACTATGGACTGCCTTAGTAGTCGGATTTCTCGGAAGTTTTCATTGCGTTGGTATGTGCGGGCCAATTGCAATTGCATTACCAATTCCTAATTCTAAAAACATAACATTTTTTAACGGTAGGGTGTTATACAATATAGGAAGAGTGGTTTCATATTCAATTATGGGATTGATTTTCGGCGTGCTTGGCAAAGGCTTTTCGATGTTTGGATTTCAGCAATGGCTTTCAATTTCTTTGGGAGTTATTATTTTACTAACAATTTTCACTCCCGGAAAATATAAAAAATTTGTTACACAAAATAAGTTTGTTCTACGATTAACACTACCTATAAAGACTTCTATAAGTTCCCTGTTCAAAAAGGGAACGGTTTCTTCGCTATTTACTATTGGAATACTAAACGGATTTTTACCGTGCGGATTTGTTTATATGGGGCTGGCAGGTGCAATGGCAACCGGCGCGGCTTTTTCAGGATTTTTGGTAATGGTTATGTTTGGGTTGGGAACTATTCCGGCAATGTTTACGATATCTATTTTCGGCAAATATATTAACCTTAGTGTAAGAAGAAAAATTAGTAAGCTTACTCCTGTATTTGCAGTATTACTTGCAGTTATATTCATTCTGCGAGGATTAAATTTGGGGATACCTTATCTAAGTCCCAAATTAGGAGCCAATATGCAACATCAAATGATGATGCATAATTAAAAATAGAATTAATAAAAAAAAGCCCGTTAAAAACGGGCTTTCAAATAATATGCAAATTATTTCTTAGGAGGCATAACAGCGTCTTTAGCTGCTTTAGCTATTCTGAACTTTAGGACTTTTTTAGCAGGAATAATCATTGACTCGCCAGTAGATGGGTTGCGACCTTTTCTTTTCTTTCTGCTTACAACAACTAACTTGCCTAAGCCAGGAAGAGTGAAAGATTTTTTAGCTTCTTTGTAAGCTAATCCTACCAATTCATCTAAAAATTGACCGGATAATTTTTTTGTAGTTCCGGTTTTCTTTGAAAGATGATCAATAATTTGTGATTTAGTCATTGGTTTAGCGGCTGCCATTATGTTAACCTCTATTTATTTGATGAATAGTTAATTCGATAGTGAAAATAATTATAATTTCAATTAAAACAAATACTTTTAAGTTATAATTCAAAAATAATTCTTTTTTCTATTTGAGATGAGCCTTAATTAATAGTAGCTTTATATATGCCGTACTAAATATATCCCCCTATTAGGGCTCCAAAAGCGTGGTTGTAATATTTATATTGCAATGATTACTCCTTTGTGGCTTACTATGTATTTAAGTATTTTATTATCTAACATTTAAAATGATATTGAATCAAAAGCTAAATATGATCAAACTTCTATTTCTCTGTATTCCTTTCATTGCTTGTTCACTTTTCGCACAAGCGAAAGATTCGATTAATACTCATACTGTTTTTGATTCTACGCGCATAGCAATTAGTGACTCCTCAATTACTTCTGATTCTTCTGCGATCGGGAAATATGACTCACTCAAAACTAAACGTGATACTCTCATTGTGTTTTTCCAGAAGCCTTTCTCGGACAAAAGCTATTTCATCAATCGTTCTGCCATTGATAAAATGGATTATCGGTATGCCGGAGATTTATTCAAGCCATTCGATTTTTACTACATTAAGGATTTCGGATACATTGGTTATCCTAATGAGTCTATGATATATGGGGCTGGCTTTAATGCGGTTTCTTATTTACAAAATGGAGTAATGTTAAATAACCGCCTATCTAATTCGATGGATCTAAATCAGATTCAAACGGAAAGTATAGATTCCATAGAAGTAATACCATCACCAAGGGGTTTTTTATATTCTAGTTCAAACAATCCGGTTAGCGTTAATGTTATTCAACGTGATTTTTTAACTCGTTTACCTTATACAAGAATAAAATATTATCAGGGGCCTAACGGCGAAGCTTTGGTTGACGGGATTTTTAACTCACGCGTTTTATCAAGGTTAAATATTTATTTCGATTTTACAAACAGAAAAGTTGATGATTATTATTCGAATTTTAATTATTCTACAAATAATCATTTTTCGATGTGGCAGACAAATCTAAAATTGAAATATTTCTTAACCGATAAAATAAATTTATATGCAGGTTATCAATTTTATCGATCCGTACTTGGTAGAAACGGCGGAGTAGATGTTGACAGTATTAAAAAAATAACTTCCGATGTGAACACATATCTTTACGATCCTATCAATGCGCCTGTTTATAGTCAGACTCGTGAACAAAAAGAAAAATGGCATTTATTAAATTTTAGGTTACTCGGTAAATTAGTCGATCATACTTCTACTGATTTTAATCTTTACTATAAATTTAATCAAAGTGAACTACTTAACGGTGATACAAGCGATACAAAGTACACAAACAAAAATAAAACGCTGGGATTTTTATTAAGGCAGAATTTCAACTTATCTTTTTTTGATTTGAATTTTATCGCGAATTATGAAAAGATGGATTTGCGAACATACTCTTCTACTAAAACTTCGTTACAGTCTTTCTTAGGTGCCGATGATGTTTTTTCGTTAAGTGGAAGTTTATCTTTGCATTTGTTGGATAGTACTTTTGTACCTTCCGCATTTATTAAATATACAAACGAATCAACTGATAAATATGTTTCAAAACGCAGAAATAATTTTCAAGGCTTTGGGTTTGATGTTAAGTATAAGTTTTTAAAATATGCCGAATTTTATTTCGGCTATTCGAATTATCAAAACGCAGTAAGCATAAATAATATTCAAAGTTGGCAAACAGGAATTGATGCCTATTACAATGGAATGAAAATCGGAGCCTCTTTATTCAAGAGAGAAAATTTTATTGCTCCTGAATATAACGGTGTTAATCAGAATATTAATTATCCTGCTAACTTCTCAGGCTTGGGATTAAACTTTAAATTAGATACGTGGAAGATTTTAATTGAAGGTAACGGATCATTTTATAAACAGGGTAATACTTCGGATTTATTTATTGAATTTCCAAAAACGGAATTACACGGCGGATTATATTACAAAGGATTATTATTTAAAGATAACTTAAATCTGAAGACGGGATTTGCTTTTTATTACACAGGTAAAATGAAAACTCCGGTTTCCGTTGATCCAAACGGAATAATAGATCCTACTTATAGGATTGATTTTACACTTGCCGGAGAAATTCAAAAAGTTGCAATGGTTTATTTTGCATGGCAAAATCTTTTGGACAGGCAATATTATTTAATACCTTATTATCCAATGCCCGGCAGAAGTATTCGTTTCGGCTTATCATGGGAACTTTTTAATTAATTCCTATAGACTGAGCATATCCTTAAATTTAATTGCTTGACGTCGTGACACTTCAATTTTATTTCCGCCTTTTAGTTTAACTAGCAATCCTCCGTTTAACCATGGTTCAATATTTTCAATCCATTTTAAGTTAACAATATGTTTTCTGTTTGCGCGGAAAAATGTTTTGTTGTCCAATCTTTCATCAAGATAATTAAGTGTTCTTAAAATTAGCGGCTTATTATCCTCAAAATACAAACGAACATAATTTCCTTCAGACTCAAACAAACGCACAGTAGATAATTTTACAAACCAGCACTTATCACCGTCTTTTACAAAAACCTGATCATCTTCGGATAATGTTTGAGAGCCAAGCTCTGTTGTCTGATCTTTTCTGTCTTTTTCAATAATCTTCTTTACGGTATCTTCTAATCGTTTAGGCTCAATCGGTTTTAACAAATAATCCATTGCGTTATACTCAAATGCTTTTAACGCGTATTCATCATAAGCTGTAGTAAATATAACAGTTGGGACACTGTCTAACTCCTCTAGTAATTCAAAACCGGTTTTCCCGGGCATTTGAATATCTAGAAATATTAAATCTGGATTGAGTTCGCTTATTTTTTGCATAGCATCTTCTGCGTTTACGGCTTCACCTACAATGTTAATATCCTTATAAGGAGATAACAACTTGCGTAATTCTACTCGAGCTAATCTTTCGTCGTCAATTAATAAAGCTTTCATTTTTGACTCCTCCGGTTGGTATTACAATTTCTGCTTTTACTTCATTTGCTGATTTATTATGAATTGAGAATACAGCTTTTTCGCCGTATAAAAGGCTCAACCTGTGTTTTGTATTTCCTATTCCAAACCCCGTTGAATTTTTAAATGCCTCTTCATCAATTTGACCTGTGTTCTCAATATTTATATGCAGTTCGTTGCCTATTATTTTTGATGTTATATTTACATAACCGCCTTCAGGCTTTTTTGAAATGCCGTGCTTGATACTGTTCTCTACTAATGTTTGAACCATCATAGGCGGTACATCTATCCGTAAAGAAGCGGGATCAATATCCATATTAAATTTTAGTCTTTCTTCGAATCTAATTGTTTCAAGTGCAAGATAATCCTGAACTGTCTGCATTTCTTCTTCAAAGGAAACAGTTTCATGCCTTTCAATCTTTAAAGAATATCTTAACAAATTAGACAACTTAGTCACAGCTGTTTGCGCGTTCTGCGGATCTTCATCTATTAAAGCTCTGATGCTGTTTAATGCATTAAACATAAAATGCGGATTTAGCTGAGATTTTAATGTCTTTAATTCAAAATCTTTTACCGCTGCTTCCCAGATTAGAGATTCTATTTCGGCTTTTTTATAGTTCTCAAAAAAATGTACGGAAAAATATATAAGCGACCACAATAAAATTATAATACTTAGTTGGAACATTGAAGCAAGCGCGTCGCCGAATTTTATTTTATCGAGACTATGAACTCCTGTTGCAATATCAACAATAACTAATATTATAAACAGAATTGTTCCGATAGCAATACTGGTTGAAATTATACGCGGGATAATCTTTCTAAGTTGTAGGTTCACCCATCCCTTTTTTATGATTATACTTCTAAAAATATGGGTTAAACTTATACCGGACAGACAGAGATAAAATAATATAATCACTCTTTCCCACTTAAATATCGAGAAAGACGCATAGATGATAATATTTGCAAGTGCGAAAATTCCCCAGCCGATAAATTGACTGAGCCAGTATACTTTATTCCGCTTCATGTGAATACTACTTCCGGATGACTTTGCTGATGAAGTGGTGCCAAATTCTAAACCTGTTCTTCTATTTGCTGATTGATATGTCAACATTAAATATAATCGTATCGTTTTTAAAAGAAAATCAATTCTGTATAAACATTATTTTTATTACAAAATTATTCTTAAGGTATGATAGTGGCCGAAGTAATATTATCAGCGGCAAAATAAAATGATAAATGGATTGAGAAGTTTGGTGAAAATTCTCTAAAATTAGTTTCTCTCTATAATTCAATCGGGTAGCTTAACCCAACATTGAACCTGGTTTTAAAGAAATTGGAATAATCGCTTAAGTATGAAGTAGAAACTTCGACTGCAAGATTTTTTACAAAGTAATATTTAAATCCTAAACCGGAAGAAAAGATTAAAGAATCAAAATCAGGATATTCTATAATTGCATAGGTTTTTCCAAAATTCAAATCACTAAATAAGGCATTTATTTTACCTAGCTGTGCTTTCGTGTATCCAAGTCCCGTCATTAGATAAACCCTAAAATTTCCTTTAGGTTGAATATAAAATTTAACAAAGGTTGAAACGGTAAACTGATTGCTATTTTCACCTGAAGATGAGACTAAGCGTGATTCAGGAATTGAGACACCTATGTATAAACCCTTAAACTTGTAAATACTGTATTCCAGAGAAGTATTAATGGATATTCGCGGAGATAAGAAATATTCGCCGGCTAAATTAATATTTATTCCACTTTCCCAATTTAAACCTAAATAATCTGGTTTTGTTCCTAATTTCTCATTGTAATAATCAGAGCCGCCGGTTAATGAAAGATTTATTTGTGCGAAGGAGGGTAAGCAGAAAAGAGCAGAAAGTATTAAAACCTTTAGCTTCATTTTATTCCCCTTTAAGTTTCAAAACTAGAGGTAAAATGTAATAGTGACAAGCCGAAACTTGTCACTACTAAAAATCATAAAACAATTATAAATTAATTATATCACTATAAATAATAAATGCCATCAATAGTAACAGAATTACGAAACCAACGTTTTGTATAGCTATTTTCACTTTAATCGGAATTTCACGCTTAGTAATTCCTTCAAGAAGGATAATAATTAAATGACCGCCATCCAAAACCGGAAAAGGTAAGATGTTAATTATTGCCAAGCTCAAGCTTAACATAGCTAAGAAATTTAAGAAACTGCTAATTCCGTTATCCGCTGATTGAACTGCGAATTGAGCAATCTTAACCGGTCCGGCAAATGCCTTGCCGAATGCTACCTTACCGGAGAAAACCTTACCCATTGTAGTAAAAGTTAATTCTGTAATTTTGGCTATATCTTCCCAGCCACGTGAAAATGATTCGAAAAATCCGAAATTTTCATAATCAACGGGACCGGTAAAAGTACCGGTTAATTGCACACCAATAAGTCCGTCGGCGCCGGGTGTAACTGCTAAGGTTAAAGTATCCTTATCTCTTAAAACTTCCAGAGGCATTTCTTCACTCTTATGAGATTTAATAATAGTTACAGCTTGCTTTTCACTATATAAAGGTTCTCCGTTTAGTTTTAGTAATACATCGCCGGATTTTATTCCTGCTTTGTTGGCCGGAGAGTTAGGCAAAACATCTGCTATTAAAGGCCGTATTCCGGAAGGAATTAAAAATAATGCTCTTTCGTCACCGGAAGGAATTCTTTTCCTCGGTATATCAACTTCAACTTTTTCGCCGTTTCTTAATACATTTACTTTTAAGTCTTCACCAAGAGTATTTACAAAAACATCTGTGATAACATCATTCCAATTATTTGTTGCACTTCCGTTAATGCTTAAGATTTTATCTTTAGACTGAAATCCAACCGAATCAGTAATACTATGCGGTTCTACATAGCCTATTGTAGTTGTTTTTGTAACTGCTTTTCCCTGAAAGAAATTTATTCCCCAGAATACAAGAATTGCTAAAAGCAGATTCATAATTACCCCGGCGGTAATTACAATAACTTTTTGATAAGTCGGTCTAGCCCGGAATTCATAAGGTTGAGGTTCTTTATCTGCAAATTCCGTGTCAAAACTTTCATCAACCATTCCGGCAATTTTTACATAACCACCCAGCGGCAATAGACATAACCTGTAATCTGTGTTGCCTTCTCCGTCAAAATCTTCCGGTAAAGCGCCGAAAGTGAAACCGGTGAGTTTATTCCAACCGAATAGTCTTTTACCAAATCCAATAGCAAAAACATCGGCTCTCATTCCACATAGTTTAGCGGCGGCAAAATGCCCGAACTCATGGATAAAAACTAAAATTCCGATTGTTATCGCAAAATAAATAATATAATCCATTAACTTCCGGTTCTCCTTTTTATTTCAAAATCTTTTAATACTAGAAAAAACATAAATAATTTTATTTAGACTTTAATATCTTATTTCAAGTTCCTTACGAATTTATTCAGTATTTGAAGTGTAAATATATAAAATCAGTGGTTATAGCTTGTCTAAATTTAAATTAAATCTTCCACAAATTCCCTGGTTATTTTATCGCACTCAAATATAGTTTCTAAATCCGGTGATCGGTGATTTTCAATTTTATCTAAAGCCTTTTTTATCAACGCAGAAATTTGAGGGAAATTTATTACGCCTTTTAAAAATTTATCCACCGCAATTTCATTTGCGGCGTTCAAAATGCAAGGTGTAGTTCCGCCTTCCCCAAGTACATCGTAAGCGAGTTTTAAACATTCAAATTTTTGATAATCAGGTTCGAAGAAAGAAAGTGTTCCTATTTTAGGCAAATTGGTTCTTGTAAAATTATTTTCTACTCTATCCGGATAAGTAAGTGCATATTGAATAGGAAGTTTCATGTCCGGCAAACCCATCTGCGCTTTTAATGAACCATCAACATACTGTACCATAGAATGTATAATTGATTGAGGATGTACAACCACATCAATATTTTCTTTACTAATTCCAAAAAGCCAATGAGCTTCAATTACTTCCAGCCCTTTATTCATCATAGAAGCCGAATCTATGGTAATTTTGTTTCCCATTTTCCAATTAGGATGATTCAAAGCTTGTTTAACACTAACGGTTTTAAGTGATTCTTTGTCCTTGTTAAGAAAAGGTCCGCCTGAAGCTGTTAAAATTAATTTTTCTACTTGTGAATATTTTTCGCCTTCCAAACATTGAAATATTGCACTATGTTCGGAATCTACCGGAAGAAGCTGCGCGTTATTTTCTTTGCATAAACTAGTAACCATTTCTCCGGCAACAACTAATGTTTCCTTATTCGCCAGGGCGATTCTTTTCCCGCGTTTAATTGCTTCCAGAGTTGGCGCTAATCCTGAAAACCCAACCATTGCGCCTACAAAAATATCGTAATCGTACGATGCGGCTACTTCAATTAACCCCTGATCACCGGAGAGAACTTCGCACTTATTTCCGATTCTTTTTTTAAGCTCTGCTGCTTTTTTTAAGTCTCTTACAACAACAGCTTTTGGCTTAAACTCTTCTATTTGCGGTTCCAGTAAATCAATTTTGGTATTAACAGTTAAGGCAGTAATTTCAAAATGTTGTGATAAATTGCGGATTACATTTAGTGTGTTAATTCCAATAGACCCAGTAGAACCGAGTATTAAAACTTTTTTCATAAAATCAAATAAATATAACTTTAAAAGTAACTAAGAATGCCTTATTAAGCAATGTAAAACAATATCTAAATAAAACATTCAATATAACACGATATATTCTCAGTTATTATCAATTCCTCTCTTTAATACTAAAACCTGAAATACAAATTTTAAGTTCCGCCTTATTATTTCGCCCTATCAACTATTTTGTAAAAAAACACAATTCTTTTCTATCTATTAGTCGCAGTTTTTAAAGAATAGATTCTAATTATTGGAATTTCTGTAATTTATGTTACAACTAGTTGGATAATAAAATATGATATTATTTGCTAACTTTTTTGATTTATTATTGTCGGGAGAAATATGAAAAAATCGATTTTATTGTTAATATTTATTTTTTCTTTAATGTTTATCGGCGAAGGTTTAGCTCTACCAAGATTTTCCCTTCGTCAGGGAAGTTTGTGTAGCGATTGTCATGTAAATCCTACCGGTGGTTTGATGAGAAATAAAGGTGGATGGATGTATGGAAAAGATGTTTTACCGATTTATTCACCAAGACATTCTAAGTTAACACTAAGTAATAAGATAAGCGATAATATCGAATTTGGGCTGGATTACAGAACTCAATACGTTTATGCTCAGCAACTCGGGAAAACAGCATTCCAAAAAATGGAAGGCGCAGTTTA
Source organism: uncultured Ignavibacteriales bacterium (assembly GCA_963739985.1). Taxonomy (GTDB): domain Bacteria; phylum Bacteroidota; class Ignavibacteria; order Ignavibacteriales; family Ignavibacteriaceae; genus CAVUCE01. The sequence goes on from CAVUCE010000021.1 coordinate 258,812, forward strand.
CACTAATGTTCAGCTTATGGAAAAAATAAGTGCATTTGCCAGTTACGATTTTGTCAACCAAACCTGGGAAGCATACGGTATAGCTCAAATACTTCCAAATGACGGATATATTAAAGTTGGTACATTCTCTCCTAATTTTGGAATTAGAATTGACGATCACACCGCGTATACCCGGGGCGGAGATTTAGGATATTTATTTGCCACAAATAAGAGACAGGGTTTAATTTATGATTCGAGATTTAATGTTACCGGTCTGGAAGTGGGTTACAACATTTCTGATTATGGTTTAATTACAGCGAGTGTGGGAAATCCCGTTTCTTTGGATTTTAACACTGATCCAACATACACTGCTAGTGCGCAGTTTGCTCCAATTATCGATAATAAAGTCACAACTCTTTTCGGAGCCTCATATACAACATTCAAAGGACCATTAATCTTTACACCGTTGAATAATCAGGATCATAAAGTTAATATGTACGGTGGATTTTTAGGATTCGGTGTAGGTGATTTTACTTTTCTCGGTGAATATGATCAAGCAAATGATTATGAAACTGTTGGTACTTCTTCTACTGCTTTGATGTTAAAAGGTTCTTACAGATTTGTAAAAGGTGTTGAAGGAATTTTGAGATACGATCGTTTTGATCCTAACACAAGCGTTACCAGCGATGAAGTTTCCAGAGTAGTTATTGGTGCGGAAATATTCCCTTATAGTTTTGTTGAAGTTCGTCCTCAATACAGAATTCAAATGGAAACTCCCGCGGTTAAGAACGATTCATTTGTTCTGCAGTTTCACTTCTACTATTGATTTGGTTTGGAGTTATCATTTTACCGGGTTTGCTTTTGTTAAAGGCAACCCGGTTTTTCCATTTTAAAGGCATTCCGAATTCTTATTAACATTTTTCAAGTCTTTCTAAACGTAATAAAAAATCGAGCACCAAATTTTTTGTTTGGCATTTGATTTTTTAGGAACGTCTAATCTTGCAAGCGTTAATAATCTTTCTAGAAAATTGACAATCTATACAAAACAAATTTACTTAACAGCCCGTAATTTATAGTAAACTTCTTCCGGTGAAAAAATACCTGCGAAGAATCTTTCATACATAACCGGTTCAATGTTTACAATATAATCCATCCACTTTAAAGCAGAAAAATGTGATGTGATGAATTTTTTTTCTATTACTTCAAATTGCGCTTTGCCTTCGTAATTAGTCCTATGGTTTAGCTTCCATTTTTCATAAAACTTTAATTTGCGATTGCCGATATATTCATAATTATCAAATGTTCTTATTGAGAAAGGAATTTTATGATCCGGTTCGCCAAAGTATTTTGTGTTTAGAAAAAACGGTGCGTAAACAATCAGTAATCCATCTGGCTTTAATATTCTGTATAATTCTGTAATTGTATTGTGGAAATTATCAAGATGTTCAAGAATATGAGAAGCGAAAATCTCATCAAAAGTATTATCATCAAAAGGATAGGGAAATGTATTTATATCATGTAATTGATTGCCGCCGTAATCAACTATATCAAGATTTACATATCCTTCTTTTAAATCTTTACCGCAACCTAAATTTAATTTCATCAAAGTAATTTATCCTATTTTTATAAATCGATAATATTATTTCTAACCATGTATTAGAGGAAGATTGGGTAAATTTTCTACAATCTTAGCTTCTAAATCAGTTAATTCATCTAATCTTGCTTTTACTTTATTTTCATCAAAATAAAGCGTTGCTAATTTAATAAAAGTTACATAATGTCCTGCTTCCGTATCGGAAAGCTGTTTGTAAAAATTTTTAAGATCAACATCTTCCAAATGTGCTGCCAAAATCTGAAGTCTTTCACAAGATCTTGCTTCAATAATTCCGGCAATCAAAAGCCTATCTAATAATTTATGTGGTTCTGACTTTCTCAAACTGACCAGCAAGTCATGTACGTAACTATCATTTTCACCACGGGTTAAACTGATTTTCTTATCATACAAAATCTTGATAACAGATCGATAATGTCCAATTTCTTCTTCCACAAGATCGGACATTGTTAAAGAAATTTCTACTTTATCTGGGTAGTTGAAAATTAAACTTAGACCCGTTGCCGCAGCTTTCTTTTCACAATGAGCATGATCAATGATAACTTCATTTATATTTTGAAGTGCAACTATTATCCAATCAGTTTTTGTATTATTCTTCAGGCAGAGCATTTACTAATTTAAGAATTTATAACTAAATAATAATTGTACAAAATCGCATAAAATAAAAAAGCCCGGTAAAAATACCGGGCCTACAGATAATTTAATAACAATTATCTCTTAATTCATTGAAATGACAGGGAAGTTTATACCTTTAAGCTTTATTTCTTTAACATTTATTCTAATAACACCTCTTTTAACCATTCCCAACTTCAAAGCAGCGGCTTTTGAAAGGTCTAATTGTCTTCCTCCCACATAAGGACCCCTGTCGTTAATCCTTACTACTACCGATTTTTTATTCCTAAGATTTGTAATCTTAAGTAAAGTACCGAATTTTAAAGTTTTACTGGCAGCGGTAAAAGCCATTTGATTGAATGTTTCACCGTTTGCCGTCATTCTACCATGAAATTTCGGTCCATACCATGAAGCCGTCATTACACCTTTATTGACATAATCTACAATGGAATTATTGATTGCTGTACTATCGGAGTTATTAACTTCAGTCATACTTTCAATATTTACCGGCTCAACTTTGTTTGTTTCTTCGTTGCTTACTATTGTAAAACCTACCAGTAAAATCATAACAGAAAGTATGAGAGCTTTTGTTAATGACTTCAAACACTACCTCACATTTTGTTTATAAATAAAATTTACACTACTAAATTAGACTGACTTAAAAGTATAGTCAATGATTAGATTAACGTGATAGAATGCTGTGACGTAGTGCAAAACAATCGACTATATTGGTATTTTAGTCGGTTTGTAAATCTATGATAGCCTGGCCAGTCCTTAAATAGGAGTCTCTCAGATTGAAGCATAAATTTAAGCCTATCAGAAGGCTATTTGGTGAGATACTTCTTAAACCAATCCAAAGAACGATGAATAGTATCCAGATATTGGTTTGGTTCGTTTTTCAATCCATGCCCGGCTCTAGGATATATAACAAACTTAACCGGAACACCCATGGTGTGAAGTGCCTGGTACATTTCTCTTGAGTTTGAAACATCCGTAGAAACATCCTCAGCACCGTGAAGTATTAAAGTTGGTGTCTTTATGTTTTGAACGTAGAACGCGGGTGAGCGGCTCACATAAAGATTTTTCATATTGATCGGTTTTTGCCAGTAGTAATATCCAAACCACATTTTTTCAAAAGCAGGTTGAGTAGAGTTGCTCCAATCAGTAAAATAGCTGAATATTCCGTACATAGAAACTGCTGCTTTGAAGCGATTATTTTGAGAGATAATCCAGTTGGTAAGATAACCGCCGTAGCTTCCGCCGGTAACTCCCATCCGCGTAGTATCAACAAATCCTTTGGCAATAATATTATTTAAGCCAGACATAATATCTTTATAATCAGCTCCTCCAAGATCAAAACGCGCTGCCTCACCAAATGCATCTGAATATCCGCTGCTTCCTCTCGGATTTGTTGCCAACACTAAATATCCTGCATTATTGAACTCATGAACACCGTAATATTGTAAAAGAGAGTTAGTGAATCTATAGTATGGCCCGCCGTGAGCTAATAAAATTAGAGGGTATTTTTTATGTGGATCAAAATTATAAGGTTTAAATAGAATTTCATCAATATCAAATTTTTTATCACTACTTTTATAAGTAAGTACCTCTTGAGTGCCTATGGAGTATTTCTTCAATTGACTGCTGAAATTTGAAATCCTTTGGTTGTTAAGAAATAATTCCGGCAAAGATTTAGAATCCGATTGTAAATAACATATTTCTTTCCCTTGATTAGAAAACGTAACATTGCTGATTATTCTATTTCCTTCTGTCAGTTTTGTTATCTTTTTAGATTTGATATCTATTGAATAAAGTTCGTTGTTAGTACGTTCGTGTACGGTAAAATAAATTATGTCCGGATCTTTCCAGACAAAATAATCAACGCTCAAATCGAAATTCTTGGTGAGATTAACTTTATCCTTACTGTTTGCCGCCATAATGTTTAAATCGTTTTCGGCAGATTCAACGTCAGGCAAAGTTTGAGTAATGTACGCAATGTGTTTATCATCCGGCGAATACTTAGGATTGGTTTCCGGTCCCGCCTGGTTTGTTAATTGATCTTCTCTACCTTTAAAACTGATTGTTTTTATATCGTATTTTTGTGCATCGTTATCCGTACCAGTATAATTAGTTTGATAAATAATTTTATCCCCGGCAGAATTAAATCGTATAGCAGTAGCACCGGGGTCAAGAGTAAAGGCAGATAGAATCTTTTTACTATTAACATCCATAATGTATAAAGTCTTTTCAGGATTACTGTGAGGAAATTCAGTAACTGTTAATCTTTTCTTCTTAAGTGATTCATCGATGTCGTGTTGGCGGGGATTATGTTTATTCGTAAGTAGCGCAATTTTTTTTGAATCATTTGACCATGCATATGCTTGAATATTTTCGGGTAAGTTTGTCCATGCGTTTCCTTCGCCGCCGCTTAACGGCGCGCTCCATAGCTGATTTGTTCCAGCTGTATTTCTGTTCATCGCTTTATCAAAATAATCACGAGATGAAACAAACGTTACCCATTTACCATCCGGAGAAAAACTTGCTTGTGTGCAATTATCACCTTGTTTAGTAAATCTTCTATATTCTTTCTTCTTAATGTTAAAAATATAAAGCTGGTTTATCCATGTACTTTTTACGGTGTCCGCTTTTACCATAGAAAAAATAATATTATTTCCATCGGGAGATATTTTAGGACGTGAGGGAATATTTAGTTGAAGCTGTGCATCCATTGTGTAAGGAACTTTCCCATTCTGCGGGTAATTATTTATTGAGATTATAGCAAAAAGAACAAGCGTGAAAAACTTAAATTTAAAGGTGCGCATATTGAATTCCTATGGTGGATAAAGGAAGCTATATTTTACTATCAAAAATAAAAATTATGATTAATTAAATTCATAACTGCATTAAAATTAAGGCTAATATTTATATATAAAAAACTTATTCACCGGAATAATTAAAGCTTGTATTCTATATTTAACCATTCTAATTTTAGTAAGAAATTTAGATACTTAAATTAACCCTGGCACTTTTCCAGATTGCGTTCGTATAATTTAGAAAATAATCCGGAGACTACATGTTCCAATCAAGAAATAATCTTAAGTCACTTAGTCTTTTCCTTCTTTTACTTTTTCCTTTCATTATAAACAGCACATTTATAAAGAACGATAATGTAAAAGAAAGATTCAACATATCTAATTATACTGTTTTTTCTCCAGCAAGTGAAGTTTCTGTGAGCCTTTATTCTAATATCCGGCAGGATGCGGAGTATAAATTTAGATTACTAAAAATTGTTGATCCGATCGAATTTTTCTCGAAAATCGATAGACAGGAACTTAGAATTAATTTTGATATTTGGAGCATTGAAAAAGAAAATTTACTCAAATATACAAAAATTGTAAAAGAATGGAATTCAACAATTAACGGTTCATACATCACCGGAAGTAATAAAAATGTTGATGTGGGAAAAATTGATGAACCGGGCATTTACATTCTACAGGCTTCCAGAAATAATTTGGTTGCTTATTGCGGAATCACTGTTTCAAAATATGCAATGGTATACAAAAACAACGGAAGTGAAGTTCTCGCTTATATCGCAGATGCTGAGTCCGGGAATTTTGTTAGCGATGTAAAATTTAATTTATACAAGGACAACAAACTTCTGGAAAGTAAATTATCAGATAAACAAGGATTAGTTTATTTTAAATTGAATGACAAGCTGGACTTCAGCGACCGAAACGCTTTGTTGATTGGACAAACCGGAGATGAAACAGTATTAAGTGATCCGTACTTCTACTTTAGATTAAACAACAATAATTACACTGTTTACGTTTATACTAATCAGCCGGTTTATCGCCCGGGACAAACTGTAAACTTTAAAGCCATCGTTAGAAAACAAGATTCCAATGAGTTGATTAATGTAAACAAACAGGATTTTAATGTTAAAGTCACTTCGCCAAAAAATAAAGAAGTTTACTCAGGGGTTTTAACATCTGATGATTTTGGTTCTATATACGATAGTTTAAAATTAGATGAAGATGCTGATCTTGGTAATTACAGTATTAAAATCTCAAAAGATGATCAAACATATTACGGTTCATTTAGCGTTGAAGAGTATAAAAAACCTGAATATGAAGTTAACGTGAATCCTTCCGGAAATCAGTTTGCTTATGGTGATACGATTCAAGCAAAAGTGAACGCCAAATATTATTTCGGTTCTCCTTTAACAACAGGTAATGTTCAGATAAAATTATATCGTCAATCATATTGGCGTCCTTGGTGGTATTGGTCTGATTATTCATGGTTTTACAGAAGTTTTGACACAGATAAAATCCACGGATACGGAAGAAAGGAACTCGTTTATTCTACGGAGGGAAAGTTAAACCAGGACGGTACGTATGATTTTGAATATAAAGTAGATAAGGAGCTTGATGCTGATTATACATATATAATTGAAGCACAAGTGCAAGATAATTCGAGAATGACAATTTCCGGATCAGCGAGTGTTTACGTAACGCGCGGAAGTTTTACAATCTCAACTTCACCTGAAAGATCTTTCGTTCCGGTTGGCACTCCGATAAATTTAAGAGTGAACGCTTATGATTTTAATGACAATCCAGTAAAAACTTCTTATACATTAGTAGTACATTATCCAACGGATAATCGCAAAGACAGAATGCCGACATACGCAAATGATACGCTCAGAGGCAAGACAGATGAACTTGGGAAAAGTCTTGTTACGTTTTTACCGCGGTCATTTTTCCCTGGAAGATATTCTTATACAATTATAGCAAAAGATTCAAAGGGAAGAGAAATAGCCTCGACTAATTATTTTTATATGGGAAATGTTCATAATTATAGTTTCGGCGCAGATCGATACGGAATTGATATTGTAACCGATAAAGATTCATACGAAAAAGGCGATACGCTTTCTGCAATTATAATTCTACCGGAAAAACATACACAACTGTTAGTAACCTTTGAATCCGGCGGAATTCTCAAATACAAAATGTATAATGTAGATGGAAACACTTTAAACATAAAAGAAAAATTAACTGCAGAATATTCACCTAGTTTCAACATTTCAATCACTTATATTAGGAACAGACGTCTTTATACAAAGATGAAGCAAGTTGGTGTGCTGGATAAAGATAACATGCTTAATATTTCCATTACTCATTCAAAAGAAAACTATAAACCCGGCGAAGAAGCAGAATATAAAGTTGTTGTAAAAGATAACAACGGAAACCCGGTAAAGAACACACAATTATCCTTCGGCGTTGTTGATGAAAGTATTTATGCGATTAAAGCGGATGAAACACCGGATATTAAAAATTTCTTTTACGCTCCTAAGTATTCATATATTCCAACTTATACTTCGCTTGAAAATAATTACTTCAACGGTACGAGCAGATATGAAACTAAACTTGATAAATATATTGATACCAACGAAAGTCCGGAAGGCGATGGTTCGATTCAAGGAAAAATTAAAGTTGAATCGGGTAAAGTTGATTTCTCAAAACTGCTGGTAATACTCAATAGTGATAAAAATTTCTATAGAACTACGGTAGATACTTCCGGGAATTATAGTTTTAAGAATATTGTGCACGGTAAATATGATCTGCTGGTTTATCTTGATGATGGCGAAATGTTTTTATCCGATCATGTAACCATAAACGGATCTGAAAAAGCAGATATAAATTTGGGAAACTATACAAACAGAATTCCAACAATGCCTCACTTCCCGAGAGGCGGAGTTGTGATGGAAAAATCTACCAATGATGTAGCACTTCAATCAGCATCACCAACATATTTTTCGGCAAAAGAATCTGCTTCGGATTATGTCGCTCCGGTACTAAGATCAAACTTTGTTGATGCTGTTTACTGGAAACCGAATATTGTTACAAATTCTAATGGTGTCGCTTATGTAAAATTCAAAATGCCCGATAATCTGACAACCTGGCGCGCAACTGTAAAAGGAGTAACCGCAAATACTAAAGTCGGACAAGAAATTAACAAAGTTATTACACGTAAAAACCTTTTAGTTAGAATGGAAACTCCGAGGTTTTTCAGAGAAGGCGATGAACTTACAATTTCTACAATAGTTCACAATTATTTGTCAGAGCAGAAAAAAGTCAAAATTATTTTTGATTCCGGAGATTTAAAACTTTTAAACGGACAATTAAATACTCCGGGTTACAGTACAAATATTTATAGTAAAAGCAAAAATCATTACGAGTTAACAGTTGATAAAAATTCGGAAGTGAGAATTGATTGGAAAGTAAAAGTTGATGAACCAATCGGGAATGCCGTTTTAAAAGCTGAAGCATTAACAAATGAAGAATCCGATGCAGTTCAACTGACAGTTCCTATTTATCCCAAAGGCTTTAAAAATATTGAGTCTCTTACAACAGACATCGAAAATAATTCTTCTACAAAATCAATAAAGTTTAATATTCCCCGGGATGTAGATTTACGAACAGCGCAATTATCTTTTAGTGTAAATCCGTCGTTAGCCGGAACAATGTTAAAAGCGCTTGATGATCTTGCGGGCTATCCTTACGGCTGCGTTGAACAAACGATGAGCAGATTTTTACCGACTGTAATTGTTGCCGGAACATTCAAAAAACTTGACGCGCCTTTAAAATCAAATACTTTAAAAGAACTTCCCGATATGGTTGATAAAGGTTTGAAGCGTCTTTATAATTTTCAGCATTCCGACGGCGGATGGGGCTGGTGGACAAATGATCAAACTCATCCATACATGACGGCTTATGTTATTTATGGAATGACTCTGGCAAAAGATGCAGGCTTTAAGATTTAATCAAGATGTTTATCAAAAAGGAATAAATAGCTTGAAAGATCAAATTGATAATTCTTTTAATCTTGATTTTACAACAAGAGCTTATATGCTTTATTCGCTAACAACTGCTCTTAAAGATAGTTCAATGAATAAAAATGTTTATGATAAAAAAATAAAAGAACTATTAAGTAAGAACCTAAATTCATACGCAGTTTCATTAATGATTTTATCTCTTAACAACATTAACAATAAAGAGGCTGCAAATTCATACGCAGATAAATTAATTAAAGAAGTTCAAGGTGAAAGTTCCTATAACTATTGGGGCGGAAAAGCATGGCATTATTCGTGGCAGGATGATAGAGTCCAAAGTACAGCATTCGCAATTAAAGCTTTATTGTCTGTAAATTCAAAAAGTGATTTAATTGATAAAGCCGTTAGATGGCTGTTGGTGCAAAAGCATGGATTTTCCTGGAGATCAACGCAAGAAACAGCCACGGTAATTTTTGCATTAACCGATTATTTAAAGAAAACAAATGAATTAAATCCCGATTTTAATGTTGATGTTTATATTAACGGCGATAAAGTATATTCAAAAAAATTCGATCGGAATGATATATACTCCTATGAAAAAACATTTAAACTAGATAACATTAAAAAAAGAATTATACAGCACGGAACCAATGATATCAGGATTGTTAAAAGCGGAAAAGGGAAATTATATTTTTCCGGTATAAGCCAATATTATTCTCCTAAGGAAAATATTAACTCTAAAAGCGGATTTGTAATTTCAAGAGAATATTATGTTTTGAAAACGGAAGATAAAGGAAATAAAATTATTTACGTAAAGCGTAAACTAGAAGGTGCTGTAAAATCGGGAGATGATATTTTAGTTAAAACCCATGTTGAATCAAAAGATCCTAATATGCAATATTTTATTTTAGAAGATATGCTGCCTTCCGGTTTTGAAGTTGTCAAAAATCAGGACAATTATGAAATTGAAGGAGAGAATGATTATTCTCCGGTTATAAGATGGAATTACGGAATGCGACCATGGAGATGGTTCTACGCCGATAGAGAATATAGAGATACAAAGGTTGCTTTCTTTGTAACGAATACACAAAAATCGATGGATTTCTCTTATATAATTAAAGCACAAATTCCCGGAGATTATACAGTTATGCCTGCGCATGGATATTTAATGTATTATCCGGAAATAGGCGCAAACAGCAAATTGATGAAAATAAAAGTGAAGGACAATTAGTAGTTTTATTTTATAATTTTTTCACGAATTTTGTAACCCGCAGAGGATTCTGCGGTTTTTTTTTATCTATCCTCTATGAGAAACAACTCTTCTTTTCTTTTCTTTTTTTACAATAATTAACCGTCTACGATGGAAGCATTTAAATTAAATTAATCTGCAAAGGCATTAGCAAATATATTGGAAGTTTCTTTGCCCTTCTTTCGAAGGACTCAGGATGACAAGAAAATAAAGCCAAGACATTCTAAATCTGGAAACTGGGGATGAAGAATCTTCCGAATAATAGATTCCCATTTACTTGAGAATGCACTCTCACCTCATGATGCCGATTTTTCCGGAAATTACTCTCCTCATAAAGCTCAAATAGAGTTCGCACTGTTGAATAATTCAACAAAAAATACTCACAAATAATTCTCAAATTTAGATTTTGGTTCCCTCTTCTCAGAAATAGGAAGAATTTAATATTTAAAGTTCTAACATATGATAAGGAATTACAATTAATTACGGGAAATCGCAATTAATTCAATTTGGCATATATATTGTCCTCAAAAAGTCAATAGGTAATTTAAAATAAATTAAAAAAAGTTTAACATCATGATTAAAGGAACCGTTATTATAGATCGGGATGTATGCAAGGGTTGTGAACTCTGTATAGAAGCGTGTCCTCAGAACAGTTTAGCTTTATCCAAGCAAATAAATGTTCGAGGTTACCGGTTTGCGGAATTGGTACAGGACAATTGTACCGGCTGCATTAACTGTGCGCTTGTTTGTCCCGACGTAGCAATAACCGTCTATAGGCAGCCAAAATCTGCTTTAAAAAAGGCGATATAATTAACAGGATATCCAAAAGATATCTAATTGTTCATCATGTACAATCATGGGTTTTTTTATGTCACAAATAGATAATGGTAAAAAAGATATTCGCCTTATGAAAGGAAATGAGGCGTTAGCGGAGGCCGCGATTCGAGCAAGAATCGACGCGTACTTCGGTTACCCGATTACCCCACAATCCGAAATATTGGAATATTTTACACGGGAGATGCCAAAGCGCAGCGGCGTTGTACTTCAAGCTGAAAGTGAGTTGGCAGCAATAAATATGGTTTATGGCGGAGCAGGTGCGGGTGGAAGGGTTATGACATCTTCCTCGAGTCCGGGTTTTAGTCTTATGCAAGAAGGAATTTCATATATCGCTTCCGCAGAACTTCCTTGCTTGCTGGTTAATGTTAACAGGGGAGGCCCGGGCTTAGGAACTATTCAACCTTCACAAGGGGATTATTTTCAAGCTACTAAAGGCGGGGGACACGGAGATTATCACTTAATTGTGCTTGCTCCTGCTTCTGTTCAAGAAATGTCGGATTTTGTTTTCGATGCTATTCGTTTAGCTGAAAAATATAAAAATCCTGCTATGATTTTAGCGGACGGCGCACTTGGACAAATGATGGAAAAAGTTGTGCTGCCCGAAGAAGATTCACTACCAAAATCGGTTAAAAAATGGGCGACCGTAGGTAAACCTAAAGACAGAGAGAGAAATGTAATTACTTCGCTATTTATAGAACCTGAAAAAATGGAGATGATAAATATAAATCTTCAAGCGAAGTATGCCGAAATTCAAAAAGAAGTCCGCTTTGAAGAAATAAATACGCAAGATGCGGAAATTCTTTTGGTTGCTTTCGGACTATCGGCAAGAGTATGTCAAAAAACCGTTGATCTTGGAAGAGAAAAAGGAATAAAACTTGGTTTGTTAAGACCTATTACTCTTTATCCTTTTCCTAAAAACATACTGGCAGAATATTCAAAAAAAGTTGAATTCATGCTGGTGGTAGAAATGAACGCAGGGCAAATGGTTGAAGATGTTTCTCTTGCGGCCAACGGAAAATGTCCGGTTTACTTTAAAGGAAGAATGGGAGGAATGATCCCTTCACCCGAAGAAGTGATGGAAGAAATTGAATCCATCATCGAAAAATCAACTATTAGTCAAGAATAAAGGTAGTGAAATGCAAAATGAAATAACGACAAACGGTTTTGAGGTGGTTTATAAAAAACCGTCTACCTTAACGGACACGGTTTTCCACTATTGCCCGGGTTGCGGCCACAGTGTTGTACATAGAGTTCTTATGGAAGTTGTTGAGGAAATGGGAATACAAGATCAAACTATAGGCGTGGCACCGGTTGGCTGCTCTGTTTTTGCCTATAATTATATGGATATAGATATGCAAGAGGCTGCGCACGGAAGAGCGAGTGCTGTTGCAACAGGAGTTAAAAGAGTATTACCTGATAAGTATGTTTTTTCTTATCAAGGAGATGGTGATTTGGCAGCGATAGGTACGGCCGAAACAGTACATACTGTTAACCGCGGTGAAAATATTTTAATGTTGTTTATTAACAACGCTATTTACGGAATGACCGGTGGACAAATGGCTCCTACAACTTTGCTTGAGCAAGTTACTTCAACTTCTCCTTACGGCAGAAATTCGGCGCTAATGGGCTATCCGTTAAAAATTACCGATTTATTAGCTCAGTTACCCGGCGCATATTATGTTACAAGACAAGCTGTTTACAGCGCGGGAGCCGTACGTAAATTGAAAAAATCAATTGAGAAAGCTTTCGAATATCAAAAATTAAATAGAGGTACCAGCTTTATTGAAGTTGTGTCTAATTGTCCTTCGGGATGGAAAATGACACCTGTTGAAGCAAACGGATGGCTGGAAAAAAATATGTTTCCAATGTATCCGCTCGGTGATTTAAAAGTACCTAAAGATAAATAAATAATTTTGAAAGAAGTTCTTACTGTTATATAAATAACAGAAAAAAATAAAAAGGATTTTGAAATGCAGCAGCCACATGAAATAATTTTCGCGGGATTCGGCGGGCAGGGTATTCTTTCGATGGGACAAATTATTGCCTATGCCGCGATGATTGAAAATAAAGAAGTAAGCTGGATGCCTTCGTACGGACCCGAAATGAGAGGCGGAACCGCAAACTGTATTGTTATTGTTTCCGATTCCAGGATCAGCTCTCCCATAATTTCCAGGTTCGATTCGGCAATTGTACTAAATCAGCCTTCTCTTGAAAAATTTGAGCATGAAGTTAAACCAGGCGGACTATTGATGTATGAACAGTCAAGTATTATAACTGCTCCTACAAGGGAAGATATTGAGGTACTGGCGATTCCTGCAAACGATGAAGCTCAAAAATTAAATAAAAAACAAGTTGCAAACATGATACTTGTCGGAGCGTTTTTAGAAAAACGTCCGGTAGTAAAAATTGAAAACATATTAAAAGCATTAACAAAAGTTCTGCCAGAACGTCATCATCACTTGATTCCGTTAAACGAGCAAGCATTAGAGATAGGCGGCAAAATAGCAAAAAATAGTGAGCATTTAGTTTATTAAAAATATAGAAAAATCATATATAAGTGGGGTTCGCCATGAAAGACAATGATGTAAAATGTGTCCGCGCATGCAGAAACACTTGCGCAATGCTTAACGAAGCCTTAAGGAAAGAGGCCTCTTTAGTTCGTTTTTACGAAAGTATGCTGGAGCAATGTAACTTTCCGGAAGTAAGATCTTTTGTAACTGATCTTGTGGAAGACAAAAGAAAAAGCATACTTAGCATTATTCAAAAATTGAATGAGATACACGCGCATTCGGAAGTATTGGACGGAGTTTATTCCAGTTTCAATAATATTGATGGCTAATTGTTGAATATTTAATCGTTTTTAATCTGTTACCCTTGAATGTATTGAAGGGTTTATAACGGTTAAATTTGACAAGTGAAGAATGATTTGCTATATTTGTTGTCTAGTTTGAAATACACAACGAATTAAATATTTGTTGTGTAATATTAAAGTGAAATTAAAAAGTTCTTAAAAATATAAAGATATTACATCGCGGGGTGGAGCAATTGGTAGCTCGTCGGGCTCATAACCCGAAGGTTGTAGGTTCAAGTCCTGCCCCCGCTACTAAGAAAAACACTAACCCTTTGTTTCTTAATAAGTTGCAAAGGGTTTTTTGTTTCCAACATACAAATAACATACGAAACTTGTTCAGTTTCAATAATTATCTTCGTTCCACTATTTTTCTTGTATGAATCCCACTATTTAAAAGAACTTAAACTAATAAAATTCTAAAGTCCATTGTTCCAAAATAATTTCATTTATCACAAAATTCAATTTGCAAATTATATTATCCAAGTTCTAAAATGTAAGTAAATTATTAGTTATTTAAGTTTGCACTTTTTCTTGTGAACTCAACATACTTCAAAAATCTTTCTCTATAGAAATTTCTGTTCACACTTGGTTGGTGCGGATATTGACAATTTTAACTACCTCCACTTGAAAAGTGGAGGTTTTATTATACTGTTTGTATTAAACTTTCTATCTGTAAAATAGATTTAGTTTTATTCCTCCCTTTTGATTGCAAAACCCGAAAACATCAAACCTTGAATTGATATCGTACCATCTAATTTGGAAATCGTTTCCGCATGAAAACGTGTTACTGCGTCAGCACCCATTCGTTTTGCATGTTGATATAGACTATCCACAGCTTCGTTAGACAATATTTTATTGATAAACCAATGTTCTCCATAAGTAGTATTATATATTTTTTCAGTAGTAAATATCGAAAACTTATCTTGGGAAACTTCGGGGTAAACATTAACAGAAATGAATCCTATCGATTTATATTTACCGGAATATTTTTCAGGTGTAAATAAAAACCCTTTATTAGTATAAGGTCTAAAATCAAATCCAGTAAAAGTAATACCTTTGTTTAGTTCATGAATTCCTTGGCCACAACCTAAGAAAAAAGTGCCGAATGTTAGTAAAAAAGAGATTATAATTAGTTTAGCTCTCATCGATTCCCCTTAAATTTTGTTAATTACAAATAATAGGTTGCAAAGTTAATTCATTTCCTATCTTGTTACAAGATGAAGGTTTAGGTTATATATAATAAAGTATAGTATTTTTTTTATTCCTCAATTATTTTCATGTCTTTTCTAGTTAAACCGTGTAACTTGAGACCATCTAATTTAATTCATTTTATATATCCTGAATTTCATATTTTTCACTAAGAGTTATTTTATTCATTTAGGAATTCATCGAATTTAAATTCGTCATAAGCTTTTTATTTGTAAATAAAAATCCCATCTTTTATTCTCAAGCTGCTTTCTATAATCAAGATTTAGGAAAAAGATTTATCTAAATTGAAGGAGTCCTTAAAGTACGCCAGAGATTCCGCATGTGCATAATTTTTATTTGTATTCGCTAATGAAGCTTCTGGCAATATTAATGAGGGTATAGAATTAATACAGTCGGCGCCAAGATTTGAACCACTTTATGCTGACTATCTTTATGAGCTAAGAAGAAAGTTAGGTGTATAGGCAGTAAAGATGCAAACACGCATTACTAGATAATGGTTGCTTCTCTCACAACGTCCATGTTTCCCCCTGTTAATTGTGAAGATATTAATAGCTATTCTGATTTTCCGTTAAGATTATCAATAATTTCCTTGAAGCTATTTAGCCCTGCCTCAAGGTTCTCTACAATTTCCAATGCCAATAAGTCAGGATTAGGAAGGTTTTCCATATCTCCGAGACTATCATCTTTAATCCAGAATATATCAAGATTAGTTTTATCCCTGGCTGTGACTTCTTTGTAAGTAAATTTCTTAAATCTTTCGGTTTCTTTTCTCTTAAACCTATTATTAGGATTATAGCACTTAATAAAATCCTGAAGGTTTTCGTATTTCATCTGTTGTGTCTTTAAAGTAAAGTGCATGTTAGTTCTTAGGTCATAAATCCAGACTTCCTTTGTCCATGCTGTTTTACTGGCCGGTTTGTTATCAAAGAAAATAACATTTGCTTTTACTCCCTGTGCATAAAACAGACCGGTGGGTAATCTTAAAATTGTATGAAGGTCGGTATTATGTAAAAGACTCTTTCTAACAGTTTCACCGGCTCCTCCTTCGAATAAAACATTATCCGGGACAACAACGGCTGCTTTTCCATCAATCTTTAACATTGAGCGAATATGCTGTATAAAGTTTAATTGTTTGTTTGACGTGGTAGCCCAAAAATCTTGTCTACTATATGTAAGGGTATCTTTGTTTTGAGTACCATCTTCATTTGTTATTGTAACACTGCTTTTTTTGCCGAAGGGTGGGTTTGCCATTACATAATCATATCGTTCTTTTGGTAAGCCGATTAAACTATCCGCTCTTTCAATAGGTGGTTTGCTTGTTAAATCTCCTATTCCATGTAAATAAAGATTCATTAAGCAAAGTCTGACTGTATGAGATACAATTTCCCAACCGGTAAAAGTATTAAATTTTAGATTACGTGTTTGCTCTTTATTTAAATCATAGGTTTCTACTAAATAATCATAAGCGGCTAAAAAGAAACCACCTGTACCACATGCCGGGTCTGCTATAGTTTTCATAGGTTCTGGCTTTATACACTCTACAATTGCTTTTATTAATGCTCTAGGAGTAAAATATTGTCCGGCTCCGCTTTTAGTATCTTCAGCATTCTTTTCAAGCAATCCTTCATATATATCACCTTTTACATCTGCTCCTAGTATTACCCATTTCTCTCCGTCAATCAATTGAATAAGTTTATGTAGTTTTGCCGGGTCTTGAATTTTATTCTGTGCCTTGAAATAGATTTGGCCTATCATGCCTTTACCTTTTCCAAGTTCTCTCAACAACTC
Organism: uncultured Ignavibacteriales bacterium; assembly: GCA_963739985.1. GTDB lineage: Bacteria > Bacteroidota > Ignavibacteria > Ignavibacteriales > Ignavibacteriaceae > CAVUCE01. The sequence goes on from CAVUCE010000021.1 coordinate 275,778, forward strand.
AACATAATGAGTTTCAAGTTCTGCTCCGTTTCTACTGGTTAAACTTTCCCAATTGTACTTCTTGGGTATTTCGATATTACGATTATAAGGAGGTTTGGTATATTCATCTGCCATTTTAAGAAAGAGAAGATAAGTTAACTGTTCAAGGTAATCTCCATAACTTACCCCGTCATCTCTTAATGTATTACAGTAGCTCCAAACTCTCGATACTATAGTTTCTGTAGTCATATTCTGCTATTAAAATTTTATGAAATTACTTTATTGATAATTTAATTTAGTATTTCTTCTAAGAAAGTATTTGCGAAATCCTTTTTGATATTTCCTTCTAAATCGAACAAGTCCAGGAAAAACAATTGACAATAATGTTTTTTATCTAGTCCTATAGAAGGTCTAAAGTTTATAGGTCTTGTAGAGCTTAAACTTGTGTAAGGATAAATCAGTATACTTTTTTCAGAGTTGAAATGAATATTATATGTAAACATCTGTTTCAAGTCAGAGTCGGATGGATTGGGAGATTGTAGTACTTTCCATTTTGTATCTAAAATAATTCTTTTTTTATTACTAATACCGTATTCTAGAACTATATCCGGCCTAATTGTCTTATTTTCCCAAAACACCCTACTACTTTGCCCTGAAATACTTAACTGAATGTCTTTAAATGAAGGTTCCTGCTTCTTAATCTGAGAATATATAAATTTCTCGAATAAAAGGTTCATATCAAAAAGAATTGCTAATACATCATTAGTACCTGAACTTAAAGCAGGAGAGTTTTTAAATAATATTAATTTTGCGTATTGGATTGCTTCCCTGTAATGTTGATTATGTCGGTTAAATTTAAGTTTTTCAAATCCTCTTATATTATAATGTTCAATACATGAATCTTCAAAATAGAGAAGTAGCTCTTTTGAGCGATTTATTAAATATTTATTTATTGGAAGATTGAGAAGAGTAATCAGGGCTTTCTTAATAGCTATATTTAAAAATGTATTATGGTCATAGATTTGATGTGAAGTATAAAACACTTCCTTGTGAAATAAATTGTGTTTTAATTGCTTTTCAAATAAAATCCTTCCTTTTAATTTAGGAAGATTCCCTTCAACGAAACGATAATCTTTAATAAAATTAGTGTGAATAACCTTTTCAACTTCATTGAGAAAATACTCTAGAAATAATTCTAACAATGTGAAATTTTTTATTCGAAGTTTTGAATGTGATAAAGTTTCGACTTTAAGATATCCACATGATTTTAGAATTGATAATAATGCATTTCTCCACTTATATTCATCGCCTGATAATACATCAGCTTTTGGAAGTATTTCAATTGTTAGATTATCAACTTGAATCACACCAACATAATTACCAAAAACTATTTTTTTGTAACCTAGAGTGAAATACTTGTTTCCGTGTTTCTCGTTGAATCGAGCAAGTTTTTCATAATGCCTATTTGTGAAAAATTGGTTATCAATTGAAATTGACTGATATTCAAATACCTGAATTTGTCTATTCATATATATTTATAAAGCTTTCTTCACTCCAAGTTTCAGGTAATCTTAGAGTGAATTCTACTTTTTCCTCATAATCATCAATCAAATTTCGGAAGCCCTTTGCCATTGAAACTTTATTAGCTCCATTAACGTAAGATTTCTTTTCTACAAATCCCTCGCCTAAAGCCATAGCTATTTTTGAGTAATCATTATAAAAATATTCTTGCAGGAGAGGAATCACTTTATGAACAAATACATTTTTTAACTCTGCCATTTGGTCATCAGCATCCATAATATTGATAAAGTAAGCATGCCCGATAACATGGTCTTTATCCAAAAGATATTCTATTCTTTCATTGATAGTAGTAATAAGCTTGGTCAAATCAATTCCTAATTCGCTAAGTTCATCGGCTTCTAATAATTCAATCTGTGGTTGCATGTTAATAAATGAAAATCTTCTTCGTAAAGCAGTATCAAGACTTTCAATACTTCTATCAGCGGTGTTCATTGTTCCTAGAATGTATAGGTTTGATGGTACAGAAAACTTTTGTTTTGAGTAGGGAAGAGTCACCGAAATTTCTTCCTTTTCGCCTGCTCTCTTATCTTTTTCAATTAGGGTTATTAATTCACCAAATATATTAGCAATGTTTCCCCGGTTGATTTCATCAATAATCAACACATGGTTTATTGGTTTATTACTCGACTGATTCTGATTGACAAAGAAATCTTTAATTACATTTTCTTTGGTCATCTGATAAATTGTTTGCTGCATGAAATTTTTCTTATATACTTCTGAGACTGGAATGGCTTTGTCCTTAATAAGCCACTCGACTTTTCTGAAATGATTATATTCAATTGGTGATTCTGAATTGAAATAATAATCTCCTGTTATTTTTGCAATTGCCCTTACTTTGCTATTGCCATCCGATATAAATACAATATCATCTTTTTTCATCCATAGTAAAAATCTATCAACAGCATGTTCAGCATATTTTCTATCTCTTGGCTCCTCTTTAAACTTTTGGACAAGCTCTTTTTTATTTTTAATATTTGAATAATCTAAATTACCTCCCCATCCAAGCGCAATACAATCATTATCTATACAATATTTATAAATTGCTTCATCTTCTCCTAAAAGAGTATTACCAAGTGACATTTTATAAAACTGAACCTCTTCTAGATTTGGCAAAGATTTTTGGAGGAAAAATGGTTTTTGCCCTGAATGGTAATCAAAATATTGACTGGCTTTCTCTGAAATATTTTTAAATACCCCGGATTTAATTTGATAGCTTATTTGAAAATTATTTCCTTCTTCCAATTCTTCGGAAACTGCTGATTCACTATAAAGTGTTGGTTTTATACCTTCTACAAAGTCTTCATAAGAAAATGATTGATGAAATGTTACAAAGCTGATTTGTTCTGATTTTACATACTCGTTGAATTTTGAATTTATTGAGTTTCTGTCAGGATATCTTTCTTTTACTTGTGTCTGACTTAAATTTTCAATTATTCCTATTGCAAGGTTCTTTGTATTAAAAGTTTTGCCGGTTCCCGGTGGGCCATATAAAATTGTGTTTAACTCATAATCTTTTAATGTTTTATTTGACTGAGGAGTTAGGTTAATATTCATTGAATCGTAAGAGGTAGATGAGTAAATAAAGTCTTGTGTAAGTATATTATGATTTTCATCTTTATAACACTCCTCAGTTAATTGGCTATTATGTCTTTGGAGTAAATCCGAATCGTTTTCTAAAATCTGTTTTACTGTCTCAGCAAACTTCAAGAATTCGACAAACACTAGATTACCTCTACCTACCGGGAAATCTTGATATTCAATCAATTTGGCAAACTTCTTAAACATTGTATATTTATAGAAATAATATTTCTCCGGGTATCTTAAATTTAGGTATAAAGCAATAGCTCTTATATCCTGGTAAGTTTGAACTTTGGTATTAGGCCTAATAATTTTAACAATTTCTTTTGCTCTTTCCTGAAAATAATCAACCCTTTCAACCAAGTCTTTACTTTCATCATAAAGAGTTCTGAACATTTCTCTTATTTCTTTAGGCTGTAATTTAGCCATTTCCAAAATCATTTTCTTAGGGAAGTAATTTTGCCCGGTTAATAAATTGCTAGTCTGGCTTAAACATTTTTCAAGCATTGAATAAAAGTCTCCCGCTTCCAAATCCCAAGTCTCCTGAAAACTCCTCACCATTTTCCATTTATATAATTCATCATATTCCGATGAATTTATTAAATCCTTATATCTTTTTATCAGTTCAACAATCTTTTTATTATTCATTTATTTTTATTTTCCCCAAATTTTATACTTGATTAAATTCTTGTGTGGACATTTTTCTCGATTTAAACCAAATTACCCTCAAATGCTTGCTTTAAGATGCTTTGTCTTAGAGATTCTGCTTTTTCTAAACTTTGCTCTATTGATTTTTCTAAGTTATCTGCTTCGGAAAATCGTTTTTCTATTTCACTAACAACTTGTGCCTGCTCTTTTGCAGGAGTAATAGGTACTGGCATATTTGAAAAATTTCTTAAGGATATCTCTTTGAATGTAGTGCCAGAAGCGAAGTTTTCTGCTAACCTTTTAGAACCGAGCAAATAATAGTATATATATTCACTGCTAAAAGACTTTTTGGGTATAATGCTTTTAAATCCCTGATTAGTACAAATATCATTGGAGGCAATGGCTACATAACCAATAGGCGCCCTAGAGGAAAACATTATACTTCCTTTTGGTAACAATTTTGCAGAGGACTTGGACAGACCCAATGCACTAATATTTCTTTTGCCTTTACTAATGTATTTCTCCGAATAATGAGACAAATCCGCAGGTGTAATCCACGAAATATTTCCATCGAAATACTCTGATATTTTTGTTGAAGGTGTACCTCCTCCGACAACGGTACCACAATCTCTAATTTTCACCCACTTCCAACCTACAGGCAATTCTTTATCTTTAAATTCATCGGGAGTGCTATCCTTAGTATTGACCTCCTGCTCCCAAAGCAGGTGCTTATTTTTCTCCCGGAATTCTTCTGTAAGTTTACCTTCGAAAGCATATTTGAGAACTGCTTGTCTGTATGTTTTTAATTGCTCTTTTGCTTTTTTAAGTTGCTCAACTCCGTTATCCAACTCGCTAAAGAGTTCTTCTATTTTAGCTACTATTTTGTGTTGCACTTCAAGAGGGGGAAGGGGGACTACAAGTTTCTCGAATTTAGTTTTGTTTATTATAGGCAAGGTTGTAGAAGAAGAATTTTTTCTAATTTGGCTTTGAAAGCCATCAGATATGCAATTATAATATAAGTAGCTGGATGAAAAATTTTTATTCGGTATTAAGGCATTGATTTGTTGATTTGATGCACCCGAAACTCTTATCAGTCCAGTTTTCCCTATTGTAGCACCTATACATGTAACTAGAACGCTTCCTTTGGGTAATAATCTAGCCTTACTAATCCCTATCTTTGATAAACTATCGATTGAAGTATTAACATTTATTCCTGCATTCAAATCTTTTGGTTTAAATAGGGGAAAATCATTTCCATAATTCTGTGGGTCATTTTTGGGAGGTGTTGTTCCAGTTATTATTTCAGCGATATCACAAAGTTCAACGAACGACCAAGAGTTATGGAGGATTGATTTCATATATTTATTAGAGTTGTTATTTATCGACAATCAATAGCTACAAAACAACACAAGCGTATTTCATATTTGGTCTACATTTTAATGTAGATAAAAGTTTATTTTTCTACAAAATATTTGCTAGGTATTAATTCGCTTACTTTCGGAGTAAATTGGTTTAGCCTATTATAAGCTAGCATATTATTATGTTTTAATATGCCAGTGATTACCGCTGGAGATATCTTTAATGTATTGGCATATTCTAATACTCTAGCTGCAGATGTATAATGTTGAAATTTTGAAAAGATAGATATTATTTTATTTGCATATAAAATATTTTCTGCAAATTCATTTGCTTCTTTTTCAAATGATGAAACAGCTTCGCTTTTGAGGTCGTCAACAAATACGTCATTTTCATCCTTTATATGAAGTAAAATATGTCCTATTTCATGAGCTAAAGTGAACCAAAAATTATCAGTTCTATCATACCTAATTGTATAAACTAATATTGGATTTTTCCCATGGTAAAAGCTAGCTCCATCTAGATAGGTTTTGGACAAGTGACTCAAAATGAAAAATTTCACACCAGCATTATTCAGTTCTGTTAAGATATCTTTAATTCCATTAGTTCGTATAGTGTAATTTGGTAAATCAATAGCCAATTTCTCAAGATATGATTTATTAAATTTCCCAACGCTATATGATTCAGACACATTTCTGGCCATTCTTGTCCAAGTCAAAATATATCGTCTATTAAAATTTGAGAAGGCCTCTGACTTCCGACAATGCGGAAAAGCAATTTTCTCAATGTTTGAAAATTCCAATTCCTTCATTTGCCAAAAACTAATAAAAATTTTCTCTAGTTCATCTATAGATTTTGGCTTTTGAATCCATCTTTTTTTAACCATCTCATTAATAGGCATATGTTCATAAATTTTACTTCGTATTTTTACAGTTTCGTCTTCTAGTTTCTTTGACTCTAATCGAAGCCGATAATTATTATCTAGATTTAGCCAATATTGCGGAGATTGTCCAAAAGCTTTGCTTAATAATGATGCGGTTTCGATTGTGATTTTTTGCTTATTATTAAGTAGAAGACTAATAGTTTTAGGGGTTAATTTTAGAACCTGTGCTAAGTCTTCATTATTCCAATCTCTCAATTCCATTTCTTCTTTGATAAACTCTCCAGGCCCAATATTCATAAAGGGTGTAAGAGTCATTTTAGTCTCCATAATGATTTGATAAATTTTTGATTAAAATTTTCCCGATAGTTTTTTCTTCATTATGCCACTCTATATCCATCTCTAATCTATATGAGCCATCAACTCTGATTGAATAAAATTTTTCAGACTCAAGATATTTAAACATTATTTTCGGTGTTTTCCACAAATCATGAATGTCTTTTGCAGCCTCTATCTGCTGAATGCGCATAAAGAATTTTTTAACTACGGCAGGCTGAAGCTTATACTTACGATTCTTTCCTTTGGTATAAAGTTCTTCAAGATTTTTATTTTGAAATTCAAACTCCAATCTCTATTCCTAAATTAAGGTTTTTATTCTCGATTGTCAACATAAAAATAACGTAATAGGTAATAAGATACAATATAATTGATAAATATTACCTTAAACTACATATGATGCAAGCTGGTTTTATTTTACTAATATTGTATTTATTTCATCAAGTAAATTTTCCGTCTTCACATCAAAAAGCTGCCACATTTTACCTAGTCCTCCCTTGCTATCGAAAGGTGAGTAATTAAAATCATCTTCATCAATATGAACGGAATTTATAATATGGTCTTTAATCATCCGCAGCCATTGGGTTTGCTCTTCGGTAAATTGTTCGTGTCCGGCATTCTTTTTAAACATCCAATCCCGGAAGTTTCTATTTACAGTATCGGCGAAAGGTTTAAGTTCATTATCAATCTTAAGTTCAAAACGTAAAAGAGAAATAATATCGGTTAACATTCTTTGATTAGATGAACCTTTTACTTTATTGTCATATAGCTGCTGATAAGAGTTCCATACTCTTTCAATTGTAAGAAGATAAGGCGGGTTACTCAGAGCTTCATTTAATTCTTTTATCATCTGGAAGGTTAACTCTCTTCTTCTGTAGGGTTGAGAGTAGAATATTTTAAGAGCTATTATCTCGTCTTTATTTTCTTCAATAAATTTTCTGAAATTATCTACAACTTTTTGAGCGTTCTCCCTTGCCTGGGAATCAAATTCTGCTCTTAATAATGTATCGGTGTTTATTTTATCTATTATTTGTTCGTGGCTTCGTCTAACGTTTTCAATATAATCTCTAATTACGTGATTATCGAATATCTTTACAGCATCATTAATCAATTTCTCTTTGGAGTTGTTTATTTGTTCTTCTGTTGGTTCTTGATTGGCCGGTACATTAAATTCATTTCTTGCTTTCTCTATATGCACATCAGGGTTATAAGCATCAAGCAATTCGTGTACAACAAGATTTATCTTTTTACCTTCAGCTAAGTCATAAAATTTCTGCTTTTCGGATTGGTTCATTTGTTTTTCTACTCTAGATATCCTATTTGCAAGAGAAGTGATTGTATCTTCATCCTTATTGCCCATTACGACGTTCATCATTAAGTCTTTGAGTGAAATACCGGGTTTTCTTTCTAAAGGTCTGCTATCGGTTTTAACGGATTTACAGACTCCAACAGCATCAATAATTACAAAGTGGTCTTTATTAGTTGTTGCACTTGGAGTAACCTTTCGTAAATCATCAATGGAGAGTGTGCGTGTTCCTCTTCCTTTCATCTGTTCAAAATAACTTCTTGAGCGTACATCTCTCATAAATAATAAGCACTCAATTGGTTTTACATCTGTTCCAGTTGCAATCATATCTACTGTAACGGCAATTCTTGGGTTGTACTCGGTTCTAAATTGCTGTAATACTGCGGAAGGTTTTTCTGCTGTTTGATTATAAGTTACTTTCTTACAGAAATCGTTTCCTTCTCCAAATTCTTCTCTTACAATTTGAATTATGTCATCGGCGTGGCTATCGGTTTTGGCAAAAATAAGTGTTTTGGGAACCTCTTTTCTGTTTGGGAATATCTCGGTTAGAAGTTTATCTTTAAAAGCCCTTATGATGTGCCTAATTTGACTTGGATTGACCACATCTCTATCGAGTTGCTGAGCAGTATATTTTATTTCCTCATCAAGTTGTCCCCAACGTTTTTTCCTTGTTAGTTTACTCCTATAATCAACATATTCTTTAGCTACTAACTCTGCTCCGTTTTTAGTAATCTCTGTTTCAATGGTAAAAATATCATAACCTACATTTACTCCGTCCGCTATAGCCTCTTCATGAGAATACTCACTTACAACATTTTCGTTAAAGAATCCGAATGTCCTTTTATCCGGTGTGGCTGTTAGTCCTACAAGAAAGGCATCAAAATAATCTAAGACTTGTTTCCAAAGATTATAAATAGAACGGTGACATTCATCTATGATTATAATATCAAAAAACTCTATAGGAATAGTTGAGTTGTAAGCGACTTCTTTAGGTTTTTCATTTTTTAGTTTTAACTCGTATAGTGATTCTTCTTCTGCGGATTCATCTAGTTCAACTCCTCTAAGTATTGAGTACATTCTTTGAATGGTACTAATACAAACATGTGCATCCGGGTCAATGAAATTAGAACTGAGTCTTTGCACTACATAGAGTTCTTGAAAATTTCTTTTATCATCGTTTGGAGTAAATGCCTGAAATTCCTGTTCAGCCTGTTCACCTAGATTTTTTGTGTCAACTAGGAATAAAATTCTTTTTGCCTTAGCATACTTTAGAAGTCTATAAACCGATGTTATAGCAGTAAAAGTTTTACCGCTGCCGGTTGCCATCTGAATGAGTGCTCTTGGTTTATTAACAGAGAATGATTTATCTAAATTAGTAATTGCCTTAATTTGACATTCTCTCAGTCCGTTAATATCAAGGGTGGGGAGTTCGGTTAACCTTTGTCTGAAAGTTTTAGCATCTTTTAACCATGCCTCGAAGGTTTCGGGCTGATGAAAAAAGAAAACTTCTCTTGAACGTGGAACCGGGTCTCGATTATCCGTAAAGTGAGTTTCTGTCCCGGTTGATTCATAAACAAAGGGAAGAGTACCTTCTTTAATTTTCCACTTAAGGTTACTTTTGGCATATCTTTCGGATTGCTCTTCAACTTTAATGAGCGTTGTACCTTCAGCCTTGGCTTCAATAATTCCTACAGGTTCTCTATTAACAAATAAAACATAATCTGCTGGCCCTGTATCAGTGGGAAATTCCCTAACTGCTATTCCACTTCCCGCACTTGGGTTAAAAGACTTTAAATCTTGTATAACCCAACCGGCCTGCATTAACTGTTTATCTATTTTTTGTCTGGCTATTTGTTCAGGGTTTAGATTTTGTGCAAAAGTCAATCGTTAATATCACTTTAGTTATTAAAATGTCACTAAATGTAAGTAATATAAGGAAATGATGAAAGTAAAATATTAAATAATAATTGAAAGGGCTTATGAATGAAACATAAGCCCAAAATGTTATATAAATGAAGTTTAATTATTACCCGAGGTTTTGTATAGGTTTTGAATAATCCTCGCTTGTAAAGCAAATTTGAAGATTAGAGGGTCTGTAAGTACTTGTAATTGCTGACCTCTTTTTTACTGGTTTTTGTTGTTCAAGTTGCTCAACAAATTTTGCTTTGCTTTCAGGAATTATAACGTCCCATCCAATTAATTTTTGAGACTTGGAGTAATATTTTGCTCCACTAACAGCAAAAGAGAATTTTCTTAATTGCTTGTATGTCTCCGAATTCTCCGTATATAATTTTATTAGTTTATTACCTTTTTCATCTTTGCCGAATGGCCATTTTTCTATTATCATATTATGCTCCTTTCCTTTCTACTTTACCGTTAAATTTTAGTATTTTCTTATATGATTCTTTCATGACGAATTCTAGTTCCTCTGCATATTGATGTTCGACTATAAATGAATCATGTATGCAAAGACAGGGTATATTTTGTTTATAAAAATGGGAAAGCACTAACTCAGCAATTTGGGAATCTAAATACTGAAGAGTTACGCTTACTCCTGTACTTAAGTGTTTGGCTATAGGAGAATGTGTAGTTTCAAATCTAGAATACACGTCTTCTGCTTTTAGCTTATATGTATCTATTAGTCTCAGTTCATTAACATTCCAGTTGCCTTTATATTCAAAAGCTTTTATAGCACTAATCTTAGATTTTGCGTTTAAGGCAATTAAAGCAGCTTTTTTCAAAATAGCTCTTATTTCTTGTTCCTTGTATATTGAACTATAAGGGTCTCCATTAAATTCTTGACCTTCCAAATTATAAAGCATGTTTATATGTAGACCTTGAAAATCAATTTCCACAACCATGTTTCCATTAATTAGAATTCTATTTCTTTGTTTTGAGTTCAGGCTTTGATATGAAGCTCCATAAAATCTTCCTCCTTGATTTAAACTAGAATTATTAAATACTCTATAAAGAGTAGTAATTCGTAATAAATTTGTTTCCATTAATGGGTTGAGAGATTGATTGGATTGGTTGTCTGATAAGTTACCTAAAGAGTTGATAGATTCTAAAGAATAAGATTTATAATGTGGTATAAGACCACCGTGTTCTAAAAAAAGCCCCGCTTCTTTTATCACATCTATAGGTAACTCTATTATTGAAGATTTCATCAATGAGTTATAATCATTAAGAAAGTTTTTCATTCTTCGTATTTCATCATTTTCCTGGTACGGGATTAATCTCTTTTGCTTGTCCTTAAGTATAATCGGTGTCCTGTACGACAATTGTTGAAAATTGAAATTTTGATTAAATATATCGAATAACTTTTCCGTACCCTTAATGCTTGTCCTGACACCAGAGTGAGTAGCCGAGTTATAATATCCCTTATGTTGCTCAACAAAGTTATACTTTATGAGTGCATCTAGTAGCGAAATAATTATTCTGTAGCTAAAGTGGTTCATTCCATAAATTGATGGAAGTGAATAATCTTTAGCCTTTCTTGATATAACAATTGAGTTTGTTTGTTCATTTGTTAAGAGAATATTTGAAATAAGATTATTAAGGGCTAGTAATTTTTTATTTAGCACGAGTCCTTTATATGGTATATCTATTCTCTGGAAGAGTAGTAGAATTAACCTTAAAAATGTTTCGTCATTCACAATCAATCTATGATTAAATAAGTAAGATTGAGTTGATTTTTTTTGCATTTTCATCTCCTAAATTTTATTAATAGGTGAGGAGTTTCCTCACCTATTTTTTAATTATATTGGCTAGTGTATACTTTATTAAGTGAGCTTATTACTTCCGAACGTTTGAAATAGACTTTTCTCCCTTTTTTATAGGAAGGAATTATTCCTACCCTTTTCCAATTATGAATTGTTGGAACCGATACTTTTAATAGGTTTGCAGCATCAATTATCGAGATTAGTTCATCGTCATTCTCTGGTTCATTTGTAATTTGACCTTGATTTAATACTTCAATTATAGTTTCTCTAATAGTTGTTTTTATTTGCTCTAATATTTTATTAACGAATTCGTCCATATTACCTCGCTTTTTTAAGTTATTTTAGGTAATCATAACTTATGATTACACGTGTTAACTTAAATCAAACTATGCTCAGCGTATAAGTCATTTTTTTCACTAGTTATCATTGTTTATATCAAATTAGATTAGTTTTAATGGTGGGCTTATACAAAAAAGCCGCACTCTTAAACAAAAGGTGCGGCAAAGAAAAACTGTTTTGTGCTTTACATGGAATTCCATACTCTATCCATCTGGAATCTCTTAGTTTCGGGCACAATGGAAATGTATTTTTTAAATGATTTGTCCGTTTTATGGCCTGTGATTGATTTTACTACTTCTGTGGGCATACCATCTTCTAAGGATAATATTATAAAAGTCCTTCTCCCAATGTGAGATGCAATTTTTTCAAACTTCTTACTTGTAGTTTCTATCCTTTCACTACCCCTAAAACGAACGGTCTTAACCTCGTCGTTCATATTCAACAGTTTGCTAATAATTTTAATTCTATCATTGACTTCATAGTTTCGAAGATTGAAAGGTTTTTCTCTGTGTCTGTTTCTCTCCAATATTTTCATTGCTCGTTCGCTAAGAGGGATAGAATTCTTAAGCTTGGTTTTAATTACTCTCAAATGCCAAAACTTTGTATCAAAATCGATGTCACTAAAACTTAGATTGGCCACGTCTGAATAACGTTGTCCAGTAAAACATTCAAAGCAAATAAAGTCACGTACGTGTGCTAACTCTGGTTCATTACTAAAATCTGTTTTATAAAGAGTATCTAACTCATCTTTTTTCAGATAAAATATTTCAGAGTCTTCGTTTGGTACTTTAAATTTTTTAAATTCGATATTGGTATGCAACTTCATCTCAAGTCCCCAATTCAGAAATGTCTTCAGAGAGGAAATATATTTTCCTACTGTATTGTTTGTGTGATTTATACCGAACAGAAATGCTTGAAACTTATCTTCGAATTCTTTATTAAAACTAAAAAAATTGAGTTTTGATTTTTGGGTTTCCTGGTAGTTAATTAAAAGTTTTTTCAAAGTCTTATATTTTTGAATAGTTCCTTTAGCTCTTTTGGTATTTTCAAGAGATTTAAGAAAATTTTCATATTCATCAAAAAATGTATCTGTTTTTTCCACTTCATTGTGAAGAGCCTTCATACATTTTCCTTTGAATTGACTAAAATCCAATGGTTGTTTTAAGCTAAACTCTCGCCAGATACTCCAAAGAACCCTCTCTTGTTCTTTAAGTAAGTTGTTGATTTCTAGACTATCTACGTGTGATTTACGCACTCTTTTGTATATGTTATCCCAATATTTTGCCTCTATTTTAATTCCAGTTGGAATACGAAAAGTTGAATTACCTTTTTGTATTCTAAAAAACAAAGAGCGTTTAGGATTAATAACGTGTTTATTTGTCTCAATCAGAGGGCGAATAGAAATTATATTGTTTTTGTTATGTTTCATCTTCATCATTCCTTTCGTACACAATTCGTACAGAATATGTATTATTACTTATTATGTAGTAAATGTACTTAAGGAAGGAGATACAGATTAGTGCGTTTTTTTCACTGAATTCGAATACCTAGCTATAAATAGCCATAAGTGTTTATAAAACAAAGGGTTCTGCCCCCGCTACTAGAAAGCTCGAAAATGATAAGTTTTCGAGCTTTTTTTATTTATGGATGTTCGAATTTTCTTTCAGAAATCCATGAAATAATAAATCTCTGAAGATGACTCGAACGAATGGAGTCATCTATGAGAAAAAATATTTATTCTGCAAACACTAGAACAGTTATTACTACATCTATTATTTCGATGCACATTGAACTTTCCTTTTTATAATCCTATTTGGTAAGGATCATTTTCTTACTCATAGTATGCTGACCGGCTGTGATTCTGTAAAAATATATGCCGCTTGAAAGATTGCTTCCATCAAAGGTTACTTCATGATGTCCGGCAGTTTCATTTTCATTCACTAATTGTTTTATTTGCTGTCCCAATAAATTATAAATTCTTAAAGTAACCTTACTGCTCGAAGCTAAAGAGTATTTTATCTTTGTTGTAGGATTAAAAGGATTCGGGTAATTTTGATATAATTCAAATTGCTTCGGAGCCAGTGTAATTTCTATAACTTTTGAGTATTTATACTTCCCGTCACCATCAATCTGTTTCAGCCTATACTCAAAACTTATTCCACCGGAAATGTCTTGATCTGTATATGAATATTTCTTTGGCGAATTACTGTTCCCCGTACCTTTGATAAATCCAATTTTCTTCCAGTTGCTGGTATCGTTTTGCACACTGTTGATTACTGCCCTCTGTATCTCAAAACCGTAGTTATTAACTTCAGTTTCTGTTTTCCAATTTAACTCAACATTATCGTTATCGTCTGCAGCCGTAAAAGTACTTAATTCAATCGGCAGAGCGCCGCTATTGATGTTGTATTTTTGACTAAGATATGATTCAACGGTATTAAGCTGCGAGGCACTAAGAATAGTATTGTAAACTATTACTTCGGCAATATCTCCGTTGAACGGTAAAGTTGGACCGTATCGGGTACCTAAAGTATATGAAACATCGTTTGCATTCTGTAAGTCTGCAGTAGTTGTTCCTCCGTCTACCCCGTCAACGCGTGCGGCTCCTCCGGTTGATGAAGCCCTGACACTGAAAATGTGCGGATTACCGTCAGCGTATTCATTAGTAGTTCCTTCATCCAAATATCCGCCTCCGGGAATGGGCGGAATAAATCTCATCCCTATATTTGTTCCGTTAAATTGCATTTCATATTGATAACCGGCAGCGCTGATTAAAAATTCAACGCCAGTAAAGGATGTTTTTGCCACAATAAATATTTCATAATCGGAGTTTTGAATCCCCAATGTACCTGTAGATGGAAGATTAAAATATGATGTTGATCCGTTGAAACGCATGACCGGATGCCCATTAATTACATTCGTTCTTATTAATGGCTGGTTTGCCGATGTCGTTTGAGTTGCATTATTCAAATTGCCCGTTACATCATACCATGTGGAAATATTTGTGTTGTCTGTTGAACTTGATGTGCCTTCATCCGAGCGCAGCCACATCTTAAGATTAGTACTTGGTATTGAATTATCAAAAGCAACTGCCCCAATAGTTGATGTATCCGTACCTCCGGAATTAGTTGCTACTAATGCATGATAGTAAAATGTTCCATTTGTTATACCTGTTATTTGCGCCCTTACTGTATCATTCGTGTTATTGCTTCCTGCGCTTACAACTGCGGTTGAATTTGTTAATGAATTTAAACTTGTTCCATATATAAATTTATAAGTTGCAGCAGTTCCGTTTGGATTAACTATACCTCTGAAATATACAGAACTGCTTGTCTTTGCCGAATCCGGTAAAATTGTTAATATCGGAGGCGGATATAAAGTAGTAGAATTTCCTGTTGCGGGTGATGTAGTCAGATAACTTTGATCGGTATTCGTTCCGTTATATTCAAAAGTACTGAAATAATAACCCGTATGTGAACTAAGCCCGGTAACAGTAACACCGCTGCCGGAACCTGCGTACACAACATAATTTCCGTTACCTATTTGAGTTCCTGATCCGAAAGATGAATTTGCCGTATATACTTGCCCGTCCGTCGGACTTGCATCAACAGCGCTGCCGCTTTTTGCTAAAATTAGTCTATAAGATCCGTCACCTTTAGTTACATTCAAAGTAATTGAATTACTTGTGATATTGCTGAACGTCATATTGCTTGCCTGTACAGTAGGCTTGCTTACCGTAGTATAGGTTGTATTATATTTTTGTGAGAGATAATTACCGATTGTCAGTCTTTGACTTGATGTTAAACTTGTATTATATATAATTACTTCAGCAACATCACCGCTGAAATAATATGATCCGTTACTTCTTCTTCCAATATTCAAATTTCCGCCGTCAGCGCTTTGAGTATTTGATAATACGTATCCTCCCGCCACTCCGTCAATGCGAATTATCCCTTTAGTTGATGTAGCTTTTAAATCAAAAATGTGCGCCTGCCCGTTTGTATAAGCATTGCTGCTTCCTTCATCTAAATAATTACTTCCCGAGGGGATAAAGCGCGCTCCCAAGCCTCCGTTCAACTGTAGTTCATAATTACCGGGAGTACCGCCTTCCACAAACTGCAAATTCGTTGAGGATGATTTAGCTACTATAAACATCTCGTAATCCGAATTTTGTATTCCCAAACTTGTTGCCGTAGGAAGCGTTAAATAAGTAGCAGGTCCATCAAAACTTAGCGCAGGCTTTGAGTTTATTGCAGAGGAAGTATATGACGGCTCATTGGATGATGTAGACTGCGTTGCACTGTTGCTATTTCCCGATTTATCATACCATTCCGAAACCTTACCGCCGGAGGTCTCGACACCGCCGTCGGATGCAAGCCAAAGCTTTAAATTTGTTTTTGATATACTATTATCATAAACAAATGAACCGGTTGAAGATGTATCTGTACCGTACGTGTTTGAAGTGATTAACTTAAAATAATAGAATGTTCCTGATGTTAGGCCTGTCAAATTAGCGCTTACATTTACTGTACCTGAGCTGCCTGCATTTTGTGAAGCTAAAGTATTTGATAGTGACGAAGGGTTAGTACCGTAAATAAACCGGTAAGTAGTTGAAATATTATTTGTACTTACGCTTCCATTAATAGTTGCGGTAGTACCTGTAAGATTTGTTACCGGAAGAATTGAAGCAAAAGGCGATAGCGAACTCCCTGAATATATATATCTATCACTAGAATCAATCGCTGAGTTTGCATTTGCGCCGCTTCCGTAAGTAACATTGCTAAATAAATAATGACCGGAATAATTAAATATTCCGCCGCCATAACTGGATCCATTGCTACCAGATGATCCAGCTACCGCCGGTTGCAGTATCATTATTAAAAGAGCTGTTCTTAATAATCATATCGCCGTTTCTATTGAATATTGCCCCTCCAAAGCCTGCGCCGCCGCCGCCGCCGCCATAATCAGGTCCACCGTTGCCGCCGCCGAAACCGCCGTAGTTGCCATTTCCTGCCCCGCTCCGCCTCCGCCGCCGCCGCCAAAGCCACCTGCTCCGCCACTACTAGTACTAAAACCGTTTTCGCCAGCTCCGCCACCGCTGCCAAAGCCACCAGGAGAACCATTTATAGTTGGAGATGCCCTGCCATTGCCGCCTCCCGTGCCTCCTAAAAGTCCGCTTGATCCTCCAGCAGTACTATACGTGGTGCATTACCGCCAAAGCCCCCGCCGCCGCCGCCGCCGGCTTTTACGCCGCTCGCTCCTCCAAGTGCCTTATTTCCGCTAAATGCTATACTATCTATATTAACCGTACCGGAATTTATAAATAAAGCACCGCCCATCCCTGCGCCACCGCCACCGCCCGCAAAACCGTCTCCTCCTTTTGCATAACCGTTTGATATAGTAAATTTGCTCAATTGTACGTTAGGCGAAGCCGGTGAAGTGGAAGTAAATGGGGAAATTCCATTCCCGATAAAGAAAGGCCTGTAAGCACTGTTACCGTCAATTGTAAGATTACTTTCCCCCGGTCCGGTTATAGTGGTATTATAATTAATTGGAGGAAGCGCACTTGTAAGAGTTATCGTACCTGTAATTCCCGTCATATCAACATTAGAAGTATTTGAGGATGCATTTGTATTTATCTGATTCATTACATAACGAAGCGTACCGACGTTATATGAGCCTGTATTAGCATCCGATGTGCTTGACACATAATAATTAGAATAGCTTATTCCATATTTTGATGCCAAATATGATTCAACAAGTATTCTATCTGAAGTAGTAAGTACTTTATTATAAATAATTACTTCCGCAATGTCACCGGTCAAATAATAGCCCGGTCCGGAAATCCGCACACCAAGCGCAAGCGCACCGTCTGAAGAGCTTTGCACATTGGTTAAAGTATCACTGCCGTTAACACCGTCAACTCTTATTAAGCCTTCTGTAGATGAGGCTTGTGCATTAAATATATGCGGGTTATTGTCGGCATATTGACCGGCGCTTCCTTCATCTATATATGTTGCGGAAGTTGGTATAAATCGTGCACCTGCTGCCCCGTTCAAGTGCATTTCAAATTGTTCTATATTTGCCGAGGAAATCAAAAAATTTGGAGAAGCACTGCTGCTATTTGTTCTGGCAACAATAAACATTTCATAATCAGAGTTTAAGATTCCAAGGGTTGAAGCAGTCGGTAAATTTAGATCTTCACCACCATTAAAATGAATCGCCGGTTTTCCGTTCAAAGCGCTTGCTACATATGTCGGTTGATTTGCAGTAGTGCTCTGTGTAGCATTATTGCCGTTACCGGATTGATCTGCCCAATTCGATACAGCCGCACCATCTGTAGTTGTATTAGTGCCTGCATCGGCTTTTAACCATAATTTTAAATTTGTGGTGGGTACTTGTGCGTACGACTGAATATAACCAAATATTAATATAATTATACAATGAGCAATAAATCTTTTCAATTTTAGAACTCCATCTATTATTAACAATATTTTCTTGAAATCCGTATGGATATTTTTTATTGCGGGGAGACAATTTTTACTCCGGCAGGCATTCCGCTTAGCTTGTGCCGAAAAAGGGAAAAATATATTTATGTAAAGTAAGTCTTTATATAAATTAATAACCGGCTAAATATCTTAATCTAAATTTTTAGATGAAACTAATTATTTAAAGGAATAGGGAGCTATGTGCTTTGTAACAAATTATCTTTTATTCAGCCAAGAAATTAAAGAGGGCTATAGAACAAACGAAATACAATTTTTAAGTGATAAAAAGCACTAGTTTGACAGGATAATACTTTTTCAGTAACACTTATGGAATGATAATAAATCGGGTTTATATATAATAGAGTGGATGATGTAATAAAAGAAAAGTCTAATCTAAAATACTATAGCTGCAAAGCTAATAGTAATGTAACATTTGGAATAATGAAAAACCGTCTGACCGAAATATTGAACGAAGAAAATATAAGAAAAAGGGAAGAGCACAATGATGTATCAAGTGAATCTAATAAGGTTACTAAAGTTCAAATTAAAAAAAATCCTTAAGTTAACATCATTAAAAATGGTCGCCAAAATTTAACATAGTAAAGCCGATAATTATAAAAAAGAAAAAAACTTATATAATATCTACTTATTGTCAACATTAGCACAAATATGAATCCGCCTACTTATTTGGAATTTATTCCCTTAAAGAATTACTAGATATCTTTATCCTATTTCCCTTATCATTTACTCAGAACATAAATATTAAGAGTCAATTTAAAACAGTGGTTTATTGGACTCGATTTTATTTTGATTGACATTTGAGTAGCAACAACATATCTTATTTATCAGGAACACACTATTTAACTATTCTGTTTAAAAGAAAACACACACTCCTCCTTTAATTGCAATTTCAGAGCCATTTAATAGGTAACAAAATGAACCAATCAGTTACTATTGATGAACTAAAAAAAGTTATTGCCCTGCGCGATCTGCCTGACGAGCACCTTAATTGGATCTTGGCTCATTCCCACTATGTAGAGTATAACGAGGGAGATACAATTTTCAAAACCGGGGTACCTATTGATGAAATGGCTTTTGTTTTAGAAGGGAAGATGAATTTTTATATGAATGTAAATGGGAAACTGGTTTATTACTTCAGCTTTGAAAATAATGTCCCGACAGGCGGGGTAAGCGGCCTTATTCCTTATTCAAGAATGAAAAAATCACCCGGTACTTCATATGCTGTCGGTAAATTGCGCCTGGTAAGGATTCATAAAAAATATTTTCAAGAACTGGAACAACTTAACCCCGATTTTATACAGCGCCTAATCGGTTATATGACTGAAAGAGCCCGGGTTTTTGCAACTACACAAATACAGCAAGAAAAAGTAAGTGCGCTCGGAAAACTTGCGGCCGGAATTGCACATGAAATGAATAATCCCGCAGCAGCAATTAGTAGAATATCAGCTGAGTTGGATAAGAGATTGAAACAAAATTTCGAGCTTACTGAGGAATTACTAAAACATAATATCAATCCCGCGCTTATTCGGAATATCCGGGACGTGGCTCAAAATAAAGAGGCTAATCGTTCCCCAAAAACCAAAATCACACCGCTTCAACGTATTCAAAAAGAAGATGAACTTAACGATTGGCTAAATGATAAAGGCTCTGACGGCAGAAATGAAATGGCGGAAACATTTGCGGAGGCGGGATTTTCCCCGGAGGATCTTGAAAAAATAAAACTTGAAATTCCTAATGATGCTTTTAAAAATATCCTTGACTGGTTTGAAAATTTACTGAGTTCAGAATTATTAATAAAGGATATGCAGAATGCCTCAGATCGTATTACTTTGCTGGTAGGCGCTATCAAATCCCATGTTCGTATGGATAGGTCGGGAGATCTGAATAACACAAATATTCATGAAGATATTGAAAATACTCTTATCCTTCTCGGATATAAAATTCGTGATAAAAATATAAAAATTAGTAAAAAATTCTGCGATGATATGACAGAAGTTGATGCGTATGTCGGAGAGCTAAACCAGGTCTGGACGAATATTATCGATAATGCCATTTATGCTGTTTCCCCAAATGGTGAAATTGAAATAGAAACAGAGTGCAATAAAAAGGATATAACCGTAAGGATTACCGACAATGGAATCGGGATTCCTAAAGAAATATTATCCCGTGTATTTGATCCTTTTTTTACAACAAAAAAAGTAGGAGAAGGAACGGGGATAGGACTTGATATTGTAAAGAATGTAATCACCCGTCATAACGGCGAAGTAAAAGTAAATTCTAATCCCGGTAAAACTGAATTTATAATTAGGATTCCGGTTTCCCAACAATCACTAAAAAAAGATTCAAACGATGAAGCTTCCATTCATAATAATAACTGATGACGACACGCAGGTGTTAAGAGCAATCCAACGGGATGTTAGGAATAAATACCGCGAGGACTATAAAGTACTTGCTATAGAATCTGCCATTGAGGCTCTCGAAGCCATAAAAGAATTAAAATTGAAAAATGAAACTGTGGCACTTTTTATTTCCGATCAGCGAATGCCTGAAATGGAAGGCACAGTATTTTTGGATAAGGCTAAGGATATTTTCCCTGATGCAAAAAAAGTACTGTTAACTGCTTACTCTGATATTGAAGCTGCTATAATGGCTATCAATACTTTAAGATTAGATTACTATCTGCTGAAGCCCTGGAGCCCGCCTGAAGAAAAACTATACCCGGTAATAACCGATCTCCTTGAAGATTGGCAAAACGGCGTTATTCCTGAGTTTGAGGGAATAAAAGTCATCGGCTATCAATGGTCTCCTTTATCTCATAGAATAAAGGATTTTCTAACCGGAAATTTAATTCCGTATAGATGGTTTGACATTGAATTAAACAAAGAAGCTGCGGATCTGATAAATGTTCATAAAATTGAAAATGATGAATTACCGGCTGTTTTATTCGAAGACGGGACTCTGTTAAAATGTCCTACTGAGATTAATATAGGAGAAAAAATCGGGTTGAAATCCACTGCCTCCCAGGAGCTTTATGATGTAGTAATTATTGGCGCAGGACCTGCAGGTTTAGCATCGGCGGTTTATGGCGGTACTGAAGGATTGAAAACTCTCATGATAGAAAAAAAAGCACCCGGGGGACAAGCGGGTACAAGTTCAAGAATTGAAAATTATCTTGGATTTCCTTCCGGACTTTCAGGTGCTGATTTGACCAGGAGAGCATTAACTCAGGCTTTAAGATTCGGAGTTGAGATCCTTTCTCCCTGCCAGGTTGTTGATATAAAAACTCAAGACAATTATAAAATTTTATCACTGTCCAACGGGCCTGAAGTTAAAACGCACACCATCATTATAGCATCTGGTGTTGATTACAGAACACTGGATACTAAGGGAGTAAATGAATTAACAGGTGCCGGTGTTTATTATGGTTCTACAACGGCTGAAGCACATTCTTGCAAAGATAAAAACATTTATATTGTTGGTGGCGGCAATTCTGCGGGACAAGCTGCAATGTATCTTTCAGGCTTTGCCAAAAATGCCTTTATAGTGATTAGAAAAAACTCTCTCGATTCAACAATGTCTCGATACTTAATCGATCAGATTAAAAAAACAAGTAATATATCTGTGATGGCAAATTCTGTTGTTGCTGAAGCAATCGGGAACAAACGGCTTGAAAGTATTACTATAAAAAATACAGTGACGGGAGAACTGGAAACCAGCGAGGCAGGAGCTTTATTTATTTTTATCGGTGCGAGGCCCCTTACAGATTGGATTAAGTTGAATATTTTTAAGGACTCAAAGGGCTTTATTGAAACAGGAAGAGATTTATTAAAATATGAAGAATTTAAAAAACTCTGGAAACTTAACCGTGATCCTTATCTACTTGAAACCTGCATCCCCGGAGTATTTTCTGCAGGTGATGTGAGAGCAGGAGCTATGAACCGCGTTGCTTCTGCAGTTGGCGAAGGAGCCATGGCAATAAAACTTGTTCATGAATATCTGGCAGGAGTTTAGTATTATATTAAATTCTCGGTAATTAATTAAATTGAAATTAACAAGAGATTGAGGCAAAGATGCATAGATATATTGTAATTTCCTCACATACTGCTGAAGATTGCAAAATGGCAGTCGAACAATTCAGAAATCATAATGCCGGTTTCCTTACACATTTTGAGTGGGGATGTATGGATAATGACCATACTGCTTATGCTATAATTGAAGCAGAAAACCATGAAAGTGCTAAAATGGCAGTCCCATCTATATTCAGAGAAAAAGCCAGGGTTGTAAAGCTTACATACTTTAACCCATTGAAAAAGGATTCGCTTCATAAGTGAGCTGAACTATGAGTGACAATTTTATTCTATTGGATTAAGTCCTATATAAAAAATTCAACTTAATAGGTTTTATGAAATGTAAATATTGAGATAGTTATTTGTCGGAGTAAATTGAGTCAATCTTGCCTTTAGAGGGGAATAAAATTCATCGCATGAGTATTTTTTTTACAGCTACAACTATGTTGTTTAGTGTTATTCTTAGGAAATAAAAACCGCTCGATAAGTCGGACATATTAATTTTGAGCGAAGCATTATTAAGTTTTACATGCTTTACCTTTTGTCCTAAAATGTTAAATATTTCAACTTCACCGTCGCCGCTAATATTTTTCAACTGAACATTTAGATTTTGTCTAACCGGGTTTGGATAAACATTCAGTGCACTTATATTTTCTGTTGATTTAACACTTGCGGGATCTTGAAGAGTAATTTCATACCGATCTAAATTGAACGGTTGTGCTGCTACAATGCTTGTCCGCATAATTTGAACTCCGGCATCTAGATTTATATTAGTTGATACGGAAGCTAAAGTTTCCCAACTGTTTGTCTTCGGAACAGTTAGAATACTCGAAACTTTGTTACCGATGCTAAACTTTATTTTACCGCCGCCATCCATTGAGGCAGAATAAAATGTGAGTACATAATTTCCGCTTTGTTTAACATTCACTGTATATTCCATCCATTCGCCGGTAGCAATATAACTGATTTGATATCCGCCGTCGGCTCTCTGTTCAATATCAACACCGTCAAACCTGTATGCGCCTGAAATGTTTTCCGGATCAGTATCGTGATAAGTTAATCCTTCTCCTCCTATATCAAAATCTTCAGCTTGAATTGTACCGGGAACAGAAAGAGGATCGGCATAAAACGGTTTTCTGGTAGTCGGTGGAACATATATAGTAACCGGGTAAGAATAACTATCTTCCTTATCATTAAATTTTGTGATTATTCGATAGAAATAAGTTTTTTCCGATTGCACAAGAGTATCTATAAATTGTGTTGCGTCCGAACTTACTTCAGAAAGATCTGTAAAATCTTCTGTGCCGGATTTTCTTTGAATTGTGATTCCCTTGCTATCTGTTGTTCTGTTTTGCCATGCGATTGTAGTTTGTTTACCGTTTGAAGTCAAATTTAATCCGGTTGCGCCGTATGTATATGTTTTTACTAATATATCCTTAATGTCATTCCATGTTCTTGCATTTCTGTTATAAATACCAAAATCACCGCCGTCATCCCAAACCTGAAACGGAATATCATTAGCTATGGCTTCTTCGACATAAGAGGAGTAATAATACATTCTCGAGTTATAGTCACATTTACTTATTGCCCCGAATTCACTAATTATAACAGGAATATTATTCTTTACAGACCACTGATGAACTGTTTCAAATCGTGCGTTAACTTCGTTTCTATCTTGACTGGTTCCCCATGTTTGTTTAGCGAGCCCTGCAAAATCCCACGGATCGTATGAGTGGAAATATGCAATCATGTATTTATCATCAGGAATCTTTGCGGCCATCATGTAAGAGGAACCGGTATAATCATTCCCGGAGTATATTACAATTCGAGTTGGATTAGTTTTCCTAATTATTCCTAATTCTCTGGCGTTTAATTCATCAACTTCCGGCCCTGTCATCCCAACCGGTTCGTTTAGAATTTCAAAAAATAGTTTATCGGATTTATTTCTGAATCTTGTAGAGATTTGTGACCAAATGCTATCAAAACGAGCTTTGTTACTCGCATTAGAATAATTATTCTTTAACCAGCTTTCGTGATGAGCATTTAAAATGATATATAAATTTCTTTGCAATCCCCAATCAACTACTTGTTCAACTCTTTGCATCCAGGATTCATCAATTGTGTATGGAGAATTTTTAGAAACGTGCTGATCCCAGGTAACCGGTATTCTGATACAAGTAAAACCCTGAGCTTTATAATCATCAAAATAATATTCCTGAAGCGGGCCGTTGTTCCATGCGCCTTCAGTAGGCGGATCAAAAGTGTTGCCTATATTAATTCCTCTTTTTATTTGAGTTATCGCTTCCTGAGGAGTTAGCTGTGCTTTAACAATGGTAAAAAATAGAAAAGAGATTAGTATTATTTTTTTGATAATCATAATTGAATCCACGAATGTAATTACAAATTTAAACAATTATTAAAAGGACAGAAATCATACCATAAATCTCGATTTTGTTTTTAATCGATAAGTAAAAGAAGTATATATTATAGGTTACCGGTTTTTATCAATTAAATAATAATATTTTATCATTTTAATAAATCTGCTTTTTGAAAACACAAAATAGCTTTTAAATATTTTTTCCATTTTTTATTTGACAAGTAACCAGGTAGTTACTTATATTTAGGTAACCAGATAGTTACTAATATTGAAGGGTAATAAAGTGCCATATAAAATCGATGATGTTTTTTCTGCGTTAGCAGACCAGAATAGAAGAAAAATTTTAATGATGCTTGCCGATAATGAGCTTACGGTAAAATCGATCACGGAAAAATTTGAAGTGAGCCGACCGGCAATTTCAAAACATTTGAAAGTATTACTTGATACAAATCTTGTAATTCCCAGACAAGAAGGCAGGAAAAGGTTTTATAATTTAAATGTGGAACCGCTTAACGAGGTCAGAGAATGGATGAAATTCTACGATAAATTTTGGGATAAGAAATTAAATTCATTAAAAAATTATGTGGAGAATAACGGATGAATAATTCACCGATAATCAAAGAAGTAGTTTTAAATGCTTCGGTCGAAAAAGTGTGGAAAGCGATTACTGATAAAGGCGAAATGAAAAATTGGTATTTCGATATAGCGGAATTTAAGCCCGAAGTCGGATTTACTTTTCAGTTTTACGGCGGAGATGAAAAAAATCAATGGCTGCATCTTTGCACAATAACGGAAGCAGTCCCAGGCAAAAAATTATCATACAGTTGGAGGTATGAAGGCTATCCGGGCGAATCATTTGTAACATTTGAGGTAATTGAAGAAGGAGAAAAAACTAGAGTTAAACTCACCCATGCCGGACTTGAGAGTTTTGGTACTGATCTTCCGTGGTTAGCAAAAGAGAATTTTAATGAGGGCTGGGAAGAAATTCTTAATACATCGCTAAAAAAATATTTAGAACAATAAAAATAAAAAGGAGCAATGATGGAAAAGATCGAAAAAAAAATTACTATAAATGCAACCGCGTCCAGGGTCTGGAAAGCATTAACTGATCCAAAACAACTAGGTGAATGGATGATGATGCCGACTACTTTTGAACCGGTTGTAGGTCAAAAATTTACATTTAAAGTTGAAGGAATGGAAAACTGGGATGGATATATTTATTGTGAAGTAAAAGAAGTTGAGGTGAATCAAAAACTGGCTTACAGTTGGAACTCAGAAATGATTAATGGAGAAACACTAGTTACTATTTTGGTTTCAGAAAAAGAGGGACAGACAAATGTCACTTTAATTCATTCCGGTTGGGAAAATTTACCTGCCGAATTGAGAACAAAAATGATTGAAGGACACAGCAAAGGCTGGGATGAGCGATTTGTCGAAAATCTTACAGGATTGCTTACAAAGTAAATTCTCATTAATAATATGATATAGCTGTCATAGTTATACTGTGACAGCTTAATTAATAAATATTTGCTTCACTATAATAATTTGTAATTTTACTTCCAATCTAAATCGGTAGTTATCGCAGTAAAAATTTCTCATAATTTTATTTGGGAATCTTTAAAATAATAGTTAACTATGGTACAACACTTCTAAAAAAAAAATAATTCAGTGTTACCAAGATGAACATTCCGGATAAAAACATAATATTTCCGATAAAGGGCTATGATAAGCTTTGTTTCCTCAAAAACATTATAACCAATCCTAATATTGTAGTAGGCGACTATACATATTATGACGATTTTGAGAATGTAGATAACTTCGAAAAAAATATAAAATATCATTTCGATTTTATAGGTGATAAACTAATAATTGGTAAATTTTGTATGATTGCTTCCGGCGTAACTTTTATTATGAACGGAGCAAATCATCTAACTGATGCAATAACTTCGTATCCATTTGCAATATTTGGCGATGACTGGACAAATGCGATGGAGGGGAAAAGTTATCCGATAAAAGGAGATACAATTATTGGTAATGATGTATGGATTGGTCATCATGTAACTGTTATGCCCGGTATAAAAATTGGCGACGGAGCTATCATCGGAACGAATTCTATGGTAACTAAAAATGTAGCACCTTATTCGGTTGTCGGTGGAAATCCGGCTAAAGAAATAAAAAAAAGATATACCGAAAATCAAATAGCCAAGCTTTTAGAGATTAAATGGTGGGATTGGCCGATTGAAAAGATTACAAAAAACGTGAAATTTTTAACCGGCAATAATATTAGTGAATTTATAAAAGAATAAAATAATAATGAGCCGAAAGTAATGCTTCACATCGCTACAAGTATATATGTCTAAATCGCTTGGCAAGGGAATTAAACTTTTCAAAGACGGTCGTCCGGAACAAAAATTAGAACCTACTTTTACAAAATCTTATGAAACCGGGTTAATTCAATCTCGTTACAAAAAATTTCCCGATTTATTTCAGTAATTGCCTCATAGCTGTTAAATTAATTTTTCATTTTGCGTTAATTGTCATTACTCACAATAATTTTATTAACATTAGCTAATTTTATGAAAAATTAAGAATTTAAGGCCCACAAAATAATATTTCATTTTATATAGAGAACAAATGAACGATACTAATTTTAAATACGAACTGTTTTTTGAACTATCACCGGATTTATTGTGTATAGCCGGTTACGATGGATATTTTAAAAAAATAAATCACGCTGTTGCAAATACACTTGGCTATTCTTTTGAAGAATTATACGCAAGACCAATTAATGATTTTGTATATCATGATGATAAAGATCTTACTTCAAAGGTTCGGCATGAACTTACGCAGTCTAAGCCACTTTATAATTTTGAAAACAGATATTTAAATAAGAACGGAGAAATTATTTGGCTGTCGTGGACATCTTTACCGGTGGATAGTGAAAAATTGGTTTTCGCCATCGCAAAAAATATTACGCACAAAAAAAGAATTGAGGCGGAGAGAAATTCTTTACTCGCAAATCTTACTAAAGTTAATAATGAATTAAAGCAGTTAAATTACACTACTTCTCATGATTTAAGATCTCCGGTAACAAGTTTGCTTTCCATTTTTGATATGTTAGATGTTACAAGGATTACCGATCAGGAAACAATTGAATTGATTGATATTTTAAAATTAGCCGGAGAACAATTAAAACAAACACTTAATAATTATGTTGATGTCTTAAGTGAAAAACATAGTGCGCACGCTAACCTGGAAGAAGTTGATTTAAATGAATGTCTCAACTCCGTTGTTAAATCGATTAGTTCTTTAATTCAAACTTCAAAAATCACTATTAATACCGACTTTTCGGAAGTGAATAAAATCAAGTTTAATAAATCTTATATGGAAAGCGTTTTTCTAAACTTGATCACAAATTCTATTAAGTACACAAAGCCCAATGATTTGCCTATTGTCTCTATTCATACAGAATCTGTTGGAAAAACGATTCGGTTAATATTTGAAGATAACGGCCTTGGCTTTGATATGGAAAAAGTAAAAGATAAGATTTTCGGTTTGCGTCAAACATTTCATGATCATAAAGACAGCAAAGGAATAGGCCTTTATTTAGTTTATAACCATATTACTAGCTTAGGGGGAAAAATAGATGTAGAAAGTAAAATAAACGAAGGTACCAGGTTTATTATTACAATTAAGAAATAAAATGTAGGTATGTAGAAATATAGATATAAATAATTTTAATGAACAATTTTTGCAAGTTAATTAGAGACATCCATAATGTCTTTTAATTCAGACTTATTTAATTGCTGCGATATTTTCACTTCCATTCAAAAAATATATATTGATCATTTTATCGTGAATTTTTACTAATCTATGATAAATAAAAATTTCAGAAAATTTTTTATTGTTATTGTAGTTTTAAGCGGTGTGCTGGTAAATGCAATTTATTTCTCCGGTTTTGTATCCGCTTTTTTATTTGCACAATATAATTTCCAATTTTCTCTTTAGCCTTGAAATCACATTTCAATTTTACTTAAATTATTTCTTATTATTTTTAATAATATATGAAACTAAATAAAATGAATTTGAAATCCGGCTTCTTATTTCTTTTCTTACTTACTATACCTGCAATTATATCCGCACAATCGGAAAGAGAAATAAGTTTAGCATTGCGGAATTCAAGTTTCTCTGAAAAAAATACTAACTTTGGAATCATTAACCTAAATAAAAGAACTAGCCCATTTTCAAATAGGGAAAATACTTTATCAAACATTACTCCTCATGAATCAAATTCAGGTCCATCCGATTTAACTGTTTTCAGCCAATTAGGAAATAACATTCTCAATAGTTTCAAAGGTGATAATCTTTATCTTCATTTAGCCGGAATTGCTTCAACAGTTTTAATTGTTGAAACTAATACTGATTATAAAGTAAATAAGTTTTTTCATGAACATCAGGAATTCGGAGATATAGCTTCGCCGATAACGCGAATCGGTTTCTATCTTCCGTTTGTCGTCGGTGGTTCGCTATATGCTTACGGAAAAATCAGATCGGATGATCAAGCTTTGGGAGCTTCTTTCGCTGTTTTTCAAGCTAGTCTGATTTCACTTGGTTACAATTCGCTCTTAAAAGCAATCACCGGACGCCCGCATCCTGATCCGGGCAGAGTTGAAGATATGGAAGGATTAAGCAAAACTTTTCGATTCGGCTTTTTAAGAGGCGGTGTTTTCTGGGGCTGGCCTTCGGGGCATACAGCCACAACTATGACTGTAGTTTCTGCTCTTACTAATTATTATCCAAATAGCACATGGCTTAAAGTTGCCGGTTACAGTCTTGTTGCCTATATGATCTACGGAGTTTCATCTGTTCACGGCGGAAGAATGCATTGGTTTTCAGATGCAATTGCTGCTGCTTTTATGTCCTACGCTATTGGCTCAACAGTTGGTAAATTTTATAGAAACAAATTTAATAAAAGTGGTTCACCATCTCCTTCACCTTCAGTACCGCTGGGTCTAAATATTTCTCTTCAGTTTTGAGATTTGTTTTCGCCTAGAAGGTTCTCTACTAATCCTCAAGTTTATAACTATTAAAAGCTAAACAGAGACGCTATTTTTCAACTCAATCCTCAAAATACTCTGTGCCTGATTTATTAATATATCCCCATTTACCATTCACTTTTACAGAAATTAAGGCGCTGTTTGTATAAATTATATCATCGTACTTTATAGGAGTTATACCTCTTCCGCCGGAATCAATTAATCCCCACCATCCGTTTAACTCAACTCTTACAACTCCGTCTTTAAACTCTCCTACCGTAGAATAATTGTTTTGAATTACTTGTTTGCCGTCTTTGTTTATAAATCCCCATTTACCGTTTACCTTTACGGCTACCAATTCTTCACTAAATTTTCCAATGCTTTCGTATTTTATAGAAGTAACTTGTTTCCCTGATGTGTTTATAAATCCCCAAAGATCATTTAGCATAACCGGGAATAGTCCGTCTGAAAATTTATCTATTTTATGATATTGTGGCGGGATAATCTCTTTGCCTGCAGAATTTATAACGCCCCATTTACCGCTAAAAATTTCTTTATCTTCTTTTCTTTTAATTCCGAAGTTTATTTTAGCAAAACCGTTACTGAAATCTTCCGCATCGTCATATTTTATTTCAGTAATTTCTTCGCCCTTTTCGTTGATGAAACCCCATTTATTGTTAAGCTTTACCTTTACTAATCCTTCGTTAAAATCACCGACAAATTCATACTGAATTTGAATTATGATTCTTTTATTCCAATCGCAGAATCCCCATTTGTCTCCTTTGCGGTAGGCAATTAGCTTAGGTGATTTATTAGTCATACTTACTTCTCCTAAAATTCATGTGGTACGCATTACCTGAAACGATAATGAGTAGATAAGTTGATTTTTATCCCTATGCAGTAGCCCCTCGATTGGCAAGATATTCTTTTTAATGAAAGTGTCAAGAGTAAAAAGAAATTGGTGTGCGCAATAGTTATTCTTCTGAAGAATTTTGATATTTTTTCTTTTTGCTTCCTTCATAGCTCTCTATTTGAAGCAATATCCCTTCGAGCTTGCCGTTGAATAGAGAAACTAATTTGTTTGATTTTAGTCCAATTGATTTCCTCAGGGAAGGTTCGCCTGTGTATATATAAGCTGTTGTACCGCCGCATTTCCCTTTGAGAAAATCTCCAAATTCTTTGTACAGTACTTTTACCCCTTCTGATTTTCCTAGTCTCATTCCGTATGGAGGATTACAAATTATAGTTCCATTCTTAAATTCATCAATTTTCTGAAAAGGCATATTGGTTAGTTCAATAGAATTACTGTAAGGTAAACGGGATAAGTTACTTGAAGCTACGCTAAGATTTTCTTTTGAAATATCATTACCAAAGATTATTCCTTTTGGAAGAGGACGAATGTTTTTATCGCATTCCGATTTTACTTTTTCCCATTCTTTTGTATCAAACTCTTTCATGTGAAAAAAACCGAAATTATTACGAAGAGTCTGAGCCGGAATGTTGCAATAGTGCATTAAAGCTTCGCAAATTATTGTTCCCGATCCGCACATGCAATCAAGTAGTGGAGTGCTTCCATCCCATTTACTTATTTTTATTAAAGCAGCCGCTAAAGTTTCCTGCATGGGAGCTTCCCCGGCTAGCAATCTGTATCCGCGCTTGTGAAGTGATTCGCCGGAAGTATCCAGGCTTATAATTGCAGTATCTTTCTCAATGTGAAGATTAAAGCGTACATCCGGATTTTTAACATTTACATTCGGACGTTTGCCGAATTTCTCTCTGAAGTAATCCGCAATACCATCCTTTAAACATTGTGATGCGAATAATGAATTTGTGATTTTACTTTTTGTAGTTGAAGCAGAAATAGAAAAAGTTTTATCAACCGAAAGAAAATCTTCCCAATTAATTCTTTTCGATCTTTTTCTGAGAACATCTGTATTGTAACATGGAAAAATTATTAAAGGTGCGAGTACTCGTGTTACTAATCTTGATGTATAATTAATTTTATATAAAGTAGATTGATCGGTTTCAAAATATACACCGCGGTATGTTATCTTTGTATTTTTAGCGCCAAGTTCTTTTAATTCATCTTCGCAAAGATTTTCCATTAAACCGGTAACTTGAGCAAAGAATCTTTTGTCTTTTTGATATTCGTACATATAACTTTCTCTATAACAGCTGCTTTTAGAATTTACCAAAGGTAAATATAATAATTAAAAATCGAATCATATTGAAATATAATCACTAGTATTTAATTTTTTACCTTAGAAAAGATTAATTTAATCTAAATGAATAAAAACCAGTTTATCTATTTAATCTGTTATAGCAAAAACGGAGTAAAATGTGTTGAAAGATGAAAAACAGCGCTTCAATTTTCAAGATTCTTTCTATGAAGATCAAGAATTTAATAATATAACTTTAAAAGAAGGAATATTAAAAGATGTTGAGTTTTTTAATTGCAGTTTTAGATCATGCGATTTTTTCAAACTTAAATTGCAATCTTGCGAATTTGAAAAATGTATATTTGAACTTTGCGATCTTAGTCTTATAAATATGAAAAATATAAAACTTTTAGATGTAGAATTTAATAATTCCAAATTAGTCGGTGTTAATTGGTCGGGAACTGTTAAACCAAGTAATTATAATTTTAATAATTGTAAACTTGATGATTCGATATTTTATAAACTGGATATTCACTCAATAAAAATTGTTAATTGTTCAGCTAAAAATTCGGATTTTATTGAAGCGGATTTATCCAGAGGTGTTTTCACTAATACAGATTTTGAAGGTAGTAAATTTTATCGTACAAATTTATCTTTGACTGATTTTTCACAAGCTTATAATTATAATATTGATCCTAATAACAATAAGCTTAAAAAAACAATTTTTTCATTGCCGGATGCTGTTTCTTTGCTTAATGTATTTGATATTGTAATCAAATAAGTATTTAGTTGCCGAATATCTTCGTAAATTTTGTATGAAGTGTTTTGTCTTGGTACTTATCTTCGCCCAAATTTTCTAACTCTGTTTTTGTATAACCCGAAGCTATTTTACTTACAATAACTCTTTTCAATTTCTCATCCACACTATAAAAGATTCTCCATGTTCTATATGCAAGAATATATTTTGCTTCGCTTTCTAATTCCATAATTCTTTTTCTGGAATTATCCGCCGGATTAAACTCAAGCTGTAACTTTGCAAAGCTAACCAAATTAATATTAGCTTCATCCTTTAACCATTTGGTTTGTTCTTGACTGCTATCCTCAAATTCTACTGTATAGATAGATTCTAAACCGTTTTTTACCCAGCCGGTTTTAGAATCCGGAAAAGAATCGGAGTAAGGAAGATAAGGCTTTATATCAAGTACAGGAGAGCCATTAAGGATATCTGATTCTGAAATGAAAATCTTTAATCCTTCAACTTTTTCGAGTTTTACACAACTCATTCCAATTTTATTAGGTCGATGAGGTGAGCGTGTAGCAAATAATCCTACTTTTTTTCTTGTGTGTCTAGGTGGAGTAACGAGCGGCTTCCAATTATCATTTAGATGAAATAAATAAATTACCCAAATGCGATCAAATCCCTCCAAATTTTTTACTGCTTGCTCAAAATTATTACGCGGTTTAAGCTCGACTATAGAAATTCGGTCGCCGGCTAATATTCCTTGCCTAGGTGTTTCATAACGGTGTTTAAGTTCCGAATTAACAAAGCCAATTGGGTGTAATGTTATGTTTTCGTCCATTTAATATCTAAATCCGACAAAGTATAATATAATTACGGAAATATAATTTATTGTTAACTCATTAAAAAAGCAGGTAACAAAATATTTGCACCTGCTTCTTTTTAAACTATTATTATATCTTCTCAATAATTAAGGGAGTTAATCATCATCATGATCAGCTGAAATTGTTGTATCCATTTTTACCCAGTCATCATGAGACATTGAAGGCATTTTATCGAGAAACGATACTATAGCCCAAATTTTTTCATCAGAATGTGTTTTGCCGAATGCCGGCATTCCTGTCATCTTTATGCCGTTTTTTGTAATCCAGAATAGATCGGCAGGAGACCATTCCTCTGCTGCACGAACTAACTTTGGAGGATGAGGGTACATACTCATAGCTGTCATACCTCGATCAATGCCGGGTCCTCCATGGCAACCTTTACACATTTCTCTGTAATGTTGGAAACCAACTTTTAACATTTCGGGATCGTTTAAGTTGGAAGGAACTGTAACATCTTTTGCATGATGATGTACTGAGTTGTCCATTGTTGTACTGATTAACCAGCGAGTTATAGAATTATGCGGAGTTACAGCGCTGATATCATAAAATCCTGAATATAGATAAAGTATTCCTAGTAAAGACACTACAACTAGAAATGATATTATCGAAATAGTAACTTTCATAAAAATCCTCTTTTAGTAATGTGAACTGAGTTAATTGTATAAATTCTTGCTGGATTAAAACTTCATAAAGTTAAACATTATTTGTTTTTATGAAAGTATAGAAAAGCACATTAAAAAGAAATGGAATCTGGGATGTATAAAAAAAACTGCCGCAATCACAATTAATTATTTTTTACGGCAGTTTTATGGAGAGAGAATATTTTTAAGATCAGAGAGTAGCGCTGTAATTTGTGTTGTACAGTGCATCATAAAATCTTGCACAAAGTTTACGAACTCTTTGGCTATCATCCATTTGGGCGGCTTCTTTTACAGCGTAATGAGCTTTATCGCTCGAAATTTTTATCAATGCTAAAGCGGCTACAATTCTTGCTTCTTCAGACTGTTCACTATGAAGCATGTTCATTAATGGTATTACGGCTTCTGCAGAATTATACTCACCCAAATAATAAGCGCAGCTTACTCTTAAGCCAAGGTTATCCGATTGTAATCCCACCAGAAGATTATCAATTACTTGTTTGGTAATCTTTACGTTGCTTGTTGTTATAATAGTTTGCGCGTAAGTATTCACAGAAGCGATTAACAACAAGAAGACTGTGATTGTAAATAAAATTTTTTTCATGACAGCACCCTCTTGTTTTGTTTATAAATAATCCTTTATTCACTTTCCAATATAATCTATCAAATCATTGATGAAATTGAATAGTGATAGATGGGGTTAATTGCTGATTAAGTATTAAATCTTTTAGATGATGGGGGAAGTTGAAGAATTGTTTTTACAAAAAGAACTGCCCCAATTTTGTCTGAGGCAGTATCAATCTGAATGAAATTAAATATCTAAATAACTAAGAATTTTTGTTTCGCTAAATAGTTTAAAAGCAACTAATTATAAAACTGAGTTATTTATTATTAAAATTAAACGCCTTGATAAAGTCCAATGGTATTTCCATCCGGATCAGTTATAAGTGCATAAGCACCCATTGCCGGAATTATTGTTTTACCTCTAAAAATATCGCCGCCGAGTTCTTTTGCTTTTTTTAAATAATCTTCCACAGTGTTTACTCTTACATGGAAAATAGTTGTTTCGCCCTTGTCTATTTTCTCTACTTTACGCAAACCCACGGTAAAACTTTTGTGTGTATTGTATAATAAATATCCATTACCGAATGGTTTAAATTCCCATCCAAACATTTTACTAAAGAAATCTTTAGTAGTATCAAGATTTGTAGAAGGTATTTCAATGTGTGCAATAATATCAGATGCCATTATAAGTCCCCAAGTTTTGAATCAGTAAATAATTAATCTTTTCCTTCTTTCCGAAGAATTAAGCTTTTCTAAAATATAAATAAGTTTATTAATAATAAATCTAAAAACCAGTACTAATTATTAGAAACATCTGAGTCATTTTTTATGAATTTTTCAGATGTTTCTACTGGTATTAAAAATTTTCCTCTATCTGCTGGTTCCGGAAATTGAAATTTTTCCACCGCCGTTTGGACCAGTTGTATTAATCGTTATAGTTACAGGCTTAACAACATTTATTGTATCTGCTGCATCAGCAACCGTGAAGGAAAAATGTGTCCATGATTTACTCTGAGTATCAGGTAAAGAAATATTCAAATCTCCTTGAGATGTAACGCTTTCACCTTCAACTGCAACAGTAATTGATGTCCCTTGGGCAAGCGGATTCGCATTCTGATCACTCACGGTATATGTAAAGCTTTGTGAACCGCCGTTCGCAATGTTAAATGTAGTTGGCGATATTGAAACTTGTGGAAGTCCGGAGAAAAGGACTACTGTATTTGTTGATATTGTCTGTGAGTTATCATTTGCAGTTGAAGCTGTAACGGTTGCAAAACCAACGCCGGGATTTGTAGCTGTCGGGCGCGGATCAGCGGAAATTAGACTAACAGATCCAATTCCTTGTTGATTGGTTAAAGCAGAACCTTCAATAATTCCGCCGGATGTTGTAAAGTATACGGAAGTGCTCGATCTAACAGGATTACCGTATTTATCTCCTACAAATGCCGTAATAACGTCTGTTAATCCTGAAATATTGAATCCCGGAAAATTAACTTTTGCCGGTGCAATACTGAAATGAGCCGCATCCGGTAAACCACCGTGAATTGTTATGCTGACCGGGCGCGAAACTATGGTTCCTGTTTTCAAATTAATTGTTGCGATAATCTGAACAACGCCTGCTTTAGTACCGCTTGTTAAATTTACTTGTGCCTTTCCGGAGGTATTTGATTTAACTGAAGCAGGACTTAAAAATTCCCCGCCTCCTGGTGATGTACCCATTGTAAAATCAACTGTAACCGAATGTGATAGATCGATAGGAGTTCCGCTTGAATCTCTTATTTCAAACACCAAAGAAGCCGTTTCCTGCGAACCACTTTCTTTAACTCCTATTACATCAGCTGATTGGCTAGCTAAGAAAATACTTACCGGGTCGCCTGACGGAACTGATCCGGAATTTATTTGTGATAATTTTATTGAAGCTACATTAGCGTTTACTCCTAATGATACTCCAACGTAAGTAGTATCTTTGTAATAACCGGATTTACTTGTATAGATATAAAAACTTGCGCTAGAAGATAACGTAACGGTAAAAGAATATTTCCCCTGAGAGTCGGTAATAGTGTTATCTGTAATTTGACTCCCTGAGAGCACTACTAAAGCGCTGTCAATCGGGATTCCAGTAAGTTTATTAATTACTTGTCCGCTTATCACGGATTTTTGAGTAGTTTGAGTTGTACTATCAGAAGTTGTACTACCTACAATTTGAGTATCTGTTTTACAGCTGCTGATGATTACAGTGAGAAGAATAATTACTGAAAGGCTGATTAACGCTTTAAACTTGTCTGATGATGACATATTTTGCTCATGAATTATTTTATATTCGAAGTAAATTAGTTTTGCTAAGGTATAATGTCAAGCATTAAAATTAAATTAATAATTTCGGCATTATACGCCTTTTGTCTCTCCTTTAACCATTTGCCAGATAGTGGTAAGTATTATTTGAATATCCAGCCAAAATGACCAGTTTTCGATGTACCAGAGATCGTATTCAATTCTTTTAATTGTCCGTGCTTTATTTTGCTCGTAATCAATAACATCACCTCTATACCCGTGAACTTGCGCCCAGCCGGTAATGCCTGGCTTTACCCAGCTTCTTAATTTTATTTCGTTAACCATTTCTTCATAAATGTCGTTAAAAGCAATTGGGTGTGGACGCGGACCAACGATAGACATATTACCTTTTAGAACATTTAGAAATTGCGGAAGCTCATCAATGTTAGAGCGTCTTAAAAATTTACCTATTTTAGTAATCCTAGGATCGTCTCCAACTGTTGGCTGATAATTTTTATCACTCCCATTATTTAAGTGCATAGTTCTAAATTTATAACACTTAAATATTTCATTCCTAACACCGATTCTGTCTTGTAAAAATAAAGTTGCGCCGGGAGAATAAATTCTATTTAATATTACTAATAGCGGATAAAGCCATGATAATATTAGCAATATTGCAACAGATGAAAACAGAATATCAAAAAATCTTTTAATAAATCTCCAATGACCTTCTGCTAATGGTTCACTTCTAACAGTTATTATCGGAAAATTTCCCAACATGTTAATTTGAAATTTCTTTGAAAGAAATTGGAAATAATCTGGTATTATGTGAACTCTAACTGCGTGCCGGTTGCAAATAGCAATTATGTTATCAAAAAGTCTATTAGCGCTTATCGGCAAAGCAATTATCACTTCTTCTATATTTTTGTCGGGAATAATTTTGTCGAGCTCTTCTATGTTCCCTATAATATCATTCTTATCTTGTGTTTTACTTTCGTTATCTAAAAATCCTATAAAATTATAACCAAATTCATTATGCCCGCTAATCAATTCGTAAAAATTTCTGCCTAATTCCTGAGCACCTATTATTACAAGATTACGAGCATTTTTCTGACTTCCTCTAATTCTTCCCAATAAATACTTTAAGAATTGTGTTCTTACACTTACGAGAATTACAAGTAGAACAGAGTAAAAGAGTATGAAATTTCTATTGAATAGATTTTCTTTTGTAACAAATACGAACACAATACCGGTTAAAACTTGTCCGGAAACATTCTTTAATATTTTTATAAACTGAAATGAAAAATTTCTTGTATTAAAATCTTCGTAAAAATTTATGACATTAGAAAAGAAATACCACACAAAGTTCATTCCCATCATAAGGACGAACATATAATTACGTTGAAGTAAAATTTGAAGCGATTGTGCGAGGATTGCAGCTGCAATAAAAGAAATATTCAGGATTCCCAAATCTAAAAACAAACGCAGATAGTATGTAGATCGCTTATTTACAATCATAATTTATCAGCCGAAAAATTCCTCTGATTTTTTATCAACAAACTCTTTCATTGTTTTCTCAAATATAGTTCTATCAAAATTTAGCGCGAACTTGTTTAACTCAAGTGAATCAAAAGTATTTTCGTTTTTCTCAAATCTTTCAATAGCATTAATTATTGAATCGGTAGATTGTTCATTAAAAAGCATTCCGGTTTTGTTCTCAATTACAGTTTCGGCTGCTCCGCCTTTGTTAAAAGCTATCACCGGCGTTCCGCACGAAAGCGCTTCTACATTCATTATTCCAAAATCTTCTTCTGCCGCAAAAAGAAATGCCTTGGCGTTTTGTAAATATTCACTAAGTTTAACATCAGATTGGTATCCCAAAAACTCAACATTCGCTTTTGATTTCGATTTTATCTTCTTCTGTTCGGGCCCATCGCCGATAATTAAAAGTTTCTTGTCCGGCATTTGAGAAAACGCTTCAGCAATAAGATCAATTCTTTTATAAGGAACTAATCGCGAAGCCGTAAGATAGTAATTGTCTTTTTCTGTTTTTACCGGGAATTTGTTTGTATCGACTGGAGGATAAATTACTTCTGCTTCTCTTCTGTATATTTTTTTTATTCTTTTGGCTATGTACTTTGAATTTGCTATAAAATAATCAACTCTATTAGACGCGGAAACATCCCACATTCTTATATAATGCAAAATAGCTTTTGCAAACATACCGTGAAGTCCTTTTGTCAGTTTTGCTTCGCGCAAATATTGATGAGTTAAATCCCATGCGTATCTTATAGGAGTATGACAATAATTTATGTGAAGTTGATTTGAATTTGTTAAAACACCTTTTGCTACAGCGTGCGAACTAGAAATTATCACATCGAAATTTGCTAGATCAAATTGTTCAATAGCATAGGGAAATAACGGTAAATATCTTTTGTATTTCCTTTTTACGGAACGCCATTTTTGTAAAAAAGATGTGTTGGGGATTTTCCCCTTAAAGATTTGTCTTTTTTCACTTTCAGATAAAAAAGCAAAAAGCATATAAACTTCTGCATCTTCCCAGATGTTTATGAAAGATTCCACACATTTTTCCGAGCCGGCGTATCCAACCGACCAATCGTGAACTATTGCTGTTTTTAGTGAAGACAAGCTTTAAATTATCCGTTATTATTAAAAAACCGTGTTATACACACATAATATATAAATCGTAATTTATAAATATCAAAATAACGAAATAAGCACAAATTAGTTTGATTAGATCACATATTTTTTCAAATTTATTGTTGGCATCCTACTAATTTTTAAGGTTGAATATATTTGCGAATTTCAATTGTAACTATCA
The DNA here is from genome assembly GCA_963739985.1 of uncultured Ignavibacteriales bacterium. GTDB lineage: Bacteria > Bacteroidota > Ignavibacteria > Ignavibacteriales > Ignavibacteriaceae > CAVUCE01. The sequence goes on from CAVUCE010000021.1 coordinate 315,589, forward strand.
CTTATAATAATCCGGATGAACTGAAGCTAACTTTAGCATCTTTACCTGAATTTGATTTTATCGAGTCTGTTATAATTAATGGTGGTTCGGATTCAGGGACATTAGAATTTCTTGAAAATTATAACGGAAAAGTTATCAATGAAAAAGACAGCGGAATTGCAGACGCATTTAATAAAGGTATTAAATACTCTTCCGGCGATGCAATTATGTATCTTAACAGCGGTGATGTTTTAATAAATCCGGATTATTTACTTAGTGCAAAAAAAATGTTAGAAGAAAATTCCGAGATCTCATTTATTCACTCTAATATTCTTTTTAATGATATGGTCGGGGGCGAGATTTTTATGCGTCCGCAAATGAAAAATCTAGGACGCGGACTTCCTTATCTTCATCCGACAATGATTGTAAGAAAATCTGTCTTTAATGAAATCGGCAATTTTGATTCAAGTTTTAATATCGGAATGGATTTCGATTTTGTTGTTCGTCTTGCCAAGAATCATTATAAGGGGTTTTATATGGACGGCAAAGCCGTTGTAAAAATGGATGGCGCCGGAAAATCTGCCATTGATGAATTTGAAGCTATCAAGGAATGTTATCGATCGCTAAAGAGAAATGATTATTTAAATTTGACTAACTCTCTTGGCTTTATAATTAGAGTTAAGTTTTACTTTTTTAGGAAGATTATAGTAGCTCTTGGCGGAAGGAAAATTCTAAGAGTTCTGAAAAAAATGAAACATTCCGAATAGCTATTTATTTACGAATACAGCTTTCACAATTCCGTAAATTCTTCCTGAAAATGATGCAAAATGCGTTGCAATTAATTGAGGTTTTAATGTTACTAGACCTTTATGTATTAAAATAAATGGAATAACAGCCATTTCAACTAATTTTTATTTCCCGTTTTTTAAATAACCATTTCCAAACGAGCGCTCTTTTCCTACGCCGTAATTAAATGATTTCTTAAATCCTTTTTAATTGACTATTTAATTAAACTTTTAACTTGCTTAAAGACTCTATCTGCCAGAGCGATAGAATTTTCACAAATTTCTTTATCTGGATAAAAGTTAGGAAGTGCGCTTCCTATTGGATATTTGGTAGGTATATAAATGCTATCAATAAAATCACATTCGTCTTCGGTTAAGTTTATTTCAACATTGTATCTCTCTAAAATAGTCTTTAATTCAAATATATTATGAGTTTTCTTGAATGGAATATTTCTTATCTATAAATAAAGACTTTAATCCTTTCTCAATAGATTGTTGTATGTTATGTAGGCAAGGGTTATATAGCTCACTTTTAAAAAGAACTTCAGCTGCTTCAAGATTTTCTTCTGAGTATGACAACCAATTTCTAGTTTCCTCTTGCATAAATCACTTCTCCAGATGCCACTTCAGTTTCAAAAAAACTATTATTGTTCTTTTCAACTATTGGGAAAATATCGATAGCGATTTCTTTCGAAATAGTTCTTATAAGTTTTCTATATTTTAAAGCAAGGGTTAAGTAATTATCTGAACTGTTTTGAACTACAGCAATATCAATATCATTTGGTGATATACTCGTATTGAACGAACCGAAGATTATTATCTTTTTAATCTCAGTCTGTTCTTTTAATAAGTCAACAATTTTATTTTTCAATTCAATTTTATTCATATTGATTTTCTTTTTTTTAAATATAAAACAAAGGATACTTTTTTGCTAATTTTCTATTTATTTACAAATACAGCTTTCACTATTCCATAAACTCTTCCCGAAAAGGATGCAAAATGCGTTGCAATTAATTGAGGTTTTAATGTTAAGAGACCTTTAAGCATTAAAATAAATGGAACAACAGCCATTTCAACTAATTCGTAAACTACTTTTATTTTCCGTTTTTTAAATAACCATTTCCAAACAAGTGCTCCTTTTCCTACGCCGTAATTAAATGATTTCTTAAATCCTTTTTTAATAGATTCGTGAAACGGCGGGACGTGATAAACAACTAAATCTTGAAAGAATTCCATTTTTTTTCCAGAAAAATAAGCCTTCCAGCAAAAATCGGTTTCTTCTCCGCTTCCCCAATAAGAACCTACGCCGAAGTTTTCATCAAACCTGCCGAGTTCATCAAAAACTTTTGCTTTGATAACAAAGTTAGAACCCATAAGTTTTTTGGTAAACCGAAAATATTTTAGGCTGCCGAAATTCTTTTGTCTTAATGTGTAATTTGTTTTAGTATCTTCTCGAAGAATATTCCCGGCAAGAATTTCTATTTCCGTATTTTCATTTATCCTTTTTAATAAATTCTCGGAATAATTTTCAGCGGGAAATCCGTCATCATCGCAAAAGAATATCCAGTCAGCATTTGCTGGAATTATGAGGGAGTTTCTTGCGGCAGAAACAGAATTAAAATTTATTTTTTCATGTTTGAATACTAAATTTTCTTCTATTTCTTTGGATAACTCAATTTGCGGTTGGTTTTGATCTAATAAAAATACCCTTTGCGGTTTAACTTTTTGATTTAATGAAGCTTTAATACTTCGCTCAACAAGACTTATAGGCCGCTTGTAAGTATTGGTAACAATTATATAATTTAGTTCAGGATTCAACTTAAATTTTGAGTTTCTTTTTAATAATAGTTTGAAAATTAAGCTTTTCCGGGGTCTTTATCCAAATTAAAAGTAAAATGTAATTTGCTCATACTTTTAATAATATCTTCTCCGGGCTGCTTTTCTAAATGAAATAGCTTTTGTGTACTTTTCTTTGAAGAAAAGTACGAAAAGAAATTGCACTTAAAAAAATAGGTAAAATTTATAAACTCGTCCGGCGAAAATCTAACTCAAACAGAATTTATTTTTTACCATACCGAGGCAAGGTATACGCATCGTTGAATAAATTTCTCTTTCATAATTCTTTTAGTGTGCATTTTAGGATTATACTGTAATTTTAACTAGTGATTTTGTCGATTTTATTTAACATGATTTAATATATTGCTTCAATACTTTTAATCTCGTTTGATTTGAAAATATCGTATATTTCAAGCTATAAAAGAATGTTCTGTAAAGATTATTTACCACACATTAACTTTTGAATGCAAAAACTTTTAGCACAAATTAACAAAATTCTCCGCCTAGAAGACAAATCACGCTCAGCAAAAGCAAGAAGAAATATTATTGTCTCTTTTTTTTCTAACGGATTTAATTTTTTATCAATTCTGTTACTTGTACCTCTTACCTTAAAATATCTCGGTCCGGTTCAATATGGTTTATGGTTAACACTTAGTTCTTTATTGATGTGGCTTGGTTACATGGATTTTGGAATTGGGAATGGTTTAAGAAATAGATTAGCGGAATCGTTAGCTGAAGATAAAAGAGAATTAGCTAAAAATTACATAAGCACAGCTTACGCAACTTTCGGAAGTGTCATCCTAATTATTTGGCTAATCTTTTTCGCAGTATTTGGTTTTGTAAATTGGGGCAAAATATTTAACTCACCGGAAAATCTAACCGGCGAAATGAGCAAGTTAGTTTTCTGGGTTTTCATATTTTTTTCACTTCAATTCTTTTTCAAATTAATTAACTCGGTTCTCAATGCCGACCAAAAACCCGCCATCAATAATATTCTTAACACAATTTCTAATACTCTGGTTGTACTTTGCGTCTTTATACTTTATCATACAACAAAAAGCAACATATTTTTCTTAGGGTTAGGCTCAAGTTTAATTCCCAACCTGGTTTTTTTAATAGCTTCAATAATATTATTTTCAAAATTGTATAAAGCTTTTGCGCCTTCTTTAAAAGCGGTTAAGTTAAAATATTCTAAAGATCTACTGAGTTTGGGTATGCAGTTCTTTGTGATTCAAATTGCAGGGTTTATTTTATTTGCTACCGATAACATGATAATTACCCAAATATTTGGACCGGCCGAAGTTACGACTTATAACATCGCATATAAATATTTCTTTTTCGTTCCTTTAATTTTTAATGTTATTTTAAATCCTTTTTGGTCGGCTTATACTGAAGCCTATGTAAAAGATGATATTGAATGGATAAAAAGAGTAACAAAAAAGATACTAAGAATATGGATGATTTTATCTATTGTAGTTATTGTTATGATTTTGGCTGCCAATTTCGTTTATAAAATTTGGGTCGGGCCTGAAATTAAAATTCCGCTTTTACTGTCAGTTGTAATGGGAGGATTTGCAATTTTATCGAATTGGAATAATATATTTGCATATTTTATTAATGGAGTCGGGAAAATAAAACTTCAGTTTTATAACGCAATAATAGTAGCGATAATTAATATTCCATTATCAATTTTATTTGCAAAATATTTTAAAATGGGTATTGCAGGAGTAATGACTGCAACACTTGTTTGTGTAGGATTTGGAGCTATTTGGGCCCCCATTCAATATAAAAAACTAATTAACAAAACCGCAACAGGAATTTGGAATAAGTAAAAGCATGATATGTAAGATTTGCCAAAATAATGCCGAAGAAATCTTCTCCCATAAAATATTATTTAAGTATGACGTTAAATATTTCCATTGTAAGAATTGCGGTTACTTATTTACTGAAGATCCTTATTGGCTTGAAGAGGCTTATAATAGTGCAATAAATATTTCAGATACTGGTTTGATGGAACGTAATATTTATTTCCAAAGATTAACATCTGTTTTGCTTTTTTATTTTTTTGACAAAAATGCTAAGTTTTTAGATTATGCCGGAGGATACGGGATTTTTACACGAATGATGCGTGATGTAGGATTTGATTTTTACTGGGATGATAAATTTTGTGATAACTTGCTAGCAAGAGGATTCGAAATTCAACATTCCGGTGTTGATAAATTTGAGGCGCTAACAGCTTTTGAGGTTTTTGAACATTTAGTAAACCCGATTGATGAAGTTCAGAAAATGCTGCAGCAAAGCGGTAGTATTATCTTTTCGACACAATTATTACCTGATGTTGTTCCTAAACCGCATGAATGGTGGTATTACGCTTTTGATCATGGACAGCATATTTCAATTTATTCTAAGAAGACTTTGGATTATCTAGCCGGAAAGTTTAATATGAATGCATATACTTTTGGCGGAATTCATATGATCAGTGCAATGAAGATAAATGAATCGCGTGTGAAATTATTTCTGAAATTAAGTAAAATCGGTTTGTTTGAGCTAGTTAAAAAAAATATGAAAAGTCTTACAATTCCGGATTATAACTTATTAAAGGAAAAAACTAAATAATCATAATATGGTAGCATTTAGAAACTTAGTTAATTTTATCATCTTTCTATTTATGGATTATATTATTCGTTTGAGAAAGGTGGAAACATCTTCGAAAACGTTATTAATTATTCGCTTAGATTCTATCGGTGATTATATTCTTTTTAGAAACTTTTTAAGTGTTTTAAAAGATGATGAGAAATACAAGGATTATAAATTTACGCTTTGCGGAAATTCTGTCCTAAAAAATATTGCCGAAACACTGGACTCTGATGTAGTTGATGATTTTATATGGATCAATAGAAATAAATTTTTAAAAAATATTCTTTACAAATACTCCATACTTAAAAACATATACGATCGCGGTTATGAAGTAGTTATTAATTCAACTTATACCAGAGAGATATTGTTTGGCGACCAGATTGTTAAGACTAGTAACGCGAAAAAAAGAATTGGCAGTATGGGCTCACTTGATAAACAATCTAAGGTTGGAATATTTTCAAATAGATTTTATACAAAACTAATCCATGCAGCTGATAAAAATTATTTTGAGTTTTATCGAAACGTAGAGTTTTTTGAAGAACTATTAAATAAAAGACTGGATTTGGAGAAACCTAAAATTTATGCATCGACAATTGAAGATGAATTTAACATCGAAGGAAAATATGCAGTCATTTTCCCCGGGGCTAAAGATCCCGACAGAAGATGGTCGCCTAATAACTTTATTGAAGTTGCAAAAAAAATAATTGCAAAAAGCAATTGCAAGATCGTTATTCCGGGCGGACCCGGTGAAGAAAGTATATCCAAAACAATAACTTCCGGATTAAATTCTCAACACGTTCTTGATTTAACTGGAAAGAACACTGTTGCTCAATTAGTAAAAATAATTTCCGGTGCGGAGTTATTAATTTCTAATGATAGTGTCGCAATTCATATAGCAGCAGCAGTCGGTACCAAATTTATTTGTATTTCGAGCGGGATTTATTGGGGAAGGTTTCATCCATATCCCAAAGAATTATTTTCGGAATCCTATTTTGTTTACCCTGATATTGTTGATGAAAATATTAGTAATTCTCATTTTATTGAGAAATTAAGATATACGGCTCCTACAAACATCAACAATATAAATGCCGAAAAGGTTTGTAAATTAATCGATAAAATAATGATAGCTAGCTAAGGATAAAAATTATACCATGGTAAAATTATCGTCAATTATAATTGCAAAAAACGAAGAAGCTAACATTAAAAGATGTATAGAAAGTCAGCTCGATTGTATTGACGAAATTGTTGTGCTTGTTGATTCGGAATCGACAGATAGAACTTTAGAAGTTGTTAAATCATATTCTCAGGTCAAGTACGAGGTTACAGAATGGTATGGTTATGCAAAAACTAAACAACATGCAATTTCGCTTTGTTCAAATGATTGGGTTTTCTGGATTGATGCGGATGAAACAATAACAGATAATTTAAATGAAGAGCTTAAGTTATTTAAAAATTCAGAGCCAACACATTCGGCATATTCTGTTGCAAGACGTGCTTATTTTTTAGGGAGATGGATAAAGCATAGCGGTTGGTATCCCGGGAGAGTAGAGAGATTATTTAATAAGCACAAAGCCGTGTTTAGTGATAAAGATGTTCATGAACATTTGGAAATTAATGGAACTATAGGAGAACTAAAGTACGATCTAAATCATTATACGGATCCATCAATAAAACATTATTTTGAGAAGTTTAATAATTATACTTCCTTAGCGGCTTCGGAGCTTAATAAAAGGAGTAAGTCGTTTTCTTTTGCAGATATTATTATTCGTCCGCCGGTTCTGTTTTTCAAAATGTACATTTTAAAACTCGGATTTTTAGATGGCATCCAGGGATTTATTTTAGCTGTATTTTCTTCTGCATATGTTTTTACAAAATACACAAAACTATGGGAAATTTATTTTAAGAAAGGTGAAGATGGAAGCGAACGGTAAAGAATTATTGTTTCTACAATTAGTAATGCAGCATCAACAATTAGCGCTGGTTTCTCTCGGAAAAACTCAAAATCCGGTAACAAATAAAATTGAAGTTAATCTTGAATATGTAAAACTATCGATTGACACTTTGGAGATGCTAAAGGAAAAAACAAATGGAAACTTATCTGATTATGAGCTTAAGTTTTTAGATGAAACTTTGCGCGAGTTAAAGCTTGGTTATGTTGATGAAATGAATAAGCAGAATAAAGCTTAAGAATATTAATATTCATATGTTGTTTTATATCAACATCTATTAAGTAGAAATGAAAATTAGTTGAACTATTACTATAATAAATCTTTATTTGTATGATATTAAATTTTGAAGACTAGGGGAGAGGGTTTTATATGATTATAGGAATTATTGCTAATACTACTAAGGAAAATGTTTACGATGTTATCTCTCGTTTTGTTGAAATACTAAAAGAGAATGACATTGATTATTTGTTGAGCAAATCGTTGTTTGAAGATAGAGAGCTAATGAATATTAAGGTAAGAAAAACCGCTTTTCTTGATGATGCTAAACTTTGTAAAAAAGCCGATATGATTCTCTCAATTGGCGGAGACGGAACAATGCTTGCCACTGCTTTTCATGCTCAGTTTTATAATAAACCTGTCCTTGGTGTAAATTTCGGTAAACTTGGATTTTTGGCTGAAGTGAATGTAAACCAGATGGACACTATTATTAAAGAAATTAAACAAGGTAAATTTTCCGTAGAAGAAAGACTCGTTCTAAAGGGTGAGTGCATTGGACATAAGGTTGAGTCGTTGTATGGTATAAATGATATTGTAATAGATAAAGGCGGCTGGCCCAAAATGATAGAAATTACTATTACAGTTGGCGGCGAGTATGTTACAACTTTTGTAGCCGATGGAATAATAATTTCAACACCAACCGGTTCAACAGGTTATTCAATATCAACAGGTGGTCCGATTGTAAGCCCAAAAACAAATGTAATTACACTTTGTCCAATTTCGCCTCATAGTTTAACTATGAGACCTCTTGTTTTACCAAGCGATGAAGAAATTGTTATCAAAGTTAATTCACTTCATAAAGACATTCATCTTAACTGTGACGGGCAAAGAGTTTTTGCCGTTCCTCCTCCTATGGAATTGAGAATTACAAGAAGTGAAAGATCATTTAAGTTAGTTCATACTTCATTAACAAATTATTTTGAAACATTACGAAATAAGCTTTTATGGGGAATAGATCTCAGAAATAATTCTCTTAAAAATAACTATTAGGAATCCCGATGAAAAAATTACTTTTCTTGTCCTTTTTAATTTTAACTAGTCTTTCTGTTATGGCTCAAAATAAGGATTCTCTTTCAAATAACGATATGAATAAGGTAATTGTTGACACTGTTTCAAATAAACCTATGCTTATCGGAAAATGTAATCGCGATGCTTTTTCGGATTCAACTTTTGCCTGGTGGTTTAAGCCAACATATCAAATTTATGATGTAGACTCAACAACACTTAAAGGAGCTGCGGATAAGTTAAAAGATATCAATATTACTATTGTCATGGGTTCTTGGTGTAGTGATAGTAAAATGCAAGTCCCGCATTTCTATAAAATTTTAGACTACTTAAAATATCCAAGTGATAATGTAAATTTAATTCTTGTTGATCGTAAGATTCATGCAGAAGGAAATGAATTAGAAGGTCTTGATATTTCCAGGGTGCCTACATTTATATTTTTTAAAGATCAAAAGGAAATTGGAAGGATAACAGAATTTCCTAAGGCTAGTTTAGAAGTTGATATGATGAAAATTTTAGAGTAATGAAGTGTATTTTATCCAAATAACTTATCCTTCAAGGTCGCTGTTTTTAGACCTTGAAGGCTGCTAAATTTAGTGAGCTAATATTAGTTTTCTACTTCTTCTAAAACCGGCATTTCAATTTTAGTAATTTCGAATTCTTTAATCTTTGTTTTACCGTTTTTACCATTCTTTCCGTTTTTCTTAACGGGATTATTTCTGTCTTTGTAATTTTTATAAGAGTAAACATTATTCTTATAATTTCTAAGAATAATTTTATCCTCATCATGATGTAAAACATAGTTTGGAAGTAAAGGAATTTTACCGCCGCCGCCGGGTGCGTCGATTACAAAATGAGGGATTGCGAGTCCGCTGGTATGTCCGCGTAAATTTTCAATTATTTCCAATCCGGTTTCAATAGATGTGCGGAAATGATTTGCGCCTTTAGTTTCATCAGCCATATACATGTAGTAAGGGCGAACTCTGATCTTGAGTAATTTTTGCATCAATTCTTTAACAATTGCAGCATCGTCGTTCACACCTTTCATCAACACCATTTGGTTACCAACGGGAATACCCGAGTTAGCAAGCATCTCACAAGCCTTACTACTTTCCGGTGTTATTTCCCAGGGATGGTTAAAATGCGTATTAACATAAATTGGGTGATATTTCTTTAACATTTCACAGAGTTGCGGAGTTATTCTTTGCGGTAATACACAAGGCATTTTAGAACCAAGTCTAATTATTTCTATATGAGGAATAGCTCTTAAGCGTTGTAATATCTTTTCCAACATAGTATCTGTAAGCATCAGAGGATCACCACCGGACATAATCACATCCCGGATTTCGGTGTGCTTTTCTAAATATTTGAAGGCACTCTCCAATCCTTTCATGGAAATTTTTTCGTAATCACCTACTTTACGCTTCCTTGTACAAAAACGACAATACAATCCGCATTGGCTTGTAACCAGGAATAAAGCGCGATCAGGATAACGGTGAGTGATATTGGGAACAGGGCTCATTGCGTCTTCCATAAGCGGATCTTCCTCAGCATCAAAATCCTCTAGCTCTACCTCATCCGGTACGCATTGCCTCCATATAGGATCGTGGGGATAGCGAATTAAGCTAAGGTAGTAAGGATTAATTCTTGCCTGAAAAAATTCATCTAAATCTTCCGCAACTTTTCTATCGAGATTGAATTTTTCTACAAGTTCATCGACAGTGTGAACGCTGTCTCTGATCATTTGTTGCCACAGTTCCATGACATAGCCTCTGTTTATTTTTGTTAACTAAAATACTTTCCAAATACTATTAGACTATCGCCTAATTTGTAAAAATTATTTATTTCTGCAATAATCGAATAGTTATTCCGTAAATAGAAATTTCTGGTGCCTGAATAACTTGGCTTAGAAGATGTTTCGGCTAAAATCCATCTTCCTTTTTTTTCAAGAACAAATGCTTCTGCATGTGCCAATAAACTTTTCCCGATTCCTTTAATTCCTGAATCGGAATCGGCAACAATCCAGTATAGATCAAAAACTCCGTCGGTTAAAGGCCTTTTCCCAATACAATGGTAACCTAAAACTTTTTTATCTTGCTCAAAAACGTAAAGATGATAATCTGTCTGCTGCGGATTATTAGCAGCTATATTAATTAATTCCATTGCAACTTCAACTTCGCTCGATGAGAAGATTGGAACTTTATTTAATATATTTTCCAGTATTTTTACGTCAGCTTGCTTTATTTTGCGTATCATTCTTCTTCCGTTCTAAAGCAAAACCAATAATTTTTAATAACAGATTCTCGTACGAAATCCCGGCTGCCGAAGCTGCTCTAACAAAACCTGAATCTGTTGAAATATCCGGATTCGGATTAACTTCAATTACATAAGGATTTTTATTTTTATCTAATCTTATATCAACTCGAGCATAATCACGACAGTTCATAGCTTCGAATGTTCTTAATGCAATTTCTTCTACCTTCTTTTTAGTCTTTTGATCGAGTTTAGCCGGACAGCGAGGTTTTGTATTATCATAATAAACACTGTTTTCCATCCATTTGCCTTCGTAAGTAACAATCTTTGGTAACCCTTCGGGCAATGTTGAAAACTGAATTTCTGAAATAGGAAGGACTTGATTTCCTAAAATTGCTACGTTTAATTCTCTTCCGTCAATATATTCTTCTATAATTATATCCTGGTTGTAGGTTTTCTTTAAGAAGCTTAATTGTTTTCTCAAACCTTCTATGTTATGAACAACCGACAATTCCGAAATTCCAATACTCGCATCTTCATTTATCAACTTTAGAATTACCGGGAACCTTAATTTGAATTCCGATTCCCTAAAATTTTGATTTCTGCCGATAGTTAAAAATTTTGGAGTCTCTATATTCATGGAACGGAGAATATGTTTTGTTCTAGATTTGTTAAGACAATTACCCAAGCAAGAAGGAATATTTCCGGTAAATCTGTAATCTAATAATTGATATAAACCTGCCATACAGTATTCATAAGAGGCAATACCTTCTACTGATTCTACAAAATTAAATATGGCATCAGGATTAAATGAAGAAATGTTCTTTATGTTTCGTTCAACATTTTTATCTATCGCTAAAGCTTTAACGGTAGTAAAATATTTTTTCAAACTTTTCTTTGTTACTTCAATTTCATCTGAGAAAGCGATTTCAGAAAGATCATTTTGAGAATTATGATCTTTTGTCGGTTTACCGCTGTAAACAGAAAATATGCTTACAGGCGAATTGTAACAAATTAAAATTTTTGCGTTTGTCTTCATATTAAATTGTGTCTCTTAGCTGCCGAATAAAGAACTTTATTTATCATATCAGTGTAATTTAAACCGGCAGTTCTAGCTGCTTTAGGATAACAAGAATTTTCTTCCGGATTAGGAAGAATTCCCGGCAACGGATTCACTTCGATAATATTCGGTTCGTTGTTTTCGTCTAATCTTACATCAATTCTACTCCAATCTTTACAACGGAGAGTATTATATGCGTTTAGACAATTACTTTTAATTTTCTGTTCCAGTTCGGCAGTTAAATTAGCCGGACAGTGGAACACTTCAAGCGGATTTTCTTTTGTATCTAAAATCCACTTTGCTTCATAAGAATATATCGGAACAAAATCCTCTGGAAATTCTTTATAATCAATTTCAACAATCGGTAAAACTTCTGCTTCTTCGCCATTACCGATTACCGCAACTGTAAATTCCCTTCCAGGTAAAAACTCTTCAACCAAAGCTGGTTGTTTATATTCTGTTAATATTCTCTCTACTTCACTAATAAGCTCCTCTTTGTTTCTTACGAATGATGTAGAGAAAATACCTTTGCTAGATCCTTCCGAGATCGGTTTAACGATCAATGGAAATCTTAAGTTTGAATTTGCAATGACGTTTATATCGTTGGCAAGTACAAACTTAGGATTCGGAATTCCATGATATGACAAAATTTCTTTAGTGCGCGCTTTGTCGAGACACGTTGCCAAAGTTAACGGATCAGAACCCGTGTAAGGTATCTGAAGCATATCTAGTATAGAAGGAATTTGTGCTTCTCTACTAATTCCGTAAAAACCTTCGGCAATATTAAAGACAATATCTGGTTTAGTTTCTTTTAATTTTTCATAAGCAGAATAATCTGCTTCAATCAAAGTAACATTATGAAAACATTCTATCGCTTCTTTAACTGCATTAATTGTATCCCAAGTATCCCACTCTGCAAACGTATCAACTAATTCTTTTGCGGTGTTAGTCGGTTCGTTTAGAATTGGGGATAGATTTTCGTGGAAAGTTTTACTTTCTGGTTTGACATTGAAGGTTAATGCAACGTTCAATCTGACATTAAAGAAAGAGGATAAAATATTTTCTCCTATTAAAAAATTTTTTTAGCAAATATAACTATTATAATTTTTAAGTCAACATGTTTTAAACACAAGAAGGAAAAAAAAATCAAACTAATCAAGTAAAAAATAATTTTTTTTTAGAAGTTTTATTGATTTTTTTTCAATCAACAATTAATTTTTTTCACTAATCAAATTTATAACAAAAAAAAATAATTTATCAAACTATCTTTAACGGATAAAAATTAATTTTTATTAATCTTTACAGAATTTTTTAATAAGAAAAGCATCAAGCGATGCGAGCATACTTAAGATTTTCCGAATAATGTTTAATAAGATTTGTTCTGATCGGTTTGTTGTGCTCTTTGTTGAGTTGTGGGTCATCTTTTATAAGTCCGAAGGCGACTTGTTTAGCGTTTAAGATGATATTGGTGTCTTCAATAATATTTATGTGCTTAAGATCAGGAAAGCCGCTCTGTTTGGTGCCGAAAATGTCCCCCGGTCCTCTTAGCTTTAAGTCAACTTCGGCAACTTTAAAGCCATCTGTATGTTTAACCATAGTTTGAAGACGAACCGTTGATTTATATTTCTCGAGTTGAGAAGATGAAATATATTCCAGATCTAAATTCAGTTGCTCGCTATGTGCTGCATGTTCATCTTTTGTTATTAAAATGCAGAAAGCCTGTTTGTCGCTTCTTCCAACTCTTCCTCTTAGTTGATGCAATTGTGAAAGACCGAATCTAAAAGCATCATTGATAATAATTATATTTGCGTCCGGAATATCAATTCCAACTTCTATCACAGTTGTAGAAATTAAAACATCAAACTTTTTTGATAGAAACTTCAACATTGCTTCTTCTTTATCCTGCCAATTCATTCTTCCATGAATTAAACCGACATTTAATTCCTTTAAATGAGAACTTTTTAATTCTTCATAAAAAGTTTGAGCTGCCTTTAGCTCCAGCTTTTCCGATTCTTCAACCAAAGGATAAACTATATAAGACTGATAACCTTCTTTTTTGTTTTTATCGACAACAAATTTATAAATGGCAGGTAATTTATTCTCCCCGCGCAAAATTGTCTTTATTGGTTTTCTGTTTTGAGGAAGTTCGTCAATCGTAGAAATATCAAGATCGCCGTAAATTGTCATCGATAATGTTCTTGGAATCGGAGTTGCACTCATGACAATTACATCGGGAGTTACACCTTTGCTCTGTAGTTTCGCTCTTTGCATCACACCAAAGCGATGTTGTTCATCCACAATTACAAGACCAAGGTTATCAAACTTCACTTTTTCTTCAAACAAAGCATGAGTTCCGATAATTATATCCGCTTCTTTAAACTCTATATCTTGCAAACTCTTTTCTTTAACAGATTTCTTTTGTCCGCCTAATAGCAAACTTAGTTTAATTGTTCTATCAGGATGAACACTTTCTAACACTTTTAACATTTTTGAAATCTTTTGAGCGTGTTGATTTGCTAATATTTCCGTCGGCGCCATTAAAACTGCTTGATATTCGTTATCAACAGCGATTAACATTGAAATCAGTGCTACAATAGTTTTTCCGCTGCCAACATCTCCTTGCAAAAGTCTGTTCATCGGAGCTTTATCTTCCATATCAATTTTTATTTCGTGCAAAACTTTTAATTGTGCTTTTGTGAGTTCGAAAGGAAGAGTTTTAAGAAAATCCTGCACCAAATTAGTTTTTACTTTTATGGAATGACCTTGAAGTTTCGTTTTGTAATTATTTTTTCGCAAAGCAATTAATACCTCAAGATAAAACATCTCTTCAAACTTAAATCTTTTTATAGATTTATTCAGTTCATCTTTGCCCGAAGGGAAATGATAACTTTTTACAGCTTCAATAATTCCGGTGAGGTTATTGTCTGCTAAAATATCTTGAGGTAACGTTTCTTCCAGATAATCAGCGTAATTTTCTACTGCATTACTAATTATCCTTCTTAAACTAAAGTCACCGATGCTTTTCGCTTTTAATTCTTTAGGAATTCTATAAAAAGGAATAATCTTTCCGGTGTTCAAAAATTTTTTAGATTCGTCTTCTGTTATGCGATCATAATCAGGATGTGTAAATTGTAAATTGCCGTATTTGGATAAATTTGGTTTGCCGGAGACCGCGAAGATACTTCCTTCATTAAAAACAGTATAGAAATATTTTACTGCTTGAAACCAAACACACTCAAAAAATCCGGTTTCATCTCTGAACTGAACTTTTAATAATTCTTTTTTGCCTAATCTTACCTTTTCTTTTTCCACTACTTCTGCAATAACAGTTAGTTCTCCGTCGTAACCATTCATTAGATAACCATAAGCTTTAGCAGCATTCAGAGTTGTTGTTCTGTCTAAATGTCGTGATGGAAAATAAAAAAGTAAATCATGAATTGTATTAATTCCGATTTTTTTAAAAGATTCGGCTCTTCTTGGTCCAACTGATTTTATGAACTGAACCGATTTGTCTAAAATATTTTCTTTTTCGGAAATCATTTGTAGGAAAAATAACTTAAGTGGAAAGAAATTACAATAAGAGAATATACTTGAAAATAATGGATGGAAATATACCGGAGAATAGAGATGCAAATTTTATTACATCTCTATCCCGATATTAAATTAAGGCAAAATTAAAGTAACTAAATTACCTTGCCCTCATCAACCATTTTCTCGTAGGACTTCCGGAACTTAACAGCTTCCCTAAAAGCTTTATCGCGATTACCAAATTTCGAAAAGTAGAATTTTTTAATCGCTTGTTTTCCGTCTTTTTTATAGTTAACGGAAAAACACTCAAGCACTTTATTGCCGGAGAAGTTGTACGTTTCCGAAACGCCGACTACGCCGCTACGGTTGTTTTTGGGCTTTCTCCTAAGTAACCTGGTCTTAGTAGCCATAACCCATACTCCTTTTATGTCCTTCGTTCCGAGGAGATTTTTAATAAATTTAAAAAGTCCTCATCGCATCATAAAATCTTTTATCAATAATTACAAGTGTCTATATTCACTTTATTGTTAACTCCTTTTGATATAAGGCTAATAATTTTGCTTAATATTGAATAATTTTTGTATTTAGGGTTCTATAAATTTATTTTTGGTATTGAAATGAATCATTCATTATAGAAGAGATCATCAAAAATGGAATGGAACAAACTTTTATCTAAAAAGCTTTTGGGTGATGAACTTCCAACGGCACAAAACACAGATGGACGAAGTCAATTTCAAAGAGATTTTGATCGTGTTGTTTTTTCATCTGCTTTTAGAAGATTGCAAGATAAAACTCAGGTGTTTCCTTTGCCGGAAAGCGATTTTGTTCATAATAGATTAACACACAGTTTAGAAGTTTCTTGCGTTGGAAGATCGCTTGGGAATTTAGTCGGAAAAAGAATATTAGATCGTTATTCCGATTTAAATGAGCGGTTTACTCAATTCCATTTTGGAGAAATTGTTGCTGCTGCATGTTTGGCTCATGATATCGGTAATCCGCCTTTTGGTCATTCAGGTGAAGATGCTATTGCTGAGTATTTTAGAACCGGGAACGGTAAAAGTTTTAACGATTCGTTAAACGAAAAACAATGGAACGACTTTACAAAATTCGAAGGTAATGCCCAGGGATTTAGAATAATTACCAAACTTCAAAATTCAAAAATAAGAGGAGGCTTAAGATTAACTTGCGCAACTTTGGCTGCTTTTACAAAATATCCTAAAGAATCTTTTCCTACTCAAAATGATGTTAAGAATATTAAAAAGAGTAAGCTTTATAAGAAGTTCGGATTTTTCCAGGCGGAAAAAGATTTGTTTTTAGAAATTGCCGATGAAGTTGGACTGGAAAAGAAACCGGGAACTCCTGCAAAATCACTGTGGCGTAACAGGCATCCGCTGGCTTTTCTAGTTGAAGCCGCAGATGATGTTTGTTATAGAATTATGGATCTGGAAGACGGATTCCGTTTAGGTTTGCTTTCGTTTAAAGATACAGAAGCTTTGCTTATGCCATTTATTAAAAATGGTAAACTCAAAGCTTATGCTGAACGAGATTTAAATGATAAGATTGGTTATCTGCGCGCAAAAACTATTTCTAATCTTGTCAAAGAATTATCAGATGTTTTTATAGATGAAGAAGAGGATGTTTTAAAAGGAAAGCTTGATGTTGATTTAATTTCATTAAGTAAGTCAAATACGGAGCTTGATATTATTAAAGATATTTCTGTTAAAGAAATTTATTCATATAGAAGTGTTGTTGAAAGAGAAACTGCAGGTTATGAAGTTCTTGGCGGATTATTGGATACTTTTATAACCGCAGTCAATCAATCCGCTGAAGGTAATCTTTCAATAAAAAATAGAAATATTCTTAAACTTCTTCCGAAACAGTTTTTATCGCTTAATGAAAAACCGGATAATGATCTGTATACAAGACTATTAAAAATCACCGATTTTGTTTCCGGCATGACTGACTCTTATGCTGTTTCATTGTACAGAAAAATTAAAGGAATTTCTTTACCGGATAGATAACAAATATTTGCGTGACGAGTCGCGACTTGTTGCTAGTGCCTAGAAATTCATTTCTGCATTTAGACTTAAAAAACGGCCGGAGAAAACTTGAGGAACGGCTTCGGGTGCAGTTCTATCCGGGAAAACATGATACCATTTATATGATGCAATATTCCATTTATTAAAAACGTTAAACAGTTCAACTATAAAAACTAAATTAGAAGTTTTGCTTAGATCAAACTTGAACGATAATCCCATATCAGTTCTAAAATAAAAAGGCAGAACCCAGCTTTTTGTATAATCGATTTTCATGTAGTATTTATTTGTAGCCGGATCTTTTACTGAAGTTCTCGGATGAAATAAGTAACCGGATCCAAATAAAAATCTAACATGAGCTTTAAAATTAGGAAGGTTCTTAGCTTTGTCTTGTAGAAAAACTTTTATTGTATGTCGTTGATCGAGCAATCTTCGTGTGTAACCTGCAGAGCTTCCTTTTATTTTCTCTCCGGTGTCCAGATAGCTGTAACCAATCCATGATTTAATTCCTTTTACGAGTTCGCCTTCATACTGGAAATCAAAACCACGAGCGTATCCCTCATAATTATTTTGATCTCCGTAGACTAATTTCAGTTGATCCACATAATATGGAATTAAGTTATCAAGTTTTTTATAATAAACATCGAACGTATATTTTGAATTGTGCTCAGTTTTTATTTGCCATGTTAGCATTAAATTTATAGAACGCTGCGATTTTAGGCTTGTAGTCGAGTTAATTACTGTTTTGTTATCCACTTCGTAATAAAAAGGAGGCTGATAGTAAACTCCCGAACTAAAATTTAAGGAGCCCGATTGTGAATATATATAATTAATACTTAACCGAGGGCTTACAAGCGTTTCGTTACTAAAATTATAACGTAAAACTCTCATCCCGGCTTCAGTTTGAAATTGTTTGCTTAAATAAATTCTATCCTGAATATAACCGCTAAAGGAAGGGAAGTTGATGTTCTGTTGAAACTTTACATTGTCGGGAGAATTAAGCACCGAATCAACCCCGGTTTCGTAAGTCGATTCATTCACCGTATTTCTAAATTGGAAATAGCGGAGTGTCAAGCCTGCTTCAAATAAGTGAATTGGCGTATTCAATTTGTAGATTGATTTCAACTCAAACCTGTTCATATCCAGTTTGTCGTCAGTATTTTCGTAACGTGTTTTATAATAGATTAGAGGTTGTTGATTATCGTATGAATTGTCCGAGTAGTACATATTCCCGGTAAGGTTTTTAAAGTAGTTTTCTGTTGTTGAATAAATCGAACCTAAAATGGAAATGCTCGAATTATCTGAAATTTTATTATTGTATCTCGCTCCGGCTAGCCTGGTATTAAATTTATAGTTTTCATCTCCGGTATATTTTAACCTAACTTCTTTTACTAAAAGAAAACCGGTTTGAAAATAGCCATGCCAGGCTTCCGGAATCATTTCAAATTTATTTTGAGCATTTATAAATAAAAGCTCCAAATTCGAATTTTTTGTTAGCTGGTAATTTGCAAGAAGCTGAGCATCAAAATATATAGGAGTATAATCTCCGGTGGTTTGAAGTATCTGTGCAAAGATTTTAGGATAAGAATATCTGATTGCACCGGCTAAATTTAACTTCCCATATTTTTTGAAAAGTGAAAGTCCGGAGTTTAGTAATCCAGCTTTAGCATGCCCGTGAAGAGTTGAATCAAAGTTGTCTCTGTATGTCAATTCTAGAGCTGATGACATTTTGTCCCCGAGCCTTGCAGGAAATGTTCCACCGTTAAAATGGAGATTATTTATTAAATCTCCATTTACAATAGATTGATTCTCTTCAATTCCTTTGGTAATTAAAAATGGCCGGTAAATTTCAAATCCGTCAAGATATATAAGGTTCTCGTTATAATTTCCTCCGCGGACATTGTAGCTGTTTGTTAGTTCGTTATTTGAATTTACTCCCGCTAAAATTTTCACACTTCTTAAAACATCAGAATATACCGTAGGCATTCTAACAATATCCTGCTGTTTCATTTCCTGAGTCGCCGGTGAAAAAAATTCTTTTTCCCCGGTAACAAATACTTCTTTTTGTTCTATTGCTTTAGGTGTTAATTTGATGGAAAGAAAGGTTGGTGCCTTAATTTGCGAAATTGTGATTCCTTTTTTTTCGGATTTATATCCAATGTAACTGATCAGAATTTCATACGTCCCGAACGGAAGAGCAAAACTAAAATTACCTAGACTATCGGTTACGGTTCCTTGGTTGCCAGGTTTAGCAATAATATTAGCATTAATTAAAGACTGTCCGTTTGAGTCATCGCTTACGTGTCCGCTGAAATTTCCGTTTTCGATTTGTGCATATAAAGTGAGAGTGAGTGTTAAAAACACAATTAATGTAAGGCGCATTATTGCTCCGGTAATTTTTGATTTGGACTTATAATGAAGGTAAAATTACAGAATCAATAAAAACTCACATTGTCATATTTTAGAAGTTTGAATTAGCGGAATAAATATAAAATATTGATTGTAAGAACAAAATATAAAAATACTTACACCATTTTGTATTGACAATTATTAACCTTTGGTAAGAAAAGTAAATATTAAATACGTTTTAGATAGATATGTTTTTTACTTCCGGATTTAGAAGATCGTAGAAGAAAGCTCAAAAATTTCGTTAATTAAATATTTAAAGTCTTTTGGTAATGGCAAGTCGCTACTTGTAGTTAGAATTTTATTCGCCTTCCATCTTCATGTCGCGGGTCATTAAATCGGTTGTTGCTTTAACGGGGTCTTTATCTTCAAATAAAATTTGGTAAACTTCATCTGTTATCGGAGTTTCTACTTCATATTTTTTTGCAAGTTGAGAAGCAGAGCGGCTTGTTTGAACTCCTTCGGCAACCATGTTCATAGATTTTAAAACTTGCTTTAGCTTTTTGCCTGCGCCTATTTGTTCGCCAACAAAACGATTTCTGCTATGTTTGCTCATACAAGTAACAATTAAATCTCCCATTCCTGAAAGTCCGGCGAAAGTATCCGGATTTGCTCCTATCGCTGTTCCTAATCTCGCAATTTCAGCAACGCCGCGAGTCATAATTGCAGCTTTTGTATTATCGCCAAACTTCGCTCCATCAATAATTCCAGCACCGATGGCAATTACATTTTTAAACGCGCCGCCAAGTTCAACACCAAGTACATCGGTAGAACCATAGACTCTAAAATATGAAGTTATAAAAGCTGCCTGAATTGATTTAGATGTTGTTTCGCTATGAGATGCAGCAACCACAGCGGTCGGTATTCTTTTACTAACTTCTTCCGCGTGGCTTGGTCCAGATAGAACACCAATTTGTTGATCATCAAGCGTAGGAATAACTTCTTGAATCATTTGTGACATTGTAAGAAGAGAACTGTTCTCAATACCTTTAGCAACACTTACAAAAATGGAATCTTTTACTTCGTTGGGATTGACTTCACTGATAACGCTTCTCAAGAATTGTGAAGGTACTGCAAGAACAATCATGTTTTGATCGATGGTAGATTCATCGAGATCATGAGTTATATTTATTCCTTTTGGAATTTCAATTCCCGGAAGATAAATCTCATTTTCTCTTTTCTTTTGAAGTGTTTTAGCGTAGTTTTTTTTGTATTCCCAAAGGGTAACTTTGTGGCCGTTATAATGAAGCAAGACGGCAAGAGTTGTGCCCCAGCCGCCTGCACCTAAAACTGAAATTTTCATTAAAATTTTGTAGGGTTATGATTTCTTTTTGGAAAAACTCACTTTGCTTTCGTTGCCGTTTAATAAACGTACAACATTTTTTCTGTGAGTGAACATTACAAGCAATGTAATAGCAATGACAAAAGGAAGCAAAGTATTGTAACCTGGAATATTAACATTAAAAATATTTTCTCTAACAACTAACGTTAATGGAACTGCAATTGCTCCTAAGATTGATCCTAAAGAAATGTAGCGTGAAATTGAAACAACAACTATAAAAACCCCAATTGCGATGAGCATATCTACCGTAGTAATCATCAATAACATTCCGAGAGCGGTAGCAATTCCTTTTCCGCCTCTGAATCCGGCGAATATTGTCCAAATATGTCCAATTACCGCAGAAACTCCTGCAATAATTTGAATTAAAGTAAAATCATCGAAAGGAGTAGCATTATGGAAAGGCATTGCGCCGTAATGCAGTCTTGCAACAACCACAACTGCTAAAACGCCCTTAAGAGCATCTAATAAAATCACCAACAAGCCGTGTTTCCAACCGAGAACACGCATAACATTTGTTCCACCGGCATTTCCGCTGCCGTAATCTCTAATATCTATGCCTTTTACGGCCTTACTTACAATTATGCTTGTCGGAATTGATCCTACCAAATAAGAAAGTAATATAATTGTAGCTAAAAGAAACATTATTTAGAACCTCTATTAATCAATAGACAAATAAACTAACTATATTGAAGTTAATATTCAACATAAAATTAATATATGGATCAAAATCTTCCTATTATTTAGATCACCATTTGCAATTGGATTAAGAAATTGCCGGAAAGGTTCATTTTTAATAAAGAAGTGGCTATTTAAGCAATTTTTTAATTAAATCTATATCATCTTTAGTAGTAACCTTAAAATTCATTAACGAACCCTCAACAATATTTATTACTCCGCCGGCGTTTTTTACCAGCATAGATTCATCTGTTCCGTAAAAATTGTTCTTGTAAGCTATTTTCATAGCATTATATAATTGAGAAAACTTAAAAATTTGTGGAGTTTGAACGTAGTAAACTTCATCCCTGTTTATGTAAGATTCAACATTATTATTTCCCTTAATTAAAGTATCTCTTGCTTTTATACAAACTAAAGCGTTTCCTTTTTCTTTGGCAGTATTAATAGCATTTGTAAGAACTTCCTGGGGAAGTAAGGGACGTGCGGCATCATGAACAGCGACAATATCATCGCTATCGGCATTTAAACAATTCAATCCGTTAAATACCGAGTCTTGTCTTTCTGCTCCGCCTTCAATAATGTGTATAAGTTTGGTAAATTTATATTTTTTTTTGAGTTCTTCGAGTAATGGAAAATATGCCGGGGAAGCGGAAAGAATAATTTCATCTATTAACTGGTTCTTTTGGAAGATATTAATTGTATAAGCAATTAATTCTTTATCATTGAACTTTAAATATTGTTTAGGAGCGGAAAATCCGCTCCTAACACCTTTACCTCCTGCCGGTATAATTGCATAAGTTCTCATAACAAGAGCATTGCGTCGCCGTAACTCAAAAATCTATAGCCTTCTTTAAGTGCTTTTTTATAAGCTTTCATCGTAATGTCAATATCAGAGAAAGCACTAACCAACATTAATAATGTAGATTCAGGCTGGTGAAAATTTGTAATAAGCTTTTTGGTGATCTTAAAATCGTAAGAAGGATAAATAAATTTATCAGTCCATCCGCGGTTTGGTTTTAATAATCCGTCTGCAGTAACGCTTGTTTCCAAAGCACGACAAGTACTGGTTCCGACTACAAACACATTGTGTTTGCTATGAAGAGCTTTATTTACTGTTTCTGAAGTTTTAGGAGAAATTTCATAGAACTCAGAATCCATCTTATGTTTTGTTAAGTCTTCAACTTCAACTGCTCTAAAAGTCCCTAATCCAATATGAAGAATAACAGGAACTATATGAATGCCTTTCTTCTCAATTTTCTTTAGGAGTTTATCAGTAAAATGAAGACCGGCTGTGGGAGCCGCAACGGCACCATCTACTTTAGCATAAACTGTTTGATAATTTTCTTTATCATCCGGTTCAGGTTCTCTTTTAATGTATGGCGGCAGAGGAGTAAGCCCGATTTTTTCAACTGCCTTAAATACATTACCTGGTTGATTAAACCTTACGGTTCTTCCGCGGGAAGTAGTGTTGTCAATTACTTCGCACCAGAGTTTATCGTTAAAATAGATTTTATTTCCTATTCTTACTTTTCTTGCCGGATCAACAATAACATCCCAAATACAATCTTCGGCATTTAATTCACGCAACAAAAAGACTTCAATTTTTGCATTAGTTTTTTCTTTTTTCCCATATAACCTAGCCTGGAAAACTCGTGTTTCGTTAACTACTAATACATCCCCTTTTTCCATATAATCAACAACATCAGTGAAAGTCTTATTCTCTATTTCTTGTGTTTCCCTGTTTAAGACCATTAGCTTAGCTTTATCGCGCGGATCAACAGGATGCTTAGCAATAGCAGTCTTAGGTAAGTTATACTTGAAGTCCGATAATTTCATTCTTCGTTACCTCATTAAGTGATCAAAAAATTACGTGAAGGGAGCACGAAGCTCCCTTCGGTAATTGTTATTTAATTATTTTTTCTTTTTAGCTGCAGCTTTTTTCTTGCTTGCTTTTTTAGAAGCATGTTTTGATTTGCTTTTTTCAGCAGCCATTTCTTTAACAACAGCTCTAGCAGCAGCTAATCTTGCAATCGGTACTCTGAACGGTGAGCAGCTAACATAGTTTAATCCGGTACGATGACAGAATTCAACTGATGATGGTTCGCCGCCGTGTTCGCCGCAAATACCAACTTTAAGATTTGGTCTTGTTGAACGTCCTTTTTCTGTTCCCATTTTAACCAATTGGCCAACACCGTTTTGATCAAGAACTTCAAATGGATCGTTTGGTAATATTTCATTTTGGACGTAAAGAGGTAAGAATTTACCTGCATCGTCTCTGGAAAGTCCAAATGTAGTTTGAGTTAAATCATTTGTTCCGAAGCTGAAAAATTCAGCGCGTTGAGCAATTTTATCTGCAGTTAAAGCAGCGCGAGGAAGTTCGATCATTGTTCCAACCATATAATTGATCTTCTTTCCTTTTTCTTTCATAACTTCTGCAGCAACTCTTCTTACAATTCCTTCTTGCATTTTGAATTCGTTTAAGTCGCCAACTAAAGGAATCATTATTTCAGGTTTTACTTTAATTCCTTTTTTAGCAATATCACAAGCAGCTTCCATAATTGCTCTAGCTTGCATTTCTGTTATTTCCGGATAGACAACGCCTAAACGACATCCTCTGAATCCAAGCATAGGGTTAAACTCATGTAAGCTTTCAATTTTTTCTTGAAGCTTTTGAACAGAAATTTTTAACGCGTCGGCAAGTTCTTTAACTTCTTTAGCCTCGTGCGGTAAGAATTCGTGCAAAGGAGGATCAAGAGTTCTTATTGTGGTAGGATGACCTTTCATAGCTTTAAAGATACCCGTGAAATCTGCTCTTTGTAATGGAAGAAGTTCTGCAAGAGCAGCCTTTCTATCTTCAACAGTTTCCGAAACAATCATTTTTCTAACAGACATAATTCTGTCACCGCCAAAAAACATATGTTCAGTTCGACAAAGACCGATACCTTCAGCTCCGAAAGCAATCGCGTTGGAAGCTTGATCAGGTTGATCAGCGTTAGTTCTGATGTTAAGTTTTCTTAATTTGTCTGCCCAATCCATCAAACTTTTATATGTTTGATATATTGGTGATTTTTTAGGATCGAGAGATTTGTTTAAAAGAACCTGGATAACTTCAGAAGGTTTGGTTTCAATTTTACCTTCTATAACTTCTCCTGTTGTTCCGTCTATAGAAATGTAATCGCCTTCTTTAACAACTAGATCTTTTCCTTCAACTTTTATAGTTCTATCTTTATAGCTGATTTTAAGTGAACCGCAACCTGCAACGCAAACTTTACCCATTTGACGTGCAACTAATGCCGCATGTGAAGTCATTCCGCCTCTTGCGGTTAAGATACCTTCGGCAGCGTTCATACCTTTAATGTCTTCCGGTGAAGTTTCGATTCTCACTAGAATTACTTTATCACCTTTAGCAGCCATTTCTTCTGCGTCTTGAGCACTTAAAGCAACTTTACCTGAAGCTGCACCGGGACCTGCGTTCAAGCCTTTTGCTAAAAGTTTACCGGCATTGACAGCTTTACGTTTTTGATCTAAATCGAAAATTGGACGTAATAGTTGGTTTAATTGATTTGGTTCGATTCTGGCTATTGCTGTTTCTTTGTTGATGAGTTTTTGTTTAACCATATCAACTGCCATTTTTATAGCTGCGAAACCTGTTCTTTTACCAACACGACATTGAAGCATCCAGAGCTTACCTTGTTGAATCGTAAACTCGATATCCATCATATCTTTATAATGTTGCTCAAGAGTTTTTCTGATATTTTCGAGCTCTTTATAAATTTTAGCATCATCTTCTTTTAGTTTTGCAATCGGTAAAGGAGTTCTGATACCGGCAACAACATCTTCACCTTGAGCGTTAAATAAATATTCTCCGTAAAAAATATTTTCGCCGGTGGCCGGATCGCGAGTAAAAGCAACGCCGGTTCCTGAGTCTTCGCCCATGTTTCCGAAAACCATTGACTGAACGTTAACAGCAGTTCCCCATGAAGCTGGAATATCGTTTAATTTTCTATAAACATTTGCTCTATCGTTCATCCATGATCCAAATACAGCTCCTATAGCGCCCCATAATTGTACCATTGGATCTTCCGGGAATACATGTCCGGTTTTTTCTTTAATTGCAGCTTTAAATTCTTCAACTAATTCTTTCAAATGATCTGCAGTAAGTTGAGTATCTAAAGTGAAACCGTTATCATGTTTTTTCTTTTCAAGAATAACTTCAAAAGGATCTTCTTCATGTTTATCTACAGGTTTTAATCCTAAAACAACATCACCATACATTTGAACGAATCTTCTATAAGAATCGTAAGCGAAACGCGGATTATTTGTCTTTTCAATTACTGCTTGAACAGTTGTATCGTTCAAACCAAGATTTAAGATTGTATCCATCATACCAGGCATAGAAGCTCTTGCTCCACTTCTTACAGAAACAAGTAACGGATTCTTTTTATCTCCGAACTTTGCGCCCATTTCTTTTTCAACTTTAGTCAGAGCTTTTTTAACATCATCTTTAAGCTCTTTTGGATATTTGTTTTTATTGTCGTAGTAGTATGTACAAACTTCGGTTGTAATTGTGAATCCAGCAGGAACAGGTAAACCAATATTTACCATTTCTGCTAAGTTAGCACCTTTTCCACCGAGTAGATTTTTCATCTCAGTCTTGCCTTCAGCTTTTTTACCTCCGAAGAAGTAAACATATTTTTGCACTTTGGCCATTTTTACTTTTCCTCCATAATTATTTGGTCGTTTATTAATTTGATTTAATCTTTATTTAGCATTATATGCCATCGTTACCTTTTTCTGTTCCTTTATCCTCTCCAGTTTTTCGAATTAGTTAATTTTACCAACAATAAAATTTTTAAAAGATTCTTCTTCATCTACTTTTAATTGAATCTTTAAGTAATAAATATCGATGTCGTCAAGTTCGTTAGAAAATTTAATTAGTTTTACCGCGTCTTTCTCGGTTGTAACAACAGAATGCGAATTTGTTGAATAAAACTCTTTTCTAATTTTCTGAACTTCTTTAGATGTATAATCCTTATGATCTCTAAATATAATTTGATTTTGTGTATCTACATTTGTCTGTTTTAGAGCATTTATAAAAGAATAAGGATTTGCTATACCCGATACAACCAAACTTTTTTGTCCGACAAAATCTTCAGCTTTATAAAAAGTTTGATGCTTAACATCAACAAATCCAACAGACTTGTAGTGAGAACTAAAAACCTCTTTACCTGAAAAATGAGACTTAATTTCAGCGGGTATTTCCTTTTTCGCCGAAAACTTTCTGTTTATAATAATAGCGTCAGCACGTTTAACAGAACTTAAAGGCTCGCGCATTATTCCCGTAGGCAGCAGATTATTATTTAAAAATTTCGGCTCTATTAAGAAACGCTGTTCGAAGATTAATAAGTTCACATCTCTATCAATCCATCTATGTTGAAAAGCATCATCAAGAATTATTGTATCAACTTTAGTTTGCGATATCAAATTCTTTGCGCCTTCAACTCTGTTTTCAGAAACCGCAGCCGGAACATTGCACACATCTGCCGTATGATAAATTTCATCGCCGCAAATATCGACAGTTGTTTTTATCTCTTTACCATCGGAAACTAGAACATATCCTTTTGATTTTCTTCCGTAACCACGGCTTAAAACTCCAACGTTCTTTCTATCGTTTTTTAATAAATTTGAAAGATAAATTACAGTAGGTGTTTTACCTGAACCGCCCACAGTAATATTGCCGACAGAAATCACTTTCGCCTTTACCTTTTCAGTTTTGAAGTAACCATTATCAAAAAGGAAATTTCTTACCCCAATCACTAATGCGTAAATTGGGACTAAAGGGTACAATATGATTCTTAAAAAATTCATTAAGACTAATTAAAAATTTCCTGCTTCGTTTTGAATCTCGTTAAGTTTGTTTTCACACTCATCAATAAGTTTAGACGTATCATCGTAATTAAGTTTGCTATTAACATAAATAGGATCCGAATATATCACGTTCACTTTAGAAAATGGTAAAGGCACTTCAAATTTATCCCAGCTGTTTAAGAATTTTTTCTTTTTAATTGCAACTCCAACTAGTACAAGCGGAATATCGCTTTTTTTAGCCGTAATAACTGCTCCGGCTTTCATTTTATGAATCGGTCCGCGCGGCCCGTCGGGAGTTATTGCAATTGAGGATTGATTTTTAGCGTAATCA
Organism: uncultured Ignavibacteriales bacterium; assembly: GCA_963739985.1. Taxonomy (GTDB): domain Bacteria; phylum Bacteroidota; class Ignavibacteria; order Ignavibacteriales; family Ignavibacteriaceae; genus CAVUCE01. Next base: position 343,555 of record CAVUCE010000021.1, read on the forward strand.
ATCATAATACCTAAAGCAACATCACCGCCAACACTGCTAGAACCTCTTACAACTTGATAATCCCAGTGTTTAAGGAGTCTCGCAAGTAAATCTCCATCTTTACTTTTACTTATCAGAGCAACAATTTTCTTTTCCCTTTGAACAAACCAGGGAATAAGCATTGTTCCGTGCCAAAATGCGTAAACAAAAGATTTATCTTGTTTTTCCAAATCATCAACAACGCTTTTATTGATATATGAAATTCTCAAAGTTTTACAAAGAACATTAACGGTTGAGTTAAGAAGATAATGCCCAACGAATCGTAAAGAATCCTGTTTAATTTTTTTAAGTTTCATTCATTAACGAATAAATAATCTTTGCAGCTCGTTTAGAAGCACCTACTTCACCGAGCTTATCTTTTATCTTCTCTAACTTTTCCTTTATTGAATCGTAAAGCTTATCATCGGACAAAATCTTTTTACATTCAGAATATATTCCTTCCGATGAAGCATCATTCTGTATTAATTCCGGGACTACATTTTCACCTAAAATTATATTAGCCATTCCGATGCTATCCAACTTTACTAAATTCTTACCGATGGCATAAGTTAAATAACTTGTTTTATAAACAATCACCATCGGTAACCCGAACAAACCGGCTTCCAGTGTAGAAGTACCGGATTTTACAATTCCTATTTTAGAGTATTTCAGTAAATCGTAGGTTTTGCCTTTAATAGTTCTAAAATTAGAATGAGGCGAAAACTTTCTAAAAATATTTTCATCAATATTCGAAGAACAAGCGACTACAGTTTGTAAGTTAAACTCATTAGAAATTTTATCAGCCGCATTAATCACATCCGGGAAAATTTTTTCAACTTCGTGGTCGCGGCTTCCGGCTAATATTAGTAAAATCTCTTTACTTTTATCCAATTCAAAATTTTCAAAAATCTGATCTTTAGATAAAAATTTATATTCAGCAATTCTCTCAAGAAGTGGATGTCCAACAAACTCAGAATCAACATTATTATTTTTATAAAGTTCTTCTTCAAAAGGGAAGACAACCAGCATTTTATCGACCAGCATTTTTATCTTTTTTATTCTTCCAGCTCCCCAAGCCCAAATTTGCGGGGAGATGTAATACACAATTTTTACGTCAAGCTGTTTTAACTTTTTTGCAATACTTAAATTAAAACCCGGATAATCAATTAAAATAACTTCCTTAATATTTTTCTCTTTTATAATAGAGATTAAATCTCGCTGAACTTTTTTAATAAACGGAATATGTTTTACTACTTCCAGAAAGCCTAAAAATGCCATGCGGTTTATATGGTAAGCAATTTCCATACCCGCATTTTTCATATTGTCTCCGCCGATTCCGTATATGTTGATCTGCGGATTTATATTTTTAAGCTCAGTAACTAATGACGCACCGTGCAAATCGCCGGAAACCTCACCGGCAATAATCATTATGTTTTTTGTAGATGCGTCGGTATTCATTTTATTGTAAATTAATTCCTATCTGTTCCAAATTACATTCGTCGCAAGAACCAAATAATTAAAATAGTTATGGTTACAAATGAAAATGCCTGTAGGGTTCTTTTCTCTGATTTAAGACCGTCTTTTAATTCAAACGGCGGTTGAATTACACTGTTGTCTTTATACTGAGTTAACCTCGGAAAAAATCTTGGAACATTTTTGGTATACTCGTCATAAGCTTTTCCGTATGTTTTTCTCAAGTATCCTTCTTCTTCGCTAACTATATAATGATATTGAATTATGAAAAAAAGAAGCGCTACTATTTGCAAATATGGGAAAATAGCAAAAGACATAATTCCTAAACCTACATACATTAAAATATTTCCTACATAAAGAGGATTGCGCACATAACCAAACGGTCCGCTTATAATTAAAAATGTTCCGCCAACGTCGCCGGTTGTTCTTGTTTCACTTCCTGCCCAACCAACTCCCCAAAGTCGAATTAACTCGCCGCATAAAGCGAAAATGAAACCAATAATTAAACTCCATACATTTGCGTTTTCAAAAAAGAACATTACAAGCAAGAATGGAATAGGCGTATAACTTCTGTATTTAAAGAAAGCTTGAGAAATTTGTTTTTTTGTCATGATATAAATTTTCAGATTATCTATTAATAATTAATTATTCTTTTCTAACTTTACTCCAGCATATAGGCTTCTTTGCGCTTCAAAACTGCTTGATGTCGTTTCTTTAATCTTTTTTTTGATCTTAATACCTCTAATTTTTCAATTACATCTTCAAAGTTTTTGAAAGGGAAGTAAGTGATTCTTTCAACTTCACAATATTTTAATAGCCCGTCTTTAGCAAAAATAAAATCGCAAAATTGTGCAGTGTATTTATCAGAATTCCCATCACCAATATAAACTGTAAAGTCATCATCGCTACTATGATTTATAATATGATTTCTCTTACAATTTGCAGAAGTTCTACAAGTTTCATCTTCAAACGGGAAAGAAGGAACGAGTATATTTTGATCATTTATATGGAGTTTATTTGAATAATATTTAACATCATTCAAACATTCCTTTTCAAACATTCTTCCTATATAATAGTCAAATCCATCGCTTAACACATAATGATCGTAATTGTAATTATTGCAATATTGAATCAGTTTACGAAAAGTTGGATCAATCTCAAGCTTATCAATAAAATCATTTAGTTTTCGAACAGTTAAATCTTCCACGGAATCACAAAGTTGTAGCCAGCATTCTTTAGCTGAAATTTCATCTTTCAATAATTTGCTGATGATTTCTTCAACCTTATCTTTGTTGCCGAATTCACGAAAGATTGCCTCGCCGACGTCTTGCGTAGAAATTGTTCCATCGAAATCGATAAATATTTTAAATACTTTATCCATCAACCTTACTTAATTGGTAATTACCATTTTCTTAACATCCACAAAATCACCGCTCTTAAATCTATAGAAATAAATTCCAGGCTTTAATCCTTTACCCGAAAAAGTAATTGAGCTTTCGCCTGCAGGGAACTCTTTTTCAATATTTTTAATTTTCTCAACGTGTGAATCAAAAATTTCTATACTTACATCGGCAGCAGCAGGCAAATAGAAACTAATTACAGTAGCATCAATAAACGGGTTGGGATTATTTTGAGCTACCGCTATACTTGATGAAGTTGAAAAATAATTCACTCTTTTAATTTCCGATACCTGGCTGTTACCGTTTTTATCTTTCTGAATTAGGCGATAATAAAATGTTCCGCTTCCGAACGGTTTATCATTTATAGAATAAAATTTTGAACTATTATTACCCTCTGAATTAATAGTTCTCAGCAATTTCCATTTTCCGTTTGAAGTATCCGATTGAACAGTTCTCTCAATATAATATGTTGTTTTTCCCATTTCATTTGCCGAATACCATGATACTTTTACAGTATCGTTATTGAGTAAAGCATCGAATCCTACAATTTGCGAAACATAAGTTCCTGTATTAAATAATTTTTGAGCATATATATCATTATTTACTTTTCTGGAATTTTTAAAGACCGCCAGGCAACTACCTTGCGAACCTTGAACAATCGTCAAGTAACTTTTTAAAGAATTGTAGTTATTTGCAACCGCAATACCTGTTGTATCCCATAAAAGCTTTCCGTTTGTACTTATTCTTTGCGCATAAATATCCGCCAGTGTTGAATCGGATCTTCTATCAATCCACGCAAGTTCTGCTCCGCCTTTTTCATCGGAAATAATTCTTTGACCGAATTGTTCACCTTTAATTTTAATAACCGGAATTCCAATTTCGTTCCAAAGTGCTTTGCCGGTGCGATTATATTTTTGAACAAAAATGTTTTTATCGTTTCTGATATCATTTGTCCAGCTTAATATAATTGAGGAATCAGCGGCAACACTTTGCGGATTAATCTGACTTCCTTTTTGTTTAGTTGCTATTTTTCCACCATCACCCCAAAGCATTTTACCTTTAGGATTTATTAATTGGTGATAAATATCTTTTTCACTTTTCTGAATTTGCCATGCCAGGTAAACAGAACCGGACTTAGTTAAAGTTGCTGAATATGAAATCACATTCTGCTGACTTCCGGAAATTATCAAAGGTTTCTTACCCCAGTTTAAACCTTCCGTCGAATCAATATGTTGTCCAAGCAAAGCTATTTTAGCATTTTGAAATTCCAACCAAAAAATATAAGCGCCGCCATTATTATCTACTAAAACATTTGTAGTACTTTTTCTTTCTCTTGATTTTGAAACGAGTATGCTGTCTTTTCCCGTTAATAATTTACCATCAGGCGAAATTTTGTTTAGTAATACTTTAAAGTTTCCGGTTATCTCCGGTTCCTTTGCTATGAATGAAACGAATACTTCGCCATCTGCTCCGGAAGCAACAGAATAATCACTAATAGAATTATTTGAAGACGTAATTTGTACACCGGACTTTGACCACAACAAATTACCATTGTTAAATACTCGCTGAGCGAATAAATTTCCATTTTTAGAAGAAGAGAAATCTTTCCAAATAACAACGGCGGAATTAGATAAATTAGCAGCAGAAACAGGACCAGTTTTTTCACCGGCTTTTTCGGTAACCATTTTCCCATCGGCACGAAAACTAACTTTACCGTTAGCATCAAAATGCATAAAGAAAATATCCGGTTTGGAATTTCCTTTAGTATCTTGCCAAAACACGAAAGCTCCGCCTTTAGAATCGCTAACCGAAGAAATATCAATTGGATTTGATGCGTTTAAAACAATTTTAGTATTTACTGCCGGATCGCTTACCCATTGAGCTTGCATTGTTTTAGGAAATAAAAATGCAAGAATAAAAATAGTGCCTAATAAAAATACTTTTCTAAAAAACGTTCGTCCAATAAATAAATTATCAAAAAATCTTTCTCTAAGATACAATGTCAAAGTCCTCATTAAAGCGCACACTTACCAATTTAGAAATACCTTCGTCTTGCATAGTAACTCCGTATAAAGTATCGGCAGCTTCCATAGTTCGTTTATTATGTGTTACAACAATAAACTGTGTACTGTTGCTAAAATCTTGTATAATTTTAGAAAATCTGTCTATGTTCGCATCATCCAAAGGAGCATCAACTTCATCCAAAATACAGAACGGGCTTGGTTTTACCAGGTAAATTGCAAACAAAAGTGCAATTGCCGTTAATGTCTTTTCTCCGCCGGAAAGCAACTCAATTGAAGTTGGTCTTTTGCCTTTCGGTTTTGCAATAATTTCTATTTTTGCTTCTAATGGATCAGCACCTTCTTCAAGCTTTAAATCTGCTTCATCGCCGGGATTAAATAATCCGCGGAAAATATTTACAAAGTTTATTCTTATTTGCTCAAAAGTTTCTGCAAATTGGTTTTGTGCAGTATTATTTATTTCATCAATTGTTTTTATAATATCTTTTTCAGAATCCAGAAGATCGTTTCTTTGCTTGCTTAAAAATTCAAGCCGTTCTTTTTCTTCCTCAAATTCAGAATAAGCAAGCAAGTTAATCGGTCCAAGGTTTTTTACTTGCTGCTTTAAAGTATGAACTTCCTGGCTTCTTGTTTTGAAGTCGAAAGAATCTAGATCGTCAAAAGATTTCTCTTCTATAGTAATTGAATAATCTTCATGAATATTTTCTTGAAGATTAGAAATTTTAATGCCTAATTCACTTAACTTCATATCGGCAGAGTGAATTTCATCTGCTACATTTTCACGTTCTTTTCTGAACTGAGACTGCTTTCGTTCCATTTCCGTAATCTGGGCTCGAACTGCTTTATACTCGGAATCAATTTCGTTTTCTTCGCGTAAAAGCACTTCTTTAGTTCTTTCTAACTCCTCGCATTCAATCTGGTTATCTTCAATCACGGAAATCAAAGCTTCAGCTTCTTCGCCTGAAGTTGAAATATCTTGTTCTCTTTTTACAATTGATTTTTGAATTGTTTCAATTGAATCTTCAGCACGTTTTATTGCGTTTTCAGTATTCTTCTTTTCTCCTAAAAGTCGCTCTAACTCAAGATTTAACTTGTTACGATTTGAAACTAAAGAGTTATATTCTTGTTCGAATGATTTAAAATCACTTTCTAATTTTTCTTTTTCTTCGTCGGCTAGTTTTCTATTTTCTCTTTGTTCTTCAAGCAAAGTGAAAAGATTGTTCTTTTCCGTATCAAGTTTGTTTGATTCGGTAGCTAAGTCGCGAATTTCCGCACGTGATTTATCAATTTCGTCATCGGCTTTTTTCTTTTCAAATTCAAACTGAGCGATTTGTTTTTCAACATTTGCTAAATCGTTAACAAGTAATCTACCGCGTTCGGAAAGAATTTTTAAATCGATCTCATTAATTTTGTTATCGGTTTCTTCTATTTTCTGGTGAAGCTTCTCAAGAGCCGCTTCACGTTTTGGGAATTCATTTTTAAGTTCTTCTAAAAGTTGTTTCCTACCGAATAAGGAATCATCAAGTTTTGGTGCCGAACCGCCTTCCACGCTTCCGAAAGTATCAATATAATCTCCGTTAAGCGTTGCAAAATTAAACCCGTTGTACTTAGATGATAATTCAAAAGCATTTTCTAAAGTATCAACCACAACAGTTCTACTCAACATTTTTTCGAAGAAAGGTTTCCACTTTTCATCGCATTCAATGAAGTTTTTCGGCCATCCAATAAAAGAGATTTCCAGTTCTATTTTTTTTATTTTTTTCTTAGTTAGATAATCTTGAACTTTTTCAAGAATTCCTTTTTTGCCATTTTGATTTACACCGGAAACATAAAAACTGGCTTTTCCTATTTCGTTATTCTTTAAATAATCAATTCCGTTTTTCAGATCATTAAGAGTTTCAACAAGGATGTTATTAAGATTGTTTTTTAAAGAAGCTTCAATTGCAAAACGATATTCTTCGCTTGAATTCCCGATGTGTGCTAAGAGTATTTTTTCACCGTCAGCCCAATCAGGATTTTCTAAAAGAGCTTTAGCACCTTTTGAAACGCCTTCTAGGTTATCAATTAATCCCTGGATAAATCCAATTTTATCTTTAATCCCGTTTATTACACTTTTATCTTCAAGCTCTTTAGATTTTAATGAATTTAATTCTTTTTCTAAATTCTCTTTTTCTTTCTGTTTTTGGATATAGAATGCTTCGGCTTCCTGTAGCTTTTTCTCAGTCTCCTCTTTCTCTTGATTCAACTCTTCCAGATATCCAACGGTTTTAGCAATGTTGTTTGTAAGAGAAAGAATTTTATCGTTTAATTTTCCTATAGCTACATTTTTAGAAGCGAGTGATTTTTCCAGGTTGGAATATTCGTTCTCCTGGTTCGTAATTTCTTTAAACTTATCTAAAAGCAGATCAGACTGAATCTTTAAGTTTTCGCGTTTCTTTTCAAGTTCAATTTTATAGCTTTCCAGTGATTCCTGGTTAATCCTTTTTGCATCTTCTTTGGCAGTTATTTTATTCTTTATATCTTCAATAATTGCGCTGCTGTCTTCAATCAGTTCTTCGGCTTCATTAAGCTGAAGATTAAGTTCTTCAAGCTCTTGTTTATAACGGTCAATATTTCGTTCAAGCGATTTTCTTCGTTCTTCACCAACGGATATCTGTTTCTGTGCGTTATAAATTTTTTCAGTTTGAGAAGTCACCTCAGCTCGTTTACTTTTTAATTGAGCTTCAATTTCATTTAGATTTAGTTTTACTGTTTTTAATTCATCTTCCAGCTTTGCTAATTCGGATTCCAGTGTAATTTTCTTCTGGAAATTTTCTTCCTTATTTAATTTGGCCTGCTGTTTTTGAATATTAAACAAAGCGAGTTCTCTTTCGGCAAGATCAAGTTCGAGTTCTCGAAGAGTTGTAGTAATTTTATTGTACTTATCTGCCTTTTTAGCTTGTCTTTCAAGCGAGTTAACTTTTTTCTCAACTTCCGAGACAATATCGTTAACTCTAACCAGATCAGATTTTACTTCATCAAGTTTTCTAAGAGCAAGTCTTCTTCTAAGTTTGTATTTATTAACACCGGCAGCTTCTTCAAACAGAGTTCTACGTTCATCCGCTTTGCTGCTGAGAATAGTTTCTATCATTTTTAATTCGATAACGGAGTAAGCATTGGAGCCCATTCCGGTATCCATAAAAAGATTTGTAATATCCTTTAACCGGCAGATATTTTTATTAAGTAGATATTCACTTTCACCGGATCTAAAAATTCTTCTTGTAATTGTAACTTCAGAGTATTCAGTTGGCAGTATTCCGCGGTCGTTTTCAATTGTTAGAGAAACTTCAGCCATTCCCATAGGTTTTTTGCTGTTTGTTCCGTTGAAAATGACATTCTCCATCTTATCGCTTCTCAATGCCCCGCTTCGCTGCTCGCCTAAACACCATCTTATTGCGTCAACAATATTGGTTTTTCCGCAGCCGTTAGGTCCTACAATTGAGGTTACGCCTTTGTTGAAGCTTACATTCGTTTTTAAAGCGAAAGATTTGAATCCTAATATTTCTAATTTCGATAAATACAATTGCTATCCGAAAATATGATACTGTTTAATTGTCATCTGGAGATAATCTATGGTTGAGTTAAGAGCCTGATAATACAATAAAATTCCGCCAACCACTACTATTACAATCAAAATACTATAGAAATAAACGCTGCTCGCATTCACATCGAAAATTACATAAATGCCTTTCATCAAGCGATAAAAAATCCACAGCCCAAAAATTAGTAAGCTGGCATAAATATATAAATTTGCTACTTCGGCATTCAGCAATCTATAAAGAATAATTCCAACCGGAATAAGCAATATAAGAGGAAGAAAAGACCAAATAACCGTGAAGTAAACGCTTGTAGAGAAAACTCTGTTCCGTACAAAAAATGAAGCGGATTTTATTATTGCTGTAAAAAGTGCCAATAAAATCATAAATGAAATAGTTAGCCATCCTAATGATTGAAGCGGATGCCATGAAAGATAACTTGCTGTTTTCATCAAACCGTAATTGCCGAATGCAAGCAGAAATTTTTCAAAAATTAAATTGGTTCTTAAGAAGAATAATAAGTTTGCAATTAGTAAAGCTGAGACGGCTGCAATAACCAATGCTAGAATGGTAGAATGAAATCCGGACATAATTCTTTGATCACGAACATCAGCATAAAAATTATAAGGACGCAATAAAGCTCTGGAAGCATCCTCACGGAATTTTCTGCCTGAGTTAACAAGAATTCCTATTATCAGTGCAAGCACCAATCCGAATATTATAAAAATCATAGGTGCGTCATCGCTTTTACTTCCGATTGGGATAGTAACTTTTTCGGTATTGTGAAGTTTTGAATAAATAACTTTGTAAGATAATCGGCTTGTACTTCTTTCTTCGCCTACAATTCCTAACCTGTATAAATTCTCTTTGCTATAACCTGCTACAAGCGAAGCAAAGTCACCTCTATAGTCGAACATAGAATTAATAAAATAACCGGACAAAGAATCTGTTGCAGAATAATCAATTAAATCATCAAAATATTTCGCTTGTGCTTCAAACGAATGTTCATTTACATAACCATTAGTATTGCCTGCATAGACAACATATGTCGCCGAGCTAATAAAAACTTTTCCTCTTCCTAAGTTGTCCTGCAATTCGTGAAATTCCGGTCCTTGATCCTTTAACGATTTATTAAATAACTCGATGCCGTATAAATCCAGATCGTGTATTTCCGGAACATTACTATTACTGAAAGAAGCATAAGTTAAAAAGTTAGAATTTTGTTTTGTTAAATCGGCTAAATTTCTGATGAGTGCACGATGAGAACCAAATTGAGGGAGATATGAACTTCCTAGGCCGATCGCGGCAACAGCTGAGTAGTTTTTATATGCCAGCAGAAAATTTGTTAAATAATTTCTGCTTCTAGTAATAAAATTTTGATCCTCGGCTAAATTGTTTGGGATGCCATTTATAGGTAATTCTATAAAAGCCAGTAAGCCATATTTTTCGCAAAGCTGAAGATAATAAGGATGTGGAGCATCTTTTGAAAAACGAACTGTATTAAAACCCAGGTTCTTAATCATCTTTATATCAGCTTCCATCTTTGAGTAACTAGCCATGCTTCCACGGTCTTCAAAAGAAGGAATGTAAGTTACGCCGTTCAAGTTGAATGGTTGACCATTTAAAGTTAATTGGTTTTTTCCCGGTGTAAGCGAATAAATTGCGAGTGATTTTGAAATATTGTCTAAAAGATCAGTACCCGACCAAAGCTCAAGTTCTACTTTGTAAGATTGAGGATTCTCAGGCGACCAAAGTTCGGGTGAACTTATTTCAAGATTTTGCGAAATGTTTTTTTCTTTGTTCTGTTTTAATGTGAATGAAGCATCATTAGAAATATCAACAACTCTGCCATCGGGTGAAACTATTTTTACTTTAAATGTAAAATTGGTAGGAGCATCTGTTGAGTCGCCTGCTTTTCTAAAATATTTATTTTCTATTTTGGATTTGACGGTAATTTTTGCTCTGTTCGATCCACTTTCATAAGTATCAGAAACATTAAAAGAAGAAATTGAGACATTAGGTGTTAAGTACAGATAAACATCTCTAAAAATTCCGCCGAAATTCTGAGGAAATAAAAATCTTTGTTTTACAGGAATTGTATTTTCCGAATCAAGACTATAATGAAGTTTTATCGAGAGGATATTTTTTTGTCCCGCTTTCAGAACATCTTTAGGCAGTTCCACTTTGAACGGAAAATCTCCTCCGGAATGCCGATAAATTATAATATTATTTACCGAAATATCTGCAGTATAATTTAAGCCTAAAAAGTTAATCGTCATTCTATGATTATTAATTTGATTGCTAGAAAGAACGAAACTTTTTTCGAATACAAGTTCTCCGGTTCCTTGAAAAATTGAAGGAACATTTATTGAAACTTTATTTTGTTCTTTATCACCCGCCGAGTGCACTTGCCATTCACCATTTAGAGAAATAATCGATCTTTTATCATTTATTCCAAAAAATGTGGAATCATTGGATTCAATTTGGTAACCCGGTGATTCCCTGAACACAATTTGACCTATTGTGGGTTGGGATAAAAATGTAAATAAAGTTAGAAATGACAGAGTGATAAATTTGGGGAATCCCATCCGTATTTTGCGTCCTAAATTATAATAATTAAACTGACAAAGATACTAAAGAAAGGAGGGGAAATCAATGTAAAAGATTAAGGCGGCAATCTTGGCAACAATAATCACCGCCTTTTGTAATTCTTTGTATAATAATAAGTTAAACGGATTTGATGATGCTAATGAAAGAATCTGCTTTTAAACACGCTCCACCGATGAGCGCTCCGTCGATATCATTTTGAGACATTAACTCCACAGCATTTTCCGGTTTTACGCTTCCGCCATACTGAATTATGATATTTTCAGCAACATCAGCCGAAAAATTTTCTTTAATTATATCTCTAATAAATTCGTGAACTTCTTCAGCTTGAGCAGGAGAAGCTGTTTTTCCCGTTCCGATTGCCCAAACCGGTTCATAAGCGATAATAATTTTTGTTAAGTCGGCAGCAGTTAAATCTTTTAATCCGTTTATTACCTGAATTTTAATAACATCTTTTGTAATTCCTTTTTCACGCTGTTCTAAAGTTTCTCCAACGCAAAAAATCGGTTTCAGATCACTTGCTAAAGCTTTTTTGATCTTCTTATTAATAATTTCATCTGTTTCACCGAAAATAGATCTTCTTTCAGAGTGACCGAGAATTACATATTCACAACCAACACTTTTTAACATTTTAGCTGAAATTTCTCCGGTGAAAGCTCCTTGTTCTTCAAAGTGCATATTCTGTGCGCCTAGTTTAACTTTTGTCCCTTTAATTAAAGAACTTGCTTCGGAAAGCGATGTATAAGGTGGACAGATAATAACTTCACAATTTACTTCTTCGCTGCTTAATCCTGCTGTTAATTTGGAAATTAAATTTTGAGATTCCGTCAAATCGTTGTGCATTTTCCAGTTTCCGGCGATAACTTTTTTACGCATTTTTTGCCTCTCATTTAATGAGTTTTGATAAAATCGATATATTTCAAAACTTAAAATACTAAACCCCGGCTTGTACTTCAATTTTCTGCGAATTACTAATACTTATTTTATGATATTGAAGTGACTATATGTTATTTTCCACAAAAGATTTTTAGCAATTTATTTTTTGTTTCATATTGAAAAAAATACCTAAACAAGTATTATTTCTTGGATTGGTCAGCCTTTTTACGGATATAGCCAGTGAAATGTTATATCCGGTTACACCTCTATTTTTAACCGGAGTTTTAGGTGCTTCAATGGCAATTGTTGGTGTTATTGAGGGAATCGCAGAATTTACATCCGGATTATTAAAAGGATACTTTGGAAGATTGTCTGATAAAACCGGCAAGCGATCGATTTTTGTTACTCTAGGATATGGACTTTCTGCATTGGCAAAACCATTGCCGGGAATATTTCCATTTTTATCAGCCGTAATTTTTTCAAGAATAACAGATAGAATTGGGAAGGGGATCAGAACTGCTCCGAGAGATGCATTACTAGCTGATAACTCAGATCAAAATAATACTGGCGCTATTTTCGGATTTCACAGAGGAATGGATACTTTAGGCGCGGCAATTGGACCTGTAGCGGCTTTAATTTTACTTCATTTCTACAATAATAATTATATCTTGATATTTCTAGTTGCTTTTATTCCTTCAATCATCGCAGTTTCGTTTACATTTTTGTTAAAAGATAAATCAAAGTTAAAACCTCAATCATCCAAATTTAATTATAAAATATTTTGGCAATCGGCACCTAAAAATTATAAGGTCTTTCTTACTTTCTTTGTTTTGTTCTCCCTTGTAAATAGCAGCGATGTATTTTTAATTTTAAAATCCAGGAATATTTCACACTCGGGAACTCTAGCTATCCTTGGTTATGTACTATATAATATTATTTATGCTTTTCTGTCGTATCCGCTCGGTAGACTTTCAGATAAATTAGGAAAAAGAAAAATTTTTGTTTTTGGATTAGGAGTATTTGCAGTAGTTTATTTAGGATTTGCGTTTTCACCTGACATTTATTTTGCATTCATCTTTTTTGCCATTTATGGTTTATACGCTGCCGCAACGGAAGGTATTGCTAAAGCGTGGGTTTCTGATATGATTCCGAATTATCAAAGAGGCACCGCGATAGGATTATTTACCATGCTTTCGGGATTTGCTATGATGTTGGGCTCTTTTATAACCGGTATATTATGGGATCAATTTGGCTCAACAATTCCATTTCTATTTTCTTCTTTTTCGGCTATTGTTATAGCGATACTATTTTTAGTAAACAAAGAACTAAAATCGATGTTACCTTCACAACAGTAATTTTAATTTCACTTCCTTGTAATGGGCTAATTTCGTATTTTGATGCTCCAAGTTTTTAAACAAAAAAGAATTATGAAAGACAAACAATTAGCTATTGTTGCTGTTAGCGGAGGAATGGATAGTTGTGTTACCGCTGCTATTGCAAAAGAGAATTACGATTTGGCATTTGCGCATATTAATTACGGGCAGAGAACCGAAAAAAGGGAGCTTAAGGCTTTCAATGATATAGCGGATTTTTATTCTGTTGAAAAACGATTGGTTATTGACTATACTCATTTGGCAAAGATCGGTGGCTCATCGTTGACCGACAATAGTATAGAGGTAACAAAAGCGGATTTAGCAAACAAAGAAATCCCATCGTCTTACGTACCTTTTAGGAATGCAAATATTTTGGCTGCATGCGTAAGCTGGGCTGAAGTTTTAGGTGCGAATGCAATTTATGTCGGCGCAGTTTACGAAGACTCCTCAGGCTATCCTGATTGTCGTCCGTCTTTTTTTGAAGCGTATGAAAAAATGATTGATGAAGGCACAAAACCTTCAACAAAAATTAAAATTGAAACTCCAATAATAAACTTTTCCAAGGCAGAAATTGTTAAGAAAGGTATAGAGCTTAAAGCGCCTTTAGAATTAACATGGTCATGCTACCAAGCAGAAGATGAAGCCTGCGGAACTTGTGATAGCTGTGCTTTAAGATTAAGAGGTTTTGAATTAGCAGGATTTGAAGATCCTATTAAATATAAATTAAGACCGAGTTATAAATAATTTTTTAAGTTCTCATATTTTAAAATGAAAAAATAATATATCATGAGGTTTAATTGAGCGATAAAATAAAAATATTAGAAGTATTCGATAACGTATATCCAAACAGAGATTATACTGTAAAGCATAGAGCTCCAGAATTTACATCTTTATGTCCAAAGACAGGTCAACCGGACTTTGCCACGATGATAATTGAATACATTCCGGATAAACTTTGTATTGAACTAAAATCATTAAAGTTCTATTTAAATTCTTATAGAAATGATGGAATCTTTTTTGAAAGTGTAACTAATAAAATACTTGAGGATTTGTGTTCGGTCTGTAAACCAAGATATATGAAATTAACAGCTGATTTTAAAGTACGCGGCGGAATTTCATCTGTAATTACAGCTGAATATTTTAGTGAAGATTATAAATCAAAGAAATAATACTAATTAATTTTAACGGAGCCTTATATGGCTCTGTTTTTTTATACAGGCAAAACCGTTTATGTTTAATTCCGTAAGTACAAAAGAAGAATTTGTTGAAACAAGGGAAAAACTATTTGCTGAAAATATGGGGCAACATGATTCTCTTAAATTCAGCATGCAATTCAGCCTTTTGGTTGAAGAGTTTATTCGCTCTATTGCAGGCGGACAAAAATATAATTTTGTACTTGCAACGGCTGGTAGTTTTAGTAGGCGTGAACTTTCGCCTTATTCAGATATTGATTTAATGTTCATCGCGGATTCTATTGAAGAAAACAAAGATGATATTGGAAAACTTGTAACGTTATTGTGGGATAACGGAATAGAAGTCTCCCACACTGTTCGGGATTTTTCGGATATAAAAAAATATTTGAATACTGATTTACCGACGTTTACTCAATTTTTTGAAACAAGGTTTTTACTTGGTTCCGATAAAGTTTATAATAAATGGAATACGGAAATCTTTTCGATACTTAAAAACAAAGTTATCAGAAGATTACTGCAAGACCTGGTTTATGAAACCGAAATGCGATATGAAAAATACGGTGATTCCCCAAAAGTTCTTGAACCGAATGTAAAACACTCGGCTGGCGGATTGAGGGATTTTCAAACAATTGAGTGGATGTTTATTCTTAAAAATAAAATGCTTCTGAATAAACAGGAAGAAGCTACTCAAGCTGAAACTTTTATAAGACTATTAAAAGAACAAAAAATTACCAGTCCAAGTGAATGCGGCCGTCTTCTGGAAAGTTACAAATTAATTTTACGCGTCCGTAACCTGCTTCATTTATTCTCTAAGCAAAAAAGCGATAGATTCGAATTTAACGCTCAGACAAGAATCGCAAATATTGATTTTCACAGCAAAGATGCTCTTGCAAAGTTTATGCGTGAATATTTTAAAGCATCAAACGTTATTAATCGTTTCTCTAAGTCTATGATAAAAAGATTTAGTGAAGAGATTTCAAATCCGATTCCTGATTCGTTGGGAATAGACCTTGATGATGATTTTAAGATAAAAGGTAAGACAATTTATCTTTCAAGCGAAAAGGATTTAAAGCTATCAGCTATTTTACGTGCGTTTTATTATCGTACACTTCATAGCGCTCATTTTGATGAAAGTCTGCGTTCAAAAGTTGTAGAAATTGTTGAAAACTACAATGAATCACAAATTCCGGAAATTGAATCTTCGGTTTTCTTTCGCGAGATAATGAAACTGCCGAAAAACGTTGGACAAAATTTATCCGCCATGAATGAACTGGGAGTATTGAAAGCGTTTATGCCGGAGTTCAGCGATTTAATAGGTTTCTTGCAGCATGGAGTTTATCACTGCTATACAACGGATGAGCACACTCTAATTACAATTCAAAACTTAGAAAAGCTCGAGCGCGATACTTCTCCTCTAGGAAGGATTTATAACAATCTAAAGAACAAAGAAATTCTTCATCTTGCGTTACTTTTTCATGATATAGCTAAACCGATAAATATTTCAGGCCACGAAATTATTGGCGCTGAAATGGCATCTTCTATTATGCAGCGTTTAGGTTATAGTGAAAAGGAAATTGAACCTGTATCGTTTTTAGTTCGCAATCATCTTGTAATGGAGCAAATCGCTTTTAGAAGAAACTTAAATGATCCTGAAACACTTAATAATTTTACGGCACGTTTTTCATCAAC
Source organism: uncultured Ignavibacteriales bacterium (assembly GCA_963739985.1). Taxonomy (GTDB): domain Bacteria; phylum Bacteroidota; class Ignavibacteria; order Ignavibacteriales; family Ignavibacteriaceae; genus CAVUCE01. The sequence continues at coordinate 359,780 of CAVUCE010000021.1, forward strand.
AAGAGATTTAGATTTACTTTATCTTGTAACTTATGCTGATCTCTCTGCCGTAAACCCCGCTGTCTGGACTTCATGGAAAAGCGATCTTTTAGCGGAGCTTTATACAAAATCTAAATCTATGCTGGAAGAACAAATGTCCGGTGAAGAGCTTTTGATTTCAAGTATTTATGTTGAACCTAAAGAGATCAGTAAGCATTCCGATGTAATTTCTGAATCTCACGTTCAGGAACATATAGATTCAATTAACGATATTGGTTATGCTCATCAGTTTTCGGATAAGCAAATTGCCAAACACGTTGAAGAAATACAAAAAGGCATTACTATTTCTGCATTTTTTAGTGAAGAAAGTGATTTTACAAATATTACCGTAATTACAAAAGACTACCCGTCATTGCTTTCTAAACTTTGCGGAGTTCTATCTATTAACGATGCGAACATACACGATGCAAAAATTTTCACGCGTAAAGATGGAATTGTAATTGATACTTTTAATGTAACTGATTTTAGAACCCACAAAAAAATTGATAAAGAACGATACGATAAAATTCGTCGTAATCTTAAAGATGTTGTGTCAGGAATTCTTCAGTTAAGTCAAGAATTTGCTAAAATGAAATCCCGCTGGTGGCGCATTGAAAGTAAGTTTTTCAAACGAACAGGCAAAGTTAAAATCGCTTTTGAAAGTTATGAGAAATATACAATCATTGATGTATTTTCACCTGATAGACTTGGATTTTTATACCAGGTAACAACTAAAATGAATCAACTGGGTTTAGGTATTTTCTTCGCAAAAATTTCAACTAAAGGTGATGATATAGTTGACTCATTTTATGTACTTGATAGGAACGGTAAACGAATTTCTCCCAATGACTATGACTTTATTAAGTCGGAATTAATTGAAACAATTTCTCAAATGTTATAGGCTTCAAAATTGAACTTCATGGAAAAAGAAAAACCGATAGGAGTATTTGATTCCGGAATCGGTGGTTTAACGGTTGTAAAGCGAATATCTTCAACTTTACCTGTTGAAGATATTGTTTATTTCGGCGATACGGCAAGAGTTCCTTATGGTTCTAAATCAAATGCGACCGTTATAGAATACGCTGTACAAGACGCGAAATTTTTAATGCACAAAAATGTAAAAGCAATTGTTGTTGCCTGTAACACTGTTTCTTCTGTGGCTCTTGATGAGTTAAGGAAGCAATTTAATGTGCCTATAATCGGTGTGATCGAACCAGGCTCAAGGATGGCTGTAAATCAAACTAAAAACGGTCGTGTTGGCGTAATCGGAACAAGAGCAACAGTAAGTAATAAAGCTTATTCTGCACAAATTAAAAAAATAAATTCCGGTATTGAGGTTTTTGAAAAAGCATGTCCATTGTTTGTCCCTCTTGCAGAAGAGGGCTGGATAAATCATAAAGCAACTTATGAAATAGCTGAAGAATATTTGAAAGAGCTTCGTGAATTTGAGATTGATACTTTGGTTCTTGGTTGTACGCATTATCCAATTCTTGCCGATGTAATTCAGGAAGTTATTGGTGAAGGTGTAAAACTTATAGATTCCGGAATTGCAACTGCGGAAGTTGTTAGAAATGAGTTAGATAGAATTGATCTTCACACAAATCAATTCGCGATGGGTTATTCAAGTTTTTATGTTAGCGATATTCCGGTGAAGTTTAAAGAAGTAGCCGAATTATTTTTGGGTAAAAAAGTAAACGATATTCAAAAAGTTGATTTGGAAATTCTGGCAGTATAAAAAACAGTGTAATAATGTATAACTGGATTAAAAAAGATTTAGATTATTTTTTAGCGGCTTTAAAAAAAGATTTTACATTGATCTCTCAAAAAGATAAACCGGAAGAATGGAAACGAGATCATTATAGATACACTTTTACGGTTTACACGCAAAGAATATATAAGCTTCTAAACACACAAATTACTTCAGATCCAATTTCTCCCATTCAAGAATCAACAAAAGATGAACTTATAATTTTGCGAGACATGCTTAATAAAATGATTGATGAAGATTAAGTTTTCTGTAAAATTAAATAGGTTTTTATCGCGAAATATCCAATAGCTTTAGCAGATAAGAAAATCGATTAAACACTATATAAGATTACCCTCCCGATATATCGGAATAGAAATGACGGGATGAAAAACCGTAATTATTTTATTAATTCGCTTCCTCAAAAAGCTGCCTTAATTTTTGTTTGTCTTTTGTAACTCCCAGTGCAAGCATCAATTTTATGCGAGCTTTTTGTCCGTTGAGATATTCGGCAAAAATAACTCCAAGTTCGTGAAGCCATTTACCGGCACCCGGATAACTGTAAACATCTAAAGTTTCGCCTGCGGGACAGCGGGAAACCAGAATTACCGGAATTCCTTTTTCTACAGCGTATTTAATTCCTTCAAATGCCGGAGGTGGGACATTGCCAACACCAAGCGCTTCAACAACAATCCCATCTATATTGCTATCGGCTGAGAATTTAAAAAATTTAGAATCCATTCCGGCATAAACTGTTAGTAAGTCTACATTCGTAATTATTTTTTCACTTTCAAGTGTTTCTAACTTTCTTGGAAGCCTATTTAAAATAACTCTTCCATTTTGAACAAAACCCAATGCTCCAAAATCTAAACTATGAAAAGTATCAACTTCGTCTGTGTATGTTTTGGTAACTTCGCTTGCGGCGTTTATTTCGCCATTTAAACAAACCAAAACGCCAAGGTTTTTACAATTCTCATTTAAACAGATATGAATAGCATCAAGTAAATTTCTTGGCCCGTCCCAATCAGGTTCAGAACTATTTTTCATTGAACCTATTACAACAATTGGAATTTCAGTTTTTATATTTAAGTCTAACAAATAGGCCGTTTCTTCCAGCGTATCAGTTCCGTGAGTTACTATAACTCCGCTATAGGGTTCATTTTTGATTAATTCTTTGATTCGATTTGATAATTCAAACATTAATTCCGGCGTCATGTGGGGACCGGGATATTTTCCGAAATCGTAACAAACAATCTCTGCTAATTCATTTGCTTCCGGAATTTTAGAAAGAAGTTCCTCGCCACTGTAACGCGGAACAGCTCCGCCGGTTTCTTCATCAATCTTCATCGAGAAAGTTCCGCCGGTAAATACTATTAATATCTTTTTCATATTTCTTCCTAAAATTTATTGTGTAAATATAAAAAGAAACTCTTTGATTTTAAGGTGTGTTTTTTGCCATCGGTTACTTTGTAGTGTTTTGAGCGACTTGATGCTAAAGTTTAATAAAATTATCTTTGAAGTAATAAAATTGGAGAATTATTATGTTGATGATTGAAGATGTTGATTTGACACCGAATCCGCATGCGTTAAAATTTATATTGAACGAGAGACTTTTAAAATTAGAGACCAGACAATTTTCGAGTAAAGAAGATGCTGAAAATGATCCTTTAGCAAAAGGTGTTTTTAATATTGATGGTGTTGCGTCAGTATTTTATATGGATAAATTTGTCACGATTGAAAAGAAACCTGATGCAAATTGGGGACTAATTCAAAGACCATTTATTGAATTTTTAAAGTCATTTGATAAAAATCTAATTCCTGAAGAAAAAGACATTCAGCCGCTTGAGGAAGATTCCAGCGAAATAATGAAGCAAATAAATGAAATACTGGATAAAAAAGTTCGCCCTGCTTTAGCTGGCGATGGAGGTGGTTTGACTGTTTTAGGAATTGATGGTTATACCGTTAAGATTAGATATCAAGGAGCTTGCGGAACTTGTCCAACAGCTATTAACGGCACTTTAATGGCAATTGAAGGTCTTTTAAAAGAGATGTAAATCCCGCACTCGAAGTCGTTTCAGCTTAAAATAAATAAATTGTTTTAAGAAGCCTGTCATTTCAATTATGGCAGGCTTTTTTTATTTCTTTCCGTTTACAAATCTTTTTAATAAATTCCTTTTACATTAAAAGGTTGAAACCTCAAATGAAAATGCTTGGAAATTTATACTGCGCGGAAGCTGATGTTGCCGGTATCCACTTCAAAGTATTCACTTCTCATAAAGGCATCAGAAATATTTTTATGAACGAAAAAAGTGCGGAAATGAATGACTACAATGTTATTCGTTTGCAATCCGACGATCCTTATATGTACAATGTATTTCACGAACTTACAGAGTATTTTAATCTTGAAAGGAAAAAATTCGAACTTCCTCTTGATGCCATTGGAACTGATTTCCAAATTAATGTTTGGAAAGAATTAAAGAAAATTCCTTACGGCGAGTTGGTGACTTATAAAATAATTGCGGAGAGAGTTGGTAACACAAAATCTGTTAGAGCAGTTGGTAGAGCTCTCGGCGCAAATCCGATTCCGGTAATTGTTCCGTGTCATCGAGTCATCACTTCGTCGGGAGATTTAGGAGGCTACAGCTGCGGAAGCGGAATTAAAGAAAAATTATTGGAACTTGAAGGCTGTCTTAGTTTGCAGTTATTTAATAACTAAAATATCCAGCCTGGCTGTTGCGTTAGTAATTAATTTATAAGTGATTCAAAGGAAGTCCGGCAATAGCCGGACGACCGAATAATCTAAAAAACTTTCTCCTTTTAATAAACCATGAATCATTTGTCCTTTCGATGAATGAAGTGAAGAGAAATCATTTTAGAAAAAAAAGATATAGCTTCCCACCTGCACGGGAATGACATTTCTACGCTTTTTTTTCTCTGTTTACTCAGCGGTAAAAAAAATTAACCATAGAGAACACAGAGAAACCGCAGAGGAAAATGTTTTGCATCCACTGCAAAATAAAAATATTTATGCTTGGTCTTTTGTAGGGGACGCAAATTTTGCGTCCCCTACGTTAATGTGGGAATAGACATTAATGCCAACTCAAAATCTTTTTGCTGAATACTGCTTGCCTATTATAATAAAAGGCTTAACTTAAAAAATGCGATATAAAATAAAGCAGCAATGAAGAAACATTTATACTACTTGTTATCAGCAATTTGTTTGTTTTCACTTACCTCTATTATATTCGCTCAAGACCGGCCAATTAATCAACAAGAGTTGGTCGAAAGGAATACTCTTTACAATCCCGTTGTTCCTTCTACTGGGCAGAATTCAGACCACACGATAAAAAAAGATTCAGTTTATCAATGGGTTACTGCTAGTAAAGTTACCGGAATAAAAGATAAAATTCAGACGCCAGCCAAATTTAAAGTTTATCAAAATTACCCGAATCCGTTTAATCCCAGCACAACAATAAAATATACACTTCCTAAAACATCACACGTATTAATATCAGTTTACAATTCACTCGGACAATTAGTTCAAATGCTGGTAAACAAAAACCAGCCGGAAGGAGAATATTCCGCAACGTTCAATGCTTCCGGTTTGCCAAGTGGAATTTATTTTTACAAGGTAAAATCGGGAGAAAATATTATAATAAAGAAGTGTATTCTTCTTAAATAAAAGTTTCAGTATAACCTAATTTTTGTAGGGGACGCAAAGTTTGCGTCCCCTACGTTATTAATGTTAAAACATTTTAGGATGAGGAAAAAGCTGCAAAAAAATAAAAACATATTTCCGCCTGCCAGGCCGTTGAAGGATCTCAATTTCGATCAAAAAGAAAGATTCTTCGGTCGTCCGTCAAAGTCCGGACTTCCTCAGAATGACCCGTAAATGGTATTCTGCAAAACCGTGCTGCGCTGGTAGGACATTTTTCTGTAATTAATTTACGCTACCATTTCGGTATCTAAATCTTCACTTTCTTCATAATCAGAATCAAAATACATTTGTCCGCAATTACTAATTAAGATTTCATTTAATTCATCCTGGAAGAAAAATTTATCTTTGCCGAAAGCCGGACGTAAGTCGGTATACCATTTTGCATTTGGATCATACTTTGCAAAAAACGGACGTTTGCACCATTCCGGATTTCTCGCTTGAAGCAGAGTTAGGACAAACACTTTTTCTCCGCGAACTTCAGTTATACCTTCGATAGCTACTTTTCCCGGAAGTGCCGACATTGACGGTCCGCGAACAGTTCTACTTAATCCGGATACTTGAATATATGCATCGCGATAAATATTATAAGCATCATCCAGCGTTATTGCGAAATATTTTTTAGCTCCTGTATCTCTTTCAATAAAGAAATAATAAGGAATGCAACCCAGACTCACTTGATCTCTCCACATCTTTGCCCAAACGTCCGGATCATCATTAATATGTTTAATTAAAGGTGATTGGGTTCTTATCTCGGCGCCTGTTTGTCTGATCCTTTTTATTGCCTCTTGAGAAACTTCTGTGGATAATTCTTTCCAATGATTGAAATGAGCCATAATTGCAAGATGTTTTCCGGCGTTAGTAACCTTCTCAAATAATCTTAAAAAGCCTTCAGCATCTTTATCAGTTACGTACTTGTAAGGCCAATACGAAATTGATTTTGTTCCAATTCTAATTGAACGAATATGATCAAATTCCGGTTCGAGCAAAGGTTCAATATAAGTTTCAAGATTTTTCAGACTCATAATCATTGGATCGCCGCCGGTAAATAAAACATCGGTAACAGATTTGTGTTCGGATAAATATTTTTGGAAACGTCTTGATTCATCAGTTGCAAATTTAAGATCGTTCATTCCAACAAATTGCGCCCATCTAAAACAGAATGTACAGTAAGCATGGCAAGTTTGCCCGGATGAGGGGAATACTAATGTAGTTTCTCTGTATTTATGCTGAACTCCCGGAACCGGTTCGTCATTCATTTCCGGAACATTTGCGGTCATTTGTCCGGCAGGATGAGGATTTAATTCCAAACGAATATCGTTTGCAAGCTCTCTAATTACGGATTGTGGTAAATCCCTTCTAATTGCATCAGCCATTCTATCAAATTGATTATCGGTAATCATATCCTTCTGCATAAACGTCAGTTGGAATATGGGATCATTCGGAATATTATTCCAATCAATTAACTCTTCAACTACATAATTATTCGATCTAAAGGGAAGTACGTGGGAAACAACTTTCAAATTGAATCTTTCTTCCTCGGTAAGTAATTGTAGTTGGGGGATGCGGTCAATATCCTTCAATCCATAAAATTTCATCTTTTTAGGGGTAATCATCTCTTGACATCCTCCTTTCAAATGTTATTAAACTTAAATGTAAAATTTAGTTTAGTCGTTTTGCGAGATATCATAACAAACTTGCGGCTCAGTAGTTTGCCTTCACTTGTTATGCGGTAGTAATTTTGAATATAATAATTTTTATAATTAAGTCAAGAGATGAATTTGTAAGCAGATATATAGGCTTGGTTTACAAGGATTTAGATAAAAAAAAAGCGGTGAGAACCGCTTAATTTTTTATCTATTTTATATCAGTGACTTTGCTGATATCTTCAACCTTAACGAATTTTTCGTTAAACTTGTAGCTGCCTTTCGCTGTTTTAATAGCCTTAATCAATTTAACATTGATACCGACAGTTTTTGACTTCGATTTTGATTTATCGGCAAATGATTGTTGTTTAGCCATCTTTTAATCTCCTAACATTTTAGTCGGTAAAAATACAAAATATCATTTTAAAAGAAAAGAAAATAAATCTACCCTAAAGATGAAGTATCTTATAAGCTAATATTAAAAAAGAAGTTAGATCAAATCTACAAAACCAGCATTTGTCTGTTTTTGCAAATCTGCGGGTGTTAAACGCACCTGCATTCCTCTTATTCCGGCGCTAACATATATTTTTTCAAACATTTGTGCTGTTTCTTCAATATAAGTTGGAAAGTTTTTTTTCATTCCAACAGGAGAGCAACCGCCTCGAATATAACCTGTTAAAGGTAACAGTTCTTTTACTTTTAACATTTCTACCTTTTTGTTTGAACTAACCGCCGCAGCTTTCTTCAAATTTAAGTCGGCTGTTACAGGAATACAAAAAACTACCGGTCCGGATTTATCTCCGTGCGCTACCAGCGTTTTAAAAACTGTGTCTTCTTCTGCCCCAATTTTCTTCGCAACAGAAATTCCGCTTAAATCGTTTTCATCAACTTCGTATTCGTGAACAGTGTGAGGAATTTTATTGGCTTCAAGAATTCTTACAACATTTGTTTTGTTCATTCCGGTAGTCTTGAATTTAAAGTATTCAGTTCATCTAAAGTTAGGGAATAATTTTCCGCGCGAAGTAAAAATTTTGTATAATCATGTTCGGGTGAATTAAATATTATCTCTTTATTTCCTTGCTCAACAATTTTACCGTTATACATAATTAAGATTTCATCACATAATTTTCTTAAAATTTTCATGTCGTGAGAAATACATATAATTGTAACAAAGAACTCTTCTTTAATTTTAAGAAATAGATCTAGTAGGTTTAACTGAGATTCGGTATCCTGAGCAGAGAAAGGTTCATCGAGAATAATAAGTTCAGGATTTGCAGCTAGAATTCGTGCTAGGGCAACTCTCTGTTGTTCACCGCCGCTAAGTTCAAAACCTCTTCGATTTTGTAATTTATCATTGAGATTAACAGAACGAAAAATCCTTTCACTTTCTTGATCAACATTAACGTTTTGATTTCTAATAATCAGCGCTTCTGAAACTATCGAATTTACTTTTCTAAAGGGATTTAAAATCTCTCCGTTATTTTGGAAAAGTATCTGCACCGGATTTGGATTCAATAATTTCCATTCAACGGAAGTATTTAGTTGAATTATACCGGAAGTTGGTTTTTTAATTCCCGCAATCAATTTTGCTAAAGTAGTTTTTCCACTTCCTGATTCACCTGCAATTCCCAGTATTTTGCCTTTATCTAAACTGAAGTTTATATCTTTTAGAATTTCTTTAGATTTTTCTTTCCCGCTTAAGAAGGTTAAATCTTCTGCTTTGTATGAAACATTTTTTACTTCAAGAATTTTACTCATTGCATTAACTCTTTTAAGGTAGTAATCAGTCTAGCTTGATTGATATCTTTTTTAATTTCGAAAAAATCTTCCGTTGCTATAAATTCACTTAAAGTTCCATCTTTCAGTAGAGCAATTTGATCGCTTGCCTTTTCCGCAAAAAGTAAATCATGTGTCACCATTAAAACCGAATTGTTTTTCTTACTAGCAAAATCCTTCAATTTTAATAGGAACAAATTTGCGATTGCCGGATCAATTCCGGATGTCGGTTCGTCCAGAATTATAATTTCCGGATCGGATAAAAGAGCGAGTACAAAGGAAACTCTTTGAGCCATTCCGCCGCTTAGTTCGTAAGAATAAAGTTGTTTTAATTGGTTCAAGTTTGGAAGAAGAAAATATTGGAGAAGGGAAGCAGTATCTAAATTATTTATCACTTTTTCAAAGTAATATTCAAGCTTTTTTAGAGGATCGAATGAATTTGCTGCATCTTGAAATACATAACTGATTTTTTCACGTCTAATTTTGATGAGACTTCTTTCATCAATTTCATAAACATTCAAGCCGTCAACAAACACATTCCCATTTACTTCATAAAGACTCGAAACTAGTAATTTGGTTAAAGACTTAATTAAGGTTGATTTACCGCTGCCGTTTTTACCTAAAATTGTATAAACTTGATTCGGCATAATTTTAAATTTAATATCCTGTAGAAGCGGTGAACCGTTCTTCAAACCTAATTTATTTATATCAACTTCAATCATAATAATATGAATAATAGATAGTTTGTATTTAATCGCCAAAATAATAAATTAAGAGCAAAATTATTACACTATTTTGCTGATGCAAAAACATCCGGGGCTAATTTAGCAAACCTTATCCTCGATGAAATTTGTACCAAAATTTTAAAAACTGTTTCTAACGGGGTTCTCTTTATTATTTTCAAAACTTTTAGCAATAATAAATGAACAAGGTTGTTGTAAGGATACTTTTAAAAAGAGTTATAAGCTCCTTTGTAGTTTTGTTTTTGCTTATAACTTTTATCTTCATCTTACTTAGAATCTCTCCCGGCGATCCGTCAAGTAAATTCATTTCTCCTGAACTAAGTCCAAAACTGGTTGAGCAGATTCGTACTTCTTTTGATCTTAACAGCTCTTTATTAAATCAATATAAAACTTATATCGTTAATTTATTCTCCGGCGATTTCGGAATATCTTATACATATCGCCAGCCGGTTTTGAGTGTTATTTCAGAATATCTACCGTTTACAATTATTTTTTCTCTGTTGAGTTTTATAATACAAATCAGTTTTGGTTTTTTACTGGCCATTAAATCCGCAAAAAAACTGAACGGAATTTTTGACAAAATTGTTGCTAAACTAAGCCTGGCAGTTTATGCTTTACCTACTTTTGTAGTTGGTGTTTTTCTGATTTATATATTTTCAGAGAAATTAAATATTTTCCCTTCATCCGGACTTTCAAGCGTTGATCCAGATTCTCTAACTTTTTTTTCGAGGCTGGGAGATTATCTGATACATTTAGCGCTTCCGCTTATTACACTTTCACTCGGAGGAATTGCAATCTACTATAAATACTTGCGTGATAATTTAGATGAGGTATACAATAAACCATTTGTTACAAATCTTCGTGCTCTTGGATTTACAGAAAAAGAGATTTCAAAAAAACATGTAATTCCAAATGCGCTAAGTCCTTTAATATCTGTTGCCGGCGTTGAACTCGGATTACTTTTCAGCGGCGCTTTAATAACAGAGGTTATTTTTTCACTTCCGGGAATGGGACGATTAACCGTTCAAGCTATATTGTCGCGAGATTATCCTTTGGTTACCGGCTGTACTTTTGTTGCGGGAGTTTTAGTTATTCTAAGTAATTTGCTTGCCGATTTGGTTAAAGCTAAAGTTGATAAACGTTTATTAAAAGGAATTCTAAACTGATTTGAAATCCGGTTTAAAAATATGGCATATAATTTTAACTTTATGTTTATTCATTTTAGTGATAAGAATTGATTTGGTTTATAATTCTTACTTACTATTATTGAAATATATAAGTACAATATTTACCAATCCTAATTTTGCAATTTCTCAACTAAATTTAGATTTAATAGATCCCTTTGTTTCGGCAATCCTTATTGTCGCAATTCCGGTATTTGTTTTATTGCGCAAACAAAAGATTAAATATTTTCAGCATAAAATTAGGTTTGCGGAATCTTTTGTGATTTTAATTTCGTTTACATTTGTATTTGCACCGTTAATAACAAATTTTAATCCTGATTTCCAAAAAGATATAGGCGTAACAAAACTACTTCCGCCATTATCAAGTGTTAAGCAAATTTCGTTGAAAAAAAATGAAACTCAGCCGGACAAATTTGAAAGCTTTTTGGTATTAAAAAATTTAGTAATAAAAAATTCATTTAATAATAAAATTATTTTTATAGACAGTTTAAAAAAATCGATAAATGATGTAATTTATTATCAAAATGGGATGGCCAATAAAGTAAGCAAAAATAAATTGATTTTATCCGGCGGAGAACCGGAAGTTAAAAGTAAAATATTTTTGCTAGGAACTGATGAATTAGGCAGAGATATTTTTTCCCGTTTGGTATACGGTGCTAGAATTTCATTGTTTGTCGGTTTTTGTTCTGTAGCCGTATCACTCATTTTAGGATTGTCATTAGGTTTTTTGGCCGGCTATCCCGGCGGAATTATCGATACTTTTTTTAATAGATTTACGGATATGTTTTTAGCGTTTCCTATAATCTTTTTGATTATTTTAATCTTGGCATTATTCGGAAACTCTATTTTTACGGTGATACTTGTTTTGGGATTTTCCGGCTGGATGAGCTTATTCAAAATTGTTAGAACGGAAGTTATTTCAATAAAGAACAAAGACTATTTTGTTTCAGCCGAGTTAATTGGATTACCTAAAAGTAAATTATTAATAAATGAAATACTTCCGGTGATTTTAGTACCAGTTGTAGTTAACTTGGTGTTTCAATACGGAAATGTAATTCTAGCTGAAGCCGCATTAAGTTTTTTAGGTCTGGGTACCGGAAGTGCTTATCCTTCGTGGGGGGCTATGATAGAATCGGGACAAAATTATCTTACGCAAGCATGGTGGATGATTTTCTTCCCCGGAATAATTTTGTTTTTTACTTTATTTGCTGCAAATAGTATTGGTAGACAAATAAATATACACTTAAATCCCCGGTTAAAAGGATGATTAACGAACGTTATTTGTTAAAGAAAAAATTAGGCGAAGGAAGAAGTCAAGTATTCCTATGCGTAGATTCTGAGTTCCCGAGCAACGAAATTGCTATAAAAATATTACCCCCGGATTGCAATGCCGAAGAACTTGCAACATTTAAAAAAGAATATTTTACTCTAAGAAAATTAAATCATCCCAATATTGTACGCGCAATTGATTTTGGAACGGTTGTAAAAAAAAGTGAAGATAATAGTTCTATACAACTTGGCAGTAAATATTTCACTTTAGAATATTTTGAAGGTTGTGAACTCTTAGATTTTCCCGATATTGAAGATGAAAATATTCTAACCGTGGCAGTAATACAACTGTGTTCCTTCCTTTATTATTTACATCAATCCAACTATATATATTATGATTTAAAACCGGAAAACATCTTAATTTCCGATGATAAAAAAGGACTCATCCTTAAACTTATTGATTTAGGTTTTGCTCAGCATGCTGTTGATACCGATGAAGATATAATTAGAGGAACTGCAGAATATATAGCACCGGAAATATTAAGAAAAGAAGAACATGATCATCGAGTTGATTTATATTCTCTGGGAATTATTTTATACAGAATTCTTTATAAAAAATTTCCATTTCAAACCAATGTAGAAATTGAAATTTATAAATCGCATGTAGAAAAAGAATTTGAATTTCCGGAAGTTGAAAACTTTTCAAATTTAATTGCGGTAACAAAAAAATTATTAGAAAAAAATCCGGAAAATCGTTATCAAAATGTTCTTGAAGTCTTGAGCGATTTAGAAATTCCAATTGACAATAACTTAACGAAACATTGGCTTCCGGCAAAAGCATTTACAAATCGTAAAGATGCGCTTACAATACTAAAGACTTATATTTCTGATTCGAAAAGTGGAGAAGTATTTTCCATAAAAGGCTTTGAAGGTGCCGGAAAAACATCTTTGGCAGAGGAAATTTATTCTACTTATGAAAATGTGGTTTTCATTGGGAATAATCGTTCTAAAACCGGTTGGGATTTTGTAAAAGTACTGTTGAATAATCTTATTTATAATGATTTCGTTTATCCAATTCTTACTATTGAACAAATTGAAAAGGTTGAAAAATTCCTATCTACACCTTCAAATGAATTTATAGATGATTTGAAGTCTATTCTTAATTCGTTTACAGCAGAAAGACAATTCATTCTTATTCTGGATGAGTTTAACTATTACGATGAATTTGTTCTGGAAGTGTTTAAAAATATAATTCCAATTCTTCAGGTAAATAAAATAAAAGTGATTTTAACGGAGTTATCGGATTACAATTACACATCAAATTTTATTTTTAATCTCCGCGATATAAATCTTACTTCATTCACCGATTCACATTTAGTAGAATATCTTAATAAATCTTATTACAAAAATTTTCCTAAAGACGAATTAAAAAAGCTAATACTACTTTACGCCGATCTTTTACCGGGCAGCATAGTAAGTTTTATAAAAGATATTACTTTGCTTGGAATTGTTAAGTATGAAAACGGGAAAGTAAGTATCTCTGCCGATGAAAATGAAATCAACATACTCAAAAGTTCACATGAAGAAATATACAGTGTAAGATTAAGTTCGCTTACTCCGGAAGAATTGCGTTTCGCAAGAATAATTTCACTTTTCGAATCTTTACCGGATCTCTCAAACTTTGAAAAGTTGATGAAATTAAATCATCAAGATTTTAGTGAATTGGTTGGGAATCTGCAGGATAAAAATATACTTCAGCAATTTAGCAGAGCGCAATCATTAATTTATGTATCCGAAAGTCTTAGAAAGTTTGTTTATGAATCGATTGAAGATAAGGAAAAGCTTCATTTAGAAATAGCAAATGCATTAGTCGATAAAGATATAAAAATATCGAGAAAAGAACTTGCCAGACATTTTCAGTTCGCAAATCAAGATGATAAAGCGTTCTCGATAATTAAGGAAGAAATTTCTGAAGCGGAAAAAATTTCGGCTTATTCATATCAAAAAAGTTTGTTGGATTTTTTAAAGAACCTTTCACTCAGCAAAGATTTGATGCAGGAAATCAAGTTTATGACATGCGAAGTTTATTCAAAACTTGGTGATCTGAAACAGGCTATAGTTCTTGCTGATGAGTTATTAGAAGTAAATAACCTGGATGATAAGAAAAATAAATTGCTGGATATAAAAGGAAGAGGATTAATTTCTACCGGAAAAATTGAAGAAGGCAAAAAGATTTTAACTGAACTGATTGAATTAAATGAGGATAAATCTATAAAGCAGGCATTGCAATTGGAAATAGCGGTTGCGGAATTTGATTTAAATAGATATGAAAGAACTCTGGAAATATGTAATAATATTGTTAAGGATGAAGAAGCTAAACATATTCATCGCGGAAAAGCTTATAACTTAATGGGATTAGTAAGTCTCTATAAAAACAATGATATTGATGCAGCGCTTTTTAACTTAAGAAAAGCTGTTGATGTTTATTCCTTAGCTGATCAAAAATTGAGAGTAGCGCAAATAGAAATGAATGTTGGAAATTTGTACAGCATGAAAGGTGAAAACAATGTTGCCGAAGAATACTGGAATAAATCTCTCAAACTGAATGCCGATATCGGAAACCTTGATCAGGAAGCTCGTTTATTAATAAATTTAGGAATCTTTAACTTTGAAAAGTTAAATTTTGAACAAGCTTTGGAGTATTATAGAAGAGCCCATGAAATATTTGTTAGTATCGGCAATGTTTATGAGCAAGCTTTAATTCTTTATAATCTCGGTGAAATTTCGTTACTTACATGTCAGTACCAGGAAGCTTATGATTCACTAATAAGTTCAAAAAGACTTTCTGAACAACTGCAAAGTAATAATGAAGAATTAGAAGCACTTTATTTACTGGGGAAACTTTTCTTTACTCTGGGTTCAAGAGAACAATTAGAAAAAACTATTGATGAGTTTTCTGAGAAATTAGAATTGTATAATGTAGTTAAAAAGAATAAGTTGAAATTTGATCACTTACAAGCTTTATTAACCTACTCTGGTGATAATAAGAAAAAGGGAATTGAAGAAATTTTAGAGTTATCGGATAAGTTTTGGGAACAAGAAGCTAAATACGATTATTTATATTCTTTATTGTTAGTGTGCGATAATTTAATAAATAACGATCAAGTTGAAGAAGCCGGCATGATTTTAAATGATGAGAAAATTGTAGAGGTTTGTCGGGAGAATTTTCTGTTTACAGCAGAAAGAAATTTCATGCTGGGAAAATATTATGAAAAATCAGAAACAAAAGATGAGGTTTCTTCCATTGATTATTATATGAAAGCTTACGAGGCGATGGAAGATCTTTTTATTACCGAACTAACCTGGAAGGTTCTTTTAACAATTTCTTACTATTATTTGAATAGAGGAAATTATAAAAAAGCGGGTGAGTATTCTAAATATTTTGTGGGACTGATAAATTTCATTGCTGAGAATATAAAAGATTCTTATTTAAGAAAGAGTTATTTAAATAAGTCCGAAATAAAAATTGCTTTTGAAACATTAGAATTGTAAACAATCATGTCATCGTCTAAAGTAAATATAAAAGTATTTTCAGATTCAGACGACATATCTTCAGTCATTTCATCCGTCAAACAATTAGAGCTGAAAGACTATAATATTTCATATCAGCGCGCATACCGGTTTGTAATAAATGCAAATGATATAATTATTATTCAAGTTGATTCAATAGAATCAAAGTTGATAAATAAAGTTCTGGAAGTTAGGAATGATGTTAAGAACAAATTTATCTTTGTGACCGGAGAAAATGTTCTGCTTTTAAGTTCTCTTGCAAAATTAGGTTTTATAGATTTGTTCGTATTTCCATTTGAACTTTACAAATTTGTTTCCTACCTGGAAGAAATTATTTCAAATAATTCATATATAACCGATTCTTCTTCTGATTATTCCAATATAAAGGATTTTAATTTCGATTATCTCATCGGCGAGTCACCTGAATTTTTAAGAGCCGTGGCATTGGCAAAAAAAGTAACCAATCGTGAAGATATAAGTATTATGGTTCTTGGAGAAACAGGAACAGGAAAAGGAATGCTGGCAAAAGCTATTCACAATAATAGTCCGAGTGCCGAATTTCCTTTTGTTGATATAGTTTGTACGTCAATTCCCGATACTCTTTTAGAATCAGAATTATTTGGTTATGAACCAGGCGCTTTTACAAATGCAAAAAACAGAAAGTTCGGTTTATTTGAACTGGCAGAAAAAGGCACTTTGTTTCTTGATGAAATAGGCGACCTGAGTATGAATTTACAAACTAAATTGTTAAGAACTATAGAAAAGAAAGTTATTCGCCGGCTAGGTGGATTACACGATATTCCAATAAATGCCAGAATTATTTCGGCAACTAATCATAATTTGGAAGAGTTGATTGAACAAAACTTATTCAGAAGAGATTTGTTTCATAGGTTAAATGTTATTACGATCGAATTGCCGCCTTTAAGACATCGAGGACAAGATGGTTTGCTGATTACGGAAAATCTAATTAAAGATTTTAATAAGCAGTTTAATAAGAATATTAAAAGAATGGATCGTGAAGCCGAAGAGTTTATTTTAAGTTATTCATGGCCAGGAAATGTTAGGGAATTACGTAACTCAATTGAAAGAGCGGTCCTGCTTTCCGAAGATTCTGTGTTAAGATTAAAAGATTTTTCTAATCACATTGCTGATAAAAAAGCTAGTGTAACTAAAAGTTCAGGCGAAGAAAAATTACTGCCTCAATTTATTCGTCTAGATTTAAATTATCATGATACAGATTTAAGGAAATTAGATGAACTTTATGCTAAAGAAGTTTTAGAAAAAACTAGCGGTAATAAATCTAAGGCTGCAAAGCTTTTAGGAATATCACGACCAAAATTAGATTCTTTATTATAATTGATGTTAATATGCAATCATTTGCACTTAATATTATTCGGAATTTAAATTAAAATGTATGTAACTCTTTTTAAATAAATACTTTCTGCTATTTTGAACCAAATTCGAACAATCTCCCTTATTTCACCCCCATTGCTCCAAAAACTGTAACCATATTTTACAATAATCCCTTTAGTTCCTGTAAGCAAATGTAATTTTTACTGATTACACTATGCCAAACGTTGATAATAGGCTAAAATCGCACTTTTTTTTGCGTGGCTTAATAATTGCAATTTTTAGAGAGCTTAAAACTATTTCTATTTCATAACTCGAGGGAGAGTCATGCAGAAAACTATCTA
Organism: uncultured Ignavibacteriales bacterium; assembly: GCA_963739985.1. Taxonomy (GTDB): domain Bacteria; phylum Bacteroidota; class Ignavibacteria; order Ignavibacteriales; family Ignavibacteriaceae; genus CAVUCE01. Next base: position 377,139 of record CAVUCE010000021.1, read on the forward strand.
TTCAGTACTCCTCTTTGGCTTATTCGCTACAGCAGGATTAGCTAATGGTCCAGCAAAAAAGAATAATGTTGAGGAGGCTGTTCGTTACCGAGCAGACGTTACTACTTCAGCTGTTCAGGTAACAAACAATTTCCAAACTACTAATTTTGCCGTTGAGAATTTTAATCTCCCAATTCTTCTAAACAATTCTTCGGCTCAATTAGAAAATCTCGGTAGCCGTTACTCATTTGTAAAATCTAACGCTCAGTTGTCAGAACTCGGCAGCAGATATTCATTTGTAAAATCTAATGCTCAGTTATCAGAACTCGGCAGCAGATATTCATTTGTAAAATCTAACGCTCAGTTGTCAGAACTTGGCAGCAGATATTCATTTGTAAAATCTAATGCTCAGTTATCAGAACTCGGCAGCAGATATTCATTTGTAAAATCTAACGCTCAGTTATCAGAACTCGGCAGCAGATATTCATTTGTAAAATCTAATGCTCAGTTATCAGAACTCGGCAGCAGATATTCATTTGTAAAATCTAACGCTCAGTTGTCAGAACTCGGCAGCAGATATTCATTTGTAAAATCTAACGCTCAGTTATCAGAACTCGGCAGCAGATATTCATTTGTAAAATCTAACGCTCAGTTATCAGAACTCGGCAGCAGATATTCATTTGTAAAATCTAACGCTCAGTTGTCAGAACTCGGCAGCAGATATTCATTTGTAAAATCTAACGCTCAGTTATCAGAACTCGGCAGCAGATATTCATTTGTAAAATCTAACGCTCAGTTGTCAGAACTTGGCAGCAGATATTCATTTGTAAAATCTAACGCTCAGTTATCAGAACTTGGCAGCAGATATTCATTTGTAAAATAGGTAATTTTATTCTTTTAAGAAGTTAAATAAAGTTATAAATTTAAGCCTTCAATATATTGTTGAAGGCTTTTTTATTTACATTCTGAAGATTCAAACGTGACTCAAACTATTGTTAAGATTTTCAAAACTATAAAAAACACTTCTTTTATATTTTTAACACTTTTCTTTATTCTTTTCTCTGTTAAAATTTATGCTCAAAATGATTGGCAAATAGCCGAAAGCAAGCATTTTAAAGTAATCTATAAACCTTCACAATCCGAACTTGTACCATTGCTGTTAAGCTCTGCAGAGAATTCCCTGGATTCTCTGATGGTAATTTTTAATTATAAACCCACAGAAAAAATTATAATAAATACCTACGATTATTCTGATTTTGGGTATGCTGCCACTACCACGGTACCAAAGGATTTTATAAGATTGGAAATTGAACCGTTTGAAACAGGTTATGAAAATATTCCGTTTGATGAAAGATTCCAATGGTTGCTCAGCCATGAGTTAGTTCATATTGTTGTCGATGATAAAGCTTCGGGGGCAGAAAGATTCTTCAGATCTATCTTTGCAAAAGTAGCTCCTGAACAATCACAGCCAATGACTGTTCTATACAGTTTATTGACAAATTATAGCCGTTATACACCAAGATGGCATCAAGAAGGAATCGCAGTATTTTTAGAAACCTGGTTTAACGGTGGATTTGGGCGTGAGCTTGGAAATTTTGACGAAATGTTTTTCCGCTCTAAAGTATTAGATAAATCTGAATTCCCCTCACCCGATGAACTTGACGCAAAAACGAGCTTAACCTCCTTTATGCTTGGAACACTTTATTACACTTATGGGGCAAGATTCTGCTCTTATTTGGCAATTAAGTACGGTTATAAAAAACTGATTAGCTGGTACAGTGTTCAACCGGGTGATTTTTATGAGGGCTATCTTAATAAGTTTGAAGAAATTTATGGTATCTCATTAAAACAGGGTTGGAGGGATTTCATTAAATTTGAAAAAGAATTTCAACAACAAAATATTGATAAGATTGAATCTGCACCAGTAACACAACTAAGATATTTGACACCGAAATCTATTGGTTGGGTTACAAATCCAGGATATAACCCGTTTGATTCTACAATAATTTTTGGCTATCACAATCCGAATCATCTAGCACAAATTGGCAAACTGAATCTTATAGATTTAACTTTAGAAAAGATTGGAACTTTGCCGACTCCGAGCTTAATTCAGGTTGCTTCCACGGCATATGATGCGTCAAATGGTTTTTTATTCTATACAACTAAGAACAATGAATTATATAGAGACTTAAATGTACTTCAAGAAAATACAGGCAATGAGAAATTACTTTTTGAAAACTGTAGAATTGGAGACTTAACAGTATCGCCTAAAACTCATGAACTTTGGGGTGTCATTCATTCCGATGCAAAAACCTCGTTAGTTTATTCCAGCTATCCTTATCACGATTTGATTCCGGTAATTGGTTTTAATGTTGGAGATATAGTATCGGGTCTATCAGTTAGCCCCGACGGACATAAAATGGCAGCAGTACTTCATCGTGCTTCCGGCGAACAATCTTTAATTTTAACTGATTGTGATAGTTTAAAGACAGGAGGCGCTTTTAAATACGAAACAATTTCTACTAAAGGTTCTCCTGAGTTTCCTTCCTGGAGCCCTGATAGTAAAACCTTATTTTGGAATGCTTATGTTAATGGTGTTTCCAATATTTATAGACTAAACTTATATAAAAATAATTCCGAAGCTGAAGCACTTACAAATACACCCGGCGGATTATTTAAGCCCTTATACATAAGTTCAGATTCACTTTTTGCATTCGAATTTACTCCATCTGGTTTTAAGCCGGTTTTGTTTGCTAATAAAAAAGCTAAGTATCTTCCTGCAATTAATTATGAAGGTCAAGAAATTGTTAATAAAAATCCACAAGTAACAAGGTTAACTTTAAGTCAGCCGGATACTGCAAAATATAGTTTAAAAAAAATAAGTAATAATGAATATAATTCGCTTGGACATTTAAATATTTTAACATTTGTACCTGTTCTAAGCGGATTTCAAAATCAAAAAGTATTGGGAATTTATACTCATATTTCTGATCCTTTAATAATTCATGATTTTACTTTGGAGATGGGAGTTTCTCCAAAAACTAAAAACGGATCGGTCCCTCAATTTCATATAAAGGCTAAGTATTATTACAAAAGAGAAATTGAACTTGGCGTTGAATACAATGCACCGGATTTCTATGATCTTTTTAATAAGAGAAAAAGAGGGATGATTGGTACACATATTAGTTTAGGGCAAACTTATTATTGGATATATGATAATCCGTTAAAAGTTATTCAGAAGTCTGAAATTTCCTGGTATACCGGTATTAAATTCTTGAATGATAACCTGATTAAAATTAATATCCCGGATTTTTTTGTTGCACAAACTCAGTTTAGTGCAAAAAGTTTAAGGCGTAGCATTGGCAGTATTGATTTTGAAGATGGAAACCAGTTTGAATCAACTTTGTTATTTTTTAGTTCGCAAGATAATAAAAAAGATGTGGCTGGACAGATCTATGGAGGCTGGGATAACTACTCAACTTGGTTATTTAATCATAATATTTTTCATCTTAATATCTCCGGTGGATATAGCTGGAAAACCGAGCGTTTGGTACAAGGCAAATTTTACTTCGGCGGTTTTGGAAATAGATATGTTGAAAATGTAGATGCAAATCAATATAGAAAAACATTTCGATTTCCCGGTGTTCCGATTTATAGTTTAATTGCCAATAAGTTTGCAAAAATTATGTTTGAAGATGTTTTACCGCCGGTAAGATTTAGCGATGCTTCTATTGGCCAGCATTATTTGAGCCATTTTAATTTAGCTTTTTATTCTCAAGGTTTATGGACGGAACCATTTAAAGGTGTAAAATATGTTGATCTCGGCGGACAAATTAATTTCGTTTTTAGACATTGGTACAATTTAGAATCTACTTTTTCTGCTGGTATTGCGAAGGCTTGGTATAATAGAGGGAATTCGTGGGAATGGTTTTTATCTATAAAATTGCTGAAAAATTAACTCTGCGAATTGAAGAAATTTACATAATTTTCTCAAATACGATAAATCGACGAAAGGTTAAACCAGTCGACGAATAGTTTGTAATATCTTAAAAAATTCCCTTTTTTTAATGTAAGATATCGGTTTACATATAATTATATAAAATTGGTATATTTAAAATAACATTTCCCAAAAGATTTTCGGCTTTGTCTAAAATAGCACCAAATATAATAGAGCAAATTCTTCCGAATTATTTTATTCCTGAAGAAATTGCTGAATACAAAAAGATAATTGCATCTCGTGAAATTCATCTGCCTCCCACAAAAAAAGGTTATGCATTTTCTGACAAAGAACAGTTAAGTTCAAATCTTCTTTATGCAAAAGATTATTCTTCATATATAGATTTATTAATCACATTTTCAGAAGTAAAACTTGAGAAGTTAAAGTATATTCAGTTACTAATGTATCTTGGTGAAACTTCAATCGCTCAAGGTGAATTACAAACTGCTTCTCAATTATATTTACATGTTCTTTCAACTGTTAAACAGCAAAAAGAATATGAAAATGTTTCTGCACATTCACTCCTATCGTTAGGGGATATTGCAAGCCGTCAGGCGCTTTGGAGCAAAAGCATAAATTTTCTGAAACAAGCCAGGAATTTATTTAACAAACAAAAAGATTTAAAAGGCGCTGCTAAGTGCAGTAATATTTTAGGAACAATATACGGCGATAGAGGGGACCTTAATAAAGCTAAATTTCATTTTAACGCTAGCCTCGAATTATTAAATCCTAAGACCGATTCTCTTTTAATTGGAATGCTGGAATTAAACTTAGGCATTGTTAACAATATACAAGGAGAATATGACGAAGCACTTTCTTATTATCAGAGAGCCTTAATTAAATATGAGCAAATAAATGATGTTAGAAGAATAACCGAACTAAGACATAATCTTGGAATGTTATATACACAAAAAGAAGATCATGAACGTGCAATTAAAGAATTTGATAAAAGCATAAACGTTGCATTAAAAGTCGGTTATTTGCCAACACTTGCACTTTCTTATCTAAGTAAAGCATTTATATATACTCATAAAAATGATTATAACCTGGCCGCAAGTTTTGCAGATAAATCAATGGAAATAAGTTATAGTTTGAACGATCGGTTGACTATTGCTGATATTTACAAAGTTAAGGGAATCATTGAACGAAATGTTAAAAACTTTGAACTTGCAGAAAGTTATTTCCTTACAAGTATCAGAATAAATATTGAACTCGAAAACTTATTAAATATTGCAGAAAGTTCCTTTGAACTGGCTCAGTTATATAAAATAATGAAACGTTATTCGGATGCCAAAACAAAGTTTGAAGAAGCAAAATCGAATTATAAAAAGTTAAAAGCCAATTCCTTCGTAAAGAAAATAGAAAAAGAACTCGTCGCATTACCTTCCTAAAACAAATTAATATCCTTTTGAGCTAATTGCTTATACGCTTTAATAATTTTGTTATCTTTCCGGATATAATAGAATCTGTATTAAGCTTTTTAACAAGTTTTAAATTTATTTTTAATATCTTATATTATCCTACGGATATTAAGCTTTTTACAACATTTAATAAAAATTATAATCATTGCTAAATGAAGTTTTCTGAGTTTAAGAAAAAAATAGATAATAATGAACAGTTTCGACAAAGCAATGATGCTTCTGGCAATAAGTTACAGAACTTAGAGCTTATTCTGCATATAGTAAACGTAATTAACCATTCACTTATTCTGGAAGAAGTGCTTGAGTTAGTTCTTAACAATGCAATTAGCATTACCAACTCCGATAGAGGATTTATAGTTCTTAAAAATAATTCCGGTGTGCTTGAATATAAATTAGGATTAAGCTCCAGCGGCGAAAGTCTTCCTCAGAGTCTTTTTAATGTTAGCAACACTGTTGTTGGAGATGTTTTCAGAAGTGGGCAATCAAGATTTATAGAAGGCGCGCAAAGCGATACAAACTTCGATCCTAGTAAAAGTATTTTAAAATTAGAGCTGCAAACAATCTTATGTTCACCACTTATTACAGATGATAAAAAAATTGGTGTTATTTATGTAGATAGTAAACAACTGCATAAAATCAAAGCAAGGGAAATAACCGATACCTTTGAAATTCTTGCCGGACAAGCCGCCACTGCCATTAGAAACGCTCAATTATATAACGGACAGATTGACGCCTATAACGCATTAAATGAGGCTAATGTACAACTTATACAATCCGAAAGAAAAGCTCTTAAATCAAGCATAGATTCCGAAATAGGACAATCACTTCAGGGATTAGTTCATCTGGGTTTACTTGAAACAGAAAGTCTTTTAAGAACTATTGAACGAACTGAAACGGATTTCGATAATTCTTCTAAAGATGCAAACTCAATTTTGTTTAATCGATTAAAACTTAAAACAAAAGTTGCGATAGATAGTATAAGAAGTATTCAAAAATATGCGCAGGTTTTAGTTGAAACTTCAGTAATAAATTTGAATAAAGGAAGCGGAGATATAAATAGAACAATTCAATCGGTAATCCGTTATATCTCTCCAATGAAAAAATTCTTTAGCGTAATTTTTAAAACTGAACTGAATTCAATTCCATTATGCGAATTTGATTCCGAGCAATTGCAGCATTTATTAGTTCACTTATTTTCTAATTCCGCCGAAGCTAAACGTGATACAACTGTCGTAATTAGAACTTATGAAAGCAACTCTAAAGTTTGTGTAGAAGTAGAAGATGACGGGCCGGGTGTGCCTGAGGATTTGATAGAGCAGGTTTTTACTTTACCCACATCGCAAAAAGTTGGATACGGACTATTCTTGTGTAAAAGTATTATCGATAGACACAACGGTGATATTTCAATAAAAAATACTAACAACGGAACTATTGTTCAATTTTCATTACCGATAAATTAATGACCGATTCCCTTATTAAATATTTTCGCTTGCTTTACGATCCTATTCATTTCCCTATTCAGGTTATTAATAGTGAAGGAAAAGTAATTTATGTAAACCACGCATTTACTTTTCAGTGGGGATATAATTTGTCGGAGTTAAATGAATATTCTGTTTTTGAAGATACTGAACTTAAAAAGACCGGCGTTCAAACATTAATTAAAAAAACGTTTGAAGAAAAAAACTATAACTTTTCTAATAATTACACCGATTCATTACTTAAAGTAAAAGAAATTACAACTCCTTATTTCAGGACTAAAATATTTTACTCCTCTATTGACAATAAAGAATATGTCGTGCTCTTTCACGAAGATCAGACTGAAATGATTTTAACAGAAGAAGAGATTAGAAAAGCTAGAGATGTAAATAAGGAAGCTGAAAGGTTAAAAGATAATTTCTTAAGCGTACTTTCTCACGAACTGAGAACTCCTCTAAATATCATATTAGGATATTCTTCCATAATAAAAGAAAGTTTACGCGATAAAGTTGGAGCCGAAGATAGAGTTTATCTTGATAACCTTTATAGCGGTAGTGAACGTTTATTTAAAAGCATAACTCAAATGCTTGAGTTTGCGCAGCTTGAATCCGGTAATTATAATTTAACTTTAGAAAACTTAGATCTTACCACCATTCTTAATAACAAAATAATAGCATTTAAAAGAAAAGGCTGAAGAAAAAAATATTAGTTTCAAAACAACATTTAACATAAAACCGGTTTACGTTAATGTTGATTTGCAATGTGTTGAAAATGCAATATCAAATTTATTAGATAATGCTGTTAAGTTTACCAAACAAGGTTTTATAGAAATTGAAGCCGGTATTGTTAAAGAAAGAGAATTGGCGATTTGTAGAATTAGAGATTCGGGAGTCGGAATTTCCAGTGAATATCTAGATCATTTGTTCCAGCCATTCAGCCAGGAAGATTTGAATATAGGAAGAAGCTATGAAGGTAACGGGCTAGGTCTGGCACTGTCAAAAAGATATATAGAAAAAATGGGTGGTTCACTCTTAGTTGACAGCATTAAAGGAGTCGGTTCAACTTTTACGTTTACTTTACCTTTAACTAAGCAAGCGGAAAAAGTGAGTAAAAAAATTCAGCCGGTGAGAAAAGGGAAGTTAGAAAAAATATTAATGGTTGATGATTCCAGTGAATCTTATGAGTTATTACAAGCTTATTTAAAACACTTATACGAATTAGATATTACAAATTTAGGTGAGTTTAGTTACGATAAAATAAAAGATAATACATTCATAAAAATAATTCTTGATGTTAATCCTAACCATTGGGAAAAAGGATTAGCTGTTTGTAAAAAGCTTAAAGAAAATGATATTAAGAACAGGCCAATAATCGTAATTTCAAGCGAGTATATGGAGCAAAAAATTCAACAATTCTACACAGCCGGAGCTTCAAAGTTTATCGTAAAACCATTCTCAAAAAATGATTTGCTAAAATCTCTAGAGTAGTAAAACATCTCACTAAAATAATCAGTTTATTTCATTTTATATAATTGCCACCATGGCGTTCCCGGTGAGCTATGATGTTCAAAATGATAACCAAAGAAGTAACAGGAAATCATTGCCCATAAATGGTTCTTTCTAAGTGTTCTTGCTTTGTGCGGTAACATTATATTTGTATGGGGATATTTATGCGGTCTGTAAGTTCCAAAGTAAAAAAGCTGTAGAGTTCCTAAAAATGCGGGAATAACCCAGAAAACCCAGATTGAAGATTCATTAAACCAAATTTTAAGAACATTAAAAAATATTGCCATAATTAAAACTTGAGTTAACGTCGAGTATCTCTTCATAAAAATGAGCCACCAGATCCAAAAATTTTGTGAGCCTGTGTAAAAATCGGGATCTTCTTCTTCAGCCGGAGTTGAGTGGTGTTTGCGATGATTTTTAATCAGTCGATTATAAGATAATCCGGCAAATAAAAAAGTTGCCAGCCAACCGATTGAGTTATTAATGATTTTATTTTTACTTATACTTCCATGCATCGAATCGTGCCCGGTAATAAATAAACCAGTAAATAGATAAGCTTGTATAAATAAATGCAAGTACATCAATATGGAATTAAACGCAACATTAACATTGCTAAGACAAAACATTAAATGTCCCAGCCAAAGAGTTATAATCAGTGTTGCAATTAAAATTCCCATATTCTATTTATAGAAAAAAATAAAGTGTAATAAAAAACACTAATTGAATCATAAAATAATCTCTTACTACAGCAGTTTTAACTTTTACTTTAAAATACCCGGTAGATATAGAAGCAATAAAAGTTATGAAAAACCATGCGTAATAATTTTGCAACGGAACTAAGTTATTCACCCAGGTCCAATAATCTAATTTGATAGCAACTTGTTCCAGAAACAAGTCGAAAATGACCGCAAGCGTTCCGGCCAAAATTGATCTTCTAATTAAACTTGATCCGCTCAATCTGGCAATATTAATTGAACCGAGTACAACCAAAACCCAATTAAACCCTATAACAAGAGGAACTCCAAAAACTTTAAATCCTAATGAAGAACCATAATTATAGCTACCGAAAATTAAGCCGGTTTTCACTCCAATGATTTCGATAATTAAAGTGATGATATATGTAATAAAACACCAAATTAATAAGCTGAAGTTTTTATTCCTATACGGTAAATACAGAACTACCGCGCCAGTTATTATAAGGGTATAGGGGGTTATCGAAATCATTAAAGGTCTTAATGAATTTAAAAGATGTCCGATAATACCGACAATAAAAATTAAGATTAAAAATATTCTAGCTTTATTTTCTATAATATTTTTCTCCCTTTCCATTCCGCAGTTTTTGATTTGCTCCAAATAACCGACCTGATTCCTAATATAAACATTAATAGTATTTGAAAAGGATGTAGAATTAAATTTAGTAAAATTGATTGTCTGCTTAGGTATGAAATGAAAACCCGGCTGAATAAAAATATTGTAACAGGTAAAACAAAAATAGGATAATAAAAAAATAATATAATAGGTAAGAAAAAGACTAGCAATAAAATTGTAATTATTATAAAGAAAACAATAATTGAAGTATTAAATCCCGGGGAAAAATTTTTTGAAAATCCGTTAAATGCATCAATAAAGGAATCATACATTCTGCAAAATACTATCTCACCGCCTAATAATGTTTCCATCTTTAATTTTTTAGATTTTAGTAATCTAGCAAATTCTATATCCTCGACAACTTTTTGTGCTACAGTACTGTGTCCGCCAATTTCAGAATAAGCTTCTCGTTTCCACAACATAAATTGTCCATTTGCAGCCGCAAACAACCTATTGGAAGAAGTGTAAACTTTTCTTAAAGGTAAAAATGACAGTAATATCCAATTCATCAAAGGAACGATGAAGTATTCACCTAAAGATTTCATTTCTTGCGTTGGGAAAATTGATAGCAATGAAATATTTTTCTCTTTTATTTTATTCAGTGAAGAACTAAGTGCATTATTAGAAAGTTTTACATCCGCATCAATAAAAAGTAAGTAGTCCCCGTTTGCTTTGTTTGCTAACTGATTACATGCCCAATTCTTTCCAAGCCAATTATCCGGCAACGCTTTCCCTTCAATCAATTTAATTCTTTGATCAATTTCTATTTGTTTTAGTACAATATCTTCTGTCTTATCTATGGATTCATCATTTAGCACAAGTATTTCTAAATTGCGATGTGACTGATTTTCTAAATTTTTGAGGCAATTTAAAATATTGCTTTCCTCGTTTCTGGCAGGAATTAATACTGATACAAAGTCATTGTTAACTGTTTCGTTAGTGCGAATAATTGGAGAAGTAATTGAATTATAAATAACCACACATAAACTTATTCCGCTTACAATAATTGTAAAATATAAAATTATCATAATTTTAGTAAATCAACATATTTGTCATTATAAGTAATTGATTTTAATGAATTGACATTTTTTACAAACGACTGCTCAAAAATATTGTGATCTCTTGTTATCTCTTCGGCATTAAGAAACGGCCCAAATTTCAAATAAATGTTAGGCTTCATTTCTTTTTCATAAGAAATTTTAAAAGCTACAGGTAATACGTAGGTATTTAGATTTATATTATTAACTATGGTGAAGATTCCTTTGTTCAATTCAAGTGACTCTTTTTCAAACGGCTCAATTTCACCTTGTGGATAAATTACAGCATAATTACTGGCGTCTGTAATTATTTGTTTTGTGTATCGAATTGAAGAAATTATTTCTAAAGGCTTTTCCCTATTTATAGAATACGCACCTACTTTCCTAAAGAACCAATATTTTTTTAATTGATCCTCCAGCATCATAATATGAAGTTTGCGTGAAGAGAATTTCTTAAAAGTGAAATCAATAAAAAAACCATCCCACCAGGAAAAATGATTTGGGGTTACAACTAAAGCCACGTTATCCGGAATTTTAGGAAGATCGTTTACTAAATAAAATCCGTTAAAATGTTTTTTAAACAACCGCTTTATATACATATCAAAAACAATTCGCGCCCATATTTTATGTTCGGCTTTTATCATAAATCTAAATTGTATCTTTTATTAAAGATTCTGCGGCAATTTTCCCGGATAATATTACAAGCGGAATTCCTCCACCTGGATGAGCACTTCCACCGCAGAAATACAAACCTTTGTATTTTTTAGAACGATTCGGATGTCTCAAAAATGCGGCATATTTATTATTTGAAGAAATTCCGTATATACTTCCTCTATAGCTATTCGTTTGTTTTTCTATTTCGAACGGAGATAATACTTTTTCGAATAATATCTTATCATTAAGATCAATACCTAAAAAATCATTTATCTTTTTCAAAATTCTTTGTCTTGTCTTACTAATTTCTTCACCCCAGTTTTGATTTGAAATATAAGACGAATTTACCATAACAAACCAATTCTCAGTTTCATTAGGCGAATGATTTTTATTAAACTTTGATGAAATATAAATATAAACAGTCGGATCATTAGGAGAAATCTTTTTATCAAAAATATCCTCAAATTCATTTTTATAATTTTGTGAAAATAAGATATTGTGGATTTCCAAATTTTTGTGAGTACCTTTAACGCCCCAATAAAAAACAATCCCGGATAATGAAGGCTCAAGTTTAGAATATTTTATAGATTGCCGACTTGTCTTATCGTTCAATAATATTATGATAGGTATAATTCACATCAACATTGGAAATAACACGACTAAAATTTATCTTTTTATCGTCAACTTTAATCCCGGTAACATTATTTTTTGAATCTGTTAAAACTCTTTGGACATCACAATTAAAATGAAATTTAACACCAAGTTTTTCCGCTAGTGAGGTTAATTTTTGGGGAATAGTGTAAATGCCTTCTTTAACAATATAGCCGCCCATATTGTATTCTACATGAGGAATTATATTTAATGTTGCAGGAGCAAAATATGGATTTGAGCCATTATAAGTTGCGTAACGGTCGAAGAGTTGAACCACTTTTTTATCTTTAAAGAAAGATACGTTTGCTTTGTGCATTGTTCGCATTGTATCAATTTTTTTTAGATTAATTAACGATCTTAATGCCTTGCCAGAGAAATAGGTCTTTAATTCAGCCGGATTTTTAAAAAGAAATAAATCAGCTGTTAAATCGTATATGGTTTTGCAATACTTTAGATAATTAATAACTGACTGTTTAGAATCGTCTGAGTTTTTTGAAATCTCGTTTGCAAATTCTTGTGGATCTGAATATGCATTTATGATTGATCCATCAGAATAAAAATATTTACAAATGTTTTCTAACGGAATAATATTAAGATATTCAGTTGTATCATTAAATAAATCATCAAGTACAAACGGCATTGTTAAAAGTGTTGGACCGGTGTCAAAGGTAAAGCCTTTTTCTGAAATTATATTCGCTTTGCCGCCGGATTTATTATTCTTCTCAAAAACTTCGACGAAATAACCCTTCTTGGCTAAATTAATGGCCGCTGATAGTCCGCCTAAACCTGCACCAATTACCGCAACATTTTTACGGACTGCCATAATACGAGATGGGTTTATCTTGTTTGCTTTTAATAATAAGTGAAGCAAAAATTTGAGCTAGATGATAAGTTAGAATCCAAAAAGCAATCATCGAAAAAGAATAGAAAAAATCTTCCAGCGGAATTGTAATAATACGTAATCCCCAAATAGCATTATTGCTGTATATTACAATAGGTAATGCTGTCAAAATATAATTAACAATCATAAAGGGTACATAGCTAACTAAAATTGTAAACCAAAAAGTATTAGTATTGAGAAAATCAAAGAAGTAAAATGTAGCAAATGATAGAAAAGCAGCACAAAAAATTAACACAGTAAAAGTATAATTTTGATAATGAAATACTATAGCTAGAACAAACAATAATAGAGACAACAAATAATAATGTTTCTTTTTGAAACTTAATTCTTTGTTGGTTACATAGTGCCTTATTGTTTCGTAAATAAATATGCAACTATAAGGTACGGTAATAAAAAATAGAATTTCTTCTATCGGCAAATTGTAAAAAGCGATTCCATTTAAGTACTTTGGATTAAATCCCCAATCTCCGCTTGAAGTTGCAATAGTATCCCATATAATATATATGGAACTAACTATAATAACTGAAAAAATAACAGAGGGTATTTTTTTGAAAAAATTTAACTTCTTTTCGAAACTAAGAATTATCGGAAAAAAAATTATAGCAATATTTATTAATAAATATTCACTCATCTTTATATAACGACCTTTTTATCACTTCTATTTTATTGATCTCATCCGAAGTTAATTCATCACTTCTTATCATAAAATCAATTATTCCAATTTGAATCTTTTTACTTAAGATAGAATAATTATTATGATTCAAAAGTGTTAATATCATTTTCTTATCATCTTCCATTTCGGTATTATAACCAAAAATACTTGGTAAATTCGATAACACGGAAAACCTTAAAAATCTAATTTCCAAGTTTGCAGGGCTTTGAGTTACCGCCTCAGTTAATCTTTTTGCTGCAGAAAGCACATAGCCAACTTTTGAGAAAGGATCGAAAGCATGTTTTGCTTTGAGTGCGACAGTTCCGCCGTAATATGCCAGAATTATTGCCTTATAATTATTGTAATCATTTGAATATTTTTCAAAAATATAATTCTCCAAAACGTAAGTATCGTCTTCGCTATCAACTGCTTTCACAAACATTTCACGAATATACTTTAATGATGAGCTGTCTGTACTCTCATAGTTTTTAATGTTACCTGCTTTATTTGTGGAAGTAAATATTAATAAAAACAGAAACAAATATAAATTGATATGAAATTTCATTTAACTGATTCTTAATATTTTAACTTCTAATAATGATTTTAAAAGCAGCAACAACTTTGTAAAATTTGAAACTCGTACACGTTTTTTTAACAAAGATTCTACTTTAAGCCGTTTAATTTTTTTAAATAAAACCCAATAATATAAATAAGCAGAATAAACTCCGAGTCGGACACCGTTCGGTAATCTTTTTATACCTTTCAGAGCTTCTTTAAATTCTTTCTCAACCTTATCTTCTAATTTCTTTTTATTTTCATCGTCAATCTTAACCGTGGTGTCCACTCCCGGAAGATAAATTCTACCGCGTTCTTCAATGTCACTTTTTATATCTCGCAGAAAGTTAACTTTTTGAAATGCCGAACCTAAAGCACGAGCCGGTTTTAACAAACTATTAAAAAGTTTTTCGTCTCTGTTGCAAAAAACTTTAAGGCACATTAATCCAACTACTTCAGCGGATCCATAGATATATTTATCGTAATGATTGTTATCATAATAGTTGTTATATAAGTCCATTTCCATACTGTCAAGAAAATCATCAACATACTTCATATCAATTTTATAATCATTAGCAGTTTTTTGAAAAGCGTTTATAACCGGATTAGTCGAAAGGCCAATCTCAGCGGCTTTATGTGTATCATTTCTAAAATCCGAAAGCAGTCTTTTCTTATCGTAACCATGAAACGAATCTACTATTTCATCGGCTAACCTTACATACCCGTAAATAGCATAAATTGCGTTTCTGTATTCGGGAGAAAAAACACTTATTCCCAAACTGAACGAAGTACTATAACTACGGGTAATAACTTTGTTAATCTTAAATGTTGTATTATGATATTTTTCCATAATCCTTCCGAATTCTTTCGGTTACTAATTTTGAGCTAATAATTACCATCGGTAAACCGGTGCCGGGAGTAGTTGAAGCGCCTACATAATATAAGTTCGGGAATTCTTCATCTTTATTCCTCGGACGAAAAGCACCAACCTGGTTGATTCCGTGCGCCAATCCTAATCCCGATCCTCTGTAAAGATTAAACATCGATTCCCAATCAACCGGACTTAATATTTTCTTTACCATTGTGTTTTTATCAAAATCAAAATTTGTCCGTTTGCCTAGATCAGAAATTATATTTTCAGCAAGCACTTCTTTATCATCCCAATTGGATTTATATCTTCTATCCGGAACGGGACAGAGAATAAACAAGTTCTCACATCCTTTCGGGGCACAATCCTCTACAGATTTTGAAAGAACATTAACATAGTAGTAAGGTTTCTGTGGACTAATAGAAGAAGTGAAGATTTTATCAGCGTATCCTCTAAAATTATTTCCAAGGAAATAGTTATGATGCATTAGTTTGTCAACTTTCCCTTTTACGCCTAGATAAATAGTGAAAGGTGCAAGCGTCCAATCCATTTTATCTAATTTGATTTCCGAGAATTTTTGACGCCCAAGAACCTTTCCTCTAAAAGAAGCTGCATCCGAGTTGGAAATAAAAATATCCGCTTCCCAAATCTTTCCATTGTTATCAATCATTGAGTAGAGCATGCCGTTGGAGTTATTGACGCCAATTATTTCGGTGTTATATACTATTTTAACTTTTCGTTCATGTAAAAGTTTTAGTAACTCTTCAACCAGCTTGTACATTCCTCCTTCAACTTTCCAGTAGCCGTCGTGCTTCATTTCCGTGTAATTTAAAAGAGAATAAATTGCCGGAGTATGAAAAGGTGTAGAACCGAGAAAAAAAGCAACTAGAGAAAAAATTACTCTTACCTGTTCCGACTCAAAATTTTTCTCAACTTCTCCCCACATTTTTTTATATAAATATGGAAGATGCTTTAAAGGAACACGTGTAAGCTTTAAGATATATTCCAGCACATTGTTATAATTCGATTTTATAACTTTGTCTTCGGTATCATGAAAAAACTCTCCTGCTTTCGCTAAATATTTCTCAACTTTTATAGCTAAGTTCGGTTCAATCTCTTTAAATTCCTCTTCCAGTTTTTTTAAGTCTTTCCAAATTTTATACGGCTTTTCTTCGTCTTCAAAAAACACTTGATATAGAGGATCTAGTTCTTGTAAAACAATTGGATTTTTTATTCCACAGCTTTCAAATAATTCATCAAGCTCATAGCTCATGCTCATAAATGAAGGACCCATATCGAATTTGAATCCTTCCATTTCAAGCTGGTTTAGCCTTCCTCCTGCTTTTGAATATTTCTCCAGGATTGTAACATCATAACCATCTGTTGATAATCTCAACGCTGTTGATAAACCACCTAAACCCGAACCTATTATTATTGCTTTTTTTGACATTTTATTTTCTGCTTTTAATACAAAACGATATTGTAAATGAATAAGTTCCCCTGATCGTAAATATTGTAAAAGATGTAATTGATCTATAAAAACATTAATGTATTTTGCGGTTAAAGAGTTCCATTCTTCTTAAATAAATTGAGCTTAGATTCTTATTTGTGAGTATTAAGCTTAAAAGAAAAGATTTTCTTAATTTGGAGTGTGTTTTCGCAAAATAAAGCTTTAATTCTCAATCGGAAGGAATTTTAATGACAAATCTCGATGAGTTAAGACAAAAAGTTCAGCAAGCTTATGGCGAGTGGGAAAAGAAAACATATAAAAAATTTACTGCTAAACATCCTGAACGAAAACAAGAATTTACAACAGCATCATTTTCTCCGGTTAAACCATTATACATTCCTTCAAATCAATTTGAAAATTATTATGAAGAAAAAATTGGTTTCCCGGGTGAATTTCCTTACACGCGGGGAATCCAGCCAACAATGTACCGCGGTAAATTATGGACAATGAGGCAATATGCCGGTTTTGGAACAGCCAGAGAATCAAATGAAAGATACCGATACTTGCTTTCTCAAGGAACAAACGGACTCTCTGTTGCGTTTGATCTTCCAACTCAAATTGGTTATGACAGCGATGATCAAATTTCATACGGTGAAGTTGGAAAAGTTGGAGTTGCAATCGATACTCTTGCCGATATGGAGATTTTGTTTGATAAAATTCCGTTAGATAAAATTTCAACTTCGATGACAATTAATGCTTCCGCTGCTGTATTGCTTGCTATGTATATTGCAGTTGCAGAAAAGCAAGGAGTTTCTAAAGATAAAATTAGCGGAACTATTCAAAATGATATATTAAAAGAATACATAGCCCGCGGTACATATATTTTTCCGCCAAAACCATCCATGCGTTTAATTACTAATATATTTGAATACTGCGCCAAAGAAGTGCCTAGATGGAATACAATTTCAATTTCCGGTTATCATATTCGTGAAGCAGGATCGACTGCTTCCCAGGAAGTTGGATTTACGTTAGCAAACGGAATTACTTATGTAGAAGCTGCGATTAATTCAGGATTAGATGTTGATAATTTTTCGGGACAGCTTTCATTTTTCTTTAACTCACATAATGATCTCCTTGAAGAAGTCGCAAAATATAGAGCAGCCAGAAGGTTATGGGCGAAAATTATGAAAGAGAGATTTAAAGCAAAAAATTCTCGATCCATGATGTTAAGATTTCATACTCAAACAGCAGGTTCAACTTTAACAGCACAGCAAGTTGATAACAATGTAGCAAGAGTTACAATTCAAACGCTAGCAGCAGTTTTAGGCGGAACCCAAAGTTTACATACAAACTCTAAGGATGAAGCTTTAGCTTTGCCTACTGAGAATTCAGTACAAGTTGCATTAAGGACACAGCAAATTGTTGCATACGAAAGCGGCGCCACTAACACAATAGATCCGCTTGCCGGCTCCTACTATGTTGAAGAAATGACAGACAGAATTGAAAATGAAGCAAATGATTACATTAAAAAAATTGATTCGCTTGGCGGAATGATTACGGCAATAGAAAACGGATTTGTCCAAGGTGAAATCCAAAAAGCAGCTTATAAATATGAAAAAGAAATTGAAAGCGGTGAGAGAATAATTGTCGGTGTAAATAAATTCAAAATCAACGAAGAGCAGAAGCCTGAACTTTTAAAACTCGATCCCAAAATACAAGAAGAACAAATTAGATTTTTAAACAAGATTAAAAACGAACGAAATAATGTTGATATAAAAGATAAATTAGAAAAGTTGGAAAACAGCGCTAGAGAAGATATCAATTTAATGCCGTTAATTCTTGATGCGGTAAAATCCTACGCAAGCGTTGGTGAGATTTGCAACTCTTTAAGGAAAGTGTTTGGCGAATACAAAGAAACAATAGTTATTTGAAGGTTATAAATAGAATTATCAAAAAGAGGGAATAATGGAAGCAACACACATAGAGCATATCGGGATTGCGGTAAAAAATCTAGAAGAAGCAATTAAATATTATGAAGATATAATTGGGCTAAAATGTTACTCTGTTGAAGAAGTTAAAGAGCAGAAAGTGAAAACAGCGTTTTTAAAAATCGGGCAAACAAAAATTGAATTACTTGAATCTACAGAACCGGATGGACCGATTGGTAAGTTTATTGAAAAGCGAGGCGAGGGAATTCATCATATAGCTTTTGCCGTAAAAAATATTGCGGAAACTTTAAATGAAGTTGAGTCCAAAGGCATTCAGCTTATTGATAAAACACCTAGAAAAGGTGCTGAAGGCTTAGATATTGGCTTCTTACATCCTAAATCTACTCATGGAGTTTTAACGGAGCTTTGTGAAGATAATTCCGCTATATAATAATATTAAAAAATAAATCAGCTGTTGAAATAGAAATCATGAATTGGGAAAATTTCTTTAAGAATAGGAAATATCGTAACGAATTTATTATTACTATAATTTTGCTTGTAATAGTATTGTTCATTTTAACTAACTTCCTGGATTTTGTGGAAACAAGAAGCGGAGTTGTATTACCGGATCCAATTCTCGCATTGTTTAACCCGATCAACTTAACGTGGCTAACTTTCGGATTGATTTATTTATCAATTGTTTTAGCGCTGATAAATTTTATTCCTAACCCTAAACAATTGATGTTTGTTCTTCAGGTTTATGTTTTGATGATAATTTTTAGAATTGCAGCAATGTATATCTTGCCGTTAAATCCACCGGATAAAATGATACTTTTAAATGATCCATTTGTCCAATTATTCGGTACAGGAAAAGTTTTGACCAAAGATCTATTTTTCTCAGGCCATACCGCAACGCTTTTCTTACTATTTTTATGTTCTCCCAAAACATTGCTGAAAAAGATTTATTTTGTATTCACAATTCTTATTGCTGCGTCTGTTTTACTCCAGCATGTTCATTATTCAATCGATGTGTTGGCAGCGCCTTTTTTTACATATGCTGCTTATAGAATTGTTATAATTTTAAGAGAGAAATACGCTTTTTTGTAAATTTTAATATTTCCTTTTAACACTGAATTTTTATATTAAAATTTTGTAAATATAACAAAAAATATAAAGGAATTACTTTGGACAGAAATGATAAAAAAGAAGTAAAAACTTTATCAAAATTTGTATCGAGTGATTTTGTTAAAAACGGGATAGACTCGCTTATAAATTCAGGTGATTTTCAATCGCTAATGGAGTTTAAGATTTATCTAACCAACAAGATCGCATATCTGATGGATAAAAAATATGATTTACTGATGACCACACTATACAGAATAGATATTGATGAAACCAAAATAGAAAAACTCTTCGCCGGAGGAAACAGAGATTTTATTCCGGAACGATTAGCTGAATTAATCATCGAAAGACAACTTCAGAAAATAAGATTGCGTGAAAAATATAAAAGTGGAGAATTGTAATGGGAAAATTAGACGGAAAGAAAATATTAATGTTTGTTGATGATGTTTATGAAGATTTGGAATTATGGTACCCAAAATTATTCTTAAAAGGTGAAGGCGCTGAAGTTGTTGTTGCCGGAATTGAAAAGAATAAAATATATCACGGTAAACACACTTATCCTTGTAAAGCTGATGCAAGTGTTGATGAATTATCTGCTGCCGATTTTGATGGTCTAGTAATTCCCGGAGGATTTGCTCCTGATAAACTTAGACGAATTCCTAAAGTATTAGAGTTAACGGCTGAAATTTTTGCTGCCAATAAATTAGTCGCGCATATTTGTCATGCCGGTTGGATACCGATTTCTGGCGGAATTGTAAAAGGCTACACTTGCACATCTACACCTGGCATAAAAGATGATTTAGTGAACGCGGGCGCAAAATGGATTGACAAAACGGTAGTTATTGATAGAAAAATGGTTTCGAGCAGACGCCCGGATGATCTTCCTCAATTTTGTAATGGAATTCTTAAAGTACTTTTAGGTAATTAAATATTATAATTATAAAGTTCAGTTAATTACATTTGTTCATATTATAGCGGAAATACATAATGAAAAAACTTTTTCTCCTCTCCTTAATCTTAATTCTTATTTCATCATTTTCATACTCACAATCTTATAAAAATCTAAATCTAGAGCTCAAAAAAGAAAGCCAAAGTAAATTATTAACTCACGGCGTGTGGGGAGTTTATGCTCAATATGTAAAAAGCGGAAAAGTTATTCTTGATTATAACTCGGAAAAAAGTTTGGCTCCGGCATCAGGTTTAAAGGTTTTCACCACTATTACGGCATTAAATCTGTTAGGCGAAAATTATAAATACAAAACAAAAGTTTATTACAATGGCGAAATAACAAAAGGTGTTTTGAACGGCGATGTTTATATTGTCGGCGGCGGTGATCCGACATTAGGATCAAATCTTGTAAAAGGATCTTTGCCTTTAGATAGTTTAATGATGAGCTGGACAAACGCAATTAAGGCAAAAGGGATTACTAGTATTAATGGTTCAATAATAGCTGAGGCACATTATTTTGAAGGCGAAAGAGTCCCGGATTATTGGAACTGGATGGATATTGGAAATTATTACGGAGCGGGACCAAGTTCCTTATCAATAAACAATAATCTTTATTATTTGTACTTTAAGCCTGCTGATAAAGTTGGAGATTTAGCTAAGGTTTTAAGAACCCAACCTGAAATTCCCGGTTTAAAATTTCAAAATTATATGAAAACCGGCGCTGTCGGTTCCGGAGATAACGGTTATATTTACAGTGCACCGGAACAATTTGAAGCGAGATTAAGAGGAAGTGTTCCTGCCGGGGTTAAAGAATTTTCAATTAAAGGCTCAATCCCGGATCCGCCACTTTTTGCAGCTCAATATTTTGAAAAATACTTAAATTCAAATGGTGTAAAGGTTTCCGAACCGGCAAAAAAAATAGAAACCGAAGTTTTACACAAAGCCACAAATCTAATTACAGAAACACTTTCTCCTCCACTAAAAGATATTGTTTACATAACCAATAAAAAAAGCGATAATCTTTACGCCGAAACTCTTATGAGGACATTCGCTAAAGTGCAAACCGGAATCGGAAGTACTGAGAAAGGTGTAAACGTTTTGATGAATTTTCTCGATAGTAATGGTATAAAAACAGAGGGAATAAAACTTCACGACGGATGTGGACTTTCGAGAACTGATATGATTACGCCAAAAGCTATGGCGCAGTTGCTTGCATTTATGACAAAACAAAAAGTGTTTGATTCATTTTGGAATTCGTTAGCCGTTGCCGGTATTAAAAATGATCCCGGTTACTTTAAGAATTTCGGAAGCGGTACAAAGCTTCAGGGAAATGCCAGAATTAAATCCGGTTTAATTTCAGATGTGCGCAGCGAATCCGGTTATGTTTATGATGGAAAAGGTAGATTAATTGTTTTTAGTATGATCGCTAACAATTATACAGGAACATCGCGTCAGGTTGACGAATTACATAAAAAAATTCTTTTAAAACTTGCTGAATTACATTAAATAAATGCATAAATTGACTTCAAAATAAGCTTTTTGCATTGTTTTTATGTTACTATTAAAGCAAATTTAAACATTAATTTCGATTACATTTTTCTTTCGCTTAAAAGTGACTTCTGAATAAGAAGGAGATTATTAAATGGGATTTTTAAATTCAAAAGAGCTTCAAAAATTAAGAAGTGAAAACGAGGAACTTAAAACCAAGTTTCACTTTATGTATGAAAAGGAACAGAACGCAAAAAATCTTGAAGAGGTTTTGAGACGTTTGCGCCTTGAAGTTTCTAAGTTGAATGAAGAACGAAATAATATCAAACTAACAATTGAAACACTTAACGGTGAAGAAGTATTACGCCGTGAAAAAATAAGTGAGCTTGATAAAAGAATTTCTGATCTTAATGAAATGAAGGATGATCTGCAAAACACAATCCTTACATATACAACTCAAATTGATGATATAGAAGATGTTATAAAAGGTAAAAATGATGAGCGCGAGCTTTTAGCAGGTGAAGTGGACGATGTTCACGAAAAGAGTTTTGAGTTAGAAGAACAAAAAGAAGAAATAGAAAAACATATTGACGGGCTTAATGAAAGAATTTTTGAACTTACAGGCATTGAAGAAGAGTTAAATTCGAGTATAGCCAAAAAACAGAAAGAAATAGAAAATCTTCAATATCATCACGAGGATTTATTAGCGGATAATAACAAAGTTATTGAACAACTCGAAATTCAAAAAAACGATTTTATATCTAAAAAGAAAATCGAAATTGATGATTTAGAAAAAAACAAAGAAGATGAATTAGCTAAGCTTCAACAAATAAGTGAGAAACGTATTGAAGCATTAAATACAAAAATTGAAGAGCTCGCTTTAACTGAAGAAAAATTAAATTCAAATATTGGAACAAAAACAGAGGAAATTGAGCGACTCAAAAATTATAAAGATGAGTTAGTCGCTAGTAAAAATGAAGAAATTGATCGGCTTAAACTTCAAAAGGAAGAGCTTTTTGCAGAGAAGCAAAAAGAGCTGGATCAACTTGAAATTGAAAAAGAACAAGAATTAGCAGGAATTCAGCAGCAAATTGAAAATCTTAAGGGAGAAAAAGATAGTTTGTTTGCTGAAAATGAAAGAGCGATTGCCGAAGCAGAAAAACAAAAAAATGATTTATTAGAAGCTAACAAAAAGGAAATCCTTAAGCTTCAAGAACAAATTAAAGAGTATGAAACTCTTAAAAATCAAAAAGAAGATAGCTATCAGAACTTAATTGAGAACATAAATATTCTTGAGGATAAAGAAAAAAGACTAAATAAAGTTATTATCAGCAAAGATATCGAAATTGAGGAATTTTCTGCTAAACTGGAAGCTCTGCAAATTGAATTTAATTCTACTTATGATAATCTGGCTAAAATAAAAGAAGATGAAGAAAAATTATTAGAAAGATTAGAAAGACTTAATTCAGAAATTGAATCCAGGGAAAAACTTGCCGATCAGCTGAAGCAAATTGAATTACAGATTGAAGAAAAAAATGTACTTCTTAGTAGAAAAGAAATTCAGCTTAAAGATCTAATTGAAGAAACTGCAAAAAAGGAAAAAGAACTTTACGAGACTGACCAGACATTAAGTATTAAAGCCCAAAAATTATCAAAGCTAAATCTTGAATTATTAGATTTTGAGAATAAAAGTAAGATAGCACAGGATGAGATTGATAAAATCGAGCAGCTAAAATCGGAGCTTTATGAACAGGTAGAAAAAGAAAAAGAATCAATAGAAAGTATTTCTGAAAGACACACAAAACTTGAAGATATTATTCCGCTACTCGAAAAAAGGAAAAAAGAAATAGAACTGAGTAATGTTGAACTTGAAGAACGTTTCATGAAAATGTTTCAGAAGTTCAACAGCGAATTAAACGAGATTAACAAAAAGAGAAATATTCTTGAACAAATTGTTGTAAAAAAAGAAAAGGACATCGATGAAAAGGATCAATTCTTATTTGAAAAAATAGCGGCACTTGAGGAAAGCGAAAGAGTTTTAAACATGCGCCAGGCAGAAATTGATTCAATTAAAGAAACCTTAGAAAATATTACTGAACAGAAAGAATTCTTAAAAGAGGAGTTACAAAGCCTTGATACTGATATTTCATCTCGTAAAAACTATAATAATGAACTTAAAAATGAAACTGAGTTAATTCTTCAGAAAAAATCTACACTTGAGGCTGGCTTAAGAGAATTGTTAAAAGTGATGAATGATAATTTCTTAAAAGCGGAAGAAAGAAGGCTAAATTTGGATGACAGCCTTAAAGAATATGATGACAGGTTGCAGTTATATCGTGATAAAATTAGTGCTGCATCAAGCGAATTTACCGAACTTCAGTCTTCAATTGGTCAACTTAAAATGCAAAGTGAAGATTACAAAAATGATGTTGTGAAGTTAAATTCTATGAAACAAAAACTTCACGAAGAATTGATTAAACAACAAGCTGCTTTACAGAAATATCAAAAAATAAAAGAAAAAATTAAAATTGAGCAGGCTTTAGTTAAAACCAAAAAAGTAGGCGGACCTTATAACGGTGATCCTTCTGCAACTCCTGTTTCAAAAGAAGGACAAGATTCTCAAAAAAAGAACGCTCAGATTTATAACTTATAATTATTTTATCAAACCAAATTTTTATTCTTTTTCCTTGGAATTAGAACACATGGCTTTTAGGGGATAATTTAATTCAATTACAAATTGTGTACTTATAATTAAAATATTGGATTCAATTTTTACTAACGAATATTAAAACACAGGTCCAGGGAATTTTTATGGAAAAGATAATAAAGCGTTTTGCAAACTATTTTTTACTATTAGCTTTCTTAATATCCGGTTATGGGCAAATCGCTTTTGCGCAGAATAAATTAACTTCCGTTAAACATCCCGCATGGAGCTATAATCAAACTATTTATGAAGTAAATGTTAGACAGTATACTAAGAGCGGAACTTTTAAGGAATTTGAAAAACATTTACCTGCTATTAAAAAACTTGGAGTTGGAATTATTTGGTTAATGCCTATAAATCCAATTGGCGTTAAAAATAGAAAAGGTAAATTAGGTAGCTATTACTCGGTTAAAAATTATCTTAAGATAAATCCAAATTACGGAACGGTTAATGATCTTAAAGAACTTGTGAAGAAAATTCATGACATGGGAATGTATGTTATTGTTGATTGGGTTGCAGATCATACATCTTGGGATAACAATTTAACAACCGAACACCCGGATTGGTTTAAAAAAGATTCTGTCGGAAATTTTGTTCCGCCTGTTCCGGATTGGACAGATGTAATCGCTTTAGATTACACTAAACCGGGTTTAAGAAAATATATGATTAACGCCCTTAAATATTGGGTTAATGAGTGTAATATCGATGGTTATCGCTGCGATGTTGCCGATATGGTTCCAACTGATTTTTGGAATGAAGCTCGCGCCGCACTTGATTCGCTGAAACCGGTTTTTATGTTAGCCGAAGCTGAAAAACCTTACTTACAAGAAAAAGCATTTGATATGACTTACTCGTGGAGATTTTATAGCTTGATGAATGATATTGCTAAAGGTAAAAAAAATGCTTCCGATATTGTGAAGTATTTTAATTGGGAAGAAAAAACTTATCCTGCCGACGCATTTAGAATGATTTTTACAACTAATCACGATGAAAATTCATGGAATGGCACTGTATACGAAAGACTTGGAAACGCTGTGGAAACATTTGGCGCCCTCACGGTTGTTGTTCCCGGAATGCCGTTGTTGTATGGCGGACAAGAAGCCGGACTAAATAAAAGGTTAAAGTTTTTCCAAAAAGATCCTATTGAATGGAAACAATCTAAACTTCGTGAATTTTATACTAAATTATTTAACCTTAAGATGAGAAATCAAGCGCTCTGGAACGGAGTTGAAGGCGGTAAAATGACAGTTGTTTCCTCTACCGAAGATACTAGAATATTTTCTTTAGTCAGAGAAAAAGATGATAATAAAGTGTTTGCGGTTTTTAATCTTACAAATAAGCAAGTTTCTGCAAGTCTGCATAATGATGAAATGAAGGGTAATTACTACAATTTGTTTACCGGAGAAAAAGTCTCTCTGACGAATTCCGAAAAATTTGATTTACGTGCATGGGATTTTAAGGTTTTAGTTAAAAGATAATATGTTTTTAAGCGGCACATAATTAAAACCTTGTGCCGCATTTGCCCTTCCTTTGAATTTAGCTCTCAATCAACTATTTTCTTATAAATCGTTACAGTTTGTAAAATCTATCAAATATATGTCAATCGAACTATTTAACGTAAGCAAAAATTATTCTGGTACTTATGCCGTAAAAGATATTTCACTTCGTTTTGAAGATGGAAAGACGACAATATTAATCGGGCAAAGTGGTTGCGGTAAATCTACCTTAATTAGAATTATTACTTCTCTTATAAAACCGGATAGCGGAAAGGTTATAATTGACGGAGAAATATTATCGGAAGAAAATCTTTTAAAAATTAGAAGAAGAATAGGTTATGTAATTCAAGATGGCGGATTATTTCCCCATTTATCCGCTTTTGATAATGTGATTCTTCTTGCTAAATATCTAGGAGTTGATAACAAGAAAATAGATAACAAGGTTGAGCAGTTAGCTGCGTTAACAAAATTCCCTACCGATAAACTATCGCGTTTCCCATCTCAACTTTCCGGCGGACAAAAACAAAGAGTAAGTTTGATGCGAGCATTAATGCTTGATCCTGAGATTTTGCTTTTAGATGAACCACTTGGTGCGCTTGATCCAATGATTCGTTTTGATCTTCAAACAGATTTAAAAGAAATTTTTAGCAGTTTAAATAAGACTGTAGTTATGGTAACTCACGATATGAATGAGGCCGCATATTTCGGGGATGAAATTGTTTTGATGAAAAATGGCTCAGTTGTTCAGAAAGGAATATTGAAAGAGTTAGTTAATCAACCTAAAGAAGATTATGTGAAACAATTTATTAACACGCAGCGAAATTTAATTGATTACCTGGAGAAATAAGGGATTGAAGTTGTATTCCAAAATATCGTTTTTATTTCTTATTACTTGTACCTTTGCATTTATTAGAGCACAGAATAATGAAAAAAAATTAAAAATCGGATCCAAGAAATTTACGGAATCCGTAATTATTGGTGAGATTACAACTCAACTTGCTAAAATAAAAAACCCAAACGTTATTCATTTAAAGGAGCTTGGCGGCACAAGAGTATTATGGGATGCCTTGTTAAAAGGCGATATTGATATTTATCCGGAATATACAGGAACTATAAAACAAGAAATTTTTGCCGGTAAAGATTATACAAATCAAGAGTTAAAAAATAAACTTTCGCAACTTGGAATTAGTATGAGTAATTCTCTTGGATTTAACGATACCTATGCCTTGGGAATGAAATCAAATATGGCCGATAAATTAAATATTAACACAATTTCAGATTTAGCAAATCATCCGCAATTAAAATTCGGTTTTAGTAATGAATTTATGGAACGTAAGGATGGCTGGCCCGGATTAAAATCCGCTTATAATTTGAAACCAAATTATGTTACCGGGTTAGATCACGATCTTGCGTATAGAGGGTTGGAAAATAACTCAATAGATGTCGTCGATTTGTATTCTACCGATGCGGAAATTGAATATTATCATCTTAAGGTTTTAAAGGATGATAAAAAATATTTTCCCGATTACCAGGCGGTATTACTTTATAGAAATGATATAGCAAAGAAATTTCCTAAGGCGCTAAATTATATTTTAACTTTAGAAGGAGCTATACCTGAATCTTCGATGATAAAGATGAATGCAGAGGCAAAGATAAATAAAATTCCGGAGGCTGAAATAGCTTCCAAATTTATTTCAGAGAAATTTTCAATTAAAACTAAAGTCGAAATAAATTCTTTATGGGATAAACTTTGGATTTACACAAAACAACATTTGTTTCTTGTTGTAATTTCTCTTTGTGCTGCAATTTTTGTCTCTATTCCATTAGGAATAGCGGCACACAAGTTTAAAAAATTTGGAAATATAATATTGGGTATAGTTGGAGTGATTCAAACGATTCCCTCTCTCGCACTATTAGTTTTTATGATTCCATTATTAGGGATTGGTTCATGGCCGGCAATTTTTGCTTTATTTCTTTACAGTCTGCTTCCTATTGTAAGAAACACTTATTCCGGCTTAGAAGATATTTCTTTAGACGTAAAAGAGTCAGCTGAAGTTTTGGGATTAACCCAGGTTGCAAAACTTAGGTTGATTGAACTACCGTTAGCATCAAGATCAATTTTATCCGGAATAAAAACATCTGCTGTAATAAATGTAGGTACCGCAACTTTGGGAGCATTAATTGGTGCAGGCGGCTATGGACAACCGATTTTAACCGGGATTAGGTTAGATGACATTTCGTTAATTTTGTTGGGCGCTATTCCCGCGGCTTTGATGGCTTTACTTGTACAGTTTTTATTTGATCTCTCCGAAAAATTTCTTGTCCCAAAAGGTCTTAGATTATAAAATGTTACAACAAACATTTTTATAATAAAATCTATAGTGTTAAATTATATATAAGATTTTTAAGATTTTGACTACACAACCCTTTCTGTTAATCAACTAAAAGTATAAGAGAAATTAGATGAAAAAAATTAACTTCAAGTTTTTCATGATAATAATACTTACAGCATTTACTTATAAATTAAATGCCCAATCTGGTGGATTAAATTTAGCAGTGGGATTTCCGATGGGTGAATTTAAAGATAATGTTCATCGTGTTGGAATTGGCGGAAGCGCTCAATTATTGTTCTGGAGTCCCTCGGAAAAAATGCCATATTCTTTTGGGATTGATATTGGCTATTTAAATTATGGAAGCGAATCACGGAGGGAGCCATTTAGTTATACAATTCCGGATGTTACTGTAGATGTAAACAGAACAAACAATCTTGTCAATTTTCATTTATTATTTCAGATTGCTCCGCCCAAAGGTGATGTTCGTCCTTATCTTGATTTACTATTTGGAGGAGCTTATATGTTTACAGAGACACAAATAAACAGCAGTGGAAATAAGGATGTTGCAAGCTCAACAAATTTTGATGATTATGCTTGGAGTTACGGAGCCGGAGTTGGATTTTTAATCTCTCTAGGCTCGCCTATAGATTTTGGGGATAGACAAGGTTCACTTTTTCTTGATATAAAAGCTCGTTACTTATACGGAACAGAAGCTGAATACTTAAAAGAAGGTTCGGTGAAAATTATAAATAATAGAGCATACTACGATGTAACAAAATCTAAAACTGATTTATTAGTTGCTAGTATTGGAATAGTTGCCAATTTTTAATTCGCTTATTCAAAGTTTAGGTTGATCTTTTTATCTGTTAAAGTTGTAAACAAAGGGAATAATATTTTCTTTGCATTAACTTTTGCTTTATCAATAACTCCGAGACTAAGCGCTTTTTCTCTAATCTTTTCTTCTGCGTTTTTATGGGATTTATCAATCAACCACATCGTTAAAATTATATTTTACTACTTCAAGATTATCAATTTGTTCAATTTTACTAAGTAGCATAGAATGAGAAATATTGTCTGACGAATGAAGAAAGTTAAAATTTAATTTCCCGGGATTAACCCAATTACGAATAGAATCAGTAATAAATTCAAAACAGCTAGAAATCTTAGATATACTTTCTTCATGTTCTCAGTTTGATATTAAAATTGTCTTTGTATCACTAATATTAAGTTTCATAAAAATTAAGTGTTTAATTGTTAACTAGTTAATAGCATCTCTGGTGAACATTATTATTTTTAAAGTAATTATTGAAGAATTTAATATATTTAAAGATTAAAATTCTCGTACCATTATTATTAAACGGAGCAAAAAATGCCTATTAATTCAGATAAAATAGATCCGATTGCTATTAATACGATTAGATTTCTCGCGGTAGACGGAGTTCAAAAAGCTAACTCGGGACATCCCGGAATGCCTATGGGATGCGCACCAATTGCTTATATGTTATACTCAAAATATATGAATCATAATCCTAAGAATCCTAAATGGCTCAATAGAGATAGATTTATACTTTCTGCTGGACACGGAAGTATGCTTTTATATTCTGCATTACATTTATGCGGTTACGATTTGCCGTTAGATCAACTAAAACAATTCCGCCAATGGGGAAGCAAAACTCCCGGACACCCTGAATATAAGCATACTGTTGGTGTTGAAACTACTACAGGTCCTCTAGGACAAGGGTTTGCGAATGCTGTTGGAATGGCGATAGCAGAAGCTCATTTAGCTTCAATTTTTAATAAAGACGACATCTCTATTCTTGATCATTACATTTATGGAATTTGCAGTGATGGAGATTTGATGGAGGGCCTTTCGCACGAAGCCGCTTCCATTGCCGGACACCTTAAACTTGGAAAAATAATTTTCTTTTATGATGATAACGGAATAACAATAGACGGACCTACATCACTTGCATTTTCTGAAGATATTGGAAAACGGTTTGAAGCTTATGGATGGCACGTACAGCATGTTGATGATGTTAATAATCTGGAAGCATTACAGAAAGCTCTTTTAAATGCGCAAAATGCCGATGATATGCCTTCTATAATAGTTACCAAAACACACATCGGTTATGGAAGTCCTCATAAACAAGATACTTCGGGTGCACATGGTTCTCCTTTAGGAGAGGAAGAAGTAAAACTCACTAAGAAAAATTTGAATTGGCCTGAAGAACCGGCATTCTTAATTCCCGATGAAGTTTCAGAGTTTTTTAAATCTGTAACTCAAAAAGGAATCGACGCCGAAAATAAATGGAATGAATTATTTGATACTTATAAACAAAAACATCCTGAAGATGCAAAACTCTTTGAAAAAATAATGAATGGAGATTTAGGAAGTGAATGGATTAACAAACTTCCTGAATTTAAGGATGAAGGCAAAGCAATGGCAACTCGTGCTGCTTCAGGAAAAGTATTAAACGCTATTGCCGATTCTCTTCCTGCTTTAATCGGAGGTTCGGCCGATCTCGCGCCGTCTAATGATACTTATTTGAAAGATTCTCCTAACTTCTCAGCGCAAACAAGAAGTGGAAGAAATTTTCATTTTGGAATCCGTGAACACGGTATGGCAAGTATATTGAACGGAATGGCATATTACGGCGGAGTTATTCCTTACGGTGGTACGTTCTTAATTTTCTCAGATTATCTCCGCCCGGCAATAAGATTAGGTTCGTTATCCAGAATAAAACCGATATACGTTTTTACGCACGATAGTATAGGATTAGGGGAAGACGGACCAACACATCAACCCGTTGAACAATTGGCTTCACTTCGCGCTATTCCAAAGGCGGTTATCATCCGTCCGGCCGATGCTAATGAAACTGTTTACGCCTGGAAAGTAGCGCTGGAACATAAAGACAGTCCGGTTGCTATTATTTTAACAAGACAAGGATTGCCAATAATCGATCAGCATAAGTTTCCATCCGGAGATAATTTGCAAAAAGGAGCATACATTTTGAAAGATAGCGACGGAAAACCGGAGCTTATCATTATGGCTTCGGGTTCGGAAGTTTCAATTTCATTACAAGCTTCGGAAAAGCTGGAATCTGAAGGTATAAAAACTCGAGTTGTCAGTTTCCCTAGTTGGGAATTATTTGAACAACAATCCGAGGAATATAAAAAATCCGTTTTTCCTGAGGACGTAAAAGCAAGACTATCGGTTGAAGCCGGAGTTGCGCAAGGCTGGGAAAAATATATTGGTGATAAAGGCGAATCTTTAAGCATAGAAACTTTTGGTGCCTCTGCGCCAATAAAAATATTAATGGAAAAATACGGTTTTACACCTAATAGTATTCTTGAAAAAGCTAAAAATCTGCTTGCAAAAATTAAGTAAGAGATATAGCTAATTTTATTCAATGGCTTTGTATTTTAAATACAAAGCCATTTTATTTTTTAAACCACTATATTAAAAAATATTAAGATGAGATATTACGATGAGTAAACTAAGAAAAGAGTTTTCTATTAAAGAATGGGAAGAATGTTGCACGAAGCTTTGCAAGGATTGTAAAATTGCTATGGCTTACCAAAATAAATTCGACAAAAAAGTAGCTGCAAAAAAAATTAAAAAAGATAGAAAGAAAATACTCGTAGATTAATACCACTCTTTTATGAATAGGTTTTTTATCAGAGAAGCTTTATTTTTAAGGTTAATAGATAAATATTTGCGAACACAAAAATGTTTTGCAATAAAATAATTTTCAAATCCTGAAAAGTTAGGGGAGAACTAACAATGGAAAATCACAAAATCAAAAATTTTGAAACTAAATGTGTGCACGCCGGAATTGACAACTATGAATTCGGATCTGTTGTACCACCGATTTACCAAACATCAACATTTAAATTTGATAATGCTCATCATGGTTCAGCTTTGTTTGCCGGAGAAGAAAAAGGATATATTTATACGAGAATGGGAAATCCGACGGTTGAAGCATTGGAAAATTCTATTGCTTCTTTGGAAGGAGGACATAAAGCTTTAGGTTGCGCTAGCGGTATGGCAGCAGTTCATACAGCTTTTGCAGCACTTACTTCATCCGGAGATCATGTCGTTTGTTCAGCTGCGGTTTACGGACCAACAACAACATTGCTGAATACAGTAATGAAAAATTTTGGCGTTCAGTCAACTTTTGTCGACACCACTGATCTTGACGAAGTTAAAAATGCTATAAAGCCTAACACAAAAGTAGTGTATGTTGAAACGCCTGGAAATCCGACACTTGCTATTACTGATATTCAGGCAGTTGCCGAAATTGCCCATAATAATGGAGCGTTATTGGTTGTTGATAACACATTCATGAGTCCGGCGTTACAAAGACCTTTTGAATTCGGCGCTGATGTAGTCTTACACAGTTTAACAAAATTTCTTAATGGTCATGCAGATGTAATTGGTGGAATTGTTGTTGTGAAAGATGAACAAACTTATAAATCGTTTAGAAAAATATTAAATCAGCTTGGCGGCGTAATAGATCCTTTTAATTCATTTTTGGTTCATAGAGGAATTAAAACATTAAATCTAAGAATGGAAAAACATTGTGAGAATGCACAAGTTGTAGCTGAGTTTTTAGAAAAACACCCGCTGGTCAAATGGGTCTCTTATCCCGGATTAAAAAGTCATCCTCAATATGAATTAGGATTAAAACAGCAATCAGGGTCAGGCGGAATGATTACTTTTGAAGTTGAAGGCGGATACGAAGGCGGACAAATATTATTAAACTCTGTTAAAATATGCGGACTTGCTGTTAGTCTAGGTGGAGTAGAGTCTTTAATTCAGCATCCTGCAAGCATGACTCATTATTCAATGGGAAAAGAAGCTAGAAAAGCTGCTGGAATTTCCGAAGGCTTAATTCGGCTTTCTGTTGGAATTGAGAATGTAAATGATATTATCGGAGATTTAGATTTTGCTCTTAATAAAGTAAAAGAAAATCTTGGCGAACTGGTCGAATAAATGTATTTTTTATAAGATTATTTGATATTAAATGAAATCTAAAACCTTAATAAAAATTCTAATAGTAACTATTTTGCCTATACTTATTTCAGCTTGTGGAACCGGAGTTAAAATTATTGATACTCCGGTTTCGTTTT
Organism: uncultured Ignavibacteriales bacterium; assembly: GCA_963739985.1. Classification (GTDB taxonomy): domain Bacteria; phylum Bacteroidota; class Ignavibacteria; order Ignavibacteriales; family Ignavibacteriaceae; genus CAVUCE01. The sequence continues at coordinate 410,805 of CAVUCE010000021.1, forward strand.
CTCAAAATAGAATTGATCTTACCAAGGAATATATCGAACAGCATTATGGAATTGCGCCTAAAGATATAACCATTAATCCCAAAATAATTGTTCTTCATTGGACCGCAATCGGGACATTCGATTCATCTTTTGCGGTTTTTAATCAGGAAACACTAAATGGTAGTCGCCCCGATATTGCTTCCGCCGGACAAGTGAATGTTGCTATTCAGTTTTTAGTTGATAAAGATGGAACAATCCATCGTCTAATGCCGGAAACATGGATGGCGCGACATTGTATCGGTTTAAATTATGAATCTATAGGAGTTGAGAATGTAGGGGGCGATAATGATAAAGATGACTTAACAGATCAACAAATTGAGGCGAATATAAAGTTGGTTCGATACCTTGTGAAAAAATATCCGGGTATAAAATATCTGATCGGCCACTATGAATATGAAGAAATGGAGAATAGCCCGCTGTGGATGGAAAAGGATCCAAATTATCGAACAGTTAAATACGATCCGGGAGACAGGTTTATGGAAGCTGTGCGTAAAGGTGTTTCAGATCTAAATCTAAAAGGTCCTAGCGACATTCGTAAATTTAAAGATTAATTATTTATTTAATAAGGATTTTAACAATCCAGGCGTTTTCAACTTTAGCAACTCTTTTGAGGATTCTATTATTTTATTTCCTTCTACAAAATAAATATCACTTTCAATTTTTTCATCGCAATCATATTCTCCATTTGGAGATTCAACCATCCAACTTTTATTTTCAATCGGGATTAAACTGACTACCAAATCTCCGTTATGAGTACTATAAATGTTAAGCTTGCCATAAACATCACTTCTTGTAATAATGTAATCGCTATTAGCCGAAAAAGAATAAGCGTTTTGATAACTATCTTGTCTAATGAAATATGTTGGAAGCGATCTTATCTTTTTACCAGAAGTTAAATCCCATAAAATGAAATTTCCATTGTTACAAACAGAGACAAAATATTTACCGTTCGGTGAAAAATGTCCTGAGTATAAATTGTCATCAAATTTATTAACGAGCTTGCCGGATTTAAAATTCCAGATATAAATAATTCCCTGCTCATCAATAGTGGTTAAATATTTTCCGTCTGAAGAGAAACAATTATTATCTACGTTCCCCTTAAATGATCTAATAATTTTATTATCGGTAACTTTTTGAACATTTACCTTATCACCATTCGTTGAAGTAAGAATAAAATTTTCATCCGGCGAAAAATTGAAAGAATACATAGAACATTTTAATTCATTAATAATTTTCCCGGTATTTACATCCCATATTCTGATAGTATCAGCATCACTTCCGGCAGCCACAAATTTTTTCTTTTTAGATAGAAAAACAGAAAAAAAACTTCCATTTGTTCCTGATATAGATTGTAACTCTTTCCCTGTCTTAATGCTCCATATTTTAACAACTCCTTTTTTAGAGATAGTCGCTACCGTATTTCCCTCGGACGAAATGCTTTCATCGGAAAAATCGCCTGAAATTATTTCAGAGGAATTTCCGGAGATCAGACTTACTATTCTAGTAGTGTCGTCCCAGCTACTCCATATAATTTTATTTCCGGGAAGAAATGAAAAGGATTTGATCTCATTCGAGTTGATGCTAGAGTTATACATTTTGCCGAGTTTTAAGTCCCAAATTTTTAATTTTTCGTAATCACCCAAAGTTGAAACATTTCTTCCGTCTGACGAAAATTTTACAAAAGGTATCAACCCGATTTTTTTGCCAAATACTTTAACGGTTTTACCTGATACAGAATTTTTTAATTTTAACTCTCCGTCACTTCCACCAACTGCAAAGGATTTACCGGAAGGTGAATATTTGACAATTAGAGCCGCCGAATTTTCTGAAATAGATTTTAGTTGCTCTCCTGTTTGAGAATTTACAATCATTATATTTCCGTCGGTTGAAGCACAAATTATATTTTTCCCGTTTGGAGAATAATTCAAAGAGAGTATCCCTGCTTCTTCTTGGAATGATTTAATAAGCTTGCTATCACTTGAATTAAAAATTTCAATACTACCGTCACGATTTCCGCATAGAAAAAATTTACCGTCCGGTGAAAATGAAACACATTCCACTGCTCTGGAATCAACCTTGCTTATTTCTTTACCGGTTGCAGTATTGTAAAGTCTTAATGCATTATCTGAAGAAGCACTCAAAGTAAGCTTATTATTATTAGAGATTGCAATACTTTTTATAGGCGATTCGGATGTAAAGCTACTTATTAATTTACCTGAATCTAAATTCCATAATTTTATAGATTCGTCATCGCTTGCACTAACAATAAATTTACTGTTTGCAGAAATTGCTATTGAATTAACTTCCATTGAATGTCCTGAAAGTTTACGAATTAATTTCCCGGTTTGTGAATTGAATAATAAAATATCGTGGGAATTATAACCTGTTGCTGCTATTATTTCCCCGTCTTGTGAGAGAGCAACATTTGTAACATAAGAATGAAAAGCCGGAATAGTTCTAATCAATTTACCGCTTTTAACATCCCATACTTTTATTGTATTATCTGAACTCCCGCTTACAAGTATATTTCCGTTCGCTGAAAAATCGACTGAACTTACAGAACCAAAGTGGGAAGTATTTACAGTTAAATCTTTTGTCTGTGAATTTACAGTAAACGCATATATTAAAATAAATATTAGTATCGCAATAAATCTTGAAGGCTTTTTCATGAAATTTTTTCTCATTTTTACTAGTGAAAAGTAATACAAATTATTGTTGCGAAAAATAGGAAATATCAATTCAATTAGATTTGTTTAGTTGGATTTTCTAAAATCAGTAAAAATAAAAAAAACACTGCTCTCGTTCAGGAAGAGCAGTGCCGGCAGGAAGTATAGTATGGGAATTTCTAATACACGCCGGTTTTCTCAAAATCCGGATATGCTTCCATTCCGTGTTCGCCAACGTCAAGTCCTTCTAGTTCTTCTTCCCTTGTAACTCGCAATCCCATGGTTTTTTCAATCACCTTAAAGAGAATAAAAGTAGTTGGAAAAGTCCATAAGAAAGCAGACATAATTCCTAAAGCCTGAACCCCAACTATGCTCCACGAAAAGCCGCCAAGGTTAAAAATACCTGCAGCAAGAGTTCCCCATGCGCCGCAAACGCCATGAACGGAAACAGCGCCAACCGGATCATCAATTTTCAATGTTCTCTCGACAAAAAGTACACTTAATACAACAACTATACCTGCAATAAATCCTATAATTACAGCACTCATAGGAGAGACATTTGCGCATCCCGCAGTGATTGCAACCAGACCTGCAATTGCTCCATTTAATGTCATGCTTCCGTCAGGTTTTCCTAGAGTAAACCACGCAGTTAACATTGCTGAAACCGCTCCGGCTGCTGCAGATAAATTTGTTGTCACTGCAATTGAAGCAATATCCGTATTCGCAGTTGTTGTACTTCCGGGATTAAAACCGAACCATCCAAACCATAGAATAAAAGTACCTAAGGCGGCAAGAACTAAATTATGCCCGGGAATTGCTATCGGTTTTCCATCCTTTGTAAATTTCCCGATTCTTGGCCCAAGCACAATTGCGCCTGCTAGAGCTGCCCAACCTCCTACAGAGTGAACAACAGTTGAACCTGCAAAATCTATGAAACCTAGTTTTTCCAACCAGCCTGATCCGTGAAATAAACTTCCCCAGGCCCAGCTTCCGAAAATTGGATATATAAATGCTGAAATAACTAAACTGTAGATTAAATATCCTGTAAATTTTGTTCTTTCAGCCATTGCGCCGGAAACAATTGTAGCAGCTGTTGCGGCAAAAACTACTTGAAACATCCAGAAGGCATAAGTCCAAGGATCGCCATTTTTAACGAAATCAGATAAAAAAAATCCATCTGTTCCAAACCATCCTGTCGCTGTTGCCCCAAACATTAAACCAAATCCGAGCATCCAAAACGCCAAACTTCCAACAGCAAAATCCATTAGATTTTTCATCATTATATTTATTGCATTTTTAGCTCGGGTTAAACCGGTTTCTAGCATTGCAAAACCCGCTTGCATAAAAAATACTAGAAATGCTGCTACTAAAGTCCAAACATAATTTGCATGTGTTTGAACTTGCGCGATCGCTTTTGCATTATCCGCAGCGTTTGGTGCAGCATCTTGACCAAATAATAAGCTCGGTACCAGGACCGTGAATAAAATAAAAAGTAATTTTTTTGTAAGCATAATTTCTCCTCTTGTTGTAAAAAACTTTTAAATTATTGCCCGATTAAACCTTTCAAAAAATTGATATAATAATTATAGGCTGATTCCAACTATTAAATAACTTTGCTCAATATTTGGATTTATGATATATGAGGCGTGAATCGGCAAGCTGAATTTATCCGTAATAGGGATTTCTTTTGAAAAAGTTAAACCTGCATTTATTACGTTAAATTCATCTGTTCCGTAGGCTGCGCTTTTACCTCCCGAGGCACCGACAAATAAATTAACAGATACATCTTTAACCGTAAATGGATAACCTAGCTCAAAGTAAGTTGATTTATCAACATCATTATGGAAATTATAATATCCTGCTATAGAAATCGGGAAAGCTTCAGGTCCCCCATAGTTTAAACCGATTTCTAAAGTATGGGCTCCATTTCCTTCACCTTTGTAATTAAAAAATTTAAGACCTGCGCTAGGGAAGTAATAATCAGTATAAATTATACCGAAAGTACCCGATTCACTTTCGATAGCATAAGAAGCCAAAAGATCGTGTTCCGAATAGACATCCTTAATTCCGGCAAAACTGTATGCTCCCCAAGTTCCGATAGAAAATCCGCTGGCGCTGACTATAATAGCCGGTTGAAAACTTGGAGAATTACCAAAATCCATTCCTCTCCAAACATAGCGACTATAGATATCTGTACCGAAAGATACTTGTGAAAAAGAATTTCCCCCTGCAGCTACAATCAATAAAACCATAGCAAATAATGCCATTTTCATATTTTTCATATTCATTCCTTTTTTGTAAAAAATATTAGAGAGCGCTGCTACCGGACTCTTCAGTCCTTATCCTAATAGCTTCTTCAACAGGTATTACGAAAATTTTTCCATCACCAACATCGCCGGTTTTGGATGTTGAAATAACAATTGAAATTGCAGATTCTGCCTTTTCATCCTCGCAGATCAGTTCAATTTTAATTTTGGGTACAAATTCAATATTGTATTCAGAACCTCTATAGATTTCCTTATGTCCCTTCTGGCGGCCATATCCTTTTACTTCAGAAACGGTCAATCCACTGAAACCTGCTTCTTGAAGAGCGCTATGAACGCTATCTAATTTATGAGGCCTAATTATGGCTTCGATTTTTTTCATGCTAACCTCGTTATAGTTAATAATGATATTTGATTTATTTTACTCTGACAATCCGCAAGTTTATAAAATAAAGACAATACACCGTAAAACTTAATTATCTAATTAAAATCAATAATATTACGTAATAATTTAAGGTTTTTGCAAAGGTAAGTTCTAAAATTTAAAATGTCAAGAGTGGGAATAAAAATTATACGGAGAATATGACTAACGACATAATTATTTAAAATAATTATGAGATTTTAATTAATTAAATAAGGGAAAGTGAGTTAATAAACTAATTATATTTTAAACTATAGATATATTTGTGAACACTAATGTTTTGTAGAATATAATTTAAACGATAAACTTTATTACAATAAATCCGCCTATAAGAAGAAAAGTAAATCCAAATGCGAGTGCATTAAAATATTTATCAATGAAGGATTTTATTTGTGGGCCGAATTTCCAGATTAAGAAAGCTACAATAAAAAATCTTCCGCCTCTGCTGATTATCGACGCGAGTATAAACATTGGTAAATTTATACTAAATGCTCCGGCCGAAACTGTGAATACTTTATAAGGAAGCGGTGTAAATCCAGCCGTAAAAATAATCCAAAAATTATATTGGTTATATAGATTTTGAATTTTAAAAAAGGTTTGATGAGTGAAACTCGGTATGTTTGCAAAAAAGAAATTGGCGATTCCTGAAAAATCACCTGCATTGCTCCACCATAAAAAATGTCCTATGGCATAACCTAACAATGCGCCGGTAATTGAAGCGATAGTACAAATCCCGGCGTATTTAAATGCTTTTGTAGTCATTCCTAACACAAGCGCAATAAGTAACGCATCAGGTGGAATTGGGAAAAAAGAGGACTCTGCAAATGCTAAAATAAAAAGAGCAATTCCTCCGTATGGAGTTTCCGCCCAATGTAAAACCCAATCATATAGTTTTCTTAAGTATTTCATTTTTCCCCTTAGTTAAGTGTGAAAATTAGTAAAAAAGATTAACTGCACAAAGGGATTTTTCAGAATCTTAAAATTTAAGCCAGATATTGCATTATAAGATTCTTCTATAGAATTGCTTGATTGAAATTCAATTTAATAAGTTTAGGGTTAAATATTCATAGATGTGTATTATAATCCGGAGATAACTAAATATTAATGAAAATTTTAATCTTATCGAAAAGTTTTATTGTTTGCTAAAAATAAAAGCCTTAATTTCTCATGAATTTTTAAGGAGCTATTATGGAAGTGCAAAAATCTCAGCGTTTGCTCTCCCTTGATGTTTTTAGGGGAATAACTATTGCAGGAATGATCTTAGTAAACAATCCGGGAAGCTGGTCTCATATTTACCCCGCTCTTGAGCACGCAAGCTGGAATGGCGTGACTCCAACCGATTTAATCTTTCCTTTCTTTTTATTCATTGTTGGTGTAGCTATTACGTTTTCTTTAACAAAAAGAAAAGAGCGTGGCGATGATCAAAAAAAATTGATACTTCAAATTTTTAGAAGGGGAATTACACTTTTTGTGCTTGGACTAATTATGTATGGATTTCCTTATTTTCACTTGGATACACAAAGAATTCCGGGAGTGCTGCAAAGAATTGCAGTATGCTATATGATTTCATCGGTAATATTTTTGCGTGCAAGTATAAAAACAATCGTTTATACGGCTTTTGCAATATTAGCGGTTTATTGGGGAATGATGACATTAATTCCTGTTCCCGGAGTTGGATCTGCTAACCTTGAACCTTCAACTAATTTAGGTGCATGGTTAGATAGAACCGTTCTTGGCCTTTCACATTTATGGTCTGGGTCTAAAACTTGGGATCCTGAAGGAATTTTAAGCACACTCCCAGCAATATCTACAACTCTGCTTGGTATAATTACAGGGCATTGGTTAAAAAGTAAAAGGGATGAAACCACAAAAGTTGCATGGATGTTTTTCTTTGGAAATATCGGCTTAGTTCTGGGTACAATTTGGGATATTTGGTTCCCAATCAATAAAGGACTGTGGACAAGTTCTTACGTTATTTTTACTGCTGGAATGGCATTGCAGTTTTTAGCAATGTGCTACTGGTTAATTGATATTAAAGGTTATAAGAAATGGACAAAACCTTTTGTCGTTTATGGAATGAACGCAATTACAGTATTTTTCCTCTCAGGAATAGTGGGAAGATTATTATCTCTTATTAAAGTTAGTTCCGGAGGCGAAAGTTTAACTTTAAAAGGCTACTTATATACATCAATGTTTACTTGGTGGCTAAGTCCTATCAATGCTTCCTTAGCATGGGCAATTGTTAATGTGCTTTTTTGGTTGGGCATACTTTGGATCTTATATGTCAAAAAAATCTTTATAAAAGTTTAGTCTTTTTATAAATTAAAAATCATTTTCTTATAAGCCTGTTTTTTCGGCAACAGGCTTACAATATTAAAATTGTTTTATTTCTGATTTCTTATATTATTTACGGCTAATATAATCTAACCAATATTTTTAATATCGCAGTGCAAAAAAATATTAAAATAATTTTTGGTTTAATAATTACTTCTCTTTCTATTTCTCTTTTGTCATGCTCCAGGGTAAAAATTGAAGTTGTACAATCTTCTAAAAGTGATACAACATTATCACCGGTTTGGTACATGCAAACATCAGTTGATTTAGGTAAAAAAATAATTATTAAATCTGTGAACGAAGGAATTGCTGTTTCCTCCGGGCGCGGGGATGATATTAAAGGAAAGCTATATCACCTTTCAAATGGTATTTGGCAGCCGATTCATGAATTCCCATACTCCGATTATCCACTTATTTCTTATTACAAGAACCGTAAACTTTGGTTAATTAATCACTTATCTCATCAAGGATTTTATAAGCCGAAATTTACAGAATTCGATGGGGAAGGTAACAGAGAAATTTCACTACCAAATATTATGTGGGATAAAACGGATCATGTAATGTGGGAAGGAATAAGTTCTCTTAAAGATGGAACTGCATGGATGGTTGGACAGCAAGGTTATATTTTGCATTATGACGGAATACAATGGAAAAAAGTTAATACGGATTTTAAATTGCATAATTCTTCAAATTACTTAGCTGGCGATTTAACCGATATTCAAATGCTTAATAAAAATTATGGTTGGGCTGTTGGTAAGGAAGGAGCAATAAGAAAGTACGATGGGAAAAAATGGAGTAAGTTCTCTTCACCGGTAAAATCAAAACTAAATCATATATACATGCTGAATAAAAACACAGGATGGATAGTTGGTGATGATGGCGTTTTGTTAGAATTTAATGGCATCCAATGGAAGAGTATTAAAACTAATTTAACCGTTCGTTTAAATTCAGTAAAAGCTCTAGATAAAAATCATATTTGGGTTGTTGGAGACGGCTCCACTTTATTGTTTTATAATATGGGTTCTTGGAAACTCGATTCCCAATTAAAAAATTATAATGATGAGTTTAATGATATTGATTACGCTATTGATTCACTCGGTTCCTTGCATCTTTGGGTTATCGGAAATGCGGGAATTTATACAACATCTCAGACATTAAACGTTTCTTTTTCAAATTATACTCAAGAAGCATCTATTAGAAGTAATATTAGGAGCGGTACATTTATTACCAATAATAGTAAAGCTCTTCCGGACCTCTTAGCAATATATGAATCTGCTCCGCCGATTTTATATCATAACGATAAAGGAATTAAATTTACGGAAAGCACACTTGATAAAAATATGGATGCTTCTTTAAATGGCCCTGTTACTTTTGCTGTTGGTGATATAAATAATGATGGTTATCAAGATTTGATTTTTATATCTGATGAAAAAAATAGCCGCGTTTACCTTGGTACATCGGGAGATGGGTTTATAGATTTTACAAAAAGAAGCAATATTAATTTCAGCAAGTTCGGGCTATCTTCTTTACTTTCCGCTAGACTGTTAGACTTTGATAATGACGGAAATCTCGATTTATATATCACAAATTATTCAGGTGATGATTGGTTATACAAAAATAATGGCGCCGGCGAATTTGAAAATATTTATAATAAAACAGGTATTACTAAATGGAAAGGTTATACTAATTTAGGTGCTTGTTTTAATGATTTTAATAACGATGGTTTAGTTGATATTTTCTTCCCTTACAATACTTCAAAAAAAAATCAATTATTTCAACTGTTTATCAACCAAGGGAAATTTAAATTTCATGAAAAAATAGATCCATCATTTTTTAATCCTTCCAATAATTCAATTCAGACATCTGTAGCGGTCTCGGCAGATTTTAATAATGATGGGAAACCTGATATATTAATTCATAATCAAAAAGATACACCCTGGCTTTTGCTAAATAAAGGCAATGCTTCTTTCAGGAAGCTAACTAAAGAAGTTGGATTTACTAAGATTCTATATCATCCCGAGCCGCTTAACGGAAATATGAATACTGCAGATGTCAATAACGATGGAAGAATTGATGTGTTCATTAGTTCCCATCTTTTTCTTAATGAACCTGGTTTAAAATTCACCGAAGTAACGGATAAAGTTGGAATTAATTTTGTCGGTGATCCTGTCTTCGCTGATTTTGATAATGATGGTGATGAGGATTTATTTATTGGTAGTTCGGAATCTTCTTTAGGAAAAGGCGAACGATCGGCTCTTTTTAGGAACAATTTAAATAATCAAAATTTTATAAAAGTAAGATGCACAGGCGACCTAAGTAACACAGATGCTTTCGGAACTAAAATATTACTTGAAACATATAATAACAAAAATGAACTTATTTGCAGTACTTTGAGAACACTTGGATTGGACGGTTCACCAATGTGTGCTCAAAATTTAAACGAAGTTCACTTTGGTATTTGTAAAAGTTATAAATATGTTCTTAAAGTTAAGTTTCCTTCAGGTAAAAGTAATACAATTACTAATATAAAACCGGGAAGCATAATAAAAATCCATGAGTCTTCTTATTTAACCGGTGCACTAATATCCTTAAAGAAATCAATAATTAGAACTTTACTTTTAATCAATCTAAAGAAAGAACTAATTAATTTTATGATAGTGATTTTAATTTTAGGAATAGTGCTTTATACGGGAATAAAGCTCGGTGTTGGTGGTTTTGTTAAAAAATGGTATTTCTCTCTTTCATTTATTTTATTCTATTTTGTACTTATTCACCTTACTGTTTTGGACACAGCAATGTTACATACGGTTTTACCAATTGGGTTCATTTCAGTTGCGGCATTTGTTTCTGTTGCTTCTGCAAATATTTATACCAAAAGGAAAGAAGCACAAATTATATCGCATTATAAAATTAAAAAACTAATTGGTGAAGGCGGTATGGGTAAAGTTTACGAGGCTGTTGATATAAATACCAAACGAGTTGTAGCACTAAAAATATTAAACCCACAATTATTGAAAGATCCCGAAAATAGAAGACGATTTTCTGTAGAAGGGCAAATCCTTTCCGGCTTTGATCATAAAAATATTGTAAAAGTTTTTGATGTAGGCGAAAACTCCGGGCGAGCATTTATTGCGATGGAATATTTAATAGGCGGAACGCTTAAAGAATTTATAGATAATAATTATCCGTGCGAGATAGAATTAATAAAAAAAATTGCGTTGCAAATTTGTAACAGCCTAAAGGAAATTCACTCAAAAAACATAATCCATCGCGATATAAAAACTAATAATATAATGCTGGATGAAAATGGTGATATAAGAATTATGGATTTTGGATTATCAAAGTCTCCGCTTGTTTCTACAATGACTTCGTTAGGAACAGTTTTAGGCACATTGGGTTATGTTGCACCTGAACAAATAACAAATGTTGCAATTGATACTCGAACTGATATTTTTTCATTAGGAGTTGTACTTTTTGAAATGGCGACAAATGATTTGCCATTTAAAGGAGAAAATGAAATTGCTTTGATTCATTCAATATTTAATACAAATCCTCCCAATCCCTCGGCTGAAAACGTTAAAATAACCACAGAGTTCGACTTAATTGTTGAAAAATGTTTGAAAAAAGATATTGGCGAACGCTATAAGGATATTAATTTGGTTATTAAGGACATAGAGAATCTCATATAAAAAATAAAGATATCCAGCAACAATTTATACTATTTGCAGTTTTAATAGCACAATTTTCTTTTTTTTTATATCTTAAACATCGATTATAATTTGGGGTAAATTATAATCTGAAAAATTAAAATAACAATTTTGTATTGGGGGGTAGATAGAATGTCTGTTTCAGAAGATCTACGACAGCAAATTACTGCGAAATTAAATTTATCGATGGGAAAACTTTCCTCTTCCTTTATGGAAGTTTCCGATGAATTAAAATCCAACGATTCTAATAATCATATTTTAAAGAAGTTTGAAAACTTGTTTAAGATCTTGATGATGACCAGTCAAGAGTTAAGTACAGAAATGAATAATCTCCTTGAAAAATACACGGATTTGCAAAAAGCAAACAATCAGTTATCCGAAGAAAAAAGAAGGATGGAAGTGCTTTATTCTTCAGGTATTCTGTTTTCATCGGAAACAGAAATGCGTACTTTGATGGAAACTGCAATTGAGACTATTGTTAAAGAGTTGAAAGCTGATGCCGGGTTTATAGTTTTAACTAATGAATTTGGACAAGTAAATTCTGTGTTTGCGCAAAATATGGACCCGGATTCTAATCCTGATGCGCTTGAAATGAGTAATACTGTAATTACAAATACTATAAAAAGCATCCAGCCGCTTCAAGTTGACGACACTAAAAGTGATGGAGAATTATCAAAGAAAAGCAGCATTTTAAAACTTGGAATTTCCGCTGTTCTCTGTATCCCATTGGTTCATCATAAAAGAGTATTTGGTGCTGCATATTTAGACAGGCGAAATCGTGAAAATCCTTTTATTCATCAAGATTTAACTTTCTTCATATCTTTTGCAAGACAAGTTGTTCGCGGACTTGAAATATCAATGGAAATTTCATCTCTCGAAAAGCAGCTTCTTACAGAATCTATAAACAGGTTTGAAGATTTAAGAAAAGAATTTAAATGTGAAAGCATTATCGGCTCCAGCAAAAAGTTATTTGATGTATTAAAGTTAGCTGCAAAAATTGCTCCTACAGATGCTTCAGTACTTATACTTGGCGAAAACGGAACAGGTAAGGATTTAATAGCCAGGGCAATTCATCAGAATAGTAAAAGAAAAGATAAATCGTTTGTTACTATTGATTGCGGCTCAATTCCGCCCGATTTACTTGAGTCAGAACTATTTGGATATGAAAGCGGCGCTTTTACCGGAGCTACAAAATCAAAACCCGGAAAATTAGAAGCTGCCGAAGGTGGCACTTTATTTTTTGATGAAATCGGAGAGATGAATATAAATCTACAGGCTAAGTTACTCAGAGTTTTACAAACTCGAGAAATTGAAAGGCTGGGTTCTGTTCAAACAAAAAAGATTGATGTTAGAGTTATTAGCGCAACCAACAGAAATCTTGCTGATTTGGTAAGTAAAGGATTATTTAGAGAAGACCTTTATTATCGATTAAAAGTTATTGAGATTGTAATACCTAATTTAAGAGATAGAAAAGAAGATATAATAGATTTAGTAGAAAAATTCTTGGAGAAACACGCACAGGGCGATAGAAAATTATCAATTTCTGAAGCAGCCTTAGAGGTTCTTGAAGCATATTCATGGCCGGGAAATGTTCGTGAATTAGAAAATGTGATTTTACGATGTGCTGTTCTGGCAAAAAATTCTCTTATAGATGTTTCGGATTTACCGCAAGAAATAATTGATAAGAAATCCGATGAACCTACTATTAAATTAGGTAAAACATTAACGGATGCCGAAACAGAATTTAGGCGAATGTATATTTTAAAGACTTTAAGGCAAACTTCCTCTAAAACCGAAGCAGCTCAATTATTGGGGATTAACCGAACACATTTTTACAAATTGCTTTCCCAGTTAAGTATAGATTTATAAACTATAATATACTCCGCAACAATTTACTCATGTTCTTATTTACTAGCCTGTCGCATTGTGGCGACAGACTTTTAACGACAAGTGTCAGTTATTTGAGTCGTTTCATCTCTTAATTCTTCAATTAGACGCAAAAATTCCAGTATATTTTCTTTGGTATGTAGTTTGAGCATGTGATATGAACAACAACAAACTTATGTCCTATGAAGAATCAAATATTAGTGTTTGATGATAATACTAAAAATTTGCGGAGTCTAAGAGAGATTCTTACTAGGGAGGGATACAATATTATTACAGCTACTGATAAAGAATCGGCATTCGAATTAATGAAGCACATAAGTTTTGATTATGTAATTGCCAGATCATCAATTTTAGGAGTTGCGGAAAACGATAATTCTAATAACAAAAGAAATAGTTAATACAATGTATTTATTGGTAAAAAATTGAACATAACAAATCGTTTTGTTCTAAAACAAATAACAAACAACATACTTATCGGGAGGTAATATTAATGAAAAAACTACTAGTAGTGTTTACTATTGTTGCAGCAGCATTGGTCTTTTCGACCAATTCAGCATTTGCCCAAGGCGAAATGAGTGCTAGCATAGGCCCTGAGATATCAATACCAATGGGAACTTGGGGAGATGCGGTTGGATTTGGTTACGGAGGTTCAGGCCGTTTTGACTATTCACTTAGTCCTAATCTTGGTCTTATGGGAACAGTTGGATATATTTTATGGGGAGAAAAAGATCAGGGTGGTGTAGTAAAAACTAAAGGTAATGCTTTAAAGATAATGGCTGGAGCTAAATACTATTTTTCCCCTGGCCCAACTAAATTCTACGGATCTGTTGAACTCGGTATCTATTCTGCCTCTATAACAGCTACAACAACTTTTTTGGGAAGAACTTATGAAGGTACAGCCAGCGAATCTAAATTTGTAATTGCTCCCGGTGTTGGTGTTGAACTCGGAAGTTTGGACCTAAGCGCTTTCTACGCTATCAATGGCGATATAGGTAATATTGGTGTAAGAGTAGCTTACGCATTTGGTTTATAATTAACTAGGAATTTATTCTTAATATTCTGCTCTCCTAAACAATGACCGAAATCCCGCTCCGGTAATGGGCGGGATTTTTTATTTTCTTTCCGCTTTTACCTATATTGATCATTAAAATTTTTAAGGGACGATAAAATGATGTTTGAACGCTCTGCAGGTATCCTGCTTCATCCCACTTCATTACCGGGAAAATTTGGTATAGGAGATCTTGGGCACGAAGCGTATAATTTTTTAAATTTTCTGGAAGCCTCCGGACAAAGATTATGGCAGGTATTCCCATTAGGTCCAACAGGTTATGGCGACTCTCCTTACCAGTGTTTTTCTGCGTTTGCCGGTAACCCACTCTTAGTTAGTCCTGAAAAACTCTATGAGGATAAATTTTTAAGTGATGATGATTTAAATAATGTTCCAGGCTACGATCCTCATAAAGTAGATTTTGGACCACTAATAGATTATAAAAAACAATTATTAGGGAAAGCGTTTAATCACTTTAAAGAAAATCAAAATGGACTAGCTGCAGAGTTCGAAGAGTTTTGTGAGAATAGCAAAGACTGGCTTGTTGATTTTGCTCTTTTTATGGCCGCTAAGGAGGCGCATGGTGGTGTTCTTTGGACAGAGTGGGACAAAGGTTTAGTGCTTAGAGAAGAAAAAGCATTAAATGAATGGTCTGAAAAACTAGCCGATGATATTTTATATCATAAATTTGTGCAATTCGTTTTTTTTAGGCAGTGGAAATCTTTAAGAGAATACGCAAATAGTAAGGGCATTAAAATTATTGGTGACATGCCAATATTTATTGCTTATGATAGCGCCGATTTATGGGCTCATAAAGATCTATTTACAGTTAACAAAGAAGGCAAACTTGAAACTGTTGCCGGTGTTCCGCCAGACTATTTTAGTGAAACAGGACAGTTGTGGGGAAATCCGCTTTACAGATGGAAAGCGATGGAAAAAGATGATTTTCTGTGGTGGAGACAAAGATTTTCTCAGTTGCTTGGAATGATTGACATAATAAGAATAGATCATTTTAGAGGTTTTGATGCCTATTGGGAAATTCCAGGGGATGCTCCAACTGCGCAGACAGGAAAGTGGGTTAAAGCTCCCGGTGAAAAACTTTTTAAATCCGTTGAGAAGCATTTAGGCAAAATGCCGATACTTGCCGAAGATCTTGGTGTAATTACTAAATCTGTAGAAGCGCTAAGAGATAAATTTGATTTCCCCGGAATGAAAATATTGCAGTTTGCTTTTGGAACAGATATGGAAAGAAAATTTTTACCCCATAATTTTATTAAAAATTGTGTTGTATATACAGGTTCTCATGATAACGATACAACCAGAGCGTATTTTGAAAAAGCTAAAAGTGACAATAACAGCGATATTTATCAACATGTCCAACAATATTTAGATTATTACGGTGATGATATTCTAGCTGAATTGATTAAAGCTGCATACGCTTCAGTAGCTAATATGGTAATTATTCCAATGCAGGATATTCTTAACTTAGGCGGTGACGCAAGAATGAACTTCCCCGGTAAATTAGGTGGTAACTGGAACTGGCGATTCAGCTGGGATCAAGTTACCCATGAATTACCAGGTCGTTATAGATTTTTAACTGATCTATATGAACGTCCGCCAAAACCACAAAAAGAAGAAGAAATAGAAATAAACTAAAAGAAGGTGTAATAAATGTTAGGGCTCTTTAAAAAAATATTCTCAAATGATTCTGGTGAAATTAATGGCAATATTAAAGATGATAATCATCTGCAAAAATTAAAATTTGGTGTAGCAATTTTGTTTGTTGAAGTTGCAAAGGTAGATGGAGATTTTTCAGATCAAGAAAGAAGTAAAATAATTTCAGTTCTAAATGAAGAATTTGAAATGATTGAAAATGAAGCTGAATCTTTGATAGATGAAGCCGAATCGGAAATAAAAGTAAGCGATAGTATTTATGAATATACTGTGTTAATCAATCAAGCATATTCGAATGAAAGAAAATTTGAATTGTTAAAAAATCTTTGGCGATTAATTTATGATGACCAAAACGTTGATATCTATGAAGATCATTTAGTAAAGAAGATAGGTGGTCTCTTAAATGCTGAACATCAGACTATTATCGCGGCTAAGTTATTAGTTAAAGAAGAAATGAACTTATAAATAATTAATTGTTCGTATTTAATAAAGTCCGGCTATAAAGATTTAACCGGACTTTGCTTAATAGCTACGTGTGGCTAGTTTAAAAAAAGAATTAGAAGCTTGAATAAAAATTCAAATAAATAATGTCATATTATTTATCTTTTGATCTTAGAACTCTTACATAACAATAAACAACAAGTGTAATTACAGTAGACCACGCAGTTATCCAAAAAATAATTCCTTCTGTTTGAAATTCCATTTTTATTCCCCGGAATTTTAATTAAATAATATTGAAGGCTTTCAAAACCATTAAAATGGCACCTCCTCCAAGCGAGCCAACCATTAAAATGAATTGCCAAGGAAATTTTTTCCCCTCTAACTTTATATTTTCTAAATTCTTTTCCATCATTTCTCCCGTGTTTATTTTATATACCTACATTGCTAAATCTTGTGTAGTATTAGCTAAACCTATACTTATAAATTTTTTTAAAGGTGAAGTAAGGGTGTTTAACAAATAGGAGGAGCTCTTTTTCCGTTAGAGTGAAATGAATGAAAAGTATGTTGAGATGATGTGGATTTTATTTCGAGTTGTAATTTTTCATAGATAGTAGAGAAAACAATAGAAACAGATTCCGCCGGAACTTTCTTTTGGTATTTTGTTATAACCGAACGAACCTTCTTAGTTATTTGCAAATCATTTTTTACAGGGGCGGGCAGTTGATGACCGATTTTTACAATATTTTCTGTGTTAAAATGTTTTAATTCTAATACATCATTTTCCAAGGTAGACGTAACAAAAATTACGCTAAATAAAACGGTAACAAATAATATTTTAGTAAAAGATATTTTCATTTCCCCTTTTCGAAATGATTCACTAAATAATTCTAACAATAATCGACAAAAAGTCAAGGTAAAGTGGCTGTTTCTGAATAAAAATTAGTTTTTTGATAGTTTTCTCATTTAGCTCTAATTTCGCTGACGTGACCTAATGCATATTGGCTATTGACTTTAAATTTCACATTAAGTAATATTGAAAAAAGCAAGAGATTTAAATGATTATCTCAATTAAAAAATGTATAGGGGACCAAATGCATTTCTATAGAATTTCTTTTCTATCTATTTTCCAATCATTACTCTTATGGTAATTCGGCTAGTAACATAATTCGCTTTTGTAAAGAATATTTAATGTAATAAGATTAGTATTATAAATAAGAACTGACATCCTATAATTTTTCAATAGATACGCATTCAATTTTTAAAAAGTAATTGGCATCATTCCAATTAGGAGTGAATATAAATAATTATTTTGGGGTCCTTTATGCGTAAACTTTTTACCATTATAATATTTCTTTCGATTCTCATATCGCTAAAAGCACAAACCAACATTTCGGGAATCATCAGTTTGGATTCAACTCTGTCGTTGAATCATAGTCCTTATTATATAACAGGGAATTTATCTGTAAATTCGCCTGCAACTCTTACGGTTGATTCCGGAGTGGTTGTTATGTTTATGCCGAAAACAAACTTATATGTTTACGGAAATATTACCGCGAATTTTTCAAAGTTCACTTCCTCAGCAGACACTTCAGGCGGTACACCATTAAAAGGAGATTGGGGAGTAATTCAAATCGGTAATAATAGTTTTTCCGGAACATCTCAGTTTAATAACTGCCAAATAAATTACGGCGGTAGTTCCAATAGCACCATGCTATATATGTACCGGGGAACAATGTCCTTAACAGGATCATTATTATCCAATTCAAGTAATAATGTAATTAATGTACAATATGGATCGCTTTCTTTAAGTGACGCAAATATATCGAATAGTTCCGGCGTTGGTGTTCTTTTTAGTGCTGGAGCTAACGTCAATATTACAAACTCAACAATTCAATCATGTAATTGGCCGATTCAGTATAATGGAGTGGCATCTCTGGTATTCAACGGCATAAATAATTTTACCGGGAATACACATGACGGCATATATATGAATATTACTAGTTGCAGTACCATGGTATTTGACACTGTTTCAGTTCCTTATACGTTTACTCGTGATTTTACAGTTAATACTAATGATACATTAACAATTGCATCATCAAATGTTTTAAAATTCAGCACTGGCCATTTGTATGTTAACGGTGCATTGATTGCAAAGGCAGGCACCGGAGAAAAAATATATTTCACTTCATATAAAAATGATAATTTATTTGGTGATACAAACAATGATGGTGCGAACAGCGCACCAAAATCAAGAGATTGGTATGGTGTTGTATTTAACGATGCAAGCTTAGATAATTCATGCATAATGCAAAGATGTGATGTAACTTTTGCAGGAGCCGGAAATACAGGTGCAATTACAATAAATAATGCAAGTCCTAAAATTGATAATTGTTCAATGGAAAACAATTACTATGGCGCAATGCTCCAAGGCTTATCAAATCCAATATTTTCTAATAACGATATCGGTTCTAGTGATATGGTTCCAATTGCAATTTCATTTGAAGCTGCTCCGGTATTTCAGAATAACTCATTCTCTTTTTCCGATAATCAATATGATGCAATTGGTTTATTAGGCGGAACTTTGCAAGGTGACGCAATTTTGCCGATACGTTCTGTAACATCAATACCTAATGTTACTTATTTATTATTAAACAGCGTAACTGTCCCTTCTGGTATGACTCTGACAATAAATAAAGGAATAGTAATAAAAGGATATAATTATTCCCACCGTTTTATTATTAAGGGAAAGTTAATGGCTGTGGGTACGGCCGACAGTGCAATTGTTATAACTTCTTCAAAAGATGATAACTTTGGTAATCCGGGTGATACAAATAAAGATGGGACACAATCGGTACCTTCTCTAGGTGATTGGGGGGGGATAACTTTTGAATCCGGTAGTGATTCAGCTTCTAAACTTGACCATTGTATTCTTCAATACGGATCACTTCCAGGAAGTAGTTATTATTATAATGGAATTTATGTTGGAGGTGGTGCAATAACTACTATAAATGCAAGTCCGACAATTTCAAATTGCAAAATAAAAGATGTTAATTATGGAGTTTATGCGTTTTCTACATCCAACCCAAAAATTATTAATGATTCAATTTATAACGCAGCTTCAACACCTATAGCACTTTCAATATCAGCTGATCCTGTCTTTTCAGGTAACTCATTTATTAATCCAAAAATAACGGCATTAGGAATAATCGGTGAACACTTGCCGGCTAATGGAACGGTAAAAGTTAGAGACGTTGCCGGATATAATAATATAACTTATGTGCTGCTTAGTGATTTATGGATCAACTCCGGAACAGATGTTACCGTAGAGCCGGGAATTGTAATCAAATCCGACGGACGCGGTATTTATGTTGAAGGCGGTTTTAAAGCTAAAGGAACAATTAGCGAGGGACAAATTGTTTTTACTTCTCTGAAAGACGATAACTTCGGAAATCCTGGAGATTCTAACGGTGATGGAAACGCTTCTTCTCCTGCTCAAGGAAATTGGAGTACAATTAGATTCTTATCAACAAGTGATGACTCATTCTCCTTGTTAGATAGTTGTTTAATAAAATTCGGAGGGAATTCTAGTTGGGGTGGTGTTACTTATACTGATGCAGGGAGCAAGATATCAAATAGTACAATCTCAGATTCATATAATTTTGGTATAAGATGCGAAGGAAGTTCAACACCTATCGTAAATAATGTTTCTATTCAAAACTGCCGACTCGATCCTTTCGCTATTTCCCTAAAATCTAACCCGAGCTTTACAAATATAAATTTCTCTGCTAACGGAAGTCAAGGGATTAGAATATTGGAAGGTACACTATCTTCCGATGCTACTTTGTTTAAACGCGATGTGGCAGGTATAAACAATATCGCATATATAATTGATAATTTAACTATAAGCTCAAATGCTGTGTTAACTATTGAACCTGGCGTGGTTATAAAATTTTCAAATTATTATAATGGATTTAATATTCAAGGCGCTCTAATTGCGGATGGAACAGCTTCACAAAATATAATATTTACATCTATTAAAGATGACTCACATGGTGGCGATACTAATAATGACGGTAATGGCTCAGCACCGGATAAGGGTAATTGGAATGTTATTGATTTCAATGCATCGAGTTCGGATACATTGAATCTTTTAAAGCATTGTGTGTTTAGGTACGGTGGTAATGGATATTCACTTTCTAACTATACATATGGTACGGTACGTGCAATCAATTCAGGATTAAAGATGGATAGTTGTACAGTTGAACAGTCTAATACTTCAGGAATAGGAATTTTTGGAAGCGCTCATCCTAAAATAAGTAATTGTCAAATATTAAATGTAAACTCTGCGCCGATTGCAATGAGTATGTTCGCTGATCCGACGTTTCTTAATAATACATCATTAAATGTGGGAATAACGGCTTTGGGAATTATTCCTGAAAATTATTCAGTTGATGCTGTAGTTCCTGTGAGAAATTTTGCCGGCTATAATAATATAACCTATTACTTATACGGTACTTGTTCAGTAAACTCAGGAACTAAAATTACAGTTCCGGCAGGGATAGTATTTAAAAATGGAAATTGGAAGGTAAACGGTGCCTTATCTGTTGATGGAACTCCGTCAAATAAAGTTGTTTTTACGGATGTCAGAGATGATAATTTCGGAAATCCGATGGATACTAATAACGACGGATCATCTACTTCTCCAACTATTCAATCAAGCAGTAGAATAAGCTTTGCCGATGTTAGCAATGATAGCTCGAGCATTATAAATAATGCAATTATTAAATATATAGATGTTGCAATTAATTTAAACCAAGCTTCTCCTGAAATAAAAAACTGTATATTTGATACTGATAATTGGGGTACTTATTTGACAGGTGTTTCAAACCCGGCAATAGATAGTTGTACTTTTAATAATTTAACTTATGCACCGATTAGAATGTCATTGGTTTCTTATCCAAGTTCTACTCTCGGAAATATTATATCAGGAAAAACTTATAAGGCATTAGCTGTTCTCGATAATGAAACTTTAGTTCAAGATGTTACCTTGCATAAACATGATTTCGGCGGTGTGACTAATATTCCTTATTTATTCTCCAATTATACAGTTGCTAGTAATGCCGTTCTTACAATTGATCCTGGAGTAGTTGTAAAATTCTTCCCACTTACGGGAATGACTGTTAGGAAAGGATTGCAGGCGATAGGCGGCTCAACACCGGATAGTCAAATTGTTTTTACGGATATTAGAGATGATTTCTATGGTGGAGATTCAAATTCCGATAGCACTTTAACAACACCATATAGTTCATATGCAGGATGGAGTGGTATTAAGTTTGAAGATGAATCATTAGATCCACTTTGTAAAATAAAATATGCAACTATTAAATATGCCGGTATTTCTTATAGCGGTTCTGCAATAACTTTGAATAATGCAAGCCCTACCATAACTAATTCTACCCTTACCAATAATTATAATGCTTTTACTGCAAACGGGGCTTCAAATCCTATTGTTAACTATTGCGATATCTATAAGAATAGCAATTTCGGAATAAATAACGTAAACCAATCTTTTACAATCGATGCTAGATGGAATTGGTGGGGAGATAATTCAGGACCGACTCATTCATCAAACCCATCAGGCACAGGACAAAAAGTTTCTGACGCGGTTAATTTCACACCATGGTTAGGAAGTGGCGCTTCAAATCCTGTTGTTGGTGATGTTAGTTTAAATGGTGTTGTGCAGGCATTTGATGCTTCATTAATTCTAAAATATGTTGTAAATCCTCACGGTTCAGATTCACTTAATGCTATTCAACAGCAAGTTGCGGATGTTTCCGGTAATGCTGGAATTACTGCTTATGATGCTTCTCTTATACTTCAGTATTCTGTAGGATTGATATCCGTTTTCCCTGTAGAATTAAATAACAGTATCAAATTAAAAGCTGATGATAACTCGCTAAACTATTTAGCACTTCAAAAAGTAAGTCAGGTTGGATTAAATATAGAAGGCGGAAAAGTTGATCGTGGTGAGAAAGTTACATTGCCGGTCTCTATAAAAAATACTAGTGGAGTTGTTGCTATCCAATTAAATCTGAAGTATGATTCTGATGTGTTAACATTTAATGAACTAAAACTAGCTGAGCAATTTAAGGATTATAATATGAATTACTCAGTAGATAAGAAAACCGGAGAGTTAAACATAGCTATTGCGGGAACTCGGCCGATGGGTTCGGAAGGTGAGATAGTTTCGCTGAGTTTTAACGCTATTAAGGACTTAAAAGGAAAAATAAACACATCTATAAATGTAGAGAGGTTTGTTGCGAACGAAAAAGATTTTACACAATCAGCAGTTTCTAATTCTATTGAAGTGATTGGAAAGCCAACTAATTATGATTTGGCACAGAATTATCCTAATCCATTCAATCCTTCAACCGTAATAACTTATCAATTACCTGAAGATAATACACATGTTAGTTTAGTTATTTATGATATAAATGGAAGAGTTGTTAAAACATTAGTTAGCTCAACTCAAGATGCTGGTACATACAAATTAACATGGAATGCTATTAATAATGAAGGTTCAAAAGTCAGTAGTGGTGTTTATATCTATAGATTGTCTGCTGGCAAATTTGTTGGTATTAAAAAGTTAATACTACTCAGGTAATAAAAATTAAATGCTTTGAAGCGGTGAAAATTTTGCCGCTTCAAAAATAAATTGGGTGGAAAATGAATAAGTTATTTAAAATTTTATTTATAGTTTTATTTCCATTATGTACGGCATTTGGAGTCTCACAATTAGGTTTATCTGTTCACGACACGACCCTCACAGTCGGGGATACATTAGATATACCAGTATACGCAGACAGTTCATTTACCGGACAGAATGTTCTTTCATATAGGCTGCAACTAAATTTTAGTAGTTATTATTTTGTTATAGATTCAGTTTATTCATCAGGAACTATTACTCAAAGTTGGGGAAATCCATCATACAATAAATCTGTTGACGGTAAAATCACTATAGCGGCTGCGGGAAGTTCTCCGCTTGCTGGCAAAGGGATTCTAGTTTTTATTCGCTTACATCCTAAGATTAACGGAGGCAGTTATTTCTCATTCGCAGATACACTTAATAATTATTTTAATGAAGGCTCACCACGGATAAAATTAAAGAATGGTTATTTTACTATTAAACCGCGCCCAACAATTACAGTCTATCCTAATAATGGATTATTAACAGTTGGAGAAACTTTGCAGTTTAATAGCAGTAACGGCTCAGTGCCATACACCTGGTCAGTTACAAATCCTGCGGTTGCTTCAATAAATAGCGGGGGATTATTAACTGCTGAACATTATGGTTTCACAAAAGTTGTAGCTAAGGATGCAAATAACATTGTTGATACTTCAGATGCTTCTGTAGAAGTGCGTGCATTTAAGTTGAGTATTAGGGACACATCATTTTATCAAGGACAAACTGTAGATGTTCCTGTTTATTCAACTGATTTAACTGGATTAAATTTATCATCGGGACAACTTACAATTTCCTTTAATCAAAATATATTAACTCCAATTAAAATAATAAATGCTGGAACGCTACTAGAAACTTTTTCAAGTATCGAATTTAAAGATAATGGAAACGGACAATTATCAGTCTCTTTTGCGGGTAACACTGCATTAAATGGAAAAGGAATTCTTTTTATTATTCGGTATGTAATTACCAGTATAAACACCGGTTCTACAACTCTAGGTATATCTAATATTACATTCAATGAAAATATTCTTGGGAATTCAACTTCAGGTCGTTTTTCAGTAGTTCCTTTAGCAAATCTTAACATCTCTCCATCTACAGCAACATTAATTGCAGGAGATACTTTAAGGTTCAAAGCCTCCGGAGGCACTGCGCCATACAGCTGGAACGTTAGTGATTCGAATTTAGCCGCAATTAATAGTTCCGGTTTGTTAACAGCAAAAAAAGGAGGAATAGTTAAAATTACAGCTAGTGATCTATACGGCGGAACCGGGACAAGTGGCAACATAACTTTATACGATACAAAAGTTAATATACCGGATACAAATGCTACGGTCGGCGCTTCAATTGATATTCCAGTTTATCTTGGTAAATTAAATTCATCGTTTTCTATTTCATCTCTTCAAGTCGGCATTTCTTTCGATTCCTCAGTCATAAAATTTGATCAAGTAGTCACATCAGGAACAATGTCTGATGGCTGGGCTTTTCAAACTAATAATAAGGGGAACCAAGTTATTATTGCAGGCGCTGGTTCCGGTAGTTTTGGAAGCGAAGGTATAGTTGCAAAACTGAGATTTAATCTTTCTGCAAAAATTAATGTTGGGAAAAAATCCTCGATCACAATACAACAATTTTTATTCAACGAAGGCTCTCCAGCAGCATTAACTAAAAACGGAAGTATTATTGCTTCATCCGTTAGTTTACCAATTTCTCCATCTGGATTGAATGTAGATTCCACGCAATTCAAAAATATATTTTTGAAATGGGTAGATAATTCAATTAACGAAGATGGATATAAAGTTGAACGAAGTATTAATAATACAAACAGCTGGGCGATTGTCAGATCGCTATCGCAAAATTCAAATACATATATAGATACCGGACTAGTTGACGGTACAAAATATTATTACAGAGTTTTTGCATTTAATGCTGCCGGTAATTCTGGAAATTCAAATGAAATTTACGGAATTACAAAACTTTTAGCTCCATACAATCTTCAAGCAGCTTCAAGTGAAGCGCATAAAATTACCCTTACATGGAGTGATGTTTCATCAAATACAATTGGATTTATTATAGAGCGAAAATTAGATGAAACAGGTACATTCTCAACTCTTGATTCGGTTGGAAGTAATAATACTACTTATGTTGATAGTAATTTAGCAATCGGGTCGTATTTTGTGTATAGAGTAAAAGGGTATAATAACCTGGTAGAATCTAAATATTCAAATGAATTTGGTACTACAGTTACAAAAGTTGACGGAATGAATAATTTACTTCCGGAGAAATTTATGATTTATCAAAATTTCCCAAATCCATTTAACCCTTCAACAAATATTAAATATCAAATCCCTGAGGCTTCTTTAGTTAAAGTAGTTGTCTATGATTTATTAGGACGGAAAGTCGCAATGTTAATAAATCAATATCAGTCAGCAGGCTTTTATAATATTTCGTTTGATGCTTCAAAGCTTACTAGCGGAATTTACATATATAAAATAAGCGCAGGAAACTTTTCAGATACTAGAAAAATGCTACTGGTTAAATAAATCTTCCAATTTAAATTCCTAATATTTGCCCGGCTTTTTGAGTCGGGCTTTTCTATAAAACCTAATTCTATTCACTGATTTGTTGATGCAAGTCTCATCTAAAAACTTTTATCATATAATCATTTGACCCTAAAAAATTAATTGCATATATATCGCATTCCGATATATCGGAGCACGATATTAATTCAAGGCAAAAATGAACAAAATTCCGAAATATAAAGTCGACAAATTAGAAAAGATTTTTCCAAAGCTTCAAAGATTTTTTCATAATCTATCAATTGAAGTATCCAAAACGGGTGAATTTACTATCGCGCAATACAGGGTTCTTAGTTTGATTGATCAGAATGAGAAGCTTACGGTTAATCAGCTTAAAGAACATTTGGGAGTTGCACAAAGTTCTACAAGCGGAATTGTAGAGCGACTTGAACAAACAGGATATGTTAAAAAATCTGTCAATAATAAAGATAAAAGAGTGATTGAAATTGGACTCACTCCAAAGGCAAAACGATTGCTTACTTCAAAAAAAAATTATATGAATGATGTTTATAAGAAAATGCTTTCGGCCTTGAATAAAAAAGAGCAAGATCAACTAATGCATTCATTTGAAGATTTGATCCTTTGTATTGAAAAAATAGAAGATAAATTAAACTGATTATATGGAAACTATTGAATTTAGGAGAATATTGAATGACTGAGATAGATAAGAAAAAAAGAAACAAACTTTTATTGGTTCTTTTTATCGGTGTTTTAATGGGAGCGCTTGATATTGCCATAGTCGGTCCGGCTCTGCCTGCAATTCAAAAACAATTTGCAATCGGTGAACGCTCGGTTGCATGGATATTCGCGGTTTATGTTTTGTTTAATTTGGTCGGTACTCCTTTAATGGCCAAACTTTCTGATCTGATGAGCAGACGTACAATTTATATTCTGGATGTCTCGCTTTTTGCTGTAGGCTCATTGGTAGTGGCTGCCTCTCCCAGTTTTACATTTTTATTAATCGGCAGGGCGATTCAAGGGTTTGGCGCAGGTGGAATTTTTCCCGTTGCCAGTGCGGTAATTGGTGATACTTTTCCGGAGGATAAAAGAGGAAGTGCGCTTGGTTTAATTGGTGCGGTATTCGGTATAGCCTTTATAATCGGTCCAGTTTTAGCAGGCGTAATTTTGATGTTTAGTTGGCACTGGCTTTTCTTAATCAATATTCCTATTGCAATTGTTGTAATTGTAATGAGCATAAAACTTCTTCCGCATACAAAATCTAAAAGAGATAAACCTTTCGATTGGACAGGAATGGTTACGCTGATTATTGTTTTAACTGTTTTGTCATTTGGATTCAATCATATAGATTCAAGTAGCTTCATTCAAAGCATTTTTTCTTATAACGTTTGGCCGTTTCTTTTAGCCGCAGTTATTTTTCTACCGTTATTCATTAGAAGTGAAAGCAAATCCTCCGACCCGATTTTAAGAATTGAATTATTAACCTCAAAACAGGTTTTAATAGTCGGAGTATTAGCACTAGGAGCCGGAATAAGCGAAGCCGCAGTTGTGTTCGTTCCTCCGCTATTAGTTTCCACTTTTGGAGTGACTACTTCTAAAGCCAGCTTTATGCTTTTCCCTGTGGTTTTAGCTATGGCGGCGGGTTCACCTTCAGCTGGAAGAATGCTTGATAAAATGGGCTCAAAAATAGTTTTGATAATCGGCAGTTTTATCCTTGCTTTGGGAATGCTCGGATTAGGATTTGAAAGTGCATCATTGACTATGTTTTATGTCTCCGCTGTTTTAATTGGTCTGGGAATGGGATTTCTTAGTAGGCGCTCCTTTAAGATATATCATGCTTAACGAATCAACCGTTAGTGAAAGAGCATCTGCACAAGGTGCTCTAAGATTATTTACCGGTATCGGACAATTATTCGGCGGTGCGTTAGTTGGTGCTGTTGCAAGTTCACACGGAGGCGGAGCAGCGGGATTACGATCAGCCTATGTAATGGTTGGTGCAATGTCAATAATTCTTTTCATTTCTTCTTTTGGATTAAAAAGCAGAAAGGTTGAGCTTGCAACTTCTAAAGGAAGTTCGGCAAAATAATTATCAATCTACTTAATCATTGAGTTAAATAATTTTTAATTATATTAAAGGGACAAGTAAATGCTTGTCCTTTTTTTTATTGTAGAGGTAGAGAAGAAAACAGCAAAGATTTATTATAAATAAACTCATCTTAAAAATTAAAAATGGGGAAGTTATGAAACCGGTAATATTATTTCCTGGTTTTATTTTCAACTTTGATCTACGCAAAAATCAACATAAAATTTGAAGACTATTTCAATGATCAAACCATGCGAATAGATTATTATCATACCGGTGATTCTAAAACCGAATTAATCACTCTCGATAAAATTTATCAATACGGAACTTGGGCCGGCAGTTTACAAAAGTTGATTGATAATTTTAATAACGGAAAATATTACGCTAAAATTTATGATGATAAATCCGGAAAATTAATTTTCTCAAAAGGTTTTGATACATATTTTGGAGAATATCAAACAAGTTCAAAAGCGCTGGATGGAATTAAGAAAACTTATTCTGAATCAATATTAATTCCTAGCCCCAAATCAAAAATAAAATTCGTCATTGAACGAAGAGATAAGCAAAACAAATTACAAGTAATTTATTCAACCGAAATAAATCCCGTAGATGTTAATATTATTAGGAAAGAATTTAAAGAAGAATCGGTTAAAATATTTAAGCCTGCACAAAACGGTGATCCGCACAAAAAGGTTGATGTAGTAATATTAGGCGAAGGTTATACAAACAAGGAAGTAGATAAATTTAAAAAAGATTTGAATAGATTTATCGGAGTGTTTTTTAATCAGGAACCTTACAAATCAAAAAAAGAAAAATTTAATATTTATGGAGTTTTAAAACCATCTGAAGAAAATGGTGTTAGCGAACCGACTCACAATTCTTTTAAGAACACGGCTTTAAGCTGCAGCTTTAATTCTCTGGGATCCGAGCGTTATCTTTTAACTGAGGATAATAAAACCATGCGTAATATAGCTGCACATGTTCCTTATGATGCAATATATATAATGGTAAATCATGCACGATACGGCGGTGGCGGAATCTATAATTTGTTCTGTACTTTCACAACGGATAATCAATATTCATCTTACGTTTTTCTACATGAGTTCGGTCATTCGTTCTCCGGTCTCGCAGATGAATACTATACTTCTGATGTAGCATATAATGATTTTTACCCGCAAGGTGTTGAACCGGTTGAGCCGAATATAACTGCGTTGCTTGATCCTAAGAATATTAAATGGAAGAAATTTCTTTCTGCAGGAATTATGATCCCTACTCCCTGGAAGAAAAATGAGTATGATAATAATGATTTACAATGGCAGAGAAAAAGAAAAATATTAAACTCAAATATTGCAGAGTTAAAAAGAAACCATAAAGATCAAAGCAGTTTGGAACTAGCTGAAAAAATATACAATCAAAAGGATAAACAACACGCAGATGAAATGGATAGCTATTTAAGATCAAGTGAATACTGGGGGAAAGTCGGTGCATTTGAAGGAGCCGGTTATGCTTCTAAAGGTTTATATCGTCCTATGATTGATTGTATAATGTTCTCGAAAGGCGATAAACCATTTTGTAAAGTTTGTAAAAACGCAATTAATAAGGTTATTAATTATTATTCAGAATAAATATTTGAAAACCTAAAATCCGTAGTGAATATCGTATCTTTCTTCTTCAACCGGATGATGTAATTTATAGGTTTCTTCAAGTAATTTTGAATTGATAGGGTAACTTTTAGGATTTTTACAATCAGTTGTTGCCGGTTCTCCGGTTGATAAGCAAAGTAAAGTGTCTTCAATTTCAGAAGGGCGAGTAAAATCGAGTGCCCCGAACCCCTTAATATTTTTAGCTATTTGATCCATCATATTTCCCCAAATTGGTGCAGCAGCGGTTCCGCCATATTGATATCCTGCGCCTAGTTTATGTGATGGATTATCAAAACCTATCCAAATTGCCGTTGATAAGACCGGATTATAACCCACAAACCAAGCGTCGGTAAAATTCTGTGTAGTCCCGGTTTTTCCGGCAGCAGTACCTTTATAATATTTCCTGATATTTGAAGCTGTTCCTCCGTTAACAACTTCTTTTAAAGCAGTTGTAACTAAAAAAGCTGTTGCGGAATCTAATGCTTTGTGAGAATCAATTCCCGGATTTTTATACAAAACGTTTCCATCCTTGTCCTGTATTTCCAAAATAGAAATGGGGCGGGCATAAGTTCCTTCGGAAGCAAAAACTCCAAATGCAGATGCCATTTCCAAAGGACTAACATCTCCAGTTCCCAGAGCAATAGAAGGATAAGCCGGAATATCCGATTCAATTCCCAACTGATGAGCGAACGCAACAACAGAATCCGGATTAGTTAAATTACTTATTGCATAAGCCGCACTTAAATTTACTGAGTGTTTGATTGCGTCTATCATTGGTAAAGGAACGTCCGAAGTTGAGTTATCATCATTGCTCGGACTCCATTCATAAGCAGTTCCGGAATCAACAACAATTGGTTTATCTTCCAGGGGCTCTGCTAAAGTGTATCCGCGTTCCAGCAAACTTCCGTACAAAAATGGTTTAAATGATGATCCGGGCTGTCTTTTAATTTGAATTGCTCTGTTTAAGCCACGAGCCGCAGCGTCGGGATTTCCACCTATTTCAACTCTTATTTTTCCTGTTCCTGGCTCAATTGAAACTAAACCGATTTGAGCATCTTTCATCGATTTTGGAAAATTATCCCACTGGGATTTTACCGCGCTCTCTGCAGCTTTTTGCATTTGATAATTTAGAGTGGTGGTTATCTTCAACTGATTTTTATCCAAAGTTAATCCTCTGGATTTTATCAGTTCTATCGCTTCTTTTCTGACTTCTTCTAAAAATTGTGGGGCTATATTTGTGTTTTCATCTAATCCTAAAGGTTTTTGTACTAAGTTCTCAAAATCAGAATTAGATAATTTACCAACCTCAACTAGATTATGTAGAACTTCGTTTCGTCTTTTCAACATTCTGCCCGGATATTTATCAGGATCATAACCGTTTGGTGACTGCACCATTCCAACCAAAGCAGCACTTTCCAAAACAGAAAGTTTATCAGGCGTTTTATTAAAATAAGCCTGAGAAGCAGCCCAAATTCCGTAAGCCCCATGTCCAAAATAAACAGTATTTAGATACATCTTAAGAATTTCATCTTTTGTGAATTCCTTTTCTAACTTCATTGCCAGCTCAATTTCCGTAACTTTTCTGGAAATCGTACGCTTATTTGTAAGAAAGAGATTCCGGGCAAGCTGCATAGTAAGTGTACTTCCTCCTTGAGTTGAGCCGGTGAGAGTTTTAAAGATTCCGCGGATCAAGCCTTTATAAGAAACACCATCATGATTATAAAAGTCTCTATCTTCTGTGGCAATTAGCGACCAAATCACATATTTTGAAATATCTCCTGTGCTTTTTATATCAACTCTGTTTTTTTCGCCGTAATAACCAAGAAGGGCTCCATCGGAAGTTACTGCGTACGAAGAAAAATCAAGGTTTATTGGAGGTAAGTCCTGTGCTTTTAAAGAATTAGCAAATCCAAGAAATGCTAAAAATATAGAGATTTTGATAGATAAATTTATTAGTCTGTTCATTATATAAAAATTAAAAAACAAAATTATACAAATAATTAGAATATTTTATACGCAAAATAGTTCCATATTTCATCAATTTATTAAAAGGTCAGTAAAAAATAGCTAAATAATTTAAATCTAAATACGATTATCGGCGTCTAATGAGGTATAAAAAGAATAGTTACTGATTGAGAACGAAAGAAGTAAATAAGTTGGAAAATCCAACAAATATTTATCCAATATGATTAAATGCACATTGGGGTTACTTTTTACCTTACTTTAATCAGAAAATATTTGTAAATTTGTGTTTGCACTAAAAATGGACTATCGGGTCATTTTTAATGCCCAAAACTGAAATTCTGGAACAAAATTCCCTAAACATTGTTTTAACAAATATAATAATAAGTAGGAGTTGATAAAAATTGAAAATAACAAAGCAATTTACGAGTAGGGAAAGTAAATCTTTAGACAAATACTTGCAGGAGATTGGTAAAGTTGATCTTTTGACTCCTGATCAGGAAATAGAGCTGGCTGTCAGAATTAAAAAAGGAGACAGAATTGCTTTAGAATCTTTAACTAAGGCAAATCTAAGATTCGTAGTGAGTGTTGCAAAGCAGTACCAAAACCAGGGCCTATCTTTAGGCGATTTAATAAATGAAGGAAATTTGGGCTTAATTAAAGCAGCACAAAGATTTGACGAAACTAGAGGCTTTAAATTTATTTCTTATGCAGTTTGGTGGATTAGACAATCAATTATGCAGGCAATAGCCGAACAGTCGAGAATGGTAAGGCTTCCGCTTAACCGTGTTGGAACTCTTAACAAATTAGGAAAAGCATATACAAAACTAGAGCAGGAATTCGAAAGAAAACCTACCGCTGAAGAACTTGGTAAAGAGCTTGAAATGGAAGCCGAAGAAGTTGCCAATACAATGCAGCTATACGGAAGGCACGTTTCTATGGATGCTCCTGTTAAAGAAGGCGATGATAACAAAAATAGTCTTCTTGATCTTATTGCTAATGATCAGCAACCAACTCCAGACGGAATATTGATGCGCGAATCTCTTAAAAACGAAGTTGAAAGTGCTCTTTCTACTTTAAGTGAAAGAGAAGCAAATGTTTTACGATTATACTTCGGTATAAACAGTGAAAGATCTGCAACATTAGAAGAGATTGGTGAAAGGTTTGATTTAACGAGAGAAAGAGTTAGACAAATTAAAGAAAAAGCCATTCGCAGTTTAAGACATCCGTCTAGAAGCAAAAACTTAAAAGCTTACTTAGGATAAAAATTTAAGGCGTCTTTTTTAGACGCCTTTTTTATTTCTTATCATCCTTAAATAAATCCGAATCCAATCCATATCTTCTAAATAAATCTGCGTATTTATTACTTACAAGATTTTTTGTTTTCTCTAATTCTTCAACAAAAGACAAGAGCGAAAGATCTCCTCCGTATGTAAAATAATAATCTGTTAAAAGATGAATATATTTTTTTGTAAGGTCAGAAATTATACTAAAAGCTTGCTCGGTCGTATTATCTAAATTATTTAAATTAACTTCTTCGTCGGGACGAATTACATCTTCATCGTTCAAAGCAGAATAGTTATCTACTCTATCTTCTAATTCTCTTAAAACCGCCCAGTTTGTTGCAAGCTGAAACAAAATTTCTAATATTTTGCTTAAATTTTCTTCGCGTTTAGTGATATATTCTGAACGGTTTCTGTCATCATTATTCAGTTCCCGGGATTCTATTTCCAATTTAGTAAGCATAGAAACAAGGTTTTGACTACTCTTAACTTCTTTTGCCATCGATCTAAATTTAACTAATATCTTTTCATTAAATGCTATGTCGCGATCATTATAAATTCCATTATCTTCCAAAAGACTTAAAATATCATTTTTCTTTTCAGGCAACCTTCTTTCAAGGTATTCCGAAGTGTAAGTGAAATTCTCATCGCATTGAGACGGATCATCAAGGAGGCTGACTAAATACGATTTAAGCTTTAAAAGTGTAAAGAAAAGATTTGAATTTTCGGATTCCATTTTTTCCCCATTTCTTAAGCAGTTAAATTTTTCCGATTATTTTATTATTCAAATTAAAAAAAATGTTTAATAAAAGAATTACTTTTTTTGATCACCTTAAATGGCTAAATTTAAAGTTAAAGTAGTAAGGTTATTAAAATTTTATATATTTTATTGGGTTAATCATTGGAAAAACAAATAATTAGCAAAACAAATCTTGAGGCTTCAAGAATAGCGCTTGGCTGTATGACGATGGGCGGTAAGTGGCAAGATGAAAATTTATCTCAAAACGAATTGGAAGATAATGCTGTACAAACAATTTCTGCCGCTTTAGAAGAAGGAATAAATTTCTTTGATCATGCTGATATTTATGCAAGGGGAAATTCCGAAAGAGTTTTCTCAAAAATTTGGGAAGTAATTCCGGGTCTTAGAGAAAAAATAATTTTACAAACAAAATGCGGAATAAGGTTTGCAAATACGCCTAACGAAGGTGATCCCGGAAGATATGATTTTAGTTACGGGCATATTATAAATTCGGTAAACGCTAGCCTGGATAGATTAAAAACTGATTATATAGATATTCTTTTACTTCATAGACCAGACCCGCTTATTGAACCTGAAGAAGTTGCTAAGGCATTCGACGAACTTCGTTCTAGCGGTAAGGTGAGGAACTTTGGGGTAAGTAATCACACCGGATATCAAATAGAACTTCTAAAAAAATATCTTAATGTTCCTTTGGTTGCAAATCAAATGGAAATAAATGTTCTTCACTCAGATTTGATAAATTCAGGAGTTATAACAAACCAAAGAAATCCGGATCATGTTGTTAGGGGTGAAGGAACAATAGATTATTGTAGGCTTAATGAGTTAACAATTCAGGCTTGGTCACCTTTGGCTTTAGGAAAAGTTTCCGGGAACCTGCCTCAAAATCCTGATGAAGTTACGTTGAAAACTGCACAGATTGTTGAAGAGTTAGCAAATCAAAATAGTGTTAGTAAAGAAGCGATTGTGTTAGCTTGGTTGTTAAAGCATCCCGCAAAAATCCAACCGATTGTTGGAACGAGAAATATCGACAGAATTAAAGCTTCTTGTCAGGCAGTAAAAGTTAATTTGACTAGAGAAGAATGGTATAAATTGTTTGTTTCCGGACGCGGCTCAACAATGCCTTAATTGTTTAACAACGTCTTATTTAAAAATTAAAATTCATAAAAAATATCTTCTAAATGGAGGAAATAATGCGCAAGATTTATATTGCCGCGACATTGTTTGTCTTTTCTTTATTTTTCACTTCATGTAGTTCTAAAATTAATAACTCTAAATTTTATACAAATCCCGAGAATCCAAAAGTTAGTGATAACGTTACTGTTTATTACAGAGCAGACAGCACCAATTTGGCAAAAGCAGATAGTATTGATATGATTGTTTACCAATATAATGATGATCTTTTAGCTACTGACGGTTTTGCTATGAAGAAAGAAGGAGATAAGTGGACGGCTACTTTTGAACCTAATAAAGATGCATTAGGTGCAATAATTAAATTCCGACAAAAAGATATTATAGATAATAATGACAAAGCAGGATACGTTATTCATTTTTATAACAAAAATGATAAGCCTTTACCCAATACTTACGCAGCGTTTGCGCAAGCACTTTTGAGTTGGGCGCCATATTATCTTGAAATGGATAAGAATTATGAAGTTGCATATAAAAATTTCAAAAAGGATTTTAATAAAAATTCTCCTGTTGATGGAAAATATCTTTCTTCATATTTAGATGATATCGATTTTTTATTTCCGGACAAAGCAGATTCAGTTGTAAATTCGACTTTATCTACTTTGGAAAAAAAGTCTGATTTATCGGAAGATGACTTAGGTGTATTGGTCACCTGGTACGGAAATAAACTTGATACTACTAAAGCTGCAGATTATACTAAAGAGATGGAAGCAAAATATCCTAAGAGCGAATTTGTACAACTAAAAAAATATCGCGAATTCACTAAGGAAAAAGATTTTGACAAAAAATTCAAGATGGCTCAAGAGTTTGAGATAGAATTTCCGGAAAGCAAATACAATGAAAATCTTTATGAAGTATTAGCCAATGTTTATCGTGATAAAAAAGAATACAAAAAAGCTGAAGAATTTTTACAAAAGTATAGCAACAAAGTTTCAGCATATAGATTTTACTCCGTAGCGTCACAAATGATAAGTGAAAATGCTGATCCGAAACTTGGTTATGAAATTGCCAAGATGGGCGTTGTGAAGGGAAAAAAAGAAGTTGAAAACCCGAGCGGCAAAAGGTTGAAATCTATGACTAAAAAAGAATACCTGGATGATAGAACTTATCAGCTTGGATTGAACCTTTATGCTTTAGCATACTATCAAAATAAAAATGGAGAAACAGAAAAAGCTCTTAAAAATGACGAACAAGCTGTAAATTTTACTAATAAAGAGGATGAAAGAATAAATAACCTTTATACATCTTTATTAATGGAAAATAAAGATTATGATAAAGCAATAAATGTTATTGGTGATTTAATAAAATCAGGCAATAGTTCCCCGGAAATGAAATCAGAACTTAAAGAAGCGTATATTAAAAAGAACGGAAGTGAAAAAGGTTATGGTGAATTTGCTTCAAAATTTGAAGATGCGGCAAAACTTAAGCTAATAGCAAAATTAAAAAAAGAAAAAATTGATGAGCCTGCACCTGGTTTTACCTTAACTGATTTAAACGGTAAAAAAGTTAGTCTTGCTGATTATAAGGGTAAAAAAGTTATTTTAGATTTTTGGGCTACCTGGTGCGGACCTTGTAAATCCTCATTCCCGGGAATGAAACAAGCGGTGGAAAAATTTAAAGACGATAAAAGTGTAGCTTTTTTATTTGTAAATACCTGGGAGCGAGTTCAGAATAAGGAAAAAAATGCGGAAGATTTTATCTCTAAAAATCATTATCCGTTCCATGTTTTAGTCGATGGACAAAACAAAGTGGTTGAAAAATACAAGGTTTCGGGAATTCCAACGAAATTTATTATAGATAGTAAAGGACGCATCAGATTTAAAAGTATCGGCTTTTCCGGCAACACCGATAGCATGGTTTCTGAAATATCTACCATGATTTCTATGCTTGATTAAGTTTTTGTATAGATGATTTATTGCGCTGTCCCGGAGATAATAATATTATATTTTTAGGACAGCTTTTTATTACCTAAGGAGTGTTATGAGTAAAGATACGAACAAAAATTTTACTGATTCTAATTTTTTCTATTTCATGGTAGGACTTGGATTGGGAATACTAGTTCTTTTAGCAATTAGTTTTTATTCATCTTCAAAAAAAACAAATGATAATAATAGTGGTCCGAAAGAAAAATCTGAAGAGACATCACAGCCGGTAAGTTCAGCGCCTCAGGATTATAAAATTATCACTCCCGTAATTCCTGATAGCTTATATTTTGCGGGCGAAAAAGTTCCTCTGAAAAATTTTGAAGTTAAAGAACGCATTGAAAGGGAGTTTATTGTTAATACATATTGGCATTCTTATACTATACTTGCACTTAAAAGATCTAACAGGTGGTTTTCTGTTATCGAGCCAATTTTAAGAAAATATAATGTCCCCGATGATTTTAAGTATGTTTGCGTAATTGAAAGTAACCTTGAAAATGTAACCTCTCCTGCTAAAGCTGTCGGTTTTTGGCAAATTACAAAGGGTGCCGCAAAAAAATATGGTCTGGAAGTAAATAAAGAGATTGATGAACGTTATAATGTGATAAAATCTACTGAAGCTGCGTGTAGATATTTTAACGATGCTTATTCTGAATTTAATAGCTGGACTCTTGCCGCTGCATCATACAATATGGGGATTAATGGAGTTGACAAACAAATCGAAAGACAAAAGCAAAAAAATTATTATAACCTTTTATTAAACACAGAAACGGCTAGGTATATGGCAAGAGTTATCGCCATGAAAACAATATTGAATAATCCTCATAGATACGGCTTTTATATTAAAAAGAGTGAATTATATAAACCTTTAGATGTAAAAACAATAATTGTATCGCATTCAATTAAAAATCTTGCGGATTATGCAGATGAAAAAGGTATAAATTATAAAATATTAAAATATTATAATCCATGGCTAAGAGATATTTCACTACCAGATAGAAGTGGAAAAGCTTATGCAATTGTTTTACCTAAGAAGGGTGCCGAAGAAATTGTGAATGATTAATAAAAAGGCTGTCATCTAATTGAGACAGCCTTTCTTGTTGTAAATATTTAGTGCAAGTTTTCTTCTATCTGATATACAGGTTTAATATCTACAGGCAAATCTTTTAACTTTTCTCTAAGTTTTTCCAAACTCGGGCTCAACACATCATACTTTGCAATTAAATCTTTTGCACCTTTATAATCGCCAGTTGCTTGAATTGTTAAAACCATATGTGCTAATTCTTTCAAAGCAGGATATATTTTATCGAAGTTAACGCTAACTTTCTCTGTCTTAGCATCGTAATTATAGCCGCCGTTCTCCAACAAATAATTATATATTATTGCATTGCCACCGCCGTGTGCCTCATTAATTCCAAATCTTATCGATCGGAAAATTCCTGCTAGAAAAGTTGCATAACTTTCTTTATCAAATTCTTTAGGATAAACACCTTTATCGACCATAAAATCGTTGTTATACATTCCTAAGATATCTGCTTTACATTCTTCTAAAGTTGAATAAGTTTCTTTTAATTCTTTTACAACCGTAGTCTTTTTTCCGTCAACAACAATATTTCCCGGTCCAACGCCGTGAGAAATTTCGTGCATCAACGTATGGTTGAAGAATCCGTTAAAAGTAACATATTTTAATTGATCCTTGGCTAAAACAATGTTAGCAATTGGGAGGAGTAATTTTTCAAATTTAGCTTCATGAAGATTTTTAAGCATTACTTTTTTAGAACCTTTGGCTTCACGGACTTTTTCGTCGTTCGGTAAATTAAATGCTAAAGTTTGAACTCCGTAATGTGCTTCGCCGCCTGCATAAACTTGATTAACAACTGCAATCGGGGATTCTGATCCGCGGCTGTGATTTTTATATTTATCATCTATCGGTAAGTGATTCTCTATATCTTGAAGATAGCTTGCAAATTTCTTCAACTTTGCGCTTTCAACCGGATCTTTAATCGTGACAAAACTTTCAAATGCTGCTTTGTAATTGAAAATTCGATCTTCGTAAACTTCATAAGGACCAATAACAACTTCAATATTATTATCTTTTACATCCATCCAAGCCATATCGCTATCAAAATAATTATTGCTTAAGAAAGCTTTGGCTCTTAATTCCAGATATTTTTTGAGCGAGGGATTTTCAGCATTAGTTGCAGCGTCGTTTAAATAGTCGGCTGCTTTTTTGAGATCAGCAGCAAAAAAATCAGAGTAGGGAATAGCGACTAATTTTCCGTCTTTTCTTCTAATCATAGTAAAAGAAGAAGTAAAGCTTTTTTCATCATCAGGGTGATTTTTAACCCAATTATTAAATTCATCTTTTGTCATATCGTCAGGGTAAAAATTTGCACCATCAGGTCTTGTCTCAGTTCCGATATAAGGTTTATAATCGTTTAAAGGGTCGAAAGGTTGACCTACAATATTAAAATATTCTAGCTTTAGTTTATCGATCTCATCATTAGAGTTTTGTAATTTTTTTTGTATCTCTAAATTTTTAGAGTACAACTGCTCTAAATATATTTTGTCCATTATTTTAGAAGCTTCATACAAATCCTTTATTATAACTTTTTGTTTAGCGTCTAATTGAGTTGAATCATATTTCACCTCCACGGGCGCGAATTGTGAAATTAAATATTTCATGTTCTTAACTTCCTTTGTCTCATTGTTAGCAGAATTATCATTTGCGTTTTTACAACTCGGCAGGAGCAATAAAGAGGTTAGACAGATTAGTGAAAAAATCTTTTTCATTATTATACCTAGAATTATTTTATGAATGCTTATTGGTACAAAAATAAGAAGAATTTGGCTTAAATATTAACGAACTTATTATTGAATGTGAGATATAAATTTTATTATCCGAGCAGTTTAAAGCGAATTCTCAAGATTTCATTATCAAACCCGGTTGAGATGATTTTAAATTGACCAATCTCTTTTGTAGATTTTACATGCTGTCCAATACAAGGACATGCATCATAATCGCCGATATTAATAATTCTCAAATTATCACCAACATCATCGGGAAGTCTTTCTAAAACAAAATGTTTCTCTGCTTCCGCTCTAGGCATAAAATCTTCATAAACTGGTAAATCGGATTCTATAATATTATTAACTCGATTTTCAAGTTCCATTATTTCATTTTCAGTTAAACTACGATCAAAATGATAATCTACTTTGGATTTTTTCTTTTCTATATGAGCGCTAAATGAACGTCCGCTATTAAACATTCTTAACATTGTTTGATTGAGAATATGTTCAGCCGAGTGCATTTTAGGAGGATAATCTTTATGTCCCATAATTCAAATTAAAATTTTAATTCTATTCCCGGCAAATTTGGTTTACCGGGAATTTGTATTTGAAAAATTTAGTTTGTTAGCATATTTAAATTAGGAAGATTGCAATTGCCTTTTAGATATCTTTCTAAGTATTGATAACTAACTTCTTCAACTAGGTTGTAACTAGCCATGTTATAAATTGCTCCGTGAGCTCCGGGAGGATAAATTCTAAGATCAGCATCTTTACCCGCATTTGTTAACGCTATTAAAAGCTGCATGGTGTTTCTTGGGTGCACATTATCATCGCTCATTGAATGAATTAAAAGTAAATGACCTTTTAAACTATCTGCGTATGTCATATCGGAGCTGTTAATGTAACCTTGTTTGTTTTCAGTTAAAAGCCCCATATATCTTTCCGTGTAAATATCATCGTACAATCTCCAATCAGTGACGGGAGAATTTGCAATTCCGACTTTAAATACGCCGGGATGAGTTAGCATTGTGAAAGTAGTGCTATAGCCGCCGTAACTTGTTCCGATTATTGCGATTTTATTTCCATCTACATAGGGCAAAGTTGATAAATACTTTGCTGTTTCAGAGAAGTCCTCACTTTCATATTTGCCAAGCTGCTTGTAGACTATTTTCATAAATTTACTACCGTTGTTAGCGGTGCCTCTGTTATTTACATCTACCACAATATATCCTTCTTGAGCTAAGTATTGGTGAAATCCGTTTGTTTCAAAAGAGTTTAAAACATATTCGGATTCTGGCCCGCCGTATATTGCCAAAACAACTGGATACTTTTTGTGAGGATCAAAATTAAAAGGTTTAATCATATAAGCATTTAATTTTACAGAATCGGAAGTTGTAAAGCTAAAAATTTCTCTTGGAGAATATTTATGTGATTCTAAGAACTTATCCACTGAAGAATTATCTTCCAGTTGTTTTATTACTTCACCTGATGATTTACACAAATCAACTTTTTTATGTGTGGTAGTATTTGAATAAGCATCGATATAATACTTTGTATTAAGGGACATGTTTATATCATGAAAGCCAGGCGTTTGCGTTATTCTTGTTTTTCCACTGCCGTCGAATTTAATTGAGTATAGTTGTTGTTCCATCGGAGATTCTTCAGCCGATAAGTAATATATAGTCTTTGAATCTGGATTTATACCGGCAATTTTGATTACATCCCAATTTCCTTTTGTTACCTGGTCAATCAACTTACCATTGTAATTATAGCGATAAATATGATAATAACCGGATCGATCAGAAATCCAGAAAAACTCTTTAGCGTTTTGAGGAAAATAAATCATGTCGTTGACATCTGTGTAAAAATTGGATATCGCAACCCATGTATCATTTTTTTCTTCCAATACTAAATGATGCTCACCTGTTATTACATTAAAGAAATAAAGCTTCATATCATTTTGTGCACGATTCAGAGTCATCATTGCCATTATATTAGGTTCACTTGTCCAATATATTCTTGGAATATAATAGTCTCCTTTTAAGCCTGGATTTAGCCAAATATGTTCATGAGTTTTAATATTAATAACCCCAATTCTAACAGACGGATTCGGATCGCCGGGCTGGGGGATTGGAATTTTTTCAT
Source organism: uncultured Ignavibacteriales bacterium (assembly GCA_963739985.1). Classification (GTDB taxonomy): domain Bacteria; phylum Bacteroidota; class Ignavibacteria; order Ignavibacteriales; family Ignavibacteriaceae; genus CAVUCE01. The sequence continues at coordinate 452,341 of CAVUCE010000021.1, forward strand.
ATTCAGGATGAGCTCCTTCAAAATTTGTCATTTGAAAAATTGGGACATTGCTTTCATCAAATTGCCAGTAAGCAATATACTTGCTATCCGGCGACCAATTCCATGCTTGAGCTTGTCCAAATTCTTCTTCATATACCCAATCATAATGACCGTTAAAAATATTATTGGATGTATCAGTGGTAAGTTGTAGTTCTCTATTATTTGAAAAATCATAAACGTACATATTTCCGCTTCTCTCAATTCCCACCATTGTACCATCAGGTGAAAGCTCTGCGGTTCTAGCATTTTGAGCAGCAAGTTTTAGATTTTTATCATCTAATGAGTATATGTAATAATCCGAAATTCCCGAACGTCTGTAAATCTTTCTAAAATTAGTTTCAAATACAAGATGCTTTGAATCGTGTGACCACTGAAAAGATTTATAGGTGAACGGAATTTTCTTACCCGGAAACATTAAACCTTTAGCATCAAAAATTAATTTATCTTTTCCGTTAGACGGATTGAAAGATCTAATCTCATCCTTATGAGTTGTAGAATTATGTGTTGTATATGAGTATTGTTCTCCATTATTAATCCAATTTACACTTTGCGGACCTGAGGAACCTCTAAGTTTTGCAGAACTCATAATTGCTTCTTTTATGTTTGCATAATTCTTTTTTGTTTGTCCTTGAATTGAATTAAGAAAACTTAAAGCTAAAAATAGAACAGTCATTCTAGAGAAAAATTTAATATTGAGCATAGTATCACTTTTGAAAGTTAAGATAACAGTTAGTTAAAATTTAGATTTTTGTTTGTATTAATAAAAATTTATAATCGCGTTGATTATATCGTGCTAAAATTATGGAAAACTTTTATTTTAATGAAGTATAAGCAATAAAGAAAAAATCTGATGTGCGCCCGGAAAGAATTGGCTATCCGAAAAACCGGACAGCCGAATTGTAAATGTGTAAATATTAAGTTGATTTATTTTTAGCTCTGGAAACTACAAGTAAACCAAGCATTCCTAAATCGCTATATAAAAGAGGAGCTAAAACAGGTGCAAAAGCTAGAATTCTTTCAAGGCTAATTGCACCTGTACCTGCCAAATCTGCAGAGAGGTGGAAACCAAATCCTAAAATGCCAACAATAACCGAGGAGATCATAGTCCAGAAATAAACTAACTCATCTCCTTTAGTCCATTCTTTAGCAATGGCCAACCAAATAACTACCGTGGTTGCAAAAAGTCCAAAAATAATGGCGATCATTTTGTATGCTGAGTAGCCATATTGTGCATGATCGATAATAGACGTTATTGCACTGGCACCAAAACCTAATCCCACAAGCCAAAGAAAGTGTCTGTCTCTTGAAATTGGAGCTTTGAAAGTTCCGAGTCCTGGAACTTTTAGCATTCCGGGTTGATCTTCTATTTCTTCCGTAATTGCGTATAATCCTAAGAGCGAAATACCTGAAAAAGCCAATGGTGCTAAAATTGGAGAACCGAAAACTATCCATGACCAGGTTAGATACCCTGCTGGATTTAATACCGCATTTGCGTGGAAAGAAGTACCGATAATACCAACAAATATTCCGATTATCATAATCAAAATATGAATTAACGCCAGCGATTTCTTAGGTTTTGATTGGAATGCAATTGTAATACATATTAAAGCTCCAAAAGGGAAAAAAACAATTGGAATCCATTCGTAAACCGGAACATAATCATTTATAGAATGAGCCAAGGCAACATCCAATCCGGTAAACATCAAATTTATTCCAACAAAAAGTAATAGCAGGCGATTACGTTCCATGGGTAGTTTAATATTAGCAAGGTGAAAAATCTCTATGTTATTATTCACTATATTCCTCCTCGCTTATGCTGAGATCTAAGTTTTTTAGCTTCTTCTTTTACTTTATTCAACTCTTTAAGAAGAGGATAAACACCATGCCATTGCACATAGTCAGGGCCCTGCATGTATGCACCAAATTTTGCGGTTCTTCCATAGTAATGCCATAAATCAAAGGCATCAAAGCTTATTTGATTTGCAAAAGGTTGCTTACTGATTATACCATCTTTAACAAGGCCTTGCATAATTTCAGATGCTTCTTTTACCTTTGAATTTACGAATGAAGTTACACTATCTGCTTTTTCATATTGATTGTCAATAAAATTGGGTGAATGGCAATTTGCACAGATTGATTTCATAGCATTACGTCCATCAACTGAGTTTGGCCTATTATTAGAAACTGCCGCAAATAAAAACTTTGATAAACGTTGACCAACGTCGTGTGTAGTTCCTTGAGAGCCAAATCCACTCATGTGACAGGTTGCGCAAGTTGGTGCAGGTAAGTCATTAGTCGTTAATCTTCCTGCTTTTTGATTCCAGTTCCATTTATCACCGTCAGTTTGGTACATAACTCCGTGTGCCGATTCATGATAAATTTCCATTTGGGGATGATCCGGCCCTAAATGACATTGTCCGCATATTTCAGGTTTACGAACCTGGGCAATTGAGAATTCATGTCTTAAATGACATTTATTACAGTTTCCGATACTTCCATCTAAATTCGGCTTTCCGATAGAATGACATGATTGACATGCAGCAGGAGTTACAGAAGGACCTTCTATATCAAATAAAGAATTTCTTGTTGCAGTAATAATTCCATTTGGTCCTCTATTTGCCTCAGGAATATCATGTTCAATTTTTTTCTGCTGTTCTTTTGAAAAATCCTCAAAGCCATTTAATGCCATCCAGGCAGGAGCAGCATGTCTGCTGTTATCGAATTGTTTAGTTTCTGAAGGATGGCATTTTGCACATTGTTTAGGTGTAGGTGTTGAGGTAATAAAAAATCCTTCGTGGTGCTTACCCATTGGATTATTCTTATCAACTACATGGCAATCAGCACATTTAACTCCAGATCGAGCCATTGTACTTATTGCAAATTGATTAACAATATCCGGAGTCACGCGTCTATGACACGATGCGCATTTATCAGAACCACCGTATGCGATTTGTTCTGTTTTGGTAGTTTCTCCGCCTGTTGGAAGTTTTGTAAATAGATAAATGATTACAAGAATGAGAATAGTAACTGCGCTACCGAAAATGAGAGTTCGTGGTATCTTATTATCCATTTAAGTCTCCTTTTTCGTTAAAAGATATTGTCCCCTACTGATCAAAAAAATAAAATTATAAGTAAAGAAATACAAATGACAATTATTAATATTTAAAATAAAAAAGTTCACCCTTATGGAAAACGTTTTATAGTTAACGCCCTAGCTCATTTCTTATATTCTATTAACCCATTTGATTTAGTAGTAATCCAAAGATTCCCGTTTAAATCCTCAGCTATTCCTGTTATATTTGTTAAATCCAATCCAACTTCGTCCTTATTATATAGTGTGCTGGTTGAATAATCTATTGATTTAACTAATCCTTTATCAGTACCTAACCAAAGACCATTCTTACTATCGAAAAATATTTTAGTAGTAGTTGCACCGATTGGAACAACGTAACTCTTATTCCAGATTGAACCATCGAAATAAGATAACCCTGATCCTAATGCAACACCGGGTTTAAAACCAAACCAAACCGATCCGTTTGGAGAAGTGGCAGCTGCAGTTACATTGTCGCTAAAGATATTGGAATTAGAAAAATTGTAAATTTGCCAAGTATCGCCTTCATAAATAGCAATTCCGCCAGATCTTGTTCCTGCCCAAATATAATTATTTTTATCAATTGTTACTGCTGTTATATAATTATCAGGTAAGCTAGATTTTGCTGAATCCCACTTTCTCGTTCCACTTTTCATATAAGTTAAGAACAACCCATTAATTGTGCCTAACGCTACAGTGCCATGATAGTCAGTAGCTACAGATGTAATTGTTGGAATAGAACCTGCGACCATCCATCCATATGGTACAACATTCTGACTTTCACCTGCTACAATTTCACAAGGACCATATTGAGTCCCAATCCATTTATCGTTGTTTTCATCCGCAACAATTCCATTAATAACATTTCCTAATAGTTTTGAATTTACACTATTAATAACACTCCAATTACTTCCATCAAATCTTAATATCCCATCTCCATCAGTTCCAATCCATATCACGTTATCCTGGTCAATCACAATACATTTCAAATTATTCGTTTTTATCGCCGAATTTGAAGTATTATAATCTTTCCAAATGGTAGTATCAACCAAGCTAAGTTTTGTTGATGACAGGTTCCCACTACTTACCGCTATTACTGTGCTGTCATCTCTGTGGTCAGCAAGCTTATACCTTATTTTGTAATATCCAGGTATAAGATTTTTAATTGTATAAGGAGTGTGCAAGGTTGTTACAGAATCATTCAAGATAATAACCGCTTTTTCGGGTTTACTATCACAGAATAAGCTTCCAAGCATTGCCGGATTTTTTGAATAATCAATAAATATACTTTTTCTTTTACTCTCTTCAACATCAATAGTAAAAGAAGTATCACGAAACAAATCTTTTTTTAATGTAATATTATAAGTATTAGTTTCTAGCCAGGTCAAACTATCTGGTGTAGCTCTTCTTCTTGCTTTGCCATTTAAATATATGTGAGCTCCGGTAGGGTAAGAATCAACAAAGAAATATCCATTTGGAGGAGGGGCATCCGGAGGTGTGACAGAAACTTCTTTATTACATGAATAAACAAATATTGATATTAATAAGAGGAGATAAGTCTTTAATACCTTCATTACTGCATTCCTTTTATTAATATCATTATCTTTTTGAATGAGTATCTTTTCATATTTTAAGATCACTTCAATGTTCGGTTTAAACTAAAAGTATACTAATTATTATAACTATTTTTCTTACTCAATAAATTAATTATACCCAAATTGCTTTAGATATTCTTTGGTAAATTTTAGAACCCAAGTGCGCTTAACATAGGAGCCAAAAATTCCATATCCTCCCTTAATATTTGAGAAATCAGGCTGATCTAATTTTACAGTAAAGCCATCAACTCCTTCTTGAAGCGATGAATAATATGATGCTAGATTTTTATCATATGTTATAACGGTAATTTGCATTTCAACAACAGAATAAGATTTCTTATTTGGGTTATTTCCAGACATATCCACTAAAGCTTGATTAATTGTAGCTAAAGAAATGTTTAAAGTATTAACATTTGTCTGTTTAGGGTAATATGGCTTTAACATTCCATTTTCATTTTGATAGGTTAATGGAACTTGTTTCCTGTGTTCTCCGGGATTACCGTCCTGGAAATATACAATTTCAATCCTAGGGGAGTATAAAATATTTTCAAGCGGTTTCCATTTAATAAAAATGAAATCCTTATTGTCGGGCGGAATTACTTTATCATTTAAATAATCAAAAAATCCGGAAAGCGATGCATCAGGCAGCAAAGTCGCTGACTGCAATAATATTCCGCTTGGTAATAGAGCCTCGATATCAACATATTCATTCGAAGCCGGCTTCAGGTTTTTAACATAGTAGAAGTGAACAGGGTAAATATAATGAGAAGAATCTGTTCTGCTAATTGTTGTGTCTCTCATTTCGTAAAGGGTATCTCTATACCATAAATTAACTTGTGCACCAGTAACAGATGGATCCTTTGTGTATGAATAAGGATCTAGTGAAGGTGGTCTGTAACTTTGTGTTAATGTTACAACTTGCAAAGAAGAATCACTCCGCATAACACCGTTTAAAACATATCTTTGTCTAAAAGGCGCATTTGGATTAATTGTATTATCACAAGAATAATTAATGAATCCTAAAGAAAGTAAAATTATGATACAACCAATTTTTTTCATATTTCAATTTTCAATGTTGCTGTTGGTAAAACCGGTAGCATATTAACTCTTTCGCCTGTATCGCGCTTAAAGTAAAATATATTTTTCCGGTTGTAAACATTAAGGACACTAACATCTAAACTAAATTTCAAGAATGATATCTCGAATTTTTTTGTAACACTTAAATCGAGTCTATGGTAATCGGGTAAACGGCCAAGATTTTTATCAGAGAGAATTGAATAGGGTCTATAGTTTTCAAATATCTGCCAATCGGAATAAAAATCGTTAAAGTAATACTTATTGTAATAACCCATGTTTTGGGTAAACGGCAAACCGGAGTTATAAATCCAGATCGCGCTTGCTGTCCAACCTGCCCCAAAGTTATATTCTAGGATAAAACTTAATGCGTTTCTAACATCATATCTTGGATAGTATAGCCAGTTATCAACTTTTTTATAAGCCCAGCTAAGTGAATATGAACCTGTGAAACTTATAGGATTTTGTAAGTATTTTAGTAGAAACTCCCATCCATACGATTCTCCACTGGCGGGAACTAAATCCGGATCAGATGTAACAGCTTTTTTATCATTTAAAGTCGGGATATTTTGAAGTACTTTATAATAACCCTGAATGTCCAAAGAAAGGCTTGCGGTGAAATCTGTTTTTAATCCTATTGTATAGTGTATTGCAGTTCCGGGCTTTAGATAAGACGGAGTAATTATCCAGGGTTCAAAAAGCGAGATTACTTCATTCTCATCCGATAAGGTTGTGACTTCCTGATGATAAATTCCCCATGCTCCTTTTAATGCAACCGTAGGTAATATTCTATAGGTTAAACTAACCCTTGGTTCCAGAAGAGATGAATTATCATTAGACTGCGATAAATTAGTTAAGTTAATTCTTGTCCCAATATCCGCACCAAAATTTTCATATCTTAAAAATTTATATTTTGCATAAGCACTAATATTCGTACCATGTGAGCCGATGTCAGAGATAGCACCGTTCCCATTTTCTAAAAACAATTTAGTATCTAAATCTTTTACATTTAATCCTAAACCCAACTCATCTTTACTATCATACATATAGTGAAAGTCCATACTCAAATCTAAATCATCAACCTTATTAGTTTTCGGTTTCGAATTACTAAGATTTGGAATTACCTCTCCATCAAAGTTACTCCAGGACAATCCAAACTCATAGAAAAGAGGTGTATCAGTAACCTGGAACCATCTAAAGCCGATAATATTATTTGACCATTTAATGTCTTCCAGATTGGGATTAGTATGAATCAATTTATCACCGCTCGAAAATCCGTGCAAGATAAATTTTGATCCTTTTATAAAATCCGGATTGCCATAGTTAAGTTTAAACGACATATCATAAAAATCTATCGGCGCATCTTTATCATTTAAGAATTTTTTTAATATCTGAGTTGAGTAACTTTTTCTTCCGGTAACAATAAATGAACCGTGCGGAAATGGACCTTCAATTAGGGCTTTTCCGGTTAAAAAACTGGAACTAACTTTTGCACTAAAATTATTTTTGTTGCCGTCTTTGGTTATAATGTTTAAAACAGAGGAAAGTCTTTGTCCATATTCTGCAGTAAAGCCCCCTTTATAAAATTCAACAGTGTTAATCATGTCAGGATCAACAACGCTAAAAATACCAAAAGCATGAAACGGATTGTAAATTGTAACGCCGTTGATTAGTACAAGGTTTTCATTACTCGGACTTCCTCTTACATAATATCTTGCTGAAACATCACCAGTTGATTGAACACCGGGAATATATTGTAATGATCTAAAAATATCAGACTCAACGCCTTTAGGAAGCATCTCTAATTCTTTGACAGAAATTCGTTGTAAGCCAATATCGGTTGCATTCTTCTCAATAATTCTTTCGCCAATTTTTTCTACAGTTTGAAGAGTAATACTGGAAGTATTAAGAGCAACAGTAATGTCCGTAATTTTATTAGGACTTATATATACCTTTAAATCCTTGGTCTTATATCCGACGTAAGAAACGCTAATTGTATAATTTTTTTGGGCCGGCACAGATGGTATTATGAAATAGCCTCTTGAATTTGTAGAGGCTCCAATTTTTAATTCCTTTATTAAGACATTACCAAAAGGGAGGGCTTCTCCGTTTGAAGAATCGATAACAGTTCCTCTTAATGTGCCTTTAGTTTGTGTAAGAATTTGAGGCGAAAAAACAGTTATGAAAGCAATGAAAATTATAAAAAAATGCGTGAACTGTTTAAGTGAAGATTTTCCCAATATTTATACCTTCTAAGAAGTTGCATATACTGAATTATTTTAAGCAATTCTTTTACGCTTTAAATAATTAAAATAATTCTAAGGTATATTATAAAAAAAATAATCTCATTTATGAAGTAAAATCTTATTCTAATTATTGTTAATATATTTTTGTTAGGCGGGATAAATAATGTTTGCAGTATTATAATTATAACTGCTCACCTAAATTGATGAGCAGTTATAATAAATGTTTTATTTTACGAATGAATAACGTGAGAAATGTTTCAACTCTGCATTGTGAACTGCTAATAATCCAACATTTTTCCCCAATGAAATTCCATGATTTGAAATTATCTCAAATGATCCGTCATCACTAATATATGCAAATTTAACTTTGTTAGATTTTTCTAATCCCAAACTAGATATATCAATACCTAAAAATGTTAAGTTGAGACTTACTAATTTGTTAAAAACTATATGTGGAGTAAAATTTATTGAAGCATCATCAGCATTAACTGTTAGTGAAACCGGAAGGGTACCATCGAATGAACCAGCAGGAAATTTAACTTTTGCTGAAACTGTTACAACCCTTAAACCGTCAAAGTAAGTTTTGTGCAACCTGATAATTCCGCCTTTATTTCCATTGATTTCCTGAGTTATAGTTAACTCAGAGGAATCTGAATTTAAAAGCGAGCTCAGTGCAGAATTATTCTGTTTTGCTAATTGATTGGTTTGTTGCTGGGGAATAGGGTTTGAATCAACCGGATTGTTCTGACAGCCAACGATTAAAAATCCGGCGACTACTACTAGTGTAAAAAGTATCTTTTTCATTGTACTCCATAGGGAATGTTTATAACTAAAAAACGAGATTTTATAATTCCGAATTACCACTTATAATAAGTAGAGAATAAATTTTTGTAATTTAAGAACTTGAACTTTCTAAAGCCCATAACCTGTATAATTCAGGTTACTTGTGGTAGTAATAAGTGTCCAATCTTAATGCCAAAAATAATAGTCGTGAAATGTGACCTATGTAGGCCCTAGCAGGGTGAACTGGTAAAATTTACTGATATTTAAGGAAAATTTTACTTAAACCAGCAATGATAAAAAAGCAAATAATTGTCTTAATTAATTTTCCATTCCCAGCAATTGTGTATTGCTCCAAGGGGATTTACATTAATTCCCGAAATTTTATTGTTGTAGGCAACTATATTATCTATCCAGTAAAGAAAAGTTATTGGTTCATCTTGATGGATCAATTCTTGGAATTGTTGATAGAGTTTTGCTTGTTCGTTAACAGATCCTTTTTTTTCTAACTGGTCGAGAATTTTATCGACGCTTTTATTTTGGTAACTCGCAAAATTAAGCGGGTTATCTTCAAGGTCCGAATACCAATATGGTTTTAGCTCTAATGGTAAAGTTATTACCCAGGCTGCCATCCATGCATTAAATTTTTTGTCGTACAGGTTTTGAATGAAAACTCCCAATTCCAAAGGCTGCAATTTTACATCAATACCAACTGCTTTTAGATTATTTTTTATAACTGTAGCTGCAAATTCTCTGCGGGGATTCCCGGAAGGATAACTTAATGTGAACTTAAAGTCTGAGTTATCTTTGTCTAAAATTCCATCGTGATTGCTATCTTTCCATCCTTCATCAGCTAATAATTTTATTGCCAATTCAGGATCATACTTATATTGAGTAATAGAAGAATCATAAGCCGTTTTTACAATTGATGGAATTGGTCCTTTAGCAAGCTGGCCGTAATTTGCCAAATAGTTTTGAAGAATTTCTTTTCTATTAATTGCATGTGTTAAAGCTATACGAACTTTTGCATTGCCAAAAAAATTATTTTGAACAATTTTTTTATCCTTAACATATTTGTTAACATCTATATTATTCCATCCGATATAATCGTATTCTCTACCTTGAACCGGAGCAATTTTCAGATTAGAATTTTCTTTAAGATTTTTTATGTCTTCACTTTTAACATCCTCAACAATATCAACTTCACCTTTTCTTAATTGAACCAACCTGGAGTTATAATCCGGTATTTCTTTAAAGATAATTTTATTCACATTTTCTTTATTATAAAGGAAAGAATTTTTGTTTGCCGTCAGTATTATTGATTGATTTCTATTCCAACTTTTTAATTTAAATGCTCCGTTTGAAATGGCTTTTAGGTTTTCCGGAGCTTTTGGTAATTCTGCTCGCGGAATTTGCGAAAAGATGTGTTTAGGAATAATCGGAAAGTCAATGTCAAAAAAAGAAGGATTTGTACCGGGTTTAAAATTTACTTTAACTTCAAATGGTGAAATTTTTTCACAAGTTTTTTCAATATTTACATGATCTTTTTCGTCGGTATAGAAATTTTTAAATGTTCCATACAATTTGCTTTCGGCTGCCGGATCGGAATATACATCAAGTGAAAAGATAAAATCATCTGCAGTTGTTTTAACACTATCCGACCAATACACATCATCTCTTAGAAAGAAAGTTACCGACGAAGAATCCTTACTCCACTCCCATTTTTTAGCAAGCATCGGTAACGAAGTGATAGTTCCGGTTTTACTATCCCATTTATGCTGGACCAATGAGAGATATAATAATTCAGAAATATTCCCTTCGGTAATATTAAAAGAATACATTGGATTTAGAGATTCAATATCCGACGAAATGCCTATTACCACAACATTTTTATCATTAGTAGATTTTTTTCCGCAACCACTACTTAAGAAAGCAACAAAGAAAATAATTAGAAATACGGAATGCTTCGGTTTTAAGATTTGCATTTAATTTATCCGGCTGTATTTTTTGTTAATAATATTACTCTCAGAGAATTGCCATAAAAATACTATTAGTTGCTTGTATTAAGCAATAAGTAATTAAAAATTTCTTTTAAGTGTTTAAATAATAGTCAGATATATTTTGAAGTAAAACCGGTAGAAATAAAAAACCGCCGATTTTGTTAAACCGGCGGTAAATTTGTTTGCTTAAAAATCACACTTGACCGGAGACTCTTAAACAAGATAATAAAAAATAATATAAATGGAACGCTAAATTTACGAAAAACTTATGGAAGCTGTTTCTTTTCGTTTTGCCAAATATTGAACCAATCGTATGACGGAAACGTATAAGGAACCGCCGCAATTCTTCCGCCAAAACCCATCAGCTTATGTGTGAACATATTTATTTCAGTTACTTTTATTGAATTCAATATTCCTTGGTTAATCTTTACTCCAAATTTTTGAGCAAACTTAGCTGTGTATTTATCAAAATAAAACTTTAAATTTCTGTAGAATAGCTGATCTTTTATTTTATCTTTCACTTCCGCAAAACTTTTTACAGAATCTTTAGAAACCTCTTTTTTATCGATTAACTTTATTACTGAAAATCCTTCAGGAACTTTAATTGGACCATATACTTCTCCTACTTTCATTTTTGAAGCAGCTTTTCCAATTTCTCCATAACTAGTGATGGGGAAGTAGCCGAATTCTCCGCCCTTTTCTTTTGTCCACTCTCGTTGTGTGTAAGTTTTGGCAAGTTCTCTAAAATCGGCGCCTTTCTTTAAATCTTCCAAGACTAAACTGATTACATCAAGATTCTTATTAAGAATTTCAAGGATATTTACCTTTGTTACCGGGGCGGAATTCTTTTCTTCGTTGTTATAATATAAAATTGCTTGCGCGTCACTAACACTTGCGGAGTCTATAAATTGATTACGCATTATCTGTGCAAGTGTGTTTTCTTTCCATTCGTCTAAAGATTTTTTCACAGAGGGCAATTTATCCAGTCCCTGTTTATATGCTTCTCTGGTAATTAATTCTTGTCGTATGTACTTTTTTAAAACGGCACTAAGTTTTCCTTCAACTTTATCTAAGTCGGAATCCAGGACATAAAATGAATTAAGATTTAAATCATAAAGAAAATCGGTTAATGTGGGTGAATCGTTTTCAAAATCTGCAATATTCATTTTAGCAGAATCCGGTCCTACTATTGAGATAACTTTGTTTATATCTTTTTCTTGTAGATAAATTTTTCCGTTTTTAGCCTCCATGTGCTTTGTCTTTTTTTGGTTAAAAACTTTATTCATTGCAGAAGCAAGTGTAATAAATAGTGGAGTGTTTGCTTTTATTGTAACTCCCGATAGAATTTTGCTAAGATATTTACTCCCGATTTCTCTTGCTTCTCTTCCGCGAATAATATCTTTGGCCTGCATCTTAATTTGATCAGCAGTTTTACCGTTTATATCTTTTTTTGTTGTAGATTCTAGTTTAAATAAGAACCAAACGTTTCCATTTTCTAGTGGTTTAGAAACTTCGCCTAGCTTCATACTAAACAAAATGTTTTCAATAGTTGTATTTTCAAGATCACCAAAATTAATTGCAAGTGGTTTTTTATTGTTTGTCGATTCATCAGGCAGCAGAGTATATAATGAATCATAAGATTCACCGGATTTAATCTTGCTATAAAGTTTTTGCATTGCCGCGGAATCTACTGATGAAATTACATCAACATTCAAAGTTAAACTGCTTTCCCAAATACCTTTTGCAAGTTCGCTATCGGATATTTTTACGTATTTACCAATTTCCTTTTGAAAAAGTGCATCCCGCATGTACATCTTTTTTAACGGCTTCATCAGATTTGTAACAACTGCAGAAGTGTCATATCCTTTAGAAATTGCTTCTTTTGCCCAAAGTTTTTCGGCGATTAAAGAGTATAGAAATTCTTTCTTAATAGAATCAGAGTTTTGATAAGGACTTAGATGAGGCATTAGTTCGTAACGCACTTTAAATTCATTCGAAGAAATTTTCTCTTTGCCTACAGATGCAACCTGCTTATCTATTGACTGAGCAAGTAATAGCGGGAAGATAGAAAAAATAATTAGTAATGTTTTTTTTACAGAGAAATTCGGAATCATTAGATCACTTCTTAATTTAATAATTTTAAATTGTATTAGTTTTAAATGGATATTGTTGTCTTAAAAAGATTAAGATATAGCGCAACAATCATAGGATTTCATATCTTCATATTCTAGGAACAGCCTAGATTTTATTCGACCAAAATATTTTTTGCTAATTTAATATCTCTGGATGAGCTTCCAATTTTAATTTCATATTCACCAGGCTCAATCTTCCAGTTATGAATATTTACATCATAATATGCTAAGATATTTTTTGATATTTTAAATTCAACCGATTTCTTTTCACCCGGATTTAACGTAACTCGTTTGAATTTTTTTAACTCTTTTTCTGCTCGTTCTATTTTTGAATTTTCTTTGCCAATATAAAGCTGAACTATTTCAGAACCTTTAACCTTTCCGGAATTAATCAATTCAAACTTAATATTAAACTCACCATTTTGATCCTTTTCAACAGAAATATTTTTGTATTTAAAAGTTGTATATGATAAACCAAATCCAAACGGAAATAAAGGTTGAATTTTTTCCTTGTCAAAATATCTGTAACCTACAAAAATACCATCCGAATAATTTGAAACACTATCTTCTTTTTTATATGTAGAGTAAGCGGAACAATTTTTCCACTCTTTAGGAAAAGTCATAGTTAGTTTTCCAGAAGGATTATAATTACCTAACAAAACATCGGCAATTGCATTTCCGCCTTCGGAACCATTAAACCATGTTTCAACTATACCATTTACATTATTTATCCAATTGCTCATTAAAACAGGTGAGCCAGTAGTTAATACTACAATTAAATTTTTATTTACTTTAGCAATCTCGTTAATTAATTTATCCTGATCATTCGGCAACTCTAACCCTTGCCTGTCTTTCCCTTCGCTTTCAAAATGCTCCGAAGTACCTACAAATAAAAGTACGGCATCAGATTTTTTAGCTGTCTCAATAGCCTGATTTATCAAATTATTATTGGGAGCTTGCCAACCCAATTTGGCAACAGCATCACCTGAGTCTTCATAATATTCAATTTTAATTTTGTATAGTTTCCCTGATTCTAGATTCGCATTAAAACTATGAGACTCTACTCCGTGATTAGTCCAATCATCAATTACTAATTTATCTTCAAAATAGAATCTTATTCCATCATCACTTTGAACATCAATAGAATATTCACCGCTTTTATCCGGTTTTATATATCCAGTCCATCTAATTGAAAAATTATTTATTTTAAATCCTGGTTTGGGAGCACCGGGACCCCATTCAAAATTAATTTCCTTATCAACTCTCGAAAAACTAGGGCTGCCTTTTAATTCTTTATTGTCAAAATATTCGCCAAGTAACCCATTATTTTTTTTATCAGGTTGAAACAAAAATTTACCGTCAATAAAATTAGCATCTCCATCGAGCTTAATTCCTTCAGCATAATTGATCTTTATATTTTTACCGAGTTTAGTTTTTAATGCTTGAAGAGGGGATACAGAATAAACAGGAGTAACTCGTGAACTTCCGCCGCCGCCGGTTCGTGCAACTGCAGCATTTGGTCCGATTACAGCCAAAGATTTTATGTTATTAACTTTAAGAGGTAAAATATTTTTATCATTTTTTAAAAGTACAATACTTTCTAAGGCTGATTGATATGCGATATTTTTATGCTCAGTGGTATTTATTAAAGATGGATTTGCAGTATTAGTATGATCGAATAATCCTAACTTAAACATTACTGTAAGAATGCGTTTTACTTTATCATTTATCACTTGCTCAGAAATCTCACCATCATTAATAGCATTCATCAAAGATTTTTTATTTAAGTATTGTCCGTTTGGCATCTCCAGATCAAGTCCGCCTTTTGCAGTAGGAAGACTACTATGCACCGCTCCCCAATCGGACATAACTAAGCCCTTAAAGTTCCAATCATCTTTTAACTTTGTTTTAAGTAAATAATCGTTTTCACTGCAGAAATGATTATTTAACCTATTATATGCCGACATAACACAAAGTACATCAGCCTCTTCAACAGCGGCTTTAAAGGCGGGTAAATAAATTTCATTTAATGTTCGTTCATCAACATTCACATTTACGAACATTCTTTCATATTCCTGATTATTTACTGCAAAGTGCTTTACTGTAGCCGCAACATTTTTACTCTGAACTCCTTCAATATAACTCACGCCCATTCTTGCAGATAAGTAAGGGTCTTCGCCAAAGCTCTCAAAATTTCTTCCACCTTGTGGGATTCTAGCAATATTAACACATGGTCCTAAAATAACATCTCTGCCGTGGCCTTTAGTTTCTTCACCGATTGCTTCTCCAACTTTGTGGATTAACGAAGTATCCCATGTTGCAGACATTGCAATTCCGGCTGGAAAGGCAGTTGATTTTTCCCATCTTACACCTAAAGGGCCATCAGACATTTTTAATTCGGGAATACCGAGCCTAGGAATAGGCTTAGTAGCAAAACCGGTTCCGCCTAACATTTCAAGCTTTTCTTCCAGTGTCATTTTATTTAGTAGTCCATTAACACTTACTTCTATTTTAGGTTCAGCTTCTTTTCCCATCTTTTTTGTTTTTTGTTCTTTTAAACTAGAACCCGTTACTATAAAATAGATAAAAACAATTGTTAAAAACGGGAGGATTAAATATTTGAAGTTTTTTTTCATTTTTAGCTCACAATATTTTTAGTAGGTGGAATGTTTTATTTCTGCTTTAATCCTAATGCTTCTAAGTAACCTTGATTAACAGTACAATTTTTTAGCTGACAATTTTCCAAATAATCAAAGAATGCTTTTTGTACGATTTCGCTTTTGGGACGGGAATCTCTGACAGATTTAAAATTTGGTCGCGTGGAATTTGCATAAGTTATTACCGAATCGAATTCCGCGGTTCTTTTAATTGAAACTATACTACGTTCCGAATCCATTTTTTTATAGGGCCAAAAGCACCAGCCGATATTATTCTTTTCTAATAAAGTTCTAAAATCATTTATCCATTTATTAGTATTCTCGCCGGATTCGCCGAGCCAAATAGGTACATTATATTTATTGCTGAAATCGATATATTCTTGAATTACATCTTGAGTTGTTGCCGACCAGTATTTGTGAAATGTGTAAACCAATTTTGAATCAAATGGTTTTCCGAAGATCTTAAAGTTGCTATCCCATTGTGCTCCGCCAAGAATTATTATATGGTTGGTATCCACTTTACGAATTGCCGAAACTATCTCTCGATATAATGGTTCTAATTTTGGATTTAGAGTTTTATCATCAAAGTATGTTGCAATTGGTTCGTTGAGTAAATCATAGCCTAAAACAATAGTTTTTTGGCTATAACGTTCTGCAATTTTTTGCCAAAGTTTTATTGTAAGTTTTTGATATTCCGGGCTTTCAAATAAGTATGGATAACCCCAGCTATCATCAATATTATCTCCTGTTTGTCCGCCGGGCGCGCAATGCATATCAAGAATAACATAAATATTTTCTTCATCGCACCAATTTATAACTTTGTCTAACATTTTGAATCCGGTTTCCAGCCAAATATCCGGATGATCTTCCAAAACAAACAAACGGAAATTAAATGGAACTCTTATTGAGTTGAAACCTAAATCCTTAATTAATTTTATATCTTTTTTTGTTATGTAGTTTTCTCTAAAACTTTGCCAAAACTTATTAGTCTTTTCCGGCCCCATCAATTGTTTAAAAGTTTCATCAATCAGTCTCGGAGAGGTAGAATTTTTGAAATGAAACATGTAACCTTCAGGAACTAACCAGTTACCAAGGTTTATCCCTTTAAGCAGAATAGGATTACCATCCGGAGTTACAATAGTTTTATCTTTTGTATTAACAAAATTATTTTGCTGTGCAGATATGAAGATTGAAAATGAAAAGATAAGTATAAGTTTTAGATATATAGCTTTTTTTAGATTCATAATGATTCTCAATTTACTTTTAATAAATTATTTTGAATTGTCTTTTTGATAAACTCTTACATAATCAACCATCATACTTTGAGGAAATTTTGTAGTCTCATCAGGATTGCCAGGCCAGTTTCCCCCAACAGCAACATTTAAAATCATATGAAATCTTTTATCGAATGGTTTGGTCTTTTGAGTTTGAAAATATAGATTATCATCTACATACCATTTGAAACCTGTAGAATCCCATTCTAAAGCGAATACATGAAAATTTTGAGCGAAAGAACTTGTCGGCAAAGTATAACTGCCTCCGGTTTGTCCATGTTTGCCATCCGGGTTAGCATAATGAATAGTTCCGTAAACTTTATTTGATTGATGTCCCAATAATTCCATAATATCAATTTCACCGCTAGTTGGCCATCCACCGTATTCCCAATCAGAAGGAAGAAGCCAAATAGCCGGCCACATACCTTGTCCGAAAGGAAGTTTAGCGCGAATTTCGAATCTGCCGTATAACCAATCTCCTTTATATAAAGTTCTCAATCTAGCAGAAGTGTAATTTTTATTCATGTAATCTTTTTTTAGTGCTGTTATAACCAAGCAGCTATCTTTTATGTATGAGTTTTCCGGAGAATTAGTGTAATATTGTAGTTCATTGTTACCGCCTCCGTTTCCATTAACTTCCCAAGACCATTTGGATGTATCGATTTGATTGTCGTTAAATTCATCGTTCCAAACAAGCTTATAACCTGCTAGAGATGGAACATTATCATTTGATGTGGAATTGGAAGCAATAGGGTTTGCATCTTTGCTTTTACAAGAAAGAGTGTTGAATGAAAAAACAGTGAGTAATGAAAACAATATCAGATGGTGATGAATATGTTTTTTAAACATTTATTTATCCTAAATATTGGTACAATTTTGTTTTATTTTGTAAAGTTATATTTGTAGGGCTTTTTGAAAGGAAATCATTCAAATCAGAGTTTCTTTTGTATAAAACTTGTCTTACATATTTTTTTAAAATGGGCTCCATGTTTAATATGCTTTTGTTTTTCAATTAAAAAGGTTGGACCGTCAAGGCTTACGATCCAACCATTATTGAGGAGTAACTAGAAACAAAATTAATAACTTAATCCAAAGCCGTAAGCAAATAAAGGATCATAATTCTTATCACCAAAGTTTATCGGAATTTGATTCATTGATTTTGGCCATGAGTGTGAAAGTTTTCCAGTCGGATTATAATCTCCGAACAAAACATCACTAACGCCTTCACCTTCAGTACCCGGTAACCACGCGGCAACAAAAGCATCACAACTTTTTAATGCTTCATTTATAATCATTGGTCTGCCGGAAAGTAAAATAACTACGACAGGTAAACCGGATTTTTTAACTTTTTCAATCGTTGCCAAATCTTCTTTTGAAAGTGTTAAATCTTTACGGTCTCCAATCATTTCTGCATATGGCTTTTCACCAACCACAACAACGGCTACATCAGCACCTTCCAAATCAGATCCATCTTTGGAGTATTTTACTTTTGTATCTGAAGAAACCGCCTTTTTAATACCTTCTAAAATTGTAGTACCGCCGTTAATTACATTACCGCTTTCCCCTTGCCATGATATAGTCCAGCCACCACATTGATTACCGATATCATTAGCACTTTCACCGACAACAGCAATTTCTTTAGCATCTTTGGAAAGAGGTAGAGTTTTGTTCTCATTCTTTAATAAAACCAACGATTGTCTTACGCATTCTCTTGCAATTTCTCTATGTTCGGCAGAACCAATTTGCGAAGTATATTCTTTATTTGTATATGGTTCTTCAAATATATTCATAGCAAGTTTTACTCTTAAAATTCTTCTTACCGCATCATCAATTCTTTCTTGCGAAACTTTATTTTCTGCAACCAGTTCTTTTAAATCGTTCATGAATTCTATATAATTATTTTTGGTGCCAGGTCCGTTTGGAATCATCACCATATCCAGTCCGGCATTCATAGATGTTTCAACATCCTTTTTGTAGTTCGTCGTATCAAGCTGATCAATTGCTGCCCAATCTGAGACTAAGAATCCTTTAAAGCCTAGTTCATTTTTAAGAACATCAGTAAGAAGATATTTATTACCGTGCATTTTTTGTCCGTTCCAACTGCTGTAAGAAACCATTATTGAACCGACGCCGGCTTTAATTGCCGAAATATATCCTGGGAGGTGAATTTTTCTTAAAGTTTCTTCATCACATTCTGTATTTCCCTGATCTTTTCCGTTGGTTGTTCCCCCATCTCCCATGTAGTGTTTTGCACATGCCAAAATTGATGTCTCGCCGTTTAGTGAAGCGCCTTGTAATCCTCTTACATAAGCACTTCCTAAGCTTTCAGCTAACTCAGGAGTTTCACCGAAACTCTCGTATGTTCTACCCCATCTATCATTTCTGGCAACCGCAATACAAGGTGCAAAATCCCAATCCATGCCCGTTCCGGCTATTTCTACAGCGGTTGTTCTTGCTGCTTTTTCAACTAACTCCGGATTCCTCGTACATCCTAAAGCGATATTATGCGGAAAAATTACAGCGCCTTGAACATTATTATGGCCATGAACAGCATCTACACCATAGATTATTGGAATTTTCAGTCTAGTTTTTAATGCAAATGATTGAAGCTTATCATAATAATCAGCCCAGCCTTTTGGAGAAATATCCGGAATTTCAGAATTTCCACCACAGAAAATTGAACCAAGTGAATACTTAGTAATATCGTTCATATCAGCAAGTGCGTCTATATCAACCTGAGTGATTTGGCCAATCTTCTCATCCAATGTCATAATTGAAATCAGTGAATCGACTTTTTGTTCAACCATTGCATCTTCTTGATTTTTTTGAATTATATCATTGCCGGAACAAAACCCAAACAAAGCCAGGATAACTAGACTTAAAAATAAACGTGTGGAGTTGTTAAGTAATTTTTTCATGTGGCGCTTCATCCTTAAGTTAATTGATATTTAAAAATCATATTTCAGTTAAAAGTCATTTACAATACAAAATTTATTTTGAGTATCAGGGCAATGCGAATTCTATTTTTACTTTTCTAATTCGTTCCAGATAAGAGCACTTGCACCTAACACAGCAGAATTACCTTCTGGTAATCCGGATGGAATTATTTTTACTTTATTTTTAAAAATATTTAAAAGATTGTTTTCCATATGACGCTTAGTCGGTTCAAATATTAAATCTCCGGCAGCAGCTAATCCACCAAAGAGTATAATAGCTTCCGGACTGGTGTGCGCAACTGAATCGGCAAGTTTTATACCTAATGCTTTTCCTGTAAATTCAAAAGCTTCCAGTGCAATTTTATCGCCTCTCATTGCAACATCATAAATCATTTTTGATGTTAGATCGTTAAAGCTGATTTCCCTTAATTCACTTTCTTCCATTGAATTATATAGAATCTCAAAAACCGTTCTTCTAATTCCGCTTGCTGAAGCATAAGTTTCCAAACAACCTTTTCTTCCGCAGCCACATTGTCTGCCCTCGGGTTCGTAAATGGTATGACCTATTTCTCCGGCAAAACCATCGGCTCCATAAACTAGCTGCCCGTTCACAACAATTCCGCTACCTAAACCTGTACCTAAAGTGATAACAATAAAATCCTTCATGCCTTTTGCTGCGCCGAAAGTCATTTCACCGATAGCAGCAGCGTTAGCATCGTTTGTTATAGCAGCCGGAACATCATAATATTGCTTGATAATATCTAATATGTTTACTACACCCCATTTTAGATTTGGAGGAAGTTCAACGGTTCCCTTATAATAATTTGCATTTGGCGCTCCAACGCCTATACCGACCAGGTTTACGCTCTCTTTATTTAATTCTATTAGCTCATCAACTTTTTCGTGGAGTCTAGAAAAAAGCTTTTGTGCTGGTTCATGCGCATTTGTAGTAATAGAGGACTCAGCATAAGTTTTACCATCTCTATCTACAAATCCAAAAACTGTATTTGTACCTCCGATGTCAATTCCAAGAGTGACAGCTGTTTTGTTTGACATTCTTAAGCCTTTACTACTTTTTTATGTGCTGGAACGTGTCCTTTAAGTCCGTAATAAGCTATATACAAATAGCAGAAAACCGGAATAATAAATGCATGATGAATTCCGATGTTATCGGCAAGCATTCCTTGAAGAACAGGAATCAATGCACCACCAACTATTGCCATAATCAAGATGCCGGATCCTTGCCCGGTATGTTTACCAAGTCCCGCAATTCCTAAAGTAAAAATAGTTGGGAACATAATAGAATTAAATAAACCAACTAATAAGATTGACCACATTGCAATGTGTCCGGTAAAAACCATAGTTGCTAAAACTAATGCTGAAGCTACAACGGCATTGAAGCCTAATACTATTCCGGGTTTAATTTTTCTCATTACGCCGGACCCAATAAATCTACCAACCATGGCACCGCCCCAATAAAACGAAACATACTTTCCGGCTTGAGCTTCTGTTAATCCGCCAATACTTTTTTCGCCAAGATAATTAACTAAGAAACTACCGATCGCCACTTCCGCTCCTACGTAAACAAAAATACCAATAGCTCCTAAAATAACGTGTTTATATTTCCAAGCGCTTTCATGGAGATGATCAAAAGTTCCGTTTTCTGTATCATCGTTGTTGGTTTGTGCTTTTATGTTTGGCAATTTTATAGCGGCTATTATTGAAGCTAAGATAAATAAAGCTGCGGCTAATCCGAGGTACGGAACCTGAACTGAAGACGCTTCTGCTACTTGATAAGCAGTTAATTGGGCGGGAGAAAGCTTCGCTAATTCTTCGGCACTTTTTACAGCAACTCCTAAAATCAATATTGAACCAAAGAATGGAGCAATGGTTGTACCTAATGAATTGAATGCTTGAGTTAAGTTTAGTCTGCTAGAAGCAGTATCAGACTTTCCTAAAATTGCAACATATGGATTTGCCGCAACCTGGAGCAAAGTAATTCCTGATGCTAATATAAAAAATGCGGTTAGAAAAATTGGATATGATCTGATACTTGCTGCCGGGTAAAATGCTAGACAGCCAATACCTGCAGTAATTAATCCAATAACTATTCCTCGTTTATAACCAATCTTTTCAACAATTAATCCGGAAGGAAGAGAAACTATGAAGTAAGCTGCAAAAAATACGAACTGAACAAGCATAGCTTCGGTATAATTAAGGCTAAATACAGCTTTTAGATGCGGAATTAAGATATCGTTGAGTGCGGTTAAAAAGCCCCACATGAAAAACAAACTAGTTAATATAGATAATGCGGGTGTATAGTTGGTGCCATTATTTGCAGCCACAGTCTGAGATTTGACCGTACTCTGTGATACAACTGCCATAGTTTCTCCTTTAATTAAATTTTACTCTGTTCATCTCTTTATGTAATGACGCTTTGATTTTCTTTTTTACGGTTTGTTCACTTTTATAATTTTATGAGAACTTAAAACAACAAAGAATTGACTTTTTGATCAGAAATTAGAGCAGATAACCATTTTCATAAAAATTCATCAAAAAGTATAAAAACATATTCAGAATAGTATTTCCCCAAAATGTTTAATAAAAATTTTGAGCAATAAACTAAGCAATTCAAAATTCCCTATTCAAAGATACTGCTGACTTTAATGTACCTCTAAGTGAGTATTACAATTTTTATGCCTTTTTATTGTGTATTGTTTTATTGAATTTTTATACAAAGGTTGGCTATATTATAATAATAGTTGGTCAAATAGCGGGACAATTAACTTTTAGCCTTTTATTATTTTAATAATAGTCTTTATTAAAATGATAATAAAAAATGATACCGAATATTTTGTGTTTTTATAAAAAAGAGAGAAATTAACATATTGCAAATGCTGTTCTTAAATCAAAATAATAATTTGGGTGGCACTATTAATGCCTTACGGAAAAGTGTTTTTGCTTGAATTCTTACCAAGTTAAATATTATTAACCAGGAAAAGCCTATTGATGATGATTTTCTACCACACACCTAAATATGTAATTCATTCTTACTTGCGAAATAAAGACAATTCCAAATTTTACCCCGGGATAATTATTTATGAAGTTTAACAAACTCTTTTATGTAGTTTTAAGTTCGATTTTAGTTACTTTAATAATATTGATAACCAATGTCTTTACTCCATTTAATATTTCCGGTGTGGAATCATCTCATGTAACTAAAATCTATTTTGCAGATCACATTTCTTCGGCGCTGAGTAAAGTAATAGATCGGTTCAACGAAATAAATAAAGGACAAATTAAAGTTGAACCAATCAATCTTCCTTTTACCAAGTTTAGCACTAATGAAAGAAAAGAGTTACTAGCTCGTTATTTACGGAGTAAAAGTGATAGAATTGATGTCTTTTCCGTTGATCAAATTTGGGTGCCGCGGTTTGCTAAATGGGGACTTAATTTAGATGGTTATTTTACTGAAAAGCAAAAATCCCATCTCCTTAAATATTCAATGCAATCATGTTATTACGACGACAGTTTGGTTGCCATTCCATTATATATCGATATTGCATTGATGTATTATAGAAAAGATATTATTAATAAATTACCTAATTCTAAAAAGCTTGTAGAAAAAATACAAAATTCAATTACCTGGCAGGATTTTATTAAACTTAGTAAAGAGATAAACTCAAAAAACAACCCTTTTTATCTGTATCAAGCGGATGATTTTGAAGGCTTAATTTGCAGCTTTGCCGAGATGACAGCTGATCAAAATATGCCATTTATAAGGAATGATTCTTTAAAACTTCAAACTCCACAAGCAGAAAAATCTCTGCAATTATTAGTCGATCTTGTACAAAAATATCATATATCGCCTAAGGAGGTTACAAATTTTAAGGAAGATCAGAGTTACGATTATTTTCTTAAACACAAGGGCATTTTTTTAAGAGGATGGCCAAGCTTTTTGGAGAATCACAAAAAAGATTCAACTTACGATCAACTCATAAATAAAATAGGTATAGCACCAACTCCCCACTTTAAGGGATTCCCACCCAGATCAGTATACGGAGGTTGGAATTTGATGGTATCTCAGTTTTCGGATCATATACCGGAATCAATTAAATTTATTAACTTTTTGATTAGTAAAGAAGCTCAAAAAATATTATACAACGAAGGTGGTTATCTTCCGATAAATTCAACGTTGTACAGTGATACTTCATTTGTGAACTCTCATCCCAATATAAAGTTTTACGAACATCTTTTACGGCACGGCTTGCACCGGCCTTACTTAGAAAAATATACTAGCATTTCCGATGTACTTTCATTCTTTTTAAACAAGGCTATTAGAAACGATATAAGCGTTAAAGACGCTCTTAAAGATGCTGCGGAAAAAATAAATTCCGGTAGTATTTTGCTAAAATAACCAAAGAGATTTTAATGGAAAAGAATCAAATAATAGATAAATTTAGGGCGTATCACTTCGAATTTAAACACCTCACAGTTATATTCGTAGTACTTTTTTCTTTTCAGCTACTAGTCTCAATAATTAATAAAACTTCAATTCGTAGTTTTCTTGGCAGTGCCCAGGAATGGTATCAAAAAGACTCCGCGGAAAAATTAGCAAACCTAACAACTACTTCTATTGAACTACTATTAGAATCACTAAATAAAAAAGAAACTTTAAATAACGAAGAAGCCAAAAGAATAATAAACTCATTTAACATAATATTAAGTCAGCAAGTTCTTCAACATAATATTGAGGATATTTGTATTCTATTGAATAAAGCCGACAGCGTTTATGCAATTGATGATGGAGACAACTTGTTTGATTTTTTATTCAAAGGCAAAACAAAATTTAAAAATGCAAAAACTAATCACCTTGCTGCAATCAAAATGTATTTACGCCTAAAGGATGAACTAAAATCGGAAGAGACTATAAAAAGTGTTTTGGTTGATGACAAAACTTTTAATACTTTTGTGCCATTCGTTTTGCGCGGGGAATTTAAAGGCGCGGTTTATATTAAAAACACACCGGATTTCTCTTTCATTACAAACAGAATAGTTTCAAATTATGACGAAACATCGTTAATTTATCTATCGCTTATATCATTGGGTTTACTCTCAATGTATTTTATTTCTACTTATACTGTTCGGGAAAGGGATGAAGCGCAAAATCTATTATTTGAAGAGCATGAAAAGAATTTAAAGAAACAAATTACTTTTGAAAAAGAAATAGCATTTACAAAACGGATTTATCATACTCATCATAAAGCCGAAAAAATAGTTGGTTTTATTAAAGGAGATTTAAAACTTCTTTCACCTGAAAACATAAATATTGTTAAATTCCGCGTTACAAAATATGCTAATTTTATTTCGCGTATTATTTATGATATGAAATGGTATGAGCCGCCGGTTCAAACCATACGAAATCCCATTTTCAGAACGGATTTAAATAACGTAATAAAATTTATAGTTGATAATATCTTTTTGCGAACATTTAGGAAGAGCAGTTTATTTAATATTAATTTAGATTTAGATAATAATGTTCCTCACGTTTCTGTTAATGAATTTGTTGTGTGGGAAATTATAGAGCCGTTGGTACAAAATAGTATAGACCACGCCGGAGTTGCAGATATTTTTATAAATGTTAAAACTGTCTATCAGTCCGAAAATAAGAAATCTTTAATTATAATAAGTGATAACGGAGTTGGTATTACTGAAGAGCTTCTGGAATTAAACGAAAACGGTATAAGAAAATTATTTGAAGAAAATATTTCTACTAAAGATGTTACAATGAGAAATTCCGGTTACGGATGCTATATTGCGCATCAAATTTGTCAAAGATGCGGCTGGAAAATTGAAGTTGAAAATTTAGATGAAAGCGGCTGTAGATTCATTATAACTATTTCAAACTAAAAGAGGTTTAACCTTAATGTTTCCTAAAAATCAAATAAGAGTTTTACTTATAGAAGACGAAGAGTACGATGTATTAAGAGTTAATAATACAGTAAAACCTTTTGAAGAAAAAATAAAAATTGAAGATATAGTCTCCGATGGTGAAGCCGCAATTGAGCTTCTTACATCCAAAAAAAATCTTTATGATGTTATTATAATGGATTTCCATTTAACCGGAAGAGTTATGGGTGAATCTTTAATTCAAAAGATTAAAGAAATTGATTCCTCGCTGCAGATAATTGTAATAACTAAAATGACAATTAATATTACGGATTATGACTTTGCTAATAAACTGATTAAAGCTGGTGCTTTTTGGTATTGTACTAAATATCCCGGCGATATTGAAGAGTATATTTATCAACCGACTGATTTTATTATGAGCATTTTTAATGCCTACGAAAAATGTATTCTGGAAAGAGAGTGGCTAAAATCCAATCAAAAACTTATAAAAAATATTGAAGAATTATTAGCTCAGAAAAAAATTATTGGTGAATCCCCGGGAGTTATTAAACTACGGGAAGAAATAAAACGGTACGCAAATAGTAACGTTAACATATTAATTAAAGGTACATCCGGAACAGGAAAAGAATTAGTTGCATATAATATTCATTACAACAGTGATAGAAAATTTGAAAACTTTGTACCTATTAATTGCGGAAGTTTACCGCACGATTTAATAGAAAGTGAACTGTTTGGATATGAACGCGGAGCATTTACAGGAGCCGACAAAAAGAAATTAGGACTTTTTGAAATAGCTCATAACGGAACTGTATTTCTTGATGAGGTTACCGAACTTCCTTTGAATGCTCAAGTAAAGTTGTTGCGCGTTATTCAAGAAGGCGAATTGGAAAAAATAGGCAGAACCGAAAAGGTTAAGGTCGATATTAGGGTTATCGCCGCAACAAATAGAAATATTGAAGAAGAAGTAAAGGCGAAAAGATTTAGAGAAGATCTTTACTATAGATTAAATGTTATCTGTATTGAAGTCCCGGATTTAAAGAGTAGAAAAAGTGATATCCCAATTTTGACAGATCATTTTCTTGGACAATTAGCTAACAAAATGGGTAAAGAAAAACCGACGGTAAATGAAACTGCATTTGAAATTTTGAATAGCTATCCATGGCCGGGAAATGTGCGTGAATTAAAAAATGTTGTACAAAGAATGTTATTTAATGATGAAGCTCAGATTTCTAAAATTCATGCAAAGCGAGCCTTGGGATCATTATTTGAATCGGACGATGAAGATAAATTTGCTACGATAGAAAATATTTTTGAAAATAATATTCTCCCTCTAGCTCAGATGGAGAAAACTATTAGAGAAAAATATTTGCGGTTTGTTCGTCAAAATTCCGAATCGGATACTGACGCAGCGCGTAAACTAGGTTTAGCTCCTTCCAATTATTATCGAATGGCAAAAGAATTAGGAATTAAATAAAAAACACTATAAAATTATTAATTTTATTTTATCAATATGATAAAACTTATTTATTATAATGATAAAAATATTACCTTCATTAAGTATCTCTTAGATATATCTTATAATAATTCTTTCGCTACGGACAAATGATTTGACGATTAAATCGTTAGTTCCGATTTTCCCAATCATTTAAAGAGATTTTCATTCCTTTGTATATACATGGCTTGATTCTTGACCCCTATTTCTATTCTATTAATTCTGGGGATCTAATGAAAAAAGTACTTTACGTTGTTCTAATATTCGTTTCCGCAATTTTAATAAACAGTAATTTATGTGCGCAATCATTCTTAAAAGCTAGTGGAACTAAAATTGTAACTGAAAACGGTCAAAATTATCAGTTAAAAGGAATTGGGTTAGGCGGTTGGTTGGTACCTGAAGGATATATGCTTCAAACAGCCGGTTTTGCTAATTCTCCTACCGAAATACGAAAAAAAGTAGAAGATCTTGTTGGAACTGAAAATGCCGATAAATTTTTCCAGGCATATTATGAAAATTATGTTAACAGAAAAGATATTGAAACGATAGCAAAATGGGGATTTAACTCAATTAGAATTCCTTTTAATTATCGTCTGCTTAGTCCAAAAGATCAGCCGGGAGTTTATTTAGAAGATGGTTTTAAAGTTTTAGACACTCTTTTAAGCTGGTGCAAAGATAGTAAACTCTATTTGATATTAGATATGCATTGTGCGCCCGGCGGACAAAATGCTCTAAATATTAGTGATTATACAGGATTTCCTTCACTTTGGGAAGATACTACAAATCAAACTAGAACTGTTGAGATTTGGAAAAAAATTGCAGAAAGATATAAAGATGAAAAGTGGATTGGCGGATATGACTTAATTAACGAAACAGCCTGGGATTTAGGATCATCTAATGCATTGTTAAGACAGTTGATGATTAGAATAACCCAAGCGATTCGTACAGTAGATAATAATCATATAGTTTTCGTGGAGGGAAATTGGTATGCAACAGATTTTGCCGGACTAACTCCGCCGTGGGATAATAACATGGTTTATAGTTTCCATAAATATTGGAACGGAACTTCTGAATCTTCAATTCAATATTTATTAAATATAAGATCTCAATATAATGTCCCTTTATGGTTGGGTGAATCCGGAGAAAATTCAAACCAGTGGTTCGCCGAGGTAATAGACTTAATGAACAGAGATAATATCGGTTGGGCTTGGTGGCCGCATAAAAAAATAGGTTCAATAGCGGGCCCTCTTTCTGCAAAAATTAATCCTCAGTATCAACAACTTTTAAACTACTGGAATAATGGCGGAACTAAACCAACTGTAACTTTTGCAACAAATGCATTGCTCTCTCAAGCACTAAATTTAGCTATAGATAAATGCACATTTCAACCTGATGTAATTGACGCTTTAATTAGGCAGCCTGGAAATTATAATACAATCCCGTATACACAAAATGATATTCCCGGAATTATATATGCGGATAATTATGATATGGGACAGGAAAGTTATGCATACAAAGATAATGATTATATGAATACAGGAGGAAGCGGCGGCGGAAGCTACAATAGCGGTTACAGCTATAGAAACGATGGTGTTGATATAGAAGCGTGTCAAGATCTTCCTTCAAATGGTTATGATATTGGCTTTATAGATAACGGTGAATGGTTGAAATACACTGTTAATATAGCAAACAGCGGGACCTACGATATAGACATGAGAGTAGCCGGAGGACAGGCAGGTGGAAAAATTTTATTGAAAATAGATGGTACTAATTTGACAAGTTTTATAGATATTCCTAATACAGGTGGTTGGCAAAATTGGCAAACCGTTACGTTAAATGATATTCCTTTAACTCAAGGCAAACACGAACTAGGGTTGTTTTTTTACTTCGGCGGATTTAATTTTAATTACATGGATTTTACAGCAAAGACTGTTGATGTAAAAGATGAAAAAATACAGCCTAAGAAGTTTGAGCTTTCACAAAATTATCCGAACCCGTTTAATCCAAGTACAACCATAAAGTATGAAATACCTAAAGATAATTTTGTAACTCTAAAAATCTATAATTCATTGGGAAAAGAAATTGTGGATTTGGTAAATCAATTTCAAAAATCCGGTAATTACCAAGTTCATTTTGATGCTACAAATATGCCCACAGGAGTTTATTTTTATCAATTAAAAGCCGGAAACCATGTTGACCAGAAAAAATTGATTTTATTGAAATGATAAATTAGTTATTAGTGTACCTCAGTGATATGATCCCGGAACTTATTTCTAAATAATAGGTTTCGGGATTATTTAATTTAAACTTTATAATGTTATTCTGCCAATGATTTCATCATCAATTTTTTATTAGAATGATAAAATAGATTTATCAATTTAATAAAAACAATTTCCACATTTTGAGAATACAATCTTTAACCTTTCAAAAAAGAAATAAATATAAACTCTCCTTCGGTGGCATTATTTGTGATAATCAAGACATTGTGATTATTACATCAGAAAAATAATTGCAAAAATTAAGTTAAAATGATATTGGAGTGCTTATTTGTCCAACTTTACATTTCTAGATGGTCTTGTTCTGATTGCATACCTGATAATTGTGTTGAGCTTGGGATTTTATTATTCCGGTAAAAGAGATAAAAATGTTAATGATTATTTCTTAGCCGGTAAAAATCTTGGTTGGTTTACAATAGGGTTATCGATATTTGCAACAAACATATCCAGCGAGCATTTTATTGGTCTTGCCGGTTCCGGAGCATCTCGCGGTTTAGCAGTTGGTCAATTTGAATTGATGGCAATTTTTATACTTATCATACTTGGTTGGTTTATTGCTCCAATTTATATGAAATCCGGTGTTATCACTACTCCGGAGTTTTTAGAAAAAAGATTTGACAGGACAGTTAGAAAATTCTTTGCTACCATTTCTATTATAATATATATTTTTACCAAAGTAACAGTAACACTTCTTGCAGGGGGACTTTTATTCGAAAAGATTTTTGATATTAATATATATGCATCGGCTGTCGCTATAGTCTTAATTACCGGTATATACAGTGTAATTGGGGGAGCTACAGCTGTAATTAAAACACATGTCTTTCAAGCTCTAGTCTTAATAGTCGGTGCAATTACGCTAACTATTGTAGGACTTATTCAAGTTGGTGGATTTACCGGCCTAGAACAAAGACTGCCTGCTGACTTTTTTAATATGTTTAAGCCCTTGTCCGATCCTGATTATCCATGGGCGGGAATAATTTTTGGTGCACCGATAATTGCTTTTTGGTATTGGGCAACTGATCAATATTTTGTTCAAAGAATTTTAGGTGCAAAAAGTATTAATGATGCTCGGCGCGGTTCATTATTTGCTGCTATATTAAAAGTCCTTCCCATTTTTATGCTTGTTTTACCTGGGTTAATCGCTGTTGCTCTTTTCCCCGAAATTAAAGGCGATGAAGCTTATGCCGCATTACTTTCAAGTAATATTTTGCCAATGGGCTTAAAGGGATTGGTAATCTCAGGAGTGCTAGCCGCAATTATGTCATCACTATCCAGCGTTTTCAATACTACATCAGCATTAATAACAAATGATTTTTATAAAACAAAACATCCGGATGCTTCAGATAGAGAGCTTGTATTAGTAGGAAGATTAGCAACAGTACTTATAGTTGTTATGGCAATTTTAAGTATTCCTCTAGTAAAATTAATCTCTTCGCAAATTTACTTGTTCCTTCAAGGAGTTCAAGGTTTTATCAGTCCACCGATTGCAGCAGTATTCTTACTTGGATTTATAATGAAACGATCTAATGCAAAATCTGCTATATGGACTCTTATAATCGGCGAATCAATTGGCGTTTTTAGGCTACTACTGGAATTATTTGTTAACTCAAATATAATAACTAACCCGCTGGCAGTTTATATAACTAAAATAAATTTTTTGTACTTCGCAATATTCCTCTTCCTGGTTTCGGCTTCTATCATGATAACAATTAGTCTTCTTAGTGAAGAAAATAAGCGAAGCAAAACAAAATCAATTTATTATTTACTGCCTGATAGCTTAAAAGACATCAGGTTCGATCTTTCTAACACTGCAACTGTAAGAGATTGCAAAACAAATATTGTAATGTCCGTATTCATTTTTTTAGTGATAATTGGTCTTTGGAGTATCTGGTATTAAAAAGTACGTAAACTAATTTAATTAACTGTCTATCATTCATAAACCCACAAGGGAGAAGATGTATGAAAAAAATCATGTTACCAATTCTTTTTGCTATGCTGACATTTACGTTCAGTACTTTCGCACAGCAAATTGAAAGCTTTGATGCTGCAACATTAGATTCATTATGGCAAACTAATGTTGAAGCGGCTCCTAGCTACTTAAGAGTAAATAACGATTCTACAGATAAAGTAGAAGGAGCAGCGTCTCTTCATGCTTATACCATGATTGGATCCTTAAATGATTGGGGAAGTTTTTCTCAATATATTTATGCACTAGGCGATAGTGCAACTCCATTAGATTGGTCTGCCAGTGATACTTTAAGTATATGGATTAAAGTAACTCAAGCGCCGGCACATCCGGAGTATATGGTTTTTAGAATCCAAATTGCTGATCGACCAACACCTACTGCTCCAATAGAACAATATATTTACGAAAATGCTTCAATCTTAGACAATGTTCATGACTGGGTTCAATTAAAAGTTCCTTTTAAAGAAATTACTTCAGATGGAACTTACATTCCTGATAGTACAGGATTTGTAATTGCTCCAAACAGTTGGGGCGGGTTTACATATAACGATCGCAAATTAAATACGGATAAAATTGTTCAGTTCCAGCTTGGAATGATTGTTTCTGGTTATACAGCCGGTACACACCTACCTGCAGATTCTATAGAAGTTAATTTTGATAATTTCGAGAGATTGGGAAACAAATCAGTTCCAGCTATTATTTTCAACGGTATAACTACACCTAAGTCTCTTGAACTTTTCACATGGGGACAATCCTCCGTTGAAACAGTTGAAAAAGCAGGACCAGATCCAAAATTGAATGCTATTAAATGGACTCAGGGTGACGAATGGGGCAGTGGATGGACCGGATTCGGTTATAATATTGATCCTAATTTTACACTTGGTGGCGCCTGGCAACAGGATAGTTTACAATTTATGATGAAAACTGATTCCGGTGTTGATACAATTAGAGTTCAATTTGAAGGCGGTACAGGTAAAGTTGGTTACAAAATCAAACCAATTGATGATAATGCATGGCATATGTACAAAGCTCCATTAAGAGACTTTACTCTTGTTGATGGAACTACCGGTTTTGATTCTTCAAAAGTTGGTGTTTTCCAGGTTATGGCTGAAGCTAACGCAAAAGTAGGTAGTGTTGTTTATTTCTCAAATATGTGGACAGGTCATCCTGTATTTGATGTTATTGCACCCGATGCTCCTCAAGGAGTTCTTGCTACTGCCGGAACTTTTTCAAACTTAATTACCTGGAGTGATGATGCTAATGAAACAGGTGAAACTTATAATGTTTATTTCAGCAAATCTCCAATAACAGATATCACTTCACCGGATGTAAGTACTGCTGCACAAGGTATAGCAAAAGGAACACAATCTTATAATCATGTTCTACGCGCGCCTAAAACCGATCAATCAGTTACCTATTATTACGCAGTTACTTGTGTAGATCAATCAGGTAATATTAGTCAGTTGAGTGCAAATACAGCACCATTAACAAATACAGCAAAAGGTTATGCAGTTATTGAACCAACCACAATAAATTTCCAAGCAGATGGTGATTTGTCTGAATGGTCAAGTGTTAAACCATTTAGAATGTTCCCATCAGATGGCAGTGGCTCAATTGTAACAAATACTAAAATAGATAACGACGATGATTGTTCTGCAAATGCTTATATAGCTATCGATAATGATAACCTTTATATAGCTGTAGATGTAAATGATGATGTTGTCTATTCTGAACCTGCTCTAAGTTCTTGGTTAAATGATAACGTTGACCTTTTCATTGGTCTATATGATCTTAAAGGTGCTCCTCACTCAAGTTTCAAAAGAGGTGCAACACCCGATTATCATATCAGAATGGCAAAAGATAGATTGTTATTGGATGGTATAAATCCTGGTGACTCAGTTTTAGTCCCCGGAGAAAATTATTACTGGCAAGAGCAATTTCCAACAGGTTATAGAATAGAAGCTAAAATTCCTTTAGCAACTTTAGCAGCTAGAGGTAAAGACACTCTGTTTGTGCCTAAAAAAGGGATGACTATTCCAATAGATTTTGAAGTAAGTGATAACGATGGTAATCCGGCTTCAGATCCAACGCGCGAAGGTCAATTAGACTATTCAAAAGATGCTGAAGGTAACTCTTACTCCTCACCTAATGTTTGGACTTATACCTGGGTTGGCGATTGGGTAACTGCTGTTAACGATAAACCTAATACAGTTATTAGTTACAAACTGGAACAAAATTATCCTAACCCGTTCAATCCAACTACTCAAATATCTTATACTTTGGAAAAATCTGGAAATGTAACTTTGAAAGTGTACGATATTTTGGGACGTGTTGTTGCAAATTTAGTTAATTCAAATCAAATAGCGGGAACACATACAATCAACTTTAATGCTTCTAATCTTGCAAGCGGAATATACTTCTACAAGTTAGAAACTGGATCATTCCAAAGTGTTAAAAAAATGATGTTGTTGAAGTAATAATGTGAACGCAAAGGTAGTTATTACAGAGGTACAACCGTAAAAGGTTGTACCTCGTTTAATACGAAATGTATTTGAAAAATTTAATTCACTATTGGGAAAAGGTTATGACTAACATTGGTAATCGGAAGAGATGCGTGAAAATATCTTCTGAAGTTAAAAGTCTAGGAGCGTTATTTCTGGTGGTATTTCTGCTCCTTTCAAATTTTGCCATCGCTGGAACTACGGGGAAATTATCGGGCAAAGTTACCGATGCAACCAGTGGAGATCCAATTGTAGGTGCGAATATAATTATTCAGGGAACTTATCTTGGAGCCGCTGCTGATGTGGACGGTTATTATTATATCAATAATATTCCTCCCGGCGAATATACAATAGCAGTCTCTGCGGTTGGCTATCAAAAAACAATTATTAAAGAAGTTCAAATTCAAATAGATCACACTACAAAGCTTGATGTACAAGTTAACTCTGCCGTGGTTGGTTTAAAAGGTGAGGTTGTTGTAACTGCAACACGCCCATTAGTGCAAAAGGATTTAACATCAACTTCAGCTACTGTTTCTGCTTCTGATATTAAAATGATGCCGGTTGAAGATGTAGGACAAATTATAAATTTACAAGCTGGTGTTGTTGGAGGCCATTTCAGAGGCGGTCGTTCTGACGAAGTTGCTTATTTAATAGATGGAATTCCTGTTACAGATGGTTTCAACGGAAGTATGAGCGTTGAAGTTGAAAATGCTTCAATTCGCCAGATGGAAGTTATCAGCGGTACCTTTAATGCAGAATACGGACAAGCAATGTCCGGTGTTGTTAATATTGTTACTCAAGAGGGTGCGTCTTCCTTCCATGCGGATGTTAGCGGATATATTGGTAATTATTTTACTACACATTCAGACCTATTTCAAAATTTAAACAAAATTGGAAATATACCAACAAGAAATTTACAATTAACATTAAGCGGACCCGCACCTTTACCGCATCTAAGTTATTTTATAACCGGCAGATATTATGATAATAAAGGATATCTGTACGGAAAAAGAGTTTATAACGTAACAGATGATGTGCCCTTTTTTCCGAATCCGCAAGACCAAACAGTTTGGTTCCCACGTAACACAGGTGATGGATCCTATGTAGCTATGAACCCTGATAGAAAGTATTCGTTCAATGGAAAATTAACATATAACTTACCGGGTATTAAATTTAGTTACAGTTTATTTTATGATGATACTTTTAATAAGTATTATAGTCATTACTGGTCATGGACTCCGGATGGAACCTTAAATCATTATAGAAAGAATTATATCCATAGTCTTCAAATTTCTCATATACCATCGCAAAGTACATTTGAAAGTTTAAAGTTTTCAGCAAATTTATACCGGTATAAAGGTTATTTATATGAGGATCCTTTTGATCAGCGCTATGTTAACCCAAGTCGAGGCATTCCGCTTTCGGATTATACTTTTAGATCGGGCGGAAATGACGGCAGTAGATATGAAAGACATACATACACATATTTAGCTCAGTACACTTTTAGTTCTCAAATAAGTAAAGAACATAATATAAAGATTGGACTCGAAGGTAAGCTTCACGAGATTTTCGACCATGGAAATTCATTAGTAAATTTAACTGACGGACAAGTTGATACTTTAGGAAACGTAATCTTTACCCCTGGTTATCCTGCAGTTGGTACCGTTACAGATCAAGGTAGTAACCAAATGTATACACGTCGACCGATTGAAGCTTCAGCTTATATACAAGATAAAATGGAATATGATATCATGATAATTAATGCAGGTATTCGTGTTGATTATTTTGATCCTAGAGCTTCATTGCCTGCAGATTTGAAAAATCCGACTAAAAATCCAAACTTTCCCGGCGCAAATCAATTTGTAAAAGCAAGTTCTAAATTCCAAATTAGCCCGCGTATCGGAGCTTCATTTCCTATAACGGATAAAGGAATTATTAGATTTTCATACGGTCACTTTTTCCAGATTCCTAATTTCCAAAATTTATATACAAATCCAGATTTTTACGTTTCGCCGGGACAATCACTTTCATCAATTACCGGAAATCCGGACTTGAAACCCCAAAAGACTGTGATGTATGAAATTGGATTACAACAAGTTGTTTTCCCTGATGTTGTACTAAACTTAAGTGTTTACTACAGAGACATCAGAAATTTGTTGGGAATGGAAATTGTCAATACCTATGAAGGTTTTAAGTATGCACGTTTTATAAATCGTGATTATGGTAATGTAAGAGGTTTTATCGTAACTCTCGAAAAAAGATTTTCAGATTACTTTGGTGCAAAAATCGACTACACATACCAAATAGCAGAAGGTAATGCTTCAGATCCTTATGCTGTTTATAATAATAATCAAACTAATCCACCGGTGGAAGAACCTAAAGCAGTTGTTCCTTTAAATTGGGATCAAAGGCACACTTTAAATATGTCTTTGAATGTTGGAATTCCGAATGACTGGACTGTAGGCTTGATTTTCCAATATGGCTCAGGCATGCCATATACAGAAGATATAAAAGTATCTAAAGGTGTCCGATTTGAAAACGGCGGAAGAAAACCTGCTACTTTCAATTTAGATTTACGTGCTGATAAAGTATTTAAAGTTGCCGGTTTAGAAATTAAAACATTCTTGCTGATCTACAATGTGCTCGATATTAAAAATGAATATGGTGTATATGGTACTACCGGCCGGGCAAACGCAGACTTAAATACAAAGTATGCCGGAGATGTCATCGGATTAAATACTATTCAACAATATATAAATAATCCGTCGATGTACTCTTCTCCAAGAGAGATTAGACTTGGATTTGGATTTGGAATTTAATGATTTTTCTATCGGGAGATAAATAATGTTAAAAAAATTCTCATTCTTAATTTTTATAATGATATCGTATTTTAGCGTTTACGCTCAGGTAACTCCGCAGGTTCAGAAATATAGAAATGAACCTGAGGGAGACATCCAATACCGCAGGGAGGGCATAATGGATGGTAACCTGGTAAGAACTTTATTTTACAACAACGGAGAAGTTGGGCAATGGCCTTATCAACCATCAGGCGAATGGCCTAAGGGAAGCGGCCACTCTTATCTTGATGGTGTTGCGGTTCTGATTGCAGCAGAAGTTACTGCGCCTGGTAACAAACAAATCATTCATCCGTTGGAAACTTCATATCGTGAATGGATGGATAAAGATCCTGTTAGCGGTCTTATTTGGGGACTTGAACCGGTGCCAGGTTATGTTAATCCTGATCAAGCCACTCAATATCCAACCGAAAAAATAAGCCCTGCAATAAATACAAATCCTCACACTTGGCCTAGTTCTTGGCCGGATGCGCTTGATCTTACTCCAGACTGGAACGGCTACTGGTATGGCTATTTTGGTAGAGGAGTTCAAAATTCTGACTTTGAAACATTTTTTGTAATGGATGATTCGAAGGACAAAGAATTTACCAGACCTCCTTATACATATTATCCAATTGCCGCTGATTCAAGCAGAGGTGGTTTGGGGTTACGAGTTGAAGTTAGAGGTTTTCAATGGTCACATGTATTAGCTGAAGATATAATCTTTTGGCATTACGATATTGTAAACATTTCTGATCATGATTATAATAAAGCTATTTTTGGCTTCTACACAGATTGCGGTGTTGGAGGAACTGATGATTCACAAGATGATGATGCGTCTTTTGATACTAAATTGGACTTAGCTTATTGTTATGACGATAATGGACTTGGAGCTCCTGATAATTGGGTTACTGGGTATTATGGTTATGCTTATTTGGAAAGCCCCGGAAATGCAACTAATGGAATTGATGATGACCAGGATGGTATGGTTGACGAGAGAAGAGATGATGGCATAGATAACGATCATGATTGGGTCGGTTACACCGATCTTAACGGAAATGGAAAATGGGATGCCGATCAAAATGAACCTTTAAATAATGATGTTGGCGCAGATGGAGTTGGTCCTTTTGATTTAGGTTATGCAGGACCTGATGAAGGCGAGGGCGATGGAAAACCAACTTCTGGCGAACCAAATTTTGATAAAACAGACAAAGATGAATCTGATCAGATTGGTCTTACAGCAGTTTCAATCTATAGATTAGGCGATGGCGGTACAGGCGGTGGTTGGCCAAAAGATGACGAACCTATGTGGGCAAAAATGAATTATCAAAATTTTGATACTTCTTTACAAAATGCAAATATTAGTATGGTTTTTGGTTCAGGACCATTTCCGTTAGCTAAGAATCTAAGAGAAAGATTCTCAATGGCTTTGGTTTTTGGTAACAATCTTGAAGATTTAATTTTTAATAAAGAAACCGTACAGGAGATTTATAACGCAAATTATAACTTTTCAAAACCTCCTTTAAAACCTACCTTAACAGCTGTTCCATCAGACGGAAAGGTGTTTTTATACTGGGATAAGATTGCCGAAGAATCGAGAGATCAATTCTTAGGTTTTCAAAATAACGATCCTAGACAAGGTGCTAAAAAAGACTTTGAAGGATATTTGGTTTATAGAAGTAGAGAAGCAGAATTTAACGATATAAAAATTATAACTGATTCTAAAGGTGATGCCAAATACTGGAAACCGATTGCACAATTTGATTTAATAGATTCTATAAAGGGACCCGACCCGGTTGGTATAAATGGTGCTCATTTCTGGAGAGGCAAAAATACCGGATTAACTCATTCATATATTGATACTGATGTAAAAAATGGTGAAAGATATTACTATGCAGTTGTTTCTTATGATATGGGTGATCCGAATTTCGGAACAACCGGACTCCAACCATCTGAATGCACTAAAATTATTTCGGAAGATTATACGGGGACAGTTACATTTATTGATATAAACTGCGCGGTTGTTACACCAAATGCCCCCGCTGCCGGATATATTCCGCCACAGATTAACGGAAACACAAAGCAAGTTGCTAATGGAATTGGTACCGGGAAAATTAATGTTACGGTATTGAACCCAAGTGCAATTAAGGAATCAGCTTCTTATAAAGTATTCTTTAATTCGTCGGGAACTTATCCTGATTATAAAACTGAATCCTATAGTGTAGTTCGTTCATATAAAGAAGTTACTGATACAATCATTGCAAATGTTGATTCTTCGGGAATCGGAGCAAATCGATCGAGTTCTCCTTTCGACGGAATGACAATCTCTGTTATCAACGACACTGCAATTACCGTTATTGATAGTTCTTCAGGTTGGCTTGTCGGAAATAGTAATTTGGAAGTACATGCATACGCAGATAATACTAGCAAAGGAGTTCCGTGGCCTGCAGATTATGAAATCGACTTTTCTGATACACCACAGGACACAACTTACATTAAGGCTCCTCCTTTGTATCCTCAAATTCCTGTGAACTTTAAAATAAAGAATCTGAACACAGGTGAAAAGGTTAAAGTAGCAATAAAAGATAATGATGCATCAGGATCATTATCACCGGGTGATGATATTCAAATCCTGGAATTTATCGGAACCCCATCGGTTTCGCATTCAAGAATAGCCTGGGATGTAGCTTATTATCCACCTGCTGATCCTTATGCTACGCCAAATGAACCTGCGCCGGGCGATAAATATCTAATAAAAACTACAAAGCCGTTTTTAGCAGGAGATTACTTCACCTACTCAACACAACCTGTTAAGATAGAAGCTAATTTAGCACAAAATCAGCTTGATAAAATTAGCGTTGTTCCTAATCCATACCTAGGTGCAGCTACTTGGGAAAGGAAAAACTTAAATTCTACCGGACGTGGTGAAAGAAAGATTGAATTCATAAATCTACCTTCTAAATGCACGTTAAGGATATACACAATTAACGGTTCTCTTATAAAAACATTATATAAAGATTCCGGCCCTTCAGATGGCTCTTTAAGCTGGAATTTAGTAACCGATGACGGAATGGATGCTGCATATGGTGTTTATTTATACCATGTTGATGCAGAAGGAATAGGTGAACACATTGGCAAATTTGCTCTAATCAAATAGTGGAGAATAAACATGAATAGAATTTTAAAAGTAATTATTGTTTTAATTTTATTTGCTTCGAGCATCTATTCCCAAAGTTTTGTTTCCGATGTTTCTAAAAAAGGGACCACAGCAGCGCCCTTCTTATCTATCGGACAAGGTGCTAGGGCTGTTGCAATGGGAAGTGCTTTTGTCGGTGTTGCCGATGATCCGAGCGCTATTTATTGGAACCCTGCAGGGCTTGCAAAACTATCAGGCGTAGGTGTTTCTTTCGATCATACAAATTGGCTTGCAGACATTAAATATAATTTTGTTGCGGCAAGTTATAACTTAGGTGATATAGGAACAATAGGTTTTAGTTTTACAAGTTCTGATATCGGAGAAATGAAAGTTACTACTATAGACGAACCGAATGGAACCGGAGAAACCTTTTCAGCTTCTGATGTTGCATTTAGTTTAGCTTATGCTATCAATTTAACTGAAAATTTCTCAATCGGTTTTAATCCAAAATTTGTTTATCAAACAATTTGGAATATGAATGCTAGTGCTTTTGCATTGGATATAGGTGTTCAATATAAAACACCGTTCGACGGAATGATTTTGGCAATGTCTATTTCCAACTTCGGTACTAAAATGCAGCTTTCTGGTACTTCAAATCTGGTATTACATGATTTAGACCTAACAACCGGTGGCAATAATGATAAGATTCCTGCTTATCTAGAAACAGAGCAATGGGCACTTCCATTGTGTTTTAGAGTTGGTGTGGCTTACAAAGTTATTGAAACCGATAATCATAAATTAACAATAGCTCTTGACGCGATGCATCCTAATGATAATTACGAAAGCGTTAACGTTGGTGCTGAATATGGATTTAATGATTTCCTCTTTTTTAGAGGCGGTTATAAATCACTATTCCTTAAAGATTCCGAAGAATCTTTTGCCTTAGGTTTTGGCCTAAAGCAATTATTATTAGGTAATCTTGCATTCAAAATTGATTATGCATATCAGAGCTTTGGAAGATTAACTAATATTCAGAAGTTTTCAGTTGGAATAATGTTTTGAGTTTATTAAAAAAAATAACATTTATCTTAATTGTTATCGTTTTTAATCTTAATTCACAAACTTTTTTTATCAATCAGGCAGGTTACTCAACTAACCTGCCTAAATTATTTTACTGCACGCAACAGGTTGATAGCTTTTATGTTGTAAATGATCAAACTGGGACAGTTGTCTTTAAGGACAAAGTCGAGACTTCTGTTTCTAATGATGTTTCAACAGGAGAAACTATTTACACCGGTGATTTCTCATCTTTAATTACCCCGGGAAAATATTTTATTCGTACCGGTATTTCCGATACTTCTTTTCATTTCCCAATTTCTGATTCGGTTTATAAAAGCGTATTTGAAAAATCTTTGAAAGGTTTTTATTTTCAAAGATGCGGTGAAGAACTTAGCACATTATTCGCTGGCGTATACTCTCATCCTGCATGCCATTTAAATGATGGTACATTTCATTCTACAACAGGGAAATCAGGTTATAAAGAAAATAAAGGTGGTTGGCATGATGCTGGAGATTTTGGTAAATATATTGTAAATGCGGGAGTTACTGTCGGTACTTTATTACTGGCATATGAGATGTTTCCGGATAAATTTGCATCGGATGATATAAATATTCCTGAGAGTGGAAACGGTGTTCCCGATATTCTGGATGAAGTTAAATACGAACTTAATTGGTTCTTTAAAATGCAAAATGATGACGGAGGAGTATTCTTTAAATTAACCAGGGAGAACTTTTCCGGATTTGTTATGCCACAGAATGATAACGGAACAAGATACATATATCAAATCTCGTCAACTGCTACCGGAGACTTTGCTGCCGTAATGGCCAGAGCTGCACGACTTTATAAGAAGTATGATCCAAGTTTCGCTGATTCTTGCTTAAACGCCGCTGTAAATGCCTGGAAATATCTTTCAAATAATTTATCAATTATTCCCTCCGGAGGTTTTAAAAATCCTTCCGGAACAGGGACCGGAGAATACGGTGATGGCGATGATAGTGATGAACGTCTCTGGGCTTCTGCCGAACTATACGAAACAACGGGCGATAATACATACGGAGATTATTTCCTACTTTATTACAATCAAAAAGGAGTCTTTACGTCTTCAATGAGCTGGCCAAATGTTAGCGCTTTTGCTCAATTGACTTACTTGCAAGGGAAACAGGCGGGAGCTTCTAATACCGCAATAGTTAAATTGCAGGATGGTTTACTAAATTTTAGTTCCAAAATTCATAACACAATTGAATCCAATGGTTTTAGAAATAATATTAGTCCCGGTCAATATATTTGGGGCAGCAATTCCGATGTATTAAACCGGGCAATAATTTCAATATGCAGTTTCAAGATATTTAATGATTCAACTTATTACAACGATGCACTAGATCAATTAAACTATATTTTAGGATGTAATGGAAATGACATTTCCTATGTAACCGGAGTTGGTCCTAAACATGTTATGCACCCGCATCATCGTCAATCCGCTGCCGACGGTATTTTAGAGCCTGTTCCCGGTCTTATGGCAGGAGGTCCGAATCAATACTTAAATGATCCTACTTTGCAATCGCATTTTAATTCATCAACTCCGCCTGCTCTGTGCTACATAGATAATCAAGAGAGTTACGCCTCTAACGAAATAGCAATAAATTGGAATGCGCCTTTAGTATTTGTAGCTGGTTTTTTTGCCAGAGAAGGAATGTTATCAAGTGTAGATAAATTTGGTTCCTTAGTTCCGGGATCAATTGAAGTTGAACAAAACTATCCAAATCCATTTAACGGCACAACTATGATAAGTTATAAACTTTCGATTCAACAAAATATCAGGTTTAGATTATTTAATGTACTCGGAAATTTATTACTTGATGAAAATTTAGGATTGAGAAGCCCGGGAATTTATAACTACTACTTCGACGGAAAAAATGAAAAAGGGGAAAGCCTTGTGTCAGGCATTTATCTTTATCAAATACATGGTAACAATTTTTCCGCCGTGAAAAAAATGATTCTATTAAAATAGAAATCAGTAATGTTAGTAAAACTTCAAATCAAATTTCTACAACCTTGTAGTATGAATAAAAATCTCGATTTTATAATCATTGTTAGGTCTTAAATTCATTCGATTTTTATTTCTAATTATATGGGTACAAGAAAAGAAAAAGAAATTATCTTCAATTCTAAATCTTAACAACTCAATTCTCAACTCCCGCTAGAAAGCTGTAATCACACAAGAATAACTAATAATATTTTCAGTTTGCAAGAAACAACTTCTAACACTAAAGCTCTAAGAGAAAATCGAGCAAGAAATAAAGCTATACAAGATAGAATTCCCGCAGGGAATGGGGCGATCTCGATGATTTAATGGGTGCCATAGTTTTCTTGAGTTCGGATGCTTCTTGCTATGTTAACGGCACAACTCTTATAGTTGACGGCGGATTGATGGGAAGATAGAAAATATTTTTTTGAATTATCAAGTGACATCTTTTAAAAAGTGTCATTTTTTATTTTATTTCTTTTTAGGTACAATTACAAGACTGACATATAAATCGCCGTTAATTCTTCTTAACATTCTATTTTTGAATTTTGTGTAATAAGACGAAAAATAATTTGCATAGCTTTTCATTTTGTCTCCGGTTTAAAATAAAAGTACCCTCGAAAATTGAGGGTACCCGGTCTATCAGTGTATGAATTAACTATCACCTAACTATTCCAAGCTAATTCAAGCCCTCTCCTCAAATTCAAAAATCAATACTTATTCATTGGTAACTAGAAGTTTGCTTTCCAACTGATCGGCTAATTGC
Organism: uncultured Ignavibacteriales bacterium; assembly: GCA_963739985.1. Classification (GTDB taxonomy): domain Bacteria; phylum Bacteroidota; class Ignavibacteria; order Ignavibacteriales; family Ignavibacteriaceae; genus CAVUCE01. Next base: position 496,129 of record CAVUCE010000021.1, read on the forward strand.
CTAAATAAATATTCGTGATCCATTGGTTTTGTTTGCGGAACAATTTCAATGTTTGAACCATAACTTAAATACATGCTTGCTAAATGAGCCTTATATCTAAGTGCAGCATTAGGATTATTAACAGCAACATTGTTTAATTCTTCGTTTATGACCTTGTAGTTTGCTTCAGGGTAGAATTTTTTCAATAAAACTATGTTATAGATTGTTGATTCTACAATTCCCGGAACTTTTTCTTGCAATGAAGAAGAGCATACATCTAAAGCTTTTGAAACATATTCTTTCTTATCAACATTTGAACCCGGCTGCGCAAAAACAACAACAGCAAAAGTTAAAACCACTAATGTTGTTACTAATATTTTTTTAGAGATCATTTTCATTTTCTTACCTCGACATTTGATTATTAAATTAAATTTCCTACTCATATTCTTCGTACTAAAAGTATCAAAGCTAGTGCCAGTTTAACATAGACGCTATAAATAAATAATATATAAATACTTAGCTAGTTTGTGCGGTGATATGAATTATTGAATAGAAGTGCCACAAAACTTCACTTTATAGATTAAGAAGTTTGCTATTATGTTGTAATTAAATGGTTTAAAGGGGGAGTGACGAAAAGTGGCTTAGTGCAAAAATGTGGCACCCTTTTGAAAAGTATATGTTTAATAAGTATAAGCTTACAATATTAACTTAATGTTAAAATTGGCCAAAAGCGCAAGACAAAGTTGTTTTTTATAGTTTAATCATTATCCCCATTTTCATCAGCTCTTCTTAAGCGATTGTTTAATGCACGACGGGAAATGCCGAGCAGTTCTGCTGCAATGGTTTGATTTCCGCGTGCACGTTTTAATGCTTCTGAAATAACTGAGTCTTCAACTTCTTTTAGTGAAGGAAATCTTCCAGGGATTTGAATTAGCGTATTTTCTTCTTCGGAGGCTACTGAAGAATTATTTATTTTCGGATTAACATCTTGTTTATAATCTGAAATTTTTTGCCTAATTGATTCAAGTGAAAGGATACCGGATTTATGAAGACTAATTGCGTCGAAAATAATTCCTTCAAGTTCTCTTATATTACCGGGAAAAGGATAATTGCTTAAAAGAGTATATAATTCTTTTGGCACCGTCGGTCTTTTTTTATTTAATGCTTTAGAAGCTTTTGAGATGAAATGATCAATTAAATATGGCAAATCAATTTTTCTATCTCTAAGCGGGGGAATAGTTATATGATGAGACTTTAATCTGTAATAAAGATCCTGACGGAAAGTATTATTACTTTGCATACTCTTAACATCACGGTGAGTAGCTACTATTATTCTAGCATCAGAAAGTTTAGCGATATCTGATCCAAGCGGGTAATATTGTCCGTCTTGTAATAGTCTTAATAACTTCACTTGTGATTCGATACTTAAGTCGCCTATTTCATCCAGGAACAAAGTTCCGCCTTCAGCTTTTTCAATTAGTCCGCGTCTATCGTTTTCAGCGCCTGTAAAAGCGCCTTTTTTATGTCCAAATAAAGTATCGGAGAAAAAATTATCATCAAGCCCGGCAACATTAACAGAAACCAACTCACCTTTTTTTTCGCTAACATTATGAATTGCTTTGGCAAATAATTCTTTTCCTGCTCCGGTTTCTCCAGTAATTAAAACCGGAAGATTAGTTTTGGCAATTGCTTCTATATATTTAAATATCGATTGTATAGTTCCGCAATGAGTTACAATTTCGCTAAAGGCTTCTGGCTTTTCTATATTTGCCTTCAACAATGATTGCTTAAGCATCTCATTTTCATTTCTTATTTCTGTTAATTCTAATCCGCGTTTAATTGTTGTTACTAATCTGGTATCATCGACAGGTTTTAACAGATAATCGAATGCACCTTCCTTCATGCAAAATACAGCGTTCTCAACATCGTTTACTGCTGTCATAATAATAACCGGAGTTTCAGGATGTTTTTTAACTAGCTGCGGTAATAATTCCGAACCTGAAATATGAGGCATGTTTAGATCAAGAAGAATTAAAGAATATTTTTTACCCGAAAGTAATTTTAAAACTTGTCGACTATCATTGCAGGTTTCGACATTCTTTATACCGTTCGATGAAAGAGTTAAGTCGGCGCTTAGAAGAATATGCTGTTCATCATCAACCAGCAGAATCGGATTTTCCGGAATATATTTTGGGTTCATTATATAACTCCAAATTTTTATGAATTATTTACAACCGGAAAAGAAACTTTTGCAGTAGTACCTTTACCCGGAGAACTTTTTAGAGATAATTTTCCTCCGTGCGATTTCACAATATTATAAGAGATTGAAAGTCCTAATCCGGTTCCGCCCATATTCCTTTTAGTTGTAAAAAAAGGATCCATGATATATTTCAAATCACCTTCCTTAATCCCAATTCCCTCGTCATCAACTCTAATTCTAACTTTATTTCGTTCAGAGTTAAAATATGTAGATACTTTTATCTTTGCAGAATTATTCGGAAGAGATTGACATGCGTTAGTAATTAAATTTATAACAACTTGTTCTAATTGTTGTGTATTGCCTTTTATGGTCGGGAGTTTTTTACCTAATTCAACTTTAAATTGTTTTGTTGATTTCTTAATCATATTATTAGTTATAAGTATAGCCATTTCCACAACTTTATTTACATCAACCGGCTCATTCAAATTTCCACTATCCGTTCTGGAATATTCGGTTAAATTTTTAGTTATGTTTTGTATTCGTTCCGATCCTTTTTGAATTCCATCAATTGATTGTGAAATCTTTTCCTTTGACTTAGAGTATAACATTCCTGCTATTACAAAATCACCGTTATTTTTATAATATTCATCCAGGATAGGCGTTATATCCTTCCAAAGTTTGGAAAATAAATGAATATTTAACATAATAAAATTATTCGGATTATTTATTTCATGAGCAATTCCTGAAACAAGAATTCCGAGTGACGCCATTTTATCGGCTTGTTTAAGCTGTTCATTTCTGATAGCTGCAGAAAATTCCGCTTGTTTCAATTTTGTTATATCACTTATTAAACCATCATAACTTATAGGCGCATTATATTCATCAACAGAAATTACAATTTTATTTCTAACCCATCTTATTGTTCCGTCACGATGTATAATCCGATGTTCAACCGGATCAATTTCTTGTCCGCCAAGAGCTAGTTTGGCTTGTTCCAAAACTTTTGCTCTATCTTTTTTGTGAACCATTCTGTACCAAAGATCAGGATCGCGTTTATAATCATCGGAAGTATAGCCGGTAACAGCAACACAGCCGGGACCATGGAACGTATCTACGGCAACACCGCCGCTTATTGTAACAGTATAAATATAATCTGTTAAATAATTAATTAATTTTTCGTACCGTCTTTCTATTTCCATGTCTTTGCGTATTCTTTCATAAATGTTAAATGACGTTACAAATTTAATAATAACTTTAAAATAATTGATAGCAATATTATATGAGATAAAAATTTAGAGCAAAAAATGAAATGAAAATCACAAAATAATTTGCGTAATTGATCTTGATTACTAATTTTATGATTAGTAAAATAAAACTTGTAAATAGATTAAAAAAAGTTTATTTATATCTATATACATTTTAGGATATGCGACTGAAATGAGTTACAGGGAATAATAAAGGGGATTGGGACACTGCTACTTGCTTAAGTTCTATTAATTTTTCTATTTCCAATTTTCAAAGTGGTGAGAGATCTTCTTTACCGACAAAATTGATTGAAGCAGAATTCAAATAAAATAAGGAGCATAAAATGGCATTGTCTAAATTTGCATTTCTTGAAACCTACACTCTTGATAAAAACGAAGGAATAATGGGAGCTATTTTGGTAACCGATACGGATACCAAGCCTTTGGAATTCAGAGTTACCGCACCTATAAAACCTACCAATTTTCAAAAAACTTTGTACGGAAATGTTTTAATGGAGCACATTCTTGTTGAACTAATTTCAGTACCACTTTTAGGTGCAATTACTCAGGAAATAGATTTGGTGCTGGTTCGCGATTCCTTATTCCTTGGCGCAAACAATAAGCAAGGCGTAAGAATTATCCGTGTATTTGATGATAAAGATGCTTTATCTAGAGACAATGCTTCTAAAAAAGATATTAAGGCTTCTCCGGAAAACGATTCCAAAGTTTTTATTGAGACATCAAAAAAATTTGAAGCCGAACTTTCTGAGATAGCGGAAAATATAAATCCGATATCGGAAAATAGAAATTTACTTGAACCATTTGAAAGATTGAAAACTGCATGCGAACAAGTTCACTTGCAAAAAACAGGTGAGTAATGAACTTGTACCGTTTTCTTAGAGTTAAATTCGCTAAATCACTTTCTCCAATTCCACAATCAGATGATTTTCTATTTAAGCGATGGTTGAATGTTCATCCTATTTCTGAGATGCAAATTGGTGAACTGTATAGTGAGTTACGCGATACTGATAAAATAATCTTGAGAATCGATAAGCCGGTTTATGAACAATATAGATTTGCTATCGGCAAGGTAAAATTATATAAATCTTCAATAAAATCGCTTGAGCTTAAAACAAAAACTAATTTAGTATTTTTTGGCTTTGGCGTTGCGCAAGCTTATAAGATAAATATTGATTTTAATCAGGAACTGAAAGATTATTTCTCAGCTAAATTTGAAACGGAAAATAATTCATTTTTTGTAAGTATTAAAGAACCTAATAAATCAGAAAGAAAAGAAGAACTTACCTCCAATCAACAAGATATATCATTTAGTTTTGCAATTGAAAATTCTATTTCAAAAAATTATCAAGTTAAAGGTGTTACAAGAGTAAAAGAAATTAATTCCAGCATTAATATTGTTGAACCTATAGAAATTAATTACCACATAAAATCACCTGAAGTAATTGATTATCTGTCTAAATTAATCCCGCAGATATATAACATCGATATTCTAAGTTCTTTTGATCAGATGAAGGAGGAAGGGAAGATTTTTGAAAAAAAAATCAATCTGTTGGATGAACAGCCAGAAATATCCAAACATATTTCACTTGATAATTTAACTACCTCTGAGGTTATCACCCCAAAAATTGATTTCAATCTTTCTCACGATCTCCCAATTCAATCATACTCGGTTGAGAGTTTGGAAAATAAGTTTAAGATATTTGAATATCATCTGCCTGAATTTTCGGACAAAACGAATCTTTTGCTTTCGTATTCTTTTGAGGAAAATGTTAGAAATGGAAAAACAGAAGAAACGTTACCTGATGAAGATTTAGAAAACACACTATATAAATCTTTGCAGCCCGTAATCGAACTGAATTCTGAAGAAGAGGAAAACATATTATCCGGTTTGTATAATTATCAAAAAGAAGGTGCAAAATTCTTATCGGAAAATAGTAAAGCAATCTTGGGGGATGAGCTCGGACTTGGAAAAAGTGTTCAGGCAATTGCAGCTTTAAAAATATTGTTAAAAAAGAAAGAAATAAAATCTTCAATAATTGTTGCTCAAAAATATTCTATAGGAATAACAAATTTTACAAATTCGGAATATCATTTCGGCTGGGTTGATCATTTTAATAAGTTTGCGCCGGAGTTAAACTTTAAAGTTTTACCGGATGAAATAGAAAATTTGGGTAAAGAATTATTTAAAGCCAATCAAATTTCTATAATTTCGTACGATTTATTTAAGGAGTATTTAGCCCAGTTTAATCATGATGATAATACAAAGCATAAATATGAAGCAATTATTTTGGATGATTATGATGCATTGGGGGATGACGTAGAGTTTTTCAATAAGTGGCTAAGTACTGCTAAGGCAAAGTTTATATGGAAACTCGAAAACTTTACAAAAGAAAAAGGTGATTTGGTATTAAGCAGGACTAAAGATCAAATTGAAAAAGAATTACCTGAGTTAAGCTTTCAAGATTATTGGGTGAATATGCATGAGGAACAACAAAAGGATTACACTCAATCATTATTTTATTCACAAAATGAAATTACGGAAGTTTATGAAACGGGTAATCCGTATAGATTTCAATCAAAAGTATTCTTTGCTCTTCACCAATTAAAGCAAGTTTGTAATTTCTCAGAACACGATGATTTTAGTAGTAAAGCTGATCTGATTTTAACTCATGTAAAAAGTCTAGCTGCATGCGGCGAAAAAATTATAGTTATTTCACAATATGATAAATCCGGTACCCAAAAATTGGGAGAAATATTTAACCAGCAAGGAATAAAGTATGTAAATTATCTATCGGGTATGTCTTCATCGGATATGGAAGAAGCAGTTCAGAAATTTAATAATGATAAAAGTATAAACGTACTTATTAAGGGGACAAAAAACGAGATTACAAAATTACAGCTTGTAAATGCAACTTATGTTCTATTCTTCGATCAATGGTGGATTCCATCAATGCAATGGCAAATTGAGGAAGAAATTAAAGTTAAAAAACCGTCGGAATCAAAAATTCATTTTATTTATTATTTGAATAGAAACACTATCGACGAAAAGATATTGTTCAAATTATACGAAAAAGGTTTGATGCTTAAAAATCTTGTTGAAACTTTTAGCGTCGAATCCTATTCAAAATTAATTACCGAAGAAGAATGGTTTGAGATTTTTGATATACCACGGAAAGAAAAATCTGCTGATATTGAGCTGAGTGACAGTAAAGAAAAACTAATGAGTATGTCAAAATCAGAAGTTATTGCGAATATTAATCTATTATTTGCTAACCTTGGATATCGAAATTTGAAGTTGATTGAGCAGGATGATACAATTTATATTTTGAAGGGAAGCTACATAAAAAAAGAAAAACGGAAAGATTTTTCTGCTCTATGTGTTATAAACAAAGATAGACCAAACGACAAACTGATAAGTGAATTTATCCGTAATAGTATGAACGACAAACAAGTAGGAAAACTATTTTTGATTACTTTATTCTTGAATTATAAAAACCCTGCTCTAGAATTGAGTAATAAAATAACTCTGCTTAACGGAACATCATTGAGTAAATATTTTAGAACTTTCCAAATTATATAATAATCTAAAAAATATCATTAAAATAATCTTTGAACAATACTTCTACTTCGTTCAAAGTGTTTTCATCTAAGTTTATTCCTATATAATCAGTGAAATTATTTAATATAACGACAGAATTGATAGTAGTATCGTTTGTTTCCAGCTCCGCAATTTTTTTACTAACATTCATGTTTAGTAGTTTAATATTTTCAAGGAGCTCATTAAGATTAGTCATTTCCCAATCCGGAACTCCGCCATGTTTGGCTACAAAAAACTGAGCAAAAATATATGTTGAAAGGTATCTGAACTGAGTTTCTTCCAGGCTAGATAATGGTAAATGAAATCTTGCCATCGGTTTAAGCTTTCCCATAATCGGGCAGCCGCTGGTAACCATTATTAAACCAAGCATGCTTCTTACTCCGTCTTGCAATGAAGTTTCTTTTTTAAAATCTCTTTCTTCAGTTACAATACTTAGAGTTATTCTTTCATAAGAAAATGAATCGGAAAATGATTCTATAACCGAACTTAAACTTACGGCAAGCGGGCAATACTCTACTTCGTCCTCGGAGAGTGGGCAATGCGGACATTTAAAGTTTTTTAGCTTTGCCCATTCTTTGTGGTTGATATTATTGTCTTGGATTAAATCAAGGGATTGGCGATTGACATTAATTAGAAATGATTTTTGTTTTTCATCTTCAAATATGAAATTATATTTATACTCAATTTTGTCTTTGTCTTTTAAATTTGAACTCATACTTCCGCCAGTTATTGTATAAATGGGAATTTATTAACTTATACGATTAATTAGTAACTTTGGCCCTATAAATCAGTATCCAAACTCATATTTGTGATGTAACCCATAATAACGTATTAAAGAACTTTAATTTTTCTATTTTATTGTAATAGTAATTCAATTAAAGTATCGAGATTCAAATTATTCATGAAAATAAACGACGAAGAATTTTATACCTCACTTCCAATATTAAATAACTTCAGAAGTATTTCGGATATAAATAATTTTAAAACTATGCCGGATAGCTGGTTCGTTGCAATGACTGATGTGGAAGGTTCAACGAAAGCTATAGAGGCAGGACGCTATAAAGATGTAAATACTATCGGAGCATCTTCTATAATTGCCATTTTAAATTTAACTAAATCATTTTCCCTCCCATTTATTTTTGGCGGGGATGGTGCAACAATTTGTATCCCACCTTCGTTGTTAAAAAAAACCCGAAAAGCTTTAGTCGGTATAAAACAGATGGCAAAACAAGAGTTTGGTATGAATCTGCGAGTTGGAGTAATTCCGGTTGAAGATATTCATGCTACTGAAAACTCTGTTATGGTTTCTCGAATTCGATTATCCAAACATTCTATTCAAGCAGCTTTTGCCGGCGGAGGAATTCAATACGCAGAGAAATGTTTAAAGCAATTTCCTAAATATACATTAGAGTTAAGCGATGAGGAGCCTGAGGCTGATTTCACGGGCTTAGAATGCAGGTGGAAAAATGTTCCTAGCGAAAGGGGAGAGATAGTCTCTATTATTATCGCTTCGCTTAACGGTTCACCGAAAATAAGTGGAAAAATTTATAACGAAGCTATTGCCAAAATTGAGGAGATTTACGGTGACGATTCAGTATGCCATCCAATTGCCATGAACACTTTGAAGATGTCTTTAAGCAGTAAAGTGCTATCTTACGAGTCAAAAGTTAGAACGTTTAACAAAAAATTGATCGATAAAATAAAATACCGCGTTGATCAAATTTATCGAATTTTAATAGGCATTTTTATAATGAATAGAAAAATAACGATTAACAATTTCAATTGGGGAGAATACAAAGATCAACTTATTGCGAATACTGATTTTAAAAAATTTGATGATCAGCTAAGATTGGTCTTATCCGGTACTTCGGAACAGAGGCAAACCTTATCGAATTATTTAGACTCAAAATATAAAAACGGCGAACTGGTTTATGGAATTCATAATGCACCCACTGCTTTAATCACTTGTATGATTTTCAATTATAACGGGCAGCATATTCATTTGGTGGATGGGGATAATGGAGGTTACGCTCTTGCGGCTAAACAGTTAAAAAAACAATTGAAGGAAATAAGTAATTCCGATTAGTTCTTTAAAATAAAAAGTCCTTGAGATATTTTATCCCAAGGACCGAATAGGAAGTGGCTTATAATTACTTCCTTTTAGCTTAAGGTCAGTTCTTCTTCTTGAAATTCATAATGCGATTCATTGTTTTTATCTTTACTCATCTTAAATCTTCCGATTAGGTTTTCGAGATTCTGAGTTAATCGATTTAAGTCTTCTGCTGCTCTAGCAATTTGCTGAACTCCAGCCGCGCTTTGTTGTGTTACGCTGCTGATAGCTTCGATGTTTTTGCTAATTTGTTCCGAAGCTGAAGATTGTTGTTCACTTGCTGCAGCTACTTGCGTAATTATTCCGACTACGTTATCTGCGCCGGCAATTATTTGATTTAGAGATTCGCCTGCTTGATCAGCAAGTTTCTTTCCGTTTTCTACTTCAGAAGTACCTTCCTTCATTGAAACAACCGCATCTTCCGTGTCTTTTTGAATTTGTTTAATCATCGTTGCGATTTCTTTAGTTGCCTTTGTAGTGCGTTCGGCTAATTTTCTTACTTCATCGGCGACCACTGCAAATCCTCTTCCATGTTCTCCGGCTCTGGCAGCTTCAATTGCAGCGTTTAGTGCTAATAAGTTTGTTTGATCGGCAATATCATCGATAACCTGAATAATCTCCCCAATTTGTCCGCTGCTATTACCAAGCTGCGTTACTGTTTCTGCGGATTTTTGCACGACTAATGAAATTCGAGTCATTCCTTCAATTGTTTCGCTTACAATTATTCCGCCTTCTTTTGCAATTTTGCCGTAACTGGTAGAAGCTTCATTTGCATTACTCGCGTTGCGTGTAGTCTCAATAATTGTTCGTGTCATTTCTTCGACGGAAACAGCAACCTCAGATGCCTGCCGGCTTTGTTCTTCGGCGCCCGCAGCCATTTCCTCTGTACTGGATGAAATCTCTGTAGATGCACTGGCTGTGGCTGAAACTGCTTCCGCGACATCGCCTACAAGGTTTTCTAAAGAATTACCCAGTTTATTAACAATGTTTTGAAGCCTTCTGTAGTTACCTTTAAAATCGCCTAACATTCTAGCTGTTAGATCACCTTCTGAAAGTTTATCCATTATTTCTTCGGCGTCTCTTACTCTAATAATAATTTCCCAGATAGTCTTGTTGAAGCCTTCTATAATTGTTCTATAGCCACCACTAAATTTTTCAGCATCACCTATTTTTTCAAGATTGCCTTCAATTGCAGCTTGTCTCAACATGTTTATTTGATCTTGAACATCTTTCAATGTTTTTGTTGTGGTATTTAATGCTGGAGCAATAGCGTCTTTTTCATCATTCGGAGTAACTGTAAAATTGAAATCTCCTTCCGAAATTTTCTGCACACATCCCACAACACTATTTTGTAAATATTCTGCAAAATTATCCATTGTTGTCGCAAGAGTACCGATTTCATCTTTGCCATGAATATTTATTCTGGCATCAAGATGACCTTTGCCTAATTCCGACATCATTATCAGCGGCCTTCTCCAGAGGCTTACCGATAATTTTAGCGATTTTGAAACCCGCGAAGATATGAAAGTAAGAGTATAAACAATAACTCCGCCAATTGAAGATAATATATTGATGAGTTGTATGAACTTGCGCTTTGTGCTGAATTTTGTGGTGCTAAGTTTTCAGTGATTTCGGTTAATTTATTAATTATTCCTCTTGCATCTTCGAAATATTTTAAGTACCCGCATTTCGAAGCAATATTTATAGCTTCTTGTTTTGATTCAGGAGTATTTGTTTCAATTAGAGAAACTATTTGATTCGAATTTTTCTCCCAAGTCAACAACATTCTCATCATATTTCTTAATAAATTCTTCATCGGTTCCATCTACTTTTATTTTTTTATATTTTGCCCAACGTGTTTTTACCTGTCCTATATTTTCATTATTATCTTTAATTAATTGATCAAATGCAGGAGTTCCTACTGGAGTATAGGTCATTATTCTCTGCGCTAAAACTGCTTGATACATATCGCGATCAATTTGCAGAAGAAGATCTGTGCTGGGTAAAAAATTATTGGATAATGCAACAGTACTGGAATATATGTTTGACATATTAAAAAAGCTTATTCCTGCAATTGCAGCAATAAATATTACTAATAACAAATAAGAATAAATTAACTTTTTCTTTACTTTTAAATTATAAAACCATTGTTTCATTTCTTCGCCTTTGTTTGTTTTTTCTTCGTTTTTTAAAATCTGGTCTGCATTTCCAGTACTAAAGCATTTGGATTTGTAGAGCCATCTTTATAGTTATAAATTTCATAATTAACTCTGAATTGAGCATATGTAACCTTTGCAAATTCAAATGATAACCCTATAGTTGTTTTATCAACTTTAGAGTTTGCATTAGAATTTGGGCTGAAGCTTTCATAACGGACGGCGGGAATAATAACGGATACAAAATCACCCGACAAATCAAATTTGTATAAAGTGGTTGTAAAAAATGCAAATGATTTTATACTTGCTGAAGTTACGTCCATTGTTCTCTGTCCGTATTCACCATTTAAGTTTAGTTTTCCTAAGTTTATATCAATGCCGAAATCGAAAATGCTCACATTGTAACTTGTTAATTTCCCATTGTAATAGTTTGCCGATAAAGATAGATTTGATAAAGGGTTTACCACTGCACGCAAAGAGTAGTTTACTGATTTATCATCCTCTGGTTTATTTTGTCCTGAACCGTTGAATACGCCGGCGTTGAATTCTACGGGAACATTTCCTTTTATTTTGTAAGATCCCATTAATCCAATATCTCTTAATGCCGGAGCAACATTTGTTAAAAACGGTCTATTTACAAAATCTATTGCTGCACCGGATTTTAGGTTATCTGTACTAAAAGGTACCTTAAATTGTCCGAATGAAAATACTAAACCTTTGGTTGGCCTTACCATTGCAAATGCATCTAATAAAACATCCGAAAAATTAGCCGACACACTTTTTACAACAGTTTCTCCATTAATAACTTGAGTTGTTGTTGATAGTTTTCCGACTCTTGCAAAGTCGACCATTGTTTTATAAGAGACATATTCATTTACATCACCCTTTAATCCAAACCTTGCCATTTTTACTAAAAATTGTCCCTGGTTGGAACTGGTTTCCGCTTTGTACCACGCTCTTAGGTAGCCAAACATTTCAGGCTGGTAATCTTTTTTATTTTGTGCTAATAAAGCTGTTGAAAGTAGTATTGTGATGATAAAAATTTTCTTCATCAGTAGTTCCTATTTTTTGTTTTAATTCTTTAGTGAGTCATTAATATTTTAAAATTGTAGTGGGTATTTCTTGATAACAGAGTATACCAACCAAATCTCTTTGCCAAAAGCGATAATAATTTTGAAGTTTTCAAAAAGTAAGACTCGATTTTAATTTTTCTAAGAGTTCTCTTAAGATTTTCGTATTAGTATGTTTGTTTTTATTTCTAGTTAATTATCGAATAAAAATTCACATTGTTTAATTATTCTACATCTAATTATTCTTAAATAAGTTACCCAAAAATCGAAGTATTGTTGAGAATTATTGGCTTTTTAGTCGATACTATCAACTATTATGTGTGGGAAATATATCTCTGAGCTTAATTAGGAAAGTGAGTCTCAAGATTGCGGGTTAACTTTTGTATAAATATTCTAAAATAATGTAACTGGTGGACGGCGTTTTGTAACTAATTATTCTATATCTATTTGCAATGTTGGAATAAGGTATATATAAGAACCTACAGAATAAATCCGCAGGTTTTATACTTAATCGATATTTTAATAAAAGTTTTGCCAAAACTTTTATTCATGTTTAGAAATAAAATCGAACGCCCATTCTCATCATAATACCACTCATATTAAATCTTCTTTCAAAGACTTTAGTTCTGCCTGTAGCCGGATCTTTTACATCATATTGCCAGCTTGGTTCTGAATTGTTGTAGGCTAACTCTAACAACAGATCTGATCTTCTACCTAATTCGTAAGCAACACCGCCGCCAATACGCCAAGCTAAATCGAATGCTCCGTGGAAATCATTATTTCCCGGGTTTTCATAATTACGATAAAAAATCAGTAAAACTTCTACACCAATACCGCCGGTAACATAAGCTCTTGTTTTTGCTGCAACCGGCCAGCTTGCGGTAATATTTCCCATAATAGGAATTGCGTGAAGATTGGTTTTTGCTCTCAGTTCATTCAGTGAACTATTAGGGCCATAAAAATCATTAAACTGCGTTACCAAATTTTGGTCTACATACCCTTTGTAAAACCAGTCGGCGCTCCAGCCATAGGAAAAATTATCATCAATATATTTTCCACCTTCGTAACCAATTACAAAACCGGCGTCTGTAGCTGATGGATCAAAGAGTCCAAATTTAATTGTACTTACATGACTTTGGGCTAGAAGAAAACTCGGTAGAAATAATACTATTATAGTTATAAATCTTTTCATTATTTAATCCGTTTTAACTATTTAATGATAGACGCATTAACCAAGTTTAATGCCACCGGGTAAGTTATTATATCTTGTAAGAATTGAGGTTAGTTTAAGGAAATTCGTATAAAAGAATGAACACGACGTTTCTTTTTATATACAATTTTTTAATGAAATATTATGAACAGTTAATAATTAAAAATTATTTCTTGCTACTTTGTTTGAGAAGCTTATCCATAACTTTTGCCAAATTAATCGCTTCCTTTATTTTCAAGCAATTACATTTTTATAATTATTATCTACTCAATATTTATTATTTCATAATAATCGGGAATGTACATATTAAAATTTATTTATTATTCTTTTTGTTACTTATAAACATATCTAATTTTTTACCGTTTTGAGAATCGGAAATTAATTTTTCTAATCTTCGTAATTTTGTTTCTTCTTTTTTCGCGCTAATTACCCACCACGTTGCGCCGCGTTTGTAGTAAGCAGCCTGCGACTCAAAAAAATTCCAAGCTTTCTTATTTCTCTTAAATAAATTTAATAGGTTGGAAGGAAATTCCGCTTTGTCTCTTTCGTAAGAATAGTTAAGATTTTTTTGCAGATCTATTTTTTTATATTCTTTTAATCCTGCTTCCGCCAAAAGTCCGAGTTTAATGAGTTCATTCACTCTTTTTATGTTTACAGCGCTCCATTTACTATTTGCTTTTCTCGGCGTATATCTAATCGTATAACTTTCTTCGTCGATACTTTTTCTTATTCCGTCAATCCAGCCGAAACAGAGAGCTTCGTCCAATGCTTCTTTATAAGTAATTCCGTTTTTAGACGAATTCTTTTTATAGAATCCAATCCATAATTCTTCTTTTATATTTTGATTCTTTAATAACCAAATATGAAACGCTTTTTGTGAGCCTAAGAATTCTATTTCCGAATATGGTACATCCATTGGTAATTATAGTGATTGAAAAATTTGTTGAAGATAAGAGGAATTATATTATGAAGTTAATCTTTTTTAGAAAATTTTACTATAATTGATATTAAATATTTGTACAGTTAACACATCCACACCAAAGTGATCTAATTAACTGTAAGTTTTTAGATTTTGGGGCACTTCGGTACTTTTATTATTTTAAGGATGCTCTTTATAAATTTATCAAATCTAACTTAATTAAAAAATGATTAAACAAAGCAAAAAGAAATACTCTCTACCAAAAGAAAAAATTAAAGTCCTTCTATTGGAAGGCGTCCATGAAAATGCATTAAACTTCTTTAAGGAAAACGATTATTCAAATATAGAGTATGTTAAAAGCTCTCTAGAACCTGAACAATTGATAAAAAAGATTAAAAATGTTCACCTAGTTGGAATTAGATCGAGAACATTTTTAACTGCCGAAGTTCTGGAACATGCAAAAATGCTTATTGCAATCGGATGTTTTAGTATTGGAACAAACCAGGTCGATCTTGAAGCAGCAAAAGCAAAAGGTATTCCTGTATTTAATGCGCCGTTTTCAAACACTCGTTCCGTTGCCGAATTAGTCTTGAGCGAGAGTATATTACTGCTTAGAAAAATTCCCGAAAAAAATCACGCTGCGCATAACGGGGGATGGTTAAAAGAAGCTGCGGCTGCTTTTGAAGTAAGAGGCAAGAATATCGGAATAGTCGGTTACGGACATATCGGCTCTCAAGTTTCTATACTTGCCGAAAGTCTTGGGATGAATGTTTTTTACTATGACATTGAAAAAAAATTAACTTTAGGTAACGCAAAAGTTTGTTCATCATTAAAAGAATTATTGTCTGTTTCCGATGTTGTTACACTTCATGTTCCTGATACGGAACAGACCAGGAATATGATTACAAAAAAAGAATTATCAATGATGAGAAAAGGTGCGTGTTTAATTAATGCTTCGCGCGGTTCCGTTGTAAACATCGATGATCTTGCCGAAGAATTAGAATCCAAACATATTTCCGGTGCTGCAGTTGATGTTTTCCCGAAAGAACCAAGATCTAATAAAGAGGAGTTTGAATCGCCGTTACAGAAATTTCCAAATGTAATTTTAACTCCGCATATAGGCGGAAGTACTGTAGAAGCACAAGCAAGTATTGCGCTTGAAGTTTCTGAAAAACTTGTAAAATACAGCGATGTTGGTTCAACAATAGGCGCCACTAATTTTGTCGAGTTATCATTAGCTCCAAATTATAATAACCAAAGATATTTACATATTCATCAAAATAAACCCGGAATATTAAATCAAATCACTAAAGTTTTTCTATCCAGAAAATTGAATATTGCCGCTCAATATTTACAAACCGATGCTACAACCGGTTATGTAATTGTTGATATTGATAGCCGTGCAAATTCTGCAGAAATTCTAAAGGAATTAAAATCTATTACCGGAACAATTAAAGCGAGAGTTTTATTCTAATAATAGAAACTGTATTATTTTAATGTTTATTCCGTTAACTTCGAAAAGATTCAATATAACACGAACAATTATTTATACTTAGTGTTTCTGACGAACTTCTACAATGTTCTTTTTGTTGATAAAGCCTAAACGAAAACTACCTATATTCATCTGATCCGATGTAAAAAAAATATCAATAAGTTAAACGCATCTTTTTCGCAAAAAATTATTAAAAAACCTTTATGTTTTAGTGATAATTTTGTGATGATGTTTATCTAGGTTTATAAAACTGAAGTACAAATTCTTGATCCTATTTATAGAAAATTGCAAAAACTGTAAGAGATTTGACAGATAAATAAATAATAACAGAATATTTTATAATGCTGTATTACTTATAATAAAAATCTTCAGATTATTCCAAAAGGTTTTAAATGAGTAAGAGAAGAATGTTCTAATTTGTTGTTATTACAAGATTACATATCTCAATTGATAAGAAAATAATGATTTATGGACAAAAGTAATGAAATCTGTTTACTCACAACTTATCAACCTAGGTTTTAAGGAATTATAAATTTATGCATGATGTTTTAACCTGGCAATGGATAGTATTGATTGCCTTTTCTGCTGTTCTAATATTCATGACTCCATTTGTAAAAACCAAAGATAGCTTTTACAAAGGTAAATCAGGAAAGCAAGAAAAACCCGGAACTATAATGCTTACTTTCAGCCTTGTAATTTCCTGGATTTTCGCTAAGTCGGTAACAAATGCTGCAAACCTTGGATTAAGTTTTGGATTCGTAGGCGGCTTCGCTTATGCAACTTATTATCTTTCTTTTTTAGTTGCTGGAATTGTTATTTACAAATTACGAACAAAGTTAAAAGTTGAAAGTTTACATCAATTTCTTGAAAATAAATTTGGTCCCGGCGCGTTAAAGTTTTTTACAATTATTGTTGCAATAAGACTATTGAACGAAGTCTGGTCGAACACAGAAGTAATAGGAACTTATTTTGGGCAAACCGGTTCGCCACAATATGTTATTTCCATCATAGTTTTTACAACCTTAACACTAGCTTACGCCTTAAAGGGAGGGTTGCGAAGCTCGCTGATTACCGATTTACTTCAAATGGTTTTATTTGCAGTTTTACTCTTTGTAGTTCTTGGAATGATTCTTCCTAAAGAAGGAAATATAGCCGCTTATATAAAGTCCGGAAATTGGAATTTGCAAGGAGGATTCGATCTTGTACTTGTAGCATTAATCCAGATTTTTAGTTATCCATTTCACGATCCGGTTTTAACGGATAGAGGTTTTATTTCTGATGAAAAAACCACTTTGAAAAGCTTTATAATTGCTACTGTGGGGGGATTTACTTTTATATTACTTTTTAGCTTTATCGGAATTTATGCAAAGTTTATGGGATTAAGCGGACAAGCGGCTGTTGAAGTTTCTAAAAGTCTTGGTGTAATTGGAATGATAATTATGAATTTCATTATGGTTACTTCAGCTTCATCAACTGTCGATTCAACTTTTGCTTCTGTTTCAAAATTAATTGTTGTTGACCTGGGCAAAAGTAAAAAAGTATCCGTTTCTAAAGGAAGATGGACTATGATAATCACTGCAATTGGTGGTACAATTCCACTTTTGTTTTCACCTACAATTCTTTCCGCAACAACAATAAGTGGAACTATGGTTTTAGGATTAGCCCCGGTTTTTATCTTTTGGAAAATTCCGGCGCCTAAAATATCATTTCACCTCGCTATGTGGATTGGTGTTTTAGCGGGAATTGTTTTGGTATTTCATTTGCTCCCTTCAAATTTGTATTTATCAACCGGAAATTATGCTGAACTTTTAGCTGTTAATTTTTATGCTACGGTACTAATTTTAATTTTTTATTTTATGCCTATAATTATAAGTCGAAAAAAAGAAGTTACGGTTTAATTATATAGAAGAAATTATTTCAAAAAGTAAGACTGGAATTTAAATGAGTAATTTTCCTCAAATAGAACTTGATAGTCTGGATAATCTTTGGTTTCAGGTAAGCGGAACATTGTGCAATATAAAATGCGATCATTGTTTTATAAGCTGCAGTCCAAGAAATCATAATTTTGAATTTATGAGTTTAACTGAAGTTAAAAATTACCTTGAAGAATCGATTAAATTGGGCACAAAAGAATATTATTATACCGGCGGCGAACCGTTTATGAATAAAGAGATTTTACAGATTTTAGAAACTACATTAAAATTAGGTCCCGCTACGGTTCTTACTAACGGAATGTTGATTAAACCCGAAACGGCTGAAAAGCTTAAAGCTATTTCAGATAATTCTATATATACTTTAGAAATTAGAATTAGTATTGATGGTTATACGGAAGAGATGAACGATAACATTAGAGGCAAGGGAGTTTTTAAGAAAGCAATGCGCGGAGTTGAGCTTCTTTATCAAAACGGATTTTTACCGATTATTACTATTACTAAGACATGGGATGATAGGGACGATGAAAAAGTACAAAGTAATTTTATTCAGGTTCTAAAAGATCATGGTTATGATAGACCCAGGATCAAAATTCTGCCGTCTATAAAAATTGGTAAAGAAATTGCGCGCACAAAAGGTTATGATGAATATGAATATGTAACTGAAGATATGCTAGTCGATTATCCTGTTGATAGTTTGATTTGCGCTAACAGCAGAATTGCAACTAACAAAGGTATTTATGTTTGTCCGATTCTCATTGATTCAAAAGATGCAAAAGTCGGGGAGACAATTTCGGATTCTTTAAAACCATATGAATTAAAACATCAGGCATGTTACACTTGTTATCTTTATGGTGCAATTTGTTCAAATTTTTCATCGGTGGGAAGAGATGCATAAAAAGATTGCATTATTCGGCGGAGTTTATAGTAACCACATTGCTATGAAGGAAACAATTATTGATGCTAAGAAAAAAAATGTAGATGCAATTTATTGTCTTGGTGATCTCGGTGCTTTCGGACCAAATCCAAATAGAATCTTCGATCTTTTGAAAGAACATAACATTCCGGTTGTGCAAGGTAATTACGATAACTCAATAGGAAATAATTTTGATGATTGCCAATGCGGCTACACGGATCCGCGAGATAATTATTACGCAAAGTTAAGCTACGATTATACCTTCAAAAATACTTCGGAAGAATTTAAAGAATATATGAAAAATCTCCCGACCGAAATAAGATTTACTTTAGGCGATTACAAAGTGCTATTATGTCATGGTTCGCCGAGGAAAACAAATGAATTTCTTTGGGAATCTACAACTCCGACACATTTTTTAGAAAAACTTTGTAAAGACTTTAGTGCCGATATCATTTGTGGAACTCATACCGGAATACATTGGAAGAGAGAATTAAGCAATAATAAATATTTTGTAAATGTTGGCGTAATCGGAAGGCCGGAAAATGATGGCGCAAATAATGTCGGTTACACAATTTTGGAGTTAGCTGAAGATACAATTAAAATCCAATATGTCCCTATTGAATACGACCATATCAAGCTGGCTGAAGAAATGGATTCTGAAAATCTTCCCAGGGAATTTATTGAGACTATACTAACAGGGTGGTGGACTACTTGTCTTGAAGTTCTTCCGGGTAAGGAAAGAGTTAAAGGTAAATATTAATTCGGAAAAGTTGATTTATAAGTATGAAATTTCTCGACCTAAATAGCGGATAATATTTATTTAATACTTGCTTAATTTTGATAAATCAATTTCACCGTAAAAAATAAGTTTATCCTCTAAAAAAACAGCAGGAACAATAAAAATATTTTCCCCTTTGAATTTTTCTCTTTCAATAATACTAAGCTTGTAAGTATCATTTGCGTTACATAATTCTTTAAGCTTTTGTTCGGCTCTTAAACATGAGCTGCAATTTTTATCTATTACTAATAAGAGTTGTCTTTTCAAGTTGATCTTTTCAAATAAATAATTATTCTAATTAAAAATTATATTATTATAATGTTAAAGTTTGTCGTTGATATTACATTTTTACAAATAATAAAGACAAATTTTAATATTGAACATTAAAATTACTTTAGGAAATCGTTAGGAATAAAAATGGCGGAAAAATCAAAGCTCTGGTATTTAGAAAATTTTAATCTTTTATCCGGATTGGATGAAGATAATATGAAAAAGTTGAGTGAAATTACCACAATGCAAAACATAGGCAAAAATCAGCCGATTTATTTTGCAAAAGAACCTTCCTCTTCAATATTTTTCTTAAAGAATGGAAGAGTGAAATTGACCAGAAATTCTACCGACGGAAAAGAAATGATTTTAGGAATAATTAATAAAGGCGAAGTTTTTGGAGAACTTGCATACTTAGACAAAGAAGAAAGAACAGACTATGCAATCGCAATGGATGAAGTCTTAATCTGCGCAATAAATATTGAAGAGTTTAAAAAGTTTGTCGATAAAAATCCGGATATGAATTTAAGGTTAAACAAATTAATCGGATTGAGACTGAGAAGATATACAGAAAAAATTGAAGATCTTGTATTTAAAGATTCAGCACAAAGAATAGTCGCATTTATACTAAGACTGGCTGAAGATAACGGGAAAAAATTAGGTGATGAAATATTTATTAAGCCATTTCTAAAACACCAGGAGATTGCAGAATTGACAGCATGTTCGAGACAAACAGTAAATGCAGTTTTACAAGAATTAAGAGAAGCCGGAGATATCGAATTTGATAGGAAAAAATTAGTGATCAAAAATGAAAGTGGACTTAAAAAAAATTAAATCGTTAAATTTTTTAACTTAATAAGCTTATATCCATCTGAATTTTCCCATTTAATAATTATTCTATCTATTACTTACGTGTAATTATTTATAGAATAACCGTTCGCTTATCCATTCAATAAAAAGTATATTGATTTTATTGTCAACGGAAGTAAGACAAAACTAATAATAACAACTTAACTACTTTTGTATTTAAACCTCTAACTGAATATAGAATTAGCATTTTAAAATTTCACCTAAATTCTTCTCATCATTTTAGGAAGTGAAAATGAAAATTCGGTTCCTTCTCCCAACTTAGAGGATACAAATATTTCACCATGATTTTTTTCAATAAATTCTTTACATAATCCTAAACCTAAACCTGTACCTCTTTCACCGCTTGTTCCTTCTCTTGAGCGAACAATGCTTATATTGAATGCATTAATACTTGTAAAATCGTCCATCCCGATACCATTATCCTTTACCGAAATAATGATGCTTTCATTTTTTTCATGAGAAGAAATATTAACTGTGCCGCCGTGTTCCGTAAATTTTATCGCATTATTAATAAGATTTCTCACTACTATCTCAATCATACTTGAGTCGGCAAAAGCTCTAACATAATCTTGAACATTATTAGTAATTCTGATGCTCTTATTCTTCGCTTGCGAAAAATAAGGTCCGATTGTATTATCAATCAATTTTTTAACTTCAAAATCACTAGGATTGTATTCAATTTTCCCTGTTCTGGATGCAGAAAGAAACAATAAATTTTCAAGTAACTCATAAGTGTTGTTTGTTGCCTCATTTAAATTAGTAATATACTCTTCAATCTCTTCGTCACTTAGTTCGTGATATTCTTCTTTTAAAATCTTTGTATAATTCAGTAAAACATTAAAAGGGTTTTTTAGGTCATGAGCAACTATAGAAAATAATTTATCCTTTGAGTTGTTTATTTTTTCTAGTTCATCATTTTTTTCTTTTAATTCGGTTCTCTGCAGTTCGATTAATTTATTGTTTTGTCTTAATAAATCATTTAATCTTTTTCTCTTCTTACTAAGCATTAGCAGAATAATTGCAGTAATAGCTAAAATTATAATTATTATAATTGTAGTTACAAGATATATCTTTTGTTTTTCATTCTGATGTTTTTGAGCCTCTAATACAAGACGATATCTTTCGCCTTCAAATTTATTTTTAAGTTCATTTAGTCTTCTTTGCATATCCTGATTTTCAATTTCATCTTTAAGTTTTTGATATTTTTTTATCGCAAACAGTGATTTGTTAATCTTTCCCAAGTGTTCATAAACTATACTCAAATCTTGATAACAATCTCTCAAGATCACTTTTACATCGATTTTATTAGCAATATTGATACTCTTTTCTAAATAAGATTGAGCTTTTGAAAAATCATTTTCTCTCATACTTATTTTTGCAAGAAAACTATAAGACTCTGCAACTCTAAGTTTAATATCATTTACTTCTGCAATTCTTAGTGTTTGATTAAAATAATTTTTTGCTTTTGTTAGATCATTTTTATCTAAATAAACTTGCCCCATTCCTTTTAGAGCAATTACTTCACCTCCGACGTAGTTATTTAATTTGTATGCTTCCAGCGAATTTTGAAAATATGTTATGGCCGAATCTCTATTCATATCTGAGTACGCGGAACCTAAACAATCATAAACATAACCCAAGGTCTCATTATTATTTGATTCTTTCGCGAATGGAAGACTTTCATGATAATATTGAATTGCCTTAGGAAGCTGTCCGGTTTCTTTGTACACCAGACCGATATTAGTAAGCGCCAAAGCGATACTACTTTTATTATCAATTTCTTTTTGAATTTTTAAAGCCTTTAAATAATATTCAAGTGCTTTATCATATAACGCCCAGTTGTAATAAACCGTCCCAATGTTATTTAATGTTGAAGCGATATGATCTTTGTTTGATAATTTATTTCTAACTTTTAGTGCTTTTTGAAAATAAAATAAAGCACTATCATATTGCGTGGTTTGCCAAAAGAAAAAGCCAATATTATTTAACGCAACTCCATAGCCGGTAGAGTCATTAACTGATTTTCTTAGTGCTGCTGATTTTTTAAAATAATCAATCGCTGTGTCTTTAAGTTTTAAACGGTTGTAAGCTTTTGCTGCGTTATCGTAATTATCGGCAGTTAAGAGTTGATTATTAACATTTTTACTGAGATCTATCGCTTTCAAAAACTCATCAAGTGATTTTTGATATGCCCTTTTTTGATACAAATACATTCCGCGAAATGCAATCGCCTTAGCTTTATCAGCTAAGTTGTTCAAACTATCTGATAAATTATAAAGTGAATCAGCCAGCTTAATATAATTATCCGAGTCGATAGGAGTGTTAGTTATTTTAGTTTCTAATTCGGTTGCTGCTGATGGGGACGATGAGACTTGTTTGCTTTTACAGCTGTTTAAAAAAAATAATGTAATTAGGATTGAAAAAATCCAGGTTAAATGTTTTAAGAAAGTAATATCTTTGAAATATTTGGTAATATTATTCTTAAAATTGAAATTTGCCATAATATTGTGCATTAAATTCCCACATGTATTGTTTTGCACATTTTTAGATTATTAAAAGCGTATAAATATAGCGATTAATTTTTTAAGTCCAGGATATATTTTGGTAATATTATTACATTTTTGTCTTAATACGGTATGGCCGTAAGCTAGAATCGGCAAACTCATTTAATGATAATTTTTAATTCTTATCAACAAATCCGTAATATATAACTAATTATAACACAGCATCAACAACTTCATGCGCTAATTTTAATGTACTAAATTCTGAACCGGAATCTCTGTTTGTTAATATAATTACAGAAAAGTTTTTTCCAGGGATACGATAAATTATATTTCTGAATCCAATTGAACTTCCGGTATGATAGACAATTTCCATTCCCTTGTAAATTTCTCTTCTCCACCCGAAACCATAATCAAATGTTTTTCCATCGTTTGTTTTGCCGCGTTCAAATGCCATTTGAATGTATTTCTGATCAATTAATTTATTTGAATATAAAGCTTGATCCCATTTAAATAAGTCTCTTGTGTTTGAATAAATTCCGCCGTCGCCTAAAACTGCGCTTGTTAAACTTTGATCTGTAAAGACAATTCCGGTATCTGTAATTGTATAACCGTATGCCCTATTCGGAACTTCATTAATTCCTTTTTCGTAAGCTAATGTATGATTCATTCCCAATGGTTCAAAAATATTATTCTTTAAATATTCTCGAAAAGGGACTCCGGAAACATTTTGTATAATCATCGCAAGTACTGCATAACCTGTATTGCTATATCTGTGTTGTGAACCAGGTTCAAAGTAGGTTGAGTCTATATTCATCATCATGTTCAGCACATCTTTATCTTTCACCTGAACGGTTGCCGAATCCGGTATTAAGTCTTCATACGCAACTAAGCCGGAAGTATGCTGTAGAAGATTTTTTATTGTAATCTTGTTTCCGTATTTAGGAAAGTCGGGGAATATATCTGTCAGCTTTGTATCAAGCGTTAATTTACCGGCTTTGATTAATTTTAAAATACACATTGAAGTAAATTCTTTTGTAACCGAAGCAAGACGGAAATCAGTTTCCGGCGTTACTTTTATATCTTTTTCCACATTAGCTAATCCGTAACCTTTTTCGAAAGCTATTTTTCCATTTTGGATTATCATTACGGAAGCTCCGGGTAAATCGGGATGATTATAAGCCTCAAATATAGGATTTACTAAATTCTCATATTTATTATTGCAGCCGATTAAAATTAGTGGAATAGCAATAGTTAAAATTGTTTTTATAGAAAATTTCATAAGATATTATCTCTTTTAGTGAGTTTTTATTATTGTTCACTGAGCATGTTGGAATTATAACTCTAATTTAATTCAACTAAGTGTAATAATAAATTATTATATGAAACTTTAATTATCAAATTAAAAGAATTTATATTTGTTTGTGCAGTGGTATAAAAGGAAGGTTGTTTCCTAAAACTTAGTTACAATAATATTTAATTAAAACTCAAGATTATGTAAAGTAATCTCTTCCTGAAAACTCAGGAAGAGATCATAACGTATGTGTGTTATTCTAAATTATTATTTTTTCATCTTTTTCATTGTTTTGGAACTATCTTGCATTTCCATCTTATTATTCTTCATTTCTTTCTTTTGCATGTTTTTGTCCATCATTTTATTTTCTTCGGATTTCTTCTTGTTCTTCATATTATCCATCTTTTTGTCTTTCATCATCAATTTTTTATTCATCATCTTTTTAGAAGAATCCATCATTTTGTGATCATTCATCTTATCATGCATTTTCATTGTGGATTTCTTCATCCCATCCATTTTATTCATGATTTTGGTTGAATCCATTTTTTTCACTTTATGCATTGTGTCTTTTGATTGAGAATAACTTAGACCGGATAATAGTAAAACAGACATTACGCAAGCTAGAAACATTTGCTTTTTCATTTTAGGACCTTTCTTTTTGTTTGAAATTAATTTTTACTTAAGAAGTTATCATTCAAATAAATATTTGTAATTGCCGTATCCATCTTTTGCCAAATCAGCTTTTGGGATAAATCTTAATGCAGCCGAATCAATGCAATATCTTAAATGTGTTGGTGCCGGGCCATCATTAAATAAATGTCCTAAGTGAGAACCTGATTTCTTTCCTTCAACTTCGACACGTAACATGCCTAATGAGTGATCGATTTTCTTGACTATATAATAAGAATCAATTGGTTTTGTAAAGCTCGGCCAGCCGGTTCCTGAGTGAAATTTGTCTTTTGAACTAAACAAAGGCTCACCTGAAACTATGTCGACATAAATTCCATTGCGTTTATTATTCACATATTCATTTTGAAATGGTAATTCCGTAGCACCATTTTGTGTAACCTGATATTGAAGTTTTGTTAATTTGCTTTTTATTTCTTTATCAGACGGCTTAGTGAAATTATTGGTGTGAATATTTCCCCAAATTCTTTTGATATAATTATCTCTTCCTGATGCTTTTCTATATGCGTAATATCGTGTTGGATCCTTTTTATAAAAATGCTGTTCAGATTCGGAAACGGGTGTAAAGTTTGTGAACATTACAATTTTAGTTACTATTGGTTTTTTAAAGATGTCTATCTTTTCAAGATTTGTTTTTGATTTTTCCGCAAGTTCTTTTTGTGTATCATCTTTATAAAATATATATGACTCATACTGCGGTCCTCTATCATAAAAAGAACCTCCGGCATCTGTTGGATTAAACTGTTTCCAGTAGTAATCTAATAACTCTGAATAACTTGTAATTGCCGGATCATAAATCACTTTTATGGCTTCAACTTTTCCGGTTGTCTCAGTTCCGCTTATTTTCCCTTCTGCGTAGCCTGATATTACATTTTTCAAACCCGAAAGTTTTTCAAATCCCGCATCCATGCACCAATAACAACCGCCAGCAAATATTGCTTCATTGTAATTATTGGATGTATCATCCATTATTATTTTGGGAATTGAATTCCATTTTGTATATGCTGTAAGTGATAAGATAATAAGAACTGAAAAAATTATAACTTTCATCAGTAACCTCATGTTAAAATTTTGTCTTAATTATGTAAATCGTAACTATTTTAACTTAAGGTTCAATGATCACGGAAGTATCACGAAAAACTAAAGAATGTGTTATAATATGTTGGTAGGATTTAGTTGATATAGGGTATATGAAAGGGAGCCGAAGCTCCCATAAATTTATTTTAATAAAATCATTTTTCTTACATTTACGAAATTATTTTTGCCGTCAATAGAAGATGCAGTTATTCGATAAAAATAAATTCCGGAGGATAAATTTATTGCATTAAATTTAACGTTATATTCTCCAGCTGGTTTTGTATTATTTACCAACTCTTTAACTTTTACACCAATAGAATTATAAACATCAATCTTAACATTACTTTCATATGGAATCGAATAAGAAATAATTGTTGAAGGATTGAATGGATTAGGATAATTCTGATTTAAAGAGTATGAATCCGGTAAACTATTTTTCTTATCTTTTGCACTAGTTAGTGATAGCGTTGAAAACTTCCATGTATCTGACCAATCGCTTTTGACATCACCCTTAACAGCTTGAACTCTCCAATAGTATTGCGTGTTCAGCAGGAGACCATTTACTTTAAAGGAAGTATCATTAATTGAACTTTGATTTGTAAATGTATTAGCAAATGTTGAATCGCTTGAAATCTGAAGATTATAAGTATTTGCAGAATCTATCTGCTGCCAGGCAAACGTTAAATTAATTGATAAATTTGTATCGCCGTTTTTAGGCGCAGTAAGCGATGGTTTCGCCAATAAAGGAAGCCAACTATTAGTATACTCGTTCCAGCTATTTGGGGTTATAATATCATAAGAGTATAAACTAACACCTTCGTAACCATCATTTCTTACTTTTTCAGAAAAGGTTTTAATTTCTCCTGCTATTAAATTTCTCCCGATTTCAATTTGTCCGCCTTGTCCAATAGGGAGAATTAAAGTACTATATGCATTGGGTTGACTTTGTTTCCATGTATTGTATAGAGTATTAAACTCGCTTTCCATTAAGTTTAATTCGGTTGTAGGAGATAATGATCTAGCAGCCCAATATGCTTGTGGCATATTAACATCGCAATAAGTAGAAAATTCTAACCAGGGAAAAGTTGAATGACCTATAACTCTGGCGAAAGAAGAAAAGCCGACAAAGTTCATTCCGTGAAAAAATCTAATATTTTCCATATAATCTTTTGCTTCTGTAGCATGACCTTCATAATCTCCCTCGGCGTCAACTATTAGTCCATCAATTCCGGGAATATTCAAAATAGAATTAGCTACATCTGCCTCGTAAATTCCGTTTCCCCATTTGCTATAACTATAAACAAATTGCCATCCAAAAACCAAAATTCCGTTGTTATGAAATTCTTCAACAACCTTGTCAAATCCACCGTAATTTGCAGCCCAACTATATAATAATTTCCCGGTTCTATTATAATAACTATCGCTATCGCCAAGTTTAACTGTAACCCATTTAACTCCGCTGGATTTCATTTGAGAAATCATTGTATTGAGATTTCCTCCGGCAGTAGTCCAAATTTGCCAAATCCAAATGCCTTTACCGGTTGCAGGATTTTCGGCTTTCATGGAAATGTTAATAAAAAGTATGCTACAAATTAGCATTGAAAAAATCGTACGTTTAGATAGCATTTTTAAAGTCCGTTAAAATTAAAGCATATTATTTATTTTGATTTATAGCGAATGAAGATACAATGTTCGAATATTCGCTTACATAAGAATTTGCTGAGTTGTGCATTTCATTCAGAATTTTCAGAGCAATTTTTTTCCTCATTGATAGTGAGCTTCCCAAGCCATCAATGGAAATATCCGAAAGAAAATTATGAACAAGTGATATTACATAATAGCTGTTATTTTGTTTTGTATAAGTATTAATAATTGCATCCCAATGGTTTTGCCCACCGTAAACAACCCAATATTCTTTTATAAAAACTTGCCCGTTAATCGTATCTTTTTTTACATCGAGTAAATTAGAATTCAATCTAGGATTAGTATTTTCTTTAAAGTAATATCTTCCACCGTATGTACCCGGTAAAAGAACAAATGGAGTTGTATCTACCGAAACTTCAGAATAAGTGTTACTCAATTTACCGTTGGAATTTGGTAAAATAACTTTAATGTCTTTTGCTGATTGTGTTGTAAGCTCGCCTTTATAGTTAAAGCTAAATCCATAAACACTGTTTTGATAAGCTTTAATATTTGTAAGTGATTTATTACTTGAATCTTGCGCAAAAATTGTAATTTGTAAAATTAATACAGCAAATGATAATAAATATATATTAGTTCTATTCTTCATTTTTTAAGTCTTATTATTTAATGTTTATAACCGGTTCAAAAACAAAAAGTTCCTTATTTCCTTATGAGAAATATAGAAACTACCTTTTAAATGTAAATATATGAGATAATTAATTAAAGTATTTAATTATCTCAATTGGATTCGGCAAATTAAGGCATTTTTATAACTATTATACCCGATTTTAACCTTATCCGCTTAAAAACTATTTCAAACTCAAACATGATCGTCTTGAGATTAAACAAGTTCATCCTCCAAATCAGCATGTTCATCGTCTTATTTTTCTTTTCGTTTCAGTTTCAAATTAAGTTTAGATCGAACAAAAAAATAATTTGAACTTTAACAAGGGAGAAGAAAGATGAAAACTAAAATATTATTTATCGCAGTATTATTATTTGCAACCTCCATTTATTCACAAAGTAAAAATAATTATGTAGTATCAATCGATGGAACAAAACTAGGTTTTTATTTGAGTACATCGGGAAAATATTCCACAATTAATTCGGAAGCTGCCGGATATTTGGACTATAAAGGTGCTGTAACCATCAACGAAAAATGGGCAATTGGATTTTCGGGAACCGGGCTGTATTATGATAAAGGCTTGGGTAAACTTGTCTCAGATGGAACTTATCATCTATATATCAGTTACGGAGCTTTATTTGTTGAAAGAATATTTACTCTAAGCGATGATTTAAAATTTTCGGTATCAATTCAATCTGGTTACGGTGAAGCATTTTACCAGTATGATAAAGATTATAGAAAAGATAAAGTCTGGAGTGAAGAAATTATCGACCGAACAAAATTTTATATCTTCGAACCGGGTATCGAATTGGATTATAGAGTTTCCGGAAACTTTTGGATTGGTGTAACAGGAAGTTACAGAAATACTTCGCCATTAGAGCTGATCGGAACTTCAGAAACACTATTACAAAAATTCAACGGCGGACTTTCTTTCAAGTGGGGAATTTTTTAAGGGCATTTTTCATACTCAAATAATTGCAGTCATAATATGTGGCTGCAATTATTTTATAAAAATTTTAATTATGCGATTGAATTCAATATAAAATATGTTGAAGTTTAGATAGGGGAAAACAGAATATGAAATTCAATAGAAAAGCAGCTGTATTAATTATACTTTTTGCAATACTCGTCCAAACAATAATTATAGTTTATAATCAGCTAACCGGTTTTATTCATATATCCGGGTTTTTAGAATTCGGAATAAGATTATTTATAGGCACTTTTTTTAGTTCAATTTTCGGCATCATTACAATTTTTATTGATCTAAAATTAATAAACGGGCTTGAAAATAAGTTTACCTGGCAGCACAAACCTATTCTTAGATTCATTTATGAATGTCTTGCTGCTGTGTTTGTTGGAATTGCAATCGGTTCAACAGTAACACTTGCGGCTCATATTGTGTTTCCTTATGACAATCCGGCTTTTCATTTAATTAATAATTCACTTATTACAATCGTATTAAATATTATTATAGTTGTTGTATTGGAAGCAATAATTTATTTTAAGTTGAATAGAGAATCTTCAATTAAAGCTGAAATACTTGAGAAAGAAATTACTCAAATAAAATTGGAGACTTTAAAAA
This sequence comes from uncultured Ignavibacteriales bacterium, assembly GCA_963739985.1. Classification (GTDB taxonomy): domain Bacteria; phylum Bacteroidota; class Ignavibacteria; order Ignavibacteriales; family Ignavibacteriaceae; genus CAVUCE01. Next base: position 526,339 of record CAVUCE010000021.1, read on the forward strand.
ATCAGTTGAATCCGCATTTTCTATTTAACAGTTTGAATGTACTTTCTGCTTTGGTAAAAAAGGATTCCGGTAAAGCCGAAACATTTATCGATGAATTTTCCTCAATTTATAGATACATACTTGATGTTATTGATAAACCTGTCGTAGAAGTGAAAGAGGAATTGAGTTTTGCTAAATCGTATTTGTACCTGCAGCAAATAAGATTTGAAAATGGGATTAAAACCGATATAAATATTGAAGCTTCTAAGTTAAAATACTTTGTACCGCCATTAGCTATTCAGACTCTTTTAGAAAATTCTCTAAAACATAATAAAGCAACGAGCGATAATCCTTTATTTATAGAAATTAAAAACGAAGGTGAATTCCTGTTAATAAAAAATAATCTTCAACCAAAGTTTAGAAATAATGAATCAAAGGGAATTGGCCTGGAAAACCTAAAGAAGCGTTATAAGTTGATTTCCGGAATTGAACCGGAATTTATTCTTCATCAAAATGAATACGTTGCAAAACTTCCATTAATAAATTTAAATTAAATATGAAAGTTGTAATAATTGAAGATGAAAATCTCGCCGCTGAAAGATTGGAACAATTACTAAAAGAAATTAATAGCGAGATTGATGTATGTGCAAAAATTGGATCGGTTTCAGAATCGATTAAATGGCTGAATAATAATAACGTTGATCTTATTTTCCTGGATATTCAACTATCAGATGGATTAAGCTTTAATATTTTTGAAAATATAGAAACTGAAATTCCAATAATTTTTACTACAGCCTATGATCAATATGCCGTTAAAGCTTTTAAACTTAATAGCATTGACTATTTGTTAAAACCTATCCGAAAAGACGAACTTCGAGATAGTATTAAAAAATTTCAAAAACTTAAAACTACTTCGCTTTTAGATTTTGAAGAATTACTCAAACAGATTAAAAACGAAAGCACAAACTATAAAAAACGATTTCTTGTTCAATACGGACAAAAGATTAAAAAAGTTGAAATAGAAGAAATTGCTTATTTTTATGCTTTGGAGAAAAATGTATTTTTAAATACTTTTTCAAATAATACATATCCGGTCGATTTTACACTCGATAAACTTCAAGAGTTATTAAATCCGGATGATTTTTTTAGAATAAATAGGAAGATGATAATTAGTTTTAAGTCAATTAAAAATATGGTGCCCTATTCGAGATCAAGAATTAATATTGATTTGGAACCTCCTGCGCCGAAGGAAATTGAAGCTCTTGTTAGTATTGAAAGATCTTCTCCGTTTAAGGATTGGTTGAATAAATAGGTAGTTTGTGAATTTTAATAATTGAAAAATTTAGCAGCTTTTAGCATACGTATAATTTGAATGAATAATTTCCTTTTACAAAAACCCATTGCTCACCGCGGACTTCACAATGGTGTTGATATTATTGAGAACACTATTTCTGCTTTTGAAAAAGCAATCAAAAATAATTATCCTATTGAGCTCGATGTTCAGTTAACACTTGATAAAAAAGTTGTGGCTTTCCATGATGTAAATACCACCAGACTAACCGGCAAAAATTTTACCATAAATCGAACGGTATTAAAAGATTTGAAGAATCTAAGAATTAAAAATTCTGATGAACAAATTCCTACTTTTGAAGAAGTAATAAGACTTGTTGATGGTACCGTTCCGTTATTAATTGAAATAAAGAACGAAAAACTTCCCGGAGATTTGGAAAAGGAAGTTCTTCGTTTGTTAAAAGAATATAATGGTGAAATCGCAATTCAATCTTTTAATCCTTTTACAGTAAAAAAAATTAAAAAAGAAAACCCGGTTATATTAGTAGGACAGGTATCATCAGATTTCAAAGATATAAATTTTCCGTCTATACAGAAATATATTCTAAAAAATATGTTTCTTAATTTTTGGACTAAACCGGATTTTATTTCTTATGATATTGATGCATTACCAAACACTAGAGTTGAAAATCTTCGTAAAAACGGAATGCCGATTTTGGCATGGACTGTAAGAACTACAGCCGCAGTTTGAGAAATCAAAAATATATTGCGACAATTTTATTTTTGAAAATATTGGTGAGTTAAATGATCTAAACTTTTATATAGCTATATTAGCAGTTATTTTATTAAATTCAATTAAGTTATAGTAAAAAAGTTTATAACTATAGATTTCTATACTAGAATTTTTATAAGGAGAATTGTTATGAAAAGGATATCAATTTATATTGCTTGGCGTAACATTTCTATTTTCTGCAATTTCATTTGCGCAAAGTAAAAGTAATAAAGTAGATCGGGAGCCTGAGTATTTGAGAATTGAAAACGCATTCAGAAACTCAAATCCAACTGCGATTGAAGATTTGCTTGCCGGTTCTGTAAATTTGAGAATTGGTGATTCTCTGTATCAAAATATTTCCAGTATACAAGTAACAAATTTACTTAAAAAATATTTTGCTAATAAAAGTGATGTTAAATTTAAGTTTAACTCGGATGGAAACGGAACTCTGCATTATAAAACCAAAGACGGAAAAGAGCAAGAACAAAACGTAGATGTTTTTCTTTCCCATTCACGGCAAAGCTTTTATATACGCATTAAATTTTAGTGATTATCCAACAACCACTATGTTTTATAAAAATCATGGGAAGGGTAAAAATTAGCTGAAAAGTTTTTAGCTAATTGATTAAATTATGCAAAGATAGGGGAGATATGTTTGCAGTAGTAATAATCATATTATCATTTCATGGTATATTCCATCTAGCTGAATTCCTTAGAGCATTTAATTGGACAAAGCTATCTCAAATTTAACAAAACATGCATCTAAGTTTGCCGGGTTATTGTGGACGATTACAGCTTCTGTACTCTTTTTTGCTTCTGCAATTTTGCTGTATTCAGATATTCAAATTTGGTGGCTAATTGCAGCAGCCGGGATAATAATTTCGCAAATATTAATATTTATTTTCTGGAGCGATGCTAAATTTGCAACTGTTATAAATGTTGTTCTGCTTGTACCTTTGATAATAATATACGCAGAGTCAAGACCTACAAGTTTTAATAATGTGTACTCATCAGAAGTTAATAATGGATTAACTAACTATAAAAGTCCTTCAATATTAACAAAAGAAGATTTGCAGCATCTTCCTCTTCCCGTGCAAAAATATATAATATATTCCGGAGCGGTGGGGAAAGAAAAAATTGTGAATTTTAAAGCCGTATTTAAAGGACAAATTAAGCCTAAACCAAATTCGGAATTTCTTGATTTTACAGCTGAACAGTTTAACTTTTATGGACAACCAACAAGATTATTTTATATAAAATCAAAAATGTTTGGTTTACCTTTTGAAGGTTTACACATCTATAAAAATGCAAACGCTACAATGAAGATTAAGGTTGCTTCACTTTTTAATATTGCTAATGCAAAAGGCGATAAAATGAATAAAAGTGAAACCGTTACTTTTTTCAATGATATGTGCTTTTTGGCTCCGGCTACATTAATTGATAAAAATATAGAGTGGGAGCAAATAGATACTTTAACTACTAGAGCAAAATTCACTTTAGGCAATAATACTATTTCTGCTGTTCTATATTTCAATGAAAAAGGACAGCTAATAAACTTCACATCAAAAGACAGATATGAATCTGCCGATGGAAGAATTTATAGAAGTTATGAATGGAAAACGCCGCTTAGTAATTACAAAAACTTTAACGGTAGGAGAATTGCCTCATACGGGGAAGCATACTGGGTAAAGCCCAAAGGCGATTTTTGCTACGGCAAATTTAATTTACTAGATATTAAGTATAATGTTCAACCTGATTAATCTTTCATCTGAATAAGGAATATCCAATGAAGAAAAAATCTTTGTTATTAATGATACTGTTTTTATTTAGTTACGGGTTAACAAATCCTCTGCTTGCAAAAGGCAGTGAAAAAGATAAGAATAGTAAAGTTTCTAATAATGCCGGTTCACCTTCCTTAACTAAATTTAACATCAATAAAATCTCCACGGTATTTGTAAATGACGGTAATTCAGATTTTGATCCTAGGACTCAAAATGCAGGATTGATATATCCTAAAGGTTCTGGCAAGAATGCTGTTTTTGAAAGCGGGTTTACCTGGGGCGGACTTGTTGATGGGGAACCGAGAGTTGGTGGTTCAACTTATCTTTCAGGATTGCAGCCCGGCAGAATTCTTCCCGGCGGAACTCCAGAATCACCGGATAATGCGGATGCCAGAATTTATCGTGTGCGTCCTGATTATTTAGCTGCTGATCTTACTTCTGATGCTAATGATATGCAGGAAACGGTGGATGAAGTTAAAGCTCAATATGAAAAAGATTGGAATGAATGGCCGGCAGAATATGGCGCACCTTACAATGATGTTAACAAAGATGGGAAATATGAACCTGGTGTTGATATTCCCGGAGTTCCCGGAGCGGATCAAACAATATGGTTTGTTGCAAACGATTTTGATTCCACTCGCACAAAAAAAATGTACGGTGCTTTGCCTCTCTATTTAGAATTGCAGTGCACGATTTGGGGATATAATTCCGATGGTCCTTTAGGTTATATGTTTTTTAGAAAATACAAACTAATAAACAAAGGAAATTCTACTATTGACAGTATGTACGTTTCGATGTGGTCAGACGTTGATAATGGAGATGCTGGAGATGATTTAGTCGGTTGCGATACTACACTGGATTTAGGTTTTGTTTATAACAGTAAAGAAAATGATGCGATTTATGATTATTCTCCTCCGACTGTTGGATTTGTAAATTTACAGGGTCCAATCGTAAATGGTTCAACTAATGATTCGGCAAAATTTAACGGAAGAATTATTAAAGGTAAAAAGAATTTGCCGATGACCGCATTTGCTTTTTTTGTTGGTGGTTCTGCTACCTATGGCGATCCACCAATGGGTGATATTGAAGGTACTCTTGAGTTTTATGATTATATGCAGGGAAGAGTTTATTTACAGGGTAGAAATTCCTTTAAAGCGCCGGATGCTTTAGGTGGATATTTCACGCATTTTCCGGTAAGTGGTAATCCTATTAATAAAGCTGGTTGGCTTGATGGAGTATATTTCCCTCCAGGTGACCGGAGAATTGTAATTGGTTCGGGTCCTATAAATATGGCGCCTTCCGACACTCAAGAAGTTGTATATGCGGAGATTGTTGCCGGGCATGAAGATTCTGAATCGCGTTTGGCTTCTTTAACATTGGTTAAAAATTATTCTGCTTATGCAAAATATTTGTATAAAAATGATTTATTAAACAATTACAAAATTCCAACAGCAGATGTTAAAGTGGAAAACTTGGATCGCTCGGCAATTTTGAATTGGGGAGAAAACCAAAATTCTTACTCAAACATTGAAAATATAAACGAAGGCGGATTTAAGTTTGAAGGATATAATGTATATCAACTTCCATCTGAAAATGCAGAATTATCTGAGGGTATTTTATTAAAAACTTATGATGTAAAAGATGGCTATGGAGCAATCGAGAGATATTTTGTTGAACCTCATACAGGCCAAAATTTAACAAGGCTAGCAGTTTTTGGTAATGATGAGGGAATAAAAAGATATATAAAAATAGATTTAGATTCTCTTAGAAGTGCAAAATTAAACAACGGATCTAAGTATTATTTTGCGGTTACATCATATCTTTTTTGCCCGGCTCTTGGGTTAAATAATCCTGTTATAGAAAGTCAGCCTAGTGTTGTAACGGTTATTCCGAAAACATCCGATCCCGGAGTTAGATATGGTGCTGAATTGAGTGATACAATAAAAGTTAATCATGTTCAAGGAAACAGCGATGGTTCTGTTATTCCTTTAGTTACTGATCCTGCTTCGCTTACCGGCGATGATTATCAGGTTACTTTTAATAAAAATTATGATTCAACTTCTTTATCATATATATATTCATGGAACTTAAAGGATATAACTAAAAACCTAGTTTTGTTAAAAGATCAAACAAATCTTACGGGTGATGACAAGTATAACATAATTGACGGACTTCAAATAAAAGTAAAGAATCCTCCGCTTAAAGGTAAAAGCTGGAGCTACATTGGAAACAGCGATAATAGAAGTTCTGTTTATTATTGGTACAATGGAGGTAGATGGTTCGATTTTTACTTTGGCTTAGTAAATTCATATTACGGTATGATAGCTTTAGAGCCACAATATAGCGGTTCTACTTCAGTTAAGCCTTACGAAGATGTACCGGTTGAATTACGATGGCGACCGATGAAATCATATACTGATTTGAATGGAAATGGTGACTTTGATCCCGGCGAACCTTACATTGTTGACGATCTATCAAAAACACAAAAAGCATACATGTATTCCGATACATCGGGGAGATTTTATGAAGGATTTTACGATGTCCCTTTCACTGCGTGGGATGTCAGCGATTCGCTTAATCCAAGACAATTAAATATTGCAATGCTTGATCCTGATAAGGATCATCAATGGGAATTTAACTTTAAATCCCTAAATCCTGATTCTTCACTTCCTAACAATGGTGATGTGCAAAATAATTACATGTGGATATTAAATACTACGTACGACCCTTCCGGCAAGATGTACGGCGATGGACAAAATGACACCAAGGATTTTTGGTCTTATAATAATGGTCTTGGAGTTTGGGATGGAATGTGGGTTGTACTTTTGAATGGTAAATATGGACCAATGCTTGGAGAAGAATGTAAATTGAAGTTAGTTCCCAATAGAGTAGTTGAAGATAATGATATTTATGAATTTAAAGTACCGGCAAATATAAAGAGTAATGATTTAGCCAAAACCGATGTTCAGAAAATTAATGTTTTTCCTAATCCTTATTACGGATTTCATGATCAGCAGACCAGCAGCGCTGATAGGTTTGTAACATTTAATCATTTGCCGGAACATGCGATTATAAGAATATTTGATTTAAGCGGAACGTTAATAAGAACATTAGAGAAAGATGATACCTCACAATATTTCAAATGGGATTTACGTAACGAACATAATTTTTGGGTAAGCAGCGGGCTGTATATTGTTTATATCGAAATGCCGGAAGTAGGCACCACAAAAATCTTGAAATGTGCAGTCATCCAAAATCAGTATGTGCCTTCTCATTTTTGATGACAATAGAATTTATGTTATTTGTTTTATCCAAACATATTATGTAGGGGACGCAAAGTTTGCGTCCCCTGCATTTGTATTACAATTTAAAGAATAATTTTATTTATTAAATTGTCGTAAATAAATTTCAAAATTGATATGCCAATAAACTGCAGACAATGTAAATACTTTTTCATTACCTGGGATCCCAAAGCACCAAACGGCTGTAAAGCGCTAGGAATGAAAACCAAGAAAATGCCCTCATGGGAAGTCTATTCTGCTTCCGGTATTGAATGCTTAAAGTTTACTCCAAAACTATCCGCTCAAAAATCTGACAAGAAACGTAACGATTATTTTTAGAATTTATTCTTTATATGGAAGTTTATATATTGAAGAGTAATTCTTAGTAAAGTATTATATAACATTTCTTTTGTTCTTCAAACATTGAAGCAAATCTAATAAGGGGGAAATAAATGGAGACAAATGGTTTAAAAACCGGTATACCACTACTAGGCGATAAAATGCCGAGTATTAAAGTTCAAACTACTCAGGGAGAAAAAAACATTCCTGATGACTATAAAGGCCAATGGTTGGTGTTGTTCAGTCATCCGGCCGATTTTACTCCGGTCTGCACAACAGAATTTGTTGCTTTCGCAAAACGAAATGACGAGTTCAAAAAGTTAAAAGCATCTTTAGTCGGTTTATCAATTGATCAGGTATTTTCGCATATAAAATGGATTGAGTGGATTAAAGATAATATTGGGGTTGATATTCCATTCCCCATTATTGCCGATGACATGGGAAAAGTTGCTTCTGCTTTAGGAATGGTGCATCCGGGAAAAGGGACAAATACTGTAAGAGCAGTTTTTATTATCGATCCTCAAGGTATAATTAGATTAATGATCTACTATCCTCAGGAAGTAGGCAGGCAAATTGATGAAGTTTTACGTGCGTTAAAAGCGCTTCAAACAGCTGACAAATATAAAGTTGCTATGCCGGAAAATTGGCCGAACAATGAATTGATAAAAGATAAAGTAATTATTCCGCCGCCAAAAGATGTTGCAGGTGCAAACGAGCGTAAGTCTCCTAAAGAAGGATATGATTGGTGGTTTACTTATAAATCACTTACAAATTAATATTATACAATTTGTTCCTTTTTATTAAATTCGGGAATGCATGCTTTGCATTCCCTTTTTTTGTACTAATATTACTTCACAGACTTTACACAATAACAAGATTTTAATCAGAAAATTCTCCATATCCGTTTAATTTTGCTTTCTTCATTAAATCAGCAACACGTTCTGCCTGCATTGCAAATGTTTCTAGTCGCGCTTCAATTACTTGCGGATAAACGTTTCCATCGGTTTCTATAGTTAAGAAGGGAATATTCATCTTCCCGTTAAAAAGTTCAGGCAGTTTATAATTTTTATTAACTAATCTTTCCGCAAATATTTTATTCTCTACCTTCATTTCTGTTGCTGCTAAAGACTCTGTAAACCTTGTTGGCATACATCCAAATGGACCGAGATTTATTATTCCGCAATATTTATTTATACCTTCATGCAATGCTACACCGAGTGTTAATCCAGGTTCTCCTTTATATTCTAACGGAAGAATATGTTCGCTTCTCTTTAAGATTGCAGCGATGTTTGTTAAAGAAAAATTATAAAAACCGGTTTTAGCAAGTATCTTTTTAATTTTGTATTCTGCATACCTCATATATAAAACTCTTATTAAACGTTCCAGTTTCTTTTTATAAGAGGTTTCCGGTTCCAGTAGTTTTCGCTTAAGTAAATAATCGATGTAATAAACCCACTCGCTTATGTAAGAATCTTTAACAATAAATCCTTTTTCAGCAAAATGTTTGTTAAGCCATTTATGAGAAAAATGATCGCGTCTTACGTAGATTTCTCCGCAGAGAGCAATATATTTTGCCTGCTTTATGTGAAGGACGGGCTTCACATTATTCTGAATGGCAAGTGAAAATTCTTTTAATGATTTAAAGATTTTATCCGGATTTTTAGAAAAGTCATTACAAAGTTTATCATATGCTTGATAGAAAATTCCTAATCCTTTTTCTGGACAATCCGCATGTGCCATAATTCCGGATCGAACATCATCTAAAACATCACTGGTAAAAATTGATTGCACTCCCCGCAGTGCAAAGTTGGGACCAAGTCCTGCAAATCCATCATCATTCATTAGAGTAAGAGCCGCAACATTTTTGAGTTTCTTTCTTTTTATAACTTCACGAATAAAAACTGGGTATTGTCCAAGCCTGCAATTGCCGGCTCCCTGCACAATAAAGAACGCAATGTACTGTTTCCCATCCCACTGATTTTCAATGTAATCGATTAGCGAACCAACGCACAAGAGTAAAGGCAAACATTCTTTTCCGCTCGCTACCGATCTTCCTAATTTTAATATCTCCGGATTTCCTTCCGGGAGTGAAATTGCGTTGAATCTCTGACTTTTTAATCCTGCAGCAAAAATTGGTGCAGCCAAATCTCCCATAGACGGGATTAAAATATCGATGCGTTTATCGGTTAGCGGTAATTTCTCACCGCTCGAAGTAATGAAATAACCTTGTTCCGAATCGAAATCTATTTTCGCTGAAACAAAATCGGAAAAATCCGGATCGCTGATTTTAAACTGTACACGGCGATAGTTTTTTATAATATCTAGAGCCGCATCGATTCGCGTATTTATTCCGGCGTCGGCAGTATGCCCATCAAGCTCAAGAGTTAACGATGGTTTTGTTCCCATTATGGAACGGAATGTTGTTAGTAGAATTGAATCTGGTCCGCAAGAAAAATTAGAAATATAAGTCGCAAAAAGCTGCGGATAATTTTTTATTATTCTCGCAGATTTTAATATTTTCTTTCCGCCCTCCCAATATTGATTGTCATCTACTAATTCATTTCTGTAGTCAAACATATCAAAAGGAACAACATAAATTCCTCTTGATGCAAATTTCTTTGGAATTCCCTTATTCGCAAACTCAGTAAAAGCATTATAAGGTCTGCCAACAAGAACAATAGCCATTTCATCGGGATTGTTTCCAAGAAAGTTTAAAAATTCTTTTCCCATATTAAAAAGTTCATTTTGATAATCTTCCTGCATTTTGAGCGCATAATTAAATGCACTTTTAATTTTGGGAGCGTCATTTATTCCGAGCCGGTTTGCGATTTCTGAAAACTTGTTTTCTTCTCTGTAAAATCCGTTTGCGAAATTTAAATTTGGTGTTATAAGTTTATCTTTCGATATCAAATCTTTAAATGTCTGCTTAAGGTAAAATGCTTCTCCGCTTACAAAAACACATGTGCTGTTAAAATCAATTCTGTGATGAGCTTTGCCGTTTTCATCCGGTTTAGGATCTTCAACGTACATTTCAAAAATTTCCGGAAGGAAATAATAATCGGGATTTTTTTCAATTAAATCCGCAAACAAACCTAATGACAACTGCGCAGGATAACAGAAAGAAGAATTTTCTCTTTCTAGCCCGGCTTCATTTACATTGTCCGGGAGAACAACTTTAAATCCTAACTCTGTAAAAAAGTTATAGTATAAGGGATAAATAGTGTGAGTATGAAATGATAAATTTATTCCAACTGTAACTGCGTCTTTCGAAAGTTCCTTTTTCGGTGCATATTTTTCAAACATCAAATATTGGCGCTTTTTCACCAAATCATATTTATCTACATCAACTTTTGTTCTGGAAATTATGTTGTAGTATTTATTACACGCGCCGCCAAAAGGATAATTCTTTCCTTCAACTTCAATCATATTTATTGAGCAGGCAAGATCGCATTTTTCTTTTCCGCCTACACAAATGAAAGGCTTTTTGTAATTTACTTCACGGCTAGATAAAATTTCTAACGAAAAATCTTTTGGTTTGATGATTCCTAAATCAATTTTTTCTTTAATTTCTAACGCAACACCAAATGCTCCCATTAAACCGGGTTCAGGCGGCACTATTATTTCTTTACCTGTTAATGCCGCCATAGCAATCGGTATTGCTTTATTGTAACAAACTCCGCCCTGCATAAATATCTTTTTACCGATCGGACGATTTCCCTTTACACGGTTTACATAGTTCATACAAATAGAATAAACTAATCCTGCGACTATATTATCTTTGGTAATATTTTCTTGCTGTGCTGTTTTAATATCGGAACTGATAAACGCGGAACATTGATCACTAAAATTAGGCGGATTAATAGCCTGCATTGCTATAGGTTCAATATCCGTAACTTTTATTCCAAGCGATTCGTAAGCGGATTCTTCAATAAATGAACCTGTACCAGCCGAACATGCTTCGTTCATAGCATAATCTGCGGGCACTTTATTTACAATGTAAGTGTACTTTGCATCCTGCCCGCCTATTTCAAAAATAGTATCAACTTCAGAATCAAAATAAACTGCCGCAGCAGCGTGAGCAACTATTTCATTTACAATGCCTTCTGTTAAAGCATGTAAACCGGCAATTTGTCTGCCCGATCCTGTGGTACCGACTCCAATGATTTTAATCTTTTCGGGAATTTGTTTTAGCAATTCGGCATAACACTTTTTTGAGGCTTCCACCGGGTTGCCGTGAGTATAAAGATAAACAGATGCTAAAATTTTATTATCCGATTTTCTTATTACCACAGCTTTCGTAGTTGTAGAACCCACATCTAATCCAAGAATACAAACATCGTTATCTTTTGCCTTTCCAAATTCCAATGTTTTAAATTGAACTTTTTCTTTGTATTCTTTTAAAGGCTTGTGAAAAACAAATGAACTTTTTCGCGGAATAAAAATATCATCAAAATCACTAATAAAATTTACTTCGTGATTAAATCCGTATAGCGCTGCACCCAATGCTTCAAAGTATGACGCTTCTTCGGGAATATAAATTTCAGATATTTTCTTTTTCAGAAATTCAATTACGACGGAGTTTTTCGTTACGCCGCCGACAATCATTATTCTGCCGGGCTTTACTTTTTTTAAGAGCTCATCAACTTTTTCCGCCATCATTAAAGACAAACCTGCAGCAACTTCGGATTTTCTAATCCCCTTATTAAGTGCGTGTGTACAATCCGATTTACAGAAAACCGAACATCTTCCCGATACTTTGTACGGCTCGGCATCTTTAGCTAACTCGACAACTTCATTCAGTCCCAGATCCATCCGTTTGATTTGCTGTAGAAAAAATTCCCCGGTTCCGGAGGCGCATTGATTTCTCGTAATAACGTTCGAAATTTTGCCTTCATCATCAAGCGTATAAACTATAAAGGTTTCGCCGCCTAAGGATGCAATTGCTGTATAACGGGTATCTATTTTCTTATAATTATTGCTTGATGTTAAATACGTAAAAGCTAGTTCGGATGCTTCCGGTTCTGATATATTTGTAAACTTTACGAGTTTCCTAAATTTTCTTCCGGTAACTATCACTGGTATTTGTTTATTATCGCTTAAAGATATATTGGATTTAACAAACTCAGATAAATGTTTTTGGAAAGTGTTGCGAGGATCGCCATTATGTGTAATTGTTAAATGATCTTCTATTGTTATTTGTTTGTCGTCTTTTTTTAATCTTACAAAAGAAATTGAAGATGCACCAAGACAAACACCGACGGACTGTTTCATATTTTCCCCTGAGTTTTAGAAACTTATGCACAAAATATCTGCTCTTATATTTGGAATGTCAATGAAGAATTGAAGAAAAATAATTATAAATAAAAATTTAAAATCGAAGTGAAATCAAATGAGATGTTGATTATATCCTAGCCGAACTAATTCTTCATACGAAGCCCAAACCTCTTCCGGAATTTCTTGAAAAATTTGAAATCCTTTTAAAGGATAAACTTTAATTCTTTGAAGGTCGCCGACCATAACATTTAATACTTTTTCAAAAGAAATTTCTTGATTTGGATATGATTCTAATTCGATGTTTGGAGAAGTTACTAACACTTTTTTGTCCGCCCAATGTTTTTTGAATGTGGCATAACTTCTTCTTTCCATATATGGTTTTTGTACAACGATAAAGCTATTTACTGATATTTGTCGTCTTTCCAGCAGTTCTTGAGTAAATATAATATTCTCTCCCGTATTTGTCGATTTATTTTCAATTAAAATAGCTTCCTCCGGAACTCCCATGTCGATAGCAATTTTTGCAAATTTATCGGCTTCCGGTTCAGACCAAACACCTTTTGTCAAATTTCCCAATCCGCCTGAGAAAATAAGTAAAGGAGCAAAGCCTCTCAAAAATAACTCAGCTCCTCTTTCCGCAACTCTTAAATCGTGGCTACCTAATACCAAAATACAATCTGATGGTTCAAGCTTATGATTCATATGGTGGTAATTCCAAAGTGTTTTTGCTAAGTCAAATATATTTTTATTCATTTCATCCATATATTTTGGCAAGGAAATAAACCGGAAATCTTTAATTGATTCAAATCTTCAAATCAGCAGTCGGTAAAAATTTCGGTTTTTTTCTCGCTTTTGATGCTTGTTCAAAGCTGTAAGCTATTTTTATTAAAGTTGGTTCACTCCATGCTTTTCCAAAGAAAGAAATACCAATTGGCAATCCAAATACAAATCCAGCCGGAACTGTTATATGTGGATATCCTGCAACAGCAGCGAGCTGCGAACTTCCGCCAAGAAAATGATCTCCATCAACTAAGTCTGTCATCCATGCAGGGCTATCGGTAGGAGATACTAGAGCATCCAGATTATATCTCTTCATCACCGCATCTATTCCTTTTTCCCTGGTTAAGCGATGATTTTTTAATAATGCATCTTTGTATTCTTTTTCTTCAAGGCTGCCTTTCGTTTCAGCTCTAACAAATAATTCCTGATTGAAATAAGGCATTTCTTTATCAGCATGCTTTTTATTGAATTCAATTAAATCTTTGAGAGAATGATATGGAGTTTTAGGACCTCGATGTTCTAAATATTTTTTCATGTCAGCCTTCAGCTCATATAGTAAGACCGTATTCTCGGAATCATCAACTTTTCCAATTGCATCTATTTCAACAGGATCAACCAATATTGCGCCATGGCTTTTTAATATTTCTAGAGATTTATCCATTATTTCATCTACCGAAGGCAGGAATCCAAAATATTGTCTAACAACACCTATTCTAGCTCCTTTTAGTCCATCGCCTTTTAGAAATTGCGTATAATTTTTATAAGTCTTTCTATCTTTATTTAACGTTGCTTCATCTTCATGATCAACTCCGGCCATTGCGCCTAATAAAATTGCCGCATCTTTTACGGTACGTGCCATAGGACCGGCGGTATCTTGTGAATGAGATATTGGAATTATTCCGGCGCGACTAACCAAACCAACAGTCGGTTTAATTCCTACAACACCATTTATTGAAGATGGACTAACGACGGATCCATCGGTTTCTGTTCCAATTGCAATTGCACAAAGATTAGCCGAAACCCCGGCGCCAGATCCTGAACTTGAACCAGAAGTATTTCTATCTAATGCATAAGGATTTTTAGTTAAACCTCCGCGTCCGCTCCATCCGCTTGTGGAATGAGTAGAACGCATATTCGCCCATTCACTCAAATTGGTTTTACCTAAGATTAATACTCCGGCTTCGCGCAGATTTTTTACCACGGAAGAATCTTTTACAGGCCTTGAACCAACTAAAGCGAGAGACCCCGCAGTTGTTTCCATATTATCAGCTGTATCGATATTATCCTTTATAAGAATTGGAATTCCATGTAAAGGTCCGCGAGCTCCTTTATCTTTTAACTCTTTATCAAGTTCATCGGCAATTTTTAAAGCGTCGGGATTCAATTCTATAACGCTATTTATCGCCGGTCCGTTTTTATCAATTTCTTTTATGCGTTTAATGTAATGTTCGGCGATAGAACGGGCGGTATATTTTCCCGATTTCATTCCCTCTGCTAGTTCATCAACTGTAATTTCGTCAAACTCCGATGGTTTTATATTAACCGGTGGTGAAATCATTTTAGATGAGTTTTCGGCAAAACTCAATGAAGGTAAAGATGCGGCAGCAATACCACCGATTATGCTTGTTTTTAAAAGTTTCTTCGGCTTTCGCTTGAAGATTGTTTTTTGTTAGCCATAATTAAATCTCCGATTAGTGATTTGAAATTATCGAGTTGAATATTCGGCGAGTTTAAGGATTATATTTATTAATTATTACAATGTAAAATGATTTTTTATTAGGAAATAAATAATTACAACATTCAAGGATTGAATAATTTGGAACATAGAAAATAAAATATCTAAACTCAATTAAATTATTAACATTCTATTGTTTAATCACAGATTTTAGAATTAGCTAATTCTCATTCACATTCATTGCCATCCCAAATTATCTCATCTGCCAATTCATATCTGCTCTTTTTAGTCTAAATTTTTATGTAAATAATCCCGAACATAATCTATAAATATTGTCAACAATAAATAACATGCTTGTTCAATTTATCAGGCACTTTAAAGATGTCAATAATATTCGATAACAAGATGTACAAGGAATGTCGATAATATTCTGTTGCTATATTTAATAATTTAACATATTTTAATATCCGAAAAGTACTATATAATCCGTTCTAATATAGGGGTTTTGAAAGATTTACTGCAATTGAATGACATATGTTCTGCTAATAGATTAAGAAATTGAATAAATAAATGTTTGCCATCGGATAAAATCACTTCTAATTCTTTACAAGAACAGTTTACGTTTTCATGATTCAAAATTGAATTAAAAAACTTTCCCTTAAACTAGATTGAATTATCGTATTATAAAAAGAAGCACAAAACTGGAGTTTTTGAATTAATAATTTAAACCTCCGATTATATTACAAAAATAAATAAAGTAAAATTGGGAGCCTTCCGAATGGTCATAAAAGGGGATCATCTGTTTACAAATAAGCTACGTTTATTATCTATTATATTTATTACCAGTGCTATTATTGCAGTCGGGGCATTCTTCTATTTTAATTACGAAGAGAACTCAATTCATACAGTTGCAAGTGAGCAATTAAAATCAATAGCTGATTTGAAGATTTCCCAAATTTCAAGTTGGAACAAAGAAAGATTAACCGATGCGCAAATATTTTCAAAGAATCCGTTTTTTGTGGATGGAATTGAAAAGTGGTTTGCTTCAGGTAAAAATGAAAAACTAAAATATTACTTAAAAAAAGATTTTTCTCTTATTAATGAAAGCAGGATGTACAGCGATGTATTTATTGCAAATGATAAAGGACTGCCTATAATTTCATTAAAATCCGACGTATCTGATATTGATACCGGTTTGATATTTTATATTAAAGCAGCCGTTAAGAATAAAAAAATATTGATGAGTAACTTATATTATTGTAAGGTTCATGATACAGTTCATCTGGATTATATTGCACCTATTTTTGGAAAGAACGATAAGATAATTGCTTCATTAGTTTTAAGAGTAGATCCCGAGCAATATTTATACCCATTAATAAATGAATGGCCGGTACCAACTAAAACAGCAGAAACTTTAATTGTAATGCGGGAGCAAGATAGTGTAGTTTATCTGAATAATCTTGCCTATCAAAAAAACAATCGGTTAAATTATAAACTTCCGTTGTCAAAAAAAGAAGTTCTGGCAGTAAAAGCCATATCCGGAGATAAGGGAATTGTAGAAGCATCCAGTTATCACAACACAAAAATTTTAGCTTATATTAAATCAATTCCCGGCACACCCTGGACGATGATAGCTCAAGAAGATGAAAGTGAAATTTATGCCGGACTTTATTTCCGGGAAATTGTGATAGTATCTTTTACCATACTATTAATATTGGTTTTATCGTTAGCTCTAATCTGGTATTATCATTATCGACAGAGAAATATCTTTCAAAATTTATTTATGAAGGAAAAAGAATTACGAGAATATCATGAAGAATTTAAGACGATTCTTTATAGTATCGGAGATGGTGTAATTACAACCGATACAAATGGAAATGTTAAACAAATGAATTTTGTAGCCGAAGAACTGACTGGTTGGAAAGAATCAGAGGCTTTAAATAAATCCATAGAAGAAGTGTTTGAAATAATACGTGAAGGAACGAATGAAAAAGTACAAAATCCTGTATTTAGAGTTCTAAAGGAAGGCGTAATAGTCGGTTTGGCAAATCATACCTTATTAATTTCTAAATTGGGAAAGCAGACTCCAATAGCCGACAGTGGCGCTCCTGTAAGAAATGAAGATGGTGAAATTGAAGGTGTGGTTCTTGTCTTTCGCGATAAAACCGAAGAGCATAAATCTGAAAAACTGATTCGCCAAAGTGAAGCACGGCTGGAAAGAGCAGAATTAGCATCAAAATCCGGAAACTGGGAACTTCATCTTGGCACACAAATGATAATCGCCTCTGTTGGCGCCGAACAAATATATGAGCTGGATAAAGAAGAATTTGATTATGAAACTATAAAGGAATTTCCCTTGCATGAATACCGGCCGCTGCTGGATAATGCCTTGCATGATTTATTAAATAACAATATACCCTACGATATTGAATTTAAGATTAGGGGTGCAAAAACCGGAAAATTAAAAGATATTCATTCAATTGGTATCTTTGATAAAGAAACTAATATCTTATTTGGTGCCATTCAAGATATAACAGATCGTAAAAAAATTGAAGAAGAATTGAAAGCTAGTGAAAGTTTTTCAAAGAATCTTTTAGAGACTATACCGCTTCCGGTTTTTTATAAAGATAAATACGGGCATTATCTTGGTGCTAACAAGTCTTTTATCACTTTATTTAATTATACTGAAAAAGAACTGAACGGAAAAACAGTTTTCGATTTATATCCAAAAGAACTTGCCGAAATTTATAACGAAAAGGATAGTGAGTTATTGCATTCAGGGGGAACGCAAATATATGAATCTCAATTTCAAGATAGAAATGGAATTCTCCATGAAGTAATAATTCATAAAGCCGCTTATGAAAATAGTGAAAATGAAATTAACGGATTAATCGGAGCAATTTTAGACATTTCTGAACGAAAAGAATATGAGCGAAATATTAAAAGACAAAAGGATGAGTTTGAAAGAATTTTTAATTTAGTTCCCGCGCAGATATGGTATAAAGATACGGAAAACCGATGTTTAAGAGTAAATAAACAAGTATGTGAAGACTTAGGACTTAAGAAGGATGAAATTGAAGATCACACTGCTGAAGAGCTCTTTCCTGAATATGCAGAAGCTTATCTAAAAGACGATTTAGAAGTGATTGAATCAAGAAAACCAAAATTTGGAATCATTGAAAAAATAAGGAATGCATCCGGTGAAATAAGACAACTTCAAACTGATAAGGTGCCGGTTTTTAACGATAACGGCGATGTAGACGGAGTAATCGCTTTTGTACTTGATATAACCGAAAAAGCAAAATCAGAAGAAGTTATTCGTGTGAGCAATGAAAGATGGGAAAGTTTATTTAACAATAGTCCTGACGCCGTTGCAATTTATAAAGCTGTGGATGATGGTGAAAATTTTGTTTTTACAGATTTCAATCTTTCGGCAGAAAGATTAGATAAAATGAATCGAGAGTCTGTTATCGGCAAAAAAATTACTGAGTTGTTTCCCGCTACTTTAGAGCTTGGTTTCTTAGAAGTTTTTAAAAGAGTTTTGGATACGGGTAAGACTGAGAAGATGAATGTAAAATTCTATAAAGATAATAGAATTCAGGGTTGGCGTGATAATATTATTTACAAACTGAATACCGGGGAAATTGTTGCAATCTATAAAGATGTATCAGAAAAAATGAAAGCTGAGCTTGCTCTAAAGGAAAGCGAAAGACGTTTTAGAACTACATTATATAGTATTGGTGATGCTGTTATCGCAACAAATAAACAAGGCAATGTAAAACAGATGAATCATATTGCCGAGTCTCTGACTGGTTGGAAAGAAGCTGATGCGAAAGATAAACATCTTGAAGAAATCTTTAATATTATAAATGAAGGAACTAGAGAAAAAGTTGAAAGCCCTGTTCATAAAGTTTTAAAAGAAGGTAAAATCGTTGGACTAGCAAATCATACACTTTTAATTTCAAAAAACGGAACCGAAATACCAATTGCCGATAGTGGTGCTCCAATTAAAGATGAAAATGGCGAAATAAACGGTGTTGTGCTTGTTTTCCGTGATCAGGAAAAAGAAAGGGAAGTCCAAAAGGCTATTGAAGAAAGTGAATTTCAATTGCGCCAGTCCCAAAGAGTCGCGCAGATTGGTTATTATGTTTATGATTTAACTAAAGGCACATGGACAAGTTCACAAACCTTGGATGAGATTTTTGGAATTGATGATAAATATGTTCGAAACGTTGAAGGATGGATTAACTTAATACATCCAGATTATCGCGATGAATTAGCAATTTATCTCGAGAATCATATTGTAAAATCTAAAAATGAATTTAATAAGGAATATAAAATTGTAAAATATGATGATGCAAAAACTCTATGGGTCCATGGTCTAGGAAAATTGGAATTTGATAAGAACGGTAATCTTTTACGGATGTTTGGAACTATTCAAGACATAACGAAACATAAAGAAGCACAAGACATTATAGAAAACTCGTTGAGAGAAAAAGACATTCTTATTAAAGAAATTCATCATAGAGTTAAAAATAATTTCCAGCAAATAATAAGTCTTATTTCATTACAAACAGAGAATATAACTGATGAACAGGTTATCGGAATTTTTAGTGATTTGCAATCAAGACTTTTAACCATGTCTTTAATTCACGAGTTAATGTATAGATCTGAAAATTTTGTTGGTGTTGATATTAAAGATTATATAGAGCGCCTTACTTCTCATTTGTTAAACACATCGGCTGCATTAGATAGAATAAAAGTTAACCTTAATTTAGAGAGCCATAAATTAGACCTTGATTCAACCATTCCCTGTGGTCTGTTGATCAATGAGATTATTACCAACTCGATAAAATACGCTTTCCCCAACAATGCAAATGGAATAATTGATATTTCATTTAAAAAAGAAAATGACATATATAGTCTTAAGATTTCGGATGACGGTATCGGAATAAAAAATGATATTGACTTCGAGAATATAAGTTCTCTTGGATTGAGACTAATAAATCTTTTAACAAAGCAATTAAGAGGAACTTTAGAGGTTATTAAGCCTAAAAGCGGTATAGCGTATGTTATAAAATTTAAGGGAGATAGTTAATTTGGAAAGACTAGACAACCATATAGCCAAAATCCTTATAGTGGATGATGATATTCTGATTGCAGAAAGCCATAAAATCATGTTGAAAAAGTCTGGCTATAATGTTGTCGGTTTGGCTGTGGATGGTGATCAGGCAATTGGCTTAGCAAAAGACCAACAACCTGATTTAATTCTAATGGATATTAATCTTAATGGTCAAATCGATGGAATTACAGCGGCACAAAAAATTCAAGAGTTTGCCGATATTGCCTTCATTTTTGTAACAGCTTATTCAGATTCCAACACCATTGAAAGGGCAAAGAAAATAGGTCCGTTTGGATATTTAATAAAACCCTTTGAAAATCGCAAGCTTTTAGTATCAATAGAAACATCTTTATACAAACACCAAATTGATAAAAAAATAAAAGAGCAAGAATTACTTTTTAGAACTGTAGCAAATTTTGCTTATGAGTGGGAGTTTTGGCTTCTTCCGGATTTGAGCTTTAAATATTGTTCTCCTTCTTGTTTAAGAATTTCAGGCTATATGGCGCAGGAATTTTTAGACAACTCTAACTTGCTGTATGAAATTGTGCATCCCGATGACAAAGATTCGTTTGAAGAGCATATTAAAGAATTCTTTACCAATAAAGAAGTTGAATCTGTTTCCGGATTTGAATTTAGAATAATCGATAAACAAGGTAATCTCAAATATGTAAGCCATACAAGTAATCCAATCCATGATGACAATGGTAACTATCTTGGAAGAAGGGGGACTAATGTTGATATAACTGATCGAAGACTAGCGGAAGAAGAGTTAAAAGCAAATGAAGCGAAATTTAGGGCTCTTTTTGAACAAGCCGGAGATTATGCCTTGGTGCTGAAACCAACAAGCGATCATGATCTTATAATAATAGATGCAAACAATACGGCGGTTGAGTACCATGGTTATACTCGAGATGAATTTATTGGGAAAAAGATTACTGATATTGATCCATTTTTTGACAAACATTATTTTTCAACAAGATTAGATTTGGCCTATGCTGGTCAAACTCTTTACTTTGAAAGTGTTCATAGAAGAAAAGACAACAGTACTTTTCCTGTAGAGGTAATTGCTAAAGCCGTCAGAGTACCGGGGCAATCCATTAATATATTTTCAATTGAGAGAGATATCTCTGAAAAAAAACGAGCGGAAAAAGAACTTCAAAAACAAAAAGAGCTTGCTGAAACTATCATCAATAATATCCCTATAATGATAGCATACTTTAACAAGAATGGGGAGTTTGAATACATAAATAACGAATGGGAAAAGACTCTTGGCTGGAGCTTAGACGATATTAAAAATAATAAAAATTTTCTTTCAGAACTTTATCCGAATGAAAATGACTATAAAAATGCATTAGGTTTTATACTTGAATCAGAGCATGGATGGAAAGATTTTAGTACAAAAATAAAAAATGGAAATTATATCGAAACTTCTTGGACAAACGTAAAATTATCAGATGGACGTACTATCGGAATAGGGCAAGATATAACTGAAAGGAAAAAATATGAAATGCAGCTCAAAGAAAGTGAGAATAAATACAGGCAGCTAGTAGATCATTCTCCTGTTCCTGTAGTTGTGATCGATTTAGAAGAAGGTAGTTTTATTTATGCCAATACAAAAGCATATGAAATATTAGGATACTTACCTGAAGGTAAAACCCCAAGTGATTATTTTGTAAAAGATTTTTATGTGAATCCGAATGATCGTGATGTCTTATTGAGTGAGCTTAAGGAAAAAGGATTTGTAAGTGGATTTGAAGTTGAATTAAATACACTAAGGGGAAACGCGATTTCTGTTATTGTTTCTGCTATTGTTACTGAATTTGAAAAAGCTCCAGCGATATTTACATCTTTTTGGGATATATCAGAACGAAAATTAATGGAAAGAGCGCTTAGGGCTAGTGAGGAAAAATTTAGAAATATAATTGAAACGGCTAATGAAGGAATATGGATATACGATGAAAATAATATTATAACTTTTGCAAATAAAGCAATGACACAAATATTAGGTTATTCCCTCAATGAGATACTCGGCTCTTCGGTTGAAAGTTTTATTGCTGAAGATGATGTACCTAATTTTATGGCAAATGTTAATAATGGAAGAAGACACTCTTTGGGGGTCTTTGAAAGAAAGTTAAAAAGAAAAGACGGCGAAGTAATCAATTCCTTAATTTCAAATAGCGCACTTTTTAATGATGATGGTATATACTTCGGTTCTCTATGTATGATAACAGATATTTCTGAAATGAAAAAGGCACAAAACGCATTGATTGAAAGTGAGAGTAAATTCAACCAACTTTTTTCGTTAAATCCTGTAATAATGGTCTTAGCCCGCGCATCAGATAGAAAAATAGTGGAAGCTAATTCTACAGCATTAAAAATTCTAGAATATTCACACGAAGAATTGATCGGTAAAACATCGGACGAATTACCCATTTTCGTTGATAAAGAAAAAGAACTTTCAGCAGTTGAGGATCTACTTACAAAAAAACATTTGTCTAATGTTGAACTAGATATCCGAACTAAGTCAGGAACGATATTATCCGGATTATTTTTCAATGAGATAATCATTACTGAAGGTGAAAAATATTTTCTAACGATTATGATAGATATAAGCGAGAGGAAACGACTTTTAGATAGAGTGAATAAACTTTCGTCGGCAGTTGAACAGAGTCCGGTTTCAATAATTATAACAGATATAGTGGGAAAAATTGAATATGTGAATTCCACTTTTTCAAAAACGACTGGTTATGACTTTAATGAAGCCATCGGTTCAGATTCAAGAGTATTGAAATCGGGAAAACAAGATAAAGAATTCTATGACTCTTTATGGAAGACTATTCTTGCAGGTAAAAACTGGAATGGGGTTTTTCAAAACAAAAAGAAAAACGGGGAATTATTTTGGGAATCAGCAATTATATCTCCGATAAAAGATGAATCCGGGAACGTAACGCATTTTGTTGCAATTAAGGAGGACATAAGTGAAAAAGTTGAAAAGGAAAATGAACTTATAAAATATAGGGAACATCTTGAAGAATTAGTAAAAGAACGTACAAAAGAACTTAGTATCTTAAATTCAAATCTTAAGGAGCAACTTCAAAAAGAAAAAGAACTTGAAATGATGCTTCGCCAAGCGCTAAGCAAAGAGAAAGAAGTAAATGAACTGAAAACACAATTTATATCAACGGCTTCCCATGAGTTTAAAACTCCTCTTACAACTGTTTTTTCCTCCGCTGAATTATTACAGCGGTACGGACAAAAATGGAGCGCGGAAAAAATTAATGAGCATATTGATAGAATAAAAAGTTCAGTCAATTATGTAAATAATCTTCTAGAGGAAGTATTGACAATAAACAGAGTGGAGCGAGGAAATGTAAAGTTTGAACCTCAACAAATAAATCTGAAACAGTTGTGTAATGAGATAATAAAAGATTTAAGAGTAGTTTATAATAACGGTTACAATTTTGTTTTTAATTTTGCTCCAACTGAAGAATATTTTAATCTTGACCCAAGATTGTTAAAATTTATAATATCAAATCTTTTGTCTAACGCATTTAAGTATTCTATAAATAAAGGCATAGTTAAACTTGAAGTTATTAAGGAAAACGATACACTTTTTGTAATTGTAAGTGACGAAGGAGTTGGCATTTCCGATAAGGACAAGGATCAAATATTTGAACCTTTTTATAGGTGTAAAAACTCCGAAGCTATTCCGGGTACAGGATTAGGTCTTTCTATAGTCAAACAATCTGTTGTTTTACACCAAGCTGAAATTTATATAAAATCGAAAGTTGGACTTGGTACAACCTTTACGGTTAAAATTAAATTGTAGAAAAAATAAAGCGTCGATTAAATATTCTTATTAATATTGATTTAGTGATCCTTGCTTTTAGAAAAATAACTTACTTTTGATTTTGCGTAAATTAATGAGATTATCAACAAAATAATTCCAAGTGACATGAATGTAGATTATTTTATAGGTTATATCCCCTGTGCTCATCCCTGTAACAAAAAGATATCCGATGGTGATAAGAAAAGTTGCTAAGGCCATCTGTCGATATTTTTTGTTCTTTAAAATCATGCTCATTAAGTAGTAAAACAAAGCTACTAAAATCCATGATACGCTGACCCATTCGGTTGGTACAATATGATATAAGGCGTAAGGGAAACTTACAAGAGCTGTTACTAGATAACCATTTCGCATTGAATCTGTTTTGAGTTCCAAGCGTTCTTTCTTCCAATTCAATATTCTTGCACTTAGTAAAGCCACAATACCGTAACTTAAACTGAAAGAGTTTAATTGTCCCTCCACAAATAAGTATGATATGAATATTAAAATGTAAATAAAAAAATTTGCAATAATTATAAACTTAGATTTAAACCAAAGTGCTGTCATAACTACTAAGAGACTTTGCCAGCACAGTAAAATAAAGAAATTTGGAGAACTAAATTGATAAACAATTGCAACGCTCAAAGCCATATATCCAAACATAGCCATTAAAAATGTTGCATATTTGCTTTTAATTTTCATCCAGAAGTGAGCAGCAAGTGTAAGGAAAACAATTGATGCAACTATATGGTAAAATGGAATTGAAACTCCATCAACTCCAATTGTAGTTAACAAAAATAATCCGTAGCAGAAAAATAAATTAATACTGATATCAAAAATATCACGAAAATCTTCTTCTATACTTCCGCGAGATAAATTTGATAATGCGAATATGATCATGTAAATCAATAAAAATAAGGAATTTATTTGCGGAGAATGAATAAATTCGACTGTGTTTCCTAAAACCGGGTTATTAATAAACCAGATGAAATGAGTGGTATAAGAAATTAAAATACCGAAAATAATCAGCCCGCTCCAATTATATTTGTTCTTTAAAGAATAGATTGCGAGAGCTAAAATAGTTATCATCGTAAAAATAAAATAACCATTACCGTTCACAATGGCGGTAGTATAACCTAATGTTAAACTAACTGCAGTTAAGTAAGCAGAATTTCTTATAATAGAAATCCTTAAAGAAATTGCTGTAATTAGGAGCAAGAAAAAAGTTTCAATCCATATATCAGAAACTATAGGTTGAACTTCAAAAAAATGTAACCTTAAAGTTGCAAAGAAAAGTAATGCTATTCCTCCGCCTGTTAAGTAGTTATAAATGTAATCAAATTTTTCACGGAATTTACGCGCAAGTAATAAAAGCGATATTGCGAATATATATCCGATAGCACTTGGTAGTATAGCCGGAAGACTAGAATGCGAAATTGTTATTAGAAATATTATACCGACAATCAAAACCAATATTCCTAATTTTGCAAACCAAAATTGTCCAATCTTAAATTCTAAAATATCGTCAGCTTCACCTTCCATGTCGTCGGAATTTTCAGTTTTAGCTTTTTCTTCTTCAACTAGCTTATCATGATTTTTGATTCTAAGATGAGATTCCAGTTCTGCAATTCTTTCATCCTGTTTCTTTAAATGAGCAAGAAGGTCTTTAATATCATTTGGATCATTCTGACTATTCATTATAACACCTAATAGTTATTTTATAAAAATCATTTCTATTTCATTTTACAGACAATTCATTGTTTCCTCTTTTCAATTTGCCTTATGTATAAGAATAGTAGAAATGCCAAGAAAGTTATTATTGCAACAGAAAAACCTAAACCAATTCTTCTAAAATAATATTCGTGTATAGATGCTTTAGCTTCAGCTGTAACCAAAGAAGTCACCTTCAATCCCTTGTTAATAACATTATGGAATTTATCTTCGTTAAATGAATGTACCATAGTTCTCGATTCGAGCCTTGCTTGTCTAGCATCTCTTAATTTATATTCAGCTTCACCCATTTCCATCCCTTTTTGTTCTGCCTCATTAACAAGAGCTAGCGAAGATTTTTCAGTTATTTCAAGACTATCTATCAACTGTTTCATATTTTTAGCAGCGTAATATCCTTTAGAATTATTATCCGGCTTATGACATTTTGAACAAACAGCATCAACTCCAACTCCCAACAATTTGTCTGTTGCGATAATAATGTTATGATTACTATGACAAGTTTCGCACTCAGGTAAATTCTTTTCATCAAAAGCCTTTTTATGAGGACTAGAAGAAAATAATTCCGCATTTAAAGCATGACATGAGCCGCATACTTTTGAAATTGATTCCACTCCCGGAGGCGTTGCAGCATGATTACCATGACAACTATTACAAGCCGGAGCACCTAAGTCATGCTTTTTAAGAAGAGCTACACCATGAACGCTTTTAGAATATTTTTCATATTGATCGGTTGGTATTATATAACTCTTCATATATTTCGCATCGCTATGGCACTTTGAACATGTACCGGGAATATTTATAGGGTATACACTTGATCTAACATCTTTGACTGAAAGAATTCCATGACTACCATGACAACTTGCGCATTCAGCCGGTTTGGGATCTCCTCTTAAATTACGGATTCCATGAACACTCGTTCTGTATTTTTGTAATTGATCAACCGGAAGTGCCGGATTATATAAACGCATGAATACGGCATTGCTGTGGCATTTTCCGCAAGTCTGCGGAACATTCAAGGGATAAACGGGAGATGTCGGATTAGTTACTTCAACAATTCCATGGGCATTATGACAAGTAATGCATTGAACTATTCTTTCTTTTCCATTAATCGCTAGATTACCGTGGACACTTGTTTGTAAAAGTTCAAACTGATTCGTTGGAATTTTTGAACCGTATTTCAACATCATTTTACTATCGGCATGGCATTTAATACATGTTGTTGTAATATCATTTCCTTTGGGAACTCCTTTGAATCCGGCACTCTTACTCATCCCTTTATCCATATCATCTGTTTGATTATCTCCGCCGTGACAATCAGAACATGAAATACCTTTCTTATAATGAATATCATTTTTGAATAATTCTGCTGGTTGACCGCCTAACAATGAGTGGCAAATGTAGCATTGATCATCTTTTGCAAACGTATTATTTTGAAAGATGAACGTTATAAATATTAGAGACACTAATAATTTCTTCATGCCGTCCACCCTAAAATTGTTAAGATGATGATGAAAATTACCGCGAATAATCCGATGTAATTTATAAGTCGATTCTTCTCACCTTTTGAACTTTTCCTATCCCAAAAAGGAACTGTCAACCATAAAACTGCTGCTGCACCAAACAGTAGTATTCCAACTAATTCGCCTTCGATTGAAAATATATGAGCGGGAAAATATTTAAGACTTTGAAACATGAAAAGGAAATACCATTCTGGTTTGATACCTGCGGGTGCTGCCGCAAAAAGATCTGCTTTATGACCTAGTTCGGCTGGAAAGAAAACAGCCAGAATTGCTAGAATATTTAATACGATTAGCCAAAGCAACAAATCCCTAAGCATAAAGTTAGGGAAGAAAGGCATAGTCTTTTTTTCTTTTGAATCCATTTTTTCAAGATGAAGAGGTTCGCTAATTCCTTGTCTTTGAATAAGGATTAAATGAATTCCGAGAATGATTGTAAAAATTCCCGGCAGCAAGGCAACATGAAATCCAAATAACCTAGAGAGTGTAGCGCCGGTTACATCCTCTCCGCCTCGAATAAATTCTTTAAGAGGTTCCCCGATTAATGGAATTTGTCCGGCAATATCGGAACCAACTTTGGTAGCAAAAAATGATAATTCATTCCAAGGTAAAAGATAACCGCTGAAGCCAAAGCCAAGCGCTAAGAAGAACATGAGAACACCCGTCAGCCAGGTTATTTCCCTAGGATTTCTATATGCTTTTTCGAAATAAACACTGAACATGTGAATGAAAATAGAGAGAATAAAAAGGTTTGCCGACCATGTATGAATTGACCTTATTAACCAGCCAAACTGAACTTTAGACATTATATATTTCACACTCTCAAAAGCTAAGTCCGCGCTGCCTTTGTAATAAAATAGCAGGAGAATTCCGGTGATAACCTGAATTATAAAAAAGAATAATGACACTCCGCCGAAATAATACCAAACTGAATTTCTATGAACGGGAACATATTTCTTTCCCATGAACTTAACTAAATCGTGAAGCTGAAGACGCTCGTCAAACCAAACATAAATTGTTTTACCAAAATTTCTCATGGTCTCCTCAGGTTAGTTTTGAAACAAAAACATCATTCCCTTTCAGTACAACTCTAAAAGTTTCTAATGGGCGGGGAGGAGGACCAGCTATATTTTGACCATTTAAGTTATACTTTCCATTGTGACAGGCACACCAAATTAATTCCAGATCCTTTCTGAATTGAACCGTACAATTTAAATGTGTACACACAGCAGAGAATGCACGGAACTCTCCACTTTTAGTACGAATTAAAATTACAGGCTTGTTTCCAAACCGTATGATCTGTCCGCTATTATTTTCTATCTCACTTACCTTTCCGACCTTTACGCTTGATACTTCTACTTCGTTTTGCTTTGGAGGAACGAGATATTTTGCAACCGGATAAATTACAGAGGCGAAAAATCCAGTGATGCCTAGGCCAAGAAAATATTTGAGGAAACTTCTCCTGGATTGACCGGGCTTTTCGGTTACATTTGCAGCTTCTGTTTCTTGAGTTTTAACAATTTTCATAAGCTTCCATCAACTAATAATTAAAAATTATATTTTTGAATTTCTTATACTGAATTCCACTTATTTATATACGTGCTATATTTGTGCGTGATTTTAAATTTATGTAAGAACAAAACAGATACTGATTAGTTTTCCCCTATAATTATACCAAACATGAAGATGTGTCAAATTCAGTTAAAAAAGAGGAATGCAAAAACAATTTGAAGCTGATATTGATTGTATTTGGATTTTGTGAGACAAGGATTTCGCAAGGAGGTTCAAAAAAAGTGAGATATGAATTTCACATTTTCATTGTTAGTTTTATATATACTTATTAATCAAATACTTAAGTAATTATTGTTAGGGGAATAGTGGGAATTGAATGTCTCGGTATTAGCTTTACTTCCGCCAGGAGTTTGGATCCAAGCCGTGTTCTTTTAATAATCGATGAATATTTCGTCTGGACATTCCGGCTTCATTCGCAATTTTAGTTACATGTCCGTTATATTTTTGTAAAAGATGAAGTAAATATTTCTTCTCCAAATCATCAATCATATTTTGTTTTACATCTGTGAACTTAGCATTATCAAAACTCAATTGATTAATCTGTGTCTTAAGGAGTTCCGGCGATAATTCTGAAGCAGAAATGATTGCGCCTTTTGATAATGTAACAGCGCGTTCAACAACATTTTCTAATTCACGTATATTTCCCGGCCAATCATAATTATCAAAAATATTTAAAACTTCATCCGAAAATCTTTTAATCGATTTTGAACTTGATTCTAATTCCTTAGATAAAAAATATTCGGCAAGTAATCTTATATCGCCTCTTCTCTCTCTTAATGGCGGAATATGAATATTAATAACATTTAATCGATAATAAAAATCTTCTCTTAATTGTCCTTCATTCAATGATTCTTTTAGATTACGATTAGTAGCAGAAATAAGTCTAATATCAATTTTAATTAAATCATTTCCACCAACACGTCTAAATTGTTTATCCTGTAAAGTACGAAGAAGCTTAACCTGCAATTCAGGAGGCAATTCACAAACTTCATCAAGGAAAAAAGTTCCGGTGTCGGCAAATTCCAATAAACCAATCTTTTTTTGATTCGCTCCGGTGAAAGCGCCTTTTTCGTAACCGAACAATTCAGCTTCGAATAAATTTGCGGGAAATGCCCCGCAGTTAACAGGAACAAAAGGTTTTGTCTTTCGATCGCTATGAGCATGAATACTTCTGGCAATCAATTCTTTACCGGTACCGCTTTCGCCTGTAATTAATATGTTGGTATCTGATTTTGCTACGTCTTCGATCATTTCAAATATTTTACGAATATCAGTGCAATTACCAATTATATTATCAAATTTATATTTCTCTTGAAGTTGCTTGATAAGATTATTGCGTTCTTCATATAAATTTCTATGTCGTAGTGCTTTTTCAATTACCAAATTAATGTGCTGCATATCGAATGGTTTTTCTATAAAATCGAATGCTCCTGCTTTAATTGCTGCAACAGCTCTATCAATTGTTCCATAAGCTGAAAGAAGTATGAAAGGAGTGTGATCGTCATTTTTTTTTAGTTCTTCCATCAATTGTATTCCATCTAGTTCAGGCATCAAGAGATCACATAAAATTACATCAAATTTTTGGAGTTGTAGAATTTTAAGCGCTTTTTTACCGTCGGATGCCGTTAGCACCGAGTAACCGTGCGCATCCAGAATTTTCCGAGATGCATTAAGCATATCTTCTTCATCATCAATTATTAGAATGCTAACGTTCTTTTTCATTTGTCGAACACAGACTTTTATTATTCATAGGTAATGTAATTATAAATTTGGTAAACTTTTCAAGTTCACTTTGGACTTCTATTCTTCCACGATGCCTTGTTATTATTGCTTTAGAGATAGCTAACCCCAAACCGGTTCCTTCCCTTGGACCTTTCGTTGAATAGAATGGTTCGAAAATAAGACCAATATTTTCCTGCGCAATTCCCGTGCCTTCATCAGTAATCGAAATTTCCATAGACTGATAAAGTGTATTATCATTAGAATTTTCTCGAACATTTTTAACATCAATTCCTATAATAATATCGCCATTAATTTCGGAAGCATCTAGCGCATTATTCAAAATATTAATTATGACTTGTTCCATCTGAGTATTATCCAAACAGATAAATGGGATATCTTGAATATACTTTTTTACAATTCTCACTCTTTTAATTCTGATTCGATAGTCAAGAAGGAATAAACATTCGTCAATTAAATTTTTAATAGAAATAAGTTGCGGATTAAATGGCAATCGTTTAGAGTAACTGAGTAAACTTCGAGTGTATTTGCCGGCTCGCAGAGTTTGTTTCTTTATTATTTCCAAATCACTTTTTACCTCAGGCGGATTATTTGTTTGCATCATTAAAAGATCTGTATAAGATGATATTACGCTCAGCGGAGTATTTATTTCATGAGCAACTGTGTCTACTAATTCTCCGATTGAAGCCAACTTTCCAGCATGATTAAGTTGATCTTGAAACCTTTGTCGTTGCCTTAATAGCAAACTTGCTTCCTCTGCGGCAACTCTTTTTGAGTTAATAAAATAAAGCAGAAAGCCGAATGAAAATATTACTAACAGTATTATTATTCCTAATCCAAAAAATAAATTAAACTTACCTCGCAAAGACGCTGTTACTTTGGGCAAAAGTGTTGAAATAGTAAGTATCCATTTTTCGTCGTTTAATTGCAGCGGAACATAAGCCATAATTTTGGGCGGTTCGTCTCCAATAGTATATTCTCCAACAGAACTGCCGCCTGTCATCATTTTCTTTTGCATATCAAATGACGAATGGCAAGATGAACATTCTTTGTTCTTTTCATTAATATTATTTAAAATCATTTCATCGTGTCTCGGGTGGTAAATTAATCTACCCCTTCCATCCATCACCCATGCAAAATCACCATCAGCTAATTTAAGAGGAGCGATAAATTGCTTCATTAGCAGGTCAAAATCGATTAAATACACTATATATCCTAAAACTTTTAATGATCTGTTAGGGTTACTTATGTCGTGATTGAAGATTGGAGTAAGCATTAGAAACCCAAGCTCATCTTTACCATTTTCATGAATGATTGGAAATACCGGAGAGTACTTACAAATAGAAGATTTAACTTTTTTATGTGTAGAATTTATTTCATGCCTTATCTCAGGACTAACCCATAAAGGAATACTGCCACCAACTTTCGCTTTTATACTTGCTGAAGTATCTAGAATGAATATTGTCCTTACAATTTTATCTTCGTAATGGTTGTAAAAGAAATTTAAATGAAACTGAAGAGAATTTTTTTGGAAAGTTTTTACCTCCGGGTAATAGGATAGAAGCCGCATATCTTCAACCAGGTTTTTTAGATAAAATTTTATTCCTGTTGTAGCAGCTTTCGCCATTTCCATCTGTTGTAGCTGATGATCTTTCTTAGCATCTTCAAGCGTACTTTCATACATCTTAACTACTGCAAAAAGAAAGACAATAGCTATCAGCGGAACGCCGGTAAGAATTAGAAACTTTATGGCTTTGTTTATATTCACAATCGCCAAATATTAATTTGTGATTATTTTAATTATAATTAACAAATAATACAACTAATAAATTATTTATTATTGCAAACTTTTGATTTCTAATTATTGTTTACTTCTTTAATATTGTAACAAAAGTTAGACTAAATTTCTAAGTTTTCTCCTATACCAAACCTTCTGTATAAAATTAAATTATTCACTACTATTTCTTTAATAATTAGCAAAGATTCACTAAGCTTAAAGATATTTATAATTTATAATGCAAAATTTTTGATAAAAAAGCGGGAAAAATTAATGGGAACAAAAATAATTTGGACAAAGATAGATGAAGCTCCGGCTTTAGCTCCTAACCTCCGTTACCTATACTAAAATCCTTTATAAAGAATTTGGGAATTGAAATTGAGACAAAAGATATTTCAATTGCAGGAAGAATAATTGGAAAAGTAGTTGTTAATAATTAAACTAATTTTTCCTAAACTTAGTTGTAGTATTTAAGTATCAGACGCCATCAAAGGATGGTTTCTGATATTTGTACTTAATTATTACTTCAACCGTAATCACATTTTAAGGAAGTTCACAATTTCAAGAAATAATAAATTTAAATAGTTTTACTATTCTCTTTTGTGTTTTATAAAATAGTATTTTTTTAAGTTAACTACTTTAAGGTTTATTTTATCAGTATCATCTTTTTACTGCTATTAAATTTGCCCGCGGATAGTTTATAAATGTAAATGCCGCTTGACAGTGACGAAGCATTAAAAGTTTCTTTATAACTTCCTGCTGGTTTGACCTCATTTTTTAATGTTGCAATTTCCTGCCCAAGTAAATTGTAAACTTTTAATGTTACATGAGATTGAACAGGAAGATCAAACGAGATAGTTGTTATTGGATTAAATGGGTTTGGGTAATTCTGACCCAGATAAAAGATATTTGGGTTTATTCCTTTTTGCTGCTCAACACCAGTTGCAACATTACTAAAAGCAAGGTCATCCAAAAGAAAATATGAACCATTGTAATCTCCGCCCGTTCCCGGTAAATCTTCTAATCCTACAGTTATAATCGAGGTATCCGGCAGATCATTGTTATAATAGTTTATATTAACTTGAAATTTTACAAAGCTGGATTGTTCATTTTGTATTGTTAAATCACCGTAACCTATGATCTGTCCATTTTTCAGCATTTGAATCCTTATATATATTGAATCGTTTCTAGAAACGAATTTATAATATCCTGTAAGAGTAGTATATCGGGCACTTTCAGTGATTCCTGTGAAGGACTGCAGAAAAGGGAAAATAGGAATATCAACCCCCAATACTGAGGTTACAATTACTTCTCCTTTCACGGAGTAATTACCCGAGTGATTTTCAGTTGAAGGAGTTATGGTTGTTGTAAAATCATTATTAGTAAACCAGCCATCTGGTTCACCATCAGCCCACTGTTCAAAATCACCATTTAATATTTGTGCACTTAACCAGGTATTAGCAGCAAAAAGAAAAATTAAGGAAATGAAAATCTTTTTCATTATTATCTCCTGAAAAATTTATTTTAAATAAATCATTTTTTTGGTTATAACATTATTTCCTGCCTGGATGCTATAGAAGTAAATTCCGCTTGACAATTTGCTGCCGTCAAATTTTACTTCATAACTACCGGCTTGTTTTATTACATTTACTATGGTGGCAACATCTTCACCAAGAATGTTGTATACCTTTAGAGTAACATGTGCTTGTTTCGGTATATCATATCTTATTGTTGTAACCGGATTAAACGGATTGGGATAATTCTGGTACAGAGTAAAAGTTTTGGGTATCTTCGATGAATATCTGCCTTTGATTTCGGTTATTTCATTTGAGACAAAAATTGAATCATCTATTGTTCCATCGTTACCATTGTCAATTAGAATTCTTACCTTGCTGTTTTCGATATCACTCCAGGCCGGTACTATTTGATGGGATGAGTTCGAAGCCAGCCGTACTTTAGAATGAAAGAAAATCTCTTCTCTATCTGCTGATGCACCTCTCAAATGAAGATCATAATACTTTCCTGCACCATAATTGTTTAATAACAGGTCATTTCTATTCATCTCTCTTATGTTAATAGAATCGTCCTGTACAACTTCAATATTATTAACCTCAAAATCTTTTTCACTGGTTTCCTCATCTATTATAGTTTGAAGATTTATAATCTTAGCGACTTCATCGGTGTTATTAATTTCCAAACCATCCGAAAAAGATAAATTATCATTTTCATTCGAATTTACATCATACCTCCTATAGTTATAAATTGTAGAATCGTCTATAAAAAAAATGTATGAAAAAGTATCTAAATTATTTGTTAACCTAATAGAATATTTCCCTTTCGGTAAATAGTAACCAATGGGTGGATGAAATTGTCCGATTTTAGGAATAATAGGAATTGCATTTTTTATATCGTTTATTAAACTGCTATCTTTAAAGTTGATTATTTCTCCAGATGCTGAAGAAATAATTATATCAGAATTACTAGAATTATATAGTTCAATGGGTGACGACTGATCAAAATTATTATTTGATTTTGAACTTAAAATATTTCGCTTTGCCAAAACAGGTGTGTTAAAATGTTCTATACTTTGTATCCCGAGTGTACAACCAGTTTTACCTTTCCCCCAACCAAATCCAGTCGCTTCTGCCCATGTATTTGCCAGTGAATCTATAATAATCCCCCGATTCGTTAAACCAGGATTGTTACTGTCATAACATCTGACATTAAATCTTGAAGTATTCCCAATTCTATCCAGAGCATAAGCTGTAACTTCATGTCCTCCTGAAGACTTCGGCTTAGGATTATAAAACCCAAGCGGTCTTGCATCAACGTTATCCTGCCCTAGCATATCCTTAAGTTCCTGCAATGTCTGGCGAGCATCTACTTTCTGTCTTTGATTATCATATGTTTCATATAAAGCACCAAATTGATCAAGAAAATATTTATTAATTACCAGGCGACTGATTTCATTTACTTTAGCAGTGAATAAATTTTGAAAATCTCCTATTTCAGAGAACAAACTTAGAAGAGTTGATTTGTGATAAAAATAAAGTAAGCTTGTAACAGCAAAACCATAACAGGACCCACCCCAACCTTCTTTTACTGCTGACCATTTTGTTAAAGCTTTGGTTTTATAAGTTAAGTTTTTGCCGCTTCCATAATAGCACTGATGTATCCCAAATGCTTTTACAAATAATGGCCAATCGGGGAAATCATCCGAGAGTGCAGACTGAAAAGGAGCTTGGCGAGGATATTGCTTCGAAGTATTGGGATCAGTTCCATCGTAATAGTTGAATTGCTCCCACCACGAAATTGGCCATGCATTAAAATCACAATTACAAAAAGCCCATCCATCCTGTCCGGGTTCATAAAGTTCAAAATCACCATTTACTTTCACACGTGTAAGCTGCCATGGTTTAAATTTAACTGATCGTTCATCTTTTATCTTTGAATCTTTTGAATCTTCAATTCGTAGT
This sequence comes from uncultured Ignavibacteriales bacterium, assembly GCA_963739985.1. Taxonomy (GTDB): domain Bacteria; phylum Bacteroidota; class Ignavibacteria; order Ignavibacteriales; family Ignavibacteriaceae; genus CAVUCE01. The sequence goes on from CAVUCE010000021.1 coordinate 562,271, forward strand.
ACTCCTTTTCGTGAAAGCAATTCCTTTGGAACTTCCCAAATATATTTCTCAGAATCTGCAGGAAAGTTTGTTACAATTGTTTCAAAAGTATTTCCATTATCGACGCTGTATAAAAGATTTATTCTTTTATTTCCTCCCATCCATCTTAAAGTATCTTTTTCGCCGGAAATAATAATGTCATTATCAGCCGGAGATATTAACGCTATAGAAAATTCCAAATCATCCAGGTAGAAAACACTTCCTTCATGTAAAGAACCGCTAATATTACATGATATTACCATGGAATCGGGAGTAGCTGTGGAATCCAGGTAATTTATATCTATAAAGATAGCACGGTATGCAGAATCATATTTTGTTGTTGTATAAGAACCATAGCCTAATCCCTTTTTTTGATCCCCAACATTTTTATAAACTGAAACATCTATAAAAAAACTTTCGTTTCCTTTAGGCTGAAACATTAAATAGCCTCTGACTTGTCTTGTTCGAGTTGCTATGGGCATTGCTTCATTTCTAACAGAGATGCTACTTAACTGGGGATTCCTTAAAAAGGAACCTATTTCAGGATCAGATATTTTGATTACAGTTCCTTTAATCGCTAAAGCCCCAGTATATGGGCTTTGTGATTGAGTAATTGGATAAGCATTCTCAGAAGAACTATTATTTGTGAGCCAACCAACCGGTTCACTTCCAAACCATTGCTCAAAATCTCCATTACGGATTTGAGCCTGGATTAAATATGAAAATAAAAGCAGAATTGAAAATAATTTAGAATAAATCTTCATAATTTTTACCTCAAAATCTTATTTTAAAAGGATCATTTTTTTAGTTATAAAATTATTTCCGGCCTGAATACTATAGAGGTAAATTCCGCTTGCAAGTTTGCTGCCGTCAAATTTTACTTCATAACTACCGGCTTGTTTTATCCCATTTACTAAGGAGACAACTTCTTCGCCAAGCATGTTGTAAACCTTTAATGTTACATGCGATTGTATAGGAAGATCAAATGAAATTGTTGTAGTTGGATTAAACGGATTTGGATAATTCTGATGCAGTTGGAATTTATCCGGTTTATTTGAAGTATATTTTTCTTTAGTGCCAGTAGTTTGATTATCAACAAAAATTGAATCGTCAATCGTTCCGTCATTTCCATTATCAATTAATATTTTAATTGGAGAATTATCCAGATCATTCCAAGCAGGAATAATTTGATGAGATGAGTTTGATGTTATCTGAATTTGAGGATGATTGAAAATCATCTCTCCATCTGCTGAAGCACTTTTTACAGTAAGATCATAAGTTTTATTCCCGCCGTAATTATTTAATAAAAGATCATCCTGACTCATTTTTTTAATTTTGATAGAATCATTTTTTACAAGTTTTAAATTATCCGTTTGAAAAACTTTTTCACTTATATCCTTATTAACAACTGTTTCTAAGGTTATATTCTTTTCAGAAACATCGGGATTTTTAATTTCTATTCCACCAGCCGAATATTTAAAAATATCCGATTCGCTATTATCAACTTTATTCCTTCTATAATGATAGAAGATTGAATCCATGTCAAATAAAACTTCTGACAATGAATCTTTAAAATTATCCATCTGGATTGAATAATTATCTGCCGGTAAATCATACCCGATTGGCGGATGAAATCTGCTTGTAATGGGAATAATAGGATCTGCATTTTCAATTTCATTAAAAGTAGTGCTGTCTTTAAATCCAATTTTATTTCCGTTGCTGGAAGAAATTGTTATTTCTGCTTTAGAAGTATTATAGAGTATAAAATCACTAGAATTATCAGTGTTATTTTTCTTTAACGTTTCGGATATATTATTTGTAGAAAATAATTTGGGTTTGCCAAGAAAATCTGCGCTTTCAAAAGAAAGATAACAGTGGGAAGACGCTGTTCCCCATTTGAATCCAGTACTGTCGCTCCAAGTATTTGAAGTTGAATCTAAATAAATAAAATCGTTATTCTCTTTGGGTTTGTTAGGATTATATAAAAGAATTTTAAAATTAGAATTATCATCAAATCTTTCAAGTTTATAAGGCACAACAATATGTCCGGCAGATTTAATTTTACCGTTCTCCCAATATTCAAGCAATTTCCCATCAACATTATTTTTGCTTAACATTTCTTTTAATTCGCTTAAAAGCTGCCGTGGTGATTTCTTCTTTAGCTGTTTCCTATCTTTTTGAAAGCTCCGTCCAAATTGATGTATATGGAAGTAGTTGATAGCATATTGTGCATCATAACAAAATGGAACAGTGGAAAGACTATCATAATCTTTATAATCGGGAATAAATTCAGTTAACTTTTGGTGATGGTAAAATCCCAAAAGACTGGTGATTGCAAATCCTTCACAGGATCCTTCCCAATCATGATTTATAAAATGCCATGCAAGAGTTGCGGCAGTATTATAAATAATGGGAGGATTTTTTCTAATATAACAAGGAGGTTTAATTCCAAAAACAGCGGTAAATAACGGCCAGTCAGGAAATGCTTTACTAGCAGTTGCTAAAAAGGGATAACCAAAATAAATATGATCTGTGTTTGGATCTTTGCCTGATAAATAATCAAATTGACTCCACCAATCCTCAGGCCACATTGGTCCGTCGGGGCTATTATTGTTTACAAAACCCCACCCATCTCTTTTGGGAATGAAAAGTTTAAAATTACCATTAGTAGTATCAATACGCGAAAGCTGCCATGGTTTTATTTTAAATATTCCACTGTAACATATCTTATGAAGGAATGAAACCGTATCATTATCATCTACAATTTTTAGTTCTGCCTTTGTTGTAAGAAGTGATTCCGGTACATTCCAAGTATATTTGTTATCAATCGAGGTATAATTACTGTCAATTAAAGTAAAATTTCGACCCCTATCTGTGCTGTAATAAAGATCTACATTCCCCAATTGATTGTTATAATTAATACTTTCAGGTTCCCCGGCAATTACAATATCATTCGTACGAGGACTTAATATTCCAAGAAATCCATCAGTAATAAAACTATTATTCTTATTATCCAGCGAATCATTCCAGCTGTAACTTTCAACATTTATAAATCCGCTGTCAGATGGAACAACACCGGTTGGTACATTAAAAGATACTTGTGCGCCTTGTTTAGAAATGAAAAGGTAAGTAACGCTTGTTGAATCACCCAACACGGTTGAAACTGTCATAGTTTGTTTTATTCTTAATGCTTCATAACTTTCACCGCTTGGCAAGTGCATTGTACCATAGGCATCAACTTTAGCATATAGAGTAATAGGAGTTTGGAATGCACCCAATCCATTAACCGAAACAGATTGATTATATGAGCTGGTCCATGACGAATTAAAAGTCATTGGGAATTTTGCTTCGGTTCTCTCGGGATTGTTTTTGATAGAGACTAAATCATTGGGTTGGCTGCTTATTTTTGTAGCCGAACCTAAGTTGCCAAAAGTACTATTCAATGAATAGTAAGACCAAATTTCAGCTTCTTCTCCCTGATAATTACCATTATTGTACATAACAATATCGCTATTTGGAAACTCCTCTGGGTTGGGTGCAACGGACTTATCAATACTTAATAAATAATACTTAAGATTCTCTGATAATCCAGTAAAGTCCCAGTTATTTCCTCCTCCGGTTGAACCAATATTAACTGATGCCGAACCATCATATTCATGAACCTGTGTAGTGTATCCAACTGTAAACATGTTTGACATGTCATCCTTTGTAATAGTAATTTGAGCATAGATTGATATTGAAAACAATAATAGAATGTAAAATGTAAGTTTCATGAATTCTCCCGTGTTTAATAATTTTGATATATTTATTAAGTGTTCATAACCGAAATTATTCAGCTACTTAACAATTGCATTTAGAAATGAGTAGTGCTTTTCTTTTACGTAATAATATCTCTAAGCTGGAAGTAGTATCTTGTCAAGATGTTTGTGCTTCACTCAGTGATTTTTACTTTGAATGTAGAACTATTCAGAGCCCCGCGTTTTTAGAGCTAATAACATTTACGTTAAAAAGTAAAAACGGTATTACTTATATTTAATTGGTGTTAAAGAAAATAACTGATTGGTTAGCGTTAATTATTTTATATTTCTTCAATCACATTAAAAGTATTAACCATCGCCGTGACATACGATTAATCTTTTCTTAATTGCTTTTATAGAGAAGTTATTAGTTCAGTGAATGTTTTACTATTCAATTTGTTTCAAATTTTTGCTTTTTTGTAACAAATTAGAAACAATTTGGCTTATTGTTTCTTATGGTTTTTATATTTATTAGAATATTCGGAGGGAAGGCAATCGAATTGCTTCTTAAAAGCTCTCGTAAATTGCCCAGGACCTGAAAAGCCTATTTCGTATGCAATTTGTGTTATGGATAATTTTGCTTCAACTAGTAATTTAGCAGCGTGTTTCAATTTTATTGATCTAATAAAAACGCCAGGAGATTGGCTGGTTATTGATGAAATTTTTCTATGCAATTGTGTTCTACTTACAGCTAATTTATCAGCCAATTCCTCAACCCCAAAGTTAACATTATCAAAATTTGTTTCTATCAATTCTATGGCCTTCTTTATGAATTCGTCATCAGCCGTAACTAGTTCCTTTTTTTCAATAAATGGATCAAAGTTGTTGCTATACTTATTTTTTAAACGATTTCTTTGATCTATTAAATTTTTAATTCTGGCAAAGAGTTCTTCCGGCTCAAAAGGTTTGATAAGATAATCATCTGCGCCAATATGCAATCCTTCAAGCTTACTTTCAAAAGATGCTCTTGCAGTTAGTAAAATTATCGGAATATCACTTGTTTGCCATTTAGACTTTATTGTTCTGCAAAATTCAAGGCCATCCATAGAAGGCATCATAACATCGCTTATAATTAAATCAGGTATCGATTCAGTGGCAGCTTTGATTCCAAGGATTCCGTTTGGTGCTTCGGAAATATTATAATCATTTATTAGTAACCCCCTTAAATATTTTCTTACATCTTCCGAATCGTCAACAATTAATATTAATAGTTTATTATGTTTACTAACCTTTTGCTTGTGTTGCTCACGAGGTAAAGATTTTAAGAGATTTTTATTATTTAATAAATGCCCTTTAAATAAATATTTTTCGGAGTCTGCTAATGCTTTTTCCTCTTGGCTTAAATAGTCTTCTCCCAACGGAATTTTAAGAATAAATTCTGTGCCTGTTCCTAACTCACTTTTAACTGAGATTTGCCATTTATGAAGATCAACCAATTCTTTAACTAGTGCTAATCCAATTCCTGAACCGCTTGTTGTCCGGTAGTTTGTGTTATCAACTTGAAAGAAGCGATCAAATATTTTCCCAATTTTATCCGGCGGAATAGAGACTCCGGTATCAGATATTTTCACTTCAACTATTGATTTCCTGTTTATTGACGATTCACATACAGTGATAGTAACTTTACCGCTTTCAGGAGTAAATTTTATAGCATTTGAGATTAAATTGTTAATTATTTTTTCAAATTTGTCTTTATCTATCCAGCAAATAAGATTTTCTACCTCACTCTCGAAAACAAGTGAGATGTTTTTCCCTTTGGCTAAAGAATCAAAAGCTGATAAAAATATTTTTAGCAAATAGATTAAGTTTTCTCCTTTTGCTTTTAAAGGAATTGAAGCTTTTTCCAGTTGTGTTAATTCTAATAGTTGATCAATTAAATTTTTAAGACGATTGCTGTTCCGTTCAATAATCTCAATATTTTCAAAATAACTTTGATCGGTTTTACCCTTCTTTAATTGTTCAATAGGACCTTTAATCAGCATTAATGGTGTGCGAAATTCATGCGACAGATTTGCAAAAAACCGTGATTTGAGCTTCTCCAATTCAGATTTTTTTCTTACCTCAAAATCTCGAAGTTTCAATTCATTTCTTAATTTAGTTCGATTTAATTCGAAACATCTAATCTCCCAAAGTCCCACAAGGAAAACGGTTACATAGAAACCATATGCCCACCAAGTTTTCCACCATGGTGGTTCTAAAATTATATTTATAGAAGCTACATTATTGTTCCAAACTCCATCGGCATTTGTGGCCTTAACCTTAAAAGTATATTTGCCCGGATATAGATTAGTATATGTAACAAATCTTCTGGTTCCACTCTTTATCCATTTCTTATCAAAGCCCTCCATTTTATAAGTATATTGGACAAAATTTTTTGAATTATAATCTAGGGCGGCAAATTTGAATGAAAAAACATTTTGCAAGTGAGAAAGTGTTATATGTTTTGTTGTTTGTATACTTTTTTTTAGCGGTGAATTATTTCCGATTTTTACTGATTTATCAAAAATCTGGAAATCGGTAAAGACCAAATTTGGTTTATATTTAGATAGAGTAATATTTTTTGGGGTAAAAATATTTATTCCTTTTGTACTTCCGAATAAAATCATCTCTCTGCTTAACATTAATGCAGATTCATAATTCATTCTTGTTCCATTGATCCCATCTTCTGATGAAAAATTGATGAAATGTTTTGTTTTAGTGTCAAATTTTGATATCCCAGCTCCAGTACCAACCCAAAGATTACCATTGTTATCTTCGATAATACTATTTACGGAATTATTGGCTAAGCCGTCAATATTATTAAAAGAACGAACATCAACTTTGAAATTATAAATATCCTGCCCATGATTTAAATTTATTATTTGAAACTTATTGAGCCCATTGTTAGTACCTATCCACAGTATTGTAGTAGAATCATTTAATTTATTGTAATTGTTTTCTACCAAAATGCAATTAATAGAATTACTGCTTAGGCTATTAATATTACCTTCAGAATGCAGCCAGTGGCGAAAAGTTCCTTCTTTTTTGTTCACCAATAAATTCAATCCTCCGCCTTGTGTACCAAACCATATTCTTCCAAACCGATCTTCTTTTATTGACCAGATATCGCCTATATTAATTGAATTGATATCTTTTGTCTTAACATTCCAATAGTTATATCTTTTAGAGCCGGAAATTATTTTTATAATTCCGAATCCCCAGAACCCGGCCCAAATATTTCCGTCGCTGTCGTTTAATATCGATTTAGTAAATAGTGCTGCGTTGGATTTTATTTCAGGGTGACCGGAAAGCCAGTTTTTAATTTTTCCTGATTTAATATCTAATGTCTTAAGACCTTGTCCGAAGGTTCCTATCCAGAGATTGTTATTATCATCTTTTGATAAACTCCAAACGTTTAGATTCAAGCCTTGTGCATAATGTATTGTTTGTATTTTTTCTCCAGCTCTATTAGTGACAATTAATCCATCGGCAAAACCAAAACAGATCTTATTTTTGTTGTATTCTACTATAGATCTAAGGTTTTTATAATTCTTTAAAGATTGAATAAAAATATTGAGTTTGCGGTTGAACGGGGAATTGAATTTAGTACTTTTACTAGTGAGATAACTTATACCATTTTCTGTAGCAATCCATATTACACCTGATCTATCTTTCATTATTTTATTGATCTGATTATTTATTAAACTGTGTTGAAGATACTCAGAGTGCACAAAACGTGTGGCTTTTCCCGTAAGTTCATTTAAAAGTAACAAACCACTGTATGTATCTATCCAAAGATATTTTTCATTATTAATAATTTCTTCTATTACAGTGCTAGCACCCGATCCAAATTGTAATTTGTTAGGATTTGGAATTTTAATTCTTCTAAATGAATCGTATTTTGAGTTATATTCGGTTAAACCACTAGGTGTTCCAATCCAAATTATGTTTGAATCTGTTACTGACCGGGAAAGATTATAAATTTGATTATTGCCAAGACTGCGGGGATTGTCAGAAATATTGTAATAACGCTTAAAGCCCAGACTAGGATAATTAGGATCAAATTTATTGAATCCATAATATGTACCCACAAGAATATTCCCTTGTTTATCCTCAATTATCGATCGCACACTCTTATAAGATAGACTTTTTATATTATTGGTGTCACTTTTAAAATGATCATATTTCATAGTTCCATGTAAATATTTATAAACCCCGTCTCTCCTTGTTCCTATCCATATATTACCTTTCTTGTCTTCATAAATTGCCGTTATACTATTTTGGTTCGTCCTTGTAGATTTTATTTTGAAATGGGTAAATTTATCTGTTTCAGGATCGTATAAATTTATTGTCCCTGCTTTTGTTCCAATCCAGAGTTTACCATGTCTGTCTTCTAGTAAAGCCCAGATATTATTATCTGAAATACTATTGGAATCGCTAGGGTTATGTTTGTATATTTTTAAATTATATCCGTCATATCGATTTAACCCATCATCGGTGCCAAACCATATAAAACCAAAGTGATCTTGAATTAAAGTATTTACTTTGTTGCTAGATAGCCCATCTTTTATTGTGAGGGAATTAAACTTAATAGTTTGTGGGTATACATAGAAATTTAGAATTGCTAATATGGAAACAAATAGAAATGCTTTATTACGGAGCGTAATTAACATAATTTAATATAATTAATAATTTTAAATATTTAAACAAAAAGAACTTAAAGAATAATATTTATAGCCGGATTTTATTATGTCGGTGTTTTCATCAGTATACTTAAAGTGATTTAAGTTTTATATTATTTGAAGAAAATAATCTTCCTTGCTGTCCTAAGATTTTTCATCAATAAAACTAATTTGTCGTAATTTCTTTAATAATTAGCAAAGATTCACTAACTTTAAAGATGTTTATAATTTATAATGCAAAATTATTGATAAAAAAAGCGGGAAAAATTAATGGAAACAAAAATAATTTGGACAAAGATAGATGAAGCTCCGGCTGTAGCATCCTACGCTCTGTTACCTATCATAAAATCCTTCATAAAGAATTCGGGAATTGAAATTGAGACAAAAGATATTTCACTTGCAGGAAGAATAATTGCTAATTTTCCTGAGAACCTTACGGAAGAACAAAAAATTCCCGATTGTTTAACTGAACTTGGTAAAATAGCAAAGACACCTGAAGCTAATATTATTAAACTTCCTAATATCAGCGCGTCTATCCCTCAACTACATGCGGCAATAAAGGAATTACAGGAAAAAGGTTATAAAATTCCGGATTATCCTGATGAACCAAAAAACGAGCAAGAAAAAGCTTTGAAAGAAAGGTTTTCAAAAGTGCTTGGTTCTGCTGTAAACCCTGTTTTAAGAGAAGGCAATTCAGATAGACGTGCAGCAGCGTCTGTTAAAGAATTTGCACAAAAGCATCCGCATAAAATGATGAAACCTTGGCCTGAGTCAGGCTCTAAAACTAGAGTTGCACATATGACTCAAAAAGATTTTTATGGAACCGAAAAATCAATTACTCTTTCTAAGGAAGATGTAGTAAAGATTGAATACGTAGATCAAGACGGAAATGTTACAGTTTTAAAAGAAAAACTTAATCTTCTAAATGGGGAAGTAATTGATGCTTCTGTAATTAATGTTAAGGAGTTAAGAAAATTCTACGCTGAACAAATTGAAGAAGCAAAGAAAGATAATGTACTACTTGCATTACATCTTAAAGCAACTATGATGAAAGTTTCCGATCCGATCATGTTCGGGCATGCAGTTTCGGTTTACTTTAAAGACGCGCTCGATAAACATGCCGATGTTCTTAAAGAAATCGGTGCTAATGTAAACAATGGCTTAATGGATGTGCTCGAGAAAATAAAGAAACTTCCTGAAGAAAAAAGACAAGAAATAGAAGCCGATATAAATGAAGTATATGAACATCAACCCGCGCTTGCAATTGTTGATTCAAGGACAGGTAAAACTAATTTGCATGTACCTAATGATGTTATTGTTGATGCATCTATGCCTAATGTTGTTCGTGATGGCGGCAAAATGTGGAATCTTAAAGATGAGCTTCAAGATTGTATTGCAATGATTCCGGATCGATGCTATGCTACTATATATCAGGAAATAATTGAAAATGCAAAAACAAAAGGCCAGTTCGATCCCGCAACTATGGGAGCAGTTTCCAATGTTGGATTAATGGCAAAAAAAGCTGAAGAATATGGTTCTCATGATAAAACTTTTGAAGCTAAGGGAAACGGCGTTATCCGCGTAGTAAATTCTTCAAATGAAACTTTACTGGAGCAGCAAGTTGAAACCGGTGATATCTTTAGAATGTGTCAAGCAAAAGACGAACCAATAAAAGATTGGGTAAAGCTTGCCGTAAATAGAGCTAAAGCATCTTCAACTCCTACAATTTTCTGGCTGGATGAAAATAGAGCTCACGATAGAGAAATAATTGCAAAAGTAAATAAATACCTTCCTGAATATGATACAACAGGACTTGAGATTAAAATTCTTAAACCTGATGATGCTATGAAATACACTTTGGAAAGAGTAAGAAAAGGATTAAATACAATTTCGGTTACAGGAAACGTTTTACGTGATTATCTAACTGACTTATTCCCAATCCTAGAATTAGGGACAAGTGCTCGTATGCTTTCAATTGTTCCGTTGTTAAACGGTGGTGGATTATTTGAAACCGGTGCAGGTGGTTCGGCACCAAAACATGTTCAACAATTATTACATGAAAATCATTTAAGATGGGATTCGCTGGGAGAATATTGCGCTCTCGTCCCTTCGTTTGAAATGATAGCAGATAAGACAGGTAATAAAAAAGTAGAAATTTTAGCTGAAACTCTCGATAAAGCAATTGGTAAATATTTAGAAAACGGACGCTATCCTTCACGAAAAGCCGGCGAGATTGATAATAGAGGAAGTTCATTCTATCTAGCTATTTACTGGGCGCAAGCTTTATCTGAGCAGGATAAGGATGATGAATTAAAAACTCGTTTTACAAAAATGTATGAACAGCTTAAAGCAAATGAAGAAAAAATTGTAAACGATCTAATTGCAGTGCAAGGAAAAGCCGCTGATATTGGCGGATATTATTTACCCGATGAGAAAAAAGCTTTTTCAGTTATGCGTCCTAGCCAAACTTTGAACAACATAATTGATACTATTTAATTTAAATATTTAAATTGATTTTCTTAAAACGGATAGGGAATTGGTCCTTATCCGTTTTTTATTTTCCCAGCACATATTCTTAAAGCTCCATCAGTTTATTCAAGAAATAGTATAAACCCTCAAACTGATCAATATGATCCGGTGCGGTGTTGCCTGCAAATCCTAAAATGCAAAAATGATTTTTTCTGGCAACACTTAGTTCCTGCATTCCAAGCGGACCCCATTTTAGAACCGGTTTATTTTTCAAATTGAATAATGAGATTAAGAAATCAGCAGATTCCGTAGTACTTACATATGTTCCTGGAAATATTTCTGAATGAGTAAATAAAAATTTCTTATTACTGTTTTTTATTAATGCTTCTTTTGCAAACTTGATGAAGGAAGTATATGCCGATGAATCAATTTTACCGCCTTCATATAAAACCTTTCCTTCAGGAACATAACTTGCGTGCAAACCGTCAAGTAGTAAAACTGCGGTAATTATTTCCCGATTATGATCGAAACTCAATATCTTTTTTACTGCACCGTATCCGGCGCTAAACCCGCTTATAATTATTTTATTAACTTTTATATGACGGTCAAGTTTAGTCGAAGCCTTATGTTTTATAGAATCAATCAAATCTTGAAACACGGTTGAATCTGAAAAAGTTTTGTAATAAACACTTGAGCCGGAGCCTAAACTCACGCTAGAGGCAATCAAGTTTCCGTTGTATTTTTCGGCTGCGTATTTAACGGGTCCGCCGCTACCGTGAAAATGAATTAGTAGATCAAATTCATTTTTATTTAGAGATCTTTTCGGGATAAATACTTGAACGGATTTTTAAAAGAGATTTGTAATAGAAAAGTCAATACCTTGAAAATTAGTTTTGGTTATCCTTTCATGTTTTCTTGTATGCTCCACCATTGGGGATGGATTTTGAGAAGCTTGTTTTTTGTGATTGTTTTGTGCAAAAATTATACATGTAAAAATAAGCGTAATTATAATTGTTTTCATTATAAATCTCTCGTATTAAAGTTGTTATTTCTGAAAGGAGTTAGTTTTAGAACTTTGCTATTCATGGCTAAGCTGATGCTTAAAATATTATAAAAATTATGATTACTATTTTGAAATCCAATTTCTAAATGATTAAAATTTTATAATAAAATCAATATAAGTAACTTTCTATTATTAAGTTTCTGTGAATCTAAATCAATATTAAAATGAGTAAAAAATGAAAAAAATTACTACTGAAAATGTGGGGCGTAAATTTGCTTTGATTATTGAAACAAAGTAGTGCTGGCAGCCATAATTCGAGGCCCTGTAACAAACCGGCGGATTAGCTGTCAGCGGTGAAAATGCTTCGTTTCTTGATGAACTTGCAGGAAGGTTAAATAAAGAAATGCGAGGGGACTGATATTTAATTATGTTTTACTATTAAAAATAACCTTCGACCTCCATGGCAGTGAGGTCAAAGGTTGGATTACACTTTTTATTTATTAATCAGCAACCTCGAACATCTAAAAAATTATGTTCGAGGTTTTTTGTTATTTCATTAGAATTAGTTTTGCGGATTTTTCAAACACTTCAAGTTTCCCTTCCGAAGCAGAAGCTTTGAAGTGAAATAAATAAATTCCACTCGATACTTTTTGACCATAATTATTAGTTCCGTTCCATTCAAGTTTTTGTTTACCGGCGCTTTGTGAATTATAAACAAATTCTTTTACTATTTTACCCAGCGCATCATAAATTATCAATTGAACGTTCGAATTACGGGGGAGATCATAAGAGAAAGTGGTTGTTGGATTAAACGGATTTGGATAATTCTGATACAAAGTAAAATCCTTCGGTAAAGTATTTACATTTACTTCTATTTCTTTTGAGTATTCAAATTTACCGGAGGCATCTATTTGTTTTAATCGATATAAATATTTTCCGTTTGATACTTTAGTATCAATGAAAGAATAATTTTTGGTTGAGTTTGAATTTCCGCTGCCCTTAACAAAATCAATCTTCTTCCATATTCCAACATCTTTCGCTGAGTTTTTCGAAGTTCGTTCAATTTCAAATCCGTAATTATTTAACTCTGTAGCTGTTTGCCATTTTAATTTCACTCCATTAACTGAAACAGTAGCAGAAAAATTAATTAGTTCTACCGGTAGCGCTTCCGTTGTAGTAATATCCGATGAATCAATAGGCATAAGCTGATATCCCGCTGATGGATTCGAATAATCAAATTGATTAACCATTCCAATAAAAGCATTAAGTGAAGCGGTACTTTTTCCGTCCACATCACTATCAGAAGCGTTTGGAATACGTAATATGACAGCATTAGTGTTATCAGTATAATCCGCAATATAATAAGTTTTGGCTGCCTGGATAACTAAATCACTACCAAAAGAAATATCTAAATCTACAATTTTAACAAGGCACGCTTCATACTGTTCGCCCGCTGTAGAAATTTGAGATAATGTTACGGCTTTTGCCGCCGGTATTGGATTAGAATTACTTAGAATTTTAGTCACTAATAAATCTGAATTCTTTATTTCCATCAACTGGTTGTACTGGGATGTTCTGCCCATTACTCTTAATTTCATCCCCTTGGTAACCTTCCCTGCGTCGGTAGAATCTCTCCACCAATTTCCCGGTTGCTGATATAAAACCATCCCGGCGTAATCATCCTGAAGAAATGTATAAGAGCCTTTTACTCTCGTTACAATTCCGTCAAACACTATCAAAGAACCATCGGGAAGATTTCTTGCATTGTTTAATTGCATTACTTCCAAACCTACTCCGGAAACTTTTACACTATCATTACTTCCTGCGTTATGGTTAAATCGAATATATGCAGAATCTTTACCTACCGAAGTTGGAGTATAAGATACTAGAAAAGTTTGGGTGCCGTTAACTGCAATTGAAGCCGCTGAAGGCGAAACCATAAATACGCCGTTACTTGAACTAACGGAAGTTATTTCCAGTTGAGAAGCACCGGTATTGGAAACAATAATATTAGAAGTTTTTGTTAACTCTATTCCGACCGAATCGTTTTGAGCCGGAGTAGAAACTACATCAAAAATTGCATCTGTTGCTCTTGGTACGTAAGGGCTTCCTGCATTTATCCACGCGGTATAAATAAGATTAGCAAAAGTTATTGATGCACGCTGAATTTGTAACTTAGTAAAATGCTGAGTGCTATTCCAGAGAGCGGCATTATAAATATCACCATATCCAGGATCAAGAGCCCTGGCATCTAGGTCGGCATTAAGAATTGAATCAACATAAGAGTTGGATTGATACATGCGATTGAATATGTCATCGATTGGATTGGATAAATAAGAAACGGATTCCGGCGATACTGAAATATCATCTAAAACCGGATCGGTAAACATATAACCTTCATAACGAGAATGGATGCCTGTTTGTCCTGTTAGTTGGCCGTTATAATTCATTGTTGCATGCATAGGACAATGAATATCGGCGACATAATGTCCAAGACAAGCGGCAGTGGACCATACTTTAGTCCATTCGTGCCTCTGCATCTGGGCGGATAAAGAGTCGGTTGTCCAAACTATAACCCACGGAACAATTCCTTGTTGCATTACTTCAGTTTCACCGTACTGCATAATTAGGGAATCGAGATTTGTTGTAAGAGTATGAGTTGCAAACTCGGGATAAAAATCTGCATCAATAAAATGATCTGGTTCGTTAGGATCAACAGGGTAACCGTAGCTTCCGTACTTTCGCCAATCCGGAACGCTTGAAGAATCTTCCAGCAGCTGCGCTCTGTCTATAAATCCGGCAAGTTCAGCGGGTAAATGTAAAACCATGTTACTATTTACTACTTTGTGAATTGCACCACCCCATCCGAAGGTGAAAATTGCGGTAATAATTATTAGTAGAATTCCCCCTTTAAATTTCACTTTTCCCCCTTTTATTTTTGTAAAAAGTTATATGAAATTGATTTAAATATTCCTCCGTTTAATTATCATAGCTTTAACAATTTATTTTAATTTTAAATAGGGGAGTGAGCCAATAGTTGGAATAAAGTAAAATATTGGTTGGTAAGTTCTAAATTTATTTATATTTGCACGATCTCCCCCAGTGCATATGTAAATTTATACAAACTTTAAAACTGATGCAATAAAAATTATATATACTCACTTAAAGTGGTCTTTCATTTAAATTAATTGTTCATAATAAATTTTCATTTAGTTTTGAAGATGATTCTAGGAAAAGTTCAAAGTCGCTCTAAATCCATTTGTAATTATAGGCGATTTTAGACCAAAAAATATTATACAACAAAGACTTTTTTAAGTTCAGTTGTAAATGCACCCGGCTTATTTATCAAAGAATAAATAGTTGTTTCAATCTTAAAAGTTCAATGAGTACCTCATTAAATAACAAATGTTCTACAAGAATATTATACTACCGTTTCCTAAAACAAATCATTTCCCTTATCTCTTGCGCTACGGGTTAGTCTTTGGTACATTGGAAAAGGGGAGTAAGAATTTCTTAAAATCTAAAAACCTTCTGGTTTCACAAAAACAGCAATTAGAATTCCCAATAAAAGAATTAAAACAAGCTAGAGATAATAAAGTTATACCGGCCTAAAGGAACTGGCGTTGATTAGGCCGCAAAGGTTAATTGCAATTCTAAAATCTCTGTGTTTGTTAACGGTTTAGCAAAAAATTATATGATAAAAATATATGAAGATTAAATATCTAATCATCATTTTAATTTTAGGATTTGCCACTACTAATGCACAAAGAAAGCTAACTGAAGAATATTTGCGTGACTGTCTTCCGTTTGAAATCCATGTAAGCGACAGCCTTCAAGAAACACTTCATTATTTCCCTGATAAATCTTATAAAGTTTATTTAAAACTGTATAGCGATCCGGATAATCACGTTAGAATAGTTTTCAGAGGTAAAAATTATCGTCCCCACGATTATTATGTTATGTTGTCATCAGAATATCAACAACCGGATTCAATTTTTATAAAAGTAGTTAAAGATTTTATTAATTGTACTATCGATAACTATGATGAAGCTTCTAAATGGTTCGAGCATGTTGTTATGTCGGGAAGCCAATTTTTTGAAAAAAGTACAACAATTGCAAAAACTTTTAAGGATATTATATTGGTCATTTCGCGGGATTCTCCTAAGGGAACTTTCGGAGTTGCCATCGCAAAAGATAAACCGGGCCCTACACATAAATAAATTGGATTTAAATTAATTTTTTACTCATCTTAATCTCCTGTCTACTACAAGTTTTGTAAAGAGACTAGTTTATTTTCGGTAATTACTTCTCAATTGAGCGTTTTAGCGTAAGGTAATTCATAAGGATAAATATTAAAAAGGCAGCCCGTTATAGGCTGCCTTCGCTTTAGATAACATTAATATTTAATAACTAGTCAAGATCGAAGCGATCGAGATTCATTACTTTATCCCACGCCGCAACAAAATCGTTTACAAATTTTTCTTTTGAATCTTCGCATGCGTAAACTTCTGCAAGAGCACGAAGTTCTGAGTTTGAACCGAAGACCAAATCAACGCGTGTTCCTGTCCATTTAACTTTATCCGTCTTACGATCACGTCCTTCAAATGTTTCTTGATCTTCGGAGATTGCTTTCCATTTTGTGTTTAGATCAAGTAAATTAACGAAGAAATCGTTTGTAAGCGCACCGGGATTTTTAGTGAAAACGCCGTGTTTTGATCCGTCATAATTTGTTTCTAAAACACGCATTCCTCCAATCAGGGCCGTCAATTCGGGTGCAGTTAGAGTTAGCAATTGTGCCTTATCAATAAGTATTTCTTCCGCAGATGCAGTATAATTAGGTTTTCTGTGCAGATAGTTACGGAATCCATCGCCGACCGGTTCAAGAACGCCAAATGCATCAACATCAGTTTGTTCCTGAGTTGAGTCTCCGCGTCCCGGTGTAAATGGTACTTTCACATCGTAGCCCGCATCTTTTGCAGCTTTTTCTACAGCGGCGCATCCTGCCAGAACTATTAAATCAGCGAGAGAAACTTTTTTATCACCGGATTGCGAGCTATTGAAATCTTTCTGAATGCCTTCAAGTTTATCGAGTACTTTTTTAAGCTGTGCCGGATTATTTACTTCCCAATCTTTCTGAGGTGAAAGACGAATACGTGCACCGTTAGCGCCGCCACGTTTATCGGAGCCGCGGAAAGTTGAAGCCGAAGCCCATGCTGTTGATACAAGTTCGGAAACTGTTAAGCCCGAATCCAAAATCTTTTTCTTAAGATCGGCAACATCTTTTTCATCGATAAGTTTGTGATTAACAGCCGGAATAGGATCCTGCCAGATCAAATCTTCTTCCGGAACTTCCGGACCTAAGTAACGCGCTTTCGGACCCATATCGCGGTGAGTAAGTTTGAACCATGCGCGAGCGAAAGCATCTGCAAATTCATCGGGATTTTCATAGAATCTTCTTGAAATTTTTTCGTACGCAGGATCGAATCTAAGAGAAAGATCAGTAGTTAGCATAGTTGGTTTATGTTTCTTTGAAGGATCGTGAGCATCCGGAATTGCATCTGGAGCATCTTTGGCTACCCATTGTTTGGCGCCTGCAGGACTTTCTGTTAACTCCCATTCAAATCCGAAAAGAATCTCAAAGAAATTGTTACTCCACTTAGTCGGAGTATTAGTCCATGTAACTTCAGGCCCGCCTCCGATTGTATCTCCTCCGCTGCCTGTTCCAAAACTGCTTTTCCAGCCTAGTCCTTGTTGTTCGATGCTCGCACCTGCGGGTTCCGGTCCAACATATTTATCCGGATCGGCTGCGCCGTGGGTTTTTCCGAAAGTATGTCCGCCTGCAATAAGCGCAACGGTTTCTTCATCGTTCATAGCCATTCTGCCGAAGGTTTCTCTAATATCATGAGCTGCCGCAAGCGGATCGGGATTTCCGTTCGGACCTTCAGGGTTAACGTAAATCAAGCCCATTTGAACTGCTGCAAGAGGATTTTCTAAATCACGATCGCCGGTATAGCGCTTATCTTCAAGCCATTCGCCTTCCGAACCCCAATAAATATCTTGCAGTGGTTCCCAAACATCTTCACGTCCGCCTCCAAAACCGAAAGTTTTAAAACCCATAGATTCAAGAGCGCAGTTACCTGCGAGAATCATAAGATCAGCCCATGAAATTTTCTTTCCGTATTTTTGTTTTATCGGCCAAAGCAGTCTACGTGATTTATCTAGATTTACGTTATCAGGCCAACTGTTAAGCGGTTCAAAGCGCTGTGAGCCTGTACCGCCGCCGCCGCGTCCATCTGCAATTCTGTATGTTCCCGCGCTGTGCCATGCCATACGAATGAATAGAGGCCCATAATGACCAAAGTCAGCCGGCCACCAATCCTGAGAATCGGTCATTAAATCGTAAATATCTTTTTTCACAGCATTCAGATCGAGTTTCTTAAATTCCTCAGAGTAGTTAAAATCTTTTCCCATAGGGTTAGATATTGAAGAATGCTGACGTAGTATGTGTAAGTTCAATTTATTCGGCCACCAGTCGCGGTTTGAAGTACCGCCGCCAGCGACGTGTTTTAATGCCCCGGTTGTAAAAGGGCATTTACTTTCATCATTAACATTATAAGACGATTTGTCTTGATGCGTGTCTTTTCCCATTTTTTTGTCCCTCTCTGTTAATAAATTATTTGTTAAGTAAACTTTGTAATAGTCTTTACTTTTAAATGCATTTATTTGTTAAATCAATATATAACTGCTTGAATTTTAGAATTTACAGAATAGTTGATAGTTAAACAAGGTATAAGGGCACATGAAATCACAGTTGTAATTCTAGTGTATTAGCCGATAGATATGCTAATAAAATATAATGTTGTTCTAATAATTCCTATTGGATGATATTAAAACAGTCCAAATTCTTTCTTAATCTTTACTCTTCAGTATATCCTTTAGCTTCCAACTGCGCAAGTTTTTCTTTTCCGTATGCAATTTTTGTAATCGTTACAAACAAAACGGGAACAATAAAAATCGCCAGCATAGTAGCAGCAAGCATTCCTCCGATAACCGTCCAGCCGATAGTTTGTCTAGCTTGCGCTCCAGCGCCGCTGGCAAATGCTAAAGGCGAAACACCTAAAATAAACGCCAGCGAAGTCATCAAAATAGAAAGACGTAATTTAATTGCCGATATCACCGTTTTATTTAACGGCATTCCGCCATCAACACGCACCTTTGCATATTCAACAATTAGGATAGCATTCTTCGCGGCCAAACCGATTAAAGCAACCAAACCAATTTGTGCATAAACATTATCGCTTAAATGAGGTATAAATGTAAGTGCGGTTATCGCACCGAACGCACCGATCGGGATTGCAAATAAAACAGAGAATGGAACGGACCAGCTTTCGTATAAAGCCGAAAGAAATAGGAAAACAAATATCAGCGACAAAGCAAAAATTGCAAAAGCCAGTTTTACTCCGTCTTTAAGAAATGCTTCTGCAAGGTTACAATTAGAGAAAATAGGAACTTCACGATTGATATATCTTGATAAGACGAACTCTTCTATCTCAAAATCCACATAGTTTTTGTTAAATCCCAGCAGCGTTCCAATCTTTCTTAATAAAATTTCTTCATTTGGTACGATTTCTTTTTGTATGCTTACGATCTTTAAGAGTCCGTTAAAATATCTTTGCCGATCATTGGTTGTTACAATCATTTTCCACTCCATTTGAAAAATTCGTTATTAAATAAAGCTATTAATTAAAATTAGCTCAAAACAGCTTCACAATATTTTTGTATTTCAAACGGATTTAAGCCAGGAGAGTTATCACTGGTTAAAAACTGCTTAATTTCTAAAAACAATTGAGTTCCGGCAAGATTATTAGCTAAAGCTATTTGTGAAAGCCATTGTAATTCGTATAGATGGAGTCTGTGATCCTGGAAGGCAAAGTGAATTGCGTCTTTTATAAAAATATCCGCTAATTCTTTATTAGAAAAAACCGGCGGTGCTTCAATTATGTAACAATTTTCTTTAATTTCTTTTATAAGATCTTCAACAAAAAAATTATTGAAGCCGAGATTTGAAGCCATCAGAGAAACTATTTTTTCATCGTAACAGGTTAGCATTCTGTCTTTACAGACTAGTATTAACATCCCCTTAATATAATTTACTCTATCAGATTGATTCCAGATCATAATATACTCCACTATAATTTATTAGTTCAACATATTTCCAAAATTTTAGTAGAAGTCTTACAATCTGTTTCTCCTTATTTTTCCTCAAACTTAAAAAATTAATTTGAGTTTATTCGTATCTCAACGCATCAATAGGATTTAAATTTGCAGCTTTTCTTGCCGGATAAAACCCAAAGAATACACCAATTATTCCAGCGAAACTAAATGCAAGAAGAATAATTTCAGGCTTTATATAAGCCACCTGACTTGTATAATTGTTTAGGATAAAAGTTATTCCAAATGAAAGTAAGATTCCGATTAAACTACCGCCTAATCTAAGAACTAATGCTTCCGTTAAAAATTGCACTAATATGTCAGATGTTCAGGCACCTATTGATAGTCTTATACCAATTTCTCTCGTTCTTTCGGTAACAGAAACCAGCATAATATTCATAATTCCGATTCCCCCAACTATTTACTTTCAAAATGAAGAGCCGAATCGGTAAGAAAATATCTTGTGGGACAAGATCTAAGTACTAACCGCTTAAGTATAAGAGGCTATGGAAAGCAATGTCCGCCGATTCCAACAAAACTTCAAAGGGAAGAGCAAAGAATTGAAGAGTTATTTCCTTAGTTAAATAAAAAGTTCCTTCTTTTTTTGATTCTCGAAATCTTCAATTTTTCGGGATTCTATAAAAATAATCTTCTATTCAAATGTATCACTCTCTTCAACGATTATTGAGTGATAGTTATTAGTTATTCTTTTCTTTTTCCCGGGCTTAAATTAAATGTGAGTTGCAATAAACATTTAAGATTTTACAAAATAATTATGTTTAAGGGTAAAAAATTATCGATATTTAATTATAGATAATTATTACTGCCGCAGGCTTAGTTTTGACCAAGAAAATTCAATTTATTTTTTTTGTTATCATTTTAATATTTTCAATTACTTCATCGGGAAATGCTTTTCGAAAAAAATCAGACTCGAAAAATCCGATCATTATTCAAAACAGTAAGAACGAATATAATCTTGATAAACATATTTCAGTCCTGGTAGATAAAACCCGAAAACTGAATATTGAAGATGTCTCTTCCCCCAACTTTTCAAAAAAGTTTATTAAAATTAATACAGATTCTCCTAATTACGGATATGACAATTCTGTGTACTGGATAAGATTTAAGGTAATGGATGATCATAATGCTTCAAAAGGTATGAGTGAAAATTTCAATAATAGGTGGCTGCTTGTTAACAAATATCCCGGATTGGAAGATGTCCGGTTATTTTACCTGGATAATTCCGGTCGCAATTTTATTGAAAAAAAGGCCGGGTTAATTTCATTCACAAAACGTAGTACAATACATAATATAGAATTTATTTCCGAACTACCGATTCAAAATAATAAATTAAATACTTTTTACATAAGAATCTCTACTCCGTCGCCGGTTATACTTTCATTCCGTATTGTGTCTATTCGCTTATTTTTTCACCGTCATTCGGTTAGATTATTTTTTAATGGAATCTTGTTCGGAATATTTTTACTGATAATTATTTATAACTCTTTCCTTTACTTTTCTATAAAAGAAAAGACCTATCTTTTTTATGTCCTTTATGTATTTGCGTGTGCTTCGTTTTTATTTATTTATGATGGGTACTACACAAAATTCATTGGAAGTATATTCACGCGCGATTATTATACGCTTCAAATGACAGCAGTTAGCAGCATAGGACTGTTTTGGCTTTTGCTTACAAGAGATTTCCTTCAAACAAAAAAATATTTGCCTTCGGTCTATAAGATATTAAACCGCCTTACAGTTGTTTATGTAATAATTATTCTTCTATTATATTTCATCCCTTTGAATATTGCTGTTGCGATATTCTCAACTACAAATATTTTGTCATTTTTATTCGGGCTGGTGGCTTCAATAATTATCCTCAAAAAGGGGTTAAAAATTTCTAAATTTTTTCTCCTCGCATTAAGCGGAACATTTATAGGGGCGTGTATTCTTTCAGCAAGAAACATTAATATATTACCCGATAATATTTGGACTGAAAATGCTTTTCAGCTTGGTCTTTTATGGGAAGCAATTATTTTATCGTATTCGCTCGGCTACCGTATGAGCAGCCTGGGAAAAAGAGTTGAAGAAAGGACATCAGAATTAATGCACCGCACCGAAGAGCTGAAGAATCTTTCGGCACATTTACAGAATGTACGTGAAGAAGAAAGGAAGTATGTGGCGGCAGAAATTCATGATGAATTCGGCGGCGCTTTGAGTTTACTAAAAATGGATTTGTTTAAATTAAATAAACAAAATACTGAACAGTCGGAGATTTTCAATCCGATTTTACAAAGGGTTGATAATACAATAAAAAAAGTTCAGCAGATATCCACTGAATTGCGGCCCGAAATATTAGATGATCTGGGGCTTGTTGATGCAATTGACTGGTATTGCGAAGAGTTCCAAAAGAAAACATCAATCATTTGCTCGTTAAATTTAAATGCTGCTGAAATAAATGTTGATAAAGATTTATCACTGGATATCTTCCGAACTTTGCAAGAAAGTTTAACCAATGTCGTTCGTCACGCTAATGCTCGGCAGATAATTGTAAATTTTTCTCTAACTAATGACAATATTGAGATGACTATTGTTGACGATGGAGACGGCATTTCCAATGAGCAAATTGCCGATACAAAATCTATCGGTTTGATTGGTATGCGTGAACGGCTTTATAAATGGAACGGAACTTTTAACATTTCCAGGAATGAAAAAAAGGGAACAACAGTTTATATTTCAGTTCCTCTATTAAACGGCGATGCATCAATTTCTCTAAATCAAAATTAATATGAAAATAATTATCGCAGATGATCACGTAATGTTCCGCGAAGGAATTCGAGATATCCTTCTTAAAGCTTCTTTCATTTCGGAAGTTGATGAAGTTTCATCCGGTGAAGAATTGTTAGGGGAAATCCTCGAGAAGGAATTTGATTTAACTCTTTTAGATATTGGCTTACCCGGTAAACGTGGTCTGGAAGTTTTAAAAGAAATTAAATCTATGCGTGCCGATTTGCCGGTAATTATACTTAGTATGTATTCTGAAAAAAGATATGCCGTGAAGGCTTTAAAAGCAAACGCCTCTGGTTATGTTACGAAAGATGTCTCATCTGAGGAATTACTAAAAGCAATTCAAAAAGTTTCTGAAGGAAGAAAATATATTTCAGAAAATCTTGCCGAGGAAATAGCTGATTCGTTTCAAACAGAAGAATCTTCTTTACCGCACGAAAATCTTTCTGAAAGAGAGATGACGGTGCTTATAAAAATTGCCCGGGGCAAAAAAATAAAAGATATTGCAGATGAGCTTAATATCGGCAGCAGCTCGGTTAGTACTTACCGCACGCGGCTAATTGAAAAGCTTGACTTACATTCCAATGCTGATATTATTCGATTTGCAATTGAAAATAAGCTGTTAGAATAATTCGATAAATATTATTTCACTGCTAGTTTTTATTCTGAAAAAGCAAATCCCATCAAACTTATAACCTCCGAGAAAATTATTTTGTCGGATTAATCCGACAAAACTTTTCCGAAAAACTCTACATAAAATTTACATTCATTTTTAGAACTTGTCTTCTGTTATGCATAAATGTTTAATAATAGAAGATCAGGAACCAATACGTAAAAAAATTGTCCGAAACTATTTCGTTAATACCTAAACTTACAGATAATTGCCGAAACTGAAAGCGGGAAAGAAGCAATTACGTTAATCAACGAATTAAATCCTGATGTTATTATTCTGGATATAAGATTAAAAGATATAAACGGAATTGAAGTATTATCCGAAATGAAAAAGAAGAACATGAATATTCCGGTAATTGTATTTACTCAATTTGAAAACAAAAGGTATGAAGAAAGATGTAAAAACGCTTGGCGCATCTTATTACCTGTTAAAAAAAGATGGATTGGAACAGTTAAAAGATGTTCTGAACATGATTCTATATAATTAAAAATATAATGAAAAAAATTTATATCTACTCTGCTATTAGCGGCATTCTTTTGGGAATTTCAATGAACACCATTTCAGGAATTCCGCTTTCTCCTTTAGCGTGGTTTTGCCTTGTCCCTTTTATACTTGCACTAAAATCCGTTAACAATTTTCGTCAAGTATATTCTGGCGGTTTTTATATTTTGTTTTTTGTTTCTGCTGGTTTCCATGTTCTCATTTATACATGGTTATTTTATCGGCGGAGCTTTGCTTATAGCTATTGGAGCGTTGCAGCTTGCTGTCCCGTTTTTCTCTCTTTATTTTTTTCAAAACAAACTTGGCTGGCGAAAAGCAATTTTAGTACTTCCATTATTGCTTCCGTTTTGGGAATGGTTTTTCTTTGAATCGAAATTTTCAATGCCAATATTTGCGATATATATTTCACAGGCACCATTTAACTGGCTGATTCAATTTGTTGATTTGTTCGGGTATTATTCAATTTCATTTTGGTTGCTTCTACTAAATGTGCTTATCGCTCTTTCAATAGATGATTGGCAAATATTAGTGAAAAAAATTATCGGGTAAAAAGAAACACAAGTCTGATAATATAAAAGATAAATATGCAGTTCCTTTTTTGATTAAACGCTTTTCATTAATTATTGCTTTGATGTTTATTCCTCCGCTTCTTTATTCATTTTATTCGCAGGCAACAATACCCGCAAAACTTGGCGGGGAAGTGACGGTAAGCCTGGTGCAGTCAAACAATCCGCCGCCAAAAAAATATGATAATCCAACTCTTGAAAAAAGCATGGCGAAATATGTTGAGATGACGGATTCATTACTTAAATCAACAAATACAGATCTGGTTATTTGGCCGGAAGCCGCAGTCGAGTTTTATATTCGATCAAATAAACAGATTAGAGATTATTTATTCGGCAAGGTATTGAATTGGAATACACCGCTGCTGACAGGAACTCTTGATGCCGATAAGTTCAATGACTCAACAAAGATTCCTCCGTTGCAAAAATATTTACACAGGAATTATAAAATATATAACTCCGCGGTTATGGTTACCCCGCAGCTTGCGTGGAAGTATGTAAAAGAAAATATAAATATATCCGGCTTAAAAATTTACCGTAAACAAAACCTGATGCCGTTTACGGAATATGTTCCATATTCGGATATTTTTCCGATTCTATCAAATTTAACTCTTGATCTGGGAGACGGTGCAAACTTCAGCGCGGGTAAAGGTCCGAAGTCTCTTCTTTTTGCCTCGCATAACAATAAACTAATTCATGTTTGCCCGATAATTTGCTGGGACCTGTTTTATCCTTATCCGGTAATAGAGGCATCCGGGGAGGGAGAAAATTTTATTGCCGCTCTTACAAATGAAAGCAGGCTGGGTAATTCTCTAACTACCACCGTACATGAAGTAGAAGGGTACACAAGAATTCGCAGTATTGAATCAAGACGCTCTATAGCGGAGTGTTCAACAACAGGGTATACATTCTTTTGCGATCCGTTAGGGAATGTTTATGGAAAAGTGCCCTGGTGGAGTAAACAGGTTGCAACTGCTAATGTAAGGCTCTCTTCTATCACTACCTTCTATGATAGGTATCCCGGGTATTTTCCCAAGGGCTGTTTGATTCTAATTGCAATAATATTCGTTACGACACTAAGAAAGAGACGCAAATAAATTATTGTTTACAAGACTTAAATGATATGATTTTATACAACAAAAATATGAGGTAAAAAAATGGAAAAAAAGTCCAACATTAATAATGTATTTTTAGCAGCAGTTGTTTTCCTTATTCTAATCGGTCAAACAAATTTGTTTGCCATGGTCAATGTGTGCAAGAGCCACATTGCGGCGACTAACAGGGCACAGGTAAAGATAGTAAGCGGAGCTTACTATTACTCACATTACAAAGCCGAAAGAGCTAAACAATCCGGCATTGTTGAACCTGGATAACCGTTCAACTAATTCGGCAGCATTGTACAAAACGGCTGTTCAAAATAGCGATTCCAAAACAGCCGGTATTTCAGGAGCACTATTCACTTCGGCTTTTCCGATTAGCGGTTCTAAAATCGTACAGATTGGCGGTACTGCAGTTGACTCCAACGGCAATCGTTATGTAACAGGCGGTTATACCGGTACTATAAATTTTGGCGGAACGACTATAACAAGCAGTAAAGGGTATGATTATTTTATTGCAAAATATGACAAAGACGGCAACCCTCTCTGGATCAGGACTGCACGCGGAGACACATCTATTTCCGATACCCTGGCTATTGAAGGCGGCATTGCATTAGCCGTGGACAAAGCCGGCGATTGTTATGTCGGCGGAACATTTGTCAAAACAATGTCATTTTTAGACGGCGGTGGAAATTCGGTTTCAACATTAACCGACGGAAGAAATGACAATAAAATTAATTTTGAGATGTTCGTTGCAAAATATAATTCGTCCGGTAAAATTCTATGGACCCAGGGCGGAAACAGCGGCAGTGAAGGTGGAATTGATACTCTTGGTATCGGCTTAAACAGCGTGAACTCCATTATTATTGACCAGGGCTATCCTTACATCGGAGGAAGATTTTCAGGTACAAATTTCCTTGGCAAGACTGAAAAGACTAATGGAAAAGGCGATTTTTTTGTTGCAACTTTAGATAAGGACACCGGTATTCCTGATTGGGTGTCTATCGGAGGCACTCCGGATAACGATGTGGTTTTATCTATGTCTGCTGATTCGCTTGGCTACATAAATGTGCTGGGAGTAATAGGAAAAGGTAAAGTTAACCTGCCCGATACATCACTTACATATAATAACGACTATTCCACTTCAAGATACTTTTGTTATGAGTTACGATGTTAACGGGCAGTGGTATTTTATTAGTTTCATCGGCGGCGGCGAGGATATTGTTGGTAACGGCGCAGCAACCGATACATTAGGAAATATTTATGTTACGGGGCATTTTCACGGCACAGCCAGCTTTGTGGGCTCTAATTTAACATTAACTGCTAAAGGACGATATGGTGATGGTTACATCGTTAAATATGATCTGAACGGAAATGCTTTATGGGCAAGACAATTCGGAGAAGTAGCATTTGCGAAGGGAAACCGGGTTGTGGTTGATGCAAAAGGCAATAGTTATGTAGTAGGTGTTTTTTCAGATACAGCGAATTTTGGTTCTGAGAGCAATCATCCGGTTACTTTGATTTCCGACGGACTGACTGATATGTTTGTCAGCAAGTATGATTCAGCAGGCAACTTTCTTGGGGTAAAACAAATAAAAGGAAGCGGTACGGAGGGTTTGGATCTTATAGCTAGTACTAAGGTCCCGGTCCAATCAAATCCCGTACAAGCATTATACAGTAATAATAACGGCGGTCAAGTATTTATAAGCGGTGATTATAACACCAACCTTTCCCTGGGAAGCTATACATTAAACGCAGGGCAAAACGATCGAAACGGATTTGTTGCATCCTTAGATGTTTCAAATGTTCTACCGGGATTGCAAAAAACAATTCTGAAGTAATAAAGAACTATTCACTTTTACAAAATTATCCGAATCCTTTCAATCCAACAACTACAATTAGCTATATTTTACCGGCACAATCCAATGTAGTACTAAATGTTTATAATTTACTCGGACAAAAAGTATCAACTCTTGTAAATGGTCAAAACTCGGCAGGGGAACATTCCGTACATTTTGATGCTAGTAATCTGGCAAGCGGAGTTTATGTCTACAAAATACAGGCCGGAAAGTATAGTGCTGTTAAAAAATTAATGCTATTAAAATAATTCTAACTCATAGTATCAGATTCCCGAAATCACGAAGATTTCGGGAATCTTTAATGAAAATTAGTGTGCATGTTAGTCTGAGCGGAGTCGAAGACTGAATATGGGTTAAATTCATGGTTCGACTCCGCTCACCATGAAAATAAAATAGATTTTAATACAGTCTCTTTAGGCGACGGACTAAGTAAGGAAAAATATTTCCCGGTTCTATTGTCATTTCGAATTCCCTATGTTTTTCGGGAGTGAGAAATCTTGTTAGTAGTCTACTAACAAAAACTATTTTAAAGATATCTCCTCATCCGTCGGCTGACGGATTTGTTGATATGACAATACATCAAAAAGTCTTTATGTCCTTCGAGCTATATTATAAATGCTGTTTTACTCAACAGGTAGTCCTTACGTTTTTTATGTGAAATTCAAATCCTCCCAAATTACTGCCGGTTTCAGAAGGTCCTTTGTCGGATTAATCCGACAAAACTTTTCTAAAAAACTCTACATACAATTTCCATTCATTTTAAGAACTTCTCTTTTGTTATGCATAAATGTTTAATAATAGAAGATCAGGAACTGGTCCGCAAAAAAATTGCCGAAACCATTTCATTAATACCGGAAGTCAGTATAGCTGCCGAATCCGAAAGCGGTAAAGAAGCAATGTCGCTGATTAACGAACTACAACCCGATATTATTATTCTTGATATAAGATTGAAAGATATAAACGGAATTGAAGTTTTATCCGAAATGAAAAAAAAGAATATAAATATTCCGGTAATTGTATTTACTCAATTTGAAAATAAAAGATATAAAGATAGATGCAGATCGCTTGGTGCATCCTATTATCTCTTAAAAAAAGATGGATTGGAACAGTTAAAAGATGTTCTGAACATGATTCTATACAATTTAAATATGAGGTAAAAAAATGAAAAAACGATCTAACACTGATAATGTATTTTTAGCCGCAGTTGTTTTCCTTATTCTAATTGGACAAACAAATTTGTTTGCCATGGTCAATTTTTGCACAGAGCCAGATTGTTCCACAAGTGGGAGTAGCATTGGCTCAAAGATAGTAAGCGGGCTTACTATTACTCACATTACAAAACCAAAAGAGCTAGACAATCCTGCATTGTTGAACCTGGATAACCGTTCAACTAATTCGGTAGCATTATACAAAACGGCTGTTCAAAATATCGATTCCAAAACAGCCGGTATTTCAGGAGCCCAATTCACTTCGGCTTTTCCGATTAGCGGTTCTAAAATCATACAGATTGGTGGTACTGCAGTTGACTCCAGTGACAATCGTTATGTAACCGGCGGTTATACCGGTACTATAAATTTTGGCGGTACATCTATAACAAGCAGTAAAGGGTATGATTATTTTATTGCAAAATATGACAAAGACGGCAACCCTCTCTGGATCAGGACTGCACGCGGAGACACATCTATTTCCGATACCCTTGCTATTGAAGGCGGCATTGCATTAGCCGTGGACAAAGCCGGCGATTGTTATGTCGGTGGAACATTTGTCAAAACAATGTCATTTTTAGACGGTGGTGGAAATTCGGTTTCAACATTAACCGACGGAAGAAATGACAATAAAATTAATTTTGAGATGTTCGTAGCAAAATATAATTCGTCCGGTAAAATTCTATGGACCCAGGGCGGAAACAGCGGCAGTGAAGGTGGAATAGACACTCTCGGTATCGGATTAAACAGTGTAAACTCCATTGTTATGGACCAGGGCTATCCTTACATCGGAGGAAGATTTTCAGGTACAAATTTTCTAGGCATGTCTAAAAAGACCAATGGAAAAGGCGATTTTTTTGTTGCAACATTAGACAAGGATACAGGTATTCCTGATTGGGTTTCTATCGGAGGCACTCCGGATAACGATGTGGTTTTATCTATGTCTGTTGATTCACTTGGCTACGTAAATGTGCTGGGAGTAATAGGGAAAGGTGTAGTTAACCTGCCCGATACATCAATTACATACAATAACGACTATTCCACATCTGATACCTTTGTTATGGATTACGATGTTAACGGGAATTGGTATTTTATTAGTTTCATCGGCGGCGGCGAGGATATTGTCGGTAACGGCGCAGCAACCGATACATTAGGAAATATTTATGTTACGGGGCATTTTCACGGCACAGCCAGCTTTGTGGGCTCTAGTTTAACATTAACTGCTAAAGGACGATATGGTGACGGTTACATCGTTAAATATGATCTGAACGGAAATGCTTTATGGGCAAGACAATTCGGAGAAGTAGCATTTGCGAAAGGAAACCGGGTTGTGGTTGATGCAAAAGGCAATAGTTATGTAGTAGGTGTTTTTTCAGATACAGCGAATTTTGGTTCTGAGAGCAATCATCCGGTTACTTTGATTTCCGACGGACTGACTGATATGTTTGTCAGCAAGTATGATTCAGCAGGCAAC
Source organism: uncultured Ignavibacteriales bacterium (assembly GCA_963739985.1). GTDB lineage: Bacteria > Bacteroidota > Ignavibacteria > Ignavibacteriales > Ignavibacteriaceae > CAVUCE01. Next base: position 592,589 of record CAVUCE010000021.1, read on the forward strand.
TTTCTTTGGGTAAAACAAATAAAAGGAAGCGGTACGGAAGGTTTGGATCTTATAGCTAGTACTAAGGTCCCGGTCCAATCAAATCCCGTACAAGCATTATACAGTAAAAATAACGGCGGTCAAGTATTTATAAGCGGTGATTATAACACCAACCTTTCCCTGGGAAGTTATACATTAAACGCAGGGCAAAACGATCGAAACGGATTTGTTGCAACCTTAGATGTTTCAAATACGGCAACAAACGTTACGGATAGCAAACCCGGTTTAGTGAATAACTACTCGCTTTTCCAGAACTATCCGAATCCGTTTAACCCGATCAACAAAAATTGATTTTAATTTGCCTGCTTCGGGAAATGCAAAGATTACTGTTTTCAACCAGATAGGGCAGCAAGTTATGTTATTGGCGGATGGTACTTATTCTGCAGGAAAGCATGAGCTAACTTTTAGCGGCTCTAATCTTGCAAGCGGAGTTTACTATTACAGGATAGAAACAGGAACATTTTCGCAGACAAAGAAGATGATACTGTTAAAATGATCAGTAGGTAAATGCATTTAGTTACAATTATGCAATAGAAAATTTTCATAGCTCAGATTTCAAAATCTGAGTTTAAATTAAAAATAAAGCAATTGCGGTACCGAGAGATTGGAATAAGAAATGGTTTTCCAATCTAATGCATAGTTTATGTTTATTAATGTTTAATGATTGCTGAAGGAGGTAAATAAGTATGAAGAAGTACTTAATTATTTTGATTGGCTCCATGTTATTTTTCTTAGTACTTAATAATATGGCCAATCATAAGATTAAAAAAGTAGAAAATCATGAAGATGACAGTCCCTATGGATATGCAAATCAAGAATTCTTGATGCTGAGAGATCCTAAAACAAATCAAATACCACCGCACATCCGTAAATTGGAATTAAAGTATGCCGCTACACTTCCGAAAATAGAAGCCACGGTACTTTATAAAGGAAACTCGGTTAAGAATGCACAGGCTTTAACCTGGGCAGAAAGAGGTCCGAATAATATCGGCGGAAGAACAAGGGCAATTGGAATTGATGTTAGAACTCAAAATAATATAACAATTATTGCCGGGGGAGCATCAGGCGGTATTTGGAGATCCACAGATGATGGTGCTAGTTGGACAGAAGTTTCTACTCCTACCCAAATTCCCGCGGTTACATGTATAGTTCAAGATACTAGAGCCGGTCATGAAGATACCTGGTATGTAGGAACAGGTGAATACGCATCAACTGCCTTTGACGATAAAGGGGGAACGAACAGATATCTTGGCAGCGGAATTTTTAAATCTACAGACAACGGGCAATCATGGAGCCTGCTTGCTTCTACTCAAATTACACATCCTGAGGACGCAACCCAAAGTGATTTTAGCTTTGTTAACGGAATTGCTCTTGACCCTTCTTCGGGCAATATTTACGCTGCAACTTATGGTGGTATCAAACAAAGTACTGACGGAGGGGCTTCATGGAATACTGTTCTAACTGACAACTCATATTATCCTATTTATTCTCAGGTTGCTGTTACCACCACAGGTATAGTATATGCAACTATAGGTGATAATACTTTGTCTTCAGCAGGTATTTATAAATCAACCGATGGTACAAATTTTTCCCACATCAGCAGTATAACTCTTCCAACTACATATAACAGAATTGTAATTGCAATAGCTCCGTCTAATCAAAATATTGTTTATTTCTTTGGCGATACTCCAGGAAGCGGACAGGCAGGCAGCAATGGGGACGGTTTAAGTTTATGGAAATATGATGATTCCGGCGGTGGTTCCGCTACTGATCTGTCGTCAAATCTGCCTACTGTAAGCGGAAATGTAGGAGGACTTAATACCCAAGGCTCCTATAATATGTTTGTAACAGTTAAACCGGACGATCCTAATTTTATTATTATCGGTACTACGAACATTTACAGGTCCACCGATGGTTTTGCCACTTCAAATAATACAACATGGATTGGTGGCTATTCACCTATAAATGACATTTCTAGTTATACGGGGCAACATCCGGATGAACATGCATTAGTATTTAGACCCGGCAGTAATGTTGCCGCTTATGCCGGTTCCGATGGTGGAATTTCCAGAACTAATGATATTACGGCAACAACTTTTAGCAATGCAGTCAGATCGGAAACCGTTGCCTGGAGTTTTATAAATAGCGGTTACGATGTTACACAATTCTATTCCGTTTCTTTAGCACCTGAAAGTGGAAGTAATGAAATTGCCGGCGGCGCACAGGATAACGGTAACTTAGCAACAAGTAGTACAGGGCTTTCAAGCTGGACTGCATTACAAGGAGGAGGCGACGGGCAGTACGACGTTGTCGCCCCGGTCTCTGATAATTTTATTTATACCGAGATCCAAAATGGAGATCTATATTCCTTGGACAGATCGAATATTTATCACGGTGAATTAACCCCTTTAATCAAAGCTAATCAACTTTTTACAAATCCTTTTGCTCTTGATCCAAACAATAATGCCCTGCTTTATTATGCCGGTGGAAATAGTACAGCAAATTCGGGTATTTGGAGAAATACTGCTATAAATACGGGAACTTTCCCAAATACCCGCATGGACATTCCTGACTTCAACTGACATTACCGGCGCGCAGGTAAGCACCATTGGAATTTCTACTGCCTCCAGTGCAAATGTTGTCTATTATGGAACGACAAAAGGTGACGCATATCGAATAGATAATGCCAATTCGGGTTCGACTCCAACTGTTACGAAAATTACCGATCCCGGTTTTCCTTCCGGTGCTTATGTAAGCTGTATTAACGTTGATCCGACTAATTCAAATAAAGCTATGCTTGTCTTTAGTAATTATAATGTGGATAGAATATGGTACACAACAAACGGCGGAACTAGCTGGACAAGCGAATCAGGTAATCTTAATGCGGTTACCGGTCCTTCTATTAGGTGGGCTGAAATTTTTAATGTAGGCGGAGTAACACATTATTTTTTGGCAACCAGTACTGGCGTTTATTTTACTACAACTCTTAACGGCAATTCAACAACCTGGACACAAGAAGCAACTTCATCTGTCGGAAATGCTGTTTGTTCAATGCTTGATTACAGGCCTTCAGATAATACTATTGCCGTTGCTACTCACGGTCGGGGTATATTTACTTCAACAATTTCTTCACCCCTGCCTGTTGAACTAATTTCATTTACAGGGGGTGCTTCAAACGGTCATGTTAATCTTGCCTGGAAAACGGAAACAGAATCAAATAACTCCGGATTTGAAATAGATCGTGCTAAATCTATTGAAGATCAACACTCGAATAATAAAAGCGGGCTTGAGAATTTCACTAGGATAGGATTTATTAAAGGCAGTGGAAATAGTAACAGTCCTAAACAATATACCTATACTGATAATTCAACACTATCCGGAAAATACTATTACCGGTTAAAACTTATTGACAATGACGGGCAATTTAAATATTCAAAAGTAGTTGAAGTTGATATCAATGCGCCGGGCGAATTTATGTTAAACCAGAATTATCCGAATCCTTTTAATCCTACAACAACAATACAGTATGCAATACCCAAATCGGAACATGTAACCTTAAAAGTATATGACGAAATAGGAAGGGAAGTAGCATCATTAGTAGATGAAAATAAAGAAGCTGGCCGGTATAATATAACATTTAACGGAAGTAATCTTGCAAGCGGAATATATTTTTATAGATTACAGGCCGGGAAATTTAGTTCAATTAAAAAATTGATACTTTTGAAATAGGCAGAACTTGATCGGACTCTCTTCATTTGATTGTGAAGAGAGCTCCAAAAATGTTTGCAGTGTGCAAATATTTAATAATTTCTTATAGCTTGATTAAAGTATTAAATTTATTTAAAAAATCAGATCAATCAGTTTATAATTGCAAAACAAGGCTATTTTTAAAGTTTCTGCGAAATGAATCTCTTTCATAGCTTTGACAACAAAATAAAAAGAGTTCTCACTCGTGGACCTACCTGCCGGTAGGCGGACTCGTTCGAAATGACAAAATTATGTTCTGCAACACTCTTGGAAGGATTGTAGAGACGAAGCATGCCTCATCTCTACAATATTTAAATTCAAGTATTTATTATTTGATAAACTATTTTAATAGTATCAATTTTTTTGAAGATACAAAACCATCTGCCTTAATTGAATAGAAGTAAACTCCACTTGCCAGGTTTGCTGCATTAAACTTAATTGAATGCTTACCTGCTTGATTAAATGAATTTACTAAAGTTGTAACTTCCTGCCCTAATAAATTATATATAGTTAGTTTTACATTCGAAGCTTTTGGCAGTGAATAACTAATAGTTGTAATTGGGTTAAATGGATTTGGATAATTTTGCTCAAGATTATAAACAGAAGGAGATGTGTTTGAATAATTATCTTCAACACCTGTAGCATTTGTAGCATTGTTCAATCTTAATCCCCAGCCATATAAAAATCCTATATTCCCATTATATAAATCGATTATTTTTAATCGCCAAATACCTTTAGGATTCTTTCCGGAAAAAATTGATTTTAAAGAATTTATTGGTTTAACATCTTGTCCAAAATCTACATAGTTATTATTTACTAATTCATTATCAGACTCGTCATTAAACACAGTAATTAAATTATCAACATTATTGTTAATGCCCCTATTTTGGTTCCAAACAATTACAGAGTCTCCGGTTGGTGAATACAATATAATTTTAAGATCTAATAATCTATTATGGTTAATAGCAACAAACATATTTATATCATTAATGCTGTTTGAACTTGTAACCTCAAGACTATCTTCATTCATATAACCGGCAGTATTGAATTGAGGAATTCTCCTATCAGATGATTTAAAGAAGTAACCATTTGGGAAATTATCATTGAAACTTCCAAGCATGGGTGAAACTGGAATATCATCTTGGTAAACCGGAGTTGAGTATGCTGCACCTCCCCTTAAATAGTAAGCTTTCCCATTCCCCGTTGTAGGGTAATTGTAGTAATCAAAATTTAAGCTTACAGTTGAGTTTGGAGGAATTGGTTTGTTATAGTAATCAGTTATTATAAACATGTCACTTTTAATATCGTTTTCACTCTTTACATAATTTGAAATATTAACAGCATCTATATATCCTTTAAAATAATTAATGCCGCCGGAAGTACCTATAAATAATGAATCTGTATTTGCAGTTGTAGGTACTCCATAATTATAGCCTACATCATATTTACCGTTAATATATAAATTACCACTACCTGAACTATTGAATGTAATTGCAATATGTGTCCACTGATTTGAAGGAATTGTTGAAATTGAGGTACCAACATGACTGTTAAATACAAATCCCAATTTACCTGTATCTTCCAAATACATTGCATAGTCATTGCCTTTTCCTAAAATATATTGTGTTCCTGAAGTAGAATTAACAGGATAAATCCATGCTTCGGCCGTTACCGGACCCGATAATTCAATGTCCGGATCACTTGACATCACAGCATAATCTCCTGAATGTGCAAGCCAAAGTGAGTTATTTAGCACAAGTGTTTGAGAAGGATAGCCACCCAAATAAATCGCTTTAACATTGTACTGTCTATACTTGTTATAACCATCGTAAAAATAAAGCGAGTTACCATTTCCGGTATAAGTAAAATCAAATGACGTAGACATAACTAATCCAGCACCAAAATTAGATTTTTGCTGATTCAGCTCACCTACATATGGATTTCTCATATTCATTTTTATTTCTGATTGCGATAATGCCCTGTCCCAAATTCTAATATCATCAATCATTCCTTTGAAAGGGCCATATTCTGATTTCCCTATAAATAATGAATCATGATAACTAACTGCACCTATGCCGGTACCTGTTCTTGAGCTATCAAGGTTTCCATTAATATATACCTTCATAGATCCGCTACCTGATTCATCATATGTGCAAGCAACATGATACCATTTATTGATTTCTAATAATGCAGCTTTTCTAGAATATATTTTTGTACTATTGCTGGTTTGTATACGTGCTCTGAATTTATCACCAGTCTCTTTTTGAATCATTAACCTTACATTTCTTTTGCCAAATACAGAACCTGTCATGTTTGTGTCTGCTTTTAGCCAGCATTCAATTGTAAAATTGCCTGTTAAATTATCTAATCCCGCATAAGGGTCAACGGCGACATAGCTGCTATCTGAGCCGTCAAATTTAGCTGCGACATTCCAATATCTTTGCGAATAAATATTTGACGATAATAAAATAACCAGGGCGAAAAAAAATGTATTAAATACTGAGTTAGAATAAAATACTTTCATTCTTTGCTCCCATGTATGTTATTGAATGAATTACTATAATTAGTCTTTCCCTAATTAGAAAACAATTATATTATATTTTGTTTAAGCATTTGTGAATGGATATTCAATATAAGGAGCACCCCATCCCCTGGACTGATCTGAACTGTACCCTAAAAAGTATACGGAAAGTTAAGCAACTTTTGATTTAATTCCTTCTAGTTTTTTCTCGACATCCTTTTCTAAATATTCTAACGGACTTATTGACCGGTCGATTATTTCCAGGTTGCATATAACAAGCACTACAGCTAAGTAAAGCCAGCCTTCAATTATCTTTTATGAATTTATATTTCACTTTCCGTCCTTTGCAAAAAAGGCTAAGGCTTTTTTAAAATGTCACGTTCCATTTTTAACGTAGCGATTTGTCTGTCTCGTCTTCTTAATTCTAGTTTACCTTTTTCCAGGAAATGCATCCTCTGAGTCAACTAGATATTTTCTCTTCCGGTTGATTAATGTATCCTCACTGTTTCCTAAATCTGTGGCTATACTTTTGACTGATCTGTCTGATTCTAAGACTAGCTTTATAGCAGCTATTTTGTATTTTTTACCATAGCTATTTCGTGGTATTTTTGGTGACATTTCTTCGCTCCTATATTATTTCCTTTCTAATATAGTTGCTTTTTTTGTCTACAATTCGGGGGAGGGTTCAATATATGCCATCGTAATAAGGGATAATAAAGCAAAAGAGGAAAAATTCCAATTAAAATGAAGAAAGTGATTCTAAATTATTTAAAAGGATTAAAGAAAATTTAATATCTTATTTAAGTGTTTAATGATAAGGAAATAGAATTGAATGAGTTCAATCAAATTGAAAGATTATACATTCATTTCATATTTGATTATTCGTGATTTCTTGCATCCTTACCATGATCTTTCAGTTGAGCATCAAACCAAATATGCAATGCTTTAATTACTGTTGGATAGGTTGACGTAAAAGTAAGTTCAGCTCCGTCAGATAATTTTTTATAATTAACCTTAAACTTACCATTTGAATTTGTTAAAACTTTAAGACCAGGCATATTTGCCCCGTGTAATGTTTTAGGGTCTTTGAAATCTGCTTTTGAAAATAAATCTTGTTCATTTTGGAGATGGTTCCTTATCAAATTTATTTGAACAGTATCCTGTTTATTTTTAGCTTTAATCGTTAACATGCCCCCGTTTTTAGTTTTGATGAAAAAATGCGTAACCTTATTCATATTAAACGGCATTACCATTGAACTCCTGGAATGTATCATCTCCCTTCGCATCATCAAAGTCGAATCTTTCATTTGCATACTATCATTTCCCATCTTCTGCTGGGCCTGGATATTTTGTGAAATACTTACAGTAAAAAAAATCCCAGTTAAAAGTGTAAACCATATATAACCGAGGGAAATAATTTTATTTTTCATTTGAATATTCCTCAATTCTAGTTTTGAAAATTAAATCTAAACAACAGGAAATAAAGTATTAAATTTTCAGCATCTTTGCATTGATTGAAACGATAACAGTGCTCAAGCTCATTAGTACAGCCCCAACATTACGGCTTATCAAAATTCCGAATGGATATACTATACCAATCGCAAGCGGAATAGCGATTACATTATAACCTGCAACCCAAATAAGGTTTTGAATCATTTTAACGTAAGTTGCTTTTGAAAATTTAATTAAAGAGGCTACATCTCATTGTTCATTGTGGTGGGAATGATTTCCGTTTCTATTCAGTTGGAAAATATTGTCAACATACTATTTCTTTAAATCAAAAAAGAAAAGGATTCTTAATTTATGATATTTTATAATCTTACAAGTTTAATTAAAGATTTATAATCGTTTTTATCTGATTCCCTTAAGGCTCGCAGATATTTTGTTCTTGCTTCACCCGGTTTAACCAAGTTTTTACTTCCCCATGTAAAATAGGGTTTGCCAAAACCTTTATTAATTAGAACATCTGCCATTAAGCGTGAATGCCTTCCGTTACCGTTTTCAAAAGGATGAATTGATACCAAACGGTGACTAAATCTTTCGGCAATTTCATCTTCTTCATCCACTTTGTTATCAATTCAGTATTTCCAATCCTCCAACAGTTTTTTTAATTCTACTCTTATCATAGTTCAGTCTAAACAGATATTCTTATCCGACTTTCAAAATTTACCAGCCAGGTCCAAATATCTTCAAACATCCTTTTATGTAAATCTTTTATAAATTCTTCAGTTAGAATTTTGTCTAGACTTGTCTTTCTTCATAACAACCACTCATTAGCTTTTTATACACCAAGCTGTTCAAATTCATCAAAATCACCGTGCGTTGTAATTGTTGGAATACGCAGACCGTCTTTTTCATCTTCATAAAGCGAAGTCTGTCCATTAATATAATCGAGATCTAATCCTATAAATATTTTTGTAATTCCATTTTGATTTTTTCCACCCAATTTTTTATGGTCGGAGAAGACCTATTAAGCATTTTAGCAAATTGAACGAGCGAAATGTTTAACGCCGTACGGATGGATTTAATCGATCCGGTGCCCAAAGTAATATCGCTATCATATATCTGCGTGATCTTTCATCACCATATAATATTCACGACACTCAATTTCGCTGCTTCTTAGATCGTCTAATCTTTTTGCATCAGTTTTTGAGAACGTAGAGCTCCACTATTTCACTTCTTAAATACTGAAGATGCTTCAACAAAATGTTTAGTAAAACGTATCGAAAGAATCTTAAAATAATTTTATGTATTCGTTTAGCCGAAATTAATGCTTTAATCTTCACACTAAAAAGTACATCATGTACGGGAGTTTGTATTGTTGCGCAACCTAGACAACTTTTCAGTGCAGCTCACTTATGGTAACAAGCTGCTGTCCTAGATTTGAGACTAATATCACCGTCTTTAACTTTTGAAGACTTTATTTTAGCTATACGAATCGGACACTCTAGAATTTAGACTCCGAGGGCAGAAGTAATAAATACAAATTATAAAGAATAGTAGGACAATATGTGCATAGCATATAATATGGCTGATCAAGCTGAACGAAAGCTATTTGAGAGTAATCGCATAGAATATGAATGCGGAATATTTTACAAATTATTTGAGCGTAAAATATCTTTGTTCAAATCATCGAAATCTAAAATATATACACCTTATGAAAGAGTAATAATGAAATCAGGAAAAGTATATATTGATGAAGATGGTATTATAGAAGAATTTAGCCAATTAAGTTTTAGTACCGGAAAATGGCGCATCAATTCAAAATATCCAAAAGGTTTTCATGCATTTTTAGGAGTTCCAAGAACAGTCAATCGGCCATTCAAAACATATTTTCCGGTAATGCTTGCCGATATTACTGCACTCGGCATGCATAGATTTTATGCAAGAGGCATTAAAACATCTTTTGAGCCAAGCGCACATACGGAGATATCCGGCAAGGTTATGTATATTTTCGATGAAGAGACCTGGAGACAGTATCAAGCTGACATTACTACCAAGCCTATCGATTTGGAAGAAATGAAAGTTAAAGTTAATACTGAATTTGCTTTGATGGTATAATGTTTCACATACCAAATCAATAAAGGTTAAGAGAACATTCGCAGCTCGGTAGTGATGGTAGCTATGGTTTTACAACCGGCAATAAACACTTTATATCCGATCACCACTTCCGCTCTTGTATTTTATCATATTCATTAGACAAAGCTTTTCCTTGCATGTATGAAGACATAAGGGCTTATTTCGTAACCAATATCAGCCAGTCAATTTGAAACAATGTACATTCCCGCGTTGCTGAACATCTCTTTATTTAGAAACAGACCATTCATTAAACCAGATAATGTATTCCTTTCATTCTATTTATTTTTTGTAAGCATTCTATTAAATAATTCTTCTTCAATATCAAAAGAACCAATTATAACTTCTTTATATGTCTTCCTTCCGTTTTCTCCATTTGTAAAAACTATTACTCCTCGTTTGGACTATGGTAAAAGTAGAACAACTGAATAAACGCCATCATCATGTCCGGTGTGGTATAATGCATATTCGCCATTGCTTAAATTTTCGAAAATTCCCCATCCTAAACCTTGAGAGGTATTTGATCCTTTAACGTGGGGTTTTATCATATCTTCAAATATTTCTTCAGTAAGACCATTTCCTTCTATTACTGAAATCCCAAATTTACTTTAGTCTTCAACTAGTGATCGAAACTCTTCAAAAGTAAACTGATCAAAATCAGCATATCACCCATATGGAAAAATGAGATCCCATTCACAGAAATTAGAAAACCAATATTAATGATTCTTGCATCCGTTCCATGAGGAAGATAAAAAGCTTCTATACTTATGTCATTCATTATTTTACTCTCCGATTTTTCTTTCGTGGGGTTAAAAGCAACACACCGATCAGTAAATCCATTTAGAGCATTAACCATTTGTTGTGTAGATGCAAAAATTGCTTTGGTATTGTTTTTCAAATGTTGTTGTACCATATCTGGATTAACATGATCACCATGAGCATGGGTTACTAAAATTAAATCCACATCATCAAATGGTGCTTGAGCGAGTGTAAGCTTATCCTGAATTTTCTGCGGTAAATTGTAATTGTCTTGAAACCCATTAAACAAAGCGTCGATAAGGATTTTTTTATCACCAATGTTTATCAAGAAACCTGCATTTCCGATATATGTAACATCAACTTCTTTTTACTGAGCGTAAGATGAAACCGTAATATAGCTTAGAAACAGAAATATTATAATTACTTTTTTCTTCATAATATTATTCCTCAGAATCATTTGTAATAAGCTCGCCTTCATAAACCTCACTAAAATAATCCCATTTTGGAATTCCACCTGTGGTACCACCAATTACATAGATTTTATTTCCGATGCTGGTGCATCCAAAAAACACATTTTGGGCAGGTAATGGAGTTATTTCTACCCAGTTATCTGTTTCAGGCTTATAAATGAGAATTTTTTCTAAACAGGTATCTTTGCCATTTGCTTCGGATAGACCGCCTAAAACAATGATTTGATTGTTCACAACCACTGCGCCCGGTTTAAATAACATAAAAGGTAAATCATTTTTTTGCACCCACGAATCTGTATTAATATTATAACATTCAACACTTTTAATCCCAGCCCAGATATCATCTTTACTTCCGGCACCCCCTATCACGTAAATGATAGAATCCTTGGTTACAATAGCTGCGTTATTTCTAAAGGAAGGAATAGACGCTTTTTCAGTCCATGTGTTTGTAGCTACATTAAAAACTTCAGTTTTTTGAGAAATATTATTCCATGAAGTGAGACCCCCGGTTATGAAAATATTGTTGTCAAAAGTACCACAATCAATATGTTGCCTCGCTGTAGGCATCGGTTCTAAGAGTTTCCAAGTATTGGTTTGAGGGTTGTATTCACGATTTGTATTTTGAAATTTGTCACCCCCAATGGCATAAATTTTTCCGTTAACTGCTGTCATCGCCAGGTTGGTTGCAGGATTGGGGATATCGGCTAATTTTTGCCAAGTATTCAAGTTTGGATTAAATTCATAAAAATATTCAGTTTTTTTTGGAGATTGCCCTGCCACAAAATAAATTTTATTATTTAATGATATAGCTTCACCGTTTCCATAACCTTCGGGGAGAGAGTTTAACTTCTTCCAAACAATTGTTTGCGCCTGTATTCCTGTAAAACAAAACGATAACAATAATATCGCACTTATTACTAAAAAAATGATTTTCATTATTTCCTCATTTTCTTGGGATTAAATACGCCTTCTTTAATTTCATCAATGATATTTGCACTTACCCACATAGCATCCTCATTTCCACTGGCAACCCACCGCGTGAAAAAAAGATACTTTCCATCGGGTGATACTGAGGGAAATCGCTCACCTCTATTGGTATTAATTGCTTCGCCTAAATTATGTGCTTCTGTCCATGTTCCATCTGACTGTCTGAAACTGATAAAAATATCTTGTTGATTATTTAAACGATTAGAAGAGAATAGAAGGTAGCTCTCGTCGGGTGCAATAAAAGGCGTCCAATTGAGCGCACCCTCTGCAGCATTTATACTTGCTGGTAGTAATTCTGGTTTTACATAGTTTCCATTGATAAATTCTGACCGATAAATGCCAAAATTGTTCATTGACTCTAAGCCTTCAGCATGGCCAAAGAAATAGAGTGTGCCATTACTTGTAATCGATGGACCATATAAATACTTCAGTTCAGGGAAACGAGCGATAAGGTTCAAACTTTTTGGTTCACTCCAATTTTCACCTTGTTTTTCTATAAAGTATAGGCCTTTTGCTTCCTCAGTCTCGTCGGAAATGAAATAGAGTTTATTGCCATCTGGAGAAAAGGCAGGCATGCCACCATATGAAGAAGGTACCGGCGCTGTCCATTGATCTTCTAAACGGCGCATAGTTTTAAGGAATATTTTCGTTTCCTTTCCTTTGTGACGCAAGTTCGATTGCCAGTAAACTTCATTTCCATCGGGAGAAAAAGTTGGAGATCCGTGTTCAATAGTACTGTCGGTCGAGATAATGCCATGAGCAAATACAACTGGAATATCTCCTGGTAATTGCTGACCGAGATAGTCTCCTTTTAGGTCAGTAATTTTTTGTGGAAAACTTTCTTGCATAGCCTTCTCTTTAAGCTTTTTGAGAATTCCCGTGCTCACCCAATAAACATTCATAACAGTATCTGCTTCGTGACGTCTAAAAAATAAAAATTTTCCATCAGGAGAAAGAGAAGGATTGCTATGGTGAGCTGTTGTATTGTTGACTTTAGCACCACAACTATTCATGTTGATAGGTGTAGTCCACTCATCATTCCCTTTGTTAAAACTTATATAGAGTAGCCCATCGCGACGGGCACGATATGAGCCAAATATAAGATAGGATCCATCAGGAGCAATGAAGGGACTGTAATCAAATAAGCTTGTGTTAAATATTGGACCAAGGTTCTCTTCCTGTAATGATTGATCTGGCAAACGGTTTATACGCCAATTATCAATTCCGCCAAATCCTTCTGGGCGCTTGGAAGAAATGTATATAACTCCATCGGCGGATTCAGTAATATAGCCCTCATAAGCATTTGAATTGATGGGGGATGGAAGCTTTTTTGGTATACCCCATTTTTCAGAAGAGCGTTCAATCATCCAAATGTCACCTTCTTTATTAAAGTAGAGTTTTTTCCCATCTGCCGACAGAATAGGATCACCAATATTATTGTTTAATGAAAATGGAGCTTCTGTCTGTTCTGTCCATTTGTTGTTTGCAAATTTGCTTTGATAAATTTTGTAGGAAACTTTCCTGTCCTTTATTTCAAGTACTCCAAAGTAACATTCTTTGCCATCAGTAGATAAAGCAATATTTGATTCCAGACGATCGGGCAAAGAAAAAATTCCGGGAGCAAAAATAACTGCTGAATCACCAGGTGGGGTTTGGTTGTAATAATATCCTTTATCACCTATAACATTTTCTTTTTTTAATTTGTTTTCTCTAATTAATTTCAAAGTGTATTCCAAAGTATATTCCTTATCATCGAGTAAATCTTCCAATGTTGGAGTTACTTTATAATCCGGTAACACACCATTGACTTCATCATTATTATTGCAAGGCATATAAACTGTTGATAGGGCAGTTATACATAATATTTTTGTTTCAGGTAGTTCAAATTGATTCCGATCACCATTACTTAATAATGGTTGTCCTGACTCTTGTCCCACAATAAACGCATTATGATAGCATTTTGCAGCCGCAGAAAAACAGGTCCCAGTAGAATAGGTCGATGGTCCAGTTAAAATATAAGTTGAACCTGAGAACTGGTTTACACGGACAGATGGATGCTTTTGGTACTCTTGAATAAAATGGCCGTCTTTAATGAATCCTTCACTCTTTTTATTCTCAATAAATTCTTTTGTTAAGGGACTTATTTTTGTCATTTTTTTCTCGAGCATGCTGTATGGTTCAGCAGTAAAATAAGACATTAAAGAATCGGCTAGGTCGCTTAATCCACTTCCACTGAGATTATCTATTATCAAATAATCTATTTGTTTCTCAGAGATTACAGTGAATGCAGAATCCATAAAATGTATAAAATCCTTTGGAGGCATATACATTTTTTTATTAATGTAGGCTATATCATTGTCATAAAAACGCAACTCAAATTTTGGTTTTGAGGGCTCTTGATAGTCATCCCACTTGACTCCCTTTAATTGCAACTCAGATTTATCAACAGTAATATTAAAATCAGAAAAAGAACCATAAACCAATGCCAAATAAATATAAAGATCTTTCTCAAGCCTTTTTGTTTTATAGGTTTCTTTCTCTCCGGGTATATACCTAATTAGATTCCGGATAATGTCTTCGGATGAAACCCCATTTATTTTTTCAATAACAGAGCCTTTAACAAGCGTCTTATTTTCAGTTAGGTTTTCCTTTATATAAAGTGAGTTGTTAAATACAATCACCCTAAAAGGGAATACAGGATTATCCTCATTGGGGCACAATGGACCATTATATATAAGGCTTGTATGCCCATCAATAGAAACAATTGGCTGCATAATCCTAAAGAAATCCAGCGAAGACATTGGCTTGGTAATGTTATTTTTAATGCTGTCAATCTTGGTCTTAAAATCATTGGTATTGTAATGTGCTAAAAATGTTGGATGAACATCCTTTAATTTGGAAATCAAAGTGTCGATATCTGCCTTAATAATTGTTGGCTCAAAAAGTTGAGGAGTCGCATTTTGTCCAAGTAAGGCTACATGAATTATCAGAATCAAAAGAACAG
The DNA here is from genome assembly GCA_963739985.1 of uncultured Ignavibacteriales bacterium. GTDB lineage: Bacteria > Bacteroidota > Ignavibacteria > Ignavibacteriales > Ignavibacteriaceae > CAVUCE01. Next base: position 607,692 of record CAVUCE010000021.1, read on the forward strand.
AAATATTTCTAATGGCATTTTTCATTTTAATGTATCCATTTAATTTTTAATACTACTGCTGCAACTTATTTATAAAGACTAAGGAACGAACGAAAAGTTGTATAGAATTCTTTTCATTTTATCGTTCCAAAAGTATTCTCCATTACATCAAGCGCAAACCTAGAATTTACAGTAACTGGTCCAATCCCCATATCAATGGCTTCTTCAAGAGCTTCCATTACTTCGGTAATAGTAACACCATCCTTATGCGCTTGTTCAATATGCCACTGCATGCATGATTCGCAATTTGTAACTGCACCGATTGCTATTGCAATAAGTTCTTTTGTTTTTTTTGGTAAAACTCCATCACAAAATGTTGCATCCCCCATTTCTAAGAAGAGTTTATAAACCTTTGAATTTAGCTTTTCAAATCGAGCATTTGATTCTTTTCTTTTGTTATCAATATCTTCAAATTTGTTCATTTTTAAGTGTCCTTTTAATATTTACTAAATGTCTATTTTGTATTTAGCGATAATATCAGCCCAGTCGTTTTTAAGTAATTAATTATTTTCTAACTCTTTTAGTAAATCTTTTACTTCAATATTATCTGGTTCGATTTCATGTGCTTTTGTTAGAGCTTTTTTAGCTAAATTGATATCCCCTTTTATTTTATATGCAAACGCTAAATCAAAATAGACATGCCACGAATCTGGGTACTCTTCCCGATTAAATAAAAATAATTTTACTGATGCACCTAAATCATAATCTATTATCGTTCTGCCTAAGGCACTTATTTCCTCTTCATTATAATTATAGTTGTTAAAATTTATTGATTTATGATGTTTGTAAGTTGATATCGCAGAATCAATATTTCCCTGTAAAAATGTGTTTAATAAATTCGTTGATTCTGAATTATCTAATTTATCATACCTAGCATAATTATTATTTTGTGACCTTAGACTTAATAGTTTGTTTTTCGATTTTTCATTCTCACTTAATGTTGCATCAAAAAAAGTTAAAGCACTTTCACAAATAAATTGATAACTTTTCGAATAGTTATGTCTTGCTGTATCTGGGTTGCAATTATCAAAATATGTCCAAAAGGATACAAAGCCAAAGTGGGAGAGATGCGGCATTCTAAAGAAGAACTTTTCTTTTGATTTTATTGAATTAAAAAAAGGATATACCGAATTGCTACTACCATTGCCCACAAGAAAATATGGAATTTCAGTTTTGTCTACATTGTAATCTTTTAGTTTTGAAAGAGATATGTATAATGAGTAGTCTTGACTGCCATCCATGCTAAAAATAGCCTTTACATTAGTATGTTTCATTTGGAAGATAGCCGTTGCCAATCCACCCATGCTAAAACCTAATAACCCTATATTAGAATAATTAATTTTAGTTCTCTTTCCGAAGTAATCAAGAATAAATTCCATATCCTCAACTTGTGCTAATATACTTTTCCCTATATCTTTACGCTCAATTGAATTAGGGCCTGCTGAAGGAACTGAAATAACATAAAATCCATGACTTGCCAAATATTCACAAATAATATGATTTTGAATTGGTGTTTTACTGTCGGACGGAGCATAAATAATTAAAGGAAATTCACCTTTTTCAATTGGAAGATTTAAACATGCTTTTACAGGAGAGTCAAGGATTTGTTGAGTAGTAATATTCAATCCAATCGCATATGAACTTTTTGCAAATTGAGCATATGCATTTACAAAATTGTAACTGTCACTATCTCTCACATCCTTTGTTTTTGAAAAATCATCCCTAATAGAAATTAAGTCAATGTATTGCTTAAAGTTCATATTATCTTTTTCAGATTCCGCTTTTGAAGGATACCAAAAGGTTATTAGCAAAGGACGAAAAGTTGTATCTTGATTATTATAATAAAGTCGTGTGGTATCAAATATTTTATAGTATCTAAAACCTACATTATATTTATTCTCTTCCAAATTTGAAAAACAAAACAGATGAGCATTTGATAAAAGTAATAAGAGAACGATTAGTTTCGTGTATAACCAATATTCATTTTTAGACTTAATGTATTTTTGCATAATAATGGATCTCAAAAATAATTTTATATATGTTAGAGAATTATAAATTATTTTATCAAATGAGTTCTAACACTACTACAACATATAATAAAGATGCATGAACGAACAAAAAGTTGTCTCAATTGAAAAGTTATTGATTATTATTTACTGATATTCAACCACATCCCATTTAACTTTGTAAGCATTTCATTGCAAACATCTTTAATAATACCAAAGTCTCGCGAATTTGTGGTGACAATAAAGGCCCTGTTTAATCTAAATGCGACTATACTGTTGAATACCAGATTCTGTTACTTCCTCTATGCGAGAGCACTATTGATCCCTTTTGACCATGTATGTTTGGATATATCCCAATGGAATAAACAACCGGCCCCGGAAAACTAACGCTACTTCAAAACAGTTATCGGTTCACATCGTTCCATGAGTTTTCTGTATATCATTATTCTCTGAGATCGAATTTCAGCTTATAGAGTCGAATTATTTCCGATGGGATTGAAGAGTCTAATTAGATGTTACCTAAAGTAGGCGTAGCCTTTTAATAATAATAAGCTGGAGGAACAACCATTTTTATCATCATTCTTCCTTTTTACCAAAGCAACATATCAAAGTTGCGGCTAACGCACCTGTCCGGAACAGTAATACTAATATGAATTTTGGAATTGATCCCCATTTTATTTACAAGTTCTCAAAATTTATGTCAACTATCAATAGTAAAAACATAGAATTTAGCTAGCAACTGTTTCAACCATAATTAAACCTGCCAAAATATTACCTTGGGGAATGGAATAAAATTTTCTAATAAAAAATTCTGATCTCGAATTGTCATCCAGGTTCCAATTGGCTGGGGTAACTTACACAATCCGTCGGTATCTGCTCAGTCATAAATCGCAGTCGATGACGGCTTTTTTATTTCTAGAGGAGTTAGAATGAATTTAATTGAATTGTCAAAATATATACAAGATGAAGATCTCGCTGAGCAGTACTTACTTGAGAAAAGGATTCTTAAAAACTTTACAAACTGTCCTTATTGCAAATCGGACAAGATAGGTCATATAAGAAGGGGAAAGATAAAATGTTATTCATGTAAAAAATAATGGAACAAGAGGAAGGGGAGTTTCCTTGAGGGTAAACAAATCAGTGCAGCTAATTTTATCGGGTTTATAAAATTATATTCCTAGGACTATAATACTAATGAAATTGTAAAAGAATTACTCAAATGGAGAGATTTCTTAGTTTAATTAAATTCAAACTACAAAATTATAAGGGTCTAAAAATTATTAATATGCAGCAGTATCTTGTAGATTTGTGTTTTCGGTATAATAATAGACATTCAGATTTTGTTGAGCTGTTGCTTAAAAAACTAAGCATTTCATAGGGTGGTTGATTTTCCACAAACCTAGTAATTCATGAACACAGAAAGTAGAAAGTTGTGACCAACACACATAATTTTGACCTCATTTGGCAGTATAGACAGTGTATGTAAAAAATAAAAGACCCTGAAACCAGCTTAAATTCGCTATTTTCGGGGTATTAAAATTCTCAGCGGAGAGACTGGGAAGAGTCGCTTCGCTAATAAACTTTTGATTTTAGCTTAAAAAAGCAGATTTTCTACTTCGGGTGTCCAAAAAGTGTCCAACTATCGTTTACTAAATTATTTATTTGGCAGTAGCACCCCCGTCAACAACCATAACCGCTCCAATTGTTGATTTTGACTCATCAGATGCCAGGTATGCAGCCATAGCAGCAATTTCTTCCGGCGCGACAAGTCTTCCATGTGGTTGTCTTGCGATCATATTATTTCGGGCTGTATTAGGATCATCATAGCTATCGGTTATTCTTTTTATCCATGGCGTATCTACCGTTCCAGGAGCTATGCAATTTATCCTTATACCATCTGAAACATAATCTATTGCTGCGGCTCGTGTGAGTGATAAAATTCCGCCTTTAGCTGCACTGTAAACAGCCCGTTCCGGTAAACCTACTAATGCGGCAATTGATGTTATATTTATGACCGAACCGGATTTATTTTTTAACATTAATGGAATAGAATATTTCATCCCAAGAAAAGTTCCTTTCAGATTAACATCTATAACCTTTTGCCAAGTTTCTTCGGATGTTTCATGTGCTTTCGATGCAGCTCCAATACCTGCATTATTTACCATTATATCAAGCTTATTAAAATTTTCACTTACATAATTCATCAACGATTGAACTTCATTTGAGTTTGTCATATCAACTTGATATGAATACACATTTTCACCAATTGCTTTTGCTTCTTCTTTTGCAGATTCCAGATTTAAATCTGCAATTATTATTTTTGCGCCTTCAGAGGCAAATCGTTTTGTTATTGCCAACCCGATTCCCGAAGCTCCGCCTGTAACAATAGCTATTTTATCTTGTAATCTTTTCATATTTCAACTACCTTGTTTTCGAGTTTACCAATACCGTTTATCCATGTAGTAACTATATCTCCGTTCCGCAGATAAATTGGAGGTTTTCTACTGAATCCTACTCCGCTCGGAGTTCCGGTTGCAATTATATCTCCCGGTTCAAATGTAAAAGAATGAGATAACCTGGAAATTAAATCCGGCACATCGAATATCATACTTTTAGTATTATCTTTCTGAAGAGATTTTCCGTTTATATCGCAACCAAGATCAAGATTTTGTGGATCACTTATTTCATCCGCAGTCACTATAATTGGCCCCATTGGGCAGAATGTATCCAATGATTTTCCGCGAACCCATTGGCCGTCTTCAAACTGTAAATCTCTAGCAGAAACATCATTTAATATTGTGTATCCGAATACATATTCAAAGGCTTCATCTATTGAAACATTTTTTGCTGTTCTTCCGATTACAACACCAAGCTCTACTTCGTAATCAACTTCCTTAGTAAGATTGGCAGGTATTTCAATATTATCAGTTGGTCCCGTAATTGAATTCCTGAACTTTGTAAATACAAGTGGCGATTTAGGTAATTCCATTTTTGATTCGCTGGCGTGATCAACATAGTTTAATCCAATTGCTACAATTTTAGGCGGGTTGTCTAATGGAGCTGAGAAATTATCTTCATCTAGTTCATTTATGGCTTCTGCATTTTCTATAGCGGATTTAATTTCTTGCCATTTATTTTTACCTGCTTTAATTAAATCCAGCATAGATCCGTTAAAACCTATTTCGGATAGCTTAATTGTTTTTTTATTCTTTAAATGCTGTCAGGGAACCATCCTTTAATGTGGCTAGTTTCATGCATTCTCCTTATGATTTTCTTCTATGAAGTTTAGGTTAACTTTAGTAAAAATATTAATATTATTTTCATCAAAAATCTTTATGCCGTCCTCAAATTTTTCAATATCTTTTACTCTGCCAAATCCATTTGGAATTGGAATTAAACCAAATAAATATCTTACTTTAAAATCTTTTTGGGGCAATAATTTGATTGAAGTTTTTATGTCTTTTTTATTTAGGTGATTTTCAGTAATTGATGCTTCATGCCCCAGATGAAAAAATCCAGTAACTTCTTCAATTCCAATTACATTTTTATGTCTGCTTGAAAAAGGCGGATAATATCTGCCGCTGTTACTAAACCATAAAACAGTACTTTGTAAAATCTTTGGCGACTTAATTGCAAAAAATAAGCCATCCTTCTTCTGAGTTTACTGCTGTAGTCCAAGCAAAAGGTTTAGATTTATCTGAAATTAGCATGAGTAAATCTTCATGATTAGTTAAGCAAGGATAATTGCTTAGGTCAGCTGTTTTTCCGTCAGCAAGTCGGACTTTTTTTAAGTCGGAAAATTCTTGTGGATATTTTAACAATGATCTTCCCAAAGTTGGATCAGTCTCAATAGGCGAAGGCGGTGTGGCTCCCAAAATGCAGTTAGAAAAATTTAGCTTAAGAGATGAATCTGCCTTTAACATTAAATGGTGCCCGATTGGAATTTCTCCATCCCCGCCTGAAAAAATATGTTCTTCATAAATTACCGGATGATCATCTTGGAGAGAAATTATTTTTTTTACTTCAGCTCCCATAATTTTTTTCGTTAATTGTAGCTCAATTTTATTTTGGCTTAAATTTATAGCCTCCCATCTATCATTTGCTGTTGTGCCATGAGCACGGGTTTCTTCAGGTAAAATATCGCTATCACCAAAAGGTGCACAGAAAAAATCATTACGAAGTAGTTTGAGCATTGGCGGAATAGAAGAATCTAGGATTTTCTCTTCAGCCCATGGAGCTTTGTTCAAAGGCGAAATTTCTTTTTCTGCAAACTTAAATGTTACAGGATCGAGAAAACCTCCGACTTCGGTTACTCCTGTCTTTACTTTATTATTTTCTAACAGCCAGTGTTTCATAATCTGAATATTTTCCCGTTCTCTTGATACAATTTTTTTTCATCAATTAATTCCTGCACTTGAACTTCTAACATAGCATAGCCTCTGAATTCTAATTGTCTGTCTAGCTTTTTACAAACACTCTTCCATAATTCGTGAAACTCAGCTCCGTTTGCCAATAATATAGTTGCCTCTTCAACTTCGTTAAGAAAATGTTTAGTTTCATTAATGGCATTTAGTGCTTCTTTATCATTTAACGGTGGATGATGAGCCGGCAGAACTCTTTTTACTTTTCCGCTATATATTAAATCTTCTACCCTGTTTAAGCTTTTCCTAAATCCGATAGCAGTTTGGAAACCATGAAAGAACGGAGCCGCAATTGCAAGGAAAACATCACCCATAAAAAGAGTGCCGGATATTTCATCAAGAAAACCTACTTCTTCTAGCTTGTGGCCCGGTAATTCTAGTGTTGTTAGTTTAATATCATCGGATGGTCTGAACTTGATTCCTTCCTTTATAATAGTATCAACATGAACCGAACCGTCCATTAAGCCCATTATTTCATCTCTTTGTTCAGGAGAATCGGGTAAATGTTCATTTGGTATACAAAATTCTTTATAATGCGCGTCCAAATCTTCGATCCAATTAATTGCTCCGGCTGCAAAAAATTGTGCGTTTGTAAAATCTTTAACTGCCTTATTACAGCCAATATGATCAGCGTGCGCATGTGTTATTAAAACATTTTTTACGTTACCAACTTCTTTACACAGTTCGATTATTTGATCTTTCATTGATTGAATGCCTGTGTCAATCAAAATGCTGTAATGATTACCATTAATAGCATAAACATAAAGAGGAACGCCCGGCATCAAATCAATTTTAGTATAATGGATATAGCTATCTAATTTCATTTTCTTTTCTCCATTTCTTTTTTGGGATCGGCAAAATTTTTCTCAGGCATAATACAATACCAATTTGGGCGTTCAGGATCACGATCATAAGAATATCCACCCAGCTCTTTATACAATTCAGAGTATTCTTTTAGTTTGTCATAATCTAATTCAACGCCAAGCCCAGGGGCATGCGGTAATTTTATTTTCCCGTCAACATATTTGAGTTTCCCTCCTTTAATTATATCATCAGTTAAATGATGATAATGTGCATCGGCGGCAAAGCTAATGTTGGGAAGCGAAGCTCCGAGGTGAAGCATAGTTGCTAACTGTATTCCCAGTTCACCGGATGAATGAACGCTTGCGCCCCACTGAAAAGTTTCAAGAACTTGTCCCGCTTTATAAGCCTGGCGTAATCCTCCCCAGAAAGTTGTATCTAACAAAATAACATCTACAGCTTCAGTACGAATGCAAGTTGCTAATTGTTCAAAGTTAATTACAACCGTGTTTGTAGATGTTGGAATATTTACAAAATGCCTAACTCGTCTCATTCCTTCTAATCCAAAGGTTGGGTCTTCAAAATAATCATTGTTAATGTTTTCTATCGCTTTCCCGACTCTTATCGATTCTTCAACACTCCATGCACTATTGGGATCAAGACGAAAACTGGCTTCCGGGAATGCATCAGCTAAAGCTTTATAAACTTCAATATCGTGATCCGGAGGAAATACGCCGCCTTTTAGTTTGTGAGTTTTAAACCCGTATTTTTTTACCAGATCCTTCGCATGAGCCACCATATCATCTGGGCTAATTTCTCCGCCTATACCTGAATGTTTATCCGGGTATCTATAGAACAAATAACTTGCAAAAGGAATTTCTTCTCTTAAAGCTCCTCCGAGTAAATCACATGCTCTAATTCCCAAAAATTTTCCGGCAAGATCAATGCAAGCAAATTCGATTGCTGCATGGATTTGTGCGCGGTTATTATATAAAGAAGCAACAGGATTCATGATTTTCCATCGCAGTTGTTCAAGTTGAAGCGGGTCGTGACCAATTAAATAAGATTTTAATCCTTTTATAGTTTCCTCTGCAGAAACTCCGCCACCGCCCATCTCACCGACACCAACCAAACCATTATCAGCAATAAGTTCAACAATCGTTCTTACAAATCTTCCCCAATGTGTTCCGTTCGCATGCCTTAGAGGTGCCTCCAAAGGAACAGTAACAGTCGTTGCTTTTACATCAACTATTTTCATTAAGATTCCTCCTTTGTTTGCGGAGTGCCGCCGATTGGCAAAAGTAATCCTCCGTCCACTGTATAAACCGAGCCGGTTACAAATGATGCTCTATCGGATGCAAGGAAAGCCACAACCTCGGCTACTTCATCAGGAGAAGCCATTCTCCCTAAGGGATGTATTGCTCTAATTGTTTTCATAACTTCATCTGGATTGGGATCCAGTGACACAGCCCATTTTAACATCGGAGTATCAACACTTCCCGGCGCAACACAATTTACTCTTACTCCAAACTCAGCAAAATCAATCGCCATACTCCTGGTGAGACCAACAAGAGCATGTTTGGAGGTAGTATATGCAGCAACATTTTTTTGTGTTGCCAAGGCTTGTACCGATGTCATATTAACTATAGAGCCTTTTGTTTTCTTCAAATAAGGAAGTAGATAATGACCTGTCAAATAAACACTTCTTAAATTAACATTCATTACCTCATCCCATTCTTTTTCGGTTGTCGTTTCTACATTTCCGTATCTCTGAATTCCAGCATTATTAGAAAGCACATCTACTTTGCCGAATTTTTGGATAATATTTGAAGCGGCTTGTTCTACTTCATTCGAAATGGAAACATCAGTTTGAAAGAAGGCGGCGTTACTATAATTTGCGAGAATTTCTCGAGTTGTTTTTTCCCCCGCGTCTTTGTCGCGATCGATAACCGCAATTTCAGCTCCTCTTTTTGCTAAAAGAATTGCTACAGATCGACCGATTCCCATTGCTCCCCCCGTGACAACGGCAACCTTGTTTTTGAATTCAGGCTCGCTCATCAGTTTTTCTCCCAATCAAATTATTTTTTTTTAACTATTTCAAAATATGCTTGACAATTATTTTCGGGATAGGTAACTTCATTATGTCAATATGTATGAACATATGGACATAGATAATATAGTAATAATTCTTTTAAACAAGCAAGAGGAATTATAAATGGTACTGGAAATCAATCATGAAAGCGTTATTCCATTACACGTGCAGGTTGAAGAATTATTACGAGACATGATTTCACACCCCGAATATAACAACGGAAAGTTTTTCCCCAATGAAGTAGAGCTCGCAAAAAGGCTTGGAATATCAAGAAATACACTGAGGCACTCTCTTAATAGATTAGTTTATGAAGGCTTATTAATAAGAAAAAAAGGAATAGGTACCAGAGTTGCAAATAAAACTGTAACTACACAGTTAGATAATTGGCATAGTTTCACTCAAGAAATGAATGAAAAAGGAATTCCATTTAAAAACTATGAAATTGATGTAGCGTGGGTTGAGGCCGATCCGGCAATTGCCAAATTCTTTGCCGTACCAGAGAAAAAATTGGTATTAAAGATGGACAGGTTGAGAGGTTTAGATAAAGCTCCCATAGTTTATTTCACTTCTTATTTTCATCCTAGAGTTGGTTTAACAGGAAAAGAAGATTTTTCTAAACCGCTTTATAAAATGCTGGAAGAAGAATTTTCAACAATTGTTACTGTTTCGAAAGAACAGATTAAAGCTAGAATAGCCGATGAATGGCTTTCATCTAAATTAAATGTTAAAGAAGGTGATCCTATTCTCGTACGAAAAAGATATGTATTGGATCCGGGCGGCAGGCCGGTTGAATATAATATCGGATACTATAGGGCAGATAGTTTTACCTATAGCATTGAGATCCAAAGAGGGAAAAAGTAACCCCCTCGGAATTAGTTCAGGTATCGATTTATCTAATTCTTTTAAGCATAATTTAAATGCTGGAAGCGATCTTTTATGTGGGAAAAGATTAAGAAAATCGGGGGAGTAATATTTGCACTTGTCTTAGTTGGTTTTCTATTTATTCCAACTAGCACAAAAAAAACTGATGGAAAAATTCATCTACAGTACTGGTATGTTACTGGTACAGATGATAAAATTCCTTATCATGTTCAGGCATTCAACGCCAGTCAAGATAGCATTGTAGTTGATTGTACTCCTTTGCCCTGGAATGAACATGAGAAAAAGATACTTACGTCTATTTTAAGCGAGAATCCTCCCGATGTTGTTAATTTGATTTCCCCGGTTGCAAAGTGGGCTTCCCGGTTTGCGCTTCTTCCCTTGGATAGTCTTATGAAAAAAGATTCATTCGACCCCTCTAAATTTTTCCCTTCATTATGGAAAGAAATGATTTATAGAAATAAAGTTTATGCAATTCCTTTGTACTCAAACTCCTATGCCTTTTTCTATAATAAAAATCTTTTTAAGCAAGCCGGTTTGGATCCGAATAAGCCGCCTAAAAATTGGAGAGAGGTTGAAGAATATGCTAAGCGATTAACAAGGAAAGATGATAAAGGCAGATACGTGCAAATGGGATTTATACCCAATTACGGGAACTTATCGACTACTATGTTAATGGCTTGGGAACTAGGTGCCAAATTAGAGAAAGATAATGCAACAAAAGTAAATCTTAACAATCCTGCAATGTTAAAGGCTCTTAATTGGGTTGTAAACTATTATAAATCCTATCCTATTAACGATGTGTCATCTTTTATGGCCGGATTTGGCTACGCAGAACAACAAGGATTTATTTCCGAAAAATTAGCCATGATGATTCTTGATAATACTTTTCCGGATCAAATAAAGTTATATAAACCAACACTGGATTATGGTGTAACTATGATTCCATCCTTTAAAGGATATCCAACAGCTTCATCTTCGGGAAGCTGGTGGCTTGGAATTCCTAGAGGCGCTAAACATGTAAAAGCCGCCTGGAAATTTATGCAATTTGCTGTTCGAAAAGATATTCAATTGCAGGAAAGCCTAGATCAAAAAGAGATTTTATACCCGGCAAACAAACTAGCTGCCGAGGATTCTCTTTTTATTGACAATGATTATTCAAAAAGAATATTTATTGATGAGATGTCATATGCGCATTCACCGGCAATAATTCCTTTAGCACATGATGTGTTTTGGAGAGAATTTATAGGCGCTAGAGATCGTGCAATTCATGATATACAATCTCCGGGAGCGGCTTTAAATCAGGCACAGAAAACTATTCAAAACCAACTCAGTGAGGCTGTTCAATACGATAATTACGTACAAAACAGAATGAAAATTGAGGAACCGGATTGATGAAGAATTCCTGGAAACAAACATGGTCTAGTCCGTTAATGCGGAAACAGGCGATACTTGGCTATACTTTTGTGTCTCCATGGATTATTGGTTTTATTCTGCTAGGTCTTTATCCGATAATCATGTCGGTTTATTATAGTCTTTGTCACTATGATGTTTTAAGGATTCCCGAATTCATCGGATTAAAGAACTACTCGGATCTGCTATTTAAAGATGATAAGTTCTGGATTTCAATTTGGAATACTCTATTTTATACGGCTCTTAGGGTTCCATTCAGTATAATAGGTTCATTATTGCTTGCCGTTTTGGTTAACAGCGCTATTAAAGGAATTAAGATATTTAGGACTATCTATTTTGTCCCTTCAATTGTAACCGGTGTAGTACTTTCTGTCCTTTGGTTGTGGCTACTTAATCCTCAATATGGATTAATAAACAACGCATTAGCTTTCTTAGGATTAAAAGGTCCTTTATGGTTACTTGATCCCGATTGGTCAAAACCGTCGTTAGTACTTATGAGTTTATGGTCTATCGGAGGAGGAAGAATGCTTGTCTTTTTAGCGGCGCTCCAAGGAATTCCACAGCATCTTTACGAAGTAGTGGAACTAGACGGTGGTGGATGGTGGAGCAAATTCAGGTATGTTACGGTTCCGCTGCTTTCACCAATATTATTTTTATGGTCGGTTCTAGAAGTAATATTCTCTCTTCAGGTTTTTGTAGAAGCATACGTGATGACTCAAGGCGGACCTTTAAACTCAACATTATTCTACAATTTATATTTATATAATAAAGCATTTAATGATTTCCAGATGGGCTATGCCTCTGCGATGGCCTGGATACTTTTAATTATCACTCTGATTATAACTCTAATTCAATTTAAACTTAGTAAGCGATGGGTTTATTATGAAGGGGGGCGAACAGTTTGAGAAATAAAAATAATCAGAAGAAGGTTGTAAAGAAAACAATCTATTATGTCATTCTTATAGTAGTTGCAGCATTTTTTATTATCCCGTTCTTGTGGATTGTCTCAACTTCACTTAAAGGCGAAACACAAGTTTTTGCCATGCCCCCACAGTGGATTCCTGAATCCTTACACTGGAGTAACTACTCAAAAGTATTTGATAGAATGCCATTCTTAATTTACCTAAAGAACTCGGTCTTTATTTCAGCGGTTTCAATAATTGGAGTTGTCTTTTCGAGCTCTATTGTTGCTTATGCATTTAGTAATTTGGAATGGCCGGGGAGAGATAAGCTTTTTATCTTCATTTTAGCAACTATGATGCTGCCAATGCAAGTTACAATGATTCCGCTTTTCGTATTATTTAAGAATATACATTGGCTTAACACATTTAAGCCATTAACAGTGCCTGCATTCTTTGGTGGCGGAGCTTTTAATATATTTTTGCTCAGGCAATTCTTCTTAACAATTCCAAAAGATTTACTTGATTCAGCACGAATTGACGGATGTTCAGAATTCAAAATTTATTGGAAAATTGTATTACCCTTAGCAAAGCCGGCATTAGCCACCGTTGCAATTTTAACTTTCATGTTTACATGGAATGATTTCATCGGACCTTTGATATACTTATCCGATAAAATGAAAGGAACATTAGCGCTTGGACTGGGAATGTTTGTCGGACAACATGTAACAGAATGGGCTTTGTTAATGGCAGCTTCCGTTTTAATGATGTTGCCGATGATACTAATATTTTTCTTCTTCCAAAAGTATTTTATTCAAGGTTTTACTATGAGCGGATTAAAAGAATAACTGATTTTTAAAGACGTTTGTAAATATATCATTTTTCTTAAATACAGGAATTCTAATGAAAAAAATTAGAATAATATTACTCCTACTTTTTAGTGTGATTTATTTGTTTGTCTCTTCGCCGATTATTTTCGCGGGTGTAACTGGTAAAATTAAAGGGAAAGGTAATTGATAAAAAGACACAACAACCTTTACCGGGAGTTAACATAATAATCGAAGGAACTTCTATTGGGTCTGCTTCGGATATAAATGGTTTATTTAATATCCTTCAAGTTCCACCTGGAATATACACCATAAAGGCCTCTATGGTTGGATATCAAACAATTTTATTGAAAAATGTTCATGTAATTGTTGATCATACAACGGATGTAAAATTTGAGCTGCAAGAACAGTCAATTGAACTTAAAAAAGAAGTTGTAGTAACTGCAAAAAGACCTGTTATTCAAAAAGATGTTACCTCAAGTACTCAATTTGTAGAAGCTGCGCAATTAACAGAATTACCTGTAACAGATACTAAACAAGGACTGATGGTTCAGCCAGGTGTTTTTCTTGATCCAATACCTGTGGTTGGTGGTTTGGGTTCAGCTGGTCGTGGTGAAGTTAGATTTTCCATAAGAGGCGGTAGCCAGAATGAAATAAAATGGTATGTTGACGGCGTAAGACTTTCAACTTTAGTTTCAGGACGTGCTGATTGGGGTATTAAGTTTAATGATATAAATCTGAACGCCATTAAAGAAATACAAATAATGACAGGCGGATTTAATGCTGAATATGGGGACGCAGAATCGGGAATAATTAATGTATTTACAAAAAACGGAACAGATCAATTTCATGGTTCGGCAGAATATATTTATGGAGTTCCCGGTCAACATCACTTTGGCAATTATCTATATAATAGATATACTGAGAAAGAATTCTTAGATCATACATTACCAAATGGCTCGTTAGATCCTAATTGGTGGACTCCATATCGCCAAAGCCAGATTTATGATTATAGAAAAATTCCGGATAATACTGTTAATGCAAGTTTAAGCGGGCCGCTATTTAGCATTAATCAGCATAAAATTAAGTTCTTTATGTCTGGCCAATTTCAGAGTTTAGCTTACGATTTACCTCATCCGAGAGATTCTAAAATTAATAGGAACTTACTTTTCAACTTAACTTATCCTGGTGGCAGTTCTCAATTAAAATTAGAAGGAATTTATAATCATTATTCTTATAGCACACTTCAAGAGAACGGTGATTTTACCAACCAGGCAAAGTACTATAGAGGTTGGGGTTCATTATTAGATTTATATACTTATAACCTAAGTTTGCATTGGACAAAAGTAATCACCCAGGATTTCTTTTATGAATTGAAACTAAGTTATTTCTGGGATGATTTTAGAGAGAGTCCGAGTTCTTATACAGTGCTTGGAGAAAGTTTGCATCCTACCATATGGGGCTTTGAACGTTATGACGGTTATGAAAGTGAACCTTTTGATAAATATGCACCGATTATAAAAAATCATATTGGAACGGGCGATGTTTCTTTGGTTGGAAATACAAGCTGGCAATTCGATGAAAATAATTTAGCTAAAGCCGGATTTGAATTCCGTTATAATACTTATGCGGAATATGAGAATTATCGATATCCTTCATATACGACAAATCCAAAGTATTGGTTAAACAGAGGATTAAATCAAACTTATCACCCGATTCAATTTTCAGGGTATCTTCAAGATAAAATGGAATTTGAAAGTATGATCTTAAATGTTGGTGTTAGAATAGATTATTTTAATCCCAATAGGAACTGGTTTGTGCCAACCAACTTATTCAACTTATCAATTGATCCTTTATATGATCCGACCAAAGACCCTGATCATAATCAAGTTGATTCAGCCGGACATGTTAAATATTCATTTCAAAATGTGCTAAATAAGCCTATGGCTCCAGCAAGGTCTTATACCATGGTAAGCCCAAGATTCGGAGTATCATTTCCGATAACTGAAAATACATTGCTACATTTTAATTATGGGCATTTCTACCAAATGCCCCCGCTTGATCAAATGTTCGAATTTCAATATTTCCGCCCTGACAATTTAGTACAAGCCATAATTAATGCTGATCAGCAAGCCGCACAACAAGGTACTACTCCGGCTCATATACCTTCAAGCGACGGAGACCCGGAGAGAGTTGTTGCATATACTGTTGAACCATTAAAACCTCAAAAAACCATAATGTTTGAAGTAGGTGTTAAACATAATTTTAATGATTTTGCGGTGCTCGATGTTACTGCTTATTATAAAGATGTTTTTGATCAAACCTTGGAGAGAGTTGGATTATTTGATAGAGCGGTGTACGGATATAATCCTTACACTAAACAAATTTCTCCGAATCAATCATTTGCCAGTTTTTTCCCGGGAGATTATGGTGATTCCAGAGGAATTGAAATGTCATTAAGAACGTTGTTTAGTCAAAATATATCATTTGATCTTAATTACAGCTTCTCACGTTCAACACAAGGAAGAGCAAGCCCGAGGACTGTAACCTTTGATCAGAATGGTAATATTACTTATCAATGGGATACCGAAGTAAATAAAAGAATTCCAACTGAAAAAAGCTTTAGTAGACCTCATATTTTAAGAGCAAATATTTATCTGCGATATCCGGATGAATGGTTAGGCTCTTTGCCTGACATAATTCTTAAAGGAACTAGTGCGAGTATTCTATTCAGATACGTAAGTGGCCAGGCTTTTACATACCTAGGTCCATCCGATCCTCCTGATACTTATAATAACCAGAGATATCCGGCTTATCACACGGTTGATTTAAGATTAGATAAAACAATTAAAATTGCCGATAAACATGAACTCGATTTTTTTGTTCGTATAACTAATCTTTTAAATGCTAAAAATGTCAGATCAATTGGAGATGTTTTATTTGATGCAAATGCTACAAAAAACTTTGTTGAAACGGGGAAGGTCACAACTGTTGATGCAGCTGGTTATGATATAAGCTGGCAAACGTGGTTTGAAACAAGAAGAGTATATCTCGGATTTAAGTATAGTTTTTAAATGAATTAAAGAGATAATTTTATGAAAGTTTCATTAAAACTGATTTACTCATTTTCAATTACACTTTTATTTAGTGTAGTTGGTGTGTCACAGGTTAGAAATGCGGAGTTCTTGATTCACAATAGAGGAAACTTGTGGGAAACCATGAAGGACGATGGTACAATCGGTGCGCCCGATCCTACAAATAGATTTCAGAATTATCCTAGTATGGATTGGCCTGGTGGTCCAAAAGTAATGAACAAAGATGATCAAAGATCGTATATGCTTGGCGCAGGTATTTGGATTGGCGGTAAAAAAAGTGACGGTAGTATATTCTTCAATGAAAACGGTCCTTTTTCATTTGTCGATAACGGTACATTCGATAAACTTAAAGAAGATGATAATTTTGTTGAAGCTCCCGGTTACAATCCTAATGAAGCCGAACAAAAAATTACGGCGCATTGGGTTACTTCTGATAAAATCTCGGTTCAGAGAATAAGTCGTCAATGGAGTTTTCCCGGTCTGAACAATTTTATAATTATGTCTTATACAATTACTAATAATAGCAGTACATCTGTATCAGATGTATACGTTGGGTTTCCTTATCTGATACGTCCTAGTTATCAGGATTTTGTTGTTCACAACGGTTGGGGAGATGATTTCAATAGAACTGATGATCTTGTCGACTATGATTCAGCTTTAGCCATGTTATATTCATGGGATAATACTCCGAATTATAGTCTTCCAAATGATGTAGGTAATTTTTATGAAGCAACTAACGAATTAAGGACTCCTGGTTATGCCGGCTTTGCTATTCTTCATGCGGATCCAGCATCAGATAATAGAACTCAGCCTTCAACAGTCTTCTGGACTCAGATATTAAACAATGAGAAATACTTGTCAATAGTTAGCTCAACCGCTGATAAGATGTATAGTATTCTTTCTGGGCAGGACAAATCCTTGCAAGCAAACCCGGGAGAAAAATTATCACCATTTATGCTGATGGCTGATGGTCCATATAATATACCTGCCGGTGGTTCGGTAAAAATTGTAGTTGCTGAAGGAGTAAACGGTTTACCGTTAAAGACTGCCTTAGAAGGATTAGCAGCTCAAAATCTTTTACCTGCTGGTTTAGACTCATTAAAAAGCACCATAGATTTAGCAAAAAAAATCTATAATAGTAATTATCATCTATCCGCAGTGCCGCCGCCTTCTCCGGCGTTAACAATTATTCCGGTTCCAAGTAATAAAACCATAGGATTAACTTGGAAGCCTGTAGACGAGAATTATACTGATCCGATTTCAGGTAAAAATGATTTTAAAGCATATAATATTTATCGTAGCGATAAATCTTTTATAGGACCATATACTTTAATTAAGACTATTCGTCCAAGTTTTTCTCCTGATGTCTCCCGTTATTTTGATTCTAAGAATAATGAGTGGGTATTAGAAGATAAAGATATAAGCTTGGGCGCAGGTTATTTTTACACTATCACTTCTGTTGATAGTGCCGGTAATGAAAGTTGGTGGACTAATAGAAACGAAGTTGCGGTAAAGGCTTCGAGGCAGGCTGCGGAAAACACACTTAATGTAAAAGTATTTCCAAACCCATTTAAAGTGGTTTCGGGTTTCCCAACCAGTGGCTCTGAAAATGATATTGTTTGGACAAATCTTCCGGCAAAATGTACAATAAGAATTTATACCAGTTCTGGAGAAATTGTTCGAACAATGAATCATGATAATTCCAATTCAGGAGAAGAAACATGGGATCAATTGTCTGATGCAAGGCAGCGAACCGCGCCTGGCATTTATTTTTGGACTGTGGAATCAACTGTCGGTACTGCAAGAGGTACTCTATTAATTATTAAGTAAGGATTTTGAAAATGAGGAAATATATTCTTCATCTATTGATAGCGATTTTCACAATTGCACTTAATGTTCCAACTTACGCTCAACTGGATTACGGATTCACTTTTTCCAAAGCAGGATCGGCAGGTCTGCAATTCTTAAAAATTGGAGTTGGCGCCAGAGAATCTGCAATGGGTGAAGCGGTTTCAGGTACAATAGATGATGCTGATGCAGTGTTCTGGAATGTTGCAGGTCTTGCATATGTAAAAAATACACAAGTCAATGTTTCATATGATCAATGGCTTGTGGAGAGTACACACAATGCCGCAGTTGTAGCACAACCCATAGGACAATTTGTTGTCGGGCTAAGTGCAGTTTCTTTATCGATTAAAGATTTTGAAGAGACAACTGCAACTCAGCCGGACGGTACTGGAAGAATGGTTAGCGCAGGAGATATTTTAGTTGGCTTAGCAGTTGCAAGAAGATTTACAGATAAGCTATCCATCGGTGTTCAGATAAAATATGTTCATGAGAAACTTGATGATTACAATGTAGGAAATGTTCTTTTTGATATTGGTACAATTTATAACACTGGCTTTCACGATCTCCATCTTGGCTTTTCCTTACAGCACTTTGGGCCGGATATGAAAATTGTGAACCAGGTTTATAGAACCCCTTTACTTTTTAGATTAAGTGCCGGCGATAGAATTATTCAGAATGATAATTTCCAATTGCTTGGCGAGGTTGACCTTGTGCATCCTACAGATAATAATGAATGGGTAAACTGCGGATTGGAGGCGACTTTCCTTAATATTTTTTCATTAAGAGGCGGTTACCGTTTCAATAGAGATTTAGGGCAAACATCATTCGGAGTTGGAATAATACCTCCTTCATTTGGATTTTTTAAATTAAAAGTTGATTATGCATTTATACCATATGGTAAAATATTTGGAGACATACATAGGTTTTCGGTGGGACTTTCTTTCTAATAAATTTGGGCTATTAAGTTTTATAATCTTCACGCTGTTTTGTACATCAATAACTAAAGCCCAATTTGATAGAAATTGGAAAGTTTATCTTGTCCCGTTTTCGCATACTGATGTTGGTTATACAACAACGGTTAATAATGCAATTTTAAAACACGAGGCAAACTTTGACGAAGCTATGAAAATAATTGAATCAACAAAAAATGATTCGATAGGCGAAAGATTCAAGTGGACCGTTGAAATACCTTGGGCTTTAAAACATTATTTTCATGATCGTTCTGCCGCAGTAGTAGACTCATTTATAAATTATGTAAAGAATGGCGATATTGAAATTGGTGCACTTCAATTTAATCTTCAATCCGATTTGTGTGGAAATGAGGAACTGGTTCATTCTCTTTACTATGCTCAAATGTTAAGAGATAAGTATGGAATAAAAATAAGAACCGGATTAATAGATGACACTCCAGGATTTACATGGGGGCTGTCTCAGTTGTTAAGTAAAAGTGGAATCCCTTATTTATCAATAGCAATGAATTCTGCATTGAGCAATTTTTATTCTACAACTAATCTTCCATACCTATTCTATTGGGAAGCTCAAAATGGTGACAAAACTCTCGTCTGGCGCTGTATGGATAATCAGTGGGCTTATCTTGAAGGTATAATTTCAGATCAGGTTTATGCTACTTATAATTCTATGCAAAGTAAAATAACTTCTTTATTAACAAAACTTCAGGGTAACGGATATCCATACGATGCAATTTATATAAACTGTGCGACCGGAGATAACGGTGACATTAACACGGCAATACTAAATAATGTGAAACAGTGGAATCAAACTCATACAGACTCAAAATTAATAATTTCTACTCCTTCGGAATTTTTTGATTATATTTCCCAAAAATATTCTTCTCAGATTCCTACATATAAAGGTGATGCTCCTAATTGGTGGACCTGGTTTTTTGCTCCATCTTCAACCGGTGGATTCTCAATTTCACGAAAAGCACAAAATACAATTTCCGAAGCTGAAAAGTTTTCTTCTTTGGCTGAAATATTAAACCCGAATTATATTTATCCTACAGGTGAATTAGACGAAGCCTATTATAATAATTTATTGTATGAAGATCATAACCTAGGTTCAGTTGATGCCTCGGGAAACAAAGAGTTTTGGGTTGATAAAATTAATTGGGTGAACTCAGCGTTTGATACTTCTAATATTGCAATTGATAATTCATTGAATGCAATTAGTTCTGAAATTAATACCGGAAATAATACAACTATAGCAGTATTTAATTCTTCCGGTTGGATTAGAAACGGAATTGCAAACTTTAAGTTAAACGAATTAAGTAAAGACGGAATTTCCGGCTTTAATATTATTGATCCCGCAACCGGTAATCAGATAAATTATCAAATACTCGTTGATTCAACTGTGGTTTTCGATGTAGAGCAAATTCCGGCAGTAGGATATAAAATTTATAGAATAGAAACTTCATCTGATCCGATCAATTTTTCTAAGCCGGTTAACGGAGCAGTACTGGAAAATCAATTTTATCGGCTTCAGTTTAATCAAACTAACGGAGGAATTGTAAGTGTTTTTGATAAGCAACTAAATAAAGAATTAACAAAAAACGACGGTGTCTTTAATTTATATTCTTTGAATAGCAGTATTCAGCCTTACAATTTGCAAATTATTGAAAGCGATAGCGGAGCAATTGAACAAAGAATAGTACTTCGCGGCGATGCCTCAGGAACAAATTTTTATCAGACTGAAATAATTTTACCTGCAAATCAGAAGACGATTATATTTAAAAATAAATTTGATAAAACGCCTGTTGCATCCTTAGAATCCATAGATTATAAATTTAATTTTAATCTTGCATCACCAACATTACGTTATGAAATTCCGTTTGGTAATGTTGAAATATATAAAGATGAATTGAGCGGATTTAAAACAAATCATTATGCGGCACAAAAGTGGCTGAATGTTTCTTCGAGTGATAATTCATGTAATATAACTTTAGCATTGGGAAATTCTTCTATAATTGCAAATCCTTCAGGTTCATTTAATGGTTCATTAAGATTCCTTGTAACCTATAATGATAATAATTCAGCATACAGAGCGGGAACTGGAATCATGGAAATGAACTATGCTGTTACTTCAAGTGCAGGGCCTATAAATATAGATAGCTCACAAATGTTTGGTTATGAAAGTAATAATCAAATCAGAACTAAAGTCTTGCTGGCTAATCAGAAGGGAAGTTTGAGCGATTCATCTTTTTCTTTAATTAAGATTGAAAACCCAGCGTTGTTATTAAGTACTATCAAGAAAGCGGAAAACGGCGGCGGATATATTTTTAGAGTTTTTAATCCCACTCAAAATCAGATAAATAGTAGAATTCACTTGGGAATGAATATTGCCTCAGCTTTCGAAACGACTCCGTTAGAAAGAAATATAAACACCTTACCGTTGAGTGACAGTTCAATCAATTTAACTGTAAATGCTTATGATCTAAAAACTCTCAGAATTATTCCAGGTGGAGTAACCGGAGTTAAAGAAAATATTAAAGTAAAAGATTTTACTCTCTTTCAAAATTATCCTAATCCCTTTAATCCTTCAACTATAATTTCGTTTAGTCTTCCATACAGAGGTATTGTTAGCTTAAAAATATATGATGTTCTGGGAAGGGAAATTCAAACTATTTATGAAGGTGAAAAGACACCCGGTACTTATAAGTTTAATTTTAACGCAGAAAAATTAGCAAGCGGCATATACTTTTACAGATTAAGTTTTAACGGTGTTCAGGGTAATTTTAATAAAGTTAGAAAGATGTTATTGGTAAAGTAATTTAATAAAGAAGAATAAGCAAAACATGAAAAATAAAAAAACAATAAAAATTATTTCAGGAATCGTATTCTTAATCTTATTCAGTTTAGGGAAAAACTTTGCTCAAAATAATATTAAAGATATTCCAAGTTCAATTTCCAAGGATGGATTTATTTCATCTTGGTTGGTTGCTGGCCCTTTTGAACAGCCGACATTTGGATTCGGTAATCCTGCTGATGCAGATAAAATTGGTGAAAAAACAGTTGTGCCTTACCAGGGAAAATAGAACATAACGCAATGGTTGAAGGCAAGGATGTTAAATGGAGTATTCTAAATGCAGGAAAAGATAATTTTATCGATTTTAATAAATCGGTCGGATGGTATCTGCCCGGAAATAGTGTAGAAAAAATCTGGATTGCAAAAGCTGCTTATGCATGCACATATATTATATCTCAGAAACCACAAAAAGTTAAATTATTATTCGGCAGCAATTCTTCAGCAAAAGTATTATTAAATAAGAAAGAAGTTTATTCCGTTAATAATAACAGAAATGCAGTTAAGGATCAGGACACAATTGCATTAAACTTAAAGCAAGGAAAAAACATACTACTTGTTAAAGTTGGAAACTCCAACAGTAATCTAACTTTTGGATTCTTTGGAGAGTTGAAATGGCAGTGGGGATTTTTTGCAAGATTGGTTAATGAACAAAATCAACCCTTAACAAATTGCGAAATCCAAATCCCTATAAAAATAGATGTCTGATTCATTTGATATTACGTCAACATTTTATTTCAAGAAAAATAACGGCAGTCTAAATCAAAGATTTGATGTTAATATTTATTCAACGAATCCTGAACCGGTTAATGGTGTACTTAACTTCAAATTGAACGGGAAATCTTATTCTTTTGTATTTGATAATATTGAATTTGGAAATAGTAGACACCCAATATTCTTACCTGAACTTTCAAATGACAAAATAATTGATTGCAAAATTCAGTTAGGAACTAACACTCTGGAGAAAAAGGTAAAATTACTTAAAGAAGATAAATACAAACTTCATCTAGTGCTTCTAGCGCATACGGATATCGGTTATACAAATCCACAACCGATTGTTAAAGAGATTCATGTAAACAATCTGGATAGTGTTTTAACATTATGTAAAACATACCCGGATTTCAAATGGACAATTGAAACTCTGTGGCAACTCTACCAGTACGAGCAGTCTAGGCCTAAAGATATGTTCCTAAAAGTAATTCATTATATAAAAATAGGTAGAATTGCTGTTTCTCCAATTTTTTCAAATCCATTTACAGGGAGAATAAGTGAAGAAGAAATGATCCAATCCTTAGCCCTAGCGGAAAGGTATAAAAAGGAATACGGAATATCATTTAATGCTGCCGTGTACGATGATGTTCCAGGAGAATCTTGGTTTTTACCTGAAGTACTGAAAAATGTTGGGGTAAAATTCGTTGCAAACGGAGTAAATGAAGTTTATAACAATTATAAACTTCAGAGGAACTTGCCAAAAGCTTTTAATTGGGAAGGCCCGGACAGCAGTAAAGTTTTAGCATATATAAATGAAGCGTATAATGAAGGCAGATCATACGGATTAGAAAAAGGAAATACTGCAATTGAAGACAGGCTTTGGAATCTTATCAATAAACTAAAAGCTCGCGGTTATTCTTATGATATGATTCTACTTATTTCAGCATATATGGATAACAATGGAATTGCAACCGATCAGTATTTAGCGGCTAAAAAATGGGATAAAGAGTATGAATATCCAAAATTTGTTATAAGTAATCTATCCGAGTTTGCGGATCAATTTGTTGCAAAGTATGAGAATAAAGTTCCGAATTTAAGAGGAGACATGACTTCACCGTGGGATATTACTTCTCAGGGAGAATTTGTCCGTGAAAAGAAAACTAAATGGATTCAGCACCAATTAGAATCGGCTGAAAAACTATCAGCAATTAATTGGTTGATGAATAAAAAGCAAACACCATTTCCAAATGAGTTTTATAAAACTTATCAGTCTTTATTAGAGTTTGACGGACACGGAAGCGGTTTGGAATATGGATATGGCTCCCCGAAGGAAAATAAAATCACTATGGATTTTAGGGGCGCGGACGTTGACAAATCCTACTTCAATACAGAAGAGTTATTAGAGAGAGCGATTTATCGAAGAACGCACGCCGAGGAAAGTTTTGAAGGACAGGGAGTTTATATTTTTAATCCTTTATCATGGAAACGCTCTGCACCTGCCGAAATTGAATTCCCGGCAAACCAAACTCAAAAATATAAAATTATAGATTTGTCCAATAATAAGTTAGTCCCGGCGTACCAAGATGGGTATAAAATACATTTTATAGCCGACAGTCTACCCGCACTCGGATTTAAAAAATTCAGATTAGTTCCTGTTGATTCTAGTACTAATAACTTGAATAGTGATCTTAAGATTTCAAATGGTTCGATAGAGAATAAATATTATAAGATACTTTATAATTCTGAAAGTGGAAAAATAGAGCAAATTATTGATAAAAAATCCAATAAAGAACTGATAAATACTGCGTCCGAACTCCCATTCAATATTCCGATTGTAGAGAGGTTCCAAAACAGTCAGTCATTTAAAACATATACAACCAAACGAGCCAAAATAAAAATTATAGATGAGAGACCGGTAAGACTGATACTTGAAATCAACTTAAGTGACAGCCTGTTTGAGAAAGAAGTTTATGTACTTTGGTCTAATATAGACAGAGTTGACGCAAATACAACAATCAATCTTGAGGCGCTAAAACCGCCTAAAAAGTATGAAGAATTTGGAAGTGCATTTCCATTTAATATTGATAATCATAAAACCAGGATGGAAATATTAGGTGGTTTTGCTGATCCGCATAAGGACATATTACCGGGAGTGGACACTACTGCCTTTTCCATAAGAAGAAGCGTAGCGCAATATAATAATCAACAGACAATTAGCTGGGCAGCTGTAGATAATCGTGTTGTAAGATTGAGAAATATCAAAGGGGATTCTTCGGGAGTTTTAATTACAAATACAGTAAACAACTTTCCAAAAGACTGGAACAGAAATGAAATTAATAAAGGAAAGCTTAAGCTGCGTTTTAGTTTTACCAATCAGCCCGGAACATTTGATCCGTCTTTTACATCAAGATTTGGCTGGGAGTTAAATACAGAGCCCATTGTTAGAAAAAGTTGGTATAAGACGAATCCTGTAGATGGAAGTTATTTCCAGGTTAGTAATAAGAATATTTTAATATTGAATATAAAAGCTATACCGGATGAAAATTCAATTTTAGTTAGAATTCAAAATGTAAATAATACTAAGTCGGCAACATCTAAAATATCTTCTGCATTTTTTCATGATGCTCAAGTATTCAGTTGCGATTATTTCGGGAATAATGAAAAAGTAATGAAAATTGAGAAGAATGTTATTTCGGTCCACTTGAAACCAAATCAAGTTTCGACTCTTAAAATTGAATTTAATAATTAAAATTTAGGAAAGGAGGAATAAGATTTTGCTTAGGTCTTCTTCAGTGTAAGCTATTAGTTAATTAATTCATAATAAAACGAAGGTGAAACATGAATATCAAGCTCAACCGTTTGTCTAAATATATATTAGCATTTTCCATTGCGGTGGCATTAGTGGGATGCTTCAAAATATTGAACGTCGTACAACCGTCTTCTGCTACGGTTGGAGATCAAATTACTTCTACTGTAACAGTTAGCGTTGAGGGACAATCTGATGCTAATCCTCATTATGGTATTGTTGGATTGTTGGTTCCGAATGACTGGACCATTGACAATGTTGTTTTCTCCGGTGCTTATCAAGATACTTGCTTGTTCCTTCCGGCGGACAGTTCTGATAGTGAACCCGGCGGACTGGTTGATTATTGGACAGATTCATTAGAAGCTCGCTACCCTAGTGGCACGGATATGAAATGGATCGTTTATCAATCAAAAACTTCTCATGTAACAATTAATGATACAGTATCTGTTGACGTCTCTGTTAAAATGACTGTAGGACAAGCCCAGGGGAATTATAATCTTGGTTATTTTGTATCGGATGCAGCTTTGGATTTTACGGATGCTTCATATTATGCAGTTAGCTTAAATCATGCAATAAATGTTACAGGAGTTGTTCCAGTTGAATTAACTTCTTTTATGGCTCAAGCATCAAGTAATGGAGTAGAACTGTCATGGTCTACTGCAACTGAAACAAACAATAAAGGATTTGTTGTAGAAAGAAGTTCTAACAAAGTTGATTTTTCACAAATCGGTTTTGTTAACGGAGTCGGTACATCTACACAAATGCACAGATATAGTTTTATCGATAGCAAGACATCTGGAGAGAAATATTATTATCGTTTGAATCAGATTGATCTCAATGGTACATTCAAATATTCAAAAATTATCGAAGTTACTAATTTAGTACCATCTGAATTCAATTTATCGCAAAACTATCCTAATCCCTTTAATCCCTCGACTAGCATAAATTTTGCGCTTCCTACAGAATCCTTTGTTGTAGTAAAATTATATGATTCACGCGGCAGGGAAATATCAACTTTAACGAATGGTAATTATGCACCCGGTCAGCATTCAATTAATTTTGATGCGTCAAAGCTTGCCTCCGGAACTTATATATACTCTATTACAGCGACAGGTAAGGATGGACAACAATTTACTTCTAGTAAAAAGATGATGCTTCTAAAATAAAGAATAAACGGCTCACTAAAATCACTTTTATGGTGAGCCGTTTAAAACTGAAACGTGATATAAATACTAGATGATTAAAAAATCTTATAAAAATATTAGGAAAATTAAGATGACCAAAATTTTAAAATTATCTTCAATTATAGTATTAACATTTTTAATATCTATAATAATCAACGGTTGTTTAATTGAAGATGTTAGTCAGTCAAGTTCCGTAAATACCGGAGATACATTTTCAACTACACTAACAATTTCTGATAAAACAGCAGATTCAAATCCGCATCAAGGAGCTGTTGACGTCTTAGTTCCTGATGATTGGACCTTTACGTCCGGGACTTATGATTTCTCAGGCGGAAACGGTAACATGATAGTTGATACCGCAACGGTACCAGTGTATGGAAACGTGGATTCTGCATTACCGCCTCCAACAAATATGAAATGGGTTTTCTTACTTTCTGATAACGCATATGGTAATGCTGCAAACGAAATTTATGAAGTAAAACTTAACTTTAAAGTCGGACAAAAAACTGGTGATTTTCCTATCGGTTATTTAACAACAAAAAATAGCCAAGATTTACTTGTAATTAATCCTCATGATTATGATAATGATTCAGCCTGGACGGACACTTCAATGAATCATATGGTAACAATTAACGGAGCTACCGGAATAGAGGATGGGCAGAGTACAAGTGCTCCAACAGAATATGCTTTGTCACAGAATTATCCAAATCCCTTTAACCCCGAGACCGATATAAAATATGCTTTAAAGAAAAGATCATTCGTATCGTTAAAAGTGTATAATATTTCAGGTCAATTGGTAAAAGACTTAGTTAACGGTGCACAGAACGAAGGATATCATAATGTTAGATTTTCGGGACTAAACTTACCAAGTGGAATCTATTTATATCAGTTAACAACCGGCGAATTTAGTGCAACTAAAAAAATGATTCTGTTAAAATAACTTTTAGAGGTATAATTGGTTAAGATAAAATCAGTCCGTGATCTCGGTAGGTTATTCGTTAATAATAATCATAGAATGGTTGGACAGGACGGTGCCTATTCAATCCCTTTGCATGGAAGGACTCTTTGGTATTTTGGTGATACACTAATAGGTGAAAGAACCGAAGGAGAGAGTCTGTGGTATCCCGGCGGAAAGCCTGTTGGCCCGAAAGATATGTCCGGTATGGGTAAAATAGAAAAGATGATAAATAATACCGGACTTATTATTGATAAAACAACAGGCCGCACCGGATTAAAAAATTATTCTTATATACTTGATAATGAGAATGAGATCAAACCGCTAATTCCTCTTCTTGATGATGAATCTCCTGATGAAATACGAATTTGGTGTCTTCATGGAGTTAAAGTAGATGATAAAATCTATTTGTATTTCATAAAAGTGCGGACAATTGAAGAAGGAATAATGCCCGTTAATTTTGAAGTCCTTGGGTCGGGCTTAGCGGTTGGGAAGGAAAGAGATTGGAATTTTAAAAGAGTCAAATTCAATAATTCCCATCTTTTCTGGAAAGAAGATGAACCTAAATTTGCAAGTGCAATTTTAAAATCCAATTCTGATGATTGGCTTTATTTATACGGAGTAGTTCAAGATGAAAATTCTGTTCAGCAATGTTATTTAAGTAGAGTAAAAAAACAAGACATTGAAAAACTTGATTCTTATGAATACTTGGTATCACCCGAACCTAAATGGTCAAAAAATGTTTCAGAAGCAAAACCCGTTTTCAGCGGGATGCCGAATGAACTTTCTGTTTCTCACAATAAATATTTGAAGAAATATATGGCAGTTCATTCACTGGATTTAACCGGAAATATTGTAGCGAGAGTTTCGGATTACCCATGGGGACCTTGGAGCGAACCTAATGTATTATATAAGGTAGAAGTTTCCAGAGAAAAAGATTTACCATATCCAATTCTTATTTATGCCGGTAAAGAACATCCCGAAATTTCTGAGGGAAACGGCAAAGTAATTTATGTTACGTATATAGAGTTTGAAGAATACTATCCGCATTTAATTGAAATTGAATTAGAGTGAAAATATTAATTTATAAAAATTATACTACCAGATTCTTCATCCATGCCCGGCCATTGCCGGACCGGATTCAGAAAGGCCGAAATATTCGCATCGAAAATTATTAAAATAAATATTAAACAACATTACAATACGCAGGAGCTAATTAATGATTCCAACAGTTACTGATCTCAAAAGCGATGAGATGATTCATAGATTCGGTGATTTATATAATCCTCCGGGCTTAACAAATTTTTGGGGCTGCGTTCAAACCGATCTTGATATTACAGGTATAAGAAGTTTGAACTTTCCGCCTTTTGGATGTTCCGATACGATTACTGCAGGATTATATTTCAATAAAAGATATTTCCCGGCAACAGGAACTCCTATAAAAATAACCTGGTTTCCTGATAGAATTAAGAGAGAAACTGAATTTTCCGGCATAAGATTTACTTCTGTAACTGTGCTTCCTATAAAAAATAAAGCTTCAATTATAAAGTTGTCACTTGAAAATATTTCCGGCGAAAAAAAGGAATTTGAAATAAAATTAGGTTTAGCTGGAAATGTTACCAAAGCAATTAAATCCTGGAATGAACCTCTTCCTCCGAATGAAAGGGATAACGTAATTGAAATTGATAATGGAAGAAAAGCGCTACTATTCAATGCTCAACATTCTAAAGCATTTTCACTGCAAGGTATTTATCCGCTCGCGGAAGACATAGATAAAAATGGTATCAGCCTTAAAGTGAAATTAAATGCCGGAGAAACGAAATCAATAACTTATGCAAATGTATTAGGCGATGATTTAAATGAACTACAGATAACTTATGATGAGTTAATTAACAATGCAGATAAAATAATTGAAGATACCAGAAAAGAATGGAACTCGGAAATAGCTGCAGCATATACTCCCGGCAACAATAGATATTCAGGCTCAATGCCGGAACTAGTAACAAACGATAAAGATATTTTGAAATTATATAATATGGGAATACTCGGACTAATTTATTTTAAGCGCGATAATCCATATTCCACATTTGGCAGATCTTACGATACTTTAATGCCGCGGTATTGGCAGACTGTTACATTTATCTGGGACTATGCTCTTAGTTCTTTAGGGCATGCTTTGTTAGATCCGGACGTAATGAAAAAATATCTTGAATTGTGGATGCACATGGATATTCACAAACATTTTGGAATTGAATATCTAACCGGTGGTCCTGTGGGTCCATGGTATTCTGTTAATGATTTTGCTTTAACCTGGCTTTCTAATGATTACATTAGATGGACGGGAGATAAGAATTGGCTTAAGAGTGAATTAAATGATAAGAAGGGTTCATCCAAACAGATTTTGGAATACTTACTAAAGTATGCAAGCAACTGGGAACAATTTAAAACTTCCAGCGGATTAGCCGACTATGGCGGGATAAATAATTTACTTGAGTGTGTAAGCACATACATTCACGAAGTTGCAAGCCTGAATGCCGGGAACATTTTCAATATGAATATTGCATCTGAGATTTTGGAACATTTTGGCGAAAATGGAAAAGCAGCCGATTTTAAAGATCAATCGAAAAAATTATTAACCGAATTAAATAAACTATATGCGGATGGAAAAGGTTACTGGAATGCCCGCTTTCCCGGCGGAGAATTAGTTGAAGTAAGACATTGTTACGATTTTATAACAATACTTAATACTATTGCCGATGAACTTTCGGAGAAGCAAAAAGAAGAAATGACAGCATTCTTCATCAATGAATTGCAGTCGGCAACTTGGATGCATGCACTTTCTCCTGAAGATAATAATGCAATGTTTAGCGTTCGTCCTGATCATCAATGGAACGGAGCTTATCCCGCTTGGCCGGCACAATCTGTTACGGGATTATATAAAATCGGTAAATCCGATTTGGCATTTAAATGGCTGAAAGGATTAGCAAAGAGTGCGAATCAAGGCCCGCTCGGGCAAGCTCATTTTGTTGAAAGCATAATTGAACCGGAATCCGGAGGAGCAAAAAAAGCTCCGCCCGAAGGTCCTTTTATAACGGACTGGACGGTCTCATCAAACGGAAGTTGGACAAATATTATCATCGAGTCAATTTTCGGAGTTAATGCAAGCTTATTTGACGGTATCACCGCCAATCCGCAATTCGGCGAATTTGATGCGAATGCAAAACTCATAAATTTATCTTATCAGGGCAAATTATACAACGTGGATAAAAACGGTTTGGAGCAAGTAAAATAAAATGCTTCAGCTTTGCATTGAAATAATACCCAAACCGCTTTTAAAAGGAAAAACTTCTCCTTATAAACAGCTAATTGAAGTTATTATAAAAGCGGATAATATAATTGACGGAGAAAAACTCATTCTTGGTGTTGATGAAAATAGAAATACATTGGAAGTTAATCTTGGTGAACTTAAGAACGGCATAAATATAAAGGAAATCTTTTTAAGAGAAAGGAAAAAAGAGACTGTTGGCGAATGGATTTTTAAATACTCGCATTTAAAGGTAATTAAAAAAGTTAAACGCAAACCTGTAAGGAAATGGAATATTAGTTTTGTCCTTCATTCACATACCGATCTTGGTTTTACAGCTCCGATTAGCGACGTTGTAAAAATCCATAATGATAACACCGATTTAGCTGTATTGTACGCAAAGGAAACTTCAAAGTGGCCGGTTGGAAGTAGGTTTAAGTGGACTTGTGAAATTAGCTGGCAGCTTCAAAACTATCTTAAAGATAGAAATCATGAGCAAGTTTCTGAATTAATAAAAGAGATTAGAAAAAACAATATTGAAGTTGGTGCTCTTTACTCGGGCGAACACACGGATTTGCTGGGACATGAAGAAGCTATTAGAAGTTTCTATTATGCAGCAGAGCTTAGGAGAAAATACAAAATCAATATTGATTCTGCATTGCTTTCAGATGTTCCCGGATGCACCACCGGATTTGTTCAGATAATGGCCAAGGCGGGAATCAAAAATTTTAATCTTGCGGATAATAATTTTATTGCCCCATTTTTAATTCGGACTGATTTACCACGACCATTTTACTGGCTCGGTGATGCAGGAACAAAAGTTCTTGCATGGTTTACAGACCATCCTTTTTACGCATACATAGAAGGGAAGAACTACGGACTTGCAGACAGCTATGAAAATACACTTGAAAAATTACCGGAAAAATTAATGTCACTTGAAGAATCCAGTTATCCTTACGATGAGCTACAGATTCAATATGCATTTGATAATTTTCGAATAGAATTTCGTCCGGCAGCAATAGTTAGAGAGTGGAATTCTAAATGGGCTTATCCTAAAATTCAACTTTCTACAATCCGCGAATTTTATGATAGAATGAGAGCGAAGTATGATGAAGTTATTCCCAAACGTAAAGGTGACTGGACAAACTGGTGGGGAAATATTGTGACTTCATACCCCTCAGAAACAGCTCAGTCAAGACAACTTCATAATACAGTTCCGCAGCTTGAAACTATTGCTACCTCGATAAAGCTATTTAATAATAAATATAAATATCCAAACACTTTTAATTCTATTTACGAAAATAATCTGGCGTTTGATGAGCATAGCGGGAACGGACTGGTTTGGGAGGCTGAGAATGAAGAACAGCAGCAAAAAGCGTTGAGAGAAGGTTATGGATATATTCACGATGCATTGAATGATACTACAGGAATTGAAGAAAGCGTAAACCATTCGCTATCAACTTTAATAAAACATAATGAAAAGGATGTTATAAAAA
Source organism: uncultured Ignavibacteriales bacterium (assembly GCA_963739985.1). Classification (GTDB taxonomy): domain Bacteria; phylum Bacteroidota; class Ignavibacteria; order Ignavibacteriales; family Ignavibacteriaceae; genus CAVUCE01. Next base: position 640,287 of record CAVUCE010000021.1, read on the forward strand.
TAGCGGTTTTTAATACGCTGAATAAAAAAAGAAGTGGTTTGGTTGAAGTTTCAATAAAAGGTAAACCTATTAATTTTTCAATTATTGATGGACAAAACGGAGAAAGTGTTAATCGTTTTGAAAAGGATAGTGATAAGCTAAAGTTCTATGCAGTGGATGTTCCGGCATTTGGTTATAAAACGTATAAGCTAAGAAGTGAACAAAACGGAATCCGACCAAAAGCGAAAAAAATAAAACCTGCAAATGGTATTTATTCGATTGAGAATGATTTTTACAGACTAAAAATAAATTCTACCGGAAAAATATTAGTTATTCAAGATAAGGAAGCACGAAAAAAAATCTCAGGAAAATATAAACATCATTTTTCTTCTCCCGTAGTATTTCGCCCGAAGGTAAAGAAAGAAATTGAGATGGGACGATTTATTCCGGATGTTTACAACGGTGTAAAAGTTCCCGGCGAATCGATTGATTTATTAAGCGAATCAAAAATTAAAATCTTAGAGTGTGATGAAACTAATTTATCTCAAATCATAAAATATAATTTTGTAATCAATAAAATAAAATGGTTAGAACAAACTATCGAATTGCCGAAACATTCTAAGCAGATAAATATTACTTATAGAATTCCATATTCCGTTCTTTATAATAAAAGTTTAAGGACAAAACTAGGTAATTCGTTTAATAACGGAGGTATTCTTTATTTTGCCTTCCCGTTTAATCTTAAAAAACCAAAATTTATTTATGATGCACCATGCAGTGTTTTGGAAGCAGGCAAAAATCAATTTAAAGGAACTTGCAAAGATTTCTATGCAATTAACAATTGGTGTCAATTAAAAGACGAAAGAATGGTTGTTAATTTTTCAAGCAAGGATTTACCAATAGTTGATATCGGTTCATTCGGATTAACGCAATACAAAGAGAAATTAGATAAAAATCTATCTCAATTATTTGTGCGTGCTTTAGCTTTAAATGAAGGAATAATGAATTTACCCTCTCCTTATAGTAATGGTGATGACTTCGTCTTTAGATTTTCATTCTCATCAAATCCAATTGACATAAAAATGAAAAAGGAAACTTTGCGGACTGCAAATGAATTTGGTTTAGATAGTAATCAGCCGCTCTTGGGAGTAAAACTGAAAAAGAATACTAACGGAATAAATTTAACTGAGGCAAGCTTTATAAAGATAAGCCCGCCAACAGTTCATATAGTAACTTTTAAAAAAGCAGAAGATAATGATGATTTGATTTTACGATTGAAGGAAACAAACGGAAATTCATCTAAAATTAAAATTGATTTTCCGTTTCATAAAATTATCAAAGCAAACAAAACAATGATTACTGAAGAAAACATTGAAAACATCACTGTAAAAGAAAATGTTATTCAAGATAATATTAAAACATTTGAAATATCTACTTACAGATTAAAATTAAAAATTAGATAAACATAGGATGAATACAGGAAATAACATATTTAAAGAATTTTTAGAGAAAGTTTCAGTTACTCAAAATTCTGAAGAAAAGCAGAAACATGCTGATGATTTTATTGCTCAGTTAAATAGTGAAAATTATCCCATATACGAAATTGAAACAGAAGTCGTTTTATTATATAAAAGTGAAGAGCCCAAAATTCAGCTTATCGGAGATATGACTAATTGGGTGGAGAGATTTAATTTGAATAAAATTGAAGAAACTGATTTACATTATATCAGATTAAATCTTGAACCTGATGCATGTCTTGAATATTGGTTTATGAAAGAAGGAGATGAAAATCCGATTGTTGACCCTTTAAATCCGTTTATATTATATCACGGGCTAGGCAATCTTTCCGAGCTTGCAATGCCGGATTATAAACGACATCAGATCTTAGCTGAATATACGCACGGAAGACGAGGCAATGCAAACGGATTATTAGAGTTTGAACTTCCTCCCGGAAAACTTTCATATCCGCATAAAGTTCATGTTTATTTGCCGGACGATTATAAAACATCAGCACAAAATTATTCTGTTGTGTATTTCCAGGACGGACTGGATTACATTGAGTTTGCCGTGGTTCCACATGTATTAGATTCACTGATCAGTTCATCGAAAATGAAACCGGTAATTGCCGTCTTTGTTACACCGCCGAACAGACATGTGCCGGCCGAGCCGAATAGAATGACGGAATACGGGATGAATGATGATTATGTCGATTTCTTTTCTCATGAATTAGTGCCTTTTATTGATGCGAATTTCCGAACTAAAAAAGCGCCGGAATCAAGAATGATAGTTGGCGACTCTTACGGCGGTTTAATATCAACTTATATAGCATTTAAGTATCCTGAAATATTCGGTATGGCTTATAGTCAATCAGGTTATCATAGTTTTAATAAAAACAGAATGATTGATTTGTTCAAATCGTCTGAAATTAAACAAGTTAAATATTTAATTGAATGCGGAACATACGAGCTGGCGGTAGGCAGCACTTTTTTGCCTGAATCTGAAAGAGATTTTACCAAAGCCAATAGAGAATTAAATAAAGTCTTAACTGATAAAGGATATAAACACATTTATAATGAATATCATGAAGGGCATACGTGGGGAAATTGGCGAAGACACTTGATAGACGCATTAAAATACTATTTCGGAAAAGAAAAATTACCCGGAGATGAAAACTAATGTATTTAGGAATTGATTACGGCGGGACAAATCTTAAAACCGGCATATTCTCGGCTGATGGGAAAATAATAAAGTTTGAAGCAAATAAACTTTCTGAGTTTACTTCTCAAGATAACTTATTGGATAACTTGATAAATCATTCTATAGATTTTACTCAAGGATATGAAATTGAAAAGGGCGGGCTCGCAATAAAAGGATTGGTAAACACCAAAGAAGGCAAAGTTGAAGACGATATTGGAGCCGGTTCTTTACTTGCCGGTAAAAATTTACGTAAAGCTTTCGGAGATGCTTTAGGCGTTCCTTTCAATCTTGAAAATGATGCAAGGGCTTACGCTTGGGGCGAATATAAATTTGGCGCGGGAAAAGGTAGTCGCGCTATGGTGTGTATGACTTTAGGAACCGGGTTAGGATGTTCTCTAGTTGCAGATGATAAACCATATCAAGGTTCGGATCCTTTAGGCGGATTACTTGGAGGCCATATTAGCATTGATCGTAACGGCCATGAATGTCCTTGCGGAAATAAAGGTTGCCTCGAACTTTATTGCTCGGCTACCGCATTTTCGAAAATAGTTCAAGAAGAGCATTCTGAGTTAGCAAGTGTGGAAAATACTCTAGAGACCTTCTTTGATTCAATACGAAACGGAAATAAATCATATTTGGTTACACTGAATGAATTTCAAGAAAATCTTTCAATAGGAATTGTTAATGTTATTCATGCATACGGTCCCGATATGGTTGTAATCGGCGGTGGAGTAATGAACAGCAGCGATTTAATATTACCAAAATTAATTGAAAAAGTTCATAAACGGGCATGGACTTTTCCGCGTGGCAAAGTTCAGATTAAAGCTTCGTTATTAGGTAATAAAGCTGCTGCAATGGGTGTTGCGTTTTTGTAATTGTTCGTGATAAGCAATAATAACAAGATTTAAGAAAAAGCATAAATTTTATTGATTTTAATTAACATATAAGGTGAATTGATGAGCAGTTCTGTTGATACAGTGAATAATCCTTTCATATCGCATTTACCGGAATCTATGACGGACTTTCCAAGAGGACTATTTAATGGTTTCCCGACTTTTCAGCCTTCTGAAGGTACGATTGAAATAGGATATCAAAAATTAGCGCAAAAAATAAAAGATAGCATCCCGGCTGGATTACGCATTTTAGTGATTGATGGATACCAGGGAGTAGAATGGAATAAATTCAAAGATGACTTAAGTAAGTCTCTACATGATTTAAAAGTAAATCCTAATTGGATTGATATTTCTGATTGTTATGCAGCAGCAGATGAAATTAGAGAAAGAGTTAAACCGTTTCTAGGTGGAGAAGATCCTTTATTCGGAACTCATTATCCGTTCGGCCCGGAAATATTTTTTGACTCCGTGAAAATATCGGAGGCAAGAATTCAAGCATCTACGTTAAGAGGAAGAGCTTCGGGAGAGCTTACAATTATATTTGGTACCGGTGCCGGATTGATTGAGTTGTGGGATCAGCTTTGGTACATTGATATGCCCAAAGATTTTATACAAATTTTAGTAAGAGAAGAAAAAATCAAAAATATCGGCGATGATAAAAAGCTATCGTTTGGTGATTTTTATAAGCGCTCATATTTCGTTGATTGGCCAGCATTAAACAGATTAAAGAAACAGCTTTTACCCGATTTAGATTTATTTATTGATTTTTCGGAATCAACTGAACCAGCTTACATGAGCGGAGAATATTTTAGAAAAGCTTTAGATGAAATATCGGAAACCCCTTTCCGCGTGCGTCCATGGTTTTACCCGGGGCCGTGGGGCGGTAAGTTTATGCAGGGCCATATGGGTCTTGATCCTGAACAGCCTAACTTTGCATGGTCTTTCGAACTTATAGTGCCTGAAAATGGACTTATAATAGAAAAAGATGGGAACAAATTAGAATTTTCTTTTGATTGTTTGATGTTCCAACAAAACAAAAATATTTTGGGAAGAGAAGCGGCCAAACAATTTAAGTATGAATGGCCGATTCGTCTTGATTACCTTGATACAATAGACGGCGGAAATCTTTCAACACAAGTTCATCCAAGACCGGATTTTATTCGTAAAGAATTCGGTGAAACTTATACGCAGGATGAAACTTATTATATAGTTGCAGCAAAACCTGATTCAAAAGTTTATCTCGGGTTAACAGAAAATTGTAAACCTGACGAATTTAGAAATGCACTTGAAGAATCCTTTGAAAAAGGAACCGAAGTTGATATAGATAAATTCGTATACAGCGAAGCGAGTAAACCGCACGATTTATTCTTGATACCCAATGGAACTGTTCATTGCAGCGGGCGAGGAAATTTAGTTTTGGAAATAAGCGCTACTCCATACATTTTCACTTTTAAAATTTACGATTATTTAAGAAGAGATTTAGAAGGCAAGTTCCGGCCTTTAAATTTAGATCGTGGCTTTAAAAATATTCGTTTTGAAAGAAAAGAAAGATGGGTGAAGTGAAAATTTAATTGCCAAACCCGAACTTCTCCGTGAGGGAAAAGATTGGCAGGAATTTGTTCTTTATGATAAACCCTACACATTCTATAATATTCATAGAATTGAATTCGAAAATGAATACGATTTAACGACAGAAGATAAAGCCTTTGCAATTAACCTGGTGGAAGGAGAGAAAGTTGAGTTGATTTCAAAGAATAATCAGTCGACTAAACTATCATACATGGAATCAATGATGATTCCCGCGGCAGCTCAATCTGTTAAAATTATTAATCGTGGAAAAAGAAAATGCAAAATGATTTTAGTTTATATTAAACCGGGAATCGGAAATAAATTTCCTTTGAATAATCCGATCGAATAATTTTTACTTATGCAAATTTTAAGCAAACTTATTCCATCTTATTTAAGATGTGAATATAAAGTTAATCCAATTGGCGTCGATGTGTCAACGCCTAGATTAAGCTGGATTATAAATTCCAAAGAACCCTACATTAGAAATCAGAAACAATCCGCCTACCGTATTCTTATCTCATCAAGCATTGGTAAACTGAAGTTAGACAAGGGCGACTTATGGGATTCCCAAAAAGTAAAATCTTCAAAAACTTTTCAAATTGAATATAAAGGTAAATCCTTAACATCGTTACAAGAATGCTACTGGAAAGTTAAAACCTGGGATCAGGATAATAATGACTCAAATTGGAGCGAGCCAGCTAAATGGGTAATGGGATTGCTGCGTGAAGAGGATTGGAAAGCTAAATGGATTGGTTATGACAAATGGCAAAGCGAATATGATAAAAAAATTAAGTACAAATATGAATCTCAAAAAGATAAATGGATTTGGTTTCCCAATGATAATCTCAAAAAGAATTCACACTTTGGCGATTTTTATTTTAGAAAAAAGATAAAGATTGATAATCCTACAAAAATAAATTCTGCTTTTATTCTAATAACTGCCGACGAAAAATTCACTCTTTTTGTAAACGGTAAGAAACTTAATCAAAGTGATAAATATATTTTCTCATGGGCAAGGCCTCAGTTAGCTAATGTTAAAAAATATTTAAGGAGTGGAGAAAATCTAATAGCAGTCAAAGCTTCAAATTCTTATGTCGATGTTCCCGGACTCACATTAAAACTTTATCTTGAAAGCAACAACGGCAATACTAAAATTGTGAGAACATCTTCTTCGTGGAAATCTTCCAATAAGTATGAGACTGATTGGAATTCTGTTTCATTCAATGACAGAAACTGGAAAAGATCAATAATTGTTAAAACCATGGGAGAGCTTCCCTGGAGAAGCCCTCGCCAAGAAACAAAATTGCCTCCTCCTTATTATGTGAGAAAAACATTTATTTCTTCTAAAAAAATCAAAAAGGCATGGTTAACAATATGCTGTCTCGGTTGTTATGAAGTTCATTTAAATGGTCGCATAATTTCCAATCATAAACTGGCACCCGGCTGGACGGACTTTAACAAAAGAGTAAACTATTTGATGTATGATGTTAAGGATCAATTAAAATCTTCCGGCGAAAATGTTATTGGTGCTGTTGTCGCTGATGGATGGTATGCATGCTACATTGGCTGGGAACACGGAAGGGAATATTACGGCAAATTCCCCAAAGTAAAAATCCAATTAAATATTGAATACAATGACGGGACATCAAATTGTATTATATCAAACAGGACATGGAAAGTATCATATGGACCGGTATTAGAATCTGATATTCTTCATGGAGAAACATACGATGCCCGGAAAGAAAAGCTTATAGAAGGATGGGATAAAACTAAATTTAATGATGTTGACTGGCAATCACCAAAAGAAATAATTAATATAAAAATTTCTAAAAAATGGCATCCGGGTTTACCGGTTAAAATAAATGAGAATTTATCCCCGGTTAAAATTTATAAGCATAAAAGTAATAGCTGCATCTTCGATTTTGGGCAGAACTTTGCCGGAATAGTAAGACTAAAAATAAGGGAAAAACGAGGAACTAAACTGATCTTAAAATATGCAGAAATGTTGGATGAAGACGGTTTGCTGTATACCGAAAATATTAGGATGGCAAGAGCAACTGATACATACTTCTGCAAAGGACAAAGTCTTGAAATTTGGGAACCAAAATTTACTTATCATGGATTTCGTTATGTTGAAGTTACCGGATTAAGTTCTAATCCTTCAAAAGAAACTCTAACCGGATTGGTAATGCATTCTTATTTACCGCAATCTGGAAAATTTAAATCATCCAACCAATTATTAAACAATATTTATCATAATATTATATGGAGCCAAAAGTCAAATTATTACGATATACCCACAGATTGTCCACAGCGAGATGAAAGGTTAGGATGGACGGGAGACGCGGTTAATTTTATAAGAACCGCGGGATTTAATATGGATGTTGCAGCCTTTTACACAAAGTGGCTTGTAGATTTGAATGATGCACAGCGCGAAGACGGAGCCTATCCTCCGATTGCACCATATATAAATTTTGGTGTCGGGCCGTTATATTTTGGCGCGGCTGATTGGGCTGATGCCGGAATTGTAGTCCCTTATTTCATGTATCAATATTATGGCGATAAGAGAGTGCTGGAAAGATACTATCGTAACATGCAAAAGTATATTTCATATCTAGTTAGTAATAGCAATAATATTATTCGTCCCGAAAGCGGATACGGAGATTGGCTAAATGTTAATGAAGAAACTTCTAATAGTTTTATCGGTACAGCATTTTTTGCTTATGTAGTTTCTTTGATGGAAAAGATTTCCTCTGTCCTTAATTACAAAGATGAAAAGAAAAAGTATTCTTCTCTGTTGATTAATATTAAAAAAGCATTCAATAAAAATTTCGTCTTAAACGAGGGAACGTTAACGGAGGATACACAAACTGCTTATGTCCTTGCGCTTTCGTTTAACTTATTGTCCAAAAGAAATGAAAAAATTGCTATTCAAAAACTTGTTAAGAAAATAGAAGAATTCAATTGCCATTTGAAAACCGGGTTCATTGGTCTTGCATTTGTATTTGATGTTTTGAAGAAATATGAATTTTATGATATCATTTATAAACTTTTACTGAATAGAGATTTTCCTTCATGGGGTTATATGATAGAGGACGGGGCAACCACATTATGGGAGAGGTGGGACGGCAGGACACCGGAAAATGGATTTTTTGACCCGACAATGAATTCTTTTAATCATTGTTCACTTGGAGTAGTTGGGGAGGTCTTCTACTCAGTGATTGGAGGAATAAGACAAAAATCCAACGGATTTAAACAGATTTTACTTCAACCGGTTTTTCATAAAAATCTAAAGCATGCAAAAACTGTTTATAATTCAATCTGCGGTAAGATCATTTGTGAATGGAAGCTAAAAGAAAATAAAATTTACTTGAATGTTGAAATACCAGTCAATGTTACAGCAGAACTCCGAATACTTTCATGTAATAGTATTTTAGAATCAAATTTGTTTCTGAAAGAAGTTAAAGATGTTGAAATAATAAAAAAGGAGAATTCATTTACTTTTCTACATATAGGTTCTGGCTTGTACAAATTTACTTTGTTATTATAAGCACTTCTATAAAAAGTAATAGTACTTATTACTTCATTTAACTAAAACCCTTTCATTTTGGTCCATAATGATAACATTTGTAGGTTTAGTGACCAAAATGTAGCCATAAGATTCATGCCTTTAGATTATTTTTTCTCGTTAAAAAATTTTCACCAAAATACATTACTACTATATTATGTTGAAAAAATAAATATTTTAACATATATTCGAAAGGAAATAAAAGCAAAGAGAAACAAATTATAAGTAAATATTGTGGCGATTTAACAACATGATGTTTATTGCTTATTTTAGAAAGGTTTTCGAGATGCAAATGTTTAAAAGATTATTTCCATTCCTTTTTATTCTTTTCGTGCCGTTCATTTATTCCAATAACTCTAATGAAGGCATTGAACTTAATAACTCGCATATAAAAATTGTTGTTGATAAAAATTACAAAGCGACTGTCTATACAAAAGATGGAAAGGCTTGGAAATTACTTGCATCTTCAAAACAGTTCAGCTTTTTTCTTGCTAAAAACGGCAATAAAATAGATGATTTTAATTTATCTAAGTCTTCTAACGGTAAAATAAATTCTAATGAATATGGGGAATGTAAATCTCTCACGCTTAAATTTTCTGCCACTGATTCTAAAATAGAACTCACCGATCAATTCTTAATCCCGGATAATTTTCCGAATACTGTTATAAGTTTGCTAAGTGTAAAAAATAATGGTAATACAAAATTAAAACTTGATGGATATGCAACCGGAAATTTTGACTTAAATGCAAAAGATTTTAATGCCGACAGCGCATATAAATTTTGGTCATTCCAGGGCGGCTCTTATGAAGCGCGTTATGATTGGATTTTTCCATTAACTCCGCATTTCCAGAGAGATAATTTTCAGGGAATGAATGCCGATGATTACGGCGGCGGTATGCCGGTAGTTGATCTATGGACTAAACATCAGGGAATTGCATTTGCTTCTCTTTCTACTGTTCCCGAATTGATTTACTTACCTGTAGAAGCAAAAGCAGAAAACGGTGTGTCATTTAAACTATCTAAGAAGCAAGAAATTCAACTTGATGCCGGTGAATCTAAAAGCCTAGTTCCATTTGCAATTATTCTGCATAAAGAGGATTACTATAATGGAATACACACTTACGCAAATTTAATGAGAGCCGAAGGTTTTAAATTTTACCATTCACCGAAATCTGCTTACGAACCGGAATGGTGCGCTTGGGGATATGAAAGAAACTTCAAAGTAAGTGATATTTTGAAATCATTAGACGAAGTTAAAAAACTCGGAATAGAATGGGTAACAATAGACGACGGGTGGCAGGATAATGACGGCGATTGGATGCCGATTAAAAGTAAATTCCCCGAAGGCGGAAAATCAATGAAAAATTTGGTTGATAAAATTCATGCGAAAGGATTAAAAGTAAGATTGTGGTGGGTTCCTTTAGCCGCGCAGGATTCTTCCTACAGTGCTGAACGTTATCCTGATAAAATGAAGAATTACGGTTATGGAATTCAAAGTCGTGTTGCGCTCCAGCATCCCGATTGGTTTATTCTTGATAAAAACGGAAACCGCGTAAAAGTTTCATGGTGGAATTCATATTATTTTTGCCCGGCTGTAAAAGGTGTTGTTAATTTTTACGAAGATTTTGTTCGACGAGCAATTAATGAATGGGGAATAGACGGCTTCAAAATAGACGGCCAAAACTTTAACGATGTTCCGGAATGTTATAATGAGTCTCATCATCATAAAAACCCCAATGCCGCGCCGCGCGCATTGCCTGATTTTTTCAAAAAGATTAATGGTTTGGCATTAAAACTGAAACCGGGTTTCGTGATTCAGATGTGTCCGTGCGGAACTAATTTCTCAATTTACAACTTGCCTTATGTCAATCAGCTAGTTGCTTCAGATCCGGAAAGTGCATGGCAGATAAGATTGAAAGGGAAAACTTATAAAGCGATATTTGGCAATACAGTTGCTTACAGCGGCGATCACGTCGAATTAACAAATCATCTTTACAGCGATGAAACAAGAAAAGATTCCGTAAGCGGCCCGGCGGACTTTGTCTCTACACTTGGTATCGGAGGAATACCTTCAACTAAATTTACCGTTGGCGGAGTTCAACAGCCTGATTCTACTATGATTTTAACGCCTAAAAAAGAAAATTATTATAAATGGTGGATATCTATTTATAATAAAGAAAAAATGAGTGAAGGCAAATATCTAAACTTGTATGATATTGCGTTTGATAAACCCGAGACTCACGTTATTGAGAAAGGAAGCAACCTGTATTATTCTTTCTTTAGTAAACATTATTCGGGTGAGGTAAATCTTAGAGGGTTAAAAGAAGGTAAATACAAAATTATTGATTTAGATTCGGGCAAAACTCTCGGTACTGTAACTTCTTCAAATCCAACTCTGAAAATTAACTTTAAAAATTATATGATGATTAAAGCAGAAAAAATTAATTAGTTAAAGAAAATATTTATTAAAGCCTGCCTTGAGATTTAACTTAAGACAGGCTTACCTTATCAGTTAACTTTTATATTTAATATCTTTTCGGCGTTCTTATTATAAAGTTTTTTCAAAGTATTGTTGCTTAAATCCAGTCCGTTCAGTGCCCAATGATAGCCAAATTGATCTATATCATAAAAGTGTTCATCTGCAGTTTCCAAAACTCTAAAAGTAATCTCATACATCGGCCTATCAAATCCCATATCGGTTCCATATAAAAGTCTGTTGTTGTATTTTTCCATAAATGCTTTTGTGTATCTCGGGATTGGTGCAACTTCCGCATACCTGGCGCCGATATCAGCATAAAGATTGGGATATTTATCAAACAACTTTCCGAGTTTTGAAAGATCGGTAACCTGGTTTGCAAAATGGCATGCGATAAAAGTTGTTTTAGGATGTTTTTTAACTGCGTTTTCTAAACATTTTAGTTCTTCTGCTAATGATAAAATATTTTTTTGATTGTCAAGTCTCCAATCAACGGCGTTCATAAGTCCATCGTTTGTCGAATCCATTGGCTCGTAAAACCATTCCGGTTCACCGGCGTGAATGCTAATCGGCATATTTAACTCTGCACATTTTTCAAGCAGCGGGTCCATTCTCGGATCATCTATATGCATTCCCCATGCTGGAGGTTTACAATAAAATAAGCCTTTTCCTTTATCACCGAGTTCACCTACTCCTCTTGCACCTTCTTTATAGCATCGTTCAAGCTCTTTAACCGCGGCTGGTCCGTAATCTGGTTTGTTATATCCCTCGTAATCAAAACCGCAGAATAAGATAAATCTATTTGGATACTTTGAGAAAAATGTAACTAGCGAATCAAATTTTTTGCCCCAGGAGTATGTTAGTATTACTGTTTTCCTAATTCCGCAAGAATCCATGTTCTGAACCCATTGATCCAGTTCCGTTTCTGATTTTACATACGGGTGAGAATGAATATCGATAACAGGATATTTTGCCTTTTTAACTTTTGTTATCGGAATTTTGTAGATGCTGTGGGGACGATAGTTTTTCAATAGAAGATTTTGTGCATCGGTTTGAGCGAAAGAAGAAATAGAGAATAAAAACACAATTACGGTAACTATCGAAATTTTGAAAGATGATTCTGGTCTCATTATATTTTACCTCACGATCTGTTAAAGTTTAAACTGTAATAACCTTTACCCCCTGGTTTTGCAAATTAGTTAATTCTTCTTGTGGAATATTTTTATCGGTTATAACGGTGTGAATTTTAGATATTGGCGCTATTACGGCGAAACTTCGCCTCAAAAATTTACTTGAATCTACCAGAACAATTACTTCATTTGAAATCTCAACCATCATTCTATTTAGATTTGCTTCTTCTATATTTGGTGTTGTAATTCCGTAGTTCGAATCAATACCGTCAACACCGAGGAAGAGTTTATCACAATAATAATTGTTAACATTGTTCTCTGCTATCGGACCGATTAAAGAAAGGGAATTGTGTCTTATCATTCCGCCCAGCATGATAACTTTTACGTTATCATAACTGACTAACTGGCTTGAAATATTTAACGCGTTAGTGATAACTGTAAGGTTTTTAATTCTGTTAAGATTTTTTGCTAGTTCCGAAGTTGTCGTTCCCGAATCAATTATTATAGTATCTTCATCCTTAATCAGTTCAGCTGCTTTTTTACCGATGGCATTCTTTTCCTGTGAATGCTGCTTAGCCTTTTCCGTAAGCTTATAATCAATTCCTGTCCGTTGAAATTTTATCCCTCCGCCGCGTGTTCTAATTAAAAATCCTTTTTTTTCCAATATTGCCAAATCATTTCGGATAGTTACATCACTAACGTTAAATAAATTGGTAAGCTCGTTAACCTTTACCTGTCCTTTAGAGTCAAGTAAATCGATCATTCGGGTTCTTCTGTCGATTGTACTTACTGTGTTAGGCGATTTTTTTTTAGCCATTTTTTACTCCGTAACCATTATCTAAGATTAAGATAACAAAATAAAAATTTATGATAAGGTTTTAAAATAATAATAATTCTATAAATAATCATTAGTTACAAAAATTATCCCTAAATTTAAAAATATTTTTTTATTTGAAAGCTATTGACAAGGATAAATAAATATTTTATATTCGAACGAAAGGAATTATAAGAGATAATAAAGGTAATATAAGTGAAAACAAACTTATTGCTAAATGAAACAAAAGATTATGATTCTGGCGGAGAGTTTACTTCAAAAGAAATACTTGGTCAACCAGATTTATGGTTGAAAGTTTTTGAATCGGTTAAATCACAATCATCAGAAATAACTAAATACATTGACGGACTAAAAGAAAAACAGAATTTACACGTTATACTAACCGGTGCGGGCACTTCTGCTTTTATAGGTGAAGTGCTCGAAAGTATATTTCAAAGAAAAACCGGTTTAATTACAAAAGCTGTTGCTACAACAGATTTGGTTACACATCCCGAGTATTATTTTCAGGAAGATAAAGAAGTTGTTCTGATCTCTTTCGCCAGATCAGGCGATAGCCCTGAAAGTGCAAAAGCCGTAGATCTTGCAAATCAGAATTCTAAATGCTGTTATAATATTATTATAACGTGTAACAAGGAAAGTAACTTAATTTCCTCAATAAATAATGAAAAAGATTTAGTTTTCATTTTGCCTCCCGAATCTAATGATAAAGGTTTGGCGATGACCGGAAGTTTTACTTCGATGCTGCTAGCTGGAATTTTAATGGCGGATATAAAAAATATTGACAATAAATCCGAAGAAATAGGAACACTGTCACATTATGCTAAAAGTATTTTTGATAAATATTCAAATAAGCTTTCTGAAACAGCAGACTTAGATTTTGACCGTGCAATTTTTCTCGGTTCCGGAATTATGAAAGGAATTGCACAGGAGTCTCACTTAAAACTTCAGGAATTAACAGACGGAAATGTAATCTGTAAATATGATTCTTTTCTTGGTTTCAGGCATGGGCCGAAAGCAGTTGTTAACAGTAAATCACTCTTAGTTTATCTTTTTTCAAACAATCATTACGCTAACAGATATGAAGTTGATTTAGTGAATACTGCCAGCACAGGTCGAAGCCCGATTTTTAGAATCGGCGTCATGGAAAATGAGATTAAGAACGTTGAACTTGATTTAAAAATAATTTTAGGCAGCGGCGAAAAGAAAATTAGTGAAGAGTTTTTAACTGTGGTTTCGGTTTTACCCGCGCAGATGTTGGGTTTTTATAAATCCTTAAACTTAGGTTTGACACCCGATAATCCTTCAAAAAGCGGTATGATTCATCGCGTAGTTCAAGGAGTTAAAATTTATCCGTACGAAAAAAACAGAGTTTAATGATAAAAACAGCAAACAAAATATTACAAGTTGTACAAAAACATAAAGCCGGTCTTCCGCTCGGAATTACATCAGTCTGTTCGGCTAACAAATATGTGTTAAAAGCTGCAGCAATAAATGCAAAAATAAATAATAGATTATTGCTGATTGAATCTACATCCAACCAGGTCGATCAATTTGGCGGTTACACAGGAATGACTCCGCAGAATTTCAGAGATTTTGTTTTTAATACAATAGATACGGAACACATATCAAATGAAAATTTGATTTTAGGCGGTGATCATCTTGGACCAAATGTTTGGCAGAATGAGAACCCCGAAGAAGCGATGGAAAAAGCCAAAGTTCAAATTAAATCTTATATAGATGCCGGATACACTAAAATTCATCTTGATGCAAGTATGAAATGCAAAGATGACGGCGATCCTGAAAAACCATTGGATCCTGAAATAGTTTCAGAACGTGCTGCTGTTCTTTGTGAAGCTGCAGAAAACGCATTTAGTCAAAGAGAATTTGAAACTGAAGAACCTGTCTATGTTATCGGAACAGATGTTCCACCTCCCGGAGGATCGAAAAATAGTTCCGAAAATATTCACGTTACTACAAGTGAACAACTTGAACAAACAATAAATATTACAAAAGAAACTTTTCACAAACACAATCTTGATGATGCCTGGACGCGAGTAATTGCGGTCGTAGTTCAGCCCGGTGTTGAATTCGGTGATTCGGAAGTTTTTGATTACGATGAAAGTAAATCTTTGGAACTTCGAAAGAAAATTGAAAATTCATCACGCCTGGTTTTTGAAGCGCATTCAACAGATTATCAACAAAAAGAATCGCTTAAAAATATGGTTAAAGATCATTTTGTAATATTGAAAGTAGGCCCTTGGTTAACATACGGATACCGAGAAGCTTTGTTTGCGTTGGAAATGATTGAAAAAGAATTGTTGTCGAATAAAAAAGAAATCACTCTTTCAAATTTGAGTGAAACTATAAAAAACGAGATGATTAAAAATCCAGCGCACTGGAGAAAATATTATAAAAATGATAATGAAGAAGAATTGATTCTAAAACTGAAATACAGCTTTAGTGATAGAATTAGATATTACTGGAAAAATGAAAATGTAATAATAGCGCTTAATAAATTAGTTGAAAACATTTCGAATGTGCAAATACCGTTAACGCTGGTCAGTCAGTTTATGCCGTGGGCTTATGATGATTTGCGTTCCGGTAAAATCAAAAATAATCCGGATGATTTTATAGTTAGAAGAATACTTAATGTGCTTGAAAGTTATAATTTTGCTACTGCAGGTTAATATTCTTTTAACAAACAGTAGAATGGAAAATGACAAATAAAAAATTTGATGCAGTTGTTGTCGGAGAATTAAACGTAGATATAATTCTCAATGATATAAGATCTTTCCCTGAGATCGGAAAAGAGATTTTGGCCGACAAAATGGAGGTTACTTTGGGAAGTTCATCCGGAATATTTGCAAGTAATCTAAGTTCTCTCGGAGCAAAAGTTGCGTTTATAAGTAGAGTAGGCAATGATAATTTCGGTGCATTTCTGATTGACGAATTAAGAAAAAAAGGCGTTGATGTGAACGGAATAATAAAAGATGAAAATGTCAGTACCGGAGCAACAGTTATTTTGAATTATGATAACGACAGAGCAATGATAACATATCCAGGTGCAATGAATAATTTAACATTAAATGATGTAAAGAGAGAAATTGTTTCTCAAGCAAAACATCTGCATTTCTCATCATATTATTTACAGCCCGGAATAAAGAAAGATGTTCAAAACTTATTTTCGATGGCTAAAGAACTTGAATTAACAATTTCATTTGATATGCAGTGGGACCCTGATGAAAAATGGGATATGGATTATCAAAATGTTCTAAAATTTGTTGATGTCTTTTTACCAAATGAACAAGAAATACTTCATCTAACCGGCGAAAGAAATTTGGAAAAAGCGATAGAAAAAATATCAAATACAAATTCAAAGATTGTTGTAAAAATCGGCAAGAAAGGTTCGTTACTGAATTACGGTAAAGAAACTATCACCGGTAATCCGTTTACAAATGATAATGTAGTGGATGCCATCGGAGCCGGTGATAGTTTTAATGCCGGTTTTATTTATAAATTTTTAGAAAACGCGGAAGATGAAGAATGTCTTGAGTTTGCAAATTTAATGGGTGCAGTTAGTACAACAGCCGCCGGAGGAACTACGGCATTTAAGGATTTCCAAAGGGTAATGAAAATTGCTAAAGACAAATTCGGATATAGTAAAGCATGAAATTACAATCAAAATTAAAAGAATATCAAAGTGAAGGCAGAGCACTTGTTGCTGCTAATTATTACAACTTTGAAACATGCAAAGGTATTTTGTTGGCGGCGCATGAATTAAATCAGCCTGTTATTCTTCAACTTACCCAAAGCTCACTTGATTATATGGGAATTCATACAGCAGTAAAAATCGGTCGCACACTTTCTGATGAACTCGAAACAGAATCATGGATTCATCTT
Organism: uncultured Ignavibacteriales bacterium; assembly: GCA_963739985.1. GTDB lineage: Bacteria > Bacteroidota > Ignavibacteria > Ignavibacteriales > Ignavibacteriaceae > CAVUCE01. Next base: position 657,334 of record CAVUCE010000021.1, read on the forward strand.
GATCATTGTGATAATATAGAATTAGTGAAGAAATGTTTGGACGAGGGATTTGACTCAGTGATGATAGATGCTAGCGATAAGTCATTAGAAGAAAATATTAAGATAACAGCCGAAGTTGTGGAATTAGCAAAAAAATATAATGCGAACGTTGAAGCCGAGCTTGGAAATGTTCCGAAACTTGGAAAAGAATTAGAAGGCGATAAATATACAAATCCGGAAGAAGCTAAAATATTTGCGGATAAAACAGGATTAAATGCGCTTGCTGTAGCGATAGGCTCAAAACACGGATTTTATAAAGACGAGCCGAAATTAGAGTTAAGCAGATTAAAAGAAATTAGAGAAAAGACAAGTGCGTTTTTAGTTTTGCATGGCGGTTCGGGAATTCCGGCAGAATCACTTAAGAGAAGCTATTAAAAATGGAATAGTAAAAGTAAATGTTGCAACAGAAACAAAAAACACATTTACACAAACCTTAAAAGAAGCACTTAATAAATCCGAAGAAATTGATTTGAGGAAGACTTTCCCGGTGGCAACTAATGCAGTAAAAGAATTGATAGTTGGAAAAATGAAAATTATTTCGATGATCCAAACGGAAATTAATGATTAAAGAAAAACAAAATATCATACTTAGACTTTTTGCGCTTATCTGCTTTGGGCTCTTTGCAAAAAATATCTTTGCGAAAACAATTATAGTTGATAAATCCGGCAGTGGCGATTATGCGACAATTCAAAATGGTATTAATAATGCGGAAGCAGGTGATACTGTTCTGGTTAAAGAAAATTCTGATCCTTATTTCGAGAAGATAAACTTTACGGCAAGCGGAGATAGTACAAACGGATATATAACGCTTTCTGCATTTCCTGGAGAGAAACCGATAATAGACGGAACCGGCGTTCCGAATAATCAAGCTAGTTACACAGACGATATTATTTATATCAGCAACAAAAATTACATAAGAGTTAACGGATTTATTCTTAGAAATATAAATACTAAAGAAGGCTCCGGAATAAGAGTTTATGGTTACGGTTCGCATATTGATCTTACCAATAATGAAATTTATAACATTCGAGGCGGCGCTGAAGACGGTGGCGCAATGGGGATAACTATATACGGTTCCAACGATTCCCAATCTATAAATCATTTAATAATAGATGGAAATTTCATTCACGATTGCGATCCGGCATGGAGTGAGGCTTTAACGCTTAATGGTAATATTGAAAATTTTGAAGTTACTCATAACACGGTTCAGGATGTAAATAATATTGGTATCGATTTTATCGGTGGAGAAGACTGGCTCAGCAGCAGGTTCGCAAGAAATGGAATTTGCGCCTGGAATCAAGTTTATAGAGCGAACTCTTCTTATGGAGATGGTTATGCAGCAGGAATTTATGTTGACGGCGGAGAAAATATTATAGTTGAAAATAATATTGTTTCAGGTAGTGATATCGGAATGGAAATCGGCGCTGAAAATCAAGGCGTGGTTACTTCCGGAGTTATTATTAGAGATAATCTTCTTTATAAAAATAATAAAGCCGGATTAGCTTTCGGCGGGTACGCTTCAAATACGGGAAGAGTTAGACATTGCCAATTTTATAATAACACTCTGTATCAGAATGATGTATTGAAAAAAGGAAACGGCGAACTCTGGATCCAATATGCTGACAGCAACATTGTTGAAAACAATATCTTTTATGCAAACAACCAAAAAATATTGATATCCTCGTGGTGCGGAAATGAGAATAATCAATTAGACTATAATTTATGGTACGCTGACAACGGAGTTAGTTTCACCTGGAACGGCAAATCTCTTAATAGTTTTGATTCATATAAATCTTATACAAAACAAGACTCTAATTCTATTGCCTCAAACCCGGATTTTGTGAACGCTGATTCTTTAAATTTCCAACTCCAGGAGAGTTCACCGGCGATTGATAAAGGTAATCCAACTTATGCAGCCGCGTCACAAGAAACGGATCTAAATGGTGGATCAAGAATATTGAATGGAACTGTTGATATGGGAGCTTTTGAACATGGAACTGTAAATTTTGTTGAAGATGAAAATACAGCTCCAAATAATTTTAACATGCTTCCGGCTTATCCTAATCCTTTTAACGGGATAACAAATTTTACAGTTATAATTCCGGGAGATCAAAACACACAAAAAGTAAACATTACTCTTTATGATAATTTGGGAAGAAAAGTAAAATCGATTTATTCCGGAACTTTAAACAGCGGAAAGCATATCTTCAATTGGGAAGGCAAAGATCGAAATAACAGTTGTGTCTCTTCCGGCGTTTACTATGTAGTAATGAGAACTGAGAACTATTTGAAATCAAGTAAGGTGGTTTTATTAAAGTGAAGAATTTATTTAACAAAATATCGTTATTATTTTCAATGAAGAAATTATCTGTTTTTTCATTAATATTCTTAAGTGTCATTCTAATTTCTCCTTTATCTAAAGCGCAGAATGATTGGCTCAACAAAGCCAGAACTACAGCCTACCCGTTGAAGAAAAGTATTGTTGATACCATTGTAGCAAATGCGCGTAAGACTTATGTCTCTGGAATTGAAGTTGATAACGATGTCCCCGGAAGATATTTAAGTTTCCTCGATCCTACTGAAAAATTAGATGCAATTAAAACACTCGCAGATAAAGTGCATGCTGAAGGCGAACATGCTTTTGTTTACGTAGCCGGACTAGAATGCATAACTCCCGATGCCGACAAACGCAAACATACTTTATTTAAAGATCATCCCGATTGGGTACAAAGAGATATAAACGGGAAACCGGCAAAATTTACTTCTAAAGATGCGTTTTGGATTGCCAAAGGAGACGAGGATGTTTGGGTTAGTCCTTATGCACCCGAGTGGCGGAAAATTTATATGCACAGAATAAGGCAAGTCGCCGCTACGGGAATCGATGGAATTTATGTAGACATTCCTTATTGGATGACACACTTTACCGGCTGGGAAAAAACATGGGCTAGTTTTGATAAATATACTGTCGCGGCATTCAAAAAAGAAAGCGGCTTAGATGCTCGGAAAGATATTAAACTTGGTGATTTTAATGATCCGGGCTTTGTGCAGTGGGTGAAGTTTAGAATGAAAACAATTACAAATTTTCTTGAAGAAATTAAACTTAATATTAAATCTGTAAATCCCGATTGTAAACTTATTCCGGAAATTTATCCAGGTCTTGGCGAAGACCCTGTAGTTGTCGGTGCAGATGTTTATCAAATTTATAATGTTGCCGATGCAATTACGCACGAATACAGTGCCGGTAAATATTATGCTGCCGAAAGAACTCCGTTTAACTGGTATAACTTTATCATCGGGATGCAAAGTTTTAGAGCTTTTGCCGGAACAAAACCAACATTAATTTTGAGTTACTCTTGGTATAATAACAAAAATGTACGTCCATCAGAAGCGATGAAAAGTTTGTTTGCTTCCGAGGTATTAACGGGAGCTAATGCATGGGATGCTAAAGGTTATGTAATGTCATCTTCCAATGATATCTCGACAAGGAAAACGGTTTATAAATGGATTTCTGAAAATGAAGATAATCTATACAATAACGGTAAATCTTCGGGAGAAATTGGAATTTATTTTTCACCGAATACTCGTGACATGTTTCCATCGGAATACGTAAAAAGTTATCGCGGAATGATGTTTCTACTATTGAATAATCACATAGATTTTCAAATTGTTACTCCGCGGACGTTGGGAAATTTTGACGGCAAAGTTTTAATTCTTGATGATGTTACTTGTGCCGATAATATTGAGCTGAATTCATTCGGTAAACTAAAGAACAAAGGCGTTAAGTTTTTAGTCACTAAAAACAATTGTGCTTATGATGAAAATAGAGTTCAACGTCATGCAAATGTTTTAAGTAGTTTGTTCGGCATAGAGCATGCTCAGAAAAATATTAAAACCGAAAGTACCTTATTCTATAATAAGAGTCCCGGCGCGGAGTATTATTCTTTGTTATCTAAAGGTCTAAATAAATACTTTGATGGCAATGATTCATTAAAAATAGATATTGAAAACTACAGGAACGACTTCAAAAATAATCTTACCCAATTAATCAATGAAAAGCCTGAAATAAATATAAAGGCTCCGATCCAAATTATTAGTTCAGTAAAAAAATCAAATGGACATACATTTATTTACCTCATCAACGTTGATAAGTTATGTACCGTATGCAAATCGCAATTTAAAGAGCAAGATGTGAAAATAAGTTATAGCGAATCACTAGGAGGAAATGAAGTTCAGGTTACTCCTTATTTAGGCAAAACAAATAAAATTGTAACGAAGCAGGATAATGGTAGTTATTATTTCAATATATCGAATTTAAATAGAGGTGCGATTATTGAAATAAACTAAAGTTGGGATATTATAAATATCTATTGATAAATATAAAATAGGAGGTAGTAATGAAAAAACTATTTACTTCAATTGGAGTATTCTTAATATTGTTCTCCATTTCATCTTTTGCGCAAATTAAGATAGACGGAGACATGTCTGATTGGATTAACGTAAAGGCTCTTGATCAAGATCAGACCGCAGAAACAACTGGTGATATTTCAGATGCCAATTTTGATCTTAAACATTTTTACATGGAAAGCGATTCGATTAATCTTTATGTGAAGATTGACTTTGCTGATGCCGCAAGTTTTTCTGCCTATAAAAATTCTCCAAATAGAGTTTTAAGATTATTCCTGAACACGGAAATTGGAACTGCGTCCGGTTTAAATCAAGGTTGGTGGAACAATTATATGAGCTATTGGGTTGATTTAGGTCCAAACCTCAATTCTGATTCAACTAACAAAGTAGGTTATCTGTATTATTACACTGGCGATAGTGCTACCACAAATATAATGGCTGATTCAAAGCTGATAACTACAGTTGCTATGGCTGAAAATTCAAGTCAAAATTCGCTTGAGTTAGCAATTCCAAGAGATACAGTAAACTTTGGACAATTTTTTAGAGCAATGGTTATGTCTTCTCCCGATCCATCTAATCAAAGCAATATAGATTATATGCCTAAACCTGATGGTGATTATCAAGTAAGCTATGATTTTTGGTATGGCGCTTCAGTTCAACAAGTTGCCGGAGCAGGTATCAATGATGCAATTTCAATCGACGGGCAAATGCTTGATTGGGTTGCTGCTGGAATCCAAAGAGCTGATACCGGTGTAGTTATGGAAAGTTTAGGCGATCAGCCGACAGGTGCAGAATTTGATGTTAAAGATTTCTACATAGCAAGTGACTCTGAATATTTATATCTAAGATGGGATATTGATCCTTCCGCCACTTTCTCTGGTATGTACACAAATTATTCCGGAGCTCCTAATGTGCAAATTTTTCTTGATACCCAACTCGGCGATACAACTGGAATAGGATATGGCGGATTCTGGACTGAACCTGCTGAATACTATATAGATTTAAGCTCCGTTTTAAATCCGGACTCTACAGGTAATACTGCGTCAATATCTAAGTATGTTGCAGATTATAATGGCTCATTTGAAACTTGGGACGAGGTGCCTGGTGTAAAAGCAACTTTTGCGAAGAATACTGAGGATAATGCTGTAGAGGTTGCTATTCCAAGGAAACCACTACATCTGGGTACAGTTGTTCGTCCATGGCTTTATATCGTGGGAAATGATAATTGGGATAATGAAGAATATGTTCCAAATTCAATAAACGGTGACTGGGCAGATGCCAACGATGCTCACTATTATCTTGATTATAATTTCTATACAGGTTCTTCTGTTAAAAAAATGGGTGATAATAATTCGATGGTAACAGCAGTAAATGAACATACTAAAGATGTTTCAAAAGTAAAAGGATTTGGTATAGTCTCAAATTATCCAAACCCTTTTAATCCTTCTACAACTATTTCTTTTACGCTCCCACAAAGAAATAATGTTAGTATATATATATATAATGTATTAGGCGAAAAAGTTAGCACGCTCATAAATAACAGAGATATGTCCTCAGGTGTTAAAAATATCTCGTGGGACGGAAAAGATAATAACGGTAATACATTATCCAGCGGTATTTATTTATATCGAATTAGTACCTCAAACTATAGTATAACCAAAAAAATGATGCTCCTTAAGTAAGTATCACTTGACCAACAGACATATCACCGGTTGTTAGATGTTTATTTATCAGTCGGTGATATGATCTAAATTAAAAAAGATCAGAAGTCTTTGACGGAAAAATATTTCTTAATTCGGATATAACACAGATAAGTAAACTTATTTCGAAACTGATTTCTGTTCAAGATAAAATATTGAACTATCAATATCGAAGAATAAAAATGAATAAAAATTTCATAATTAAAATAATTTTAGTCTTTATTGTACCTTTTTTATTGTACTCATGTCTGCCAGATCGGCTTCCGTCTGCTCCGGTAGAGGTTCAACGACCGACTTTTGCCTCTTTCGATACTGTTGGCGGAGATGGAATAAATGTCCCGTTAAGTTCACTTATTAAGATGAAATTTGACGAACAAATGGATTTAAATACTTTTCCTTCAAATTTTACTGTGGAAAGTTCGAGCGGCAAAATTGAAGGAACATTTAAATACGGATCGGCTGACACTATTGTACAATATACGCCCCTATCTGATTACAAGCCTGCAGAATATTATACTGCAATTGTACATGGAGGTGTAATGGATGTACACGGCAACTCAATGATTTCTCCAACGAAGGATGACGCACCCCAGTCAACATGGTTTTTTACTTCGGGAAAATATTCAGAGAATGGTTTTCCTTATGTGTTTGTTAGAGATAAAAGCAATAAAAAAATAATTTATCGAGTCGGCGATTTAAATGTTTACAAAGACAGTTTAATATTGCCCGGTGATGAGGACTATCAGACTTCTCAGATTGCAGTGGACCCGGTAAAAGATTATCTGTATGTAGTTGATCTTAAAACTACAAAAGGCATAGTCACGGTGATTAATCCACAAACAATGTCAATAATAAATCAAATTGATGTTGGATTTGGTCCTACAAGTATAGCTTTTTCAGACAGCAAGGCCTTTGTTACAAACACATTTGATAAATCATTTTCAGTAATTGATTTGAACAGCCAGACCCTTGATCAAACAGTTGTTTTTGCTGATGGTTTCAGTCCTCAGGGTGTTGCATTTAGCAAATCCGCAAATAAAATTTTCTTTTATTCTTTAATAAAACCAGACGTTGAAGTTGTAAGCGCCAACAATTATACAGACGCACATTTACTAAGTAATATTGCTGATAAAAAATTTATGGATATCCAGGCTACACCGGATGGAAGTGAAATTTATCTATCGGAATCAAAATCAAGTAAAGTAATTATACTTGATGCCGGAACAGAAAAGGTAACTAAAACGCTGGACTTTGGATTCAACTATAATGTTAGTTCAGCAATGTCGGATAAAGCTTTTTATCTGGCATATTACAGCGGTACTGGAGGCACGCATAATGGCGGAATTGTTAAAGTTGATTTGACTTCCCATGATATATTGGCGCAGCTTAAATGGGAATACCAGGTTGATCAGATAAAACTTACGGACGCCGGCGAAATTTTATATGCCGTTACTCCTGTTGATACAACAGTTCAAATAGTAGGTGCGGATCAATTGCATAAATTGTCGCAAGCAAAGGTAAGCGGAAGTCTGAATTATTTGGCAATTACAAAAAAGAATTATTAATGAGTTCTTAAATAATAATCGGTTTAGATATGAATAAAAAATTCTTAATGGCATTAATATTAATGTTTTTCTTAACTGCAGTTGAGTATGCGCAATCTGGCGGAAAGATTGTAGGAAAGGTAACAGATAAAACAAATGGTAATGTATTAATTGGTGCCAACGTTCTAATAAAAGATATGAGTACCGGCGATGCAACCGATGCTAAAGGTGAATATGTTATATTAAATGTTCCCCCTGGTACATATTCAGTTGAAGCACGCATGGTCGGATATCAATCGCAGGTTATTAAAGGCGTAAAGGTTGTTACCGGATTGACGACTCATTTGGATTTTGAGTTAGGAACTAAAGCAGTTGAATTAAATCAAGTACAAGTTACTGCTTATAAAAATCCTGCTGTTCAGGCGGATTTAACCAGTAAAGTTCAAGCACGTACTGCACAAGAACTTTCTGAGCAGCCAATTACAAACTTGAAGGATGTTTTAACTCAAGAAGCCGGTGTTGTTGCAAATAGATTGACTCAATCTGTCAGCAGTCTTCCTGTGTTTGGGCAATATGCAACCGTTCCGCAAGACGGTCTTCATTTTAGAGGTGGAAGAGAAAATGAAACATTATATCTTTTTGACGGCATTGATGTAAGGGATGCTGTCTGGGGTGATTTCAACATCAACCAGGTTAGTGAACAGTTATTAAGTTCGATGGAAACTAGAACCGGAACATTTGGTCCACAATATGGTGAAGCAATGTCAGGTGTAGTTCAACTTTCCCCGTACGGACGAATTCCTGCGGCGCCGAAATTTTCTATAAAAGCATTTACTGATAAACTAGTTAAAGATGCTTCGGAAAATACATACAGTTATGATATTATGCTTTCAGCTCCACTTCCATTTTATAAAAAATTGGGATTTATTTATGCTAACCGGACTTATAGCACAGACGGTTATATATATGGATATATCTATCCTAATTTTGTTAACAGCGAAGGAACTGATAAGAGCGGGACGCCGGAAAAAGTTCCGATGCAATATCAGGACAATGAATTTAACTTCGGTAAGATTATTTGGCAACCTGTCGATGCGCTTCATCTTTCTGTTGGAGGTTTCATTGGCGTAACTCATCAAGGTTTGTATAACCATTACTTTAAGTATGATCCCTATGGCACACCTAGAATTTGGAAAAAAGATAATCTGGGTTACGTTAAAATAAATTACATCATCAATAAGAATAGTTATTTAAATCTTGATTTAGCTAATTACGAAAGAAAATTCCAATCCTATGTATGGCCCAATTTTGATTATTATTCAATTAGACCTGAAACCGGGAACGGTGAATTTGCGGTCACAGGTGAAGACTATGTTTATTTTCATACATTTTTTAACCGAAAAGAAATTAAACTTAACTACGAATTACAGGCATCTAAAATTCATAGTTTATCCATAGGCGGAACAGCTAATTTTTTAAAAACAGATTTAGAAAGAATTAATCCTCAAGGCGGAACAGCGCTTGAAAAATATAGCTATAGACCATTTCATTTGGGAGCCGAGGTAAAAGATAAAATGGAATTCGATGAAATGGGGCTTGTAATAAATCTTGGTGCAAGATTAGACTATCTCAATAACAATCGTCAAGTCCTAAGCGATATTAGACAGTTAACTGATCTTTCTGCTCCTATGCAAAAAGAAAAGCCCGTTTTTTATATAACCCCGAGATTAGGAGTCAGTTTCCCGATAGCTAAGCAAGCTGCTATTAGATTTGGCTACGGACATTTTTATCAATACCCGAATTATTACAAAGTTTTTGAAGGTACATATTATCTTCAGGCAACCGGTCAGTATAGACCTAATCCCCACATTCAGCAGGCGCCATTATCAATGCCGGATATTAAACAGGAAGAAACTGTTAATTATGAATTTGGATTGCAAACAAAAATTAGTAACGATGTCTCTTTTGATATAACTGCATTTTATAGGAAGACTAGCAATTTAATCGGTGTATCGGTTACAGAAACTGAAAGCGGTAAAAGATTTTCGTTATTTGATAACCTAGATTATGCAACTGTTAAAGGTATAGAATTTTCTTTTAAAGAAAAGATTTTCAAACCATTTTTCGGCATTTCTAAATTATACTTTATCAAGAACATTGGTTAGCACATCAATATTTTTCAATCGGCCTACAGATGAATCACGCACGTTTCCGGCGGATTGGGATCAACCGAATGTATTTCAAGGTAATGTACATTATGAATCAACTGACGGCTATGGATTCTCTCTTTACGGCAGCATTTCATCTGGATTGCCGTATACGCAATCAAGATTTGACCCAAATGGAGCTAGAGCTCCATCATTGCATGAATTGAATCTTGAATTATTCAAAAACTTTAAAATGTTCGGATTTAAGCAACAATTTTTTATACAAATTCAAAATGTTACAAATGATCAAAACATTTATTGGGTTTATTCTGATTCTGGAATTCCAGGTCAAGATACTGATCCGGCAACTTCTTATGATTATACAAACGATCCAACTGAATATGGTCCCGGAAGAGTAATTCAGATTGGTATAAAAATTTCGAACTAATTTTAACTAAATACAATGGTATTGTTATGATGAAAACAAAAAGCTCATATCTCTTTGCATTGGCATTTACTATATTCATATTCTTTTCTGGTGTAAAATCTGTTGTTGCACAACAAAGAGATCCGATGCAATATAAAAGATGGAATGAACTTAATATAAATAAAGTCTCTACTGTTTTTGATAACGTTGGAATGTTGTGTGACGGTGATAATCAAAATTATAATCTCGCAAGAGAGCCTTCTTTTGAGTATCCAACAGGAAGTGGAATTCAATATGGAACATGTATTGCAGTCACTATTGGTGCTCCTTATCCTCAAGATTCAGCAGTTATAGGAGGAGTTAATCCTAATAATTATCCTTATTGTGATGGTACTATGGATGAGGGGCCGGCCGATTTTTGGAACCAGGAACATTTTGCACCATACCCGGAGTATGTAAACCCGACTGTAGCATCAATTAGTACGGATAAAAGTTCTTGGCCAAGTAAATGGCCTCAGTATCTTCCCAACTATTATTATTACGATGGTGTTTCTGATACCAAGGTAAATAACGATCAGTTACCTAAAGTTCCAATCAATTTAGATCCTAACACCGGCTGGCCTGGTTTCGGCCCTGATGGTAAACAACTTTGCGATCAAGGTATGTATAGTGTCCTGTATAGCTGGGGCGGGCCCGATCAAATTGGTTCGGCAAACCCGCAGACTCGATGGTTGAGAACTCAGTTGATTATGAGAAGTATGGCTTGGAAAGGCACTCTTTATCAGGATTTTATAGTTTGGGTTTTTATAGTCAGAAACCCTACTAATAAAACAATAAAAGATGTTAGTATGGGCGTTCATGATGATATGGGATTTTTGCCTGCATTTTTACCCGGAATTAGCGGAGATGCTGATCGTGAATTTTATGATCCGAGTCTTCAGTTAGCTTATAGCTGGGATGATGACGGTTCTGAAATTAATCCTACAACCGGAGGAACCATGACTGCTAAAGATATTGCGTGGGGTGGAGTTGCGGTTCTGAAAATACCTGGTGGAAATGGAAGAGTTCGATCATACGATGCAACACATTATTGGAAAGGTCAAACTACTCCAGCCGGAAGCGGCGGAGATCCGGAAATGTATTATAAATGGAATCTAAGAAATGAAAATGATCCTGAAGATAGCGACGGTGATGGAATTGATGATGACTTTGATCATGATGGTGTACCGGATACTGTTAACGGCGGTCCAAATTATTATGTTGCCTCCGGTGCAGATGGAGTCCAGGTGTTAGGTTCTCACAAATTTGATCTTAAGCCTGGTGAAATGGACACACTAATTTTTGCTACTGTTTTTGGGAATACTGAAAAGGATCTTAAAACTCATGCACAAGCAGCAATTTCACTTTATCAACATGATTGGAAACCACTAAAAGCGCCTGAAGCACCTGCAGTTGAAGCATTCAGTGGTGATGGACAGGTTACTTTAGTATGGGGGAGCAAGAGTGAGCAAGACAAAAAATTTGAAGGTTATAAAATATATCGTTCTCAAGATAACGGACAAACATGGGGTTCAAGTAGCTTTAACGATTTTCAAGGCGGTACACATTATGTACCTTTAAAACAATTTGATCTTAAAGACGGAATAAGCGGAAACTATAAAACATTACCTGAGTTTGCTTGGTATAATTTGGGAAGTGAAACTGGGCTTCCTTCCAAATTTCTTGTTCAGGGCGATACTTTGAAAGGTTTTAATTTAGGTCATAATTTGAAGTATTTATCAAACGGTGATTCTGCAAATATATATGTGGATAGAACGGTACTTAATGGTGTAAACTACCGATATTATATTGCAGCTTATGATACTGGAAACGGGATAACCGGACCTCTTGAAAATTCTGCTGCTTCTACAGCTAACGACGGAAGTAATACTGTTTCTCTTGTTCCGCAATTAAGTGTTGCTACAACCAGTTTAGATCAAGTTACAGTTGTGCCTAATCCTTATGTTGTATCTACAGTTTGGGAGACCGGGTGGAAAGAGCATATAATTCAATTTACAGGAATGCCTCAAACTGCTACGATAAAAATCTTCAACTCGAGCGGGGAGTTAATAAAAACCATTAGAAAAGATGATAACTCGAGTATTGCTAAGTGGGATCTTAAAAATGAAAATAACCAGTTAGCGGCGCCGGGTGTTTATTTCTATTATATAAATTCTTCAATAGGTAATAAAACAGGCAAAATTTTTGTAATTCTTTAATAAGGTAAAAAAATGTTAGAGTTTATTAAAAAGAAAAAGTTAAAATGGTTTGAAAATAACAGTTTATATATAAGCACTTTTATTATTTTTCTATCCGCTTTTATATTTTCTGTAGGCAGTGTTTATGCACAAAATAATAATGCTGGAACTTCTGCCGCTAATTTTCTTAAGATCGGAGTTGGAGCTCGCCCGATGGCAATGGGTGACGCTGCTATTTCAACGGTAAGTTCACCTGAAGCAATGTATTGGAATGTAGCGGCACTATCCAGAATAAATAGCGATGTTGCGGTTTCGGTTTCAACTATGGATTGGCTTGTGGGAACAAGGCATTCTTATATTGCTGCGGCTTTAAATTTAGACGAAGTCGGCATAATCGGAATGGATATTCAATATCTTAATTACGGTAAAATTGAAGAAACGACAGTGTATAATCAACATGGAACAGGTCGATATTTCTCAGCAAGTGATATGGCTATAGGTATAGGGTATTCGAGAAAACTTACAGACAGATTTGCTTTTGGGATAAAAGCAAAATATATCTCTGAAAATATTGCAGATGCTAATGCAGGCACTTTTGGATTTGATGTTGGTGCAATTTTCAGAACGACATTCTTTAATAATAATCTAAGATTAGCTGCTGCAATTTCTAATTTTGGAACTAGCATGCAATTTACCGGAAGTAATTTGAATGTATCATATTCTGTACCCGATAATCCTAGTAATAAAGAGATTCCTGCAACGTTGACTACAATTAAGTGGGATATTCCATTGCTTTTTAGATTTGGTATTTCTAATTATTTTATAAATAATGATGAATGGAGCGTGCTTGTAGCATATGATATTCTTGACAGCCGCGATTATCAAGTAAGGCATAATTTAGGTGCTGAGATAGGTTATGATAAACTTATTTATCTAAGAGGAGGATATAAATTTAATTATAGTGAAGTAAGTTATACGGTTGGAGTAGGATTAGATTTCACTAATATATTAAATCAAAATCTGAAACTGGACTATTCATACATTAATTACGGAGTATTTAACGGATTGAATCAATTTACACTAAATGTAGGATTCTAATAAATTAGAATAATAATTTAGTTTGTCTAAACTATTATCACCTTTATACCAGCATTTTTAATTCTGGCTAATTCGTCACTTGTGATATTTGAGTCTGTAATCAAGGTATGAATTTTACTAATCGGACTAATTAATGAGAAACTTCGTTTTAAGAATTTACTTGAATCGGAAAGTACAATAACTTCTTTTGAACTTTCAATAATCAATTTATAAAGTGAAGCATCTTCAAGATTTGTAGTTGAAATTCCGTACTTTGAATCGATACCTTTAACGCCGATAAATGCTTTATCACAATAAATTTTTTTTACGCTATCCTCTGCAATGGGCCCGAATAAAGAAAATGTTTTTTGATCTAAATTTCCGCCGGTCATAATTACTGTTACTTCAGTGTTGTTAATAAATTGAGTTGCAATATTTAAAGAATTTGTAATGATGGTAATATTTTTAGAACTCGCTAAGTTCTTAGCCATTTCAAGTGTTGTACTTCCGGCATTGATTATTATTGTGTCGTTTTCTTTTACTAATTCGGAGGCTTTTATACCTATTGCTTGTTTAATTTTTAGATTAGATGAAGATTCATCTTTTGATTTATAATCTGTGCTGATACTTTTAGATTGAATTGCACCGCCGCGAGTGCGTACTAATAATCCTTTGTTTTCAAGTTTCTTAAGATCGTTACGAATGGTTACTGCACTTACATTAAATATTTCACATAGTTCTTTATTCAATATACTGCCGCTTGAAGCGAGCATTTTTAATATTTGTGTTCTTCTGTTTAGCGTTAAATCTCCTTCAGAGGAGATCTTATTTTTCTGTTCCATAAAATAAATCCATATAAAAGTTAGTCAGTAACTAGTAAAAAACTTTACTGTTAAAAAATCAAAATACAAATAAATGTAATTACTCAAAAAAAATAATCGGATGATACATGGAAAATAGTAAACTTGATAGAAGCCTCGGACAACTTCATGCCACAGCTACGAATATGGCAACCATGGTTGGTATCGGACCTTTTATAACAATTCCGCTTATAGTTTCTGCAATGGGAGGCCCGCAGGCAATGCTGGGTTGGGTAGTTGGCGCAATTATAGCAATTTCAGACGGTCAAGTTTGGGCTGAATTGAGTACATCTCTCAAAGGCGAAGGTGGAACTTATATTTATTTAAGAGATGCTTATAAAAAGTATTTCGGGAAGTTAATCGCTTTCTTATTTATTTGGTCATTTCTCTTGAGCGGTCCTTTTGAGATTGCTTCCGGCTTTGTTGGTATGATGCAGTATGTTTCTTTCATTTGGCCAGCATTAACTCCGATGCATATTAGACTTCTTGCTTTCTCAGCGGGCTTATTAACAATAATTCTCCATTACAATAGAATAAAAATGGTTGGCGCTATTACTGTTGTTTTATGGGTTGTAATGCTGATAACTGTTGGGATCACCATATTTGTTGGTTTAACACACTTTCATCCTGAGCATGCATTCGCGTTTCCCACAGGCTGGTTTTCGTTTTCCTGGGGTTTTGTGATGGGACTTGGAAGTGCGACTTTAATAGCCATGTACGATTTGCTGGGCTATTATAATATTTGTTATATGGAAGAAGAAGTAAAAAATCCGGGTCGAGTGTTCCCTCGGGCAATAATATGGTCGACTGTAGGTGTTACATTAATTTATGCGGTAATGAATTTTTCTATACTCGGTATGATGCCTTGGAAAGATATCGCAAAATCAACTCACATTGTTTCCGATTTGTTTTTAAAACTATACGGACACACTCCGGCAGTAATCATTACTGTGCTTGTGGCAATAACAGCTTATGGTTCAATCTACGCTTTAATGATGAGTTATTCTCGACTTCCTTTTGTAGCAGCAAGAGACGGTTTTTTCTTTGATTGGTTAAAAAAGATTCATCCTACAAAGCATTTTCCACACCATTCTCTTTTGCTGGTAGGACTAATTACTTGTTTTGCCAGTCTGTTTGATCTAGGCTTTATAATAGAGGCAACTCTTGCAAGTAGGATATTAATACAATTCTTAGGTCAAAATGTAGGGCTCACGGTTTTAAGAAAAAGTCAACCTGATTTGAAAAGACCTTATAAAATGTGGTTATATCCAATACCTTCAGTCGTGGCATTCTGTGGTTTTAGTTTCATTTTTATTAGTTCGGGTTTAGCTGCTATTGGAGTTGGGCTTTTGTGGTTACTTCTTGGAATTGTTGTTTTCCTTTTATGGGCAAAAAAACACAACGAATGGCCGTTTGCACCGTTGGAAGACCTAAAGATAAATTCAAGAGACGGTGAAGAGTAAAACTGATTTGCAAAAAAAAATCCGTTACTATTATTTAAGAAATTTTATTAATTATAGATAATTTATAGGCAGAAATATTTTATTTCTGCCTTACATTCCTTATTTAAAAATCATTACTGTCAGTATCTAAATAATTCTGGGGAGTCTTATTGGCGGTAATATACTTTTCATAAATTATAATTACGATACTTAATCTATTTAAATGAGCATCTTATTAACTGAAATTTATATCAAAATAATTATTAAAATATTTTAAATATTACTTGACAATAATTAAAAAAATTTTAAAATTGATTTTAGGCTCAGGAAGATAAAACAAAAAATAAAAAAAACATTTTCGAACACCGGGAATTTTTAGTATGAATTATTTTACAATACTAAAATTAAATTCAATAAATAAGAACATTCTAGTGATTGCATTTTTGTTATCATTGGTATGCCCCTCATTGATTTCTCATGCCCGGTTAATAAAAAAATTCAAGACATCACATATTAAAAAATCCGGTATTCCAATCGGCAGTAACTATGATTATCTATGCTATTATGGTTCATGGAACAATGATAAAATATATAGAGCGCAAAATTTTGATTTGGTAATATTGGAGCCTTCAAATATTACGGCTGATCAGGTAATGAAATTAAAAAAAGGGCACGACGGAATTTTAGGAACAAATGATGATGTTACTGTGATCGGTTATGTATCACTCGGCGAAGATAATTCAGGTAGCAGGCAGGGTGACGGTCGCGGTCCTTGTTATTATAACTATGACAGTTCAAAAGTAATTTATGAGAACAAGGGTGTAGCTTCCTGGTATGTTGATGACAAAGATAAAAACGGCAGCCCGGATTCAAATCCTAATTGGGGAAGTTATTATGTTAATGCTGGTGATTCTTTATGGTGGAGTCATATAAAAACAAATTCTTCGGGTACCGACAATACGTTGGTTGTAAAAAATTGCGACGGACTTTTTTTAGATACAATCGATTCCGCTTCACCCTGGTATCCTTGGCCGTATCGCTGGACGCTTGTCGGGATGTCAAAACTTGTTCACTGGTTAAGGGAAACTTATCCGGATAAATATTTGGTTGCTAATCGCGGATTATTTTATTTCGATTCTACACTTACTCAAGCTTATGCCCATACAATTCGTCCCGATATAGACGCTGATATGTTTGAGTCTTATTATAAAGAAGGAGACAGACTAAATTGGGCAAAAAAAGTTAATAAAGAAGCAAATAAACCTGATGGATTTAAAGTAATCGCTTTAGACTATTTTGATCCGGGCGATACCTATCATATTAATCAGCAAGTTAATGAAGTGTTTTCCTATGGCTGGGGAGACTACATTAGTAGTTCTTCTCTTAATGAAATTCGTTACGATGTTTTTCATCGACATACCGTTGATACTAATCCTCCCACATGGAATAATTCTATTGGTTTGAGTGAAGCGACCGCAGGGGATAAATCGGTCACATTAAAATGGGGAAAGTTAACTGATCAATCCCTGCCATTCAATTTTGAAGTTTATTATTCATCAACTTCACCTTTTGACATTTCTTCTGCAACAATACTTAAGAATATTAACGCTTTATTCGATTCTTCATCTGGTCAATATACTTTCACGGTTACTGGATTAAATAATTATACTAAATATTATTTTCTTATCAGAGTTAGTGATTCATTAGGTAATTACGAACAAAACTCAACGGTATTAGATGCAACTCCACCTAACGGTGCAACTTCCATAATGAACATAGACGGTAATTTTAGCGATTGGTCCAACGTTTCAAGTTTGAATCAAGCACCAAATCCAATTGAGACGAGCGGAGATTCAAAAGATCCAGATGCAGATTATACAAACTTCTGGGTTACTAACAATACTACATACTTTTATATAAGTTATGAAGTAGCAGGAAGTATAACGCCTTCATTTTTCTACCATGTTTTTATAGATGTAGATGCAAATAAGAATACCGGATACGTTTATAATGACAGCACTGATTTAGGCGCTGAGTTTATGGTTGAAAATGGCGGTCTCTGGAAATACACCGGAAGCGGCGGATCAAACTGGTCGTGGAGTACCGCTGCTGGAATTCAAAAAGCCGATAAAGGCGGTAGAACTGAATTAAGCATTCCGCTGACTACATTAAATATATCGGTCCCTACCGGCCGGGTGCGAATAATATTTCAGGTAAACCGCGTATTAGCGCCGTATAGCTTGATGGACATTGCTCCGAATAATTATAAGTCTCAATATTATTTTTACGATTTAAATCAAGTTACCGAAGTTAATAAGGCAGGAAAAACAATATACAGTTTTCGTCTCGAACAAAATTATCCAAATCCTTTTAACCCGTCCACGGAAATTAAATATATAATACCTGAATCAGGTTTTGTTACGCTCAAGGTATATGATGAAGTCGGTCGTGAAATTAAAACACTGATTGATAATTATCAGTCCCATGGTGTACATGCAGTTAAGTTCAATGCTGATAATTTATCCAGCGGTATTTATTTCTATAGAATTAGTTACGGAAAATTTTCCCAGGTCAAAAAAATGCTTCTATTAAAATAAATTAACCGAAGCATATTTTTGTAAAAGCCGGGCCACTCAACTCCGGAGAAAATTTCATTTTCAGATAATCAGAGTATAATAACGATGTTTGCTTTTTATACTGTCCATTATAAATCTGACATGGGCAATCAAATTTTTAAAAGTTATCAAATACCGAAGGAGAATAAAATGCGGAGAAGTTTTTCCTTACTTATAATTTTAGTTTTTATTATCCCGTTCTTAACAACTAATATTATGGCTGCGGGTACTAGTTTGGAAGGGTATGTAAAAGATGCTAAAACCGGTGAGCCGCTGTTTGGTGCCAATGTTATACTTGTAGGTACAAGTATGGGAGCAGCAACAAACGCAAACGGGAGATATGTAATTCCAAATGTAATAGCCGGTACTTACACATTGAGAGCAACTTATATAGGTTATAAGAGAGTGGAAGTGCGTGTTGATATTAAGGTTAATATGCATTTAAATCAAGATTTTCGATTAGAACCAATTGGGGTGGAGAGTAAAACCGTAGTAGTTACTGCACAGGCAAGCGGGCAGACACAAGCAATAAACCAACAACTTTCTTCAAATCAAATTGTTAACGTTGTATCGGCCGCGAGAATACATGAACTTCCCGATGCTAATGCTGCTGAGTCGGTAGGCAGGTTGCCGGGTATTTCGGTTCTGAGGAACGGCGGGGAAGGAAATCAGGTTGTTATCAGGGGTTTAGCGCCTAAATATAACAAGGTTATGATTGACGGAATACAGATGTCATCTTCTAATCCGAACGATCGTAGTACTGATTTAAGTATAATCTCTTCAAACATGCTCAAGGGCATACAGGTTTCCAAAACCGTTACTGCTGATATGGACGCCAATGTAATAGGCGGAACTGTAAATTTTGAATTAAGAGAAGCAAGAGTAAAAGTTCCGGGAGTTCCGGAATACAGCTTATTGATGCAGGGCGGATATAATAATCTGTCTAACGTTTACAATAAGCTCAACAATTATAAGTACGTTGGTAGTATAGAAGACAGATTTTTCAATGAGCGATTGGGAATTTTTGCGCAAATTGATATTGAAAGAAAAAACTTATCTTCGAATGAACTTGGAGCATCGTATGCTCACGCCGGGAACAGTACTACTCAATACTATACAACTGGCCTGAACCTTTATGATATACCCAGAGATATCCAAAGAAATAATGCGGCTTTGGTTATGGATTACAGGCTGCCTGAAGGAAAAATCAAGCTTACGAATTTCATCAGTTCCGGGAATTCGAATAATCAGAACCGGCAGGAAACTTTTGATATAGTTAACAACCAGCATTTTTATACACTTTCCGGTCTTTATAGTAAATCTGCAACCATTACAAACGGACTGGATTATAAACAGCAATTGCCGATTTTTAATATGGATTTGAAATTATCGCATGCTTATTCAGAATCAAAAACACCGAACGACTGGTCGATAAATTTTTTGCAGACTTCTGCAGGTCTGAGTCAGTTCAATAATATGGCGAACGTGCATCCTCAAAATATTCCTGTTGCCGCAAATAATGATTTCACCAAAACATATTTAAATACCATATATACAAACAGCAGTTTTTCAAGGGAGCGTTCACTAACCGGATCACTGGATTTAAATACAAATGTAACGCTAACGCATCTGATAAGTGCAGAAATTAAGTTAGGCGGAATGTACAGATATAACACTAGATCGTATACATATGATCAGTATGACGGCGGCGGACTGCAATTCGGAGGAGCGTCTTATGTAAACAATCTAATTATTTCACAATTTTCACTTCCGGCAAATATTAAATACAATATTCCAATCGGATATTTTGCTGATCCGAATTTCAGCTACGGCAAATTCCTAAACGGCGATTATTCAATGGTTGAGCCTCTAAATATGGCTTTGTTGTCCCAGATGGCGGATCTGCTCAAAAGAAATGAAAAAAACATTGTGGCAAATAACGGTTCATCGGCTTTCGGTCACGACAATTTCCTTTCGACTACAAATAATTATTCAGGACATGAAAACCAATCCGCATTTTATTTAATGTCTGTTATTAATATCGGTTCGCAGATAACATTAATTCCCGGCGTAAGATATCAAAATCTTCAAACAACATATGACGGAATCCGCGGTCAGCAGGGCCGTAATTCTTTTGATGCATATACCCATTACGATACGACTGTATCTCAAGTTCATGATTACTGGCTTCCGGATATATCTTTAAGGTACAAGCCGTTGTCGTGGCTGGATGTACGACTTTCATATACCAATACCTTGGCTTATCCGGATTATAATGCAATTATACCGAGGATTGATGTTGGTAACGGCGTAATTGCATGGAATAACTACTCACTGGTACCTTCGCGTTCAAGAAACTACGACGCATATGTTTCAATCTACAATAATTCAATCGGTTTATTTACTGTAGGTGGGTTTCTGAAGAAAATAGAAAACCTTATTTATCCGTGGTCTTTCTATGCTTCGGGCACTAATGCGTTAAAATATATTCCTTATAAGTTTGTCGGAAACTCGCAAAATATCGGAACTTATAATGTTAATACCTTTGTAAACGACTCTTATGTTATAAATAACTACGGGATTGAAATCGACTGGCAGACGCACTTCTGGTATTTGCCGGGTCCATTGTCCGGTTTTGTATTTAGTGCCAACTATACTCATATTTTTTCAAAAGCAGAATATCCGTTTGTCAATATAAAATCCACTGGACGTACTGTTTCTTACATAGATACTTCGTTCATTGACAGACTTATAGACCAGCCGGATAATATTGTTAATCTTGCACTCGGATTTGATTATAAAGGATTTTCCATCAGGGTTTCCATGCTTTACCAGGCCGATATATTTACCGGTCCGAATTTCTGGCCGCAGTTGCGAACAAATACATCTTCATATACCAGATGGGATATGGCTGCCAAACAAGTACTACCGTGGTTTGGAATTCAGTATACGGCGATTTAAATAATATAAACGGTGCTAATGATATAAGCGTCATCCAAGGCGGAGGAGTTCCGCAGTCCCAACAGGATTACGGCATGACTGCCGATTTAGGACTAAAACTCAATTTTTAATTGCGGTATTATTTAGTAAAGGAAAATATCTAATTCATATTCATTTTTTTAATTCTAATAAAAACATTTATCTGATATAGAGAAAAGAAGGAGGTTGAAAAAAGATTCTTCTTATTGTAAGTATGCCCAACTCTTATTGAGGAAGTTTTGTCAAATTTGGTTCTTTTAATTTTCCCAAAACACACTCTAAATGAAAGGAGTATATCATGAAATCAATATTCACAGTGTTGATTCTGGTTGTGACGATTGCGTTCTTTATAATGCCCGGCAAGACATTTGCAGTCGGCAGCGATACGCTTGAGGTTTACTCGAGCGGAGCAAGTTTAGACGAAATAATAAATAGTGATACGACTGCTGCGGGGATGCAGGCGCATAGTGTTTACAAACTTGTTTCTTTCGGACAGGACATATAATATTCCTCGGCCCCCGTACCGTAAAGTCTAGCATTACCGTAATCGGAGTTAGGTACTCACGGAAGACCGCCTTGCATACAATCAGGTGTTTTGCTGGGACGGATCTTTGCCGTATTTTCTATTTGTACTGAACGGTAATAACACGGTTGGCGTGTTCAAAAATCTTTATTTAAACGGGGTTAGCTCCTAACAATACTATAAATCAATTAAATGTAAATGGTATCGGTGCTTTTATTCAGATATCCGGAGATTATATTAAAGTAAATGTTGATAATGTAATTTTTGAAGACTGGCCGGAAAACGCTATAAGCTACAGTCGGCAATTGGGATGATTTCCTGATTACGAATTGTAAGTTCAGAAATATGGTTTCCGCCACGCAATGGTATTCCGGTGAAGGAATAAGAAATCAGAATAACAATGCAATATCCGATTCAATAGTAATGAGAAACAATACCTTTTTAGCTATTAACGCGTATGCGGCATGTCCGGTTACTTCTGTATATACGAAGTATTTTGAATTTACCCATAACAGTATTCTGCTGAATTTCCAAAATCCTTTCTGGATATTCAACGTAACCGATGCTAAGATTAATAACAACTTATTCTATGCTAACTGGACAGGTGCGATGACCAAAGGTGAATATACCGGTATGTGGGACCAGCTATGGTCTCTAGAGGTCGGATCACTGATCGATTTGGATACGCTTGATATCGCTAAAGCAAAAATGTTTGATCCGGCAGATTCCGCAAGTGCAAATATCAGATGGCTTGCTGAAGCTAAAGAAAAATTGAAGTAAAAAATAATGCATATTTCTGGCCGAAAGCAATCACCGATTTCTGGTCTGCATGGAACGATACTGCTCATGTTGATTCGATTGTTACCCCCCTTTGGATGAATAACAGAACAAAGGGTATGTTCGCTGATAAGACGCACTGGCCCGGTCTGGTAGAATCCGGAAACATAGAAGCCGATCCGGGTTTTGGTCCTTCGATTAATAAAGTATTTGATAATAATACCGGTAACGGTGTAGGTATATTCCAATATTTTACTAATATCAGAACAAATACTGCATCAACGGATATATACGGTTATCAGCCTCAAAGTATTTCAGGCAATAACTGGATACCTCAATGGCCACTTCCCGAAATAACAGATATGCAGTACTCAAATGCAGTTTTAAAAACAGGCGGTACGGACGGGAAGCCGATAGGTGATCCGGGCTGGTTCACCGGTGGCTATACAGGTGTTCAAAAAACCGGTGTTCAGGCGCCGGATAAATTCAATCTATACGATGCTTACCCAAATCCCTTCAATCCTTCTACTAATATTAAGTTTAACCTAGCTAAATCGGGTTACGTTACTCTTAATGTTTATAATGTATTAGGACAACTAGTCAAAAGTGTAGTGAATAATGTATATCAAAATAAAGGTACACACGAAGTTAATTTAAATATGGATAGATTTTCAAGTGGTATTTATTTCTATTCGTTATCTGCAGGAAACCAATTTATGACAAAGAAAATGATACTGATGAAGTAAAAATCAGTTCTAAGATAATTGTATAGGGCGGTTGACGGGTAAAGTTAATGAATTTATTTGATCTTCCGCCCGAGAATTATAAAAAATAGGAATAAATTTATTTTATACTTAACAAAAAACTTCAAAATATATTAGTAGTTCTTGTTGATAAATAATATTCAAAATTTCCTTGCTATAACAAAAATGCAGAATAATGAAATAGTATATCCCGGGGATTGAGAAAAATCATTTTTAAAAAATTATAAAGAATTATTGTTTGAAATTATTCAATTTTAAATACAGCTTCATTCAGCTAATTATGATATTATTTATATCAGTTATTGCTATTAACGCACGGGTTGATAATTGGCTGAAAGTAATTCAACATACTAAAGTTGAAGTTAAATATTATGCGCCATTTAAAAATACTGAATTTGTTGATATCCCTGAAGTTACTAGTAACACGAATAATCTCGGTTTAATAAAAACCTTTAAGGATGACAATCTTGATATAAAATTGATTTTCAAAAAACATAATTCATATATCGAATTATCAGGAGAAGCCTCAAGCATTAAAAAAAGTGATTTATGTTTTACTATCAAAGTAATATTTCCGCTAAAAGAAAAGAGAAGTAATTTAACATGGAGTTATAATCTAGATAGTACTGTTTCGATTAAGACAAGCACTGCTAGTTATCATAATTATGTTAAAGTAAATACGATATTGCCGCCGGACGGTGCATTTAATAAAGGGAAGAATTCCAACGGCGGATATGGGGACAAAATCGGGATAGGAGAAATGTCTTTTTATCCGCTAGCTGCAGTTACTAGGGGTGATAAAGGATTCGGCTGGGGAGTTGATTTAGGAATTCCCACTGTTTTTAGATTATCGTATTCTCCTTCTGCCGGGATGATCACAGAATTTGATTTAGCTACCTCACAAGAGACAACAAAATTTCCTGATAGATCTTTCTTTAAAGTTATGCTATATGAATTCAATCCCGAATGGCATATGCGTTCTGCTCTTAAAAAGTATTATCAGACACAGCCGGATTATTTTAAGAAAAGAGTAAACAAAGAAGGTATTTGGCTTCCGTTTACGCCGCTTCATTCTATAAATAATTTCGGTGATTTTGGATTTGCATTTCATGAAACAAGCTGGTCGTCAAAAGACAATGCTGATGATAATAAATTAACAATAAAGGCTGACAAAGATGCCGGTGTTTATAGTTTTCAGTATACTGAACCGTGGGACATACAAATTCCAATAAACGATAAAAACATGAGTTATTCGGATTTAATATCCGATACTACTCTTCTTAAACATTACAGAATCATGCTGAATTCAAGTGTTACTGTAGATAAGAATAATCAATGGCAAGCTCGAAAATTAAGAACGCCCTGGTTTAAATCCGGTTGGGCAGTTAGCATTACTACCGATGTTAATCCTGAAATTGGAGGAATTAGCAAGTATAAAATGGTTCGCCGCGAAGAAATAAATCCTGCTTTAAAATTGAATGTTGACGGAATATATTTTGATTCGATGGAATGGAACTGGCATAATGATCTTAATTATAACAAGTCACATTTTCAATACACGGATTACCCACTTACATTTTCTGCATCGTTAGATAAACCCAAACCGGCAATTTGGAATTACGCATCCGAGTATACAATGATTAGAAAAATTGCGGATGAAATGCACATGGAAGGTAAGCTAACAATGGGGAACGGTTTTGGCTGGATGCCTTTTGCTCCAGGCAAACTTGATTTGTTCGGCTCTGAATTTAGTTGGTATGGAAATCCCGATTCTGCGGCTAAAAGTTTGCGTTATATTCGAGCTATCTCTTATCAAAAGCCGATTGTATTTTTACTTAATCAAGGTCTTAATGATAAGGTTTTTACGGAACCGCCTTACGATGGTTACAAGGAATATTTTCAAAAAATGCTGTTTTATGGATACTTCCCGTCTTTTTTTAGCGTTAACTCAGCAACAGATCCTTATTGGCAAGACTCAACAATGTATAATGCCGGTCGCCCATTTTTCAAAAAGTATATTCCGCTTATTAAAGAAATCGCCGCTGCTGGGTGGGAGCCGGTTACTTATGCCAGACTCAGTAACAATAATTTAAGAGTCGAAAGATTCGGCAACAAAAATGGTAAAGATATTTATTTCACAATTCTAAATTCCAGTAGTTCAGAACAAAAATCGACTTTAACCATTGAGACCAGTAATCTAAATATTAAAAAAATTGCCAATGCTGGTGAGTTAATCGGGAACAAAAAACTTGATTATAAAATTACCGGTAATTTGGTTCAAATGTCAATTGATGTGAAAAAGAATTCGACTCAATTAATTAAAATTGAGAAAATATAATTTAATGAAAAATTAGTCGGGTGTAAGATGCTGAAAAAAACGGTAACAATTTTATTTATTTCACTTTCTGTAGCAATGGCGCAGAACTCTGCATATTTAATCAAACATAACAATATGTTTAGTTTGGGAAATAAATATTTGGAAAGAGTTATCAGCATTGCACCGGGAAATTTGGGAACTACGCAAATTGTGAATAAACTTTCAGGAAAAACCTATAAAGTAAAGTCCGACGTATTTGCTATGCAGATAGTTTTTACTGGAGTAGGTCCTGCTTACGGTGAAGATCAAAACGGTGAAAACGATGTAATGCTTACCGCAAAAGATTTTGAATTTACAAGCTATAAAGAAAGCAATCTTAATGATGGCGGGAAAAAATTATCTCTTAACTTTAAGTTTAGCTGGGAATATACTGATTTTTACCTAACTGCAAATTATGAAGTTTCTCCCGAACAATATTCAATGCGAAAATGGATCGAAGTTTCTGATTCATCATACGGCATTCAATTCTTAGATCGAATTTATGTTGAATCGATGACCCTAAGTAATAATGATTTCAGTCGCGGACAATTCGGTCAGCCGGTATTTAACAATGATTTGTTTTTGGGAGTTGAATATCCGACTGTAGAAAATAAAATTGACAGCAATAAAGTTAGAATCGGTTACGTTGTGGGTAAAGAAATAAAGAAACAGCCGTTTATTTCTCACACTTCTATTCTTGGTGCATCTCCTTCAAAAATCAAGCTTGAACAATCATTCATGGATTATGTCGACGGTATAAAGGTTAACGGAACACATCCATATCTATTGTATAACTCATGGTATGATTTCAGGAATCCGGCAATTGTTAAAGATTCTGCCAGTGTAATGGATGAGCAAACTGTATTGAATAGAATACATACTTTCAAAAAGTATATGTACGATAAATATAATATAGCCCTAGATGCGTTTGTTCTGGATGACGGATGGGATAAGTATAAAAGTCTGTGGCAAATAGATTCTACTCGTTTCCCGAATGGATTCACTCCTTTTGATAAGGCATTAAGCCCAATGCACACTGCCTTGGGAATTTGGGCTTCCCCATTTTGTGGTTATTCAAAGAGAGATACGCGGGTAAACTGGGGCGCAGAACACGGGTACGAAAAGGTAGGAGATTTTCTCTGCTTTGCTGGAACAAATTACAAAGCTGGGTACAAAAAACGAATGGTTGATTATACAAAAAAATATGATCTAGGATATTTTAAGTGGGATGGTTTTCTGCTTGCATGTAACGAAACCGATCACGGACACCTTCCGGGGATTTACTCCAGAGAAGCAAATGTATCTACTTACATCGATATTATTAAAGCGGTTCGAAAGGTTAATCCTAAAATTTATTTGAATATAACAACGGGAACCTGGCTTTCTCCTTGGTGGCTGAAGTACGCTGATTGCATCTGGATGCAAGGAGCTGATTATGCTTATGCCGAAGATGTCCCTTCAATTAATGATAGGGACAAATCCATTACATATCGTGATGCCGTACTGTGGGATGATTATAAGAAACTGAATTTATTATTCCCGATGTCAAGTTTGATGACCCACGGAATTATCAAAGGACGATTAAACTTTTTAGGTGGAAAAAACGAATCGCTTGATTCCTTCAGTAACGAAGTGATGATGTACTTTGGCAGAGGCGTAATGATGTGGGAACTTTATGTATCCCCGGACTTATTATCGGAAGGCGAATGGAATGCGATTGCCTCATCAATTAAATGGGCAAAAGCAAATAAAAACATACTTGAAAAAACAAAAATGATTCTCGGTAATCCGTTAAAGAGAGACACTTATGGATACCTACATGTTAGAAAAGAAAAAGGGATACTGTTATTAAGAAATCCTGATGCAATGAAGAAGAAAGTTAGCATTAAACTAACACCTGATCTAGGTGATATTGACCCTTTGACCGAGTATTATGTGAAAGTAATTTATCCTTACAATTTTATACTACCAAAACCTGTTAAGTTAAATGAAACTTTGAATCTTGATTTAAGCGGATACGAAGTACTCACAGCTGAATTAATTCCGTCTGATAAAATTGATATGAATTTACCTATTGGAGTCAAGTTCAGCATGAAAGATGGAAATATTCTTGTCTACGCTGCTCCCGGTAAAGTAAAAACTATAGAGTCGATTTCTAAAAAGGAATTGGGAAAAATTCAATTCGGTAATCAACAGCCGGATATAAAATATGTGGAATCCTCACCGGGAAAGAATAACGGACTAGAGTTCAAATCTAATCTAAATATATCCATTCCGAATTATTATAAGAATGCAAAAGTCGGATTTTTACTCGAATCGGACAAGAAGTTACAAAAAGAATTGAAACCTGATTTCAAAATAATTGTGAATGGAAAATCGCAAAAATTAAAAGTCGAAGAAGAAAACGGAAAATGGTTCTGGCTAATAGCTGATATATCTGCTGGTGAAAACGATGTATCGTTTTCGGTGAATTTCAAAACTACGGAAAAAGGGAAAATTAGTTCATGGATTTTATCAGATAAAGAACTGATCGGTAAAAAATTAGAGAATGTTAGTGAAAATGAATTACTGCCGGCAAAACCGTATCCGGCCGACATTGAAAAAGAAATTATTCCAATTAAAAGTTTTAATATCCGGTAAAAGGAGGCAAGATGTATTTCGATTGGAGAACATGGGGAATTTGGTTAATCGGTTTTATCATCCTAATTATATGGATTTTGCTCCCGATTAAGGAGTTCAAAAAAGTACTTAAGAAAAAAAGAACAGAAATGAATAAAAAGAAAAACTCTAACTAAAGCCGGAGACGCAATTGAATCTTGCAGATTATATAATAGTATTTGTTTTCCTTATAGGGATATTTTATGTGGGCTCTATTTTCTACCGGTGGGTAGGAAGTTCAGATGACTTTTATTTGGCTGGACGAAATCTTACTCCCTTTATTCTTGCAGCTGTTATTGCCGCCACTAATGTTAATTTGTATAGCTTCGTCGGGCAGGCCGGAATAGCTTATAAACACGGTATTTCAATTGTCTGGCAAACATGGACAGGCGATATGGCACTGGTTATTTCCGGACTTTTTGTTATTCCGATTTTTAGGCGATTAAGAATTAGAACAGTTCCGGAGTTCCTTGAACTGAGATACAGCAAAGGTGTAAGAACTTTTGTTGCAGTTATTTGGATTTTCCGCCTTGCCTTTTGGCTTGGAGTTGTTTTATACACTGCGGTAATTGCAGCTCAAATTATCACAGGATTTCAATCATTTACTGCATGGGTATTAATTTTTTCGGTTGTTGTAATCATCTATACAATGCTCGGAGGAATGTGGTCTGTGGCTTTTACGGACGTAATCCAGTTTGTCCTTATGCTTGGAAGCGCACTTGTTTTACTCCCGCTGGCGATGAGTTATATCGGCTGGTGGCCCGGAATGAGCGCAAAACTTCCTGAAGGCGCATTAAACCTTGTAAAGCAAACCGGAAATTATAACTGGAAATTTGTTTTAGCAATTTTTCTCCTGGGAATTGAGTGGGCGTGTGTTGATCAAGGATTGCTGCAGCGCGCGTTTGGAGCAGAAAGTACAAGAACAGTTGCTAAAGGTTTGGTACTTGCCGGAATTATAACAACACCTTTTGCGCTTTTATGGGTTATCCCTGGATTAGATGCAAGAGTCATCTATCCGCATTTAAGTAACGCCGATACTGCTGTTCCATTACTTATATCTAAGCTAATTCCAAATATAGTTTTAGGATTTGTTGTTGTCGGTTTACTATCTTCTCAGTTATCAACCATTTCCGGTAACTTGAATGGAGTGGCAACAATTTTTGCAAGTGATATTTACGAAAATGTATTAAACAAGAAAGCAACAGATAAGGATGTAATTTTTGTTGCGAGAATTATTACCGTACTAACCGGAATTGTGATGATACTATTTGCTTACTGGGTTCCGATTTTGGGCGGCGCCGTAAATGCGTACCTCACAATCATTGCTATAATGGATATGCCGCTATTTATTATAGCTATTATTTACGGACTTCTGTGGAAACGTGCTAACTGGCAGGGAGCAATTGGAGGTTATATAGCCGGTGCACTAGCAGGAGTTTTGGGGGAATATTTTTTTCACCTCGATTTTAACTTAACAACATTTATTTCAGCCGGAGTAGCGCTAATAGTAACACCTATAATCAGCTTGATGACAATGGATGAACAAAGTATAAGTTTATCTTCTATTTGGAGAGCAAGAAAAACGAGCGATGAAGAAACAGAAAACAACGATGTTTACAATATTATTCCTCAAACATTTTTAGGAAGACTTAGCCTGGGAATCTTTTTTCTTGGCTTGATAATTTTTCTAACCGGAATAATCATGGGAAGCAAAGGAATTGAAGCTGCATCTGTGGTCAGTGTTATCGGAATGATTATTTATTTCGCCGGCGGATTATTTAGGACATATACGAATTAATTATGGAAAATAGAATGAGAATAGAAAAGTGCGGATTAAAGGTATCAACTCCGGGAAGAGTTTGCCTTTTTGGAGAGCATCAAGATTATTTAAACTTACCTATTATTGCTTGTGCTATTTCATTAAGAATTGCTATTGAAGGGAATAAAAGAGAAGATAAGTTAGTTAAAATAAATATGCCGGATATAAATGAAGAAGATTCTTTTAAGTTTGAAGGCAATCTTAAATACGGAAAAGAAAGAGATTATTTTAGAAGTTCTGTAAATATATTAAAAAGACATGGGTTCACTTTTTCTAATGGTCTTGATTGCGTTGTAAGGGGAAAGATACCAATAAACTCAGGAACATCTAGTTCATCAGCCTTAATTGTTACATGGATTAATTTTCTAACACAGATGAGCGATCAAGCAAAAATTATTTCCTCCGAAAAAGTTGCAGAATATGCATACGAAGCAGAAGTACTGGAATTTGATGAACCGGGCGGAATGATGGATCAATATTCGACGGCTATTGGAGGTATAATATCGTTAAAGTCTTATCCTAAAATAAAAGTAGAAAAGATTAGCTCAAGGCTAGGTAAATTTGTTCTCGGAGATTCCGGTGAACCTAAAGATACTAAATATATTTTATCGAGAGTCAAAAAACAAATACAAAAAGTTGTAAAAGAGCTACAAAAAAAACATCCCGAATTTTCTCTTCAGAATGTTAAAGAAAAAGAAATTAGAAATTATTCGAAAGATTTAACAACAGAGCAACTGGAATTATTAATCGGTACAATTCAAAACAGGGATATTACCAAAAAAGCAAAAGCACTTTTAACTTTGCCTGAAATTAATCATGAAGAATTAGGTGTGCTACTGAATGAACATCATAAAGTATTGAGAGATGTTTTGAAAATTTCCACGCCTAAAATAGATAGAATGATTAACGCAACGCTTGATGCGGGCGCTTACGGTGCAAAAATAAACGGTTCGGGTGGAGGAGGTTGCATGTTTGCTTATGCACCGAATAATTCTCAGAAAGTTAAAGAGGCGATTGAGAAAGAAGGCGGAAAAGCATATATAATAACAAAAGATCAAGGTACACACTCAAATTTATTGGAGGCTGTTGAATGAATGATGGGAGACTAGTTATTTTAGCCGGCGGAATTTCATCACGTATGAAGAAGCCTGCAGAACTAAATGATAATGTCGATTCAAGATTAATTCAAGATGCGGATCTTAAAACAAAATCCATGATTGGAGTCGGTGATAACTATCGCCCATTTCTCGATTATTTATTATTTAATGCAAGAGAATCCGGATATGGAGATATATTAATTGTTATCGGAGAAAAAGACGATAGTATAAAATCTTATTACGGTAAGAAAGAAAAAGATAATGAGTTTTACGGTCTTAATATCTCATACGCAGTTCAAAAGATTCCCGAAGGAAAAATAAAACCGGTTGGAACTGCAGATGCACTTTTGCAGGGCCTGAATTATAAAACCGAGTGGTCGGGAAAAAATTTTACAGTCTGCAATAGTGATAATTTATATTCTCAAAAAGCGTTAAATTTGATGCTCAAAACGGATTATCAAAATGCAATGATTGATTACGATAGGAATGCCTTAGAATTTGAGCATGAAAGAATTGAGAAATTTGCCATTACTCAAAAAGATGATGAAAATTACCTGGTTGATATTATTGAAAAACCAATAGCGCATGATATTGAAAAAGTAAAAGATGAAGATGGAATTGTCGGAGTAAGTATGAACATTTTTAGTTTGAACTATGATCAAATTTTACAATTTTTAAAGGTTGTTCCTTTTCACTCTATTCGAGGAGAAAAAGAACTGCCTGAAGCTGTAAAAATGATGGTGACCGAATATCCCAAATCTTTATATGCATATCCTATGGGGGAACATGTGCCTGACTTAACTAACAAAGCGGATATAATTCCGGTTAAAAAATATTTGGAACAGAATTTCTCAAAAACTTTATTTGTTTAATGAGCAAAGTTAGAAAAAAGAACGAAATTCGTAGAAACTTAATTTTAAGAGCGCTGCTTGATAAAGGTCCGCTTTCATTATCGGATTTAAAGATTCAAACAGGGATAACTTTACCTGTGGTTTCAAATATTATTTCACTTCTCAAAAAAGAAAAACTGGTTGTTGAAGTTAAAGCGAAGGATAACAATCAAGCGGGTAGACCGCCAGTAGTTGTAAAATTAAACGGTAAATCCGGATTCATTCTTGGAATAGATATAGGCCGCTTATTCACTAATTTTATTATTCTTGATCTAGAAAATGCTATTATTGCTGATACAAGAAGAAAGTCAATTCCTCTCAGTAATGATATAAAAATAGTTAATCAGTTGGAAAGGGAAATTAAGTTAGTATTATCTGAAGCTAAAGTTACCTGGAATAAACTTCTCGGTATTGGTATTTCTTTACCCGGTATGGTAAAAGGAAGACTCGGTTTAACAGAAACATATTTTAACTTTGGGGATAGATCCGCAAAAGAAATATTAACGGACAGGTTTAAAAAACCTGTACACATCGAACACGATCTTAAAGCAATGGCGCTTGGAGAACTTTGGTTTGGCGCGGCCAAAAATGTTAAGAATGCTCTTTGCGTTAATGTTGGCTGGGGCCTCGGATTAGGTATTATTTTAGACGGCAGAGTTTATTATGGCGAGGATGGATACGCTGGAGAGTTTGGACATATTCAAGTTGTACCCAAAGGAGAGTTATGTTATTGCGGTAAACGCGGCTGCCTGGAAACTGTTTCTTCAGGTAGGGCAATGACGCATCTTGCACGTAAGAAAATTGCCAAGGGTGCTGAAACAATGATTCTACAAGACAACAATAAAAAAATTGAAGAAATAGATGCAGGCTCCGTACTTGTAGCGGCGAATAAAGGCGACCAATTTTCGATTGAAATTATTGAAGAGGCTGGTGAATATCTAGGATTTGGTATAGCGACCCTAATCAATTTATTTAATCCTTCCGTCATTATACTCGGCGGTGGTGTTTCAAGCGCGGCGCCTTACTTGGTTGATTCCATAAAAAATAATGCAATGAAACATTCGTTAGTACAATTAAATCGAAATGTTCAATTTGTTACTTCAAATCTCGGTAATAAAGCCGGGGCTCTGGGAGTTGCAATATATTTAGCTATGGATTTATTCGATGTAGAACATCTTAATCCTTCGGCTTATGTTTAATTATTTATAATTTATTAAATCCTTCCATGAAAAATACAAAAGTAATTATTACGGGCGGAGCCGGATTCATTGGTTCCCATATTGTTGAACATTGGGTAAATAAAAATGCTGAAGTTCATGTAATCGATAATTTAAGAAGCGGTTATCTAAAAAATATATCCGGCTTCCAAAATGTTCAATTTCATAATGCCAGCATTACGGATAGAGCAGCGGTTTTTGAAATTCTTGAATACGCTGATTATGTTCATCATCTTGCCGCCATGATTTCAGTTCCGGAATCTATTAATGAGCCTTTAGGCTGCGTAGAATTAAATATAAATGGATTGTTAAATGTTCTTGACGCATGTGTTAAAAATAAAGTGAAAAAAATAGTCCATAGCAGCAGCGCGGCAATTTACGGGGAAAACCCCGAAACACCTAAAGAAATTACCATGCGCCCTATGCCTAAATCTCCTTATGGTATTACAAAACTTGACGGTGAATTTTATCTTGATGTTTATCGAGAGAATTTTGGATTAAATACTACTTCATTAAGATACTTTAATGTTTTTGGTCCAAGACAAGATCCTAAAAGTCAATATGCAGCAGCAATTCCAATATTTGTAAATAAAGCAATTAAAAATGAACCGATAGTTGTTTATGGCGATGGGGAACAGACGAGAGATTTTGTCTATGTAAAAGATGTCGTTCAAGCAAACTATCTGGCCGTTACAAATTTATCCGTTTCGGGAGTATTTAATGTAGGAACAGGGCAGGCAATTTCTATAAATGATATTGCGAAACTAATAATTGAAGAAACTGGAAGTAAAAGCGAAATAATTTATGAAAAAGAAAGGTTAGGGGATATTAAACATAGTTTATCTTCAATTGCTGAAACTACAAAGGAATTAAATTACACTCCTAAACATAACTTGATTGAAGGGCTAAAACATACAATTAAATATTTTATGGAACTATTAGCCGGTTGAATAATTACAAGTTAAAGTTATAAATTGTAAGATGCCGTTTTGCGCCCAATGAAAAATCTTTCTAATATCTTAATCTCTCAAATTTATTTTGATAACTTAAGAGATATTTCTCTTTCATCTGGTTATTAAAAAAAGATTTTAATATGAAGTCTTTTACTGCATCGGTTTTGGAAATCATATCATTGTAGATCGTCTCGAATCTAATATTATTTATTCCAACCCGTTTTGCAAATTCAGCGAAATCCGGTTTGGTAAGTTTTGAGCCGGTTTTATATGCCTCTGTTTGAAATCCATCTTTAAATAATTCAAGGGCAGTATCACTTTCTCCGGGTACGTGCAAAGAGGTATTTAGCAAATCATAAAAAGGAGTTAGTAAATAATCACCATATTTGTCGTTTTTGTATAAAGAAAAATTTTTTAAATGGGAATCTCCATTTGAAAATAAATAATTGAAAATAATTATCTTAAAATATTTTTCAATTTCAATTTTATATGCACTAACATGTTTTTTTAGTAATGCAGCTATCTCTTCGTAACTAAAATCATATTTATAATGTCTACCGTGTGTTTCTTCTGTTCTTCCCGCTATCTGTGCAAAGTCTTCTTGTAAGAATTTATTACCATCTTTCTTTATATCAAATCTTCTGGTTATATATGCCATCTCATCATCTGCAAAGAAAACAATTCCATTACCGGCAACATTGATATTATATACCTGGCTGGCTATTTGCATTGTAAGGTGTTCGTTTGCCGGTACTTGGTTCAGGTTTTCAAAATGTCCGGAAGGAATTGGCTTAAGAATATACTGGCCGTTTCTTTCCGTTAGCTTAAGTTCTCCATTTTCAATTCTTAATGAATGCTTAATTTGAATACCTGATATTGACATCTTACCACTATCCTCAATCTTTATCTTATTAAACTCGGGTCTGGTGAAAGATAAATTGTGGTTGATCTTTGAGCCATTAAATAATTTATTTCTGCACTTATTGCAATATGATTCATAACCTACTTCTAAGCATCCGGGGCATTTATTTAATCTCATATTTCTCTCACAGTTATTCCACCTATAGTATCGTTTGCTGCAGTTTTTAGTAACCTCGTAAAGTTGTCATTTTCATCTATCTTTAGTTTTCTGCATTGTAATTCTTTATTATCTCCTTCAGCAAGTAATCCGTAAAAAAATGGGAAGAGATATTCTGATGTAAAAATCTCTTTTTGCTTTGGCAGAGTTAGACTAATTGCGGGATTCTTATCATCTACTATATACTCTTCTGCATATTGGAAATAGTATTTCCCGCTATTCCTGGATAATACCCCAACAAGTTTATCGTTAAAATATATTTCCGCTTTTCCGTTATTCATTTGGCTTTATTTCTACTTCTATAGTTAATCCCAACGCTTCAGTTATTTTATTTAATTGATCGATTGTGGGATTACCTTTACCTAGTTCTATGTCAACCAGGCTTCGAAGACCAATTCCTACAATCTCTGAAAGTTCTTTTTGTGTAATATTTAAAAACTTTCGCCTATTTCTAATTACTGCGCCTAATTTCTGTTTTATCATACATTTAATATGCGATATATTGCACAATCTATTGTTTACAACGATAAAGTTATACTTTTATTTAGTAATATGCAATATACCGCACATTATTTATTCTGAAGAAACATCACATAGTAAATATAGGCTAGTATGCAATATATTGCATATCTAATAATGTATACTACTATATATTGGTTGTTATGTGAAGGCTGATCCTAAACTTTTGGTCACAAAATGGTCATCAATATTTAGGATAATTAAGCTTAATGAAAAAAATGTGATGAAACTGAGGTCTGTGGATAGGAATGAAAACTCTTCGTTCTATAAAATCCTTTCAATAGGCTTCATAAAGACAACGTTGAATATTTTAATGCCCAAAATGTGCCTATGACTCTTGCAGTATATTTAGAAAAAAACTTTGTAAACCCATCATTTTAGTTTTGCTTTAATTGAAATTTCAAGAGCATATAACTTCAATCCTAAATTTATAAAAAAAATAATTTTCTAATATTATTTTAGAAATGAGTTAACTAATTGTTAATTAATTATTATTTAATAAGATAATAATTGTAATTGCATTTTCAATTTGCTTTTTTCAATCAGCAATTTTATACTTTTAAAATTTTTTTCTTGACAATAAAAATTTTTTTTGTAACTTTGTAATCGTTCTCAGCAATTGAAAATTTACTAAAAGATAACTTACTGATAATAAACAAGTTAAAGTATGTAATCGATTACATATAATTTCATCATTATAAAAGGTTTAGATGTCTACACTTAAGGACGTTGCAAAAAAAGCTTCAGTTTCTACTGCTACTGTCTCTAGGGTTATAAACAACCCAGACAGTGTTAATGTTGAAACTAGGTCGAAAGTTGAAAAAGCTATTAAGCAGCTAAACTTTAAACCTAGCAGGGTGGCACAGCGTCTTAGAGTAAAAGACGGACAAAGAAAACTAATTGGATTAGTTGTCCCTGATATCCAAAACCCGTTTTATGTAGAGGTTGTTAGAGGTGTAGAAGACAAAGCATATGCAAATAATTATGCCTTATTGATGTGCAACTTTGCTCAAGATGAAAAAAAAGAAAAATTGTATCTAGAAATAATGAGATCTGAATCGGTTGACGGACTTATTGTTGCTCCTGTGCATGAAAGAGATGAAGAAGTAAAAAAATTAGTAAAAAGTGGTTTACCAATTGTTTGCGTTGATAGAAGTTTAAGCGATGTAGATGTGGATGTTGTACTTGTAGATAACGAAAAAGGAACTTACGAGGCGATAAAATATTTAATATGTCTCGGTCACAAACGAATTGGGTTTGTCGGAGGTTTGCCGACTATCCCGACCACTCAACAGAGAAGAAGTGGATTTGAAAGAGCTCTAAGAGAAAACAAAATTAAGGTAAACGAAAAATTATTGAAGTACGGAGATTCTAAACATGAAAGTGGAAAAACTCTAATAAAAGAATTACTACAGATGAAAAATCCTCCGACTGCAGTTTTTACAGGTAACAACCTTATAACATTAGGCGCTTTGGAAGCTATACACGAAATGGGACTTAATATTCCGAATGATATTTCAATACTAGGATTTGACGATTTACCATGGGCAATTTCTTTTAAATCCTCCACTTACCGCTGTAAGTCAACCCGGTTATGAAATAGGTAGAAGAGCTGCTGACTTGTTGTTTCAGCGAATTTCAGAACCGGAACAATCTCATGTAAAAATAGTATTGCAAACAGAATTAATTATTAGGAAATCGTGCAAAGATAATAATAAATGAAGTAGGAGATAGTAATAGAAAAATTAAAATAAGTGTTCTCAGTTTTTTGCATGAGTATCCACAAGATATTACATGCAATAAAAGTTGCTAATTTTATGCAGATCAAGGTTAGCAATTCACTCATTATCAAAACCTGAATATGAACTTCTAAATAGAATGAAATGAGATATTAAGTCAGACAAATCTCAACATAAATTTCATCCTACTCGGTTAATTTCGTTGTAACGAACGAAAATAAAAAAAATAATCTAAACTATCAGTCGAATTAAGTTATCACCTAAGATAATCTGGGAGATTTTTTATGAAAGGTTTTATGTACCGTTTAACAATGATGTGCTTAGCGGTTATAGTTATATTTTCTTTTAATATATACGCACAGAAAAAAACAGCAGCGACAATTCTTGTTTCACCTATCCCAGTTGAAATGGGAAAAATACCACTCACAAGTTCTGCCGAAAGAGGCATTCTAATTTACAATACTTCAATCCAAACCGTTATTATCTCAAGTGCAAGTATAAGCGGACAGGATGCATCACAATTTTCAGTTACTAATAATGTTAATAATTATTCATTGGGTGCATTGGAAAAATTGATCCTAAATGTAAAATATGAGCCTTCCACTGAAGCAAGTGCAACCGCAAACTTAGTAGTGAACACAAATGCAGGTACATATACAGATACTTTATTAGGAAAAGGAATTGGTAGTTCGAGCGGAACAATAACATTTGAAAGAATATACGGAACTCCGCAGGATGATAATCCAGCGAAATTTGTTATCGATAAAAACGGCGGATTCTTGTTTGTGGGTAAAACTATTAAAGCCGATGAAAATTATACTGATATGTACGCAATTAAAACAGATAAGTACGGAAAAATTTTATGGACGAATTCTTACGGCGGAAAATATGATGATGCGGCATCAGATATTGTACAAACTTCAGATGGCGGATTTTTATTAGTCGGAAACAGCAGCAGTTTTGGTTCCGGCCAGGTTGAAGCATACTTAGTGAAAATTGATGCTGACGGAAATAAAGTTTGGGAAAAGTCAATCGGCGAA
Organism: uncultured Ignavibacteriales bacterium; assembly: GCA_963739985.1. Classification (GTDB taxonomy): domain Bacteria; phylum Bacteroidota; class Ignavibacteria; order Ignavibacteriales; family Ignavibacteriaceae; genus CAVUCE01. The sequence continues at coordinate 696,236 of CAVUCE010000021.1, forward strand.
AATAAGGATATTGGTATATCAACAATTATAAATACATCCGACGGCGGATTTTTATTAGCCGGAAATACAAAAGACACGCAAGATAATAGTCGTGATGCGTTGTTAATTAAAACCGATGGAAGCGGAAATGTTAGCTGGAAAAAACATTACGGAACTGCCGATGGAGAATCTGCCAGCGATGTAAAAAGTACCTCAGACGGCGGATATATCTTTGCCGGAAGCGATGCTAATAGTTCATCCGGTGACTTTAATGTTTACGTAGTTAAAACTGACGGATCTGGAAACGAACAATGGTCGAAAAGCTTAGGTGGAAGCAACTGGGATTTAGGAAAAGCTATAATTCAAACTTCAGACGGCGGATATATTGTTTCAGGTTATACTGTCAGTTCAGGAGCAGGCGCTGAAGACGGATATTTGCTAAAGCTTGATTCAAACGGTAAAGAAGAATGGGGCAAAGCATTCGGTTATGAACATAACGAAGAGTTAAACGGAGTTGTCCAAACGCCGGACGGAGGATATTTAGCTTCCGGTTCAACTGTAACGTATTTCTCAACACAGTTTACTTATACAGATGTTTATTTTGTAAAAACAGATAAAGACGGTAATCTCTCTTGGTCAAAGAAAATGGGAGGCGATAAAAACGATTGGGCCGGACGAATCCTTAAGGATGCTGACGGTGCATATATAACTTTGGGTGGAACTGATAGCTATAGCCAGAGTGTTGATTTCTTTTTTATAAAGATTAACACTAGCGGTGAGATTACAAAAGTATCAAATAATAAACTAACAACAATACCAGAAAAATTAAGTTTACGACAAAATTATCCAAACCCATTTAACCCATCAACAACGATTCAATTTACTGTTCCTGAAATGAAAGAGCAGCATGTAATGTTAAGAGTATATAATGTTTTGGGTAAACAAGTAGCAACTCTAATAGATAAAGATATGTCGTCAGGCAAATACAATGTAACTTTTAACAGTACCAGCATTGGTTTAACCAGTGGCGTTTATTTCTATCAATTAAAGGCAGGAAAATATACTGAAACGAAGAAAATGATTCTGATGAAATAACAAAAGGATGCTCCATTCAATAAAAAATATAATAATTCATCAATAATCGGAGGCAGTATGGGAAAGAAAAGCCTTACTTTTTTCGGAATTTGCTTAATGCTGTTCTTTATGTGTGTTCAGAGCATAAAAGCGCAAGCAACTTCCCGGATTGAAGGAAAAGTAACAGATTCTTCTACAGGAGAAGGTCTACCTGGCGCAAATGTAATTCTGGAGAACACAAATTTTGGGGCTTCTTCAGATAGGTATGGAGGTTTTTTTATAAACCAGGTTCCAGCCGGAAGCTATACGTTAAAGGTAAGTTATATCGGCTATCAACAATACGCTACTCAAATTAATGTATCCCAATCTAAAAGGGTAATAAAAGTTGACGTCAAGCTCAACATTTCTGCAGTTAAAATAAACGAAGTTGTTGTTAATGGACTACTACAAGGGCAAGTTAAGGCTCTTAATCAACAACTAAACTCTGATAAAATTAAAAATGTTTTATCACAGGAAGAGATGCAAAAATTCCCGGACATGAACACTGCTGAATCACTTCAAAGAATTCCGGGTGTGACCATATCAAGAAGTTTAGGTGAAGGAAGTTTTGTGTATTTAAGAGGAACAGAACCAAGATTAACTTCCGTAACAGTTGACGGTCAAAAATTGCCGTCTTCACAAGAAGATGCGAGATATATTGATCTGGGTGTAATAAACTCTAGCCAATTAGCTTCTGTTGAAGTTACAAAAGCTTTAACTCCCGATATGGATGCAGACGCTATAGGTGGTACAGTAAACTTAGTAACCCGCAGTCCTTTTGATCAAACCAAAACCCAATTTAAATTGGACCTCGGCGGGGGCTATGCTCCTCAAGGCAAAAATCCCCTTTATAGAGTTTCGGGAGTTTATACGGGATTTTTCGCCAATAAGAAATTCGGCTACACTATTTCTGGAAGTTATTATAGAAATAATATCCGAACTCACTCAGACGAATTTGATTGGGATAATGTTAATGATATTAACGGAAACGAAATTCCTTTTGCACTAACTGATTTAAGATTCTATGATTACATTACGCATAGAGATCATATTGGGGGGAGTGCTAATTTAGATTACAGACCTGACGGTGATAACTCTTATTACGTGCGTGGTATGTACAATAGATTAAACGATCAACAATCCAGAAATATGGTTCGCAATAGAATTAGCAAAGGTGATTACCTGGATGCAACAACTATAGCTAAAACTAGATTAGCTTTTGAATTTCAAAACAGAGATGAAATTCACGATATAGTTTCAGTTTCTGCCGGTGGTAAAAATAATTTTGATAATGCACAATTAGATTATGATTTAACATACGGCTGGGCGAATCAAACGCAGCAAGGTTCGGGTTCCGGAATAAAGTCGGAGTGGCAATTGAATGAAAAACCAAATGTAATTCTTAATCTTTCAGATGCAAATTTCCCGGGCATTACTTATACAAACATCACGGATCAATATGCTAGAGATGCGGCAAATTGGGTAATTGATAACCAAGATGTTAGGGAAATTTCAATCACTAATAATGATTATACCGGAACAGTAAATCTTAAAATACCATATTCTTTGGGTACACTTCCCAGCGACTTAAAACTTGGCGTGAAAGTAACAATAAATAAAAAAGAAAGAACAGGAAACAGATCTAAATATAAATGGAAGGGTAATAACGATGTTTATATGAGCTCTGTTTCAAGTGGTACTACAGTTGGTGATTTCCTTTTAGGGCATTATACATTTGGCCCTGAGGTAGATAATGATAAAGTGCGAAGCTTCATTTCTCAAAATGCAGGAAAAGATAATGCACTTAGGCAATACGTTAATTACACAGATGCCGACGGTGTTGGCGGTGATTATAATTTAACTGAAAAGGTTTATGCTGCTTACGGTATGACCACAATTAATATTGGACAACTTCTGGTTTTAGCTGGTCTCAGAGATGAATACACAAATACCAATTACAGAGGTACTCAAATATTCTTAGATAATAACGGTGATTTCTTAAACTCAATACCAATTGATAATACTCGAAATTACAATAACTTATTTCCATATTTACAATTCAGGTATAAGGTAAGTGAAAAATCAAATTTAAGATTTGCAGTAACAAGAAGTATTGCACGGCCTAACTTCTTTGATCTGGCTCCATATAATTGGGTAGATCCAAGCGGTGACCAAATTACAAGAGGAAATCCAGGATTAGTTCCGACTATCTCAACAAATCTTGATTTAATGTATGGACACTACTTTAATGGAATCGGTGTGATTTCTGCTGGCCTATTTTATAAAGCACTTGATAAAGTTATCTACCAAAGAACATATCAACAAGTTGGCGGTGCATATGATGGATTTGATATTACAGAGCCTATCAATGGAGGAAGTGCTGATCTTTACGGTGTAGAATTAAACTGGATGCAGCAGTTTACTTTCTTACCCGGCTTTTTTAGCGGTTTTGGGATATATGGAAACTACACTTACACAAAATCTGAAGCTAAACTTCAGTATAGAGATTGGAATGTATTACCCGGACAAGCTGCTGATGTTGGAAACGTTGGTCTTAGTTTTGAAAAATTTGGTTTAACAACGCGTTTAAGTCTTAATTACAACGCTAAAGTTTTAACCGAAGTTGGTAAAACACCGGATTATGATCGCTATACAGATAACCACTGGCAACTGGATTTCTCAGGTGTCTACGATATCCTGGATAACCTATCCTTCTATGTTGATGTTATAAATATAACAAATCAACCTAGCAGAGAATATCAAGGAATTTCAAGCAGACCCAGATCCAATGCATATTACGGATTATCAATGAGATCAGGAATTAAATTAGATCTATAAAAATTTTTAACAACTTTTAGCAAATATGCGTATTAATAAATTAAGAACAGTTCTAATAATTTTAACTCTTCTAGTAACCGGATGCTCTCAGAAAAAGCATCAATTTAAAAATTCCGTGGGAATGAACTTTGTACTCATACCGTCAGGTTCTTTTTCGATGGGCAGCCAAAATAAAGTTGATGCGAAAAAAATGGGAGGTCCGAAATATCTTACCAACGGCGATTATGATGAAAAACCTGTTCATAAAGTGAACATCAGTAATTCATTTTATATCTCGGTAAAGGAAGTAACTGTTAAACAATTTCAACAGTTTAGATCAACATATGTGGGAGTTAAAAAATATTACCCTTTTGCTACAGGAATCAGTTGGGATGATGCTGTTGCTTACTGCAAATGGTTAAGTAAAAAAGAAGGTAAAAACTATCGTCTTCCGACTGAAGCAGAATGGGAATACGCATGTAGGGCCGGTACAAAATCACCGTTCTATTCAGGAGATAAGTTACCTGATTCGGCATCTTCGAACTCGTGGGGATTAGAAAATATGTCTAATGATGTAGCCGAATGGGTGGCTGATTGGTACGGTGATTATTCTGCAGATGATCAAACTGATCCTGTAGGGCCGGATCATGGATTTGCAAAAGTTGTTCGTGGAGCGGGGTTAGATTCACAGGCTCCGTACTATTCAAGATCTGCTAATCGTGCGGGAATTGCTCCTGATTTCCCGCCGATTCCTTTAGAAAAAATTCATTCAGTTAAAGATTCAAATTCAAATAATATTACTTCAGATAATTCAAAGTCTGCATTAAAAGCCAGGGAGCATTACAAGAAATTTTATAGAGAAGAATCTAACAATGAAGGAAACCATAACATCGGTTTTAGAATTGTACAAGCACCAAAACCGGAGTCTGATTTCACTGCTGAAAAAATACCGTTTGTCAGACAGTGCGTTTTATCTACAAATGATATGGCTAAAATAGGTCCGGATCCAAACAAACCATATTTCAGAAAAAGAGATTTACTTCCAATACCCCCGGATAATATTAATGTTGATAATATTGGTGTCATTCCAACAGTAGGTTTTCATCCGGGAATATTGAGACATAACCATAGTCCATCGCTCGTTGTTTGTCCAAACGGAGATGTATTAGCGATATATTATACTTCAGTATCTGAAGTAGAACCTAATGTTGCGCTAATGGCTCTACGTTTAAGATTCGGACATGATCAATGGGATATGCCGAGCTTGTTCCTGGATTTTCCGGATGTTGATGATCATGCACCTTTAGCATGGACTGACGGCGATACGCTGAGACTATTCTGGGGAGCTAATAAACTTGCTTCCGGTTTCCCTTTTCATTGGATAAGTTCTACGGATAACGGTGCCACATGGAGTAAAGTTCACTATCCGATATTTGAAACTCTGCTCGGCGGATATTCTGCCCAGCCTATAAATTCAGCTTTCAGAGATTATAAAGGCTATTTACACATTGCCAGTGATGCTATCGGGGCAGAATCAGTGCTGTGGGAAAGTACTAATAACGGCAAAACCTGGATCGATCTCGGTGGAAGAACAGGCGGAAGGCATACAACCTTTGCTTTACTGAAGGATGGTACCATTCTTGGTATGGGCGGGAAGAGTTCTGATATTGATGGCTTTATGCCGGAATCAATCTCAGATGATGGAGGAAAAACCTGGAAAATTAAAAAATCTCCATTTCCCTCGCTGGGCAGTAATCAGCGTCCAACTATCATAAAATTAAAAGACGGTAATTTGTTTTTTGCGGGAGACCTGGAAAGAAAAGACGGCTACCAGCCGAAAGGTTTTCATCAAAAAGGGGCTTATGCTGCATTATCAAAAGATCAGGGAAAAACATGGCATATTAAAAAAATTCCTGGAGTACAGGTTCATGAAGATCCGGATCGGGCGAAAGAAATGGGCGGCGGAACTCTAGGATACTCTGTAGCAAGACAAGCCCCCAACGGAGTTATTCATTTAATTACATCGATGAATACACCGTGCCTTGAATTTTCTTTCAATGAAGCCTGGATATTGGATAAAAAAAATGAGGATGTAGAAATAAATGTTATGAAGTCAACAGCTAATGAAATCTCAAATGTTAAAAAATATGAGCAAAAATATTCCGATGGAAATATAAAAGCTATCTGGTATGCAGGACCGGCAACGATGGAAGATATTTACTTAACGGGAAAGAAACTTTTTATTATGAAAACGGCAAAAAGGAATGGGAAGTAAGTTTTGATAAAGGTAAAAAAGTAGGCGAGGAGAATTTCTGGGATCAGCAGGGAAATAAAGTTTGGACGTGGATACATAATAAGAATAAAAAAGATGTTTGGACTCACTGGTACAAAAACGGACAAAAAAAATCCCAATCATTCTGGGAAGGTAAATTTTGTAACGGCATCGCAACAGAGTGGGATCGTGACGGAAATGTGATTCATAAATATGAATTGCAAAATGGCTTTGTGAAAGAAAAATTAAAATAAAATTAGTAAGTAATTAAAATACACCGTTATCAAAGACGTCAAATTTTAATCTTCGAAAGGAGCAGCAATCAGCCATGGAACGTAGGGAATTTTTATCGGCAATAGGAAAAGCTTCAGTTGGTTTAGCAGGCTATATGGCTTTGGGAAATACATTAGAGAATTTTACAAAATCCGATAAGCCGTTAAACTTTGTTTTCATTTTAGCGGATGATATGGGATGGAATCAAACCGGCTACAGTGGTTCTACTTTTTATGAAACTCCTAATATAGATAAGCTTGCCCGCGACGGGATGCATTTTACAAATGCTTATGCACCGGCGCCGACTTGTTCTCCATCTCGCGCAGGTATAATGACGGGAAGATTTCCCGCAAGAATTCACTTAACCGAATATATACCTGGAGATCCTTATCCATGGGCAAAATTAAGAGCCCCTAAAGAAGTTGACAGGTTGCCGCTTGAAGAGATCACTATTGCGGAAATGTTAAAGCAAAAAGGGTATGTAAGTGCGGAAGTTGGCAAGTGGCATCTTAACAAAGATAAACATTATAAACTTGGAAGGCCGGGTGATCCTGAATCGCAGGGATTTGATTTTTCGCACCCTACTGTTAAACCAAAGTATGATGCTAATCCAAATAAAGATGCACATCATGCAATTGAAATAACAAACGAATCGATAAAATTTCTCAACAAGAATAAGGACAAACCTTTCTTTTTGTATGTAGCTCATCATATTGTTCATCGCCCAATTATGGAACACGCTGACTTAATCTTTAAATATCAAGAAAAAAGGGATTCCGATCTTGATATAAACAATCCTATTATGGGGGCAATGATAGAGCGTTTGGATACTGAAATAGGCATTCTACTTAAGAGAATTGATGACCTTGGTCTGAGAGATAATACTGTGGTTGTTTTCTTTTCGGATAACGGAGGCTATGATAAACTTCAAGCGCAGGATCCTTTACGCGGAGGTAAGTCAATGCTTTATGAAGGCGGTATTAGAGTTCCTTTTGCTATTAGATGGCCTGGTACCGTAAAACCGGGAACGGTCTGTAATGAGCCTGTAATTGGTTGCGACTTTTTCCCGACAATAGGTGACATCGCCGGAATTAAAAGTTTCAAACATACAATAGACGGAAAAAGTTTAGTACCTCTTCTTAAACAGAAAGGTAAATTAAAAAGAGATGAATTATGCTGGCATTATCCGCATTATCATCGATTCAATTATCGCCCATCGGGGGCAATCAGAGTCGGCGATTATAAATTAATAGAGTGGTATGAACGGTCCTACTTTAACGAATCTCACCCGGTTACTTTATACAATTTAAAAGATGATATAGGTGAAAAAAATGATTTAGCGGAAAAGATGCCGGAGAAAGCCAAGGAACTTTGGGATAAGTTGAAAAAATGGAGAAAGGATGTCGGTGCTCAAGAGATGACAAAGAACCCCAACTTCGATCCTAAGAAGGCGCTTTTCTGGAATGCAAAAGTAGATCCTAATAGTGCTAAGGCTATCGGACAATATTATTAAAGAATTTTAGGAAAGATTTTATGAGATCAATTTCATTATTACATCCGAAAAAAATGGTATTTGGTATTGATTCGGGTTTACAGGTAGGAAAAAGCTTATCGGATAAAGGAATCAAAAAAGTATTTATAATTACCGCGCCCGAAATACTTAACATTATCAAAGATGTAATTGAAAATATTAAGAAAGGAAAAATTAGCGTAACAATAGATGATTCTATTGTAAGAGAACCGACTATTGAATCATTCACTTCTTCTCTTCAACGTGCAAAAAACATTTCTGCGGATTGCGTTATAGGAATAGGTGGCGGGAGCGTACTAGATGTTTCCAAATTAGTTGCGGCGTTTATAAATAATGATCAGAATGTTCAGGATACCTTTGGTATCGGAAATCTGAAAAGTAGAAACACACATTTAGTTTGTCTCCCTACTACATCAGGAACTGGAAGCGAAGTTTCACCAAATGCAATTCTTCTTGATCAATCGGATAATTTAAAGAAAGGTGTGATCAGCCCTTTTTTAGTTCCTGATGAATCTTACATCGATCCAAAATTAACTTTAACGGTTCCGCCTAAAGTAACGGCATCTACGGGAATGGACGCGCTTACACATTGCATAGAAGCATACGCTAATAAATATGCTCATCCGGTTATAGATCTTTATGCCCTTGAAGGTATTAGATTAATTGCGGGAAATATTGTAAAAGCATATAAAAACGGTAACGATTTAGAAGCTAGAGAAAAATTATCTCTCGGAAGTTTATTCGGCGGATTGTGTTTAGGACCCGTAAATACAGCCGCAGTTCATGCATTATCTTATCCTCTCGGCGGCGAGTTTCACGTTGCACACGGGTTGTCAAACGCGCTTCTTTTACCGTACGTTATTGATTTTAATTTAGATGCAGGCATATCTAGATATGCGGATGTAGCTATGGCACTCGGTGCAGAAAAGAAAGCATCGGAATTAGAAACTGCAAAAGCAGGAGTTGAAAAACTTAAAGAACTTTCCGCATCACTCGGCATTCCGGATAAATTGTCATCGATTGACATCCCTAAAGAAGCGATAACAAAAATAGCTGAGATGGCCATAACAGTTCAGCGACTGCTTAAAAACAACTTGAAAGAAATATCGGTTAACGACGCCATAGAAATTTATACAAATGCCTATTAACGCAAACAAATTCTAAAAAAGGGAAAAATGAGATTAAAGAAAAAATACAGCGGAATAATCGTTCCCATGATAACACCGTTTACCCAAAACGGGACAATAGATGAAAAAAGTTTAGAAAAAATTATTGAAAATTTTATAGCAAACGGCGCTTCGCCTTTTGCTTTTGGAACCACGGGTGAAGGTTCGTCCATAGAGTTTAAAGAGAAATGCAGCGCTGCCAAAACAATAGTAGAAATTGTTAACGGCAGATCGCTCACTTATGCTGATATCTCTAGTAATTCCATTGATGAGTCTATCAACCTGGGCAAAGCATTTCATGATGTCGGGATAGACGCAGTTACGGCTCACTTACCTACATATTATGCTTTAAATCCGGATCAAATGCTTTCGTATTACGAAAACCTTGTAGAGAAAATTTCTTCACCTCTAATACTTTATAATATTTCTGCTACTACTCATATGTCTATTCCTCTCGAAGTAATTGAAAAGTTAAGTCATCATCCCCAAATAGTAGGCTTAAAGGATTCCGAAAGAGATTTAGAAAGATTGCAGACCGCAATAAGAAATTATTCATCAAGAGAAGATTTTTCACATTTGATTGGCTGGGGCGGCCAATGCTGCAGCGGTTTAATATTGGGCTCCGACGGTTTAGTCCCTAGTACCGGCAACTTTATTCCGGGAATTTATAATGAAATGTACAACGCAGTTTTAACGGACGATAATGATAATGCTTTACAACTTCAAAAACAGACTGAAGAGATTTCGGCTGTTTATCAGAAAGGAAAACTTCTTGGAGAATCGCTTGCAGCTTTAAAAGTTATTATGAATGTTCTTCAGTTGTGCGATAAAAATATGATTCCACCGCTTACCAAATTATCCAAGGAGGATGAAGAAGAGGTTTTAAGAAATTTCAAAAATATACAAGAAAAATATACGATTAGATAATAGGAGAATTTATTGATGTTGAATGATAAACCAATTCTCGGAATTACAATGGGTGATCCTTCAAGCATTGGGCCGGAAATAGTAGTTAAATCAATTACTTCCGGGGAATTACATAATCTTTGCAGACCTATAATTATTGGTGATGCTAATGTTCTTGAAGATGCAATCAGTTTTACAAAAGTGAAGCTGGAAGTAAACAATATAAGTGAAGTAAAAGATGCAAAGTTCCAGATAGGAACTTTAGATCTTATCAATTTAAATAATGTTAATATGAGTGAATTTGAATACGGGAAAGTTTCAGCAATGGCGGGGAATGCGGCTTTTGAGTACGTTAAAAAAGCAATTGATCTAGCTCTTTCAAAAGAAATCAACGGAACAGTAACAAGTCCTATTCACAAAGAATCAATTAATATAGCCGGACATCATTATTCAGGGCATACAGAAATTTATGCAGATTTAACCGGCACAAAAAAATACGGCATGTTGTTAGTAGACGAATTCTTAAAAGTAATTCATGTTTCAACGCATGTGTCTCTGAGAAAAGCATGCGATTTAGTAAAAAAAAATAGAGTACTCGATGTTATCGAATTGATAAACGATGGCTTAAAAATGATAGGAATTGAAAATCCTAGAATAGGAGTTGCTGGCTTAAATCCACATGCAAGTGATGGTGGATTATTTGGTGACGAAGAAGAAAAAGAAGTTACACCAGCAGTAGAGGAAGCTAAAGCGGAAGGGATTAATGTTGAAGGACCAATACCGGGTGATACGTTATTTTCAAAAGCCAAAGGCGGTAAGTATGACGGCTGTGTAGCGATGTATCATGACCAAGGTCATATTCCATTTAAACTGGAGGGTTTTCACTGGAATGAAAAAGAGATGAGAATGGAAAGTGTTAAGGGTGTGAATATAACACTTGGACTGCCAATTATACGCACTTCTGTAGACCACGGAACAGCCTTTGAGATAGCAGGAAAGGGAATTGCAAGTTCGGAGGCACTTATCTTCGCAGCCAAATATGCTGCGATAATGGCTGAACATAAAACTTATAAAAAAAGTAATTAAGGTATTTTTTTATGATTGCTGTAATTGCCGATGACTTTACCGGAGCTGCTGAAATTGGGGGGCTAGGATTACGCTACGGGATGACAGTAGAAATTGAAACAAAGGTTATTAAAAATAGTAAAGCCGATCTACTAATTATCGCAACCGATACAAGATCTCTTTCCAAAACGGAAGCAGCTAATGAAATTTTTAAAATAACTAGAGAATTGAAAAAAATAGATGCTGACTTCATATACAAAAAAACAGATTCGGTTATGCGCGGACATGTGCTCGAAGAATTGTTAGCTGTGATGCAAGGATTAAATATCAATAATGTACTTCTCGTTCCGGCAAATCCGACATTTGGCAGAACAATATCAGAAGGAAAATATTATATAAATGAGAGGTTATTACATCAGACTGATTTTTCACAAGATCCAGAATTTGCACTTAGATCATCTGATGTATTAGAACTACTTGGTAACCATTCACATACTAAAACTGCAATAGTTAAACGTGGTGATGAATTTCCTCAAAATACGATTGCCGTAGGTGAGGCTATTACAGATGCTGATTTAATATCCTGGGCGGGAAGAATAAATGAGAATGTAATTCCAGCTGGAGCTTCTGGTTTCTTCTCTGCTATTCTTGAAAGTAATGGTTATAAAGTTAGAGATGATTTGCAGAATAATAATTTGATATTAGGAAAGAACAGATTATTTGTTTTCGGGAGTTCATTTTCAGCGAGTCGTCAAGCGATAAATGAAGCTAAGGCCGACGGAAAAGTAGTTTCTGAAATTCCTGCTGCTTTATTTAACAATACTGGTGAAACAAAAAAATTATTAAACAGTTGGGTTGAAGAGGTCGTTAGATCCTATGAAAAGAATTGCTCAATAATTGTAGCTATCAATCAGCCGATTGTATTGAAGAAAAAATTTGCAAAAGGGTTAAGAGAGATTTTAGCAGAACTGGTAGGAAATGTTTTAAAGAAAGTTGAAATAAATGAATTGTTTATCGAAGGTGGTGCTACAACTTATGAGATAATGAGGAAAGCTAATTTTATTGAATTTTTTCCGGTTCAGGAGATTGCCCCCGGAGTAATTAGAATGCAGGTTTATAGGAAACCCGGAATGTATATTACTATTAAACCGGGAAGTTACAGCTGGCCTGAAATAGTTTGGAAGATTAAGAATTAATAAGAGGAACCTTTGTACATTTATAAATAAATGAATTACTGTATAAGAAATATAATCTAAAATAAAGCAGGAGATTTTAATGTACGGGCACACACTTCAATTGTTAGATTACGTAGTAATAGCAATTTCTCTTTTGGTTTCCCTGGGAGTGGGATTTTATTTCGCCAGGCGACAAACGAGTACTAATTCTTATTTTGCTGGCGGCAGGTCTATACCATCGTGGGCAATTGGAATGTCAATCCTTGCTACCTTAATAAGCAGCATTACTTTTCTTGCTTACCCTGGGGCAGCATTTAAATCAAACTGGATATTACTAGTTCAAGGGATAATGGTTGTTATTGTTCTTCTTGGTTTAGTGTGGTTTGTAGTTCCATTATATCGTAAAGTAATTGGATTAAGTGCTTATGAATATTTTGAAAAGCGTTTCGGATTCTTTGCAAGAATTTACAGTTCACTTGGTTTTACACTTACGCATTTTTCAAAAATGGGGACAGTATTTTTTCTGCTGGCACTTGCAGTAGCAAGTATGACGGGGCTAAACGCATACGCGGTAATCTTGGTTATCGGCGCTGCAATTATCGTAATCACTTTAATGGGAGGAATTGAAGCAGTTATTTGGCTCGATGTAATCCAGGGCTTTATGCTGATTGGCGGAGGTTTGTTATGCCTGGGTTTAATTTTATTTATACCTAAAGGGGGACCATCAGCAATTATTAACTATGCACTTGCGAATGATAAATTAAGTTTTGGTCCCTATGCGTGGGATTTGACGAAGCTTACGTTTATTGTTATGGTTTTCAATGGCATATTTTACGGAATTCAAAAATATGGTACAGACCAGACAATAATTCAAAGATATTTAACTGCAAAATCAGACAAAGGTGCAGTCAGAGCTGCTTTGATAGGGGTGTTATTAAGTTTACCTCTTTGGGCTCTCTTCATGTTTATAGGAACAGGCTTATTCTCGTTTTACAAAGTGAGTGGATTTACACTACCTCCTAATATTAACCCTGATGCAGTTTTCCCCTACTTTATTATGACGCAATTACCTGCTGGAGTAACGGGCTTAGTAATCTCAGCTTTGATAGCTGCTGCAGTATCAAGCCTTGACTCGGATTTAAATTGTTTGGCAGCGATTGGGGTTGAAGATTATTATGCGAGATTACGACCAAACAGTAGCGACAAAGAAAAATTAAAGATGGGTAAAATAATTGTAGTCATTTCCGGCGTTTTGTCACTTTGTATTGCATCTCTTTATGTAGCAGCCGGTAGCAAAGGGGTCTTAGGTATTGTGTTCGGTCTATATGCTATTTTCTCTGGAGGAATAGCAGGTATTTTCCTTTTAGGAATTTTCAGTAAGAGGGCTAATCGGCAAGGACTAAATATTGGAATTTATGCATGCATAATATTTACCGCTTACGCTGTATTAACATCAACAAAAGTTGATGGTAGTCCAATACTTGATCTCGGAGGTTTGAATTTTCATCAACATAAATATATGCTTGGTGTATATACACACGTTATAGTAGTTATAGTTGGTTATTTCTCAAGCTTCTTTTTTAAGTCGGAAGAAATCGATGAAGATTTAACTATTTATCCTCTTTATAGAAAGATGCGAAATAAAAAGAAAAACGAAATAACCGCAGAAGTTTAACTTATTTAAGAGAATTAGATAATGATTCAATTTTTATTGCTTTTAGGAGTAATCTTATTAATAATATTACTGACCGCTAAATTTAAAGTACATCCTTTTTTAGTTTTACTGTTTGCAGCAGTTATTACAGGAATCTTAAGCGGGGTCGCCCCAACAAAAATTATTGATAGCATCTCAGATGGATTCGGGAATACATTAAAGAACATCGGAATAGTTATTGCTTTTGGAACTATAATCGGTACATTTCTGGAACTAAGCGGCGGAGCTAAATCATTAGCCTCATTTACACTCAAAATACTCGGTGAAAAAAAATCCCCACTTGCAATGAATATTATCGGTTTCATAGTTTCAATTCCGGTATTCTGCGATTCCGGATTTGTTATTCTATCCCCATTAAACAGAGCCTTATCAAAGAAGACAGGAATTTCATTGAGCGTTTTAGCTGTTGCTCTAGCGAGCGGGCTTTACGCAACGCATGTTTTTGTCCCACCAACACCCGGACCTTTAGCTGCGGCAGCAACTCTGAAAGCAGATGTTGGCTTAGTATTATTATTTGGAGTTATTGTAGCTATTCCTTCAAGCTTGTCAGGTTTATTATGGGCGAAATCGTATGCTAAAAAATTTGATATTAGACCCGATGAATTAGAAAAAACCACGGAAGAAACAATACTGCCTTCAACATTCACTGCTTTTACTCCTTTATTATTGCCTATTATTTTAATAGCTCTAAGATCTATAGGTAATTATCCAACGCATCCTTTCGGTCATAGTTACGTTGTGGATTTCCTCAACTTCATTGGAAACCCAATTATCGCTCTTTTTCTCGGAGTAGCTTTTGCATTTACCTTAAAAAAGAATCATAAAGAACAGTCACATTTCGATTGGATTACAATCGGACTTAAAAATTCGGGAATAATAATACTAATTACCGGGGCGGGCGGGGCTTTCGGTAACATTCTAAGAACAACTGGTATAGGAAATTCTTTAGGATTGTTTGTCTCTCAATGGCATCTTAGTATCTTCTTACCCTTTCTAATTGCAGCGGTTCTTAAATCCGCTCAGGGTTCATCAACGGTTGCAATTATAACGACAGCGGCTTTAGTATCTCCTTTATTGGCTCCAATCGGATTTACTTCACCTATTGCAAAAGCTTTAATAGTTCTTGCTATTGGTGCCGGAGCTATGACTGTTTCACACTTGAATGATAGTTACTTCTGGGTTGTCTCACAGTTCTCAGATATGGATACAACCACTGCACTAAAATGTTTTACATCCGCAACACTTATACAGGGTGTGGTTGGAATTCTAACTATATCTATTTTATCATTTTTTCTAGTATAAAAATAAATGGAGCTTTTTCGAATGATTTGCCGTAATTATAAAGAGGGACAAAAACTTGATGTGGCCGGATTATATGAAGTTACGGTTATAATTGATCGAAGTGAAACCGAGTTGACCGAAATCGGGATTAATTTATGGCGGGAAAATTTTAAGGGGCCACCTCATAAGCACGAAAAAAAGGAGCAAGTTTTTTATGTCATTAAGGGTAACAGAAGTATTAAAGTAGGAAGTAATACCTACGCCGTTGAACCAGGCAACATTGTGTATATAATTCATCAAACTATTACTGAAACTAAAGAACCTTTAACATCTTTCCTTTATAATGCATTTGAAAATAGTAATAAAGAAGGACATGCTTCATTTGCAGACCATATAAATAAAGTTAAAGAAACCCGAAAAGCTCAAGCAGAAAAAGCAAATAACGAAGGCTATCCTTTAGCTTCGGAAGAAAATACCCATTTAGAAAAGTTAATCTTTTCTCTAGATCAGAATAAAAAATATGATTTTGGTTCTAATTTAACATATTTGCTTCTGGATAGAAGTGAATCGGAAAGAGTAGAATTAACGCTTGTTATCTGGCCGGAATATCAAGAGGGAGCACATGTTACTCATAAAGAAATAGAGCAAACTTTTTTCATTCTAGTCGGGGAGGGAAATGTTCAAGTTGGAGAAGAATCCCAAAAAGTTAAACCTGGAGATGTTGTATTCATACCCAGAAATACTGCTCATACAACTAAAACATTTAGCAAAGAGCTACCCTACCTTTGCTTTAACACCATAGTTTCTAATAATGCTGATAAATGCTATGATGAAATGTATCATAGAGTTGCTCCGGCAAGAATAGAAAGATGGAAATCGGGTTATAAAGAGGTTGGCGAATAGTATAAATGTTATGAATCGATCAAATAAGAAATTTTCAAATCAGAAACAATTTAACTCAATAGAGTTATTTGAAATTTAAGGAAGCTTTATGAGAAATAAACTCTCAATACTTGTTTTGTCGCTTTTTTTGATTCTTTTTTCAAGGTCATTATTAGCCCAGACTATAGCAGCGTGGCCTTTTGATGAACAGCGAGGGTTATATCCGAGTGATGTTTTAAACGACGTTTCGGAAAGTAATTATCCGTTAGTTTTGGGACACGGCGGAATGATAGTAAAAGGTAAATACGGAAACGCCCTTGAACCGCTTGAACAAGATAAAATTAACTTTCCGAAACAACTACCTCCGAACATGGTAAAGTTTGGAATAACACCGCTTGAAAAGAAACCCGGTGATAAAGTTGCCCCAATGAATTGGCAGAACGATAACTTTTGTGCTTTGATGACAAGTGGCCAAAATCATCTTCGTAAACTTGTTGGGTTTGTAAATCCTACAAAATCAAAATTGAACTTGGGAGATTTTGACTGGACTGTTGAATTCTGGTTAGAGACTTTAAAAAACACCGGTAAAAATGGAGTGGTATTTGAAATAGGCAGTGGTCCACGAGGAGAAAATAATAAAATTACAAGTTTGATTTTAGATTCGGATTTAAATGGTTTTACTTTTATTAATCAACCTAGTAGCACGAAAATATTCATCCCGTCAGATCAAAGTGCTTTGAATCCAGGTAATAAGAAGTGGCATCATTTCGCATTTGTATATTCCTCTAAAGAACATCAACTTAAACATTACGTTGACGGAATACTTCAGAAATTACCGAAGAAATGTGAGATAAAAGTTCTTGGAAAAGGCAACAAAGCATACATGAGTATTGGAAGAAATGGAGTTTGGAATCTTCCTCTTCAA
The DNA here is from genome assembly GCA_963739985.1 of uncultured Ignavibacteriales bacterium. Lineage (GTDB taxonomy): Bacteria > Bacteroidota > Ignavibacteria > Ignavibacteriales > Ignavibacteriaceae > CAVUCE01. The sequence continues at coordinate 713,335 of CAVUCE010000021.1, forward strand.
GGTAAAATTGATGAATTAAGATTTTCAGAAAGTCAGATTTACAAATCGAATTTTACTCCACCTTCGAGCTTTTCACCATTGTTTAACAGAAAATTTTCAGAACTACCTTTGAAGAAGGGACCTAAGTTATTATTTGGAAAAACAAATAAAGAAAAGTCTCCTATTCAACTCGAGGGAAGAAAATATTTATTCTTTGACGGGAAATTATTTGCCAACAGCAAAAATATTTCCTTTCATGTTAATCCGCCTACACACGCGCAAAAAGTTTTTGATGTAACAGGATCTTTTAGAAAACATTTAAGTGTTGTTCAAGATGATTCTGGTTTGATTAGAATTTATAATGCTGTAAATGATGATCATCTGGAGGTACTTACTTCAAAAGACGGAGTACATTTTACAAAGCCTGTTATACAAAGTTACAAAGGCCACAATAATATTGTTATAAATGAACCAGTAGGAACAGGCCAGGTTTTTATTGATCCAAATGCACCGGCAGATCAAAAGTGGAAATATGTAAGCGGATATCACGACCGGGGAGTTTATATTTATATTTCACCCGATGGATATCATTTCACCAGAGAAAAAATTTCAATTCTACCCTTCAGAACCGGATCACAGACGAACATTTTCTATGATGATCAACAGCAAATTTATACGTCATTTTTCCGAACAGACATGGGGACTACACGAGGAGGAGTCACACAGAGAAATCATGTAATGGCTCAGACAAAAGATTTACTTTCACCCTGGCCATTTAAACCTGTTAGTTCGAAAGAACAAACTGAAATCGGAAAACATAAAAGGCTTCATAAATTAAATCCGTGGTATATGGATAATGGGCCTTTAACGCCGGGAGGATTCGGAGTTGAATATCCATGGATATTCGGTCCAGTTGATTCTTTAGATCCGGTTGCAACAGATATGTACATACCAAAAGCGATAAAATATCCCCTAGCTCCGGATGCATATTTTGCTTTTCCAGAAATGTATTTTCACTACGAGGGAGATGGCCCCGAAACAAGAAGAATTTTAGGCGATTCTTCTATGAACAGAGGTTCCGGTCCGATTGAAGTACAGCTTGAAATAAGCAGAGACGGAACTCACTGGAAACGTATTCCGCGTCCTGCGTATTTACAGATCGCAGATTATGGCGGAATGACGGTCCATCAAATATATATTGTTCAGGGAATGGTTAAAAGAGGAAATGAAATCTGGCAGTATTTTTTCGCGGACGGAGCATATCATTCCGAGTGGAGCAATAAAGGAAGAAAAAGAGCAGTTTTCAGAGTGAAACAGAGATTGGATGGTTTTGTATCTGCAGACGCTCCGTATGATAAAATCGCGACAATCGTTACAAAACCAATGGTTTTCAAAGGCAATAGATTGGTTATGAATATTAATACAGGCGCAACAGGATATGCCCAGGTAGGTTTCATTGATAAAAACGGAAAGCCGGTTAAAGGATTTTCGGTGGACGATTGTATTTACATAAACGGAAACTTTGTGAATACTGAAGTTCAATGGATAATTAAAGGAAAGGACATTTCAACATTGCAGGGTAAAGAACTACAGATGGTAATTAAAATGAGAGGAACAAAATTATACTCAATGCAGTTTGTGCAAAAATAATTATAGTAAGATTTATGTCAAAATATCTAAATAAAGTATATAAATAAATTAAGAAAATTAAATGAAAATTATCAAAGTAATTATCTTTATATCAATATTTACTCTATTAAAATTATCAGCTCAAACAAAATCGTCCGATAGCAAAACAGTCGCTTTATGGCTGTTTGATGAACAGGAAGGTGTTTACCCGAGTTCAGTATTAAATGATGCTTCGGAAAATAATTATCCGCTTGTGCTTGGACCCGGTGGGGAAATGGTTAAAGGAAAATTCGGAAATGCATTGGAGCCTTTAGAGCAGCCAAATGTTGATTATCCAAAAGGTGAAGCGCGATTCGGATTAAAACAATTACAACCAGCAAAAGGAAGAACAGTTCCTCCATTGTCCTGGATGAATGCAAATTTTTGTGCATTCATGACCATGGGAGAAAATCATCTTCGGAAAGATGTTGGCTTTAAAAACCCGACCAAATCAAAACTAAACCTTGGCAATTTTGACTGGACTGTGGAATTTTGGTATTTCCCGGTTAAAAACACAGATAGCAACGGTGTTGTTTTTGAAATAGGAAGTGGTCCGCGAGGAGAGAATAAGATTTATACTAAACTGGTTTTAGAACCGGACTTGTCAAGTTTCAAATTATATAATCAGCCAACCGGTGCAGAAATTAATATCCCTTCGGATAAAGAAGCACTTAATCCTGCAAATGCAACATGGCATCATCTGGCTTTTGTTTACTCATCAGCAAATCATCAGATTAAACATTATGTTGACGGCAAACTACAAGCACTGCCAGCCGCAGAAGAAATTAAATCATTGCCCGAAGGTGATGAAGCTTATATGAGTATAGGACGAAACGGATTGTGGAAAAATCCTCTACAAGGGAAAATTGATGAATTGGAAATTTCAACCGGGATAAAATATGATCACAATTTCAAAGTTCCCGGAAGTAAGTCAAGATTTTATAACGGCAGTTACAAACCTGAAAAATTAGCTAAAAAATTACCTCTTTTATTCTCAAATCAAAATGAATCAAACAGTATTCTCAATCTAGGTTCACGTAAATATGTTTTTATAGATGGTGCTCTGCTTGAGAAAAAAGACAACATAAATTTTGTTGTCAATCCACCAAAAAATATTCAACTGGTTTTTGATAAAATCGGGAAATCATTTAGAAAACACTTAACTGTTGTTCAGGACGATTCCGGTTTGATCAGAATATATAATAGTTACAGTAACGATTACCTCGGAGTACTTATTTCGAAAGATGGTGTCAACTTTACAAAACCGGATTTCGGAATGCATAATAAAAATGACAAAAATATTGTTATACCAGAGGCTGTCGGAGGTTTAGGAAATCCTTTTATTGATCCTAATGCAAAACGAGATGAAAAATGGAAATATATTTCCGGTTATCATGATAGAGGAATCTATCTTTATACATCACCCGACGGTTGGCACTGGAAAAGAGAGAAAACATATCTTCTACCTTTTAGATCGGGGACACAGTCATGTTCGTTTTATGATGATCAGAAGGGAATGTATATCGGTTATCATCGAACGGGAATATTTCATACGCCTGGTGGTGTTACTCAAAGAAGTTCCATAATTACACAAGAAAAAGATATTCATCGACCATGGAAGTTTACTCCGTTAACCCCCAAGAAATCCAGAAATTTGATGAAGACTCTTCCGTTGAGAGAACCGCAGCCCTGGTATCTTGATAACGGGCCTTTGAGTCCTTGTGCTCCCGGATTAGAATTCCCGCATTTATTCGATCCTGACAGCGCCGACCCCGTTGGAACAGATATTTATGTAACCAAAGCACAAAAGTACAAATGGGCACCTGATACATACCTGGCTTTCCCTATAGTGTATTTCCATTATGAAAGTGACGGACCGCTTACAAGGCAAATACTTAGTATTAAACAAATGGACCGTGGTTCCGGTCCGATTGAAACACAGATTGCTGTAAGTCGAGATGGCTTGCATTGGAAAAGATATCATCGTCCGGCTTATGTGGGAATAGGAATATATGGCGGAGATACTCTACACCAAATTTACATGGCTGACGGAATGGTAAGACGCGGCAATGAGATTTGGCAGTACTTCTTTGGAAACCAGGAGTATCATTCATCATGGAGTAAAAGAAAATTAAAACAGGGAATTTACAGAGTTGTTCAAAGATTAGATGGATTTATATCCGCTGATTCCCCCTATAATAAAGTTGCAACTATTGTAACAAAGCCGTTTACATTTAAAGGAAACAGATTGGTATTAAATATTAACACTGGAGCAACAGGCTATGCTCAGGTTGGTTTTCTTGATGCAAGCGGAAAACCCATCAAAGGTTTTTCGGTTGATGATTGTATCTATATAAATGGCAATTTTATCAACACCGATGTTGAATGGCTGAAAAAAGGTATAGATGTTTCATCACTGCAGAACAAAACAGTGCAGCTTATAATTAAAATGAGAGGAACTAAACTTTATTCATTACAATTTAAATAAACTAATCACTCAAACAACGAGGTATTTATAATGAGATTAAAATTTCTACTTTCCCTTCTGCTAATGATTTTAATGTTTCAATTTTCTTTTGCACAGGAAGTTGGAATTCAAACTGAACAAGTATTAAAAAGAGGCTACAATAAAATTTATTATATCTCTTCAATGACCGGAGCGGATAACGGTGGAAATGGTTCAATGCAGAAACCGTGGAAGACCATTGCATTCGCATTATCAAAAATCAAAGATGCCTCTGCTTCAAATAAATGTGCTTTGGAAATTGCTGAAGGTAAATACGGTGAACCTACAATTCATACAAAAGAATTCGTTGATCTATACGGCGGCTTTGATACATTGACGTGGAATAGAAATATAATACAAAATGAAACGGTGTTGGAAGGGCAAAGTAAAAATAGGATAATGATAGCTAGCGATAATTCAAAGATAGACGGATTTGTCTTTCGGAATGGTTTGGTAAGAGGAAAAGGAGCTGCAATTCAGTGTGTTGGAGTTTCGCCTACGATTTCAAATAATATCTTTAGAACCAATAAAACCTTAAAGCCAAAAAATTGGCACCCAAAATATTGGCACAGAACTGCGAATGACGGTGGTGCAATTTATTGTTCAGATGGTTCGTTACCGATAATCAGCAACAATGTGTTTTATAAAAATAAAACAGAAAACGGCCGCGGCGCCGGTATAGCGATGGATAATAAATGTGGTGGTAAAATCATTAATAATTTTTTCTATCAGAATGTTAGCGGTTTAGATGATCCGATGAGAAGCAGCGACGGCGGTGCAGTCTCAATTTTTAGATGGTCGCATCCCTTGGTAGAAAATAATATCATTATCGAGAATAAATCTTTAGCGCATAATGATGCGGGTGGAGTTTGGGTGGCCCTATGGTCATCGCCAAAAATAGAAAAAAATGTTTTTCTTAATAACGAATGCGGAGATGATGCCGGAGCTTTATTTATAGGCGGGCAAGAACATAGATATGCAAAGGCTCTAGATCCAATGCCGCCGAAAGACAAATTTTACATTACTGTAGATAGGAACATTTTTATGGGGAATAGAAATCCGTCCAATAATTCCGGTGTAACGCGTTTTACGATGGAAAGTCGTGGAATCTTTTCTAATAATCTTTGTGCTTATAACAATGGGGTTTATTTCCAGAGAAGCGAAGCAGAAATTGTAAATAATACTATGCTGGAAAATTTTCTTCTTATCGAGACAAAATCAGATCTAAAAGGAAACAAAGTTTATAACAATATTATATGGGGAGACATGAATGTTGATGCTCCTTCTGATTTTGCAAATAACGATTTAAAACAATCTCATAATGGTGAAAATAATTTTACCAAAGACCCGGATTTTAAGAACGACAGTTTCCAAATCATACCTTACGGTACATCATACGATTTATTCAAATTTGTAACTACAGTCTTTATGTCGGGAGCAAAATATAAAGATAATGAATTTAAAGGAAGAATAGTCAAAGCCGGAGATAAATGGGGAGTGGTAAAATCAAACAATAATAATAACATTGAAATTTGGGGTGATCTTTCAGGTTCAACTGAAATAACAATGTTGCCTTCATTTAATCTTGATAAAAATTCTCCGTGTATTGATGCGGGCAAAAAAGTAGATGCCGGTTCTCATGATGTTTATGGTAACAATAGAACCAGCTCCTTGAGCAAAATAGATATTGGAGCCATTGAGCACTAAGAAATTCAATTTTTTGAAAGGAGATGCAATTATGCAGAGTTATCTTCGAAAAAATTTTCTCATTTATTTGAGTACGATTTTGTTTGCAATAAGCTTTGGTAATTCCGGAGCCTTTGCACAATCGAAAACAGCTAAAAAATGGAAGCCCAAAAGGATAAATAAATGTATCGAGCTTTTTCAAGCAGGGCAGCCGGTCTATTATATATCTGCATATGGCGGATATGAAGAGGGTAAAAAGTTAGCGAAAACCTGGGCTGATTATATTATTTATAATATGGAACATCATCCTCTTGATTTTACAAAGCTCCACGAATTTATGAAGGGATTAGTTGACGGTGGTCCTACCCCAAGCGGACATAGAACTCCTGCTGTAATTGTAAGTACTCCATTACTTGGATTAAACGGCGATATGGTTAAAACTGATGCGTGGATGTTTCAGCAAGCTTTGGCACAGGGTGTTCACGGGATTGAATTAGCAAGAGCGCGAACACCGGATGCAGTTAAGAATTTGATTCAAGCAATAAGGTATCCTGTTCATCATCAGGCAGACGATACACTTGGTGTGGGATATAGAGGATATGGAAGTCAAAAATTTGCTGAGTGGGTTTGGGGTGTGGATGATACAACATACTTGAAGAAAGCCGATGTTTGGCCGTTGAATCCTAACGGAGAAATTTTGGTAGGTGTAAAAATTGAAGACACTGTTGCGTTAAGAAATTGTGATAAAACTTTAGCCGTTCCGGGAATTGCTTTTGCAGAGCACGGACCGAGAGATATGGGATTGATGTACGGTCATCTTGAAGGAAGAGCCGATCCGCCAGTTCCGCCGGAAGTAAATGCAGCCGGAGCCAAAGTTTTAGCGGAGTGTAAAAAATATCATTTGTTTTTCCTCGACAATGTTTTACCGGATAACGTAGTTGAAAAAATTAAAAAAGGTGTAATGATTGGTGCCGGAAGTAATAAAGAAGCGGCTGAAGTTGGACGAAAATATACAAAACGTAAAATGCCGTGGTAAAAAGTTTTTAGGAGAATCATGAAAAATTTTATTTCAATAATAGGTTTAGCTTTTTTATTGAGTTTTTCTACTCATGCTCAAAGCAAAAGATTTTGCCGCTTTAAGTATAATAACTTGGTTATGTATGGAAGAGTTGAAGGAAAAGTTATCTATGCATTAAACAAAGCTCCATGGAACGGGGGTAAAGCCACCGGCAAGAAATATTCTTTGGATAACATTAAATTCCTTACTCCGAGTGAACCTAATGCCATTATAGGTTTAATAAAATCTTATAGTGATTCGTGGAAAGTAAAAACTCCTCCGAAATCAATTCGCTGGTTTATAAAACCACCTTCATCTGCTTCTACAACAAACAATGATATTGTTATACCTTCCGCAGTCAATCGGTTGAAACTTGAAGACGAGATGGTGATTATCATCGGGAAGGAAATTAAAAATGCTGATGTAAACGAAGCTTCGAAAGCTATATTCGGTTATACGGTTGGTGGGGATGTTGAGGGAGATCCTGATTCATATTATGAAGTGCATGGAGAAAAAACAGAATCAAATAAGGCTCCGCTTACACTTGGATTAAAAATCGGTGACGGCTTTGCTCCATATGGTCCTTTCATAACTCAAGGAGTTGACTGGAAGAAGTGTGTGAAGCATGTTCAGATAATTAAAAGTAAGTCAAGCAACAAAATAGAATATTCAAATAATGTTTCACATTTAAGATTTACGCCGGCCGAAATTGTAAGCCAATTATCAAAAGTTCTAACTCTCCTTCCCGGCGATGTTATATTCAGCGGTGCCTCAAAAGCATTTCCCGTTGAACCAGGAGATGAAGTGACTCTTTCAATTGATAGGTTGGGAAAATTAGATAATAAAATTGTTAAGAACCATCAGAATGAATAATAATAATTGTATTAATTATTATAGAAATGAATTCATTATTAGAAAACTATTTATAACAAAATATACGATGACAATAATTTTATTGCTCAGCATGGGTACTAATCGATACACAATAGCTCAAAATTCTCAAGATATCTTTAAAAGTAAAGATAAATTAAATGTATTTTTAAAAGGAGATAGTAATATAATTAACTACTATAAATCTGCTTTTAATTTAATTAATTATTCCAGAGATATGGCGGGAGCAGATGTGCTTGTTCTAATATTATCTCACTCATCAGCAAACGGTGGAGAATCATATAAACTAATATTTACCGGCAAAAGAAAATTTAATGGTGTGAATGATAAATTAAAAATATCATTTCAAAAAGCAGATTCTGATGAAACTAAGTATTTGGGACTTCTTAGAATATTAAAGATAGGTATGATTAGATATATATCCCACACTCAGTATATAAGTGGTATTAGAGCAAAATATTTGACGATAAATAAAAGAGCTGATGAAACATATTCGGATAAGTGGAACTATTGGGTTTATAATTTATCAGCTCTTGGTGCTTTTAAATCAGAACAGTCCAAAGAAGAATATTCTTTTAAAGGAAATATTTCTGCAGATAGAATAACAAATGAGTCAAAAATTATTATTGGATTAGGTTACGAGAAAAAATTACAAAGTTTTAACCTGGATACGATAATTACAAAAAGCATAAAAAAGAGTTTGGATCTTAAAGCTAAATATGTAAAAAGTATTTCCAATCATTTTTCTGCTGGTTGTTATACCGAATATTTTTCGAGTAGTTTTGATAATATTCAAAGTGAATTATCATTAACACCGGCATTAGAATATGACTTTTTCCCCTATAAAGAATCATTAACTCATGAATTTACAATTAGATATAAAGTGGGTATTTCAAACTATAATTATTATGTCATGACTATTTTTGGCAGAAATAACGAAAATCTTTTTTCACATAGCTTGAAATTAAAATATGATTTCAAAGAGATTTGGGGAACTGCTTCGCTTGCAATTAGCGGTTCTCAATTTTTAAATAATTTATCTAAGAATAGAATTGAATTTAATTCGAGTATTTCATTAAGAGTTTTTGAGGGCTTTTCCATAAATACAATGTTAAATATTAATATTTTACACGATCAAATTTATTTACCTGCAGAGGGAGCAACGAAAGAAGAAATACTTCTTAATCAAAAACAATTAGCCTCCCAGTACGAGGTAAATTTAAACCTAGGATTTAGTTATTCATTTGGCTCAATTTATAATAATATAGTTAATACTAGATTTTAAATAACGTCTCTCTCTCCCGGGGTGCCGTTAAAAATTTATGCATGTGATTTGAATTCAGAAATTCAATAATAATCATAATTGATGCATTAAATTAGCGGCACCTCGTTTTTATTTGGATTTATAAAACTTATATTCTTTTCAAACGTTATTTATGCATGTTAAAGGAGAAGGAATGAGTGTTACACAGCCTTTTAATTTGATGGCAAAGCCTAACGGGCCGATCTGTAATCTAGATTGTAAATATTGTTTTTATCTTGAAAAAGAGAATCTTTACAGCGGAAATCCAAACTTTAAGATGAGTGAGGATATTCTTGAATTGTTCATCAAACAAAAAATAGAAGCTAACCCCGGGAACGAAATTAGTTTTGTCTGGCAGGGCGGCGAACCTACACTAATGGGAGTTGAATATTACAAAAAAGTAGTTGAACTGCAGTATAAATATTCCAACGGGAAAAATATTACAAACGGGTTTCAAACAAACGGTGTTTTGTTAAATGATGAATGGTGCGAGTTCTTTAAGGAAAATAAATTTTTAATCGGCATTTCGATTGATGGGCCTAAGGAACTGCACGACGAATACAGAATTAATAAAGGCGGCGGCTCATCGTTCGATCAAGTTATAAGAGGAATTGAATTCCTTAAAAAACATTCAGTCGATTTTAATACACTCTCGGTGGTTCATAAACATAACGGTGATTATCCGCTGGAGATTTATAATTTTCTCAAAGAAATCGGGAGCGGCTTTATGCAGTTTATCCCGATAGTTGAAAGAAGTGCTAAAGGAGAAGGTGAAAACGGACTCGATTTGGTTTCCCCGGCGTTTGAAAATGCCAGCGTTACCGAATGGTCCGTTGATCCTGTTCAGTATGGAAATTTTTTATGTACAATTTTTGATGAATGGGTTCGTAAGGATGTTGGAAAAGTATTTGTACAAATATTTGATGTTGCGCTGGAAAGCTGGCTGGGCATGGAGCCCGCGCTCTGTATATTCAGAAAAAAATGCGGGAACGCTCTGGTAATAGAACACAATGGCGATATTTATTCGTGCGATCATTTTGTTTATCCCGAGAATAAACTCGGTAACATAATGGAAAAACCGCTCGAGTCGATGGTTGAATCAGAGCAGCAGAAGAAATTTGGAAATGATAAACTGGAAACACTTCCTAACTATTGTTTGAATTGTGAAGTAAGATTTGCCTGCAACGGTGAATGTCCTAAACATAGATTTATAAAAACCCCGGATGGTGAAGACGGATTAAATTATTTGTGTGCGGGTTATAAAAATTTCTTCAATCACATTGATCCTTATATGAAATTTATGTCTGAGGAAGTAATACAAAGAAAGCCGCCCGCTAACGTAATGTTCTGGGCAAAAGAAAAAGATAAAGGCTTTCCTTCCTTAAATGTAGGCAGAAATGATTTGTGTCCATGCGGAAGCGGTAAGAAATTTAAGAAATGCTGCGGGATGGGGAATTCTGTGAGTAATAATTAGCGGTTTTTCAAATTAAAATAGTAAGATGGTGCGAAAATATTATAATTATGTTAACGGTAGATGGATAAAAGTTGCCAAAGGAAAATTTAAGCAAATAAACAACCCGGGCAATCTTGATGATGTTATCGGCCTCGTTCAATATGCAGATTCCGGGCTCGCAAAATCCGCAATGGATTCTGCGCAGAAGGGCTACGAATTATGGAGCCGGGTTACGCTTAAAAAAAGGATTTCACTGCTAAATAAGGCGCTGAATCAAATTAAGAAAAACAAAAATGAGTTTGCCGAAATCATTACAAGAGAAAACGGGAAAACAATTACTGAATCTCTTTCTGAAATAAACTCATCAATATCCGAAGGAAAGTACCAGCTTAAAATATTTTAAGAGTACCCGGGAAGAGTTAAAGGGAATAGGGGAAATAAGTTACGAGCCTTTGGGGGTTGTATTACTAATTACGCCTTCAAATTTTCCTTTAGCTACGGTTATTAGAAAAATCATTCCGGCATTGGCTGCAGGTAATTCGGTTGTGCTTAAACCTTCCGAGGTTACTCCGCTTACAGCGATAAAGTTTTTTGAAATATTTCATCAGCTGAATTTACCCAAGGGAACT
>CAVUCE010000022.1:0-633574 GCA_963739985.1 uncultured Ignavibacteriales bacterium
AGACCCTCTTCTCTAATTCTGTATAATTTATAAAAGGAATGATGATCCGGGAAATGATTTTTAATTAGAACGCCTAACGGAAATCAACTCGTCTGCCAGGGACGAAAACTGCTCAGCCCATTTATCCCAACCGTAATTAAGTTTGGTTGCTGCAGCAATATTTTTATTATTCCAATTGAAATTTGAAGCATCTAAAATAGCAGACTTTAAACTATTCCACTGAATTAGGTTCACAAAGTAAACCGTTTTCATGATCTATAATAATTTCCGGCAAGCCCCCTACCCTAGCAGCAACAACCGGTAAACCGCACGCCATAGCTTCTAACGGAGCTGAAGGGATTCCTTCCGATCTGCTCGGCTGACAATAAAGATCGCTATTTTGTAAATATTTCTTAATTTCAGGCGCCGTGATATTTCCCGTAAAAGTTACTTTATCCGAAAGGTTGTTCGCGTTAACAAATCTTTTATACTCCGAAGTCAAAGGTCCTTCACCGCAAAGAGTAAGGTGAACATTAATTTCGATATCTTTAACAGCCTGTAACAATAAGTCATGCCCTTTTACTTGCGAATGACCACCGACAGAAATAATATTTAATGATGTCTATCTTCTTTTTGAAGCGAATTAAACTCATTATAATCAAATATATCAGAGTCATATCCATTCATAATAACAGCCGATTTAATTCCACCGAGATAAATATCACCTGCTAATTTTGAATGATTTGACACATAAATAAATTGATCGACATTGCTTTCGACAATTTTACTAATTCGCTCAATTCCATTAAATTTTTTAGGATAGATTAAAATATCACTACCTTCAGCGATTGAAATAACAGGAATATCAAATTTCTTTTTAATAAATTTTGAATATGTGGCGAAAGGATTAAGCCAGGAAGTTAAAATTAAATCAGGCGAATAATCATTGATAATTGCCTCTATTTGTTTCCCTATTTGAAAATACAATTGTTCAGCCTCATATTTCCAAAACCATTTTTTGGGTAACCAAAACCATTTCGGATAATAGCAATCAATGCCTTCATAATTGATATTATGTTTGGAAAAATATTGTTGGGAATAAAAATTTTTTATTTCTTTAATTTTTGGCAGCGGAAAAACTAAATTATAAGGAGGAGTAAATCCAATTGGTGAAATATACGAATACTTTAAAGCCTAGCTCTTTAAGTGCTTTTACTCTTGATAGATTAAACTTTCCGTTTATGGGATTATTAATATTTGGAAAGAGAGAAGTCAGAAAAAGAATTTTGAATTTATTTTTCAAAATGCATTAAATCATTTTATATTTAATTTAGACTCAGGATAAAATTATTTAGAATTATGGCTTGATTTTCCCAAGAATAACGAATCGCAAGTTTTCTTTCCTCAGTACCATAACGCTTATATTCATCTTTAAGTTTATAGCAAGCTAACAATTTTTGAACTAAATCATCTTTTATATCCGGGTCAAAATAACAAACGAAATCATTTTTTTTATCCACAACATCCAGATGCGCTTTAATATTAGTCAGAATTAAAGGTTTACTCATTGCTAAGTATTCGAACAATTTCAAGGGACTCGAAATTTCCCACCATGTTAGTCTAGGTAACGGCACAATGCAAAAATCAGCTAGACTTATATAAGATGGTATATCTTCATTAGGAACAGAATTTATTAATAATAGGTTTTTCTCTAGTTCAAACATATTTTCATTACAGTACTCAACTATATAATTATTATTAGAACTAACTGAAATAAATAGCAAATCAGGAATTATTGATTTTATTTCATTTATTGCGTCTAATATTAGATTTATTCCACGATTTGGGCTTATTGAACCATGATATAGGAGGATAAATCTGTTATTAACAATATCTGTGATTGAACTGTCAACTATCTTGACCTTATTATTATCAAAAAGGTCTAAATTTACACCTGAAGACCAAATTGCATATTTATTAACTTTTAATTGTAAAGAATTAACAATATAATTTTTAGTTTCTTCCGTGATGAATGTAATACCGTTAAAATATTTTGCTGCAAATATAAGTGATTTTTTAAATCTTGAACCCATTTCATTAACTTCGACAGGCACTGATCTTATATCTAATAAAAGTTTAAGTTTTTTGAAATATCTAAAAACTAATAGATTAAGTGACACAAAAACCGTATTTTTATCAAAGATTATAGCATCAGTTTTTTTAAATATTACATAAATTGGCAAATAGAAAAGCAGTAACAAACGAAAAAATACGGCACGATTAAATAACATTGGAAGTGCGAGAATATACTTATTTTTTGTATCAGTCTTTTTACCAATTCCAATCAACTTAGCGTCATCGCCTAATTCATTTAATGAGTTTACAATTTCAATTGAACTTGTAATCCAATTTGATTTGTTAAGTTCGGCTTGTCTTATAACTAATATATTCAATGATGTAAATTGTTCTTATGAGTTTATAGAATTAACTAAGTAATATTCGAAAAGTTTTTAAGACCGTGATATATTACCAAGTATCTTTTTACAAAAATCCCAAGCATAATCCACAAAATCAGGCCTACCTGGGAAGCCCAAATAGAAGTATAAATGAGAGAGATTATACAAACCGCAATAAAAGGAATAAAAGCGTAAGCATTTATTCGAAAAAACATATCCGATTCTAATGAGAGATATTTTTTAATAAATAATATTGTAGAAATTAGAGTTGAAATTAAAAATAATAAACCTATAATACCCAGGCTCCCCAAAAACTTCACACTATCAGGCATTTGCCTAATTATTTGCAGACGGGCCGAAGTAATTTTTAAAGAAGACGATTCAGTAATAGCGCTACCTCCTAGACCTAAAGTAGCTTTATATCCATCATTCAAATAATTATCAAACAAATCACTATAAATTTGAAATCTTCCCTCAGAATTAGAGTTTGATTTATCATATTGCATCATGATTTTGGGATTGGTTATCATATCTAAGCTTCCAATCCATTTAGCATATTTTGTATTCGGAGCTATTTCAGTGAAAATTAAAATAATACCGCCAACTACTATTATACTTAAAACAGAAAAATAAGTTGCCTGATGAATTCTAAGTTTTCCTTCGATAAATAAATATGAGATTATAGTAATTATAATTGTAAACGGCATCAGAATAAATCCAAACTTAGCTCCTCCCGCTAAAGAAGGAATGAACAATAAAATTATTAGAAATAAATAAGACGTCTTTAAACCGATAAACATTATTCTTGCATATAAGTATTGATAACAAGAACATCGACAAAACTGCATTTATCCCGGTTCCGCCTAAAGAAGTCATTGATAAAGTTCCCGAGATGCTATCAGCGGTATTAGTAGGCTCAAAATAGTATTGATAAATGATGACCGGAATTTGAAATAGTATTAAGAAATAAATCCAGCGGATTAATTTTGTTTGCTGTGCCTCAGTTGAATTTTCAGAAATTATTATTAAAAACAGGAATATGTATGTGAAATTGTATTCTAAAATTGATTTGAATACCAGAAGCGCATTATTAGAATTTACAATCGCGCTGCTTATAATAATTGCGAGATAAATAAACGCTAAGATATAAATAGTTTTTGCAACTCCAACGCTAAATAATTTTCTATAATCAGCTTTTAGAATTACAAACAAAAACAGCACAAATATCAAGAGCTCAATTGACAAACTAGGAAGCGGAGGTAACCCTCCGTATCTAACCAGCGCCGGATATAAAAACTGTACACCAACTATAAAAAATAGGAAATTAAAAATTTGCATAACTTTGTTAATAATTTTGGTTTATCAGTAGTTTTCTATTATTTCTTTTATTCTTAAAATGTTATTAAGTGAGAAATTAATTTCGGCAAATTCACGAGCTTTTTTACCAATTCTGACTAATTCATCCGGATTTGCTATAAGATATTTCAAATCCGACAATTAAGTTATCGAAACTTTTAGAGTGATATCCTATCTTGTTTTCTTCCATTATACCATCAGGATCTATATTAAGGCTTACAACTACAACTTCTCTCAACCATGCCTGTATAAAAGTATTTGGAAAACCTTCACTCGTACTTGTATTAATTAAAATATGTGCCGAATCTTAATATCTATTCACATTCTCGTTAGATATTTCACCCATAATTTTTAATTGTTTAATTTCCCGGCTCAAATATTCATTCATGATTTCCGCCGGCAATCTGCCAATCATTAAAAATTCGATATTATTAGATTTTTGAAATCTATCCGCTATGTCCACAAATAGATCGGGTCTTTTTAACTGCTTATAGTTAGCAATCCAAACCACTTTAATTTTTTCTGTTTTATGAATATTGGAGTTAACATGAGGATGAAAATTTCTTATTATACTAATTGTGTTTCTATGTAGAAAATCTATTGCAAGTTTTTTTTGTGTTTCGGATTGACAAATAATTTGATCAACCTTTTTCATTCCCGATTTTGCGATCTTACTTTCCATAATGTCAATGAGAACCCACTTTGATAACCTGAACACAGGAGATGTAATTTCGACTTCACTAGAGACATGCCAGATTAGTCTGCAATTATTTTTTTTACGATATGATGCCAAACTTTTTATCCCTGAATATGCAGTTCGTGAGTATATAATATCCGGCTTTTCGATTGCTAATATTTTTTGAATCTTTTTATTTTGTAACAAAAATAATTTTTCTGGAATTTAAAATTCTAGGGGCTTTCAAAGCATAAATTTTTATACCGTTCTCTTTAAATACTTTTTCTTCCTCAAGATCAAATGATATATAGAATATCTCATAATCATTTTTCAATTTTGAACTTAATAAATAGGCCTGATATTCTGCCCCACCACGATACAAGGGATAATATCCAACAAAGAAGCAAATTTTTTTCATGATTCAAATTATTTGGACTTAAATATTTTATACTCTTGTTATTTCTTTATTAAAATATCCATTATTTAACAAAGGCAAATATCTTAGAAAGAAGTGTTTTCTGAGGAAAAAGTTTATTAATAAATTTTGAAAGGATGTCTTCTTCGGTATTGTTAAACGGCCGCAATGCTTTGTATATAATTATTGCTACTACTGCCCCAATCAGTATAGGTAAACTTAATTTGAGAAGTAAAATATTGAAAAGACTAGCAGCAAACATAACCGCAATAATAGAAACAACAACTGTTATTGTTTTAGTTAAATTTAATACATTTATCTTTACCCCAGTTAACTTCCTCATAAAATAATATATATAATAATCCTTTAGAAATACCGATAGTCCAGTAGCAGCGGCTACACCGAAAAGTCCCCAACTAGTAAATTCCAAAATTAAATAAACCGCTAAGGCATTAAATACAGCAAACATTTTAGAATAAACATTGAATTGTATTTTCTCAGTTACTTCCATCACCGCACTGACAGGATAAGTAATTGCCCTAAACATATAAAAGAAGAGAATCACTAAAAGCAAGGATTCGGTATCAACATATTTAGATTTGAAAAGATAAATATTTACAAGATCCTGATAAGCAATAATTAAAGCTATAATCACCCCATAAAACAATAGGAAAACTTTCAGCAAAAAATTGAACATTTCATTAAGATATTTTTTGTCCTCGCCACGTTCATAATATTTATTTATAAAAAACGGCCTCACGATGTTATTTATCTGGTTCAGGGGAATCCACTGGAAAACAGATTTAATAATTTTATAAGGGAAAGCATACATACCAAGAGCAACCGGACCTAAAAACGCGCTAATAAAATAGTAATCAGATATCTCACTAAGAACACTGCTCCCCATTTCATTTGATGTAGAGAGCAGGACATAACGGGAAATTCGTTTTTTGTTCTCCGCTTTTTCAGTCGATGTAATTTGAAGTGAGGAATTCCGTGCATCGTAAATTATTTTTTTGGCGATTACAATTACTTCAGGAATAACAACAACACTTAAACTTATTGCCTCGATGATAAAAATTATCTCCAAAGTAATACTAGATAAAAATACGGCGTACAGTACTCCCCTAACAGCAATACTTATAAAATTTAATATGGATACTACTTTTTGTTCATACATAGAGACAAGTATTGTTGCCGCCAGACTACCTTGCAAGAACAAAAATATATTGATTGTAAAAATAGAATAATAGAGATCAAATTTTTTAATGTTCAGCAGCGCACCTACTTCGGACTTAAAGAAGTAAACGATTACAATACATATAACAGTAAGACTTAACGCGACAAATGAAAGTTTTAGAATAAGTCCTTTTAAATATGTATAATATTTCTTTTGTCTTATCTCAGGAATAAACCTTCTTAAAGAAACCAGAACTCCACTGTTTGATATTACCGCAAAGAAACCAATACTACCCATGAAAAGACTATATATTCCAAAGTCTTCAACAGCCAGTTTACGTATTAAAAATATTGATACTAAAACAGATATAATATTTGAGCCAATGGTGCCAACGAAAAGCCACCGCATATTGCTCGAAAATTTTTTCACCGCATCCATTTAGTACCTTAGTTATTAATATTCTCTGAGATATTATTATTAAATCTCATGAGGATGAAATTGTTATTTTGAAAATTAATGCTTCCATATTTCCGGAATGAATTTTCCAGTGATTCCCAATTATCTTCTTTTTTGTTTAATAAAAGATAATTAACATCATATTTTTGAACTATTGCAATTTTTGCCGGTAAAGGAGTTTTAGAATTAAAAAACGAATTAATGTCATTTTGTCTCGATTTTTCATCTTTCACAAAAGGAAGAGGTTTTTCAGAAGCGATTACTTTACCTCCGAAAGAAGGAACCATCCAGCTTGTGTTTAAGTCAGCCAGAATTAGATCATATTGTTTAGTATATCGTGATAAAAAGGCGTATTGCTCGTAATTGTTTTTTAATTTGTGAAGTGCATGAGATGCCGTATTGATCATTGCATTATATGAAAACGGAAATAAAACAAGAATGATAAATATTGAGAAAGAGAATTTAAGAGTGTGACTTTTAAATTTTGCAAATTTTAATCCATTTTCAATTTCCGCTACATAATTAGCCAGAATAATTTGAAGTATTAGAACAGCATAAGAAATTACTCTACCTAAAGCATATTTACCGGTTATTCCTCCAAACAAATAAATCAGCGCCAGTCCTATAAAAAATATTGAAATAGAATCACGCCGGTTCTGTTTCAGCCTTAGAAAAAGTAACGGAATACAAATAAACAAGGGATAAATTTTAGAAATAACAGAGTCATACATAATCCCATTTCTTGCATTAAATAGATTAGAATCAGACAAGATCAGTTTTAAATAAGGATAGTATGGCCACAAAACCGACAGACCGAAAGCAATGATAATTGTGAGGAAAACGAATAATAATTCAATCCTTTTAAAATCATTTAGACCAATTGAAAAAGCAATTATCCCGGTAATCAAAACAATATATGTTAAAGGATGACTGATCTGTACAAGCGTAATAAATATTACAATCGGTATAAGGTATAATTTATTATGTGATTTTGAGAACCGTATAAGATAAGTAAGTGTAATAAAAAGGAGCCAAGCCGAAAATGTTGACGGATATGAAACGTTATAGCTTAAAGATTCCAGATTGAAAAATCCGCTAAAATACCAGCTTGTTAGTCCCCAATACAAAGGAATAAACAGGAATGAATAAAATACGACGGCTTCATTTTTAAACAATTCTTTTAGAAATAAATTTAATGCGAACAATAACATTATCAGATTAATAATTCCCGCTATAGATAAAGCAAGTATTGAGTCATTATTAAGAAGTCTCGCCAAAAGTCCAACAGTTAGTGAATACGGAGAATAGAATGCATGAGGAGCATTTAGTAATAATTGCGGATGATGAGGCGAAAAAGGATTTGTAGCTAATTCCTTAACGACGGCATTATGTTCCCAAAAATCACCGATTTGATATTTATTAATAGTTATAAGCGTAACAACAGTTATAATAATTAACGAAAGAATTTGAACCCGGTATTTTACAATATTCGGCATAATATTCTGATTAAGAATTATTTTAATACGAAATTAGATTAATATATAAAACTGAGGGATTTTGATAGAACCGCGAAGAGGGCAAACTTACGAGGAAACTTTTAATTTTGTAATTTTAACTTTTTGAGTCTTGTGATCTATTGTTCCCGGAATGCCAGCGCTATTTTGAGGCTGCCAAGAACCACTTGAGGGTTCAGGAAATACTAAAAATCGTCTGCCTATAAAATTCAGAAACAATCCAAAAGCCGAAGCAGTTATTTTTGCTAACTGAGGTGAAAATTGAACAAGTAAAAATAATTTGGTTATGTTGAGATCGAATATTGCCATAAAAACAACAACGAAAGAATACACTAAAATCTCAACACCGGAATTCCATTTTGCTTTATGCCTAAACAGAAGTTTAATACTAAGATAATAATTTAATAATGCAGCAGACCCAAATGCCGAAAGAATCGCAATGTCAATATTCAAACCAATTTTGTTAAGGCCAAGAAAGACAAATAAGTTGAATAAAGCGGAAAGTGCACCAATAAAAGTATAAATGATAAACTGAACCGGCAAAGGCGCCTTGTGCGCATTATATCTAAAGATACAATAAAGCGCACGAAAACCATCCCTAGCTCCTATCTTTTTACCTTCATCGTATGTTCTGCCGTAATAAGATATTCCCATTTCGTAAATTCTTAAACGTGAGTGTGCAACTTTTGCAATAATTTCGGGTTCAAAACCAAATCTATCTTCTTCAATTTCAATATTTTGAATGACACTTCTTTTAAATAATTTATAACATGTTTCCATATCGGTAAGGTTCAAATCGGTAAACATATTTGATATTAATGTTAATAAATTATTACCCAGAGAATGCCAGAAATATAAAACTCTATGAGCTCCCCCGGTTAAAAATCTAGAACCAATTACAACATCGGCTTTATCAGTAATTAATGGAACCAACAAATTCTTCAGATCAAAAGGATCGTACTCTAAATCCGCATCCTGTATAACAACATAATCTCCGGTTGCATGTTTAACACCTGTTCTGATAGCGGCACCTTTTCCACGATTTTCCGGATGTTTAAAAACCCTTACCTCATTGTACAACAAGGAAAGTTCTCCGGCAATTTTATAACTATTATCAGTAGAGCAATCATCTACAATTATGATTTCAAGCTCTAAGTAATTCTCTCTGATTTCCAAAACTTTTTCTATACAGTCTTGTAAAGTTTGTTCTTCGTTATAACATGGAATAATTAGACTAAGTGTAATCTTTTTGTTTAGAAAACTACCGAGACTAAGATAATTTTTATGCAAGCTTGCAGAATCGTAATTAATTAACATCTTATTAAGCTATTTGTTTTATTTCTTTTTTATGTTTTTTCTTACCGTTATGATTTCTCTCATCACCATAATGGTATTCATAACCGTATCCATATTTATATTTAAAGACCGACTTTTCAATTTCGCACGCGTTAACAACCGTACCCAATACATTAAGATTATATTCTTCCATTTCCTTAACGCCCCAAAGGACGCTATCTTTAAATGAAAAATCCGGTCGAATTATTAGTACAGTATTCTTTATATATTGTCCTATAATTAAGCCATCAACTATTCTGGTAATAGGAGGTGTATCGAATAATATATAATCATAAGAAGAATCCCGTAATATCTTCAATAATTTTTCCATTCTTTCAGAAGCTAATAAATCACTCGACCTTTTATAAATTCCGCCAGCCGGAATAATATCCAAGGTTCTAACCGTTCTGTCTTTTTCTTTATTTTTAAGAATATTATAAGTGAAAGTTCCTACTTCCTCATTCAATAAATAATTTAAAAGACCGGCTGAGCCTTCGGGTACATCGAAAACTTCCGAGAGCCTTCCTCTTTTAAGATCGCAATCGATGAGCAAGACTTTTTTACCGGATTGTGCCAACATAATTGCAAAATTAGCAATAATAGTTGTTTTCCCGGTATGCTCTTCACAGCTAGTAAACATTATAAGTTTAGGAATTTCCTTCAAAGTATATGCTATTTTTAATTTCAGGAGATTGAAAGATTCTTTATATTTTTCATGCTCGTCCATCATTACAACAAATCTTTCATCATAGACTTTTGAATTTGATATTTGTCTTCCCAGTTTATTTGTATAGTTCGGAATAATAGCCATAATGGGCAGCTTTAATTCTTCTTCAATTTCCGTCAAATCACTTAAGCGTTTGTTTGAACGCTCAGTGACCCATACAAAGAATAAGCCGACAAAGACACCCATTATTAACGCTAAAGTATAGTTTAAATTCTTTTTAGGATAGATTATATTACCTGCATAAACCGCAGGTTCTACAACAAAAATATCCTGTAATTTAGATAACTCAGCAATTCGCATCTCTTCCCTTTTATTCAAAAGCAGGTTAAATACTTTCTCGTATACATTTTTTTCTCTCATTAACTCTGCGAGTTTACTTTCTTGAGGAGGTAGCTGTTGAATTAACCCCTGATACTTATTTGTTAATTTGCTTAACGCATCTTCTTTCTTCTTAGCAGCGCTTATTATTATCTTATACGCTGTTAAAGTATTCTGATTGTAGTCTTTCATTTTATCTTTTAGCTGTGCTATCTGATTATCAATATTGACAACATCGGGATGCTCAGGATTTCGTTTCTTTAGAAGTTCTATTCTTTGCAGTTCCAGCCTGGAAAGTTGATCTTGCAGAGTAGAAAAAGGCGACATAGTAGAACTGGTTTTTTCCGGCGAAAGAAATGTCTGATCAAAAGTTCCATTCTGTTTATATTCTTTTTCCATCTCAGTAGCCTTATTCTCATAATCACCTAACTGTAATTGAGTTTGTACTTTTTCGGCTTCAAGTGTACTTAAAAAATTAACCAGGTTGGAAGACTTTTCGCCCATAGTCATGATTTGATGGCTCGATTTGTACTGACTTAAATTTTGTTCGGCAGTCTTTAATTTTCCAGAAATATCCTGCAATTGCTGATCGGCAAAGTTAAACGAATACTTAATAGCCTGTCTTTGCTGCTCTACTCTTGAAGAAATGAAATTATTCGAAATAGAATTAACAACTTTTTGTGCCAAATAAGGAGAGGAAGAGGTAGCTGATATACTGAAAATATTAGTATTATCAATTTGTGATACGGTTATTGAACTTTTTAATCCGCCGATTGTTGCAGCATAAGATTTAATAGTTATATAAAGCTTATCACCAATAGAAGAAGAAGGCCAGTACAGCACTAGATCTAAAGTCGGAGTTTTATAGGTAATAGCTCCATCAACATTTGATCTTCCGAGAAAGGCACCATCATCGGCATTATAAAAATCGAATGTCTTTGCCGACACTTTCTTTATCATAACACTTGAGCCCGGGTTATTTGTAAGAGCTTTAATCTCTAAGAAGTGCGGGTATGAATTTCCCTCAGGATTATTTTCGAGGTATTCATGATTGTAATCAACCAGGCTTTTGTTGATATCTATTTCGTGACCGGATTTATCAACAATTTTATCAATATTTAAATAAAGCTTCAAATCATTAACAACATTATTTAGCACATTATTTGTTGTAACCAACTGTATTTCTGTTTCAATCAAATCTTTGGTTTGTAAATTCATTATTTCTTGAAATTCATCGCCCTTGGAAGATACAGTATTATCTTTTTTCAATAGTGTTTTTGATTCATAAAGAGGAGTAGCAGAATAATTTATAAAATAGGCGACCGCCAGTGCTAAGAGAATTGTTATAACTATATAATGTTTTTTCCTGAAAATCGCCTTAAAGAAATTTTCAACAGAACGTTCATTCTTTTGGTTATGTTGATTCTGTAGTGCATTAAAAATATCGTAATTACTTTGCATAACATTTCCCCATTGATGCTTCTAATATATAAGATTTTAAATTTTTCATAATTTACTTTTTAAAAAAGGTAGCAACAGTAATCAAAACTGCTATACCGGATATAATGAAAGCTGAATTTCTTGCGCTCACCCACCATTCTCTAGCTACATAAATTTGGTCGCCCGACTTTAAACTAATATCATGAGCTTTATCTCCATTTTTTATAATATCTTCACCGTCAATTGTTATATCGGCACTATCTCTTGAAATATGAATATCACTTAAATCAGCATCCGTAGTAACTCCGCCGGCTTTAGCAATAAGATCGGATAATTTTTCTATCCCTGTTACATAATAAAAACCGGGATTTTTTATTTCCCCTAATATATTAACTTTATAAAGGGGTAAGACTGTTATCTCAGGATCTTTATATAACTCAGTATACTTTTTTTCTATCTCATCTTTTACTTTAGGAAATTCCCTATTTGCAGTAGCTATTTGACCAAGATATGGAAGTAACACATTTCCATTTTCCTGGATATAATAATCACCTGAAATTGAATCGCCGGTATTGTACAAGAATATACGAACACCATCGCCGGGATTTAACTTTTGTGCAAAAATAGTAACTGAAAATAAAAGAAATACTAATGCCACACGGGCATACAATTTTGCCATAATAACCACCTTGAACATTAAATAAATATTAAAATTTGGAAATACTTGAAAGATCTTTAGAAAAGAGAATGATAAAAAAAGGGATCATGTAAGTCGTCGACTTCGTTAGAGGTGACAATAGGACATATTTTTAAAGTGATTAATTGATTACCAGTCATATACTAGATTGTCATTTTATATCCTCTACGAGGAAATTAGTATTAGAGTTATTTTGTCGGTTACAATTATCAACCATCTACGATGGTTTTATTTAAGCTGTCTTTTGTAATTACTTTTATTAGATGTTTTCTGCAGTAATTACAAAACTCAATATAAGTGACGAATGTATTTGCGAAGATTGAGTTACTTACTGCGAGGAATTGAGCTTTCGTGTTACATATCCAGTTACAATTGTCAACCATCTACAATGGTTTAATTTAAGCTGTCTTTTGTAATTACTTTTATTAGATGTTTTCTGCAGTAATTACAAAACTCAATATAAGTGACGAATGTATTTGCGAAGATTGAGTTACTTACTGCGAGGAATAGAGCTTTCGAGTTACATATACAGTTACAATTGTCAACCATCTACAATGGTATAATTTAAGCGGTCTTTTGTAATTACTTTTATTAGATGTTTTCTGCAGTAATTACAAAACTCAATATGGTGACGAGTGTATTTGAGCAACTTGAATTACTTACTACTTTTTATTACCTAATTCTCATAAAAGTTTAAAAGATATTACTTGTATATTATTTCGTTAAGCATAATTGTCCAGCATACGCGATTTTGCCGGCACGCCTAAGACAACCGCACCCGGCTTGACATCTTTAGTAACAACCGCACCAGCTCCAACAATTGCATTTTCCCCAATCGTAACTCCGCAAAGGATAGTAGCGGATGAACCGATTGATGCGCCTTTTTTAACGTAAGTATTTACAACTTCCCAATCCTGTTCCGTTTGCATATCGCCAGATTGATTTGTTGCCTTAGGATATTTATCGTTGATGAAGGTTACATTGTGTCCAACAAATACATTGTCCTCAATCTGAACTCCCTCACAAATAAATGTATGAGATGAAATCTTACAGTTCTGACCAATGAGGACATTTTTTTGTACTTCCACAAAAGAGCCAATTTTGGTATTATCTCCAATTGCGCATCCGTAAAGATTTACGTAATGGAAGATTTGGACGTTCTTCCCCAGCTTAACATCGTTAATAATTTGGTGTTCCATTTTATAGTCCCTAATTAAAGGTGGTAGGAATGAATCTAATTTTGAATAATAACTGCAGAGTTATTTAACAGCTGCAAATTCATGTTGTTTTATAACCGGTCTCAACAGATGTTTCGACTTTGTTTCTTCATTTAGTTCGACTAACAACCCTTTATTCTTAAGAGATTTATCGGAAGCTTCCAGTATTTTTACTACTTCCAAACCATTCTCACCATTTGTCAAGGGCTGTCTATCGTCAAGTATTGATGTTATAAATTCTTCAGCCGCACTGGCTAAAGCTTCTGTTTGTTCAATTTTAGGTGAATACATATCCCCGGTTCTATATTGTACCAAGGCGTTATGAATGCTTTCGGTTGATGAGAAATCAACTCCGCAATCATAAATTTTTATCTTTTCAGAGTTTTCCATATCATCAAAAAGCAACATTTTCTTTTTACCCGCAATGATAATACGTCTAATTTTTATGGGTGATGTCCAATTTACATGGAAGTGAGCAAAACAAGAATTATCTTTATAATGCACGGAGAGTTGAGCTAGATTTTCCAGTTCATAATAATTGGAAATACCACAAGCCGTAACACCGCTTATCTCTTTTCCGGACAGAACGTGCTTCATAATTGATAAATCATGCGGTGCTAAATCCCAGATTACATTTACATCATGCTGAAATAATCCTAAATTTATTCTAACGGAATCAAAATAAATTATATCTCCGAGCTCTCCAGAGTCAACCAATTGTTTGATTTTTTTAACAGCACCGGTATACAAAAAAGTATGATCAACAAATATCTTCAACCCCATAGAATTTGCAATATTTATTAATTCTTGAGCCTGCCAGGTAGAACTGGTAAACGGTTTTTCAACCCAGATATGTTTTCCATGTTCAAGCGCTTCTTTAGCTAGTCTATAATGAGTGTCTACCGGAGTAGCGATAGCAATTGCGTCTACATCCGAGTTTAGGAGACTTTTATAGTCATTTGTAATTCCCACTTCAGGGAATTTTGCGCGAATAAAATTTAGTCTCTCTTCTTTGTAATCACATGCAATAACTTTATCAATACGTTTAATTGATAAGAAATTTCTGACCAAATTTGGTCCCCAGTACCCTAATCCTATTATCCCTACTTTCATGATTCCCTCCAATAAAATTCCGATATTAAATATTTAAACCTTAACAGCCGCCTTTACCTAGAACCATAACTGGCAAAGTTTTTATAATCAACTGTAAATCCAACCACGGCGACATGTTATTCACATAATAAAGATCTAGTACAATTGAATCTTTGAACGATACAGAACTTCTACCCATTACCTGCCAAACGCCGGTACAACCCGGAAGAACATCCATTCTTCTTTTTTGCCAATTATCATAATTCTCATACTCGTACGGGAGGCAAGGACGCGGGCCAACCAAACTCATATCACCCTTCAAAACATTTACTAATTGAGGCAACTCATCAAGCGATGTTTTTCTTAAGAATTTCCCAATTTTTGTTACTCTCCAATCCGATATAACTTTAGTGTCTCCATTAGCAGCATTTTCCTGCTTCATGAATTTTAACATCTTTTCTTTTCTTTCAACATCATCTTTATCAATTACCAACATTGTTCTAAATTTAAAAAACTTAAATGCTTTACCATTTTTTCCAATTCTAATCTGATTATAAAACACGGGACCTTTGGATGAAACTTTGATAATAAACATTATTACCAGGAAAATTGGGGTTAACATGATCATTGCAAGAAATGACAGAGTAAAATCAAATATTCTCTTTAGGGTAATTAACATCCAATTATTATAATTTGTAGAAATATTTATAACCGGTAAGCTTCCGTATTTCTCTGTAACTATTTTTCTAGGAATTATTTCAAATAACTCCGATGTTAATTTTACACTTATATTTAGGTCTTTTATACTATCTACCATATGTAATAGTTGTTCATAGTCATCAGTGTTTGATGAAATCAACATTTCATCAATTTTATAATTATCAATTACTTCATTAATATTGGCAAAATTACCTATTACTTTTTTATCATTAATTACTTCATCGCCTACTTTTCTCTGATCATCAATAAACCCGATTATATTTATACCCATCGGATTCTCGAATGCCAACTTAGCAGCCAATAGTTTACCGCTATTTCCGTCACCAAGTATTGCCACGTTTCGCCGAAATGATTTTCGTTTTAGTACCAGGTATATTTCCCGTAAAAATTCAACCCGGACCAAATAAGCACAAATTAAAAATGAACCAACGAAACTTATTATTAGATAGAATATTTGATTAACATCAAGATCCAGAAGAAGGATTAAAGCCGGAACTAATAGAAGGACAAAGTACCATATTGATCGCAAGACAGCAGTAAGATGAGCAGAACGTATTAATATTAAATTTATGGCATATAGATTGTTTAAACTAAAAATAAACAAAATGCTAAAAGTCATCAAAAAGAATAGAAATAAACTACTAGTATATGTTTCGCTTTTAACAAGGATTTCGATATGGAAATAATTTCCGGATATTATTATTGATAATACTAATGTCAGAATTAGAATGATAAAATCCGTAAAAGCAAACACATATTTATATTTGGCAATTTTAATCATAAACGTTTTAGAGATGACATATTAATTTTAGCTTATCCCGATCAATTCGCTCTTTAGTAAAAATCATGTGTTTAATAGAATATCTTCCGAAGCTTCTTTGTTAATTTCAAGAAAATAATTTTTAATATTATCGGTTACGTACTTTATCTGTTCATCTGTCAGTTCAGGATACATAGGGAGCGATAAACAAGAATCAGCTAAATTTTCGGCAATAGGAAAATCTCCCCTGATTTTCCCAAGATATCCAAAGCATTCCTGCAAATGCAAAGGAATAGGATAATGCAGCCCTGTAGAGATACCCTTTTCCTTTAAGTAATTCGCAAGTTTGTCCCTAAGATTAGAATTATTATTTGAAATCGCATCATTTACTTGAACAACAAATAAATGATATACATGCATGGAGTAAGGCATTTCTAAAGGAACTTTTATCTCGCTGACATCCGATAAAAGTTTTTTATACTTTTCAGCTATATTTCTTCTAGCCTCAGTCCAATGCTGCAAATGATTTAATTTAACATTAAGAACAGCTCCCTGGATACCTTCCATACGATAGTTGTGCCCGAAGATTTTATGCTGATATTTTTGAAGGGTTCCATGATCACGAATCATTCTAACCTTCTCAGCAATTTTATCATCGTTTGTAACTACCGCCCCTGCCTCGCCATAAGCGCCGAGATTTTTTCCCGGATAAAAACTAAATGAAGTAGCAACACCAAAGTTTCCAACTTTTACATTTTTATATTCTGCTAAATGAGCTTGTGCAGCATCTTCAACTAAAAACAGATTGTATTTTTTCGCTATTTCAATCAATGGATTCATATCGGCGGGTTGGCCATAAAGATGAACTGCTACTATTGCTTTTGTTTTAGGTGTTATAGCAGCTTCAACTTTTGCCGGATCCAAATTATAACTATCACTTTCGCAATCAACAAAAACCGGTTCTGCACCACATAAAGTAGCACCCCATGCTGTTGCAATGAATGTGTTAACCGGAATTATAACTTCATCTCCGGATTTAATGCCTAATGCCCAAAGCACTGAGTGATTGCCTGCCGTACCGGAGTTTACAGCAATACAGTATTTAGCATTATGTATTTTTGCAAAATTATTTTCAAATTCAGCAACAGCCTTGCCAAGAACAAATGCAGATGAATCTAATATTTCTTGTATTGCCGGATTAATTTCCGATCTAATTTTTTTATACTGAGCTTTAAGATCTAAAAAAGGTACTTGCATTTTTTCCTCTACTCGATTTCTCAAATAGTAATTTCATTTACAGAAAAATGATCTAAATTCAAATTTGTACAGAGCTTCGCCACGTGAGTCACATTGACTGCTTCCCAAAAGAAGTTGGATTAATAGAATATTTTAGAGGTAAGCTGTTACTAATTCCCGGAAAACCGGGACCCTTTGAGTAAAAGTATTTTTGAGTAAATGAATACACAAAACATTTTTTGATATTTTAAATTACATGGTAAATGATTTAAACCATCTACTATGTTTATTCGTATAAGCAAAGCCCTAATGAAATGAAGAGATAGAATAATTTAATTTTCTAAAATTTGTTGAACTCCAGAAAGATCAATAAAACGTATTTCCTGATTCAGATACTTTATTATACCTTTCACAAAAGGGCTATCGATAATTTCAACGAACTCAATTTGACTTCTCATCTCTTTTTCCAAAGCATATATATTTTCAACTCTCTCGGCAATAAAAGCAAAAAGTTTCCCATTAATTTCAGCAACCAATATGCGATTGCTTTCGGCTCTATCTTTTTGCTTTAATTCTAAAATTTTATGAATATTTATTAGGGGGATCTTCAAGACACCAATTACTATAAATGGTTCTACCGCATTTATATTATTTTCCTGATTTATCTCTTGAGGATTTATGATTACTGCAATGTCTTTTATGTCTACACAAAATAGCTTCCCTCCAATTTCAAAGGTCAATAACGCACTTATTTTATCCAGCGTTGATGTGTTTTCCTTCATTTAAAGCTACCCCCTCACTTATATGTACTATATCAACTTGTAAGCCAGGAAATATTGTTTGATTTTGGTCTGTTTTAGAGGTGTGAGCCTATACAGGCGGTTAATAATTATACGGTTGGTTACAAAAATTGGACTCGCGCTTTAAGGTGTTGTATATGCTCGTTTTGGAGTACAAAAATTAGAATATGCACTATTCTTGTACCACAATTTGGACAAATGCCGTATTATGATTTATTTTCAACTAATTGATAGAGTGCAATTTTGTTGTATAAAGTTGTTTTAGTGATACCCAATATTTTACTTGCTTGCGTCTTATTCCAGTTTACTTGTTCAAGTACAAATTCAATGTGACTCTTCTCAGCATCTGCAAGACTTATAAGTTTTTTCTGAACAGGCTTTGGCATGGTGTGCGGAATAAAGTTAAAATACTCTTTTTCAAGTGAGTTGCCCTGAGCTAATAAAACTGCATTCATCAGTGTATTTTCGAGCTCTCTTACATTTCCAACCCATTCATGATTTTTAAGCATTTCCATAACTTCATAAGGAATAGTATTTACATTTTTATGAACTTCAATATTTATTTTACGTAAAAAGTGAACGACTAATTTTGGTATCTCTTCTCTTCTTTCTCTTAGTGGAGGAACATTAATAGCGAATATATTTAAACGATAAAAAAGATCTTCTCTAAACTCACCACTTTCAACCATTTCTCTTAAGTTCCTATTTGTAGCTGCAACTATCCTAGCCTTCATTGGAATTGCTTTTTCACCGCCTACGGGTTCAAATTCTTTTTCCTGGATGACTCTCAGTAATTTAACTTGTAAATTTTGAGAGAATTCGGAAATCTCATCAAGAAAAATAGTTCCATTACCAGCCAGTTCAAATTTACCTCTCTTATTTCTTGTCGCCCCCGTAAAAGCTCCTTGAATGTGTCCAAATAACTCACTTTCCAATAATGATTCAGTTAAAGCAGAGCAGTTAACAGCTATAAAAGGTTCATTTTTTGTGATTCCACGATAATGGATCATTCTAGTAATAAGTTCTTTTCCCGTACCGCTTTCTCCCTGGATCAAAACATTAACGCGAGTTGCAGACACTTTCCCGATCTTCTTAAAAATCTCCCTCATATGATCGGTTTCGCCGCCAATCATATAATTCTTAAGAATATATTCATCATTATCTCCACCGAGAGCAATAACCATCTGCTCACGATTCTTTTTATTCTCCAATGTTTTTTTAACGACCAGTTTGATTCTCTGCAGATCATATGATTTTTCAAAATAATCGTAAGCATCCAGCTGCATCGCTTTAATAATGGTTTCGGTATCTTCAAATGCGGTCACAACAATTACGGCTATGTTGCTATCATATTCTTTAACTTGCCGAAGTACTTCGAGACCATCTATACCCGGCATCTTTAAATCAGTAATTACAATATCAGGACTTTCCTTCTTAACATACTCAATGCCTAGTTCGCCACTTGATACATAATCAACTTGGTCGAAGGATTGAGAAAGAAATGTTTTTAGTGTATCGGAAAACGCTTTATCATCATCAATTAATAAAATTTTATCCATATTACCGTTGTTTCTTGAAAAGAAGTTCGAAAATTGTTGAACCCGGTTGAGAAGATTTTAATTTGATTTCACCGTCATGCAGTTCCATGATCTTTCTTACAATAGCCAACCCCAATCCGGTCCCGGAAGTCTTTGTTGAATAAAAAGGATCAAATATTCTTTCCTTCGATTTTATTCCAGCTCCGTCATCTTTAATATATATATGGACCCCATCAGTTTTTACTTCACTGAATATCTCAATCGTACCGTTAAAAGAAATAGCATCAATTGCATTTTCAAATAAATTCATAAACACCGATTGTAAGTTCAGGTAATCTCCTTTTACTTTAATACCGGGTAATAAATTAAAGATATGAATTTTCTTTTGTTTCAGTAAAGGCGATAGAAGTTCCATGATTTTTTCAGCTAATAAATGGAGATCAATATCAATTTTGATAAGACTTAAATGTTTTGAAAAATGAAGAACATCTTTTAGTAATTTATTTAAATGATCAACCTCTCCCCTCATCAATGATAAAGGGTTTAAAACACTAGTCGGGAGCTCCGTTTCCTTTGAGATTAAGTCAAGATAATTCTTAATAGAAGCTAACGGGCTTTTAATTTCGTGAGACAAGTAGGCAGATGTTTTACCTAAGGCTGCCAATTCCTCCGTATTCTTCAATTTCTCTTCCGCAATTTTGTATTCAGTAACATCATGGTAAATTCCTAATAAAAGAGTATTTCCGTCCAAACCGTCAATAAAAGAATAACTAACATTTAAGTATAATTGCTTACCATTGTGAAGGATTGAATGGGAGTAACGCTGATTAGAAAAACTCTTATCAACAAATTGTTTCTTATATTTTAATAAATGATTATTGCTTTCAGAATCTTCCAATTGATAAACAATCGAAAATGGTTCGTTTAGTAATTCAACTTCACTTTTACCAAATAATTTACAGAACGCATTATTAACACTTATGATTCTTCCCTCAGCATCAGTTAATCTCATTCCGTCATAAGATTTTTCCCAAATTGATCTAAAACGTTTTTCTGAATACTTAATAGCATTTTCAGAAATTTTTCTTGCCGTTATATCTCTTTGAATCGCCAAAAAGTTAATAATATGACCGTTCTCATCTATAACGGGATCCACGGTTTCTTCAACGTAAATTTCTTCACCATCTTTAGATTTATTTATAAGTTCGCCGTGAAATCGTTTCTTCTCTAAAATTTTCTTCCAAAATTTTTCGTATAGTTTTGAGCCATTTTTGCCGCTATTTAATATCCTCGGGGTTTCCTTACCTATAACATCTTCTTTTTCATAACCATAAAGCGAAGTAAAAGCTGGATTAATAAAACTTATCACACCCTCAATGTCAGTCATAAAAATTACTTCGCCGGAAGCATCTACTGCTTTTTTAAGTTTTAGTACATTTTCTTCGGTATGGATTTTTTGAGTTACATCTCTAAAAATAGTCAGCATCAAAACTTCTTTATTAAACAGAGGAAGATCACTCTTAGGCTCAACAAGAGTACTAACTATATCAAAAAACTTTGAAGCGCCGCTCTTAAGTTTTAACACTCCAGTATAATATGATTTAAAGTTTTTAGTGTTAAAGGAATTTCTAATTTTCTCATGAGCATCAAAATAAGATTCAGGATTTCCGTCGGCATAAATTTCGTAGAATAGTTTCCCAATAAGTTCATCACGAGACATTTCCACGAGTTCACAAAATGCATTATTTACATCAAGAATATATCCATCATGATCCAATAATCTCATTCCGTCAAGGCTATGCTCCCATACGGCAAGGAAACGGGAAACAGATGTTTTTAATGCCTCTTCATTCTGCTTCTGTTTTGTTATATCTCGAATTATTAAATTAAAAATGTGTTTTTCTGATCGGGTAACGCGGGCTTCAAAATGATATTGAACATTTGAAAAGTAAAAGGGGAATTGGAAATATTCAATATTTTTTAGATTTTGAATTTTTTGAAATGCTTTTATTATTCTTTTTACAATATATTGAGGAAATATAGAATCAATTTTTTGCCCAACCAATTCATTTTGCTCGTAGCTATTCAATTCTAGATCAAAGTACTTGAAATCAAGTATAGACGCCATTTTATCAAGCTTAAACAAGAACTCGGGCATTGCCTTAAAATCACGTTCCAGTTTTAACATCGAATTCCAAAAACTATCCATAGTTCTTTTGGAATCACCGCATAAATCGACCAAACATTTATATCCGACAATAATACCGTCTTCATTAAAAATCGGATTAACTCTCAGGGAGACATCAATAAAGACATTATCACCTTTATTACAAGTTAATTTTATTACCTGTTTATTAGCTGATTTTTCGAAAATATCAAGGACTTCATTCTCAGAATCGTTTAATATAAAAACATCATCAAGTTTGGTTTTCTTTAGATTGGCAAGAGTATATTTGAAATGATTTAAAAAACTTCGATTAGCATAAATAAATTTATAGCTAACATCAATGAAGAATACAAATTCATTTGAATCCGAATTTTCCTCCTCAAAGATATTGATACTATCTACCAATACTCTATGATATTTTTCCATCTCTTTGCTGCGAGTATTAATATGTAGAGAATTATTCCTCTCAGTACCCCCCATGTAAACCCCGATTATATTATAGCTTAATTGTTTTGAGACATTGAACTGTCAACTAATTATAACGATATACTACTTGAAAATATACTTACTAATTTTCTAAAAGAAAATAATTATATACATGCAATAACCATCTGCGCGGTAAGCACATAGATTAACTGAGGTTAGGTAAATTAAATTTTTGTTAATATTTATTATTTACTGATTTAATAATTTAACTTTAAATGCATTTAAATCAAACAGAATAAACGCCCTCTACTTATAGTTAAATAAGGAAAAGACGGCTAGTTTAAGCCGCCTTTTCTACCATCGATCTCCCCCCTAATATTATTTCTCTTATGACTTTTACTTAAAATCTTTGTATGTAAATGAAGTAAAAATAGAAATCGAATAAATATATTTCATTATTTTCACCACTTGAAACTGGTAACGCATCAACCATATATTCAACTTTAGATCAGAAAAATAAGAAGAGTACAATTTTAACAATTGTAAAAAACGGACAGTATAAAGGGAATATTCCAAAACTAGAAGAGCAGAACTGATATCTTATTTAATTATAACTAAAAATATAATCAAAATTAAGTTAATTTTTTGCCCGAAATATACTCAACTTTTTGAAGATCGCGTCCAAAAAATTCTTTCGGCGACTCCCCTAAAATACTATTGTTAGATTTTAAGTTTGTATCTGTTAATATCTTACTTTATATATCAAATCGATCTAATCCGGTTCATAATTTATTATTCCAGCATGTTCGGTTAATAAGTTAATTATTCTTTTGATTCTTATCATTTCAATTAAATAATAAGTTGTTATGTTATAAATGATGTGATAAACTGAAATAAGAAGTTTTATGGAAAAGGAGAAGCAATGTTAAGAAGTTTAAAAGAATTAATCGGATACAACATAAATGCAGTTGACGGGGATTTTGGAAATGTTAACGGATTTTATTTTGATGATGAAACCTGGATAATAAGATATTTGCTTGTTAATACTAATAAATGGCTGCCTGGCAGAACATTTTTAATTTCTCCACAATCATTAAAGAAATTAAGTGAAGAAAAGAATGAATTTAATGTGAAACTTACGAAAAAGCAGATAGAACAAAGTCCAAGAATGGAACAAGATAAACCTGTCTCAAGGCAGCACGAAATTGAATTATCGGAATATTACGGCTGGCAATCTTATTGGATTGGAGCAGGTGCAGGATATGTTCCCGGAACAGGTTTAGTTAGTCCACCTGTTCCAGCTCGACCTGAAAATGAACTAAGGCAATTAAAGCGACAAAAAGATCAAGGGGACCCTCATCTAAGAAGTTCGCAAGAAGTTATTGGTTACCAAATACATACAAAAAAGAATAAAATTGGTCATGTTGAAGATATTATAGCCGATACTGAAAGCTGGATATTAAGATACATTGTAATTGATACGAGAAATTGGCTTCCCGGAGGTAAGAAAGTAATTGTTGCCATCCCATGGATTGAAAGAATCGATTGGTCAAGTTCAGAAGTTTATGTTGATTTACTTAAAGAAGATATTGAGAATGCTCCTGAATTTGAAGATTTAAATTTCCTAAATAGGCAATACGAAAATTCTATCTATGATCATTATAGGAAAATTAAATATTGGGAATAAAAAAAAGTTAAAATGATATGAGAATTCTATAAAGAAATATTTTATAATATACTTAAAAGCAATATGAGTAAAAATCAAATTAGACAAAATAAAGCAACAAAAGAATGGATAATTTATGCGCCTGATAGAGGCGATCGCCCGAAAGACTTTAAAAAAGAGGGCGATAACTCTAGAAAACATTTACCTAAATATGATGATAAATGTCCATTCTGTGCAGGTAATGAAAAGATGATCAAAAGAATTTTTCTTGAAAAACAATTAAAAGGGAAAAACATTTGGCAAACTCGTGTAATACCAAATAAATATCCGGCATTGTTACATTCAAATTCGCCTGAAAGAATAAAAGAAGACATTTATATCAAGATGAAAAGTTTTGGGCGTCATGAAGTAATCATCGAAAGTCCGAATCATAATGATGATATTTCAACTCTAACAAATGATCAAATTAAAATATTGATTGACACATACCATCAAAGATACAATGATGTTATGAGAGAACATAAAAACATGATTCCTATTATTTTCAGAAATCACGGAAAGAGAGCCGGCACTTCCCTTTTACATCCTCATTCGCAATTAATAGTAACCGGATTTGTGCCTCATCATATCAGATGGAGAGAAATTCAGGCACAACAATATTATGATGAATGGGGCAGATGTGTTTTTTGTGATATCTTAAAATATGAAGCAAACTCAGATAAAAGAGTAATAAAAGAGTCGAAATCAATGATTTCTTTTGTGCCTTATGCAGCCGAAGTGCCTTTCGAGGTTTGGATAATGCCTAAAAATCACCAAGCAGATTTTGGTAAGATTACCGAACAAGAGAAATTAGATTTATCAAAAATGTTGAAAAAGATATTAACTATTTACAATAATAAATTAAACGATCCGGATTATAATTATATTATTAATACCTCAGCCAGATATAAATCAGATGAACCTCATCTACATTGGTACCTGCAAATTAGACCTAGATTAATAACAAAAGCAGGGTTTGAAATCGGTTCAGGTTTGAGTATCAATCCTTCAATTCCGGAAGATGATGCTAAATTTCTTAGAGAGAAATAATTGTCTACTCTAATGATGAACTATTATCTTCTTTCTAATTTTTTGTACTCCGTCTTCGTCCTGCCGGATTACAGCGAGAAAGTTCATTACAAAATAACAACGGACATAGTTAAATTAGAAAATGACTTTTATTTTCATATTTTTTGAAGAATGAGATTTTTCAATTACAGTTTTATAAATCGCATTTTCCTTTGTAACTGTATAATCATCTAAAATCGTTTTTCCATCAACCATTATTTGCTTCGGCTTTTGAGGAGAAATTAGAGTAGTAGAATTTCTATGTTTCTTAAAAGCCGATAGTACGATGTTCATTTCTTTATTCTTGTTATCATAATTAGCCATTTCTAATTTTGAATCTGTTTCGAGTACGTATGGTTCAACAGGATTACCAAGTTCAATTTTTATATCTTTTATTGTTTTAATGCCTGATGGAATGACTAACGACGGATATAGTTTTCCATCAAAGTTTATATCTTTTACCAGTTTGCCTTTGCCGGAAATGGATACGTTAAATACCTTACCATTAGCCGTTAAAGAAAATGAGCATGACTTTTGATTTTCACTTAAATAAGGATTTAGCTGAATATTCCATGTATTTTCCTTAATTCCATAGAGATGATATATGCTATAAATATACCAGCCTGCTGCCCATAAAAACTGCGGTTTATCTATTTTTCCGTATACCTCCGGATTGTTAGGATCGCTAATTCTATATTCATACATTGCCGGCTGCCCGTTAGGACTATTTATTATCCCGTTCAACGTCATTAACTTTCTAATAAAATTGTATGCTTCATTATTTTTGCCGTCTGCAATAAGCGATAAGGCAAACCAGGCATTGGCATGCATCCATACTCCGCCGTTTGCGTAATAGTAAGGCTTTCCGGCTTCGTCTCCCTTTAGTTTTAAAAATGATTTTAATTTATTGAGATCCATCGGGTATATACTGTATATTCCAATTTTAGGATCTAATAAATAAGAGGTAGCAGAATTAACCAGCTCATCAATCCTCCGACTATTGAGAACATTAAAATGCGGTGCGATCAGAGAGCCGGTATAATAATGAGTATCAATTTTTCCCCCGGCATAATAGTTAATCAAGTATTTTTGTTTTTCGCTCCACAATTTAGAATTTAACTGCTTCTGCATATCGGAAGCTAAATTTTGGTAATGAATAAGAACGCTTTCATTTTTTCCCAACACCGAAGAAATATAAACAAAATCACGCAAAGCTTTAATGGATAATGAAGTCATAAAGGCTCTCTGTCCGTAGCTGTCCCCCAGATCCGAACCATCCAAATGCGCTTCCCACATTAAATCATCGGCTTTTTTATTTTTCAACGTTTGCTCTATACATTTTGAAACGTAAGGATAAATTTTGGACAGAAACTTTGTATCTGCAGAATGACGCAAATAACTTCCCGCCACGATTACGAACCAGAAATTATTCCAGTTATCCGACGATGCGTATTCTGTTTTATAACTTGAGTCTTTCCAATAATATGCGTGAGGAATTATGTAATCACTGTTTGCATGATTTATTATAAAATTTAAATCGTTTTTTACTCTATTCAAATTAAAATTAACTGCTGCATAATCGGTAACCAGAACGTCATGCGTGAAATAGAAGTTATATTCTGCCGGACACGGCATTGGTCTAATTTCCCCATCAATGTAGTGTTTATTGACCGCTAATATAGCTTTTGACCATAGATAAGATTGATCAATGACTTTGTCGCCTGAATTAAAATTGCCGTCATTTACATAATTCAAAACATAATTTTCATAATCAAGAACCGATGATTTATAATTCTTAATTAAATGATTTACAATTTTTTCTCCTTCATCTTTTTTAGAAGAACCTATAATTTGCACAATCACCATTTTTTGATTCGGAGCTAAATTTTTCTTGTAAAGGAACTCAGCAGCCGGAATTCCTTCATTCTCTTTCGTAAATATTTTTTCAGGAAGTTTGCCATTATGTGTAAACCAATAATTATCTTTTTGTCCAATAGCAGAATTTAGATTACCCACAGTGTTGAAACTAATAGGTTTTTCAGCAGCATTTGCAACAAATACCCGGGCATACTGAGTTTCTTCATCATTAAAATCAGCAAAAACACACGATGTATTTTTATCAAAAACTGTTTCAGCTTTATCCTTTAAAGCATAAGTATGTGAAGTATGTAGTGATGTTTCCAGATGAGTGTAAAATTCAAAATTCTGTTTCTTTTTACCGAGATTCGTTATTTCATAAGTTACAATCATAGCAGGATCATTCTTGGAAAATTGATAAGTAACTTTTATCGATTTGTTTCCGGATTTTTTCTTTAGTATGGCTCTATAAGGAGTTAGATTCAAATCATAAGATTCTTTTCCCAACCATTCCTTTGGTCCATTACCGACTTTCAAACCCAGTTTCATGATATAAGTCGTATCACGGTGGAAATAGTCGGTGCTTAAATCAATACTATTTGCGACGGGATAATAAAAACTTATTCTTTCAGGAAGAATTGAGCTATGATGAAGTTCAACACCAACGTAAGCATTCCCAACTTCAACTTGTGCATCTCCATTAAAATTAACCGCAATTTTTTGTTCGAGAGAATTTTGAGATTTTTGCGCATAAATTATGTTAACAAAGCAAAAAGAAATAAGTAAAACTAGTGTCCTATATTTACCGAAATTCATTAATGCTCCATTTTATATTGTACAGGTACTTAGCTCAAATACTGATTTAATGTATATGAATCAAATTTATTTTTAAACGATTTTTTATTCTTTAATTCATATTTAATTGTTTTTTCTTCACCAGGTAAAATTATAAATCCATTATCGGAGAGTAGAATTGATTTATTTCTTAAGAAGACAAAGAATGCGGGTTTATCAGACTTAATCTTAATCGCTAATTTATTCTTGACAAACTTAATATCTAATTTTGCTTTAGGTAATTTTAGATATTTCCATTCTATTGAATTGTAGTAATTTCTCTGAATAAGTTCTCCATCAGGTTTTAATAAAGAGACAATAAGAATTCCTTTACCATTTTTTAATGAATCCGAAGATTCGAAGGACATAATATTTTTTCTATTCAAAGCCTTTACGGTGACCTTCTTAGCGCCGGAATTATCAATTTTCCCTGAAGGTAAATGAACATATTTAATGTCAAGGTAAGCTTCTAATTTTTTAAGCGAATTATTTTGAAGAAAAATGTTAAGGTTATTACCCGAATCATCAAATGAAATCAAGTATGGATTAAATGAATTCTTAACCAAATAGTAAGAAAGTTTCGGTGTAAGTTCTGAATCTATAAGCGCCCAGCTAGCAACAGGCCAGCAATCGTTAATTTGCCATATTATAGCACCATTAGATTTTGGGAATCGTGATTGCCAATGTTCAACCGATTTTTTTAGCGCCAGTCCTTGATTAAGCTGAGTTAGATAAATAAAATCTTTTATGTTAGTATTTACAGGTAAATGACCGGATAAAAATTTGAATAATCGTTCCGGGCCTTCTACTTGCTTGTTGTGAAATTCAAAAATTTTGCTCTGAGCACTAAGTTGATCCTTTGGTAATACCATTTTCATAGCGTCGTAACCGGCGGCACTTTGAAAACCAAACTCAGTTACAAATAAACTTTTGTCTTCCACTACTTTATTATAATCTACCCAAAAACTCCACATATACCATTGATGGCGGTTTCCATCTAATTCAGAATTTGGATCATCACCTTTACCAAAAGGGCTAGAAGGCCAATATGGTTTATACGGATCGAGTTTCTTCAAAATTGAAGGAATAATTTCATGATAAATTTTATAGCCCGGCATTGATTTGTAACTAGTTTTTTGTTCCTGCTGCCAGATCCACTCATTTTCATTATTTCCACACCAAATAGCTATACAAGGATGATTCTGTAATCGATTAACATTCTGCTTAACTTCTTCCTTAACAGAATCAATTATGGAATCAATTTCCGGGTACGCAGCACACGCAAACATAAAATCCTGCCAAACCATAATTCCAAGTTCATCGCATAATTCATAAAAAATGTCTTGCTCATAAAAGCCGCCTCCCCAGACTCTAAGAATATTCATGTTAGCATCTTTTGCCGCTTGAATTAAAGTCCTATACTTTTTATCAGTTATTCTGGGAATAAATGAATCAGCGGGAATCCAGTTTGCACCTTTCGCAAAAATCGGCTGATTATTAACAACAAATTGAAACTGCGATTTTCCGTCCTCTTCGAGTTTTAAATCAATTTTTCTTAATCCAACTTTTCTTGTTTTTTCATCAATGATATTATCTGAAGAATCAACAATTTGTACTTTTAAATAATAGAGATTCGGATCGCCATAATTATTAGGCCACCATAGTTTGGGATTTTTAACATCGTAATTAATTTTGATTTGACCGGATTTATTTTGATCAAGCATATCATCATAAATGCCAACATCATTCAAAAAGCATTTTAGTTTTGCATTTTCAACTTGTTTGTTTTTTAGTTCTATCACGATTTCCACGGATGCCGAATTTTTTGATATGGAAATAGTATCAAATTTTATATTAGTAATTGATTGAGATTTTTTTTGAGTTAAATAAATTGGTTTCCATACTCCGGATGTTGCAAATGAAGGACCCCAATCCCATCCAAAAGAATATTGTGCTTTTCGAATGTAAACTCTTTCAGAATTTAAAGCGACTGGCAACTTGCCGTGTTTATTTTCAAGACTTCTAGCATATTTGTAGGGAGAGGTAAACTTAATTTCTAATTTATTATTTTTCTTTTTAAGCAAGCTTGATATTTCAAACTCATATTGCAGAAACATGTTTTCAGTTTTACCAATTGATTTCCCGTTTAAAATAATTTCTGCAATCGTATCAACTCCCTCTAACACCATGGAAACCGGTTTCGATAAATCGAACTTTTCAGGCAGGTCGAATCTGTTTTTATAAATCCAATCTAGTTCGTCTATCCATTGTAATTTTAATTCATTATCAGAATAAAACGGTTCAGGTATAATATTATTATCCAAAAGATCTGTATGAACCGTACCCGGAACAGTTGCGGGGAACCATTTGTTTGTCGATATGAATTCTTTTAATATATTTTTTGAGTTATTATCAGGACTAACTTTTACTTCCCAATTTTTATGCAGATATAATCTTTGTTTCAATTCTCTTTACTTTCCTTTTCATTATTTCATTAATATCATTTTTTTATAATAAATATTGTTATCAGTTTTAAGCACATAAAAATATATTCCGCTTGCAAAACCATTTGCATTCCAAACAACATTAAAACTGCCGGCAGACATTGTTTTATCTATCAAAGTTTCAATTTTTTGTCCAAGCGAATTATAAATAGTCAAATTTATGTGTGATTCTTTATTTAGATCAAATTTAATATTGGTCGCAGGATTAAAGGGATTGGGATAATTTTGGACCAGATTTTCTGTCTGCGGAATGTTGGCATTTTGATCATCAACCGAATTAGGACTTTGGTATAATTCTTTTATTTGATCAAGTGATAATGCATAATCATATATTTTAATATCATCTAGTACGCCATCAAAATTATAGTTATTATCATTCGGCAGCATTTGTCCAATTGTTAGTGCAATATTCGCTGTATTAAAATCGCCACTCCATTTTTTGAATGAATTAAGTTTCCCATTTATATAAATTTCTACATCAGAGCCGTTATAAGCGGTTGTAATATTGTATAACGAATCTCTAACCAAAGGGACTTCCGAATCTAAATCGGTAATGCCGTTTGTGGTTTTAATTGTCCATCTAAGTTTATTTTCAGGTATAATTGAAACTTTCCATCTATTATCATAACTACCGTGAGATATTACATATTGTTCTCTTGATAAGAAATTATTTACCTTCATCCAATAATTTATTGTAATGCTTTTGGTAAAATTTAAACTTTGCGAATTCGGAACAAGAACATAACTGTTCACCCCGTTAAAAGACAAAGCCCCGTTTGGATTCCCGAATCTATCATTAACTGCAAACACATTGTTTAATGTCCCGTTATTTCCGTTACCACTAATGTCGGTAGCATTGCCATCAAACGGAAATGAAGCAACTAAATTCCCGGTTTGCTGAATTGATAGATCTCTTACTTCGACCCATACACTATCAGATGTATACGCACCAAGAGAATCATTTACTGCGCATTTGATATAATAGTTGCCTTCCGCAGAAGGAGCTTGCCAGGTTACAGAAGAACCTGCGCCTATAATTGTCCCGGCACTTGAAAACCAGTTATAATTTAGACTATCATTATCCTGATCCGTGGCTATGCAAATTGCGGAGGTTGATTTTCCAATATCAATTTTTCTCGGATTAATTATCAAATTAGATATAACAGGCACATGATTTATTTTGTTAATTACGATTAAAGAATCGGATTCTGAAATTGGAGAATTTTTACTATCACTTACTGTACATGTAACAATAATATTTCCAGCCGTATCTGAAGAAACATATTTAACTGCTGATCCCTCACCCAATATTTTTCCGGCCGATGCCTTCCATGAATAAGTTAAAGTATCATTCTCTAAATCTGTCGCGGTACAAAAAATACTTGTAGTATCGTTAAATATGAGAGTTTGCTTTGTTGAATTCAGGCTTTTAATCCGGGGAGGATAATTACCGGAAAACTTACCGGAATGAAAATCCACAACAACACCATTGACTAAAAATTTATCTTTTTGATAGGTTTGAGTTCCTCCTTGAGGAGTTAAGACAGCAATTACCACTCCGTTAGCGGGAATAGTTAAATTTACTTGTCCGGAAACCGAGTTTGCAATAAATTGCTTTGAAACAAGATCATAAATATC
Source organism: uncultured Ignavibacteriales bacterium (assembly GCA_963739985.1). Classification (GTDB taxonomy): domain Bacteria; phylum Bacteroidota; class Ignavibacteria; order Ignavibacteriales; family Ignavibacteriaceae; genus CAVUCE01. The sequence continues at coordinate 32,112 of CAVUCE010000022.1, forward strand.
ACGCAACTCACTACCGGCATTGAATACTACGGTTTGGTCTGAACTGTAGGGATTATAAAAAAGAAATGTCGGATAAGCAGGCTGATGGAAATAATCAGTTTTTAATAGATCTAATTTTAAAATACCCTTTACATTTGTAGTATCTATAATTCCACCTAAAATTCCTACATGTGAAGAGCCGTACAAAGCTAAGTTTGTTTTGCCCCATCCCCCACCGATAGGGTCTCCTGAGGCATACGGTGTTATGTTATAATTATTAGGGTCATGCTGATGCATCGCTTCGTGCGCGATATATGAGGCTGAATCATATTGGTCGGCCCATTGTTTACTGGGTTGATCTTGATTCTGCGACGGTAAATATTTCGGATAAAACAACCGAGCGGCATTAGCTGCATTCAAAACCCATTTGCCAATTGCTCGAGCGTATCTTTCATCATATCGAACCATTGGTACAAGCGCGCCGATTTGTTCAAAGGTGTTCATTACAAAAGGATAATCGTTGTTACCGTTAACTTCACCTATCAAACCGTCAACATCATAGCCGCCCCAGTTACCAACCATCGCTCCCCAATTTCTGATATTATCGGTATTAAAACACCAATTCAACATTTTAGTTATATCGTAATTTGTTCCTAATTCCGCATTCATTCTTGCGGCAATATATACTCCGTATGAAAGTTGTAATTCATAAGCAGGATTTGAATTCAAACTGTTAAGATATTCCATCGCCTGTTCCGCACCGATTCTGTATTTTGAATTTCCGGTTTCCGTATATGCATTATACAGCATCCATGCAACGGCGCCGGCAACTTCCGGCTCATCATGTACATGATTGGGAAATGCAGTCATTGTAGAGAAATCCCATCCCTGGTATTTCATATTTGGAATGTGCCACGGAATTGTGCTTCCTCCCATTTTATTCACAACTTCGAGCCATTGGTCTGCTACAGATGTAAATTGTGATTTGAATATATTGTTTCCCGGATACAAATAATTAAGCTGGTAAAAAAAGATATTCGGCATTGTTTCATACCAAAAATCATCACTCGTGTTATCAGAAAATCCGTTCTTATATACATCGAGTCCGTTATTCTTGTTGAACCATTCCTTACACATTGCAACCCAATCATCACCGTTCTGGTTACTCTTATCAATCCCCGATAAAGTTGCGCCAATCACCGCCGGAAGGCAATTTATTGCTTCTGCAGACTGCGGAACTGTGGTTCCAACTACCGTATGCAATCCAAATCTACTGCTGCCGGGATAATTGATTGAGTTGTTATCTGTCCATATTAATGGAAGATATGTTCCGCTTAAATTTTTGTTGAACACAAGCGAATCGTATCCCATTGATACATTTTTCCAATCACGCATAAGATATGGAGCAGGAAGATCCGGCATTTTATCTATACGAGGAATGTTTATTTGTTGAGAGTAAGATTTTCCAGTCGGCATTATTAAAAATACTACACTAATTATTATTAAACTTAAATAGTGACTGTGACTTCGTTTCATGAACGTCATTCCCTCCTTTTATCCATTAGTTACAGTATTAAGGAAAAATTATTTTATAGGGATATCAGCTTCCTTCAAAAAAGCTTTGTAAGCGGAAGGATTATTTTGCAATTCCATAAAAGACAACAAAGACTCAATAGTTGATTCAGCGCCTGAATTTTTATTCGCTTCATGCTCATTTAAAATTCCGTCGAAACATACACCGGTTTTGTAGTTATACATTTTTATTTTAGCCGGATTATTTCCGACAAACCATTGAGCTAAATTAGCTGCCATTTGAGCATACTTTTTATCCCCGGTATACTTGTATGCGTTAAGAGCAGCAAAGATCATCGGCCTTAAACCGTATGCTATTTGTGAATATTTATTAACACCGGTTAATTTGAATTGATTGTTAGTTTTTTCAAGAGTAAAATCATTTACGAAGCCAATCTTCATTAGATACGGATAAAAAGTATTAATTTCTTTCAGGGCATGTTTGATGAAATTCTTATTCTGTAAAACTATACCCGCATCAATCAAAGCATCTGCCTGACTATTGCCCCACTGATGCCAAGTATTTTGCCAACTTAAAAATACGTTGTACGGGGGTTCATTTTTTGAATCAACTTGCATTGAAATTATACCGTTACAAAGACGATTTATTATCATTTTAATATCTTGACTCTTAGTCATTTGATAATAAACAATAAACGCTTTCACCAAAATAGCAGCTTGATCAGCAGCGTATTTATAAGGAAGATTTGTGGGTAATTCGATTCCTCCAAAATTTTCCTTTTTATCAGAAGTAAATGTTGCCAACCATTTTGTTGTAACATTAATCGATTTTTCGAGAGGTTGCTCTATTTTTTTTGCAAAAGCCGGATCAATTTTATTGAAAAATTTTTGAGCCTCCGCTAATGTCCAAATTGCTCTCCACGACCACCAATTAGGTTCGGCTACACTGGTTTTATAAGTGGAATCAATTGTATAATCTTTCCAAATAAAATTGTAAAAGAAACCATTTGGAGCCTGCATATAGAGCAGGAAATTCGTAAGATTTTTTATCTTACTAAGGACTTCTTTATTTCGAGTTGCGTTATAGTATTTCATATAAAATATTTCGGCTCTAGCTGCGTCATCCACGCAAGCAATTCCTTCGCCTTTTGCTTCTACATATTTATACTCCGGAAAATCAGCATATATATGTACTATGCCTAATGTTTTACCGTTCACTTGAATGTCTTCGTAAAGATGATTTAAGTGAGCCGGATTTACCATTGATTTTTCACTCTGGCCATCAGTTTTGTTACAATTGATAAGAAGCAGAGGGAACAAAAATATTAAAAACAATTTTATCATTTTTATTTTTTTCATATTTTTTAATCGTTAACTATTTGCATAAAGATAAAAGATAATCCACGGTAGTATTAGCCAGACAGATATTTGTATCGGCACCAGAGTAGTATATTTTCACATCTCCATTCTCTTCGGGAATCCAACCATTAGAAAAGACCACATTAGTTACATCGCCTACTCTTTCATATTCTGTTTCGGGCACTAAAATCGGTTCGCTACTTTTACCTTTCACTATCCATGGTTTCTCCAGGTCTAACAAGCAAACGCTCAACTTATATATAGATGTAATACCGAAACCTCTTACTCCATGATAAAGCATAAGCCAGCCGTCTTTTGTTCTGATAGGAGGAGTGGAATTACCAATTTTATCATTTTCCCATGTTCCGCTTTCCGGTTCCATTATCGCATTGTAACTGCCCCAATGAATTAAATCCGGACTTTTACTGATCCAAATGTCTCTTCTTTCGTCCGCGGAAGGCCGATCAACTTTCCAGTAAAAGCCATTTATTTTTTCCGGAAATAAAGTACAGTCTTTGTTAGAAGGCTCAGTTATTGGACCAAGTACATTAAATTTTTTAAAGTCTTCAGTTTCCGCTAACAATACTAAAGGCATATATTTTGAATAGCCTGTATATGTTAAATAATATTTATCACCGATTTTGGTAACCCTTGTATCTTCAATTCCCCATTCAGCGTACCTGTTAAATTCACCCTGATCATTCGGAGTTAATGCCAGTTTATCCTGAACTTTAAAGTTGATGCCATCTATACTTTCCGCAATAACAAAAGATGACCTGCCATTTGGCATTTCAACCCTGCTTACAAGAATATAATTATCACCATGTTTAACTGCGCCGGGATTAAAAATGCTATTAACCTTGAACGGAACGTCTTCAGCAGTTAAAATAGGATTGTCATTATGTCTTCGAATACCCATTTTTTCACCATTATTTTTTACTTATTATTTTAATTTTCGTTTAACAATTGAGACAATAACTCATGTAAATCTACACGAGCAAAACCAGATGCCGAATCCGACATAGCATACGGAATTATGATAGAATTATTGTGAAGTATTTCACCGCAGGAATAAACAACATTAGGCACGTAACCTTCGCGTTCATTTTCCTGAGGAATAATTATCGGATTTTTGAGTGAAGCAATTACTTTAGAAGGATCATTTAGATCTAATAAACAAGCACTTATAACGTATTTTCTGAAATAGCCGACAGCATGTGTAATCAAAAGCCAACCTTTATCGGTTTCAATTGGTGAACCGCAATTTCCCAACTGCACAAATTCCCAAGGTTCTTCCGGTTCCTTCAACAATTCATAGTTATCCCAGAATCGTAAATCCTCTGATTTCATTATATATAAATTTTCCCCGCCCTGTCTGGATATCATATAATAGAATCCATTAATTTTTCTCGGGAATAGAGCCATCCCTTTATCCTTTATAGCATTTCCATGTAGGGTTTTTACTTTAAAAGTTTTAAAGTCATCTGTCTCCAGCATTTGGACTCTAAATTTATGACCATTATAAGCCGTGTAAAATCCATAATAATTGGTATAATCATTTCCTTCAGAAAATTTCACTAAACGTAAATCTTCCATACCAACTGATTCGCTTTGCGATGAAGGGAAAATAATTCTTTCAGATAATTCCGAGTCTTCAGGAAAGCTTACTTCGTAATTTGAATTTATATAGTCAGAGAGTGAATCAATCAATTCTGATGAAACACCGGATTTATTTAATGAATCTGAATTACTTTTAATGCTTTTATTAAAATCTTCCCTTGTAAAACTTTCAGGTAAACTTGAAATTATTTCATCAATACTTCCGGGAAAATAATTCTTATTACCCAGCAATTCCTTTTTAGTAAATAGTTTTTGTTCATTACGAATCGGAAGTTCTGTTAGGTTTGAAGTTTCCTCAAGTTTAATTGAATTATCCTTACCAATAATTCCGCTTCTAAATTCTATGGATGATAAATGTCCTTCACCGGTAGCTCTTAAACTTATTACAACTCTCAATTCACCATCATGTAAATTACTTTGCTCAGGATGTGAAGTAATTGAAGGATTAAACAATGCAGCAGCTTCAACTGAGTATTCTTTTGAGAAGTAAGCTCCCATTAATAATTTATGATCATCAGATAGTTCTTTACCTTCCAAATATTTTTCAACTTTTGAAAAATGAGAAAGAAGTTTTGTTAAAAAGTTTTTATGCCTGCTACTAAAATCACGCAGCAATTCATCAAGAAGTAATTTTACTTTAGACGATTCCAACCCCGCAACTCTTTTTACAATTTTTCGAGTTCTTTCTTCGCTCATTTCAAAAAATTGAAGAATAACTTTTTTGGGATTAGATGTTAGCCTTTCACTATATCGGTAAACATTCATTATTGAAAAACGATCTCCTATTAATTTATTATGTAATTATTCTTTTACGCCGGAAGAAGCCATACTTTGGATAAAATATTTTTGGAAAAAGAGATATGCAATAACAATTGGTAACGCCAGCATTGTTGCTGCAGCAAGTTTTACACCTAGTTGAGATTCCGCCCTTCCACCAACTGCAAACAAAGTTACTAGCTGAGGCATAGTCATCAATTTATCATTTCTTATAACAATTAATGGCCATAAAACTTCATTCCATGAAGTCATAAAAGTTATTATTCCAACGGTTACAATTGCCGAAATTGAATTAGGCCATAATATTCTAAAGATAATTTGAAAATCGTTGCAACCATCTATTCGTGCAGCATCAATGAGTGATTGCGGCAATGATTTGAAATATTGTCTAAACATTATAATTGCAAGAGCATTCATAAGGTAAGGAACTATTAACGCCCAATAAGTGTCCACCCAATGAAATTTAACCATAAGGATATATTGCGGAATTAAAGTAATCTGAAAAGGTAATGTCATCGTAAAAATGATTATATAAAAAATCAGATTTCTACCCTTGAATTCCAATCTTGATAATGCGTAACCCACCATAGACCCGAAAACAAGAACACCTGCCGTAACACAAAAGGCAACAAAAATACTATTAAAAAAAGCACGGACGATAGGGATCTTACTTATCATTTGTGAGTAAGCATTAAAGGAAAGTGAAGTTGGTAAAAATGTAAGATTCCCAATTTGGTTCTCGGGAGAAAGCGAAGCTAAAACCATCCACAAAAAAGGATATAAAAATATCAAGGCACCGATGCTTAATAATATGTAAAAAATAAATTTTTTCATTTATCAGCTTTCTTTCTCGATAAATTTCTTTTGAATCACTATAACTGCAAGAATTAACATCGCAAAGAACAAACCAAGTGTGGCGGAATATCCCATGTGATAATAGAAAAACCCTTGTTTATAAATGTATAATACTGCAGATAAGGTACTATTTAGCGGGCCGCCTCCGGTCATAATATACGGTTCTATAAATAAAGAGAATCCACCGATAGTTGATAATATTACAACCATAAAAATTGTCGGGTTTATCATTGGAAGCGTAATTTTAAAGAACTTCTGAAAATGAGTTGCTCCTTCAATCTCTGCAGCTTCGTAATATTGTTTTGGTACTGTCTGCAATCCAACAAGAAAAAGTATAATGTATAAGCCAATATTTTTCCAGGTAGCCATTATAGCAATTGAAGGCATGGCCCAAGCCGGGTCTATAAGCCATCCGATTTTATGTAAACCAAATGTTGTCAGTATTCTATTAAACAGCCCGGTATCAAAACCATAAAGCTGCTGCCATAATATTGTAACTACAACTCCCGAGACTATAACAGGTAAGAAAAATGCTGCTCTATAAAAACCACGGAACTTTATCTTTTGGTTTAATACTTCAGCCAGGAATAGTGCAAATATTATTTGAAGCGGAATATGAATAGCCAAAAATATAAGTGTATTAACCAAAGATTTGAGGAAAAAAGCATCTTTAAATAAATGGATGTAATTGGCAAGTCCGGTGTATTGCATCGGCGCTATAATATTCCATTTATGAAAAGTTAGAACAATTGAAAACACAACAGGAAATGCTATAAACAGCAAAAAATGCAGTATATAAGGTGAAACTAAGACATATGGTACAATTTTTTTACTATTCATATTATCACGATTACTTCAAATAAAGTAAGTTTACTTGATCGGCTGCATCCTTTAAGGCTTGCTCAGGTGACTTCTTTCCGTAGATAACGCTTGCTTCATACTCCTGAGATATAATATCAAAAACTTCGGTTAAGTTAGAATAAGGATCTGTTCCCTTTACATATTTCGCTTGATTTGCGAAAGCTCGCATTTTCGGCTTGTTTTTGAAATACGCAGTAAATGTTGTATCAGTTTCTAAATTTTTTCTTCTCGGTAATTGATTTGTAAGCTGAAGAAGTTTTAAATCGCTTTGTTCCGTAATCATGGATTTGATAAATTCCCATGCACGTTGAGGGTTCGGGCAAGTTTTGAAAATTACAATATTTTTAGGATCACAATAAGTATAAACCGGGCCCTTATGATTATCCGGAACAGGCATGTGTGTAAAACCATATTCAAAACCCTTGGGTTTAAACTTATCAGCGTGAGATATTTCCCACGGACCGGTGAATCTGGTTGCAATTATACCTGATAAAAAAACATCTTGCCTAACTGATAATCTTTCCATCGAAAAATAATTTTTCTGATATAATGTCCGTAAAAATTTAAAGACTTGAATTGCGTATTTATTATCAAATACAGCTTTATTATCCTTAATCAAAGGCGCTCCGTTTGATGCCGCAATATAAAGCGGATAAAAATCGAAAAGTCTTTGCCACCATGTAACAATCACTTCAGAATAACCAAACCATTGATCAACATAACCATCACCATTTAAATCTTTTTAAATCTTTGTGAAGCTGTAAAAAACTGACTATAATCATCAGGGGGATTGTCAAATCCGATTCCACGAATTTCATTTTTATTATACATCATCATAATGGGATTTATTTTCCATGGAACCTGATAAATATGCCCATCAGGTGAAGTGACTTCTTTAATTACAGCAGAATCACATCTTGAATATAAAAAACTCTTAAAACCTTTAAGAGTGTCCAACGCTACTAACACACCGGACTTTGCATAATCTTCAACATCGCCTTCCCACATGTTTGAGTATATGTCGGGAGTGGTTTTTCCAACAACAGCAGCTAAAATAATTTCTTCACTTGATTGACCTTCAGGCACCGGTTGAAATTTAATTTTGTGATCAGAATGAGATTTGTTCCAATTATCTACAGATTCTCTGGCAAATTCAATTTCTTGCTGATTATTACTAGACCAATAAGTAAGAGTATTATTATCCCGGTTACTATGATTGCTACAAGTAACAAACAAAAACATGCATGATGTGCATGCAATAATATTTAGAATATTTTTTATCCGCATTAAATTATGAGTTAATTATTCCCAACTTTGCCAACTAAAATCTATAGATGGATACGCAGGATGAGGGAAAGTGCCGCCTTTTTTAACGATGTAATAGTCAACTGCTTTAGGATCATTTTCATCCTGAACTTCTATTTTATTAAGCAAACTATTATCAATATTAATTTTATACTGTTTTTTAAGTTCAAGCACTTTATGAAAAACTTTACTTAAAAGTTGTTGCTGTTTTGGTTGATTTTTACTTTTTAGTGAAGTAGGAGATTCGATATCAAGTCCAACTGAATTAGCTATTTTATCACGCACAATAGCATAAACAATTTTGTCTTTCCACCAGCTTAATTGCTGTCTAATTACCGGTTTGTTTTGGTAACCTTCGGCATAAGATTTTTGAACCAGAAGTTTATCTCTCACCATTTGCCAGATCATCTTTTCAAGGGAAGCAGAATATGAATTAAAAGTATCTTCATTAAATTTCAAATATTCTTCTCTTAATCTGTACCAATAGATAAAATCATCGATGGATATATTTTCATTATTCAATTTCACTAAAGTAAGATTACCATAAGAATTAGATTTAAGTGAATCTAATTCCTTTTGCAATCTTTTATCCAATTTCCAATTATAATATTTCTCTTTTGGTAAAGAATAGTTCCCCATGTAGGATCTCAAAATATCAAAAGCATTCCCTTGAATTACCGGATTTCGGGAAATCATAAGACTATGCACATATTGATCTGAAATGACATCAGATTTATTTCTTTTGAGGACAAGCTTTGCATCATGAAGCTGTTTGTTTTTTTGAGTCTCCGTTAATATTTCATTTTTCCATTCATCATCAATTTTAACAATATAATATCCATCCTTACCTTTTACAGGCTTTGATATTTCATTTACTTTTAATGTATCAATAACATTTGCAAATAGCGGATTCTTATTCCAGAGATCAAACCGATCCACTTTCATTGATCTCAAATCGGAATGGACGGAATCTTTTTTGAGTTGATAGCTATATAAAGAGTCGAATTTAATTCCATGAGCTAATTTTGCTTCATAAAACTTCAGACTAGATTTGTCAGGTGCGTATATCCACCTTATTTGATACTGAATGGATTTTGAAACCAAGGCGCTGTCTAATTCGGATTTTTTAATTTTAATCTTATTAAATATTTCATCCATGAACATTTCATCGGAACAAAGATCGCCTTTAATTGCAGAGAGTAGATGGTTTACTTCCCCGGTAGTATCTATGCCGGATTTATAGCCATATAGAGCAAGCAATTTTTCATTTATCATATAATTCAAATATTTGCTTTTCGAATCCTTTTCCCTTTTTGTAAACGAAGGACCAAATTCATAGCTTGTGAGAAATTCTCTTACAGTAATATTTTTGCCGCCGATAGTTGCAAGTACTTTATCTCCGGCTTTAGTATTATAAGCCGAATCAAAGTCTATCCCGCCAAGAGACTTGGCTCCTATAAAACCAAAAGCCAAAACCTGAGATAATATTACTATTAAAGAAATTCGGAATAACAAAATTGATCTTTCTTAACAATTTATTATATAATTAAAATGTAACACCAACTGAAAATATATGTGTGCTGTTTAATCTTCCGAAATCGCGATACGCATAATCAAAACTTACTATATTATTTGAAAAAAGAAGTTTTGAATTTAAACCGATTCCTAATGATAAACCGCCTTCATGATCTGCTAAAAACAAGGATTGGTAACCTCCGCGTATAAATAAGAATCCTTTATATGAAAATTCAGTACCAACATTCATGCTTTCATAGTTATCACTTGGGTGTAAAGCATCAACGGCAACAGTCCATTTATAGTCATCGTTATTAATCGGAGTTGTAGAAACACCTATTCTAAATAGAAGAGGCAGATCCCAGGAGTCCAGATCGATAATATATGGTATTTGATCGTTGGAGCCTAACTTTGCAGGATCAACTCGTTCGTATGTTCTTGTATCTCTTCCATTAAGTTTCATTTTAGTACCGAAGTTTGAAATTGAAGCGCCAATTACCATACCGCCGAATAAATCAGTTTTAAAGCGAGTACCGGCATCAAATGCTAAAGCACTGGCGCTCATATGCCATATTGTTTCTTGAATATATTTGCCGGTAAATCCAATTGAAAATCTATCGGTCAAATTTCGAGCAAAAGAAATGCCTAAGGCGATATCGCCTGCACTAAAATATTCCCCGGTACCTTCAGGCATTTCAACGGTTGTAACTTTCATATCCGGCATTGTTAAATCTGTAAAGCTAAAACCTAAAGTCCCAAGTTCTCCAAGAGGCAGAACCAGGGCAGCATAATCTATTTTTGTATCCGCGATCCAATTCATGTGCACAATCGATACATGATTTTGAGTAAAGTTAGCAGTACCAGCGGGATTCCAATACAAGGCAGTAGCATCATTAGCAAGAGTAACATAAGCACCGCCAAGTCCATTAGCAGCGGCGCCTATTCCAATTTCCAAAAATGTTCCTGCCGTGGTTCCAACTTTAGAAACCCTAACACTGCTTTGACAGAAAAGATTTGCGCTATACAATAAGGTTATAAATCCAATAAGTATTATTTTAATTTTCATGATTTCCTCTGTTCAATATTACTTCCTCAGCAATACGAATTATTTTATAACAGCAAACCTGCCAATCTTAGTTTGCCCATCAGGTGTTTCAACATGATATACATAAACCCCGAATGAAATGTTCATTCCATCCCTTGAAACCAGGTTCCATGGTTCTTGACCGTTAGTTAAACCAGCATCATGTTCAAGAGTTTGTACAAGATTACCGCTAATGGTGTATATCCTAATTGTACACTTCGCCGGCAGATGAATAAAATATATTAATCTTTGACCTCGCCCAACATCAGTAGTAGCTGGTTCCCATGAAGCAGCACCGACATACGGATTAGGAACTACCGAGATATTATTCATATCCGAGGTAAGTTTATTTTTATCAAAAGACGGTGACTTTGTAGAAAATTGATAATACTCACCTGACCTAAATGGTTTTGTAGTTACAATTTTATACGTATCTCCCGGTTGGGGCGCTAACTGATTATTTGCCGAAATTGAAGTGTCTTGAAGAAGAGTAACCGACCACCCAACATGACGATTAGCAAAACCGGTAACTTTAGCATTTATGGAATCGCCCGCGATGATAAATACGGCATCGCCTGCCTCAAACAATCCATTTTTATTTTGATCGAAAAAGATAAACTGCATGTGAGGTATATTATCAGTTAGATCTTCAATTTGAATATTCGACGCTATAGCACCCGAGAATACGTCTGCCGGATATGAAGTATCACCTTTTCCAGGCTCGGTGAAATGCACTAAAAAGTCCGCAGGGAAATTCACTCTCTGGGATTGATATTTAGATGCATAACGCGTATCAAATCCAACTTGAACGAAATAATTGCTTGAACCTTTTTGCCAGCCGGTTTGCGATTGATTTATTGTAACGGCTGTATCGTTATTTATCTTTAAACTGAATCCATTAATTACTTGAGTTGTAGCTTGACCACCGGTTAGCCGGGTATACGGCAAAACGGTATCCTTAGAAGTATAATCTACAATTCTATAATAAGGAGCTTCATCAATATGAAACGGGGAATTATCTTTAAATTCGAGTCTATAGGTATCCAAATTCTTAACTGAATCCGGATCTAAAATTGTTACGGCTGCAGTTCCGGTTCCAGGCCCGCTGGCAGAAAAACTTTGAATTTCAGGAGGGATATATCCGGCACTTGGTGCTCTAGGCGTAACAACTGCAGTGTTAACATCAGTTTTTGCATGTCCATTAATATCAATCTTAATGGTTGCAGTAGTTTCACTAGGTGGTATTCCGGTTACATCGCCGTTAATTGTGGTTGTAACATAGCCTTTATCGTAAGCGACAACAGCATAGTAATATGTTTGTCCATTTTGCACCGTTGTATCAACATAAGAATGTTGAATACCGCTATCATCACCCAGATAAAACATTGCGCCATTTACCGCAATCGGATGCAGACCGGTTACTCCGTCCTTCAGGTCGAACTGAGCTAAAGGTTTTCTAAAAGTAGCTTTTCCGTATGCATCAGTTATAACTTGATCCTGTAAAAAGTTCGGCTCTGTTGAGCGATAAATTCTATATCCCTCAAAATTATATCTTTGGTAAAATGCGTCAAATGTTTTCTCTGCTCTGTCATCCCAGTATAGAGTAACTTTATGATCACCGGCAATAGCTTTAATAGTGGCTTTTTCCGGTGGTTTTGCAAATCTGTAATTTGCATTATATATAGATTGAATTGTCTTTTTTCTTCTGAATAAATCTTGCTTATCTATTCCAAATAATAATGACATTGAAAATCTTTCTGTAGAACCGGTTTCTTCAATTTGCCCGGTTTGTGCTGCATAAGTATTTCTTCCGTCCATGTGGAAAAGGTAACTGGAAAAATAGTTACCAAGATTAACACCAACCAAAGTTTGACCATGCGGTGTTGGTAAAGCAGACAGTGCCTGCCAGTTTTTTTCGTCATTATTAAGATCGTAAGTATGTGTAGCGAAAATAGCGAAACCGGTTAATCCAAGTTGATCCGATTCATCTTTATCTAATATTCCAAAATCCGGTTCGCCTTGTTCAGGCTTTCCATCTCCCTCTGAGCCATCAGCATCGGGTCCGGTATAACCTGCATCAAAAGGACCAATTCCATCTGTTCCAACATCATCATTTAAAGGTTCACCCGTATCCCATTTACCATTTTTATTTAGATCGGTGTATGTTTTCCAGTTTGCATTTTCATCTGCATCCCAATGAGGTTTCCAGGAGTAACCATAATAGTTTCTAAATCTTAATGTATCTTGGGTTATATCTCTAAGATACGGATCGTTACTAGGTTGTGTAATAAAAACGCTAGCATCATTATTTCTCTTCTCATCAGTTAATCCATCATGATCATTGTCAATATTGTCATAATCAATTCCGGGACTTTCAAGAAAAGCATAACCGGCATAACCAACCGGACTCCAATGTCCGGGGCTTCCATAGGAAACAGTAGACCATGCGTATGAAATATTTAACACTTCATCATAATCTCCAGCATTGTTGGATGAATTATCATGACCTCCGATTCCCCAATCAACATATTGAGCAAATAAGGTTTTTGGATAATCAGTTGTTCCCATATTTGTAATTTCATAATACCAAAAGATAACATCTGCAGCTAAAACCTGAGACCATTGAAAACCTCTACCATGGACCTGCATACCTAATCCTCCTCTAGTGGGATCATCTTGATCCGGGTAGAAATTATTTTTTAGCATATATTCGCGATCTTCATTATCATCAAAAACAAAGTATGATTCCAAATCGGCATTTTTTATTCCTTTTCCAAAATAGCCATTCCATTTCCCGTTCCAATCCGATCCTCTATCCGGCCAAGTTGTAGGCCAAGTTGTAGGATCATCACTTCTGGCAACACTTGATTGATTTGGATTTGCGTATCCGGGAAGCGGCCACCATCCATATGTAACACCGGTTGCAGGATCATACCTGGTATATTCGTAATAATTTGTTTCAAGCGGATGAATAGTTTTGCCTTGAGGATCTTTTGCCTCTGCTTGAACTATCACCGCGACTCCATCAACATAAGTATGATTTGTACCTTTAGGCCAAACACCACTTCTAGTAGGTTGGTTCTGCCAATCAGCTATTTCACCAAAGTTATAGAAAACTGTCTGAACCAGGTTTCCATCCATAACACCCATTTTAGTGTTATTATGGTTTCCCTTGTTTTTATCCACAATTCTTTGGGAATAGCTAATATAAGAAGTACTGAGTACCAATGTGATAGCTAAAAATATTATACTTTTAATACGATTGTGTTTCACGGTTAAATACCTTCTTAATTTCTCATCATTAAAAGTTCATAGAAGCACCGATTAATATTTGACGTGGTGCGCTATAAAAATCAGGTCTTGTAAAAAATTGCTGTAAATTATTTATTCCATGAGGCCGAGATTGATCTCTAGTAAGTTCGAGTGTATAACCAGCTCTTCCAGTATCAGTAAAAACATCAAGTTCATTTGCAATATCAAATAGATTATAAATTTTAGCAAACACAGAAAAGTTTGTTCCGAGCAACTTGAAGTATTTAGTTAAGTACAAATCGACATTGAAAAAGGTTGGACGAGTTGCACTATTTTCAAGACCGGTTCTTTGATTTTGGAAAGATGGTGTGTACGGCAAACCCGAACCTAACTGACCGACAGCACTAATTATATAATCATCCGGAGTACCAACGGTAAGAGTAAAATTTAACGAGTGCCTTCTATCCCAATTTAATGGGACTAATTGTTTATTTACTTCAACGGGGGGAGAAGATTGTGCTTTATTAAACGCTTCATTCGGATCAGAAGCATTTCCATTAGCTACTTGATATGTATAGTCAATAGTTGCACCAAAACCGTCAGCAAATTTCTTTTCCAATGAAATAGTTATACCTGAAACAGCTCCATAATCACGATTTATGTATTCTGCAAATTTTCTAAAATTATTTTTTAGATGAATTGCAACACCTAGAAGATTTCTGATATCCTTATAATAAGCTGTTACATTAACACCAAAATTAGTAAACAACTCTTGCTGTAGGCCTATTTCATACATTGTTGTTTCTTGAGGTTTCAAATCAGCATTTCCGATTGAATTTCCTACAAAATCAGGAAAATCTCCTGTTAAAGGAATTCTAAAATTTGGATTTCTATATAAGTAATCGAAAGGAGGAATTTGGAAAAAATGACCATATGATATATGAACCGCTCCTTTATCAGTTATAGGATATGAGATTCCAATTCTAGGACTCAGTTGATACTTAGCCGAAGCTTTTTTGAAATATTTTGACGGGAAAGGGGGTCGAATATTATCCAGAGCAGAAACGCTATCAGGATTTATAAGAACTCTACCGTCAGGTTCAAAGTAATCGAATCTTACACCAACATTAACTATAAGATAACTAAGTTCAATTTTGTCTTGAATGTACCCGGCAAGTTGATAAGGATGGTTTGCATAAACATTATAGTTAAAGGCACCCGGAGTAGGCAGAGTAGGTGCATAGTTATTAGAAGGATCTAGAATTATTTGGAAATCTTTATGGTCCAATGTATGATAATCTATTTCTACACCGGCTTTCATTTCGTGAACATTAGTGACTTGATCGGTAAAATCAAGTTTAGCCGTATAAGTGTTCGTTTTTTGTTGATAATGCCAATTCTCTGTTCCAGCCGTTAAAAATGAATTTCCACTAACCTGTCTTTGATATTCAACGGGTACATATCGCGGATCCAGCGGGTTTGAGTATACATATTGTTTGAAATCCGATAAATACATAGATCCCAGCACATCAAGAAAAGCAGACTGGCTAAAAACATGAGTATAACTTATACTACCTAAAAGACTGGTTTGATATTTTTTATAATCCCCATCCGGATTAAACCTATACAAATGATTGTAATCCTTATAATCATGTTTCTGATATAATGCTTCCACAACTATTCCTTTTCCACTACCGACTTTAAACTGCAACTTTCCCTGTAATGAAAGTTGCCGGGAATAATTCATGGGAACATTTGCTCCATCGCCAGTTGCACCGACATACCATTTGCTGGGATCACCTGCATTGAAGTTTGATGAGTCGGATGGGTTGAATATTCTTTTACCGTATAAATAACCATCATCGTTCAAATATCTGCCAGAACCAAAAAACCTTACAAAATTATCAGTACCGGGAATCGGCCCGCTCAAACTTCCTTGAATATTATAAGTCCTTAGCGGATGAAGTCCTCCCATGAAGGAAAACAAATTTGTTCTGCTTGTCATATAATCACCGTTGTACCAACTTAAACTACCAGAATAATGGTTACCCGGAATTTTAGTAATCTGATTGACTACTCCGGATAATGCCTGACCATATTCCGCATTAAAAGTACCAGTAATTACTTGTAGCTCTTGAATACTGTTAACATCAGCCTGCATTGTTTGCTGACCGGAAAATACATCATTTACGGAAACACCGTCTATCATGTATTTTACTTCACCAATTCTGCCACCTCTAAAATGCCCGTTTACAACTCCAGCTTGTAAGTTTACAACAGATTGAACATCTTCTACCGGAAGCATGTTTATATCATTACCGCTAATACTTTGCTGAGTGGATGTTAAATCTTTTTGCACTATAGGTTTTGAAGCGGTAACTACGACTCCTTTTATCTCAACAGCTTTTTGACTCATTTTAAAGTCGAGTTTGGTAGTTTGATCCGCGGAAACGTTTACATTGGTGATTGTTACAGACTGATAACCTATTAATGAAGCTTTTACTTCATATGTACCAGGTGGAATATTTAGAATATAGTATTCACCATTTATATCCGTTGCGGCTCCCATTGTAGTCCCTACAATTATCACATTAACTCCAATTAGAGTTTCGTTTGTAGTGGCATCAATAATTTTTCCTGCAATTTTTCCTGTTGTGCCAGCAAAAGAATTGCATGAGAAAATTAGAAAAATGGTTAAAAAGCCGAGATAAAATAATTTTAATTTAGTATACAATTTATTCATAATTTTTAACTTGCTAATTATGTTAATGAACCGAGCAAGAGGAAGTGATATTTAAAAACAGGGAGTGTTATATTTCAAACACTCCCATGAGTTAAAAAGGACTCTTACTTAAGAAGAATCATCTTCATTGTTTGAACATTTTCTCCTGCTTGAACTCTATATAAATAAGTTCCACTAGCAACTTTCTGTCCTAAATCGTTAACTCCATTCCAAACAACATTATGTGTTCCGGCTGTTTGGTTTGAATTAACTAATGTTGAAACTTGCCTACCCAACATATCATAAACAACAACTTTAACAGGCACAGAATGAGGTATTGTATAGCTTATTACAGTTGAAGGATTGAAAGGGTTAGGATAATTCTGATTTACCTGGAAGTTAACCGGCTGCATTTGTTTGCCATCTACAGCGGTAAGACCAGTGATTTTGGTAATTGATAAGTCATCAAAATATACTGTTCCAACAAAAGTTGAGTAAACATGTAATCTGACTTCCAAAGCTTTTGCAATTTTATCAGTTGTACTTGTATCTGGAACTTGAACATCTACATAGAACTTTGTCCAATCAAAAGACGCTGCATTTGGAAATGTGAATTGATAATCATTTCCACCAATAGGATTATAACCATCATTGTTTCCAATAGCATCAGTAAAGAACTGGGGTGTTACACCAACGGCCCAAGTGCTGGGGTATTTTGCAGCAGAATCAGGAGACAAGCCGCTTGCTTTTACCCAAACACTAATTCTTAATGAGTCGCCCGGTTGTACATTAGTAAGATGTGAAATATCTTGTCCGTCGCTTGTAGTTTTAGCAAGCTTATTCATCGGCGAGAAATCACTTCCATCGAATTTATATCTTCTAGTTCCGACAAATCCATCTTGAGCATCCCGTCCTGATGGTAATACGAATTTTAACGAATAATTACCAGAATGCGCTGCTTCATTCGTAACAATAGTATTCTCAAATCCTTTATTAAGTACTCCATCATTTCCACCGACCGGAGGTAACCAATAATACCATCCTGTTGGAACGCCAACCGCAGTATTCCAATCCTGTCCGGCCCAACCACCTCTTCCAATAAACATGAAATCATCGGCCCAAACCGTACCGGTTGCATTTTTACCGGCAACAAAACTAATATACATTTTCCATGCGGCCTTTGGTAAAGAAATTTGACCAACTGCAGTAGTATCGCCTAGCCATCCAGAACTTGAAGCTGTGCTTTGATCAATTGGTAACTTAATTGTACCCATCAAAGCGCCGGCACTATCATAAAAAGTATAAGCGATATACCATTTCTGATCATCAGTAGTAGGATTTGTATTAACATTCATTGTTTTAACCAACGCACCAAATTTTAGATCGACGTTAGCTGAAACCGTGGGTGACCAGATATCGCACATATTTTCGGATACCCATGAAGCTGAATCACTGGTTGCTGATTTTTCAATTTTCAATGAATGTCCCATTGAGACAGATTGATCAGTTGCCCAGGTTAATGTAGCTCCATTAGGCTCATTACCTTTCATCCAAAATGACGGAAGATTAGATTCAAATCCACCAACACTGGAAATTTGCGGAGCCTCTAATTTTGTAACGGTTAAGTCATCAAAATAGATGGTTCCGACAAATGTAGAATAAACATGTAATCTAACTTCGAGAGAGTTTGCAATTTTACCGCTTGTGTTTGCAGTATCAGGAATTTTCACATCAAGATAAAATTGTTTCCAATCAAAGGAAGTTGCATTTGGTAAGACAAATTGATAATCAATTGCACTTAATGGATCATACCCATCATGATTGCCGTATTTGTCAAATATCATAGGTGTTAATCCAACAGACCAGGTTGAAGGATATTTTGCAGCTGAGTCCGGATGTAGATTACTACCTTTCAACCATACACTAATTCTAACTACATCACCAGGTTTAATTGAAGGATCAATATCTGTAAAGGGCAGTCTGTGTGTAGCGACAAAAGCGTCTTGAGCATCTCTTCCCATAGGAAGGTCAAACTTTAATGAATGAGTACCTGAATGAGCTGCTTCAGTTGTTACAACTGTATTTTCAAATCCTTTATTAAGTTGGCCATCGTTTCCTCCTAAAGGCGGAAGCCAATAGAACCAATCAGTTGGAACTCCTAGTTGAGTATTCCAATCTTGACCAGCCCAACCACCTCTTCCTATGAAGATGAAATCGTCTGCCCAAACAGTACCAGTTGCATTTTTACCTGCAACAAAACTAATAATCATTTTCCAGGCTGCTTTAGGAAGAGAAATTTGACCAACTGCTGTTGTATCAGCCATCCAACCAGAACTACTGGCCTGACTTTGATCGATTGGCAATTTTACAGTTCCCATTAAGGCACCGGCACTATCATAAAAAGTATAAGCAATGTACCATTTTTGATCCTCATTGGTAGGGTTAGTGTTTACATTCATAGTTTTAATATATGCACCGAATTTTAGGTCAACATTTGCAGAAACTGTAGATGACCAGATATCGCACATATTATCGGATACCCATGCAGCAGAATCACCTGTGGCAGTTTTTTCAATTTTAATGGAATGTCCCATTGATTTGAATTGATCAGTTGCCCATGTTAGGGTGCTACCGCTTGGTTGGTTACCCATAGTCCAAAATGCGGGAAGATTACCTTCAAAGCCCCCGATTTGATCTAGTTTAGATTGTGCGTCAGCTTGCCACTGAAAAGCACACATCAGGAAAACTGCCATTAAAATCGGTATAAATCGGCCGAATTTTTTCATAGCTTGCTCCTCTTTTTAGTTAGGTGTTATTTGATATTTTGTTACTGAAAAATTTCTAGGTTGATTAAATATGCTTGAAAGATTTTCTATAGTTGAACTAACCGGATGTAGAACGTCAACTTTTATTCTACCTGTTACCAGCATATCTACTGACCTTGAAAATGTAAAAGGATTTAACAATGAGCTCTTAAGAGTTAATTCCTTATGGAAAAACTCTTGAAGATTTATGTTAATAGAATCATTCTTACCTGATAAACCGAAAACTACTATGCTACCGCCTTTCTTAGGAAAATTTAAGGATGATTGCGCTGCTTTAGAATTTCCAACGCATTCAATTACAACATCAGCACCACCGCCAGTTAAATCTTTTATAATATTCCTTGTTTCATTATCGTTTGAATCAAATGCATAATCAGCACCAATATTTAGCGCCATTTCTCTTTTAGACAAAACGGGTTCTACAACAATAATTTTTGCAGCACCACTTAATTTCACCAGCTGGAGCATAATAAGACCTATTGTTCCGGCGCCTACTATAACAACAGAATCTCCGTGTTTAATATTTGCTTGATCAATACCATGAATACAGCAAGACAAAGGTTCTGCAAATGATGCATTGCGTAATGAATAATCTTTAGGAAGTATATAAGCCTGGGAAACAGGAACTATAGAATATTCAGCAAATCCTCCATTTTCAGTTACTCCCAATGCTTTGAGATTTTTACAGAATTGAATTTTCCCCGCTCTACAATATTGACATTTACCACAGTAGATATTAGGATCCACAGCTATGTGATCACCAATATTATAATCATCAGAAACTTGATCACCAACCTCAACAACTTCGCCTACATATTCGTGTCCGGTTATTACAGGTGAATTAGCAGGAGCTAATCCATGAAAGATGTGAAAGTCAGTACCGCATAGACCGCAAACTTCAACTTTAATTCTCAAATCATTATGACCGATCTTTGCGAAGTCCGTTTCATTCACTTCTATAATTCCCGGTCCTTTGAAGATTGCTGCCTTCATTAAAAATCCTAATTAGTAAAAATTATTTCAATCTTTTAGTCGATTTCCTTACTATCAATTCAACCGGAACCAGGGAACATTCAGAATGTCCGTTTGAATTTTCAGCTTTAAGAATTCTTGCCATCATTTTCATTGCCTCGGATCCCATTTCCGTCTTTAATACTCTAATTGTACTTAAAGGCGGATCAAGAGCTAAATCTGCTTCAACATCATCAAAACCAATTACAGAAATATCCTCAGGTACTTTTAATTTTTGACTTTTCAAATATTGAATCACACCGATAGCCATAGCATCATTACATGCAAATATTGCCGTAATCTTTTTATTTTGTTCGAGTAATTTTTTAGCCGCATTAAAACCATTTTCTCTAGCCGGATAGTCCTCATCGGAAATAATTGATTTTTCATCCACTTTTAATTTTGCATCAAGTAGTGCCTGCTTGTATCCCTTTAATCGGTCTTTGATACTAGGATGATTTATATCTCCTCCGATGAAGCCAATATTCTTATGTCCCAAGTCTATAAGATGATTTGTTGCTTGAATTCCACCATTAATATTATCAATCATAACAGAAGGATAAGCTTTTGCCTTAGGTAGATAATCAATAAAAACAATCGGGATCTCAACAGTTTTCAATTTCGAAACAAATTTACCCGGTACTTTTCCAGCAATAATTAAACCGTCAACATTTCGTTCAAGTATGAATCTTGGCAAAGGTTTGGATTGGTTAAACTTTGACTCAATAGTAGTAAGCAGTAAATAATATTCCTTCTCTCTTGCTTCAAATTCAGTACCCAAAAATATTCTAGTATAAAAAGGCTCAGTTCTTAAAAAGTGATCGTTTGTCAACACAAAGCCAATATTACCGGTTTTCTGAGAGACTAAACCTCTAGCAGATCGAGATGGATGATAGTTTAACTCTTTTATGGCATTTGATACCTTGTCTTTAGTTTCCTGCGGTATCCGCTTGTGGTTATGAATTACCAGCGATACTGTCGCTATAGAAACGCCTGCCAATTTTGCTACATCTTTTATTGTTGGATTTGTCATAGTTTTAGTTAAACGTTTAACTAAATATTAACTTAAACTTTAAAATTCTATTTGTCAAGTATTGATTGTTACATCACTTTTTAACATTCGACAAAATTTTACACATGCTAACTAGATAAAACTTTAATAATTTAATATTTAGAATGATTCTTTAAAAAAATCTCATTAATAAAATATTTGAAAAATATGTTCAACACGAAAGGAAATGATTTATAATTTTTTGAAAGATATAATCAGCCTTATGAATATTTTGATTATATTCTGATGTAGATTTTTTACTTTAAATGCTTTATTAGAATTATGATAGGAGTTTTTGCGATTTGACAAGAAATTTGGTTTTATTAGTCTTTACCGCGTCAATATTTTTCAGTGGATGCAAAAAAAATGATACCTCAACCAATCCTCCGCCCCCTGCTAATAGTGAACTCTATGGCGAAGTAAAGTTTCTTGACGGGACAACAGCACCTTACGCAAAAATTGAGTTAAAAAATTCAGAGTCTCCATTGACAACGAGCACATTGGCAGATCCTAACGGAAATTATTCCTTTACAAACCTAAGCTCAGGTAATTTTACAATTTCATTCCGAAGCACTAGAAATGATATAAGTACATCACAAGTCTCCGCAACTCTAACTGGTTCTGATACATTAAAAAAAGATATAACTATAAGATATAATATGCTTGATGACTTCTCCTCTATTCATGTAAACAAAGATGTAGTCTTTATCCAATTTCTGGCAGAAAATGCAAAGATAGGTGCTAATTATGATTTAATTGATTATTTGAATGGTTATTATCGAAAAGATTATTTTGATTCAATTAGTTTAAGCTACGACATTTATCAAATTCCTGATACGCTGGATTGGTATCACCCCGGAGTAGAATTAACCGCAGATTATATAAGAAATAATTTTAAATATTTAACCGAAGTTATTGAAGAACCCGTAATAAATCATAACCATGAGATAAGATTTAAAGGAAGTGATATACCAATTATTTTATCAAATCCGCCGAGGGGTTTCGCGTTTGTTAAAATTGGAAACGATAATAAAACACTCGAAATTCCTTGTGTAGATTTCCAAAATAATGATTTTGGTTTAAGAATTAAATACAAATAAAAACCCGTTGTATGGATTAGGTACGCAAAAGTACCAGGTAATACATTTCATATAAAATGATATTAAAAATGCATCTAAGTTTTACAACGACCAAAGACGATTGTAAATTTTCGACCTTCAACTTAGCTCAAGCTGATATAATCAGCTGTTCATATTATGAATTTTATACTAAATCTTAAATCCACACAACTGCCAATAAAAATTCCAAACTTTTATAAATTAGTAAGTGAGTTCATTGGCCAGAACTTTATATACTTTTTCAGTGATAATATCGTAACTTTTGCCTTCAGGATATATGGGATTTAAAAATTTAATTTTAATCTTTTTCCAAGGGCGAGGGATAAAACTTCCGCGCGGAAGAGCATTGAACGCTCCGCTTATTGATACCGGAACTACAGGTACATTTAATTCGTGACTTAATATTGCAAAAGATTTTTTAAACTCGCCTAAATTCCCGGTCCTTGTTCTAGTCCCTTCAGGAAAAATAATTATGTTTTTACCTTCTTTAAGAACTTCCGCAAGCTTTTGGAGCGATTGTTTTAGGTCTTTATTTATATCCATTACAATTATATTATTTCTATTTGCCAAGGCACGTAGGAAAGGATTTCTCACATGTCTTTCTTTTGCGTAGAAGTACGTGTTCTTCATTACTTTATTCTTTAAAAACGCAGAGACAAATAATCCATCAAAAAAACTTTGATGATTAGGAGCTAAAATTACCGGGCCATCAGGAATATTTTCTATACCTTCCCCTTTTATTCTGAAATAAAATTTGAATAATATTTTTGAAGTGTTCTTAAATAAATTTTGTGTAAACCAACTTTTTGGTAATTTTAATTCAACTTTTTCACGAAATATCTCCGCCCATTTCACAGTTTCAACACTAATTTTATTTTTCTTTTCTTTCATAAAATGAGAAAGTTTTTCGACAGTAGGATGATGAAGCAGAATATCTTCAGGTATTTTTATACCGAAAGTTGATTCTAAAAAAACTTGAAGATTAATTTTATCTAAAGAATCCAAGCCTAGATCGATTTCAAAATGATCATCCGGAAATATTTCACTTTTCTTTTGTTCTTTTAAAAAGTCTCTAATAACTTGATATTCTTCAAATTCAGGCTCCGCCGGTTTTGATCTTTTACGACTTCCCGATTCTTCAATCAGTTCATTTAATTTAAATCTCTGAATTTTTCCTAATCTGGTTTTGGGTAATTCATTTTTACATAACACAAACTTTTTAATTTTTTTATACGATGAGGAATTTGAATTATATTTATCAATTACATCCCAGCGAAACAACTCTTCTAAATTTCCAATTGTTTTATCTTTTAGTTTTTTGAAGTCCGGGAAGATAACAGCAGTTAGAATATCATTCTGCATAAAGACGCCAGCCTCAGCCACAAAATCAGAAGTTGATAAAATCTTATTTTCAATTTCTTCCGGGTTTATATTTTTCCCATTAGACAAAACAATAATTTCTTTTGAACGCCCAGTAATGTGCAGAAATCCGCCATCATCAAAATGACCAATATCACCGGTATGCAGCCAGCCATCCTTTAAAACTTCGGAGGTCTCTTCCGGATGATTAAAATAACCCTTCATTATATTTCGTCCGCGTGCAATTACTTCCCCATCTTTTATTTTAATTTCCAATCCAGGCAGAGGTTCGCCCGGTGAACCAATTTTCCATCTTCCCGGTCTTGTAAATGTAATCATAGGTGCCGCTTCAGTCATTCCAAATCCTTCAAGCATTTCAAAGCCTAAGGTTTTAAAATCTTTAGCAACATCCTCATCCAATTTTGCACCGCCGCAAACCATATAATCTACATTGCCGCCAAATTTATCATGAACTTTCTTAAACAATTTTCTGGATAATTTTCTTGAATTAATTTTTCCGGCAATTTTAAATAAATACTTAGCGACTATATTTTTATTAATTTGAACCATTACTCCTTGTCTTATTGCGGCGTATAATCTTGGCACACCTATAATGATTGCAATTTTATTTTTCTGAAGTGTAGAGATTATATCTTCGGAATTCATAGAAGGTGAAAAAGCAATTGTTGATTGGGTATATATTGGTGCAATTAAAGTACCCATTAAAGGGAAAATATGATGGAGAGGAAGGAGACATAAAACATTTCGATAACTTGTAAAAATCGGGATTTCGATTGCAACTGCTTCAATGTTTGCCATCAAATTATCATAAGAAAGCATTACACCTTTAGGTTTCCCGGTAGTACCCGAAGTATAAATTATCACTGCTGTCTCTTCAACATCTTTAGGAATAATTTCTATTGTTTCATATTTGGTTAAATCATATTTCAAATCTTCCAGAATTATAGTTGCTATATCAAACAGTAAAAGCTGTTTTACTTTTTCAAAAGTTTTTTCTGTCTCTTTTGATAAGAATATTTGTTCCGGGCGACAATCATTTAAGATGTAGGCTATTTCATCAGCAGTAGCCATAAAATCGATGGGCACAAAAGTAGAGTTGTGCTTAAGTGCCGCATAAAAAGCATAGGCCCATTCAGGTTTGTTAGGAGAAAAAATTGCAATTTTATTCGTTTCCCCTTCTTTAATTAAAGTTGAATAATAATTAACGTGTTTTGTTAAATCACGGTAATTTATTTTTTGTTCTTCCCAAATGAATGCAACATTTTCGGAAGGCTTTAGTAATGAAATTATACTCATATATTTACTTTTAATTTTTTAGACTGGTATTTTTATAAATTTTAATAAAACTGAAAATCAATTAGATTGTTCAGTAAAAACAAAATTTTTCGGATCATATCCCTGTTTACGAAGAATGGAAAATACAGAATCAATTTGATCTTTAGATAATGATTTAGACCTTGCTAGTATCCATCCATATTTACGCGAAGGAGTTCCTATAACTGCGTAATCATAGTTTTTATCCAAACCGATTATCCAATAGTCTCCCCAAAATAATGAAATTCCAAATATTCTAACAAAACTAACTTCCAGTTTTGAGTTAGACTTTTCATCTACTACTTTTGCAATTCCTTTTGCAACTTTCTCTTCACCATTTTCTTCAGTGCAACGATTTATAACATCAATTCTACCGTCATCCCGGAGTTTATAAGTAGCAGTAGTATTTTTTAAACAATCACTCTGAAAGCTATTTGGAATTTTAGCAATTTCATACCACGTCCCGATATACTTATTTAGATCAACAGAATCTACTGTTGTCGGTTTACTATTTTCTTGTGCTCTCAAATTATAACCAAAAACCATTAAAAGAATAAGGGACATTAAAATTTTTGTATAAAAATATTTCATGAAATCCTGCAAAGCTTAAATATCTACAGTTATTTAATTAAAGTTAATAAAAAATACTATAACAAAACCACCAAATAATTCATACTAAAAATTGATGAATTATTCAAATAAATGTAGATTTCCGCAAAAATATTTCGGATACTGCGTAAAGATTTCGCATTAATGTTATAATATGTTTGTTTTATAAGAGTTATATGCTTTATTTTTTTGGTACAAACATTGTACTTTTAGCAATAGTTTAATAATAAGCGAAATAAGAATGATGAAAAAATTACTACTTTTATTTATACTGATTTTAATGTTTGTGCTTTATAGCCCGCTTAATTTATTTGATTATGTAATTAACGATATCGGCAAATTATCTAATAAACAGAATTTTGAAAAGATGATAAATAAAAAACACTATTTGATAAAATCATTAGCGCTCGACCCAAATAAAATGGATAGAGATACTTATAATTCTATTCATGACTTCTTAACCATTGAAACTACCGCGAAGAAAAAAATGGTTGATATAATAAAGAATGGATTATAACTTTTACTTATAATCCATTTACAATCTTCCAAATACTATTCTAATTATTACTGCACAGAAATTCTTTTTACAACTTCACTAATCAATCATAATTCCCAATAAAGACTAAACAGTTCCATTTATAAACTAGTGATTTATTTGTGATTATTTTGTTACAATTAATCTTTATATTGCAGAAAAAATTAACGAGTATATGAAAAGAGCATTGATAATAGAAGACGATAGAGAAATCTCTAACCTAATAGAGATTAATCTTTCTGATATAAATTTTGAAGTTGATAAAGCATTCGATGGGAAAACAGGTTTAATTAAAGCCCGCCAAGAAAATTTTGATCTAATAATTTTAGATATCATGCTTCCTCAATTAGATGGATTTGAAGTTTGTAAAAAAATTCGTTCCGACGGAATAACTACTCCTATTCTAATGCTTACCGCAAAATCCGAAGAATTGGATAAAGTACTTGGACTGGAGATTGGCGCAGATGATTATTTAACAAAGCCATTCAGCATAAGAGAATTTATCGCTAGGGTAAAAGCAATTTTTAGAAGAATGGAAAACTTATCAAATGCAAATAATAGTAAAAAAGATTTAATATTCGGGAAATTAAAAATTGAGATTGGAAATCATAAAGTGATTTTTGACGGAGAAAGAATTGAATTAACACCGAAAGAATTTGAACTATTATATTTGTTGGCTTCACATCCGGGAAAAACTTTTACAAGAGAAAATTTATTAAACCAGATTTGGGGAATTCAGTACAGCGGTTACGAACATACCGTTAACTCTCATATCAACAGACTCCGAAGCAAAATAGAAAAGGATGTATCAAAGCCCGAATTTATTTTAACAAGTTGGGGTGTCGGGTATCGCTTTAACGATCAACTTTAAAATTTACTTATCTACATGAAAAACTTTTTTAATTCCCTGTTCTGGAAAATATCACTCGTATTCCTTCTGATCTTACTAATCATATCCACAGTATATATTTATATTTCTGTCAACACAGCTGAAATGTATTTCCAGGAGACAAGGCAAAAACTAGATGTTAAAGTTGCATCTCATATAGCGAATGATAATCAATTTTTTACAGGTGATTCTGTAAATATAAACGTACTTAAAAATGTATTTCATAATGTTATGATTATCAATCCTAGTATTGAGGTTTATTTATTGAATACTAATGGAAAAATTCTAGCTTACGATGCACCTCCCAACACCGTAAAACTAACAGAAGTTCCCCTTAAACCGATAATTAAATTTATAAAATCGGAAAGTAAGGAACATTTTTTCATGGGAGTTGATCCTAAAAGCCCGGGGAAAGAGAAAGCATTTTCAGCAGCAAAGGTCTTAGAGAACGGAAAATTAAAAGGTTACATTTATGTAATTCTGGGCGGACAGGAATATGAAAATGCTTCACAACTTCTTTTTGGAAGCTACATTCTCAGACTTGGTGTTAGATCAATGATAATAGCTTTAATTACCGCGGCTCTTATCGGATTTCTAGCAATCGGAATTATTATTAGAAATCTTAGAAAAATAATTTATGTAATTAGGGAATTTAGAGACGGAAATTTAAAAGCGAGAATACATGTTAAAAGTAAAGGTGAGCTTAACGAATTTGCAAACTCTTTCAATGAAATGGCAGATACAATAGTTGTTAATTTGGATAAAATAAAAAGGATGGATAATCAGCGGCGGGATTTAATTGCAAATGTATCTCACGATCTTCGCACTCCCCTATCTATTGTTCGCGGTTATATAGAAACTATTTTAATAAAAGATGAAAGACTTAATGATGAAGACCGAAAGAAATATCTGGAGACTTCTTTAAAGAGTACGGAAAGATTATTATCGCTTGTTGAGGAATTATTTGAACTCTCTAAACTTGATGCGGAGGAACTTAAACCAAAACCAGAGAAATTTTCTTTAGCGGAAATATTGCAAGATATTCATCAAAAAAATTACTTAACTGCGAAAAAACGAAACATAAATTTAGAACTGAATATTCAAGATAACATTCCGCTAATTAACGCAGATATAGGAATGATGGAAAAAGTGTTTCAAAATTTATTAGATAATGCTTTTAAGTTTACTTCTTCAGGCGGTAAAATAAAAATGAATTTGAAATTGGAAAGCTCGAAGACTATCCTTGCGGAAATATCTGATACAGGAATAGGTATTAGCGAAGATGATTTGCCTTTAATCTTCGACCGGTTTAATCATACCAAAAGGATCACAGTTGAAAATGATCATGGAACCGGATTGGGCCTAACAATTGTTAAGAGAATATTAGATATGCACGGAGTAAGCATTAATGTTGAAAGTAAGATTAACAAAGGAACTAACTTTTATTTACGATTCCAAGTTGTTTGATGTAAAGATTTAATTTAATAACTCATATTACGCAAAACGGTCATTCTTAATGAAATGAAGAATCTCAAGGTTTCAATTTTTACAAAATTATGAGATATTTCACTTCGTTCAATATGACCAAAACATATACTTGCGTAACATGAGTTAATAAATCTTAATAAAATTGTGACATAATCGTGACATCTCCTTCTTATTTTGTGCATGAACAAAAATAAATTAAGTCCGGAGTAAAAAATGAAATTTAAAATGTTGATCGGCATAGCATCCGCGTTATTGTTTGTTAGCTGTGCAAAAAGTGATTCCAAAAATGATGGTGCTAAAAAAAATGAAATGGAAGTAAGCAATTCAAATTATAAAGGAATGGAAACCGCAACATTTGCCGGCGGCTGTTTTTGGTGTATGGATGCTCCATTTGAAAATTTGGAAGGAGTAAAAGAAGTAATTTCCGGTTACGCAGGCGGAAATGTAAAGAATCCAACCTATGAGCAAGTATCTTCCGGAACTACGGGACACGTGGAATCAGTTCAAGTAACTTTTGATCCTAGAATAGTTAGTTATTCCGAAATACTCACGGTTTATTGGAAGCAATTTGATCCAACCGATGCAGGCGGATCATTTTATGATAGAGGATCGCAATATAAATCAGTGATATTTTATAAAGATGAGACTCAAAAAGAAACTGCCGAAAAATCTAAAGCATTATTAAATAGTTCGGATATCTTTAAAAAACCAATTGTTACAAAGATTAAAAAGTTTACAAATTTTTATCCGGCTGAAAAATACCATCAGCACTATTACAAAAAGAATCCGGAACATTATGACGCTTATCGTAAAGCATCAGGAAGAGATGCTTTTATAATGGGAGTTTGGGGCGATTTAGGAATTGATAGATACAAAAAACCGTCTGATGAAGTCTTAAAGAAAAAACTAACAAACTTACAATACCAGGTAACTCAAAACGGAGCAACCGAAAGACCGTTTGACAATAAATATTGGAATAACCATGATGAAGGAATTTATGTTGATATAGTCTCGGGTGAACCGTTATTCAGTTCTACGGCAAAATTCAAATCCGGAACAGGATGGCCTAGTTTTACACGCCCCATTGATCCCCGTTATATAAATAAAGTAGTTAATGAATCCGGTGGAATGCTTAGTGTTGAAGCTAGAAGCAGATTTGGCGATTCACATCTTGGAGATGTTTTTGATGATGGTCCGGCACCAACTCATCTCCGTTATTGCATGGACTCAGCAGCGCTAAAATTTATCCCGGAAGATAAAATGAAATCCGAAGGATACGGAGAATTTCTATATTTATTTTCCAACAAATAATTCACTATGGACTTCAAAAGTCCATAGTTTTGTTTTAACTGAAGCTGAATAATAATCTTTGAGTAATCCAGTTTTTTAGATACCTTTATATTATCTGCTTCACATATTTGTCTTATTTTTTTTCTACAACTTAGATTTTATCGCCTTCCAAACTTTTTATTTCTTATTTTATTGGCTTTATAATAGTGATAGTCAAACGCAGTATATATTTTCATATCATAACTTTATAGCCAGGTAGTTATCAATTTATTTGACTTATGAGATAACAATTGCCCATTTACGTTCAAAATTTTCCTTGCAGTCGGGTAAATAAAATATTAAATTTTGGTTAAACGTTTAACTAAAACCTCAAAAGGTAAGTTTCAAAATGAATAGTAAAGAGAATTACAGAAATTTGCCACAATATTTTAAATGCTTTAATTGCTTAAATATTCAAACAAAATTAGAATTTCGTAAGCACTCACCAATCATTCTTACTATTTATATTCCATCCAAGCTCTTATTTAACAAAAATTAAGGGACACTAATTTGAATAAAAAATTACCATCTAACTTTTACTTAATCGTTATATCAGCTTATCTATTCTCTTTTAATCTTTTTGCGCAAAGAATAGTGGATAAAAATAAAGGCGACCATAATCAAACAAAAAAAGGAATTATGGATGGAAATCTTGCCGAAACTGTATTTTATAATTTCGGTGAAATTGCCGATTGGGAAAATGAACCTACTCGCAGTGGTGTATGGCCGAAAGGAACCGATCACACTTATGTTGATGGTGTTGCCGTAATTGTTCAGTCGGAAGCTATCCTACCTTCAGGTAAAAAGATTCATCCTCTTGAAACAAATTATTATGAATATACTAGATACAATCCGGCTACAGGTGTAACGTACGGGTGGTGGCCGCTTCCGGGTTATGCTAATCCAAATCAATCTAAGGTTGCTAGAAGCGATGACCCAACAACCTGGCCGTCAACGTGGCCGGATAGAACAACCGATTGGGATGGAAATTGGGATGGATTTTTCGGTAAAGGCGTTCTAAATGCTGATCTTGAAACTTATTTTGTTTTTGATGATAATGAAGATCGCGAATATATGTTGAAAGATAATTTTTATCCTGATCAAGATGATCCCGCTCGCGGTGGTTTAGGCATGCAAGTAAGAGCTAGAGGATTCCAATGGTCCCAAGTACTGGCTGAGGATGTAATTTTTTGGCATTACGAAATAACGAACATGGGAACAACCGATTACCCCAATACTCTCTTTGCTCAATATGTTGATTGGGGCATTGGTGGTTATCAAAGTACTGCAAATAATGGCGGTGATTACGATGAAGTTCTAGATATTGCTTATGCCTGGTTAGTTGGCTCAACTGTTGGAATGCCGGGAAATTGGAGCCCTGTGGGAATGGCTGCATATGCTTTTCTTGAAAGTCCCGGAAAAGAAAACGATAACATCGATAATGATCATGATGGTTTAACTGATGAAAAAAGAGATAATACTGCAAGTGTTTTTATTTCTCAACCTAGTAACGATCCATATCTTAGAGATATAAGCCAAGATACTCTGAGATTTAAGAATTACTATGGATATTCATGGCAGCCTCATTGGGATGCAGATGAAAATGCCAACTGGAGAACATACGGCGATCTAAACAAAAATGGGAAATGGGATACCGGTGAACCACTATATGATGATGTTGGAACTGACGGTATTGGACCTTTTGATGCCGGTTACAATGGACCCGATGCGGATGGATCGGAAGCAGATGGTAAACCGGAACAAGGTGAACCGGATTTTGGAATTTTGGATAAAGATGAATCAGATCAACTTGGATTAACCGGTTTCGCTATTTTTGCAACTCATACTTACGATTTAAACAATGATGATAAAAACTGGCAAGCGCTTTCCGCTTTACCCGAACCTCATGGACAACAACTTTTAAACGTAAATCTAGCAAATTACTTTTCAAGTTATCTCTTTAATATGAATGGAAGAAATTCAAATCAAGCAGATATTACACACCAGGAAGGTGAAACTCAAAGATTCTCTATGGCATTAATTTTTGGAATTGATAAAGAGGATTTATTCAGAAGAAAGAAAACCGTACAATCAATTTATAATGCAAATTATCATTTTGCTAAGCCACCCGCTAAACCAACAATTAAAGCAATTGCAGGAGATCATAAAGTAACAATCTACTGGAATGATATAGCCGAACATACATTTGATGCATTTTACCAGAGATATAATTTTGAAGGTTATAGAATCTACCGTTCAACCGAAGCAAATTTTTTAGAAGACAAATTAATTACAGATGCTTACGGCAAATCAACTTTTAGAAAACCTTTAGCTCAATTTGATTTAAAGGACGGAGTAACGGGCTTACATCCGATACCGGTAAATGGCGCCTACTTTTATTTAGGAGATGACTCGGGTATTCAGCACTCATTTGTGGATACTACCGTAGAAAACGGCCAAACTTATTATTATGCTGTTGTTGCCTATGATAAAGGATTTTTTACTCAAAATATTAAAGGTGAAGACTTAGGAATTCCACCATCGGAAAATACCAGCATAATTAAAGTAGATATAAATGGAAGACCAACTACGGATATCAATACTGCAGTTGTAACTCCAAGAGCTCCAAGCGCCGGTTATATTTCCCCGGAAATTCAAAGTTTTTCTGCGAGCGGTCCCGGCACCGGAAGTGCAGCCGTAACAATTCTAGATCCGGATTCAGTTAAGAATTTGGATACCTATAGACTCGAATTTAAAGATAATTCCCCATTTCATATTGATGAAGCTCCTTATTATAGAATTATAGATTATACTTCTAAGGATACCGTTTTGCCGTATACCCGGCTAACCGGTGGTCAAGCTACAACTCAAGTAATTAATGGATTCAGTTTAAAGATAAATAACGATACAGCCGTAACAATAGATCAATCACAAACCGGCTGGGAAAAAGGTTCAAGTAATTATTTCGTTCAAGTTGGATTTGATACTAGATACGCTTCGAAGTATCAATCTCAAAGGGTTAATTTTCCCGCTGATTTTTTAGTGCATTTCACCGAGCCTGGAAAAGGTGATACTTCATATCCGGCAGACGTATTCTCGGGAGCAATTGTTTCAAATATTCAAATTGAAGATCTCACTGATAATGTTCCTCACATGCAGTTTATCTTTTTTGATCAAAATAATAACGGATTGTTTGAGGCCGGCGATGCGGTCTTTATCATTGCCGGAGATTCAATCAATACAAAAGTAACCGGATTTTCAAACCGTCATGCTGGTTGGTCTATATCTTTGATTCAAGATACATCGATCTCCGTTGCAAATCAGATTGCTCCACAACCGGGCGATGTTTTTAAGATAGCGACAACCAAACCTTTCAGAACCGGCGAGTATTATCAATTTTCAACTAAGGCTCCGTCTTTTGATAAAAATAAACTAGTTTCTGATATGAATAATATATCTGTTGTACCGAATCCTTATGTTGGTGCTGCTTCATGGGAACCGACTAATATAAACGTAGGTAGAGGTTCAAGGTTAATTTATTTTATTCATTTGCCTGCAAAGTGTTCAATTAGAATTTATACCATTAGCGGCAACCTTGTTCAAACACTACAACATGATTCAGGTTTAACGGATGGTCAAGAGCCCTGGAATTTAGTCTCAAAAGATGGAATGAATATTTCATACGGTATTTATGTCTTTCATGTAGAAACACCCGATGGAAAGACAATGATAGGCAGATTTGCCGTCATAAAATAGATCGTTTTTTTTAATTAACATAATTATAATCTAGGTAATCATATAATTTAGTTTAGGTGGTAGAAGTATGTTCAAAAAAATAATTAATTGTTTTATAGTTTTGTTATTGATATCAGCAACCATGATTTTTACTTCTTGTGGTAGACAAAATAAAATTGTCAATAACAAATTAAAAGAATCATTGAGTGTTAATTTTAAAGGAAATGCAAAGATTTCGGTTGGAAGCTATTATGCCGGAGTAGAATTACATCATAGCTCCATATTACCCCAGCGCATCAGTTTCTATTATCCTGTAGCAAACAGTATAGATTTGAGTACTGATTACTGGAAACGTGATACCACTTTTATAATGGCTGCCGGTTTAAAAGTTGGAGATGGGAAAAAAGAATGGATTGGCCTTAAACCTTATGAATACAATTTAACCCCATTCTCAGTTACATTAAATAAAAGTGATGAAGAAAAATCAGTTAAAGTATCATACCAGTTTTGCAAAGATAAACCGGCCATGATAATTTCTTATGAAATTACCAACAATAGTGACAAAGCAGAAACATTTGAATTTTACACTCACCTGGAAACTTCATTAAAGACTTGTCATACTTACGCATTAAAAGACAAAGCAAATACACAATACGACAAAAACGGGAATGCAATCTATGCAAATTTTAACGATATAGGAACGGATTCTGCGCAAGTCTTTGTGGCAAATGCAGGAGAACAGCCAGTAAGTTATAATACTTCAGGCTCTTTAAATAATTCCAGGACACCAAATAACGACTGGTGGTTTTCGCATAATGGAAATCTCCAGGAGAAAACTTTTTCGAAAAGTGATCCCGGAATTCCTGCAGCAGAATATCTTTATAAAAAGAAATTAGCTCCTAAAGAAACGATGAAAGTTGTTCAGATTGTTGGCTCAAGTAAACAAGATGAAGGTCATGATATAGTAAATTATCTTCTTAAAAATTATAAAAAAGAAGTAAATAATTATGAAAATTTTGTCCTTGAAAAGTCTTATAACGACGGTGTTTTTTCAACAGGCGACAGTGCAATAGATCATTCCGCTCACTGGGCAAAAGCTATACTTGGAGCAAATAAACATTACATTGATGGACAAATTATTGCAATGCCCTGTCCCGCTGAATACAATTTTTATTTTACGCATGATGTATTACTTACAGATTTAGCCGCAGTAAATTTCGATCTTCCGAGAGTAAAACACGATTTGAAATTTGTTGTTTCACATTCCAGTAAAGATAAAGTTATCCCGCATGCCTTTTATTGGAAAGATAGCGCATTCGTTACCGAATTTGCCAGTTCAGATAACTGGAATAACTTCTGGTTTATTATTACCGCCGCAAGTTATTTGAGACATTCTTCAGATACAGCGCTACTTAATTATATGTACCCGTATCTTACAAAAAGCCTTCAAAATGCATTGAAAACTAAAAAGGAAGATGATGTAGTTTGGTCCTACAGACCTGATTGGTGGGATATTGGTAATAATTTCGGACCAAGAGTTTATATGACAATTTTAGCTACAAAAACATTGAGAGAATACAATTACATTTCAACCGTATTGGGGAAAAATAAAAAAGAATTGTTAGCTAACGATGAACTTGCCGACAGAATGGAAAAGCAAGTAACTAATAAATTCTGGGATAGCAAACAAAAATATCTAATAAATTATTTCAATGACGGCACTATCGATCATCATTATTATATAGGTTCACTTCTGGCTGCCGATTATGGAATGCTTGATAAAACGCATATGGATGAACTAATTCAAACAGCAAAAGATAAATTATTAGATGATAATGTAGGAGTTTATACAGCTTTCCCTATGGATTTTTTGAAGTATAAAAAGAAACTTGGATACGGAGATGAAGTAGGAAAACCATATTATTATTTTAACGGCGGCATTTGGCCTCAAGATAACTCATGGTATGCTGAAGCTTTAATTAAAAACGGTGAAAAAGAAAATGCTTTAAATTTCTTAAAAAAGACAATGACTCTGGAAGGAATAATAAACGGCCCGAACGGACAACCGGCAATGTATGAAGTCAGGAATGCAGATAAAGATGATCCTTCGGTTTATGGCTCAGTTGATAAACCTCAATTTATGTGGGCAGGCGGTTGGTATCTACATACTCTTTACCGTTTGTTCGGTGTGAGCGAAAATGATTGGAACATTAGTTTTAATCCATTTCTTTACAACGGACAAAAATCTTGCTCGTTTACTTTAAATGCTTACGGCAATTCTTTACTCGTCAACATTACAGGAAAAGGTAGTTTCATAAAAAGTTTGAAATATGACGGAAAAAGATATGCTAGCGCAGTAATACCATCCACAATAAAAAATGTAAAGAATGCGGATATTATTTTGGGGCACCCTGATGAGCCATATCTTAAATCATCAAACGCAGTATTGAAAGGATGTAATTATAACGAAAATAATAAAAGTTTAAGTTTTACTCTAGATGCATTTACCGGTCATAGAAATATTTCAAAATTAATTTCTCCATTTCCTGTAAAAGAAATATTAGTTAACGGGAAAGAAATTAAAGGAAATTGGAAGGCTGAAAAGGTTGAAGATATTTATAAAATTGAAATCAATACGGCTAATTCTGTTAATCCTGAAAATATAGAAATAAAATTTTAGAATACTAAAATAATTGCTCAATTATTTAAACTGTCCGGATATATCTTCCCGGACAGTTTTTTTTGCTCACCTAATTTTAACTCATTCCGTGTTTCCAACCGATAGAAACGAGCCACCAATTCATTGGATAAGTTACAATAGCACCGACCAATAGACCTAAAGACGCAAATCCCCAAAATGCCGCTGTATCCGGAGTTGGCCGTGAGCCGACAACAACCGGAGTAACAAATCGCATGACAAGTCCCATCCCAATCATTACA
The DNA here is from genome assembly GCA_963739985.1 of uncultured Ignavibacteriales bacterium. Taxonomy (GTDB): domain Bacteria; phylum Bacteroidota; class Ignavibacteria; order Ignavibacteriales; family Ignavibacteriaceae; genus CAVUCE01. Next base: position 69,198 of record CAVUCE010000022.1, read on the forward strand.
GTTATCATAGAAAAGAACTCTGCCCTTCCAGCTTTTATTAATGCTTCCAAAGCTGAGTCTGACATTTTTCTCATTGCAATAAACTGGAAAACGAACCAACCGAATAAAAATCCCACAATATATTCAAACCAGAATTCCTGCCAAAAAGTTAGTCCTATAATTCTTGAAATTACCATCGCCGTCATTATTCCCAAACCGTCACCTCCGACACAATGAATAACGGATCCGGTTACTCTTTTCCATTTTATTTTCACATATTCATGATGATATTTTTTTGCGGTTTCGCCTTTATAATATTTTATGTATGGGGGTCTGCAACTCCATATATAAAGTAATAATCCAAAGGCCGAAAAGAAGATAATGATGATTGGCCATCCAACTTTAAGTGCCGTATTCACATTTGTATTATATTTTATAATGTCATATGCTACAATTATAGAAGATAAAAAACCGAATAGATACCATGTAATTACAAAAGCCGGATTCATCAAAAAGTATAAAAAGTTCATGTTATCATTTCCTTAATTATTAGCAACATATTCAAGATATAAAATTTGCTCAGAAATTATTTGACTAAGCCAACATTAATAACTAATTGATTTAAACAAAAAAAGCTCCAATAAAGTCGGAGCTTTTTATATTATAATCTAGAAACTAAATTTTAATTATCCGTTATTTCAATATTTAGCATTCTGACTGCTTACTCATACGCAACCAGTAAGTTATCCTTCATGGCCTTTCTTGCACCTTCGCCATCTCCTTTTTCGATTGCATTAATGATTTTTTGATGTCAAACCAGAGCAGACTCTTTTCCTTTAGGAACCGAATGCATAATTCGACTCTTAATTATTGGCATTAATATATGAATCGGTTCAAGGATTAATGGGATCATTGTATTTTTTGATGAATCTGCAATTAACATGAATAACGGTACCGGCAATAAACTTAGATAGACCAGATAAAAAGTAAAGCATAGTTCCCAGCAGTTCCTCAGGCGACCCGAATCTTCCCATAGGTGTTGAAGAAATATTTTTTTTACACCGGTCAGTTAATTCTTCAGTTTTTTCATCAAGCAATAAGAATCTGTTTTGTTTTGAAAGGAAAAATCCCGATGCAATTGCATTAACCATAACATTTACTTTGGCAAAATGAACTGCTAATCACTGAGTATAATTATTTATGGCTGCTTTTGCGCCTGAGTAACCGGGCAGTCTAGTCAAAGGTAAAAAAGAATTTTTCAACTATTGCTTTTATTTTTTTCTATTCTACTCTTCTAACATTCGCTTTATGATATTAAGATTCTGATGATTTGCTATATTTTTTGCTTCCGGAGTATATAGAAAATCTATTCTTGGTTTGTAATATTCAGTAATTTTCCCTCTTACCATTTTAAGAGTGCTGTTAAGAAATTTATTCTGCTCGGTAAATCCTTCACCCAGAACAGCTATTGCAGAAGGCAGCCATCTTTCCGGAAATTTTCCGGAGATTTCACCGCCTGACTTAAATTTATCGATCTCCGACTGCAATAGGTTTAGTATTTTTTGATGCGTTTCAGATAAATCTTTAACAAAACTATTTTGATTGGTCCATCTTAGAATATTCTCTCTATTCGGAACTAAAAAAGCAACTGTATATGGGCTTTGATTATTGTAGAGCATTAACTGATCTATAAAAACCGAATTTTCTGTAATTGCCTCTTCTATTCCTTCCGGGCTATATTTTTCTCCGTCACTTCCTATTAATAAGCTTTTATTTCTTCCCAAAACATATAAAAAACCATCTGAATCTAAATAACCAAGATCGCCTGTATACAACCATCCATTGCGAATTGTCTCAGAAGTTGCTGTTTCATTTTTCCAATAACCAGCCATAACGTTTTCGCCTTTTACGACAATTTCGCCTTTTAAACCTACCGGCAGCTCGTTTCCCTTTTCATCACAAATTTTTACTTTTAAATTTGGAACTATACTACCTGATGAACCTAGTTTGTGCCTTTTAGGAACATTTGCAGAAATTATTGGAGCCGCTTCTGTTAATCCATAACCTTGATACATTGGAATTCCGATTGCATAAAAAAATCTTTGCAGTTCAATATCAAGTAATGCGCCTCCGCCAATAAAAAAGCTCAATCTAGAACCAAAACCTTCTCTAATCTTTTTGAATATGAGTCTGTCATAAATTTGATACAAAGGCATTTTAAGTATTTTCACACCTTTCCCCCTGTTAAAACCATCCGAGTTGTAATCGTATGCTAATTTTAAAGCACTATTAAAAAGTTTCTCAATTTTCGGACCTTTTTCACGAATTCCTTTTTCTATATTTTTTCGAAAGCTTTTAGCTAAGGCAGGAACGCTTAATAGAAATGTCGGATTAGTTTCTTTTATATTCACAGGAATATTTTTTAATGTTTCCAACGCGGTTCTGCCTAATTGAACGGAAGCCATACTTGCACCATTTTTCATTAGAGTATAGATTCCGGCAGTATGCGCAAAGGCATGGTCCCAGGGTAAGATTAGAAGCGAAAGAAAACTTTCCGGAACATTTAATATGGCTGATGCTTGCTCAACATTTGAAGTATAATTCCTATGTGTTAATAAAATGCCTTTCGGATCGGCAGTAGTTCCTGATGTATAGCAAATATTTGCATAATCATTTTCGTTTAAATTATTGAGGCTTTCGGAAATAGCTCTTTCATTTTTAGCTAAATAATTTTCTCCTGAGATTATAAGATCGTCATATAATATTTCATCATTTTCATAAGCATCCAGCTTGTCCATTATTATTATTTTTTCCAAATCCGGTAAATCATTTTTGATTTTTCGTATTTTTTCAACTTGGGTATTTGAAACAATAACAAACTTCGTTTCGGAATGGGAAAGTCTGAATTTGAGATCCGATGATTCATCAATTTTTACCGAGATAGGGACATTAACAGCACCGCAGTACAAGATTCCTAATTCACATATTAACCATCTATTTCGTCCTTCGGAAATAAGTGCGGCTTTATCTCCTTTTTTTAATCCCTTACCCATTAAACCGGCGGCAAACTTATATACTTCATCTTTTAGTTTTGAATAAGTAGTTCCAATAAAGTTGTCGTTAGTTTTTTCCCACATTAAATTGTTATTAGGATATTTAAGAACGCTGTCTTCAAATAATTGCGGAATAGTTCGTTGCGGCATTTCATTTCCCCCGTGGAAGTTTATCAGAATTGATAAAATATTATAAATCTAAAATAAGTCTATTCATAGATAATATCATTAGAATATTTAAGCAGAGTTGTATTACGCTTATTAACTTTGTTGTTGTTGATAGCTATTGATAAAGCTTGTTTGGTCCCGATTATAATCATTAATTTGCTTGCCCTGGTTATAGCAGTATAAAGCAAGTTTCGCTGAAGCATTACATAATGTGAAGTTGTTAACGGAACAATTACACAAGGATACTCACTCCCCTGACTTTTATGAACTGTAACAGCATAAGCCAATGTTATTTCTTCAAGCTCATTTGAATCAAAGACAATGCTTTTTCCGTTAAAATTTATTTTCATTTTATTTTCATCGTCATTGTATGATTGAACAAATCCCAAATCACCATTAAAAACTTCCCTATCATAATTATTTTTTAACTGCATCACTTTATCGCCCAGCTTATAGATAGTTTTCCCTTTTTTATATATTACTTTATTATTATTTAGCCCGGCTTGCAATAATTCATTTAAATTAGAAACACCCGTCTCGCTTTTATGCATCGGGGTTAACACTTGAATATCTGTCATCGGATTAAAATTATAAGTAGCCGGAAGCCTTTCAGAACATAATTCCAATATTAATTGAGGAATTTTATTTGGATCGCTCATTTCAATGAAAAATAGATCGCCTTCTTTTTCAATATTTAGATTAGGGATTATACCTTTGTTAATATTATGAGCCGCCAAAACAATTTTGCTTTCTTGAGCTTGACGAAATATTTTTGTTAACCTAAATACCGGAATTCGATCACATGCTATCAAATCTTTTAACACATTTCCTGGTCCAACCGAAGGAAGTTGATCTATATCTCCAACGAGAACTATAGAAGTTTCCGAACTTACAGCATCAAGCAAATGCTCCATTAGAAGAGTATCTATCATCGAAACTTCGTCAATTACAAGAAGATCCGCGATTAATGGATTTTCATTATTGTAATTAAATAAATCACCTGAAGGATTGTATTCAAGCAATCGATGAATTGTCTTGGCTTCTCTTCCGATTACTTCGGTCATCCTTTTTGCGGCTCTTCCGGTTGGTGCAGCTAAAAGTATTTTCTTTTCTAATTGTTCATAAAGTTTAATTATTCCCCTTAGCGTTTCAGTTTTGCCGGTTCCAGGGCCACCGGTTAAAATCATCAACTTATTAACAATTGAGGCACGAATCGCCTCGACTTGTTCTTCGGTAAAATATTTTTTTAGATGTGATAAAAGTATGTCAATCTTAGTGTTTTCTAACGGAGGCTGACTTAACAGGAGATCAATTCTATTTTCAATTCTACGCTCAGCATAATAAAGAGAAGCTAAATATATTTTATCCTTATTAGTTACAATCATTCCATCTGATTCTAATTCTCGCAGTATTAAATCGGAATATTCCAACTCATAATTCAAGTTTTGATTAACGGAATTTAATAATTCAGTAAACGGCAGGTATACATGTCCATTTCTTGTAGCTTCATTTAGAATGTACAAAACTCCCGCTTTTATTCTGTAAGGATGGTCGCTGCTGAATCCGATTGATTTTGCGATTTCATCCGCAGTTTTGAAACCGATGCCCCATATATCGTAAGTTAAGCGATATGGATTTTGTTTAACAATTTTAATGGAATCATTACCATAAACTTTGAATATTTTAATTGCGTGTGCGGTTGAAACTCCATAAGATTGCAAAAACATCATAACATCTTTAATTCCCTTTTGCTCTTCCCAACTCTGCTTAATCGAAGCAATTTTCTTTTTACCAAAACCGTCAATTTCACTCAGACGTTCTACTTCGTTATCCAATATTTCAAAAGTTCGTTCACCAAATTTTTTAACAATTTTTTTCGCAGTTTTTTCTCCGATACCTTTTATCAATCTTGAACTTAAAAATTTGATAATTCCAGCAGTTGTTGTAGGATAACCAACTTTAAACTCATCAATCTTAAATTGCTTACCAAATTTTGGATGAGTGACCCATTCCCCAAAAAGATCAATTGATTCACCGCTATTTAATTCAGGTAATATTCCTACGGCTGTTGAGCCATCTTCCAGTTTGATTACGCTATAGCCGTTTTCTTCATTGTGATAAATGTATGTATCTATAAATCCGTTAAGTTTATCCATGATATAATTATTTTTTCAAAGCTATAAATATAAAGTGCGGTGGAATCAAATGCATGCGAATTGCAAAATTAGAAATACATTTTTCCGGTGAGAAAATGATTTGGTATTACAACATATTCAGATTCTAAAGTAAAAATTTAAGTCATTACTACAGAATTTTCCGAATCCATGAAATAAGTTGGAACTTGTTTATCCGCATCATCATCATTTATCCATTTTTCATTATCCAACAAGTAACGAAATTGATACTCGTTATTTTTAGGTAGTTTTAAACTAATTGTAAATGAACCATCTTTTTTGCTTTTGTTCATTGGCGTAGCTTGAGTATTCCAATCGTTAAAATCGCCAACTATTTGAGCTATTTTATATTTATGCCCAATATCTTTGGAAATTTTAAACGTAACCTTACATTCAGATTTATCGGTTGAATATTTTTTAGTGATTGCCATCCCTTCCCCCTTATGTTTTTACGGAAACGAAATTTGGTCAATGTAATTGCCGCATCATCAGAAAAAAATAATTCTTTATTTAAATATAAAAATTTGGTAAAAACGTCAAACAATTACTTGAATTTTATTGCGATTTTTTAGGATGTGAGTTTTATCGGTAAAAATGGAATTTATTTCAAATCGTATTGAAGTAAATATTTTCTAACTTTAAGTTATTTGATAGAAAGTAATTAGATGTATATCGCAAATCCAACTTGAATTACAAACGAATCCAAAGATATTTGCTTTGTGGTTGAATCAATCTGGTTTGTACCAGGAATTTTTATTCTAGAATTAAGATTTGGTTCAAAAATGATATATTTGAACTGAGTATTAATGATAAATCTCGATGATAGAAACCAATCGGCACCCAATCTAAAATTATAGCCGGTTTTATACTGAAGATTATCTTCACGCAATTTTCCGTAATTATCCAGGGTAAATGTTTCATTTGCAATAATATTAATATCAGTTTTATAATAACCAAAACCCGCACCAACATAAGGTTGTAATAAATTATACTTTAATCGATAGACTAAACTAGCTTCAGCCCAAAATTGGGAATATGTCCCATTGGTTAACTCACCGCCTAGAGTAGTAGAACTTATTCCGCCAAAATCTGTTTTAACGGAAAATCCACGCTGCATTAAATATTCAATTGAAAGATTTATTCCATTGCCGGTATTGATATAATTATTTTTTGGAACAACGGGAAGCTGAAATCCTATTTGAAAATGCTGAGCGAATATGACTGTTGAAAAAAATATGATTGCCGAAAATGTAAGGATAATATTGCGCATAAAGATATTCAGAGTTTTAGATTAATAGGAACGAAATAATAGCAAACAATTTTGCTAAATAAAAGTAAGTTTTATGTGAGAATTGTCATTTAATGCAGCTAAATATAAAATTATAATAACCTTTCAAGCGGAATTTGGAATAATCTTATTTTATCGTCCGGACGAACAGTGTCTTCATTTAGAATTTTAATACCTTCAATTAGATCAGATAGAATTTTATCATTTTCCAACCCAATCATTCTAACATGGTTATAACCCGGAAAAGTCCGAGTTCCCAAATGAGCATCAGATGAGTGCCCTTTCCCTTTTACATTTTCCCATTCAGTGTAATAATCAATTGAAAGATTTTCCATTAGCTTTGAAATTCTATCATCAAGAATATCATGATAAATTACAAATACAACTTTCATAATTGAACTCCTTTCAATGATATTTAATTACTCTTGTATTGCGGGAACCTCTTTTGTCTTTTTCTTTTTGCTAAATAATCGAGCTAAGTCATCCAAAAAAGTGTAAACTACAGGTACAATAAATAAAGTAAGAAGAGTTGATGTAATTAAACCGCCGATGACGGCTTGTCCCATCGGAGCTCTAAATTCCGAACCTTCACCTAAAGCAAATGCAACAGGCACCATTCCGAAAATCATTGCAAATGTTGTCATTAAGATCGGCCTTAGTCTTGTTGGGCCGGCTTGTAAAAGAGCATCCAAACGCGACTGCCCTCTTCCTCTTAAAATGTTTGTATAATCTACAAGTAAAATTCCATTCTTTGTTACAAGTCCCATTAGCATAATTATACCAATAAGCGATATAACAGAAATTGAACTGTTAAAAATGAGTAAGAATATCACCGCTCCGATTATAGACATAGGTAGTGCAAGCATAATTGAAAATGGATGTGTAAAACTGTCAAATTGTGCAGCTAGGACTATATATACGAAAATAATTGCTAACGCTAGAGAAAGTAAGATATTTAAAAACGCTTCCGATTGCTGCTCGCCTTCTCCAATAACATGGACAGAATAACCGGGCTCCATATTCAATTTAGCAACTTCTTTTTGAATTCCGGCTAATGCATCACCCAATAAAACTCCGGATAAATTTGCATCAACACGAATTTCTTTTTGTCGAGCGTACCGATTTATTTGTGATGGTCCAACACCCTGAGTAATTTTTGCGACATCACTAATCGGCACAATTAGATTTTTACCATTGCTTAAAGTTTTATTGCTTTTAACAGTTAAACTAGCAACATTAATCGGATTAGTTCTGTCTTCTTTTTTTAATCTTACTCTTACATCAAACTGTTCATCTCCCTCTTGAAACTGAGTAGCAACAGCGCCATCAACCATTGCTCTAACGGATGAGGCAACCAAATATGGATTTACACCGAGATCACTGGCTTTTTCTCTATCAAGCCTAATATTTACTTCAGGTTTGGAAGTCTCCAAACTATTTTCAACATCAACACAGCCTTTTGTTGACCTTACTATAGCCTCCACCTTATCCGCCAGCTCTTGGAGTTTATCAATATCATCACCTCTAACACTCATTGTTACAGGTTTTCCACCGCCACCGGGTCCGCCTTGAACTGCAAAACTGAAATTTGCGCCTGAGATATATTTCATTTCATTTCTTAATTTATTCATTATCATCTTATCACTTTTCTCACGTTCTTTCTTCTTAACCAATTTAACCAAAATAGTAGCTTTTGTTACCGGATTATTTCCCGCACCAATAGTTGTCAATACAGTATTAACTTCCGGATAAGTTTCTAATGTCTTTTCAAGTATTGAACAAATATTCGACGTTTGTTCGAGCGAACTTCCAGGCGCAGCATTGACTGTAATATTAAATTCATTCTGATCGCTCTCGGGGAAAAATTGTGAGCCTAGTAAGCCCATTAAGACAAAACTAAATAAGAAAACTACAATAGAAGCAGTAAGAATTAAGATACGATGATGAAGTGACCAATTAAGCGCCTTCTTATATTTTACACTTAATAAATCGAATAAATGATTAAAATAGTAAAGCACTTTCTGAAAGATGTTGCCATCTTTTGTAAGCAGTTCATCTTCTCTATGCAACCAGCGTGATGAAAGCATCGGGGTTAATGTAAACGCAACGAACAATGAAACCAAAACTGCCACGGAAACCGTAATTCCGAATTGATAGAAAAACCGTCCAACAATTCCCGGCATAAAAGCTACCGGAACAAACACAGCCACAATTGTAAATGTTGTTGCCATTACTGCAAGACCAATTTCTTCTGAAGCAGATTTTGCAGCTTCCATCGGAGTTTCACCTTGATCCATGTGCCGGTAAATATTTTCTATTACCACTATGGCATCATCAATTAGCAATCCTACTGCAAGTGAAAGTGCTAACAGGGACATCATATTCAGAGTAAAATTCAGAGCGTACATCACAATAAAACTTGCAATAATTGATGTTGGTAGAGCTAGTGCACTTATAATTGTTGCCCTAAAGTTTGCTAAGAAAAGATAGATAACGATTACAGCTAACAAACCACCATAAAAAATATCAAACAGAACATCATTTATTGAATCTTTTATAAACACACTATTATCTTGCGCTACTTCAATTTTAAGATCGGCAGGTAAAGTCTTTTTTAAATTTTCTATTTGTTTATTTACTTCTTCTGCAACTTGAACCGTATTACTTCCGGATTGCTTAATTATATTAAGACTGACAGCTGTAATTCCGTTTACTCTGGTCAAACTTGTTTGTTCTTTTACTCCATCAACCACTTTTGCTACATCAGATAGATAAACACTATTACCCATCGGTGTGGCAACAATTACTTTATTAAAATCGCTTACGTTTTTATATTTACCTAAGGTTCTTAATAAAAGTTGTCTCGAGCCATCAATTAAATTTCCACCCGGGATTTCGACATTAGAAGCACCAACTTTTTGAATAATATCTTGAATTGATAATCCATAAGCTTGCATTTTTGCAGCATCAACTTGAATTTCAATTTCTCTTTCAGAACCTCCGACTAAATCAACAGAGCCAACACCCGGAATATTTTCGAGTCGTTTTTTAACTTCATTTTTTGTAAAAGTTGTAATATTCTTAGCAGATCGTGAGCCGGATACAGTAAGTGACATTATTGGAAAACTCGCCGGATCGTATCTTTGAATTACCGGATCTTCAATTTCATTAGGTAGGTTTGCTCTTACAGCAGCTATTTTTTCTCTAACATCCTGTGCTGCTACTTTGCCGTCAATCTCTAATTTAAAAGCAATAATAACTATCGAAACACCTTCTTGTGAACTAGACTGAATAAAATCAACGCCTTCAACCGGATTTACAGCTTCCTCAATTTTCTTTGTAACTTCACTTTCAATTTGTTCCGGTCCCGCACCGGGTAAAACAGTGGTAATTACTACAAATGGAATATCAACATTTGGATACAGATCAACATTAAGTTTAACGAAAGAAAATAAGCCAAGTACAATCAGTGCCATAATCATCATTGTGGCAAATACAGGCCTTTTAATAGAGATATCTGCTAATTTCATTTCAATTCCTAATTTTACTCAAAAAATTACGTTGAGTTTAATATCAAATTTCTTTGTTGCTGATATGAACTCTACTTCCTTCTTTAAGGTTGTTCATACCAAGGGTAACAATAGTTTCACCATTTTTTAAGCCATTTAGAATTTCAGTTATTTCTCCGTTAGTCACCCCGATTTTGATTTCACGTTTGTATGCTCTTCCATTGTTTACAACATACACACTGCTTGAATTATCAATTGATATAATTGCGGAATTTGGTACAACTATAATATTATTAAGATTTTTTAACTCAACATTGACACGGCAAAACATTCCCGGCTTAAACCAAAAATCTCGAGTATTGGGAAAGATGGCTTTTATTTCAAACGATCTGGATTGTATGTCTGCTGATTTTGAAATTTGATTTATTTTGCCCGATTGAATTACATCAGGTTTTAGCTCAGAATAAATTTCAGCAACCTGATCGATTGCAAAGTTTGGTAAATCGATTTCTCCAACGGTAAAACTAACTTTCATTTTGGTTATTTTTGCAATAGTAATAAGCGGCATTCCGGGGTTAGTTAAATCACCAACATTAATATTAACCGCAGTAACAACTCCACTAATGGGTGCTGTTAGCTCAACAGTATTTTTAACAGCTTCGAAATTTGCTTTTGCAATATCATATGCTGTTTGTGTTCCATCCAGCATTTGTTGAGAAATTGCACCTTCAGCGTATAAGGCTTTCATTCTTTTATAATCTTTTTCAGCATTTTTATAACCGGCCTGGGCTTGAAAATATTGCGAAGATGATCCGGATTTGTCCAATGTTAAAACTAAATCTCCAAATTTTACATATTGCCCAACTCTAGCATTTATAGAAACAATTCGTTCTAAAATCTTTGAAACAATATTGGCTTGGTCCTCACCCTCTAATGTTCCTGTAAAAGCTTTAGTTAATTTGAGATCTTTAGATTGCACATTTGCAACTTTTACAGCTACAGTATCTAGATCAGCTAATTTCTTCACTTCGCCTGAGGTTTCACTTTTATTTCCACATCCATATATCCACAAAAAAGTGATTGTAAAGAGACATAATAGGCTTGATAGTTTTAATAAATATCTAAGTTTCATTTTGATAACAGAGCTCCTCTCTATTCATCTTAATTTTAAAAATCTTATAATCTTCAATTTTCGCTTACTGCAAATTCCCAGTCAGATTTAGCAATTAGATAATCGTAAATTGCATGTGAATAATTTGTTCGCGCTATTGTTAATGCAGCTTGAGTATCAATTATTTCAAGTTGAGTTCCCACACCGTTTTTGTATCGTGATTCGGCAATCTTCATGGCTCTTTCAGCTTGAGCTAAACTTTTTTCTTGTGCTATAATTCTCTTTTTTGCTTCTTCCATTTTTAATTGAGCCTGTTGAATTTGAACCTTTAATCCATCGATTAATTTTTGTTTGCCCAAACCAACAACTTCCATGTCGATTTTAGCCTGCTCAATTCTAGCACTACGACTAAATCCATCAAATAAAGTATAAGTTAATTGAAGACCTACAGAGAATGATTCCGCCCATTTGTACCTTTTTATTTTAAAATCATCTGCTTGGGTTTGATACTGGTATTGCCCAAATAAGGCAAGTGTTGGAAAGTAATCAGCCCGTTCAACAGAAATATTCTTTTCAAGAAGGGATTCTTGAATAGATAATTGTTTAACCAGCGGATTATTGTTTACAGCGTTAATACTTTTTTCATTTAATGCTTCCTGAGCAATTTCATCGAAGTTAAAATCACCCTCAACATCTATAGGCTGATTTATATCCAACGCGAGTAAATTTTTTAATCCGCTTTTTGCTAATTCCAGATTATTCTCACTTTGAATCAACAACGGTTTCACATTTGCTAATTGTACTTCTGATCTTAAAAAGTCATATTCAGAAACAACGCCTTGTTTATATAATGAGGATACGTTTTCATAATTTGCATTTGCAACATCGTAACTTTTTTGACTAACTTTTAATAATTCCTTAAGTAGTAAAATTCCGTAAAATGATTTTTTTACTCCAAGTTTAACCTGGTTTTGAGTAGCTTTTTTACCTTCTTTGGAATAACTGGCAAATTCATGAGCAATTTTTATTGCCGTATTAACTTTTTGGCTATATACCACCTGGCTAAGAGTTAAGCTTCCCGTAAAACCATTTTTTGAACCAAGTTCAATTGTTTGAGTTTGATCGGTTGGATTAAATGCAGTTCCGGGCGGTAAGAAAAGAACCGGCAATTTTATATTTCTAACATATTGTCCGCTTAAATCCAACCTTGGAAATGCATTTGCGTAGGCTTCACTTATTTGCGCTTCAGCTTTAAGAATGTCTTTTTCTGAAATTTTAATATCCCAATTATTCTCTAAAGCTTTCTGAATTGCTTTATCAAGAGTAAAAACTAATGTATCATTCTTTACCTGAGCAATACTCGTAAATAAACATGCGGATATAATTATAGAATGGAAGAGCCGTTTAATAAAATATATCATTATGCTTCCCCTTAAAGTGAGAATAACTTCTCACAACAATAATGAATTAGTTAAACGATCTTGTAAAAATCGGTTAAATTATTTTTTCAGAAATTCGTCGATAGCTTTTGCAGCTTTTCTACCAGCACCCATAGCTAAAATCACAGTTGCGCCACCGGTTACAATATCACCGCCAGCAAATACTCCTGCTTTAGAAGTCTGCATGGTTTCTTCGTTTACAACAATGTTTCCCCATTTGTTAAACTTCAAATCCGGAGTAGTTTTTTGAATTATAGGATTTGAACCGTTCCCAATAGCTATTACAGCCATATCTATGTCTAACTCATATTCGGAACCTTCAATAGGAACAGGTCTTCTTCTGCCGGAGTTATCAGGTTCGCCCAATTGCATTTTTTGAAGTTTAACACCTTTCAACCAACCTTGTTTATCACCTAAAAATTCAAGTGGATTGGATAAATAAACAAATTCGATTCCTTCTTCTTGAGCATGATGAATTTCTTCTTTTCTTGCCGGCATTTCTGCATCAGAACGGCGATAGATGATATATGCGTTTTTAGCACCTAATCTTTTTGAAGTTCTTACGGCATCCATCGCAGTATTTCCTCCCCCGAAAACAGCTACGTTTTTCCCTTTAACATCAAAAACAGGTGTATCATAACTAGGGAATTTATATGCTTTCATCAAATTCACGCGTGTTAAAAACTCATTAGCTGAATAAACTCCGTTAAAATTCTCTCCGGCAATATTCATAAAATAAGGTAACCCGGCTCCTACAGAAATAAAAACAGCATCATAACCGTTAGACATTAGTTCATCTATAGTATCGGTAAACCCAATAACCGCATTAGTTTGAAATTCAACTCCCAATTTTTGCAAAGACTCGACTTCAATTTTTACAATTTCTTTTGGAAGACGAAACTCAGGAATTCCATAAATCAGAACACCGCCAACTTCATGAAGAGCTTCAAATATTGTTACTTTGTGCCCCATCTGGACCAAATCTCCGGCAGCACTTAGCCCGGCCGGACCGCTTCCAATTACTGCAACTTTTTTGCTTGTATTTTTTTCAATTCTTACCGCTCGAATGCCGACATGTTCTCTTTCATAATCTGCAACAAATCTTTCTAATCTTCCAATTGCAACAGAATCTCCTTTTTTCCCGACAACACAATTAGCTTCACACTGTTCTTCTTGGGGACAAACTCTTCCGCAAACCGCAGGCAACATATTATCTTCTTTTATTTTTGCGGCAGCTGCTAAATAATCCCCTTCCGAAACCAATTTTATGAACTCATTTATTTTTACACCAACAGGACAACCGGAGATACATGTTGGTTTTGGACATTGAATACAACGTGAGGCTTCCATTACCGCAAGCTCTTCAGTAAACCCAAGATTTACTTCTTCAAAATTTGAATTTCTAATATCACCTTCCTGAGCAGGCATTGGTTGTCTTGGGATTTTCATTCTCTCTTTATTTGATAGAGTTTGAGCTTGCATCATTTCTCCGTTACTTTCTTTATTAAGATTATGCTTCTGAATTTTGAGATTCTAAAACAGCTTCTTCACTTTTACATTTATGATTTTTTAATGCGATTCCTTCATCATTTCTATATGTCATATTACGTCTTTGCAGAGTTTCAAAATCAACTTTGTGAGCGTCAAATTCAGGTCCGTCAACACATACAAAAACTGTTTTGTCATCTACCGTAGCTCTGCAACCACCACACATTCCGGTTCCATCAACCATTACAGGATTAAGACTGACGACTGTTTTAATTTTGTATTTTCTTGTAACTTCCGCAATAGCTTTCATCATAGGAATGGGACCAATTGCCAACACAAAATCAATTTTACGTTTACCGTCAATCAAGTCTTGAAGTTTTTGAGTTACAAAACCTTTATAACCGTAACTCCCATCATCTGTGGTAACATATACCTCGTCGCAAACTTCATTCATTTCTTTTTCAAGTATTATGTAATCTTTTGAGCGTCCACCTATTATTGAAATTGTATGATTACCGGCTTGCTTCAGAGCTACAGCGGTCGGATAAGCAATAGCAGTCCCAACTCCTCCGCCTATACTTACGGCAACGCCAAATTTTTCAATGTGCGAAGGTTTTCCTAAAGGTCCGACCACATCTAAAATAGAATCGCCTTTTTCTTTTGCATTGAGTTCTTGAGTAGTTTTTCCAACTCCTTGAACGATAATTGTAATTGTACCTTTTTCAATATTTGAATCTGCAATTGTTAAAGGAATCCGCTCCCCGGTGTCACTAACTCTTATAATAACAAATTGACCTGCCAGTCTTTTTTTCGCAATTTTAGGAGCTTCAATTTCAAATTTTTTAACACCGGGAGCTATAAATTCAGCTGATTTAATTTTATACATTAGATTAACCAGAATTACTTTTCTTTATGATTAGCATCGACCACTGCAATTGCGGTCACATTAATTATATCATCAACCGATGCACCTCTCTGCAATACATGCACAGGTTTGCTCATTCCCATTAGTATTGGGCCAATGACAGTTGCTTCACCAATTCTCGCCATAAGCTTATAAGCTATGTTTCCAGAATTTAAATCAGGAAAAATGAGAACGTTTGCTCTTCCTTTTAAATTACTGAATGGGAAATCAGTTTCCAGGATTTCAGGAACAATAGCTGTGTCCGCTTGCATTTCACCATCAACCATTAGATCAGGTCTGAGTTGTTTTACAATCCTTGTTGCTTTTTGAACTTTTTCGGCTTGCGGATATTTTGTACTGCCAAAATTACTAAAAGAAAGCATTGCAACTTTTGGTTCAATATCAAATCGTTTCACTGTATCAGCGGTTGAGATTGCGATTTCCGCCAATTCTTCAGCGGTAGGATCAACATTTACTGTTGTATCGGCAAAGAAGAAAACATCTTGTTTTGTCGCAACTATGTATAAACCGGAAACAACTTTAAATCCTTCTTTAACCCCAACGCATTGAAGTGCGGGTTTTATAGTATTTGGATAATGAGTTGTTAATCCGCTGATAAGTGCATCAGCTTCACCAGATTTAACCATCATTGAACCGAAATAAATTCGTTTATTCATTAATTGTTTTGCTTCTCTATATGTAGCGCCCTTTCTTTGACGAGCTTTAAAATATAAATCGGCAAAAGCAGATAATTTTCCTGAAGTTTCAGGATCAACAATTGTAAACTCACTCATATCGTATCCCAATTGTTCAATTTGGGATTTAATAACCTTCTCATTCCCAAGCAGAATTGGAGAAGCGATTTTCTCGTTAGCCACTGAATGGGCTGCGCGAATAATTTTTTCTTCTTCGCCTTCAGGATAAACAACTCTTTTAGGATTTTTCTGAGCTTTATGAATCATTACACGAATTACTTCTTTTGAAAGTCCTAGACGTTCCTTCAATTCTTCTTTGTAAGTTTCCCAATCCTCAATTTTTATCCTCGCCACTCCGGTTTCAATAGCGGCTTTTGCAACTGCCGGAGCAACATGCCAAAGTACACGCGGATCAAATGGTTTTGGAATTATATATTCCCTACCGAAAGAAAAATCTTCTCCTCCATACGCGTTAAGCACCATCTCAGGAACTTTTTCGCGCGCTAATTCAGCAAGCGCTCTAACTGCTGCCATCTTCATTTCTTCGTTAATTGCAGAAGCTCTTACATCTAAAGCGCCGCGGAATATGAAAGGAAATCCTAATACATTGTTTACTTGATTTGGAAAATCACTTCTTCCGGTTGCCATAATGATATCAGATCTAACAGAAACAGCGTCATCATAAGTAATTTCAGGATCAGGATTAGCCATAGCAAAAACGATTGGATTAGGAGCCATAGATTTAACCATTTCTTTGCTCACTACTCCGCCAATCGAAAGTCCGATAAATACATCGGCACCTTGCATTCCTTCTGCTAATGTTGAACATTCATTCTCGTTGGCAAATTCCGATTTATATTTATTAAGGTCTGATCTTTTCGTATTAATACAGCCTTTAGAATCGTACATGAAAATATTTTCTTTACGAACACCGGCGCTCATATATAATTTACAGCAAGAAATTGCAGCGGCACCTGCACCATTAACTACAATCTTAATATCTTCTAATTTTTTACCGGCTAATTCAGTTGCATTAATTAAAGCTGCACATGATATTATTGCGGTTCCATGCTGGTCATCATGGAAAACAGGTATATTCATTGTCTGCTTTAAAGTTTGCTCAATCTCAAAACATTCAGGAGCCTTAATATCTTCTAAATTTATTCCTCCAAATGTTGGTTCCAATAGTTGAACAGCTTTAATTATTTCTTGAGGATCTAAACTTTTTAATTCTATATCAAACACATCAATGTCTGCGAATCTTTTGAATAATACACCTTTACCTTCCATAACAGGTTTACCTGCTTCCGGACCAATATTACCCAAACCCAAAACTGCGGTTCCGTTTGAAATAACGGCAACTAAATTACCTTTAGCCGTATATTTATAAACGTCTTCAACATTATCTGCAATCTCAAGGCAAGGTACAGCAACGCCTGGTGTGTACGCTAATGAAAGATCTCTTGAGGTTAAACATGGTTTTGTAGCTCTTACCTCAATTTTGCCACGTCTGCCCTGGCTATGATAGTTTAAAGCTTCTTCTTTCCGAATTTTCATTATTATCTCCCAGAGAAGCAATGCTTCCCGATTGTTTTGAAAACTTTTAGATTTATTTGATTCAGTAAGGTATGTTCTTGAGAGGAAATTTTAGTTGCAGTTTTGGAAGAAATAAGAATTTTGCAACAAGATTTTTGTTGAGTAAATATGAACTGACTATGTAACACTGAATGTCCTCTGAACATTTTAGGAGTATAAAAATTATTTTTGACAATTCTAAGCAACTCCATAAAACGTGCCACCAAATTTTATCTTTTTTATTTGATAGTGCTAAAATTTCCAACTATTTCTTTCTAAAATCTATAATTAATAACACTTAATTCCCACTTTTGAAAAATATTTTTTATAGGTAAGAAAGTAATAGTGTTGTATAAATGGATTTGGAAAATGGTTAGGTAAAAAGTGTGGAAAATAGTTACACTAATTTAAATTAAAAAACCCGGCGTTTGCCGGGTTAAAAACTTCAATTATAAAGAATTATTTAAAAATAATACAAGTACTTAATTTTAAATACACCAACTCTATCAACTAGATGCATTTGATTAGTCACCAACTGTCCCATAGAATTATAGCTGTCACTCCTGTCGTGAGATTCGTTAATTGCTAAATAAATCCAGCTTTTAGGAGAAAAATTATATGAGAATAAAAATCCTGCTGCAATCCTCTGCATTTGCATTGAAGATCTATCAAAAGTATTATCCACATATAATCTAATATTCAAATCATTAAATGGAGTTAAAGAAAAATACGGACGCGCATTGTATGTAATATCTTCAATATTTCCATCCGGATTTCCTTCAACCCATGCATTTAGAGTTGTTCCAACTTCTAAAATATCAGAAGCGTTCCAACTGAAATCAATGCCTGTCCATGTATAAAAGGCCAAATAATCCCTGTTAAAATTATATGTTTTTGAATATCCGCCGAAAAAATTTCCACTCCATTTTGGCGAAATATTATACCAGGAGTTGAGGTCAATTTCATACGAATCATATAATATATCTTCATCTTTACTTCTACCCGCACTAATATTTATTTCATATCCCCAATTATCTCTAAACTGCATATTGAAGCCAAGCAGAGCTGATCGATCGGTATATAATTCAACATTTTTATGATTCAGAGAAACACCTCCGTATAATAATATTTGTCTGATATATCCATCTTCCGGTAACCAAACAGGACCCGAAATTCCTGTTAATTCCCAGGTACCAATCCAGGGTACATATCCAATTTGTTCAATATCAAAATTACTACCAATATATTTTCCTCGAATAAAATTTATCCACGTTTTCCCAAAATTTACGAAACCGGCAGATCCGGCAAAATCACCTTCAGAGTTTTTAAATGATCTTGCTAGCTGGTAAGACAATTGCCAATTAGATTGACGAAGGGCGCCGTCAATATCCAGAACACCATAATTATTATCTTTGGTTTGTTTGCCAACAAACATTCCTCCTAAGGTTGAATTTCCCCAGATTTGAGTTTTTAATCTTGCTAGACCGAAATATGCTTTTTCTTCTGTTTTTTTAACACTATCCTCAACGTAATCCTTTGCACCGGTCATTGCTAAAAATCCGCCGTACTCAGTTTCATTTATTCGTCCGAAAGCCTTCGCCCCAACATATAAAGGGACCTCGCTGCCGTCGGGTAATTTTTTACCGATTCTCCTGGAATAAAATAGTTCCAACGGTTTATAGAAACCGGTATTACGCTCTTTGCCGGAAGCCGTAAAAACTTCACTTCCTTCCGTAAAAAATGGACGTCTTTCCGAGAAGTATGATTCGTAACGGCTAATGTTAAAATCGTATGGATCGGCTTCTATTTGAGCAAAATCCGGATTAGCGGTTAATTGAAACTTTAATTTAGGAGACGGATTATAAAATACATCAACACCTGCGCTTGGTTTTAATTTATATTTATTATCATGCAAATATTCAACTTTGGTAAGACCAACAGGATAGATTTCTAAGTTTAATCCTTTAACGGAAGGATGAAAATTGTTAAACTCTAAACTTGCAAACTGAGATATTCGTTGACCGGCTGCGTGATCATAAGAACACCAATAGAGATCCTCTGAAAGACTCGGTATCCAGCGATCAAAATCAATTCCCCAGTAACTCAGTTTTTCATCATATTGGATTGACTTGTAAGGAATTTTCATTTCTACAACATAACCCCAATTATAGATTTTTGCATCCGAGAACCAGATTCCGTCCCATGCGTAATCTCTATTTCTTGCATCATCAAGCATGCGGGAATCATTTTTAACTCCGGACGCCGAAACTCCAAATTTGTATGCAGTTTTTTTATCATCAAATGTATCAAGCATAATTGAAACGAGATCTCCACTGACAAGATCTAGCATTCCGGTATTCGTTTGAATCATTTCTTTAGGTTCATAACATTTGATTAGACAATATAGCGCATTATTGGTAGTTAAGACTTTAGCAACTGTTTTATAATCGGGTGTTTTATTGTAATAAGGCTGTAACTGGAAAAAATTGGTTGCAGAATCTGCGGTATTCCAGACCGGATCAATAACTCCATCAATTTTTATTGGAGTGGAAGCTTTATAAAGAACTAGTTTTTTTTGTGAATTACCTTGCGCAAAAAGTAAAAAAGGAAAAAGGAAAAGTAGTAATAAATTTTTCATAGTTGTTTCAGATTATTTATTAAAATTTACTTTATAAGACTGAATAAATTCCAAATTGTTACACAGATGGATTTAAAAAAGTATAAAGTTTTGATATTTTAATTGGATGGCAAATTGTGATGATAAATGGTAATACGTTATTTAGAACAAACTCCTAAATGAATCATAATAAAATTGCAATATTTAAATTAGGTCATCAATTGATTTTCTAATCCAAATAAAGTAGTACGATATTAAAAACACATTCAAATCTATTTTTAAGCAGAAAGAATGTCTTTTTTATTATATTTGAACTTTAATTCAATACTTATTTTGCTCAAATAATTTTACCCTTCACAAAGTTTAATGAAAAGAATTCTTATTGTAAGAACAGATAGAGTCGGCGATGTTGTAATGATAACCGGAGTTATCCGGGAGTTGCGTAAAAGATTTCCGGATGCATTTATTGCTACTTTAACCCAACCAAACACTAAAAATATCTTAATAAATAATCCAAATATTAATGTTTGCATCACAGATGATTTATCTAAAGAATCTTACCGTAGAGTTGTTGCGGAAATCAGAAGACATAAATTCACTCATGGATTTTTGATTATGCCGACTGAGAGAGCCGCTTATCAAATGTTTCTTGCAGGAGTAAAAACTAGAATTGGAGTCGGGCATAAATTATATGAAATTGTTACTTTTATGAAAAGCGTTTCACGTAATAACTACACTCCACTTCGTCACGAAGCCGATTATGATATGGACCTGGCTAGAAAAATTGGCGTTGTATCCGATAATTATCAACCGGAAATATTTGTAACAGATGAAGAAAGAAAAGAAGCAGAAAAATTATTAGAATCGAAAAATGTTTTTCCCGGTGACAAAAAAATTTTTATTCATACAGGAACAAAAGGCTCGGCGCCAAATTGGAGTGAAAGCAAATATTTAGAGCTTATAAAAGCGATAACTCAAAAGTATGAGTCAGACAAACTTAAAATAATTTTAACAGCTTTTGAAATGACTCCGGATTTTTTAGAAAAGATCAATATGTTAAATGATGAAAGAATTGTTGATGTTTCTAAAATTTTAGGAAATTTAAGAGATTTAATCAAAGCAATTTCGACAGCTGATTTATTTATTTGCTCTTCAACCGGGCCTATCCATATTGCTGATGCATTGCAGAAAAAATGTATTGGGTTACATTGTAATCGACCTATGAATTGTGCAACTCATTGGGGAGTTATAAATAAACATTCCATTAATCTTCAAATAACAAAAGAATTTTGCGATGCTAATTGCAGTAATGATAAAAACACTTGTTCTTTTGAGAATGGAATTTCCGTTGCACAAGTGATAGAAAGTATAGGTAAATTAATTACTATTAATCAAAAGATTTAAGAGAATTAAATGAATTTTTCAGAATTGAAAATACCAAAGTGTAAAAATTTTAGTGGCTACAAACCATGTTTATCTTATAAAAATTGTTTGGAAAACGGCTGCCAAAATGAAAACGCAGAAACAAAAATTGGCGAAAAGATACTTTTAATTTCACTTGATGCATTAGGTAATGTTCTGGATAATACAGCGCTACTTCCCGCATTAAAAAGAAAATTTCCCGTTAGTACAGTTTATTGGTTAACAATGCCAAATGCCGAAAAAATTCTATCGAACATAAAACAAATTGATAAAATATACACGTGGACTGATGAAGACAGAATGATACTTAGAAATATTCAATTTGATTATGTGTTAAATGCAGATAAATCTGTTTACGCTTGCGCTTTCACGAACGAAGTAAATTCAAAAAATAAATTAGGATTTGTCCTTAACGAGGACGGGAAAATAATTCCAGCTAACGAAACTGCGATGTATAATTATTTGATGGGAAATGATGATGAGTTAAAGTTCAGGAAAAACACAAGATCCGGAATTGATATTCTGCACGAAACTTTTGAGTTGGAGTTTAAGAAAGATGAATATACTTTTACACTTAGTGAAGATGAGAAACAATTTGTTACAGAATACAAAAAAGAAATTAATTATGATAAGTCGAAAATTTATGTAGGATTTAATACCGGCTGTTCCGAATTATTCCCAAATAAGAAAATGACAATTGAGCAGCATGTAAGTTTAATTGCTCACTTTCTAAAAAACGAAAAATTAAAAATTGTCTTGCTAGGCGGACGTGAAGATACAGAAAGAAATAAGACAATTTATAATTCATTTTCAAAAAATGAACAAGACAAAATTATTAATACTCCAACTACTCTGGGACTAAGAAAAGGTGCTTGTGTAATGGACATTGCCGATATTGTTATAACCGGAGATACCTTTGGAATGCACATGGCAATCGGACTTAAAAAATATATAATCGCATGGTTTGGTTTATCATGCGCTGCCGAAATTGAGTTATTCGGACGAGGTGAAAAATTAGTTCCGGAAGGTTTGGAATGTTCACCTTGCTGGAAAAGAGTTTGCCCATATAATCTCGAGTGTATTCAGATGATTGATCTTGAGAAGATAAAAACATTAGTCAATAATTTTTCTAATAATTTAGTTAGATAGTTATAGTTGATTAATACTTTTATAAAATCATGTTAACTTTTCTGTGTAAACTTAATTAAGTTTTATATATAAATTTTTTGAAGAGAATAAAATGAGTTACAAAATCCCAATTTATCAACCTACTTTAGACGGAAATGAAAAGAAGTATGTTATGGAATGTTTGGATTCAACATGGATTTCATCTAAAGGTGATTTTATCTCTAAATTTGAAAATGAGTTCAGAGATTATATCGGGGTTGAACATGCAAACACAGTTAGTAACGGGACAGTAGCTTTACATTTAGCTTTGGTAACTCTAGGAATTGGACCCGGTGATGAAGTGATAGTTCCATCATTTACCTATATCGCCTCAGTAAGCACAATTGTACTAACAGGCGCAACGCCGGTTTTTGTTGATTCACTTCCAACTTCCTGGCAGATGGATCCTGAGGATGTTCTTCGAAAAATTACTCCTCAAACAAAAGCCATTATGGTAGTTCATCTTTATGGGCACCCGTGCGAAATGGATGCAATAACAAAAATTGCCAGGGAAAGAAATATCTTCATTTTAGAAGATTGCGCCGAAGCATTCGGTTCCAAATATAAAGGTAAACACGTTGGAACCTTCGGAGATTTATCAACATTCAGTTTTTACGGAAATAAAACCATCACTACAGGCGAAGGCGGAATGGTTGTTACAAATGATGAAACTCTTTATGACAGAGCTTATCATTTAAAGATGCATGGATTGGCAAAGTACAGGGAATACTGGCATGATGTGATCGGATTTAATTATAGAATGACAAATATTTGTGCTGCTATCGGCTTAGCTCAGTTAGAAAAAGCAAATGAAAAAATCGTTAAAAAAAGGCAACTGGTTGAATGGTATAATGAAGGCTTTAAGTCTTTACCGGTTTCTCCGCACGGAGAATATGGAGATGTTTATCATTCCTATTGGATGTATTCAATAACAGTAGAAACACCGGCAATAAGAGAAGAATTGCGAGAATATCTAAAATCTAATGGAATTGAAACTCGTCCAACATTTTTCCCTGTTCATACAATGCCAATGTTTTCTCAAAAATTTCAAAAACTTCCTGTCGCAGAATATTTAGGCTGGCACGGAATCAATTTGCCAAGTTGGCCCGGATTATCAAGAACTAATATTGAAACTATTGTAAATACTATCTCCGATTTTTACGCGAAAAAATAATTTAAGATTAAATTAAAAGCGGTATCTGCCGGGCTAAAGCAAATACCGCTATTAGGAGTGAAGGAGAGAGAATCTAAATTATCTTTTTCTTGTTCTATCGTTCGAACTTCTTTGTGGAGCCTGTCTTGAACTTCTATCGCTGTTATTACTCTCGCGTCGCACCTCAGGCTTAGATTGTCTTGTTGCCGGAGGTGTTACCTCTTGCCTTCTCTGCGGTGCAGATCTTTCATTATTTTTTTTCACTTCAGGACGCGAATTATTATTGTATTGTCTTGAATTAGGATTTTCTCTTGGCACAATTGTTCTTTCACGATTTTGACTATCCGCTTTTTGATTCCTTTCAGGAACAATTCTACTATTTCTATCCTGAGTATTCTGATCACGATTCACATTTGGTCTTGCATTGTTTACATTACCACGTTCATTGGTTCTACTAACACCGTCTCTGCTGCCAACACCAATTCTATTAACATCTAATGATGAACTTCTGCTGCCTCTTTGTATATCCATTTTTCTTTCCGGTACTTTATTTACTTCATCTCTAGACGGAACATAAGCTCTAACAACATCTCTACCGGAGTTATTTTGCCCACGCAAATTATCCATATTTCTTACTCTTTCGATCTGTTTTTCTCTAATTGATTGACCGCTTCTCTGTCTTATATAGTCAACATTTACACCACGATTTATAACTCTTCCATCAGAATAACCGTAATCTGTTCTATACTTTGTCCCGGAATAAACTCTATATTTTATCCTGGAGTCTACAAAATGATTGTAAACATGCGGATTACAGAAATACTTGTAGCTTACAAAATGCCAATGGTTATAAGGCGTATAATAATTATGAGTAAAATGAATACCTATACTTATACTGAATGATGCATAAGGAGATAACGGAGCCCATCCTATATAGCTGTTATCATAACGCCACTCAACCCAAGCAGGTGCCCATTCATTATCCGGAACCCAAAGCCATCCGTAATAATCATCATAATACCATCTGCCATAATGAAATACGATATAACCGAAAGGTTCATAAGAATCCCAATACCAACCATCATTTGTCCATATCCATTGACCTTCACGATACGGCTCCCAAAATCTATTTACTCCGGTTGGGCGCCAAACTGTTACACCGCCATCTATTTCCATCCAGTTTCCGTATGGCGCTAAAGAATTATAAAAATAACCGTATTGAAATCCGCCTATCAACGGAGCTGCATTAGCTTTAAATGTTATTGATAAAACTAAAACCGCAAAAACAAAAATTAACTTTTTCATGACTAACCTCACTTAATTCTATCAAAGAATAATCAATGTTCGTGCCATTAAAAAGGCCTAATAAATTGGCAGAATCAGCTATTTTATTTTTAAAATTGTATAGATTATTAAACAGTATGAATTATGAAATGTACAATTAGAGGCTAAGTTATCTCTTTATTTTCCGTGATTTCCATTGGTAATTACCGAATGTGCCGGCAATACCGGAGATAATTATATATGGTATGTGAAAGGCTTCAGCTTGAAAAAATGGCTTAAGTAAATCTTTACTGAATAATAGCTTTTGACCTCTTGACAACACTAAATATTCGCTCAGTATTTTAAGTAAAAAACCAATAAAAAATATCAATAAGAAGTTATGATTATAGAATATTCCTGCAGCAAATGTAGAGATTAATCCAAGATAGAAAAGGAAAATTGCAATAAGTTTAAGAATCAATAAATGATCTCCATAGAACAATCCTTTACTCGCCCATCTTCTTCTTTGTTCATAGAATTGTTTTAAATCTTTATTTGGGTTGGTACTTACAATTGCTTCTTTTTCCGGACAAAATTTTACTCTGTATTTTTTCTGTTTCCAAATTTTCTGCATTAAAAGCTCATCATCGCCCGAGGATAAATTCAGTTGATCATTAAAACCGTTTACATCTAAAAAAGTACTTTTACGATATGCAATATTTGCGGCATTACATATTATTGGATTATCTGAGCCAATTAATCCAGCACCGACAATAACCAACCCGGCAAATTCAATTCTTTGAAGTTTTCCAAAAAACGATTTATTATCAGCAAACTCAACCGGTCCGGAAATGAATCCGGTTTTATCATCAAAATAACTTAGAAGTGTTGACAGCCAATTTTCTTTATGGATGCAATCCGCATCTGTGGTAACAATTATTTCACCCTTTGCATTTTCAATTCCAAATCTAATAGCTCTTTTTTTATGAGCATTCGGCGAGAAGTCTTTGGGCACCGATAAAACTTTTATATTTGATGATTTTTGCTTGTTTAAAATTTTATCTAATGAATCATCATCCGAATTGTCATTAACGAAAATCGCTTCAAATTTATCTTTGGGATAATTCTGATCCTCAATACTTTTTAATGTATTTAGAATATGATCGGTTTCATTTCTAAATGGAATTACAATAGAGACAAACTCATTAATATTTCTATTTAACTTTTGCTTCTTAAGTTTCTTCAATCCAAGATATATTTTACTAAGAAAAGAGACGTAGTAAAAAGTTAGTATAAAAAAGATAAGTATTAAAATTGTATCAAGCATTGTTTCTCTTTAGTAAAAGCAGTAATCCTAAAATTGCCGGGAAAAGTATGTTAATCATAAAAAGAAAGATTGAAGCATTAAATGCGGAAACTGCAGGAACTCCCATTTTGGATAAGAAAAAAACGGACACTCCTTCTCGAATTCCCAGTTCCCCCAGGGTAACAGGTGGGATAATAGTTTTCGAAAACATTACAAGATTTCCCGCCCATATATAATAAAAAAAATTAAAGCTGTGTGAAAAAGCTACAACTAAAAGTGCAAATTGAGTTATAAAACAAAGGTGTGCAAAAAATGCGACTGTTATCATTTTGCCGGAAAAAGATTTATCCAGATTTTTAAGAACTCTAAAATTGCTTAACCACTTCCCGATCCTCTTTGAATTTTTAAGTTTTTCGAATAAAATATTATTCCATGCTGCGGGATTTGACATTAAGATATATAATAAATAGAAAAAGAGAATTACAACAGCAAATAAAGAAACTGTTATATATGAAGTAACTCCGTAATGGAATTGAAGGAACAAAATACTAGCTACTGAGCCCCAAAATAATACCATAAAAAGTAGAAATAATTTATCTACAAAAGTTGCAACAGTAACTTGTAAAAGGGGTTTATCTTTAAATTCAACCGCTCTTCCAAAATACTCTCCAACCCGAGCGGGTGTAAATGAACCGGCAGTAATTCCATAGAACAATGAAAAAAATATTTTCTTTTTATCTTTCACATTAAGTAAAGAGTTACAAGTTAGCTTCCACTTTAAATACTGTAAAAAAAGATTTACAAAAGTTAAAATGAAAGCAAAAATAATAAATTTGACATCAGCTTTCTCAATTGCTATTAGTACTTTTTCAAGTTCAATTTTAGTCAGAATAATATAAATCAATCCGGCAGCGGCTAAAATTTTAACTACTGTAATCCAAAAGTTTTTATTCTTTAAAATATCGATTCTATTTTTGGTTAGATATTTTGAAGACGGATTAATCATTTAGTTTCAAACATAATTCTTAAGGGGCTTTTATAAGTTATTACTAATTAGAAAAAATTGAAGGTGAAACCGGCGCCAAATCTAGATACTCTATCGGTAAAATATTGGCTGAAAACATCTCCGCCATTATAATAGGAAAGATACAACGATACACCCTTTCCATTCCAATCTCCAAGTTTAATTCCCGCCATATAATTCTGATTCACAATATATTCGGGAATTCCTTTTACATCAAATTGGACTGCTATATAAATATTTTCATTTCTATTTAAAATTTTTCCTAACAAATCTTGAAACGCGAACTCAGTTCCGGCTTTAAACCATAATCTTTTTAAATCTTTCCCGCCGATATATTTTCCGGTTGAAAAATCCAATCCTCCGTAATAACGCATGTTGAAAGTCCCAGAGTTAACTTGATTAGCTGCTATAACTTCTGCATAATTATTCCCAAATGCAGAAGGTTGAATGCCATCAATCCACTTTTTTTCATTTGTATTCCAATGCCCGTCAACTAAATGAGCGCTGTTATGAATATATCTAAAACGAAGAAATAATTTGTTATTTTCATATTGTTTTGAATAAGTAATATTTCCGCCGAAAAAGCCGTCAATTGCATCAATCTGTAAACGATATTCCAAATAAGAAGTTACGTAAGCATAAGCCATAAACTCTGCTCCTACTGTAATTTTGGAATCATTCGAGTTAAAATTAAACTCAAACACATCGAATGAATTTCCTATATCAACTTTCATATTTTTAGTCTTAGTATAATACAAAAGTCCCATTTTAGCTTCATCGCTTCCAGCTTTAAGCGGCTGAAAATTTAATCCGGGAGGCAAAAACACGAAACTCTTTTTCTCTTCATGTTTTGATTGAGCAGAGATATTTTCCTGAATAAACAGAAATGTAAATAACACCATTAAAATTATGGGATAAAATATTTTATTTGCTATCATAAAAGTCAAAGGGTAAATTGGATCAGATTATTTTAATCAAATGATTTATATTTGTGTGTTAAAATAAATAAATAATTCCCCTCCTAAAAGAATTATATTACTAATGTTTTGCGCTTAAACATAGACATTTAAGTTAAGTTTCTTGTATTTGTTATGGAGAATTATTTTTTTATTACCTTATTCATAAAATAAAATATAACTAAGGCTAAATATGTATATAAATTTTGGAGATATACCGGGAAATCATAATTTGTTTCTCGATTATGTTTACGAATTTGAACACGTTAAAGATTTTTACAAAACAAATTTTAGAGACAAAGACTCCTTCAATTCAAAGTTTAAGAAAATATCGGAATCCACAAAAGAAACCCGCGGTAGATTATTTGAAATACTGACAAATCAATATTCTGAATTAAATGCTTCCGCCGTAACTAAAAAGAATCTAGATTCCTTAAAGGATCAAAAAACTTTGGCAATTGTAACAGGACAGCAACTTGGAATCCTCGGAGGTCCATTATACACACTTTACAAAACAATAACAGCAATAAAACTGAGCAATTATTTAAATGAACATTACTCTGATTATAAATTTGTTCCGGTATTTTGGCTCGAAGGAGACGATCACGACTTTAATGAAGTAAGAAGTTTGAACGTAATTAATAAGGAAAACGAATTAACTCAACTTTCCTATGATGATGAATTAGTTGATGAAGATAACTTGGGAAGTGTCGGAAGAATAAATATTAAAGAAACTATTAGCGAATTTTTCAAACAGTTAGAGGATACTCTTCGTCCAACTGAATTTTCAAATGATATTTTTGAGAAATTA
The DNA here is from genome assembly GCA_963739985.1 of uncultured Ignavibacteriales bacterium. Lineage (GTDB taxonomy): Bacteria > Bacteroidota > Ignavibacteria > Ignavibacteriales > Ignavibacteriaceae > CAVUCE01. Next base: position 98,300 of record CAVUCE010000022.1, read on the forward strand.
CGCAGCTTTTATAATGAAGGAAATTCAATTAAAAAAGCTTTTAAGGAAATGATGTTCTGGTTGTTTGATCAATACGGTTTAGTCCTTTTCGATCCTCAAGATAAAACAGTAAAAGAAGCGTTAATTCCGGTTTTCAAAAAAGAGATTAATGATTTTAGAACCCACACAAGTAAACTAGTTCACGTAAGCGCAACACTGGAAGAGAAATATCACGCACAAGTAAAAGTAAGACCGATAAATTTATTTTATAGTAATGATGAAGGCAGATACGCTGTTGAACCAAGCGAAAACGAATTTAAGCTTAAGCGTAAAAGGAAAAAATTTTCTTATGAAGAAATTATGCAGCTTATAGAAACTGAACCGGAAAATTTCAGTCCTAATGTCCTCTTAAGACCAATTTGTCAGGATTCAATTCTTCCGACTGCATTTTACATCGGCGGACCAAGTGAGATTTCATATTTCGCTCAAATAATGCCGCTTTACGAATTCTATAATTTAGAAGCGCCTTTTATTTATCCAAGATCCTCTGTTACAATTGTTGAAAAAAATATTTCGAAGATTATAGACAAATACTCTATAAATCTAACACAATTATTTGTTGATCAAGAACAACTAATTAGAAAAGTAGTAGAATCAGTTTCCGAGAATTCTATCGAAGAATTATTTGGTTCAACAAGTGAAGAGTTGGAAAAATCTTTTAATAACTTAAAAGAAAAACTTTCGGAAGTTGATAAAACTATTAGTGATGCAAGCGAGAAATACAAAGATAAAACCCTTCACTATCTTGATGAATTAAAAAACAAATCAATTGAAGCTCAAAAAAGGAAATACGAAACTACTCTTAGACAAGTAGAAAAAGTTGTGAAAAGCCTATATCCAAATAATAATTTACAAGAACGTGAACTGAGTTTTATCTACTTTGCGAATAAATATGGATTAGATATCCTAAAATATATTTTTGATGAAGTTGAGATAAATAAATTTGAACATCAGATACTGAATCTTTAAAGAGTTTCTGAAATATTAAATTTAAAAATTAAAAAAGGCTATCCTAAAGGGAAAATTATCTCATTAGGGTAGCCTCTAAATTTAACTTACTAATTTCTTTTATTTTATAGTTACTTCTGTTTCAGCATCAAAGAAATGTAGTTTATCTGTATCAACCAATAAACTTCTTTTACTACCTGCAGTCGGCATTTCTCTAGCTGGAACGCGAGCTACAAATTGTGTCCCGTCAACGGGGAAATATAAAATTATTTCATTTCCCATCGGCTCAACAACTTCAAGCTCAACTTCAATTTTCAAAGTATTGGGACTTGTTAAATTTACACTTGAATCATAAATATCTTCAGGCCTAACTCCAAGCCAAACTTTTTTGTTTAGATAGGAATTCAATGTTTTCTCAAAAATACCGTTCAATTTTATTTTTAATCCATTTGCTTTGCTAGTGTAATACAAACCATTATCTGAAGATATTTGTCCCTCAATAAAATTCATAGACGGACTTCCTATAAAACCAGCAACAAATTTATTTGATGGATGATTGTACAAATTCAAAGGCGAATCAATCTGATTTACAACACCGTCTTTCATGATGACAATTTTATCACCCATAGTCATTGCTTCAGTCTGATCGTGAGTAACATAAATCATCGTAGCGCCAAGTCTCTGGTGAAGCTTTGATATTTGTGTTCTCATTTGAACTCTTAATTTTGCATCAAGATTACTTAAAGGTTCATCAAATAAGAATACTTTAGGTTTTCTGACAATTGCTCTTCCAAGTGCAACACGCTGTCTTTGTCCGCCGGAAAGTGCTTTAGGTTTTCTATCTAAATATTCCTCAAGTTCTAAAATTTTAGCGGCATCATTTACACGACTTTTAATTTCTTCCTTTGGGAATTTTCTAAGCTTCAATCCAAATGCCATATTTTCAAAAACAGTCATATGAGGATAAAGAGCGTAGTTTTGAAAAACCATCGCAATATCACGATCTTTAGGCGAAACATCATTTACTTTTTTTCCGTCAATGAATAAATCGCCATCGGTAATCTCTTCTAAACCGGCAACCATTCTTAAAGTAGTAGATTTTCCACATCCGGACGGTCCAACCAAAACAACAAATTCTTTGTCTTTTATCTCAATATTCACATCGTTAACAGCCCTATTTTTTCCGCCGTCATAAACTTTTGAGATCGATTTTAGGATTACTTCTGCCATAATATTACCTTGAAATTTTTTGTAATTGTGATAAAAAGTCCGGGTTCGAAATAGTTACACATTGGAAGTTATTAACTTTTCCACCGTCTTGCAATAGCATCGATAAAACTGCAAAAGCCATCGCAATTCTGTGATCATGGAAACTTTCAAATTCGGGTTTGGTTTTATTGATCTCCCCTTTTATCGAAAAGCCATCTTCAAACTCATCAATTTCTAATCCTAATAATTTAAGATTATCACAAATTGATTTTATTCTATCAGATTCTTTTCCTCTTAATTCCTTTGCATTGGTTATTTTAAATTCTCCTTCCGCAAAAATTCCGGCAACAGCCAGAATCGGAATTTCATCGATTATGTTCGGTATTATTTCTTCATTAATTTCAATATTATGTAATTTGCTGTTTGAAATAATTATATCACCAAAAGTTTCTCCTGCCATTTCTTTTTCATTTTTTATTTCTATTCTTGCTCCCATTTCTTTTAGAATGGTAATTATTCCGGTCCTAGTTGGATTTAAAGAAACATTCAGAAGAACAAGATTTGAAGTTTTTGAGAGCACGGCTAAAACAATAAAAAATGCCGCTGTCGAAATATCGGAAGGTACATAATAAACTTTTTTCTCAGGATAATCTTCTCTTGAAACAAAAGATACTTTAGATACTCCTTTAATATGAGTTTTTAATCCCAACATTCTTTCAGTATGATCTCGGGAAGGAGTGTTTTCAATAACCGAAGTAACTTTTTCAGAATGTAAACCGGCAAGTAATACGGAACTTTTTACTTGTGCACTTGCAATCGGAAGTTCATAATTGATCGATGAAATTTCGTCAGCCGGTGAAATCCTTAAAGGAAGTGTAAACTTTTCGGTTGCGCTAATTTTTGCTCCCATCGCAGTTAAAGGAGTTATTATTCTTTTCATGGGACGTTTAGAAAGAAATTCATCGCCGATGATTAATGATTCAAATTGTTGCGCAACCAGGATTCCGCTTATAAGCCTAGCTGTTGTTCCCGAATTTCCGGCATCAAGCGCTATTTCAGATTTCTTCAATCCCCCAAATCCTTTGCCAATAACTTTAACATGATCCTTTTCATGTGAAATTTCAATACCCAGACTGCTAAAACATTTTTGTGTGGATTTTACATCTTCACCATTCGAAAGGTTGAATATCCTGGATTCACCTTCAGCTAGAGCGGAAAACATAACAGCTCTATGTGAAATTGATTTATCACCGGGTAATTGTAATTCGCCTTCTATTTTATCTATTGTATTAAATTCTTGTAACATAAAATTGAGAATCCTTATTTAGAGCACCAAAAATTTACTAAATCTTCTAATTCACTTTCCGAATATTCACTTTCATCATACTTACCCTTTTCTCTTCGCTGTCTCAGAGCTTCGTAAAGCATTACCGCTGTTGCAACCGAAACATTTAAACTCTGAACCATACCAAACATAGGAATTTTAAATGTTTCATCCGCTAAAATTTCTGCTTCTTCAGAAACACCACGATGCTCATTGCCTAAAACAATTGCTACTTTTTCAGTTAAATCAAGTTCATAAAAATCTTTTGCATTAGGAGTAATTGCCGATGCGTAAATTTTATAACCTTCCGAATGTAATGAATCATAACATTCTTTTACAGAGCAAAACTTATCTTTTTCAACCCATTTAAAAGCCGAAGCAGATGATTTTTTACCGATACGAGGGAATTTTTCAATAGTATAAATAAGTGAAACTTTAGGAACTCCAACCGCATCGCAAGTTCTAAAAATGGCACTAACATTATGCGGATCGTGAATATTTTCAATTACAACATGAAGTGACTTCTGGCGGGTTTGAGCAACAGAAAGAATCTTGCTCTTTCTTTTTTCAGTTTTTAATTCTTTCACCAACTTATTTTGTAAATACTAGTTTATAAATAGTGTGTGATTTATTTCCTCTGGCTTTATCCAACTTAAAACCTTTCACATCTGTTTTAAGATAAAACGCCGCCAATTCAAGTATTTTTTGGATCACCGTATCTTCGTCGTGTGCCCAGCTTTCGCATCCATTCAAACTTGGAATCTCAGCCGAAAACCCATCATCGGACTTATGAATAACTAAATCTAAAACCATTATTAAATTTTAATACCGCAATTCTATTAATTAATAATTTGAATCACTTTTTTCACCAAGAACAATCTTAACACTAGCACTTGCGCCAATCCTATCAGCACCGCTTGCAATCATCGCGTTAGCATCTTCACGAGATCTAATTCCGCCGGAAGCTTTTACACCGACAGTGCTTCCAACAACATATTTCATTAATGCTACATCACCCGCGGTTGCGCCGCCTTTGCTAAAACCAGTCGAAGTTTTTACAAAATCCGCACCAGCATCTTTACAAATAATGCAAGCTTTAATTTTTTCTTCATCGGTAAGTAATGCGGTTTCCAAAATCACTTTGCAAACAGCTCTATTCTTTTTAGCTGCCAAAACTACTTGTTGTACGTCTCTAAAAACATAATCATAATCTTTTTGTTTTAATCTTCCGATATTAATAACCATATCAACTTCTTGAGCGCCGCTTTCTATAGCTTGTTCGGCTTCAAATCTTTTTACTTCAGTAGTAGTTGCTCCTAGAGGAAAACCGATAACGGTACAAACTTTTACAACTGTTCCTCTCAAACTATCAGCACAAAGTTTAACATTTGAAGGGTTCACACAAACCGACGCAAATTCGTACTGTTTTGCTTCAACACATAATGACAAAACTTCATCGGGAGTAGCTTCCGGCTTTAGAATTGTATGATCAATTTTTCTAGCAAGATTTTTATCTGCTAAAACTTTTCCAATCCCGGGTCCGGCAGAAATTCTTTCCGCACCAACACCAACTATATTATTAACAGCTTTTGGCTGTGTAACAACATTTGTTTCCCAGCCTTTGCACGATTTATCTTCACAATAAAATTCGCGCATAATTTTTTCAAGAGTTTGTTGCGTTACCGAATCTTCATATTCTGAGTTTGCCATATTAATCCCCGTAAGTTAAGAATGCTTTGTAAGTATTTTTTAACAACATTGCAATTGTCATTGGTCCAACTCCCCCAGGTACAGGTGTTATAAAAGAAGCTTTTTTAGAAACACTTTCAAAATCAACATCGCCAACAACTCTATAACCTTTTTTCTTCGTTGCGTCTTCAACTCTGTTGATTCCAACATCGACTATAACCACGCCGTCTTTTACCATATCCGCGGTTACAAAATTAGCTCTACCGATTGCAGCAACCAAAATATCTGCTGATTTTGTATAATCGCTAAGATTAGCCGCAGCAGAATGACAAACCGTTACGATAGAGTTTGCGCCTTCTTTTTTCTGTAGCATAATGTTTGCAATCGGTTTTCCAACAATATTGCTTCTACCAAGCACAACAACGTGTTTGCCTTTTGTTTCTATTTTATATCTTACTAAAAGTTCTTGAATTCCCGCGGGTGTACAAGGCAAAAATCCTTCTTTACCAATTACAAGATTTCCAACGCTCACAGGATGAAAACCATCAACATCTTTTTTAGGCGAAATTGCTTGTATAATTTTATCTTCATCAATATGATCCGGGAGAGGTAGCTGAACCAGAATACCGTGATAATCTTTGTCGTTGTTATATTTATCAATCAATTCAAGTAATTCTTTTTCAGAAATTGAAGAATCTCTAAGTTCAGTTTTAGAACGCATCCCTATTTCTTCACAAGCTTTAGCTTTGCTTCTAACATAAATTTCGGAAGCCGGATTATTTCCAATTAAAATAACTACAAGTCCGGGAATTTTACCGCCATCTTTTATTTTTGCAATGTCAGCTTTTAGTTCCTCTCTAATTTGCGCTGCAACTGCTTTTCCATCCATTAAATTCATTTACAAATTTCCGTTTCTAAATTTTTTGTTCCTTCTTTTCGTCTGATTTTTTATCAAACTTAATATCGTAATTTTTTAATAAATATGATCTGAGTTTTTTATCATTTCTAATTTCTTCCTCAAAAGGGTTTGAATTTTGCCAGCCCTTGTATCCTAGATTTCTTAATCTTTCCAAACGTCTTAAACCGATTTCGCAAAAAACAGGATCAAGATCGCTAGTAAAACATCTTCTACCTAGCAGCTCACTCGCTATTAAAGTAGTTCCGGAGTGAGCAAAAAAATCTAGAACAATATCATCCTTATTGCTTGAAGCGTTTATAATTCTTTCTATTGATTGAAGAGGTTTTTGTGCGTAACAACCGTTTACATTCTCTTCCATTCTGTAGAACACCTGCTGAATATCAACCCATACATTTCCGGCTCTTATGTATTCAGATTTACTTCGTTCGGAATTATCAGTCTGTTTACCATTTACTACTTTATAATATCCTTTAAGTATTTTGGGAATATCAGTGTATTCAGCTTCAACATTAAACGAAGGATTTCCTTTAGTGTAGTACAGAAGTTCCTGCCGAATAGCCATCCAATTTTTTTGAGTTCCGTATCCGCGTTGATTCCGCATTGTGATAAAACTGCGTGAACTAAAACCGCTTTGTTTCATCATCAAAATAAACTCAGCTAAAGGCTGTAGATGATTATTTTGATCAGCACCAAGCCAGACGTAAAGTGAAGAATTTTTCTCCAAAGCATCTGAAGAAGTTTCGATCCACTTTTTGCACCAATCTATAAAAGCCTCAACATCTCTTTCCTGAAACGCCACAAAATTATACGGCGGATCGTGAATTGCCAAAACTGCTTTTTCATCATTCATCAAAGAACTAATTGCATCTTTATCCGCAGCGTCTAAGCATCCGATTTTATGCTTGCCGCTTTCATCAATCCAAATTTCCCCTTCTTTAAATCGAGAATAAGGCAAAAGTAATTGCCTCAATTTTTCATCTGTATCGATCCTTGGCAAAGGGAAATTTTGCATAAATCTTAACTAGATCTTTTTAACAAATTCCGGAAAGATAATTCTTTCCACTTCCAATGTTTTTCCAGTTTCATTATCAATTTTAAAAAACATTCCGCTAAGATGAACGTCATCTTGAGCCGTTTCATATTTCTGCGGAGTTTGATAAAGAAATCTGTTTAGTGCCGCTTGCGTTTTCATTCCGATTACCGAATCATAAGGTCCGGTCATTCCAACATCAGTTATGTAACCTGTTCCGCCCCGTAAAATTTTCTCATCAGCGGTTTGAACATGTGTATGCGTACCGACTAAAACCGAAGCTTTTCCATCAACATGATGTCCCATAGCAATCTTTTCCGCAGTAGCTTCTGCATGAAAATCTATGAATATCATTTTTGCTTCACTGCTTAATTTGTTTAATATCCATTCGGCAGTTCTAAAAGGACAATCAATTGAAGCCATAAAGGTTCTGCCTTGAAGATTTATTACTGCAAGTTTACCTTTTTTAGTATCAAGGACATAATAGCCGTTCCCGTATGTTCCTTTTGGATAATTGAGCGGACGAAGCGCACGATTTTCTTTTTTCAAATAATCCTGAGATTGATGTTTATCCCAGGTATGATTGCCACCTGTAATTACATGTACACCTAAATCGAATAAGATTTTTCCTTCTTTTTCCGTACAACCTTTTCCATCAGATGAATTTTCACCATTAGCTATAACAACATCGGCTTTATATTTTTGAATTAAACTAGGAAGCCAGGCCTGAACAATATCCATTCCCGGTTTGCCTATAATATCGCCTATAAATAAAAGATTAATTGGAGTCATAAATATCCTAAATTGAACGTTAAATATATCTAAATAGATGCTAAATTAAAAGAATTTAAGACGCTTTGGTGTGTTCTGTTTGGAAAAATAAAATAATAAATTTTTGATTGATGCTGTATTGTGTGATTTAGATGAAGATCATCAAGAGAGTCATTCCCTTGAAAAAGAGAATCTTTGACTTCATTATAGATTCATGCCTATGTGGAAATGACAGATGCTAAAATGACAACGAAAATTAAGCATTAAGTATATAATATTAAATTTTGGTTTTGATTGTAATTATTTTTCGTAATAGATTTAGTATATGAGAAAAGTTAATTCCCCCAATATTCCAATTAAGGATGCAGAATTTTGTGTTGTTGATGTTGAAACAACAGGTTTATCGCCAAGTAGAAACGGTATAATCGAAATTGGAATTGTAAAAGTATCCAAACTTAAAATAGTTGATACTTACCATTCTTTCATCAATCCCGGTAAAGATATTCCTTTTTATATTACACAACTCACAGGGATAACAAACGAAGATGTTTATGATGCTCCTTTTTTTGAAGACGTCGCAGACGAAATATCAGAATTCTTTTCCGAAACAATTTTAAGCGGGCACAATTTATCTTTTGACTTCAGCTTCTTGCGAAAAGAGTTTAATTATTGCGGAATGGAACAACCTCATAATGATCAACTTTGCACGTTAAAACTTGCCAGGAGATTATACCCGGCACTTAAAAGCAAATCACTAAGCTCAGTTGCAAGGTATTTAAATCTTAGGAATAAAAATGCTCACAGAGCTTTGGATGATGCGGAAGTTACTGCTAAAGCTCTCATAAAAATGATAAAAACGCTGGAAGAAATTCATGAGATAACCTCAGTAAGCGAAGTTCTAAATTTCCAGAAGATACCTAAGTCTGCGCCTGACAAAATAAAGATAAAAAAACAACTTAGTAATGAGCTTGCAATATTGCCTGATTCACCGGGCGTATATTATTTTCTAAATTCAAAGAAAGAAATAATATACATCGGAAAAGCTAAATCACTTCGCAATAGAGTTAGGAGCTATTTTAATTCTACAGCGCCGCGAAAAGCAAAAAAGATAGTTAAGCAAGCTTCTCATTTAAAAATAGAAATAACAAACTCAGAATTAACCGCTTTATTGATGGAAGCTGAAACAATAAAAATGCTGAACCCGCGGCATAATTTTCAGCTTAAACGATATGGGAACAAATATTTTTTGAGAATTACAAATTCTCATGCAGCACCAAAAATAGAAATTTCAAATCAATTTGATTTCGATGGAAACGATTATTTCGGACTTTTTATTTCGCGCAAAAAAGCCGTGCTTGTTTATGAAATGCTAAACAAAACTTTTGCAATAAGAGAATGTACAAATACAGAATTTAACAAAAAGAAAAAATGTTTTTTAGCAGAAATAGAACGCTGCACAGCTCCTTGTATTAATATTTAATAATGAAGATTATACAAATGAGTTACAGAAAGTATATGAATTTCTTTACGGGAAAAATCAATTTGCTTTAAATAGACTTATTAACAAGATGAAGGAATATTCTCAAAAAGAAAAATTTGAGAAGGCAGCAGAAGTTAAAGAATTGATAGACATGGTTCTAAACCAAACGCATAAATCTTCCCTTTTAGCTGAGCCTGTAAACTCTGCAAATGTATTATTTGAAATTAATGAACACTTCGATCGTGATTATGTCTTAATGATTTCGGGGAAAATCTATTTGAAAAAATATGCTTTAAATGATAAAGATTATTTTGATATGGCTCTGGATGATTTTTTTGAGGGAAATATTTTTATAAATGCAAAACCCGACGATGAAGATTTAGAAAAAATGAAAATTACCTTAAACTGGATGATAAAAAACCGGAACAAAATCAGAATTTTTTATTTAAAGGATTATCCAAACAAACAATCTCTTTATAAAGATCTTTCAAAAAACGGGATAAAGAATAGTCCCCCGATTGAATCAACCTTTGATATTAAAAATTTCATCAATGCCGAGGAACCGGAAATAACCGCAAAAGTCTCTTAGCTTATCTATATATATTATTTTTTAGATTTTGGAGCCCATTTTTTTAAGAATTTAAACACTTTGTCATGATCATGCCCGCCGTGTCCGTTTTCTAATAAACCGGTGTCTTGAGAATGTAAAAATTTTCCGTTCTTATCTAGAACAAAAATATGCGGATAGCCCATAATTTTAGGGAATTGCGAAAGAACTTTCTCATTTTTGTTTTCTCTGCTGTAGTTTATTTTTACTTCAACGTAATTTTCTTCTAAGTATTTATCTACATCCTTGTTATCTTCAAAAAATTTATCCAGTCTTCTGCACCAAATACACCAATTACCTCCAACATCAAGTAAAATTCTACGATGAGTTTTCTTTGCTTCAACAACAGCATTCTTAATATCCAATTCAGCGTCACGAGAAGGATCAAATTTTGTAACCGGCTCGTATGATTTTTCAGTTTCAGTTTCGTTTTGGGATTGAGAATAAGAAGCTGAAATTGCAAGCAAAATTATTATCATAACAAGAGATATCTTTTTCATAAGGGAAAGCCTTTCATTAAAATTTTGCAAAAATTAGTAATTCAATTCTTTTAAAACAAGGTTTTTATGTGATCTTAAGAAAATCACAAAATAATACCTTCGCACTTTTATTTGATTTTTTGTATAATTATTTAGCGATTATATTTAACCTAAAAATAAGGAAATTATGAATTTTGCAAAGCGATTAGAGCGCCTTCCTCCATACTTATTTGCAGAATTGAATGCAATCAAATTACAGAAGCGCCAACAAGGAATAGATATTATTGATTTGGGAATGGGTAACCCGGATGGTGCAACTCCTAAATTTATAATTGATAAATTAAAACAAACAATAGATGATCCTAAAACCCATAGATATTCCAGATCAAAAGGAATACCCGGAGTATTAAAAGCAATTTCCCGGAAGTATGAAAGAGATTTTAACGTTTCTATTGACCCTGAGACTGAAGCAGTTGCTACAATCGGGAGCAAGGAAGGATTATCTCATCTTTGTTTAGCTTTACTTGATGAAGGCGATGTTGTCCTGGTTCCGAACCCTACTTATCCGATTCACATTTATGGTGTAACAGCTGCAGGAGCAAATGTAATTTCAATTCCATTAACCGAAGAGAATGATTTTATTCCTGATATTTCTTTAATTACCAGAGACATGTGGCCACGACCTAAAATGTTAATACTTAACTTTCCCGCAAATCCAACCACAGCAGTTGTAAATCTAGACTATCTGAAAGAGATAATAAATTACGCGAAGAGAACTGACTTAATTGTTGTTCATGATATGGCTTACAGCGATATAGTTTTTGATGGAGCAAAGGTACCGTCCATTTTACAAGTTCCCGGAGCAAAAGATGTAGCAGTTGAATTTTTTACAATGTCAAAAAGTTATAACATGGCAGGATGGCGTGTAGGTTTTTGTGTAGGGAATAAAGAAATATGTAAAGCTTTAGCAAAGTTGAAAAGTTTTTACGATTATGGTATGTTCACACCGATACAAGTTTCAGCAATATCAGCTTTGGATTCACCAAAATCCGTAACAGATGAGATAGCTAAAGTTTACAAAGGAAGACGAGATGTTTTAGTTGACGGATTAAATAATATTGGCTGGAATATTAAAAAGCCCAAAGCAAGTATGTTTGTCTGGGCTCGTATTCCCGATAAATTTCAAAATTTAGGTTCATTAGAATTCTCAAAAATGTTAATTGATCAAGCCGAAGTCGTTACTTCCCCGGGAGCAGCTTTTGGTGAATATGGTGAAGGTTATATAAGAATCTCAATGGTTGAAAATGAACAAAGGATTAAACAAGCAATTAGGAACATTAAACGCTTAATGTAAATTATTACAATGAATAACATTACTTCAACTAAGTTAAATAAGATTTTTAATAATAAAACTTCCGGGTCCGAAGAATTATTATCAAAGCTTAATTCCCTTTTACTCAGGAATTGTTCAAATCAAAATGCAAGTTTTGAAATTATAAAAGAATCAAAATTTAAGTTAAAAACATTTTCTACCATTCAATCATACTTGAGCAAAGTTGAAAATTTATTAAAAAAGGATGCCTCTGAATTAAAGTTGTATCTAGAGAATTTTGAGTCGGAGCATGAACAGATTTTTTTCAATATATACAATAAGATTAAATATGAGCTAAAGAATTCGAAGAAGATAGTCACGATATCAAATAGTAAAAGCGTCTTTGAGGTTTTAAAGTTTTTACAAAATGATAATAAAAAATTGGAAATTGTTATTGGTGAATCCAGACCTAAAAACGAAGGCAGAATTTTAGCTAAAAAACTATTAAAAATTGGGAGCAAGATTACTTTTGTTGTTGACTCAATGCTCCCGAATGAGATTAAAACCGCTGATTATTTGATTTTAGGAGCAGATCAAATATTTAAGAATGGGAGCATTGCTAATAAAATTGGGAGCATAAGTGCATGTCTATCTGCAAAATATTTTAATAAGCCTGTATATGTTGTAGCTAATAAGAATAAACTTTCACCTTTAAAAAGCTTTAAGCAAGAATCACAAAAACCAACAGAAGTATGGAATTATAATCATTCCTTACTGACCATAAAAAATTATTATTTTGAAATAATCCCTTCCGGTCTGATAACAAAAATCTTTACTCAGTAACTTAATTTTATTCTCTCCCTTGGAAAATTTAAGCTTAAGCTATAAATTTATAGCTCAATATTCTAAGGTATATCATGAAAAATATTAAATACTTGCTCATCTTGTTCTTTGTCCTAACAACTGCTTCTCTCCCACAAAAAAAATCTCTGGATTTACATCAAATAATTTTAGATAGAGCTTCAGTTTCCCCTCAAGAACTTTTACAGCTTAATTGGCTTCCGGATGGAGAACACTTTGCTTTTGTAAAAAAAGAGAATGATAATTATGCAGTCTTTGAAGCATCAATTCAAAATCCCGAACCTAAACAAATATTAGGACTGTCGGATTTTAATGATGTTCTTAAGAAAAATAAAATATCATCCGTTTCTAAATTCCCTACTATTACCTGGGAGAACGAAACCAATTTTAATTTCTGGAATAATGATACACTGTGGTCATTTTCAATAAAAGCCACTTCTTTAATGTTCTTAAACTGCGTTAAAGAAGATGCGGAGAACATTGACTTAACAACGGATAACAAGGCTGCTTTCACAATAAAAAATAATCTATTTATTGCTTCAAATGGAAAATCAGTTCAGGTAACTAATGATAAAAATCCCGGAATGGTTTATGGACAGGTTGTCAGTCGTAATGAATTTGGAATTAGTAAGGGAACATTCTGGTCGCCTAAAGCCGATTACTTAGCTTTTTATAAAAAAGATGAATCTAAAGTTATGGATTATCCTTTAGTCGATATTTCAAAAAGACCGGCAAAATTAGATATGATAAAATATCCAATGGCAGGTTCCACAAGTCAACATGTCAGCATAGGAGTTTACAATGTTAAGTCCGGAAAAACAATTTGGTTGGATACAAAGGGCGAATGGGATCAATATTTAACAAGTGTTTCCTGGACGCCGGATGAAAAATATATTTTAGTTTCTCATCTTAATAGGGATCAAAATCATTTAAGAATGATTAAATATGATGCTTCAACAGGAAAAAATGTAAAGACATTGTTTGAAGAAAAAAATCCTAAATATGTTCAGCCTTTGCACGGAGCTACATTTGTAAAAAATCATCCTGATGAATTTATTTGGATTTCCAGAAGAGACGGATGGAATCATCTATACTTATATAATATAGATGGAAAATTTATTAAACAACTTACAAAAGGTAAATGGGAGGTTACAAAGTTAAACGGATTTGATAAAAACGGAGAAAATTTATTCTTCACTTCAACCGAACAAAGCCCGCTGGACAGAGATTTTTATTCCGTGAATATAGAATCAGAAAAGATAAGCAGGTTAACTAAAGAATCCGGTACTCACGAAGCCGAACCAAATGATGAAGGTTCGTATTTCTTGGATACTTTTAATAGTCTAACTGTCCCAAACAAAGTTGTAATCGCAGATATGAGCGGCAAAGAAATAAAGACTTTATTAACTGCCGAAAATCCATTAAAAGAATTTAATATTGGAAAAACCAGAATATTTAAATTAAAAAGTAACGATGGTTTTGATTTGTATTGCAGAATGATTACTCCCTCTGACTTTGACTCAACAAAAAAATACAAAACTTTAGTTTACGTTTATGGCGGACCAGGAATTCAATTAATTACCAACAAATGGTTAGCAGGCGCCGGCTTATGGCTAAACTACATGGCTGAGCAAGGTTATGTAGTATTCACTTTGGATAATAGAGGTTCTGCCAATCGCGGTTTGGCTTTTGAACAAGTTACTTTTAGACATTTAGGGACCCACGAAATTGAAGATCAAAAACTAGGTGTAAATTACTTGAAATCATTACCTTATGTCGATACAACTAAATTAGGTGTGTTTGGCTGGAGCTTCGGCGGATTCATGACTACATCTTTAATGACAAGAACACCCGACTTATTTAAAGTTGGAGTTTGCGGAGGTGCTGTAATCGATTGGGAATATTATGAAGTTATGTACACCGAGAGATATATGGATACTCCCCAAGCTAATCCCGAAGGTTATAAAGGAGCAAATTTATTGAATTATGTACAGAATCTAAAAGGAAAGCTACTTGAACTACACGGAACAATGGATCCGGTTGTACTCTGGCAAAATACTTTAATGCTTGCAAAAAAGGCGGCTGTTCTTGGTGTACCGTTAGACTATTATCCTTATCCGGGGTGGCCTCACCATATTGGTTTGCCTGATCAATATCAAATGTACGATAAGATTACCCGGTATTTCAATACAAATTTGTAAATATTAATTCTAGGTAGCGACAAGTGCTAACTTGTCGCTATGTAATTTTATTTAGAAAGAGACAGGCTGCAAACTTTTTTTGTTAAACCTTATAGTAAGTAAAGTTGCTGATACAGAAAGCCCAATAAGTAAACCGATCCACACGCCTACAACCTGCATCTTCAAAGAGAAACCAAGAAAATAACCAATTGGAAGCCCTAGAATCCAATAAGCAATAAACGTAATAATCGTTGGCCCTTTTACATCGGTTAAACCACGACAGACACCAATACCGACAGCTTGCACACCATCAGAAATCTGAAAAATTGCCGCAATCAATAGCAAAGAAGATGCATATGAAATTACAACAGGATCTTTGATATATAATGATGGAAGAACTTTATTCAAGGAAATAAAAATTATTCCAAAACATGCCATCATACCGGCGCCTAGCATTATAGCTGTAAAGCCGGCTTTACGAATTTCATTTACATCTCTCTTCCCTACTGCATTTCCCACTCTAATTGCTCCTGCCGATGAAATTCCTAATGCAGACATAAACGAGATAGACGCAAGATTAATCGCTATTTGATGAGCAGCTAATTGTTTTGTACCAAGCCATCCAACCATTATTACTGCAAACGAAAAAGCACCAACCTCAAAAATATATTGAAAGGCGCTTGGTAAACCTAAATCAAGGATCTTTCTAATAATTGGAAAGTTAATTCCCCTAAAGTGAAAAGTAACATCATAAATTTTAAAATTTTTCGATCTCATTACATAAACCATTAAAAAGATCCCCATAAAGACACGCGATGAAAATGTAGCCCAACCGGCACCATCTAAACCAAGCTCCGGCATTCCAAACTTTCCGTATATCAAAACCCAATTTGCTGCAGCATTAATTATGTTAGCTAAAAGAGTTACTACCATTCCCGGACGTGTATATGAGAGTCCTTCTATAAATTGTTTATATGTTTGGAAAAGCATAGCCGGAATTATCGATAAGCCCAGTATCTTTGTATATGAAATTGATAATTTTACAACACCTATTGGTTGATCTAGATAAGCGATAAAATCCGCAGCAAAATAAGTCAGCAAGAAAAGAATTATTCCAACAATCATATTTACAAGTAAAGATTGTCTAAAATAGACACCGCACTCATCATATTTTAGAGCGCCTACTGAAATGGCTACAAGCGGAGTAACAGCCATTGAAATACCGATACCAATTATAAGAATCAAGATGAATAAACTATTGGAAACAGACGCAGCTGCTAAAGATGTCGCTCCAAGTCCGCCGACCATAAGCGTGTCTACAACTCCCATCATAATAAAACCTAATTGACCTATTATAACAGGATAAGCTAACTGTAAAGTGTCTTTGGCGTGCGATTTAAATGATTGCATTCTATCTAAATAATTACATTTGAATAAACAAATATACTTCTAATAAAAATTATTATTATTATAAAATACATCCCAAGCAAAAAAAATCCTCCACTTGAACAAAATTCGAGTAGAGGATAAAAGTAGAATTTATTTCTTAATTATTTGCGAGCCATGAAATTTGGATTCAAGCCTTTTGCGTTTGCTTTTGTAAAATTATAATTAAGCGCAGAAGTGATACTATCTATTTGTTTCATCGAATATTCATTTTGATAAGGCGCAGAATTAGAAGCATTAACAACGACTGCCTTCTCACTCCCGTTATTTTTAGAATCGGCTTTGTCTTTTATATTTAGTCCTATTAGAACCATTCCGCCAAATAAAAATAGAACTGTTAGAATAACAAAAAAGGTTTTCATATTTCCCTCACATTTTTAACTCAATAAATGTCTCAGTCCCCATCAACAAAGACATAAATCACATGATTATAACAATTTGTGAAGAATTTTAACACAATATTTTATAAGTGTCAATAGCTATTAGACGAGTGGTCGTTTATATCGTTAAACTGAATATCGATTACCAAATACTAATATTAAACATTGGTTACTTGTTTAATTTACAACTTTCTCGGGTAAAACAAAATATCGTTTTTGCAGCCATAATGAAACATTAACAAGTGATATGAGAACAGGGACTTCAACTAAAGGGCCTATAACAGCCGCAAAGGCTTCTCCTGAGTTTAACCCGAAGACTGCAATAGATACGGCTATCGCAAGCTCAAAATTATTACTTGCAGCGGTAAATGATATAGTAGCAGTTTTAGAATAATCAGCTCCTATCTTTTTACCGATATAAAAAGATACAAAAAACATAATTATAAAATATATAACTAAAGGTATCGCAATACGAATTACATCAAAAGGAATTTTTACAATATACTCGCCTTTTAACGAAAACATTACAAAAATTGTGAATAACAAAGCGATCAGGGTTAGCGGACTAATTTTGGGAATGAATTTAGTTTTATACCATTCTTTGGATTTTATTTTTAGCAAACTAAAACGAGTTACTAATCCAGCGAAGAACGGAATTCCCAGATAAATTAATACGCTTTCAGCTATTTGGGCAATTGTAATATCCACCTTGAAAGATTGTAACCCCAACCATTTGGGAAATAAGGTTAAAAACACATAAGCGTATACGGAAAAGAATAACACTTGAAAAATCGAATTAAAAGCCACCAAACCAGCGGCGTATTCAGAGTCTCCCTTTGCTAATTCATTCCAAACAATAACCATTGCAATACATCTTGCTAATCCAATAATTATTAATCCCGCCATATATTGAGGATAATCATGCAGAAAAATTATTGCTAAAATGAACATTAAAACCGGGCCTATTAACCAATTTTGGATAAGAGAAACGGAAAGAATTTTAACATTTTTAAATACATCCGGTAATTCTTCATAATTAACTTTTGCAAGAGGCGGATACATCATCAAAATTAAACCGATAGCGATCGGAATATTTGTTGAGCCGCTTTGAAATGAATTCCAAAATAAAACGATTCTGGGGAATAAATAACCGGACATAACTCCCAAAGCCATTGCTATAAATATCCATAAGGTTAAATATCGATCTAGAAATTTTAACTTTTTAGTTAATGTATCCATACTTTATAATTTTAGTTTTTTATTTTTAATTGATAAAACTCAAAAAACGTATCGTGAATCTGATCTCTTATTTTCCGAAAAATATTTAATATTTCATCTTCAGTTCCAGTTGCCTCTGCAGGATCTTCAAAGCCTATATGAATTTTTTCATTAACTTTTCCAAGAAAGACCGGACATGTTTCACGAGCATTGTCGCAAACAGTAATTACAAAGTCAAACGGTTTGTCTAAATAAATTGCAACATTTTCCGGCTTACCTGAACTTATATCAATGCCAACTTCTTTCATCACAATTACCGCATTTGAATTAATTTTTTCAGCAGGTGAAGTGCCTGCTGAATATACATAAAGATTCTCATCAAATGATTTCAAAAATCCTTCGGCCATCTGGCTTCTGCATGAATTCCCCGTACAGAGGATTAAAATATTTTTCTCGTTTCGCATCTACTTTTTATATCCTACTACTGTTATACTAAAAATTCCCTCCAGCTTTGCTTTGAACTTTCCTACACCGTCTTCAGTTAGATATTTTTTTAATAATTCATCCGGAAGATCGATAACTTTTGTTCGTTTTACTTCGATATCTTTAAAGCCTGTTTCTGCAATTATATTAAGATATTCATCTTGCTGAACAGCACCGGAAACACAACCGGCATACATTTCAGCTGATTTTTTGAATTCAGAATCTATTTCACCTTTTATCACAATATCGGAAACACAGAAATGTCCACCTGGTTTTGTAATTCTGAATATTTCAGCAAATGCCTTACTTTTATTTGGAATTAAATTAAGAACACAGTTTGAAACCACGACGTCTGTACTACCAGTTTCTAAAGGAATACTTTCAATTTCTCCCAGCTTAAATTCAACATTTTGAAATCCAAGTTTTTCATTATTTTTATTCGATTTACTTATCATTTCCTCTGTAAAATCAACACCTGTCACCTTTCCCTCTTCACCCACAATGGCTCTTGCAACAAAGACATCGTTACCGGCGCCGCTTCCCAAATCAACCACGGAGTTTCCTTTTTTGATCCCGGCAAACTCAGTAGGTAATCCACACCCTAAACCAAGATCAGCATCTTTTACATAACCTTCCAAATTAGAATAATCATCTTGCATAATCGTATAATCAACAATTTTATTACTGGAACCACAGCAGCATTTATTTTCTGAAATTACAGCTATCTCAGCATATTTTTCTTTTACGATATTTTTTAGTTCATTTTCTGTCGGCATAATTTTCTCCAAATTTATTTTAACAGTCGCAAACTGCCATAAAAAGTTTATCTAATTCTTTTTTAGCTTTGTTAAGTACTTTATTGTTCACACAGTAACATACTCTTGGTCCTTCTATTTCCCCCTGGATAAGGTCAACCTTTTTTAGTTCTTTCAAATGCTGAGATACGGTTGATTGTGAAAGAGGCATAAGGCCTACAATATCACCGCACATACAAACATTCATCTCAGACAAGATTTTTAAGATTCTGATTCTTGCGGGATGAGAAAGAGCCTTTGCAACATCCGCGAGCCATAAATCATCTTTCGTGAATTCCTCTTTTTTTGAATAAGCCATTTTTAACTTTCTAAATCGTTCATCGTAAATATACGATATAATAAAACTAAAAATCAAATTTTCCACTGTTTTGTCTATGGAATTTTTACTTTTCGATATTTCTCGATTTTTGTTATTACACAAACATGTGTTTTTTATCATGGATGTGATTAGAAGTATTGTAAAATTATTTATGTCTAATTACTTTTTCGCATCAAAATTCGGAGAGCAACGATTATAGTAATTTGTTAAAAACTTTTTCTCTTATTCTAAATTATTAAAGGTGAAAAGGATTTTAACTAAAACTATGTCGTTGCTTTTTATTTTTTAAATATTCCGGGAGAACAAATGAGATCTTACAGGAGAGACATTGAGCTACGCTCATTATTCCAGTATTCTTTCAAAAATAAACTGCAACTATCAACACTTTTATTTATTTTTTGTGCAATCTGGATTTTTACCGCAACTCCGGTTAGCGCGCAACTTCAATTCTGGCAAGCTGATCATCATATAAACTTAGCATTAGCCGGTAGCTCCGGTTCGGATTTTTCAGTTCCGGCAGATACTAATAAAAATAATCTTGCGGATTTATTTCAAACTGAAGAACCAAAACTACTTCCGGATAATATTAGTTTCGGTGAAAAATTATTCTGGGGTAAAAACGGATTATTTAGGAAAACCGGCATAGTTGCACCGCTTTCTTTGCCCGAAAGAAAATATGAACTCAGATTAAGAAGAACAATGTTAACAACGCACCAGATAGCCGGGTTCACAACATTAGCTTTGATGTATACAACTGCTTATTTCGGACAAAGAGTTATAGATGGTGATAGAAAGTTAGGAGATGTTCACCAGTCTTTAGCAATGGCAACTATCATCTCGTATAGTATAACCGGACTTTTAGGAGTACTTTCTCCACCACCGCTTATCAGGAGAGACGAAGAAAGTACGGTAACCTTGCATAAAACTTTAGCATGGATTCATCTAGCCGGAATGATTCTAACTCCAATCATTGGTTCGATGATAAGAAACCGTCATACCTTTAATATGAGTAAAGCACATTTCCATCAAGTGGCAGGTTATTTTACCACAGCCGTTTTTACTGCTGCGGTATTAGTAATTGTATTTTAAAAACGAAGGAACAATCATGATTTTCAAAAATTTGTTTATAATAATTTTGTTTTCAGCTGTAGTAGTTTTTGCACAAAGCGAAAGAATAAAAGCGGATAAAAATAAGTCCACAATTTCATATAAGTTAACTCATCCGTTGCATGAAATCGAGGCAGAAAGTAACAAAGCAGACTGTTATTTGGATATTGATACTACAAGTAAAGTGATTAAAGATGTCGCAGTTCAAGTAAATGTTACATCTTTTAACAGCGGCAATTCAAATCGTGATTCTCATGCAATGGAAGTTGTTGATGCTTTGGACTATCCCAACGCCAGATTCATAAGTACAAACGTAACACAGAAAGGTGATAGTGTTTTTGCAAAAGGTAATCTAACTTTTCATGGAATTAAGAAAGAGGTTACAATCCATGCAATAACAAATTGGAGTTCAGGGCAACTTACTTTAAAGGGTGGTTTTGATATAAGCTTAACGGAATTCCATATTAAACGCCCATCACTCTCTATTGATTCCGGTAAATGACGATTTAAAATTTTCATTTGTTCAATTTTTTAATATTTGATGAAGAAATAAATAAAAAGGCCGAGATTATTTTGAATAAATCTCAGCCTTCGCATCGAACATATTTAGGAAGATATTTTAATTTAGCAAAAATGGTTTCATGGATTCCCATTTTTCTTTCCAGACAAATGGAACTAATTCGTTTGTTATCAGAGCCGGTATACCTTTAGTGAAATATTTTCTTTGTGGTTTAGGAAGATTAAAAAGTAAAAAAGGTAAAACTAAGAAATCAGGTTGCGAGTGTTTTTTACTTTGCTCAGAAAACATTTTGCTTAATCTTTCTTGCTCTTCCCTATTGATCTTCATTGTAATCTTTTCATCAGGTAACATTTCTTCTTCAAGTTTTATATGAGGGAGCCATATTTTATTTATCATGCACAAAATATCATATAGTTTCTGAAACACTTCTTTCCCGATATTACCGCTTCTGATTTGGGACAAAGATTGTTTTGCTTCCTCCAAAAGTTCTACAATTTCTTCGTGCTGTTTTGAAAGGATACTATAAGGCACGTCAGTTATTTTTTGTTGTAAATATGGGAAAGCGATTTCGTCTTCAATTCTATGATGAGCATCTAACACAACAATTAAACAATGCACATAATTTATAAAACCGTGAGAATATTGAACGCCATTTAAAGGAGCATTTATTAATTCCTTACTATATTCGATAGAAATATTTAGACTTCTTGTAATAATGAGATGAATTCTATTCATACTGTCACTAATACTATTAACTTTCATTTTTAAATTCCTTTATAATATTTATAATTATTTTAGAAGAATCATTTTTTTAGAATCGGTAAAATTTTTAGAGGTCAAACGATAAACATAAACTCCATTGGCAAGTGTGCCAGCATTCCATTGAATACGATGACTCCCACGGGTCAATCTTTCATTATTAATTATTGTTGCAACTTCTTCACCGAGCGAATTATAAATTTGAAAAGTTACATCTGCATCTTCTTTAATTGAGAACTCAATAGTTGTAGAGGGATTAAAAGGATTTGGGTAGTTTTGATTTAGAATAAAATTCTCCGCAACATTACCTCTATTTTGATCCTCTATAGAAGTAGTATTATCAAGCTTAATATCATCCACTAAAAACCATGTACCAACATGTCCCCCAACCTCTTCGGTTGTATCTCTTGCCGCTATTTCAATTATACAATTGTCCGGGGTATTGCTAAATGAATAAGAGATAGGAACATTAAATTGTTGATATCCGGATGTAGAATTTGAAATTTGTGTTACTCCTCCACCGACAAAATCAGAGCCGCTATACATTAATACTACTATTGTAAGTACATCCCCACCAACTGATGAAAATTTATATTGCCCTCTTAATTCCGGGTGTCTCTGTGTAACCTCGAAACCCTGCCCAAATGAACCTGAAAACATTCCCGGGAGAATAATTTCTCCATTTGGACCGGTTCTAACTTCACCTTTAACAGCATATTTTCCGGAATAGCTATCGGTTGATTGACTTATTGGGGTGACAAGCTGCTGGACATTAGTTGTGAACCAACCATTTGGAGTTGAGGATGTCCATTCTTCAAAACTGTTATTCGGCACCTGCGCATAGACAGCAAAAACACTCATAACAAGACAAATAATATATATTCTAATCATATAAATCTTTCCTTTAATTTCTTTATTATTTAATATCTTTATTACATTTACAAATATTTCTCACGCATTAATTTGCTTTACACTGAAAGCTATAAGTTAATTGTTTAATGCAGTAAATATTTCAACTTTACTTTTAATTGGTTTTATAGTCCTCAAATATTGATAAATTGATCCAAGATCTTCCTCTGTCATTCCGGCATACATAGTCCACGGCATAATTGTGTTGAAAGAATTTTTATGCACCGATACATACTCATGATTTTGTGGATCAAAGTTTTTGAAGCGAGCAATAAACATTTCTTTAGTCCAAGACCCAATTCCAGTTTCATTGTCAGGAGTAATGTTTGCAGCCCTCAAAATTCCAATCGGTAAATTAAACTGAGAATTTCCTGCAAAATCCCTTCCCTTAATTGGAGTCCCGTCTTTCGAAGGTGTATGACAATCAGCGCAACCTGCAGTTGTAACCAAGTATTTTCCATAATTAACCGGATCGTTTTTATCAATTGAATTAGACGATTTATATCTGTCCACGGGTAAGGTTTTTACTATGAAATTCACCGGGAAATTTAATTCCTTGGCAGGATATTCACCTTTAATAGGTTTCAAAGTTCTTATATAAGAAACAATCGAGTACAAGTCTTCTTTTGATAATTGATTATAATTCATATAAGGCATGATTGGAAAAAGAGCTTCACCATTTTTGTTTACACCGCAAGTTATTGCTCTAATAATTTCCCCATCTTTCCAATTACCAAGTGCTGCAGGAGTAATATTTTTAACGTAAATTGTGCCCGGTATGCCGATTTTTTCATCAAATACTTGGCCCCCTCTGCCCATTGTTCCTTCGACTACCGGGCCGGAATATTTACTCCAATCCCTTGTTGAATGACAATCAATACAAACCGCAACGTGTTTTGCTAAATATTCTCCACGAGCAATTCTAGCCGGTGTCATTTCAACTTTTATGTTCGCTGGTTTTTCAACTTTTGGATAAACTGTGTTGAAATATATCATACCTGCAACCAGCACCAATATTATTGCAGAAATAATTCTTCCTAATATTTTAAATAATTTATTCATATCGATTTCCTAGCTTATAGTCCTTTTATTTTTAATAATTATATTTTTGATACAAGAGAATAAATAGATCCAAATTTTTCCTATCAGATAGCAGTCTTCAAATGATTAATTGATTCTAAATATATTTTTAGTTTTTCCAGATCATTATTAATTTTATTTCTATAAGAGCTTAATAAGAGCTTAACCATAATTCTCTTGAAGCCATTTAGTTCGAATGAGATCGAGTATTCAAATTGCGTCATTCCATCTTTTTCTATTACTGATCTGTAACCTTTCCCTCCGGAAAATCCATTTATTATCTCGAATGCAATTTTTGAGTTACCATTGTATTCGGTTATTCTAGCTGTGTTAAAATATTTTACCCCAAACAGATTTATTTTTTCCTTTGTAACGGTACCTTTAATTGTAAATCCCTTTGTAGATTGTTTCACTTCAATTACATCGTTCCTCCATTTAATATCGTTTTCATAATCACTAATAAATTCAAATACTTCGGACACTTTACGCTTTATAAGTGTTTGTTCAGTAATCGTAATCATGAAACCTCACATACCTAAATTTTTTGAGATCCTTTGAATAAAAACTATTGCGAGTTTACCAGTATTACGATCTATCTTATTTTTGAAATTTGAATCAGAAATTTTATTCAAATCTAAATTACTTGGATTATGTATCCCGTCAGTTCCGGTGATTATAGTTGAGACTAATCCGGCTAGAACTATTATAAAAAGTAATATGGTCTTAATTTTATTCATCTTGTTCGTCATGATTTTTAATATTTAATGACGATACAAAAATATCTTGAGTTGTTACTCAATGATATAGATAGTTTGTTCTAATTTTAATGATATGGGAAAGGATGTGGTTTTGTTTATTTCTTTGCGGTTAGTCTCTCTTGAAGGGCTTTTGCAACAGCTTGAGACTTTGAGTGAACGTGAAGTTTGTCGTAAATATTTCTAAAATGAGCGCGAATTGTGTAAGTACTTAAAAACATTTTTTCGGCAATCATTTTATTGTCAAAACCGGCAACCAGCATTTCGAGCACTTCCAATTCTCTCGGAGTTAAATTATAATCGGCTTTTGGAGGAGGAATATGTTGCTTGAACATTTCTAATACTTTGCGCGCAATGTGCGGAGACATAGGTGAAGCTCCTGAAAAGGCTTGTTCTACTATATCCAAAATTTGTGAAGGCATTACAGGTTTAGCAACGTAACCACAAGCACCCGCACATATTGCACGGAATACGTTGTCATCATCTTCAAAAGAAGATATTATAACTACCTGAAGTTTATGATGTTTTTTTTTAAGAATTGAGGTGGCTTCAGTCCCCGAAATACCGGGCAATTCAATATCCATCAACACAACTTCAGGTGAAATATCATCAAATGATTCAATCAGTTCTTCTGCATTCTCAAAAGCGCCAACAACCTGGAATGAAGGAGAGGATTGTAAAACATAAGCAGTTCCCAAACGAAGATCTTTATTATCTTCTACTAGAGCAACGGAAATAGGCATTTTATTTTTATCAATATTATTTTTTTGCAAAGTTCTGTATTTTTCTATGTTAAGTGTATAGAACAAATGTTCTATTTTTAAATTTTAAGATTTATAATGTATGAAGTACCAATCCCGATTTTGGATTCTATTTCCAATTGCGAATTTAAGAGTTCTGCTCTTTTCTTAATTGTAGTTAGTCCTTTTCCAGTATATGATTTTGTATTGTCGAAACCAACTCCGTCATCATTTATAATTATTCGTAATTTCTCACCATCATATAATGTTATTACATTTAACTCTTTACAATTTGAATGCTTCACGCAATTATTCATTATTTCTTTAAGCAGCATCCAAATATCTCTCCTCTGCTCAGGCAATAAATTTTGCTGCGGAAGTATATCTTTATTTGCAAAATCAAAATTAAGTGAAATATTTTTTGCCCGGCAATGGCTAATTATCATATCCCTTAGCTTTACAAGAAGGTCGTAGATGGTTTCTGTTTTAGGATCTATCGCCCAAATAATTTCTCTAATTGAAACTACAGATTCTTTTGATAAAGTAATTATTCTATCCAGCATTTGAATTGGTGTTTCACCAAGATGCTGCAGAACATTTTTATCATCCTGTATTATTTTCCCAAACATTGCAATACTGCTTAAGTTAGATGCAATCTCATCATGAAGATCAGCAGCAATGCGGGTACGAAGTCTTTCAATGGCAATAAGCTGATTCAGTCTGTATCTATACATTAAAAATATTATAAAAATTAATACTGATATACTGAATAAAATGAACCACCAAGTACTCCAGAAAGGAGGGCGAATGATAATTGTAAAAGGTTTGGATCTGGTAAACCAATTATTATCAATCGATGCCATAACCCAGAACTTATACTTCCCGGGATTTAAATGCGTGTAATAGGCAGTTCGTCTATTATTTGAAACGATCCAATCTTTATCAAATCCATCCAGCATATAAGCGTAGTTGATTTTATCAGGTCTAGAAGTTCCCAATGCAGCAAAATCAATTGAAAAGGCATTGTCATCAAAACTCATAAACACCGTATCCACAAGAATTATGTCTTTTTTAAGCTTTACTGGCTGATTAAAAATTTTAAATCCTAGAATTGCTAAATTGGGTTTTGAAACTTCACTAACACTATTTTTCGGATAGAAATAAGTTATTCCGCTTTTACCGCCAAAAATCAATTTTCCATCTTTACCTTTGGCAGAAGCTGTTATAAATTCCGTATTCCCTACTCCATCTCTATGATCAAAATTCTTTATTAAATTATTAACCGGATTAAGACTTGTGATTCCACCAGCAGTACTTAGCCATATTGAGCCACTATTATCAATTTGAATACTCATGATAGCGTTATCAGGTAAGCCATTCTTGACAGTATAATGCGTAAACTTGTCTGAACCGATTTTTAATTTATTTAAACCTCCGCCTAATGTTCCGATCCAAATATTTCCCAAATTATCTTCTTTAATAGATGAGATGTTATTACTACTAATTGAATTAGTATTTTTAGGATTAAACTGATAATTAGCGAACTTATCTTCTTCCTTTAAATAAATATTTAATCCGCCTGCTGCGGTTCCGATATATAGATTTTGTTTACTATCCATGAACAAACATGTGATTATCATGTCGGTAATTGAAAACTTATCCTTTGGATTTACCTTGTAGGCTTTAAATTTCTCTTTTTTCTTATCCATTTTATATAATCCGCCGCCCCACGTACCAAGCCAAAGATTATTTTCGTCGTCCTCACAAATTGCTGATATATTGTTAAAACCTAAAGACATCGAATCTTTTTGATCATATCTAAAATTTTTAAAGGAATCATTATTTCGATTGAATTTTGCAAGCCCGTTGTGGGTACCGATCCAAATATCTTTTTGCTTATCTTCGAATATTGCTAACACAATATCGTCAGGTAAACTATTTTTATTATGAATATCTTGCTGATAAAGCTTTATGTTTTTAGTCTTATTATCTAGAACGTTTAAGCCGCCCTTCCAAGTACCAATCCAAATTTTCCCAAAACTATCCTCCAAAATTGAATGAACATCATCGGAAGACAGACTTTTATTATCATTTTCAACGTGCCTCAAATTTTGAAATATTAATCCTTCCGAAGAGAATTTATTTATCCCTCTATCAGTACCAACCCAAATATTTCTACTTTTATCTTCATAGATTGTAGGGACCCAGTTATTACTTAAACTATACTTATTTTCTGCACTATATTTAAAATGGTAGAACTTATTCTCTTTCCGATCAAATCTATTCAAACCTCCATTGTGAGTACCAATCCACAAATTTCCGTTTTGATCTTCAATAATTGAAAGGACATAATCATAACTTATTGAATATGGATCTGATGCACTGTTAAGAAATACTTTATATGAGCCATTACTTTTATCAAATCTAATTAAACCATCCCCATTTGTGCCTAACCAAATTATTCCAGATCTATCTTCGTAAACAACCTTTATTTTATTTGACGATTTTAATTTTCCATTAGAAACATTAAATAAGTATTGTTTTAATACTTTACCCTCTTTAGTCAACTGAAATAATCCTGATCCCCAAGTTGCAACCCAAATATTATTTTTTTCATCTTGAATAATGGAATTAACGGCATAATTTGTAATTGAATCTTTTCCACCCAGGCTATAGTGATAAAAGTTTTTGGTAAGCGGATCATATTTGTCTAATCCTCCGCTGGTTCCGATCCAAATTTTACCTTCATTATCTTCAAAAACATCCCAAATTCTATTACTGCTTATTGAACTGACATTATTTTTATCGTTTTTATAGTTTATAAAAATTTCTAGGTTTCTGTCGAACTTAAACAAACCACCGCTATGAGTGCCAATCCAAATACTTCCGTCTTTTGCTTCAATCAAAGCCTGTATCCAATTATCCGATAGAGAAAGAGTATCAAACGGAATATTTTTATACACCGTAAAAGAATAACCGTCAAACTTGTTCAATCCATTCTGGGTACCAAACCACATAAATCCATAACGATCTTGAATAATTTTATTTACGGTAGAGTTAGATAAACCTTCACTGATGGAATACTTTTCAAATTGCAAATCAATACTCTGACAAAAAGATATTGCCGAAAATACGAGAAAAGATACCATCATCTTTAGAATGAATTCCAACTTAAAAGGCACAGTACGCTCTCTTTTGTAAAAGCAAAAAAATATATTGATATTTAAAACAGGAGAGAAAATTTCGAATTAGATAAACATAATCTTCTAATATCAAATTAGCAATCTTTAACTTTAACCGAGATTATTTTCTAATGTATTAATAAAATAATTAAGTAGGATTATAATAGCAGCAAATATTAATGAGAAATTTCAAAACTAGAATTGCTTTTCTTGATCCAAGAAAAGCAGCGGAAAGGGAGGGATTCGAACCCTCGGTACCCGTGAAGGTACACACGCTTTCCAGGCGTGCCAGTTAAACCACTCCTGCACCTTTCCGAAAATATAGAAAGCAAATATAAAAATTTAAGGGATATTTAACAAAATTTATATCGGTAATTTTATTAAAGAATAATAGTCTGTATTATTTATACTGAGATTTTTAATTGAACTCTCAGTTTAATAACTTAGTAGTTGTTATTTTAGATGTTTAAGGAGAGATGCTAGAGTGGTTGAATAGGACGGTCTCGAAAACCGTTGTGGGGTTTACTCCACCGAGGGTTCGAATCCCTCTCTCTCCGCTCCAAATTTTAACACCCCGAAAATAGCGAATTTAAGCTGTTTTCGGGGTTTTTCATTTTAAACATGTACTGTATATACTTCCAAATAGGGTCAAAATTATGTGTGTTGGCCACAAAATGGCCACAACAATTTCGGGAATACAGTCAAAATTTATGACGACAGTGTAAAATCAGCCAACCTTGAATTTTGGAGCTTTTTCAATAGGTATTCAAAGAACCTCATATCTCTGTTATTATATTTAATCGCTAATTCAAATATATGGTGATGGATACGGTACAATATTTAAGTTAGCATTCCATATTTGTGAAAAAACCAGAAGTGATGCGAAGAAAAAGAGTATTAGAGACTTGATAGCTGTTCACATTATCTGTACCTCCAAGGTATAGAAATTTGAAAAAGACTAATTAATTATTTGGTGTAGAATTAGAACTGCACAAATAAATTATTTTGATAACCGGACATACACAATCCCATATTTGTGTGGTTTTTATTCATCTAAAATATTTTTTAAGCGTTATGGGTTAATTCAGGTCTATTTAATAGTAGCTAAAATTTAGTTTTTCAATTAACTTAATAATAGTCCCTTATTTATTAGATAAAGAGTTGTAGATGAGATGAAAAAGAGAAAATCGGTGAGGTTTTTATTAGAGGTTTAAATCACATCATGCTTTTTAGAAACTTAATTCCTTTTTATATTTTAACTTGTAAATAAATCTCGTCGATATTTATAGGTATTAGATTAGTGTTACGATCTTTTTATTAATCAGAATTATTACATATAGCGAACATCAAATTTGGTTATTATGATAACTTGTGCTTTCCGTTAACTAATTAAATTTAATTCCAACAAAAATCAGTGATTTGTGATTCTGAAAAGCTTATCTCTAATATGCTTTATAATCTTAATTAGCTCCTCAATTCTTGCTCAAGAATTTTCGGTAAAAAAGTATAATACCGACAATGGTATTATTGACCCGACGGTTAGGGTAATATCTCAGGATTCACTTGGTAGGATATGGATTGGTACAGCTGAGGGATTAAGTATTTACGACGGGAATAATTTCACAAATTTCTCTAAGTATAATGGTCTGAATAAAGATGTAATTAATTGTTTTTTCCCCATTAACAAAAATACCATGTTAGTGGGTACAAATGACGGCGGTATCGTAGTCTTTAAAAAATATTATCTAGGGATTGATACTGTACTTAAAGTCATTAATAATAAGAAATATTTAGCAGGCAATTCTATTAGTGAAATATTCAAAGATTCAAAAAATAATTATTGGATTTGCACAAACTCAGGAATTTCAAGATGGAGAATTGATAATGATAAAATTGATGTTAAAAATTTCTCACAGCAAGATTTATTTGGTTATAAAGAAATAAATACCGCTGTAGAGATGAAGAATGGTGATGTATTATTCGGAACAAAAAAAGGATTATTAAAATTTAGTAATGGGAATTTTTATAAAGCCAGCATTACTCCATATTCTTCATTAGAAATCAATTTACTTTTTTTAGATTCAAAAAATGAGTTGTGGATTAGTACTAGTCGAGGACTCTATTTATTTAGAGACACAAACAAGATTCTTTTTAAGAATACAAATAAAGTTTTTGGTCAAACTGTTTTCGATATTAAGGAAGATTATGGGAAGCAATTGTGGATTTCTTATACTCGAGGGCTGTTAAAGTATAATTTATCCAACGGACAATTAAACTTCTTAAATCAATTTAAAGATATCTTTTGTACAACAATGTTAAAAGATAAAGAGGGAAATATATGGGTTGGCAATCTGGATGGATTAACCAAAATAATTAATAACAATTTTGTTTTAATAAATAATATTCATTTAACTCTTGGAATCAATAATGTTTGTGTTTCTCCAAATAACAGGACCATTATTACTTCTTTCAATGGAATGTTTCGTGTAAAAAACGATCGGTTAATTCCGGCTAAAATTAATCGAAAACTTAAAGACAAGAATATCAGACCATTATTATTCCAGCATGATTCTATTTGGGCAGGTTCCGCCAAAGGGGTTTTCTTACTCAAAAACAATCAAGTACTTAGATATTTCCCTCTCATAAATAAAACCGATAAGAATTTCGTATATAGCCTTGGGAAGGATTCTGATAATAACATTTTGGTGGGTACCGACGGCGGACTTGTTATAATTAGTAATGAAAAAGTATTTTCAGCCAAAGACGATAAAAATAAAGGATCAATTTATTCTTTCAAATACTTAAAAAACTTACCTCGACACAGAGTGAGCGCCATTCTAATAGATCATAATCATAATGTTTGGCTGGGATATTGGAGAAACGGAATTTATGTTTTAAAGCATGACGGTTCTAAGAATCAAATAAATAAAGTTAAAGAATTATCCGGAAATAAGATTAGAAACTTGTATGAAGATTCTCAGCAGAATATCTGGATATGCACAAGATACAGCGGAGTATATAAATATGATGGGAATAGATTTGTTCATTATACTTCTAGAGATGGATTAGGTAGCAATTTTGTTTCAGCAGTAATACAAGATAAATATAAAAATTATTGGTTTGGTACTGCTAAAGGAGTTGCGGAATTTGATGGGAAGAACTGGAAGCGTTATGGTGCCAGCGATGGAATTACATCGAGCGGTATACTAAATATTAAATCAGATAAAAACGACAACTTATATTTTGTTTGCCACAAAGGATTATATTTATATAAATCGGATTTTGCAAAATATAATATGCAAATGCCGCCAAAAGCTTTTATAAACAAAGGACAATTCTTAAATGACCACATGAATAAAACTTTATTCGCGAACAGTACTAACATTGCAATTAATTCTCTACTTTCTAATTTCAGAAAAAATGCCTTCGAAAAACCTTATACACTAAACTACACACAAAATTCTTTGCAATTTGAATTTTCTTCGAACAGCTTTAAAAACGAAACAAAAAATAAATTCCAGTATATGTTAGAGGGCTTTGATAAACATTGGTCAACAATCTCTGTCAGAAGATATGTAAACTACACACATTTACCGGCAGGTAAATATAAACTTTTAGTAAAAACTTATAATGCACGAGGTGTTGCCAGTTTAGCTCCTGCGTCTTTAAGCTTTAATATTCTGCCCCCATATTGGCAAAGATGGTGGTTTATTACTCTATCTATTTTGGTTGCTATATCAGTTATATCGGGAATAACCTTATTAATTTATAGATATAGAATTTCTCAAGTAGTAAAAATGGAAAGGGTAAGAACTCGAATTGCAACGGATCTTCACGATGATCTTGGAACCAGCCTTTCACGTATTGCAATTTTTAGTCAATTAGCAAAGCGAGAAATTAAAAACAGTTCAAGTAAAATTTTTGATCTGCTGGAAAAGATTGAAACCTCATCAAGAGGCCTTATTGATTCCATGGATGATATTGTTTGGTCAATAAATCCTGATAATGATTCACTGGAAGATGCAACTTTGAAATTAGAGAATTTTGCAATCGAATTACTGGAAGCTAAGGATATAGATGTATTGATTTCTGCTCCTAAAGATACAGCAAAAATTGAACTTCCCTTAGATATCAGAAGGCAATTTCTCCTTGTATTTAAGGAAATAATAAATAATACGGCCAAGCACTCAAAAGCAAGCATAGTAGAAATTATAATCAAACCATATATGAACTTTAACGGACAAAGCAAGAAAGGAATTAGCGTAATTGTAAAGGATAATGGAAATGGTTTTGATGTTAAAGGAAAACACGACGGAAACGGATTAAAAAATATTGAAAAAAGAGTTGCTTCATTAAACGGCACTTTTGATTTATCATCTTCTATTGGACAGGGAACTGCATATAAATTATTTATCCCACTGTAATACCACATAAATGTGTGATTGACTATTGAGATACAATGTTTTTAATTAACCTTAAAAGAAGCTTAAAACTAAAATGGGAAGTACAAAGACACAAGATATTGCTGTCTGCATAATTGAAGATGATCAATGTATCCGTGAAGGAATCGCAGATTATCTTAACTCCACTGAGAATTACTCATGTAAATATGTGTTTGAATCATGTGAAGAAGCGCTCAAAAATTTATCTGATAATCTTCCGGTTGTAATACTTATGGATATATCACTAAAAGAAAAGATGACAGGTATTGAAGGGGCGGCTATATTCAAACAAAAATATCCAAGCATAAATATAATAATGTTAACTGTATATGAAGATGATGAAAAAATATTTTCATCTTTGAGGGCAGGTGCGTCTGGATATTTGCTAAAGAAATCTCCGTTAGAAAAAATTGCATGCTGCTATTAAAGAAGTAATAGATGGCGGAGCACCAATGACACCAAGTATCGCAAAAAGGGTATTGGCATTCTTTAATAAGAAAGACAGTAAAAATAATAACTATAATTTGACTACACGCGAAAAGGAAATATTACAGTTATTAGTTGAAGGGTTGAGCTATAAGATGATTAAAAATAAACTCTTCATAAGTATAGATACTGTTCGTTCACATATTAAAAACATTTACGAAAAACTACACGTAAACTCAAAATCGGAAGCTGTAGCAAAAGCTTTAAAAGATAACCTGCTTTAAATTTACAAATTGGTAAATCACATAAATATGTGATTGCGTCTCCCCTTTTCCTGCAATAAATTCCACTTAGGACCTTCGAAGCAAAATCATTTATTTAATATAAAGAAAGAAGCCATGAAAAATTTATACATATTCATGCTGGTTTTTTGCGTGATATTTGCGACTAAAATTACTTTCGGACAATCTTCATCTCTCAAATTACCATCAGCAGACAATTCAAGTAACTTTGACATACAACAAAATGACGGAACAAGTATATTCAGACTATTTGGGGACGGTGGATTTTATGTAAAAGGAACATTCGGGACAGGCAAAATTCCGATATCACTTGGTGGAGCTCGTTTAATGTGGTATCCTAAAAAAGCGGCCTTTAGGGCAGGTTATGTAATATCTACACAATGGGACAGCACAAATATAGGTAATTATTCTGTAGCTTTCGGTCAAAATATTACTGCTAGCGGCACAGGAGCAAGCGCATTCGGAAATTCGGCAAATGCATCAGGCGATTATTCTTTTGCATCCGGACAAACTGTAACAGCCAGTGGATCACATTCCGCAGCTATGGGAAATTCTGTAACAGCCAGCGGAGATTATTCAACAGCATTGGGAAGTTATGTTAGTACAAGCGGTAAAGGTTCTTTTATAATTGGCGATCAATCTGTTTATTCTGTCTTAAGTAATACAACTGCAAATCAAATGATGATGCGGTTTGTAGGCGGTTATACTTTATACACAAATACATATGCAAATATAGGAGCTACTTTAGGGGCTAATCAAAATCAATGGGCAACCACTTCTGACTCCACAAAAAAATGTGCTTTCCTTCCGGTTAATGGAGAATATGTATTAAACAAAATAAATGATTTTTATTTACGCTCATGGAGTTATAAAGGACAGGACAGCACTAAGTATCGTCATTACGGACCCATGGCTCAAGAGTTTTTTGCTGCTTTTGGACATGATAACTATGGTATTATAGGAAATGACACAACTATAAATACTGCAGATTTTGAGGGAATAAATTTAATTGCAATTAAAGCCCTTATAAGAAGAACTAAAGAGCTGCAAGAAAAAACCAATAATATTGAAAACCTAAAATCAGAGTTAACATTAGAAGAGAACCAAATAAATGAACAGCAGAAACAAATTAAGGAATTGCTTAAAATGAAAGCTGAATTTACAAACTTCAAATCTGCTGTTGAAAATTACATTAAAAGAAACGGTTATTCTCAAAACAAGCTTACTATAAACAATTAACGTTTTATATAATCGTAAAACTTTTGTACTAGAAATAACAACCAAATTACATAAGAGAAAGTAATGAAAATAACTTATTACATATTAACGATACTGTTATTTGTTCTATTAACTAGTTATTCCACTCAAGCACAAGGTTTAACAATTTCAAGCGGAGCAACTTTTTCACTTAATTCTTCTACTTTATCTATACCCGGAAACTGGATAGATAACGGTACATTTAGCGAAGGCAGCAGTACGGTAATCTTCAGTGGGTCATCAGGAGACCAAACAATATATTCTGTTTCCTCAGATGATTTTTATAATCTTACGATTAATAAAAACTCTAACAATGTTTTATTGAATAATGATATTAGTGTAAGTAATAATATAATACTAACAAGTGGTAATCTTGATGGAAATGGCCATCAAATTACTCTGGGCTCCACCGGTAATTTATCTGAAACCGCTGGAAATACTTTCAAAAACGGAATAATTACAACAACAAGAACAATTGATGCTCCATCTTCACTAAACGTAGGCGGCTTAGGTGCGGAAATTTCAACTTCGGCTAATCTCGGATCGACCACAGTATCTAGAGGCCATACTGAACAAACAGCAAATAGCAGCAATAGTGTTCTAAGATATTTTGATATTTCTCCGACAAATAATACAGGCTTAAATGCTACATTAGTATTTCATTATGACGACTCCGAGCTAAACTCCTTGAATGAATCAAGCTTGGTTTTATTTAGTTCTACTAATAATGGGACTAGCTGGACAAATAACGGAGGTACCATCAATACAAGTACAAATACTGTAACAAAGACCGGACTAGATCACTTCTCTCGCTGGACTTTGGCTGCAAGTAACGGTTCTTTGCCGGTAGAGATAAATAGTTTTGCTGTAAAAGCAAAATCTTCAGGCCAAATATTACTAAACTGGCAAACAGTTAGTGAAGTTAATAACTATGGTTTCTATATCGAAAAATTCCAAAGCATGAAATCATCAACGGACATGAGAGAAAATTCTAATAATAATTGGGGACAAATAGGTTTTATCAAAGGTAATGGAAATAGCAGTAGTATAAAAAATTACTCGTTTATAGACAATCATGTTTCCGGTGCGGGATACTTTTATTACAGATTAAAACAAGTAGATTTGGATGGAAATTCACAGTACTCAAAAATAGTAGAGATAAAAGCTGTACCAGCTGAGTTTACTTTGTACCAGAATTATCCAAATCCATTCAATCCTACAACATCCATACGGTATGATATTCCTCATGAAACAATGGTAAAATTATTAATATATGATGCACTAGGAAACATTGTAAAAACTCTTGTAAATAAAACGAAAACTGCCGGTTCTTATGTAGCTCATTTCAACGCAGAAAATATACCATCGGGAATTTATTTTTATCAGTTGATAACAGAGGGAAAAATATCAACGAAGAAATTGATTTTGGTAAAATAATTTATGATTGCAGTTGTATATTGAAGTGGAATCTTTTCAATTTCTTGCAAAATAAGGATCTCAGTCAATATCATAATAAGTTATGAGATTCTTCAAAATATAAATTTGGGTAAAAAGTAATTCTATCCTAAACTAGGAATCAAATCAATAGAAACTCATCTATATAAATTAATTTGATTTTGATCTCACTTAGAAATACAAGTGAAAATTTGTGTACAGATTATTGGATGTAATATCTAAAATTTTCATCTTAATACTAATTACTTACTTTCATTTTCCAAATCTATATTCAAACTAGGTATTATCAGTGTAAAAAGGATTTATTCTGAAGACTATTTTTCTGGTAACTATTCCGTATGCCACGGTTTTTTCCCTTAGCAATACTTCTTACTATTTACTGATTCCATTTTAGAAAAACATCAAATCCTTATTATTAAATATTTTAACACTATGCAACACGATAAAATTTAGACTCTAAAATAATGCATTATAATTGACATACTGCTAAGCGGTCAAATAGAGACTTTGCATATGTAAATCATTGTATTCAATATGATTCATTATCACGAACATGTCAGCCCCTGTTTACGTATAGGTCTCACCATTATCACCTATAAATTCAAAGACTTTGCAACTGTGGCCATTCGAAAGAAGTAATCCATTTTTCATCCCTTTGGACGATTTAATTACCTATAAACTTTTGTAGTTTGTTCTTGAGATTTAATGCCGGTCTTATGGGCTATGCTATATAATCTTATGCATAATAAATTAGAAATTTAACACATGAGACATCCTATTCCCTCTATGGAAAGACTATGAAGGTAATTAACCCGAAAATAAATGGATCATTGTTCCGTCTAAAAGCTCTGCTAAATGAGAACGTACTAACAAATAAATTTGCCGGCGGAGAACCTCCGTTACGCTCAGAGCTATTCAGCGCCGATCAAATGGAACAGTACGGAAAGACACTCGCAAGACAGCATACTTTAGGCACCCAGCGCAATCCTGATCTGTACCTATTGACCAGGCTGGCTGAGAATGAAATCTTTTTATTTGAAGTCCATAATTTGCTGACTGAAACAGTGAAGGCAAAACACCAAATTACGCCTGCAGCTGAATGGCTGCTTGACAACTTTTATTTAATCGAAGAACAAATCCGCACAGGAAAAAGACATTTACCCAAGGGTTACAGCCGGGAACTTCCCCGTTTACTGCACGGTAATTCGAAAGGACTTCCCCGGGTTTACGACATAGCACAAGAAACTATTGCACACGGCGACGGCCGGGTTGATCCGGAAAATCTTAGCCGTTTCGTAGCGGCATACCAATCTGTCACTTCATTGAAGTTAGGTGAGTTGTGGGCAATTCCTACAATGCTTCGTTTGGCGCTTATTGAAAATCTTCGCCGCGTTGCAGTAAGAGTTGCTGCCGGAAGAATTGATAGAGATTTGGCAAATTCCTGGGCAGATAAGATGTTAGAGGTTGCGGAAAAAGATCCTAAGAGCTTAATCTTGATAATTGCGGATATGGCTCGGACAGATCCGCCGATGAGTACGCCGTTTGTTGCAGAATTTTCACGCAGACTGAAGGGTCTAAGCCATTCCCTGGTTTCTCCATTAACATGGATTGAGCAGCAGCTTTCCGAATCCGGTTTGACAATTGAAAAATTGGTACAGACGGGTAATCAGCAGCAGGCTGCCGATCAGGTTTCTATCAGTAATAGTATAGGTAGTCTCAGATTCCTGGAATCGACCGACTGGCGTAAGTTTGTCGAAAATATGAGTATTGTTGAACAGATATTAAGTGAAGACCCGTGCGGAGTGTACGCAAATATGGATTTTACTACGCGTGATCAATATCGTCATTCCGTAGAGAAGATCGCGAAGTACTCTTCCATGCCGGAAGACCAGGTAGCGCAAAGCGCTGTTCAACTGGCGCAAGAAAGCGCTGAAAGCAAGGGAAATAGAGATAGAACTGCACACGTCGGATTCTACCTAATCGACAAAGGTTTGAAACAACTCGAGAACCTGGCTAAAGTAAAATTTTCTATCCATTCGGTATTGAGAAAATTGGGCAGCCGAATTCCTTTGCAGATTTACACCGGCTCCATAATTTTGATGACGGTAATCTTTTCTTCAGGCCTGCTCTCGAAAGCCTATGCACCGGGATTACACGGCTGGTGGCTTGCTCTTATGAGCACAATATTTGTTTTCTGTGCAAGTCAACTGGCAGTATCACTAACGAATTGGTTTTCTACACTTTTGGCATTACCTCGACCTTTGCCGAAGATGGATTTCTCCGATGGTATTCCGGCGGAATATCGCACGCTTGTTGTAATCCCGGCAATGTTAATGAATACTCAAAGCATTAAGGAACTGGTTGAGTCCCTGGAAGTAAGATTTCTGGCAAATCGCGACGATAATCTGCATTTCGGTTTGTTGACCGACTTTCAAGATTCCGCAAAAGAAACACTTCCGGAGGATGAACAGCTTCTATTATTGGCGCGCAAAAAGATAGAAGAGCTTAATGAAAAATACAAGGGATTGCATAGCGATACTTTCTTCCTTTTTCACCGGCCGAGGCAATGGAATCCTAAAGAGCGGTTATGGATGGGTTATGAACGCAAGAGGGGTAAACTTGAAGAATTGAATTCTATGCTGCGCGGCGGTTCGAAAACCCGCTTCTCGATCGTCATCGGAAAGACTGAAATTTTATCAAACGTGAAATATGTAATTACGCTCGACACTGATACGCAATTACCGCGGGACTCGGCAAGACAGTTAGTCGGAGCAATGGCTCACACCCTTAACCGTGCACAGTATGATGAAAGCAAACAACGTATATGCGATGGGTACACTATTCTGCAGCCGCGCGTTGCGGTGAGTCTACCCGGAACGAACCGTTCGCGTTATGCACGACTTTACGGGAGCCAGCCCGGAATCGATCCTTACACCCGCACCGTTTCCGATGTATATCAGGATGTGTTCGGTGAAGGGTCATTCATCGGTAAGGGGATCTATGATATAGACATGTTTGAGCGGGTTCTGAGAGAACGCTTTCCCGAAAACCAAATTCTAAGTCATGATCTTATCGAAGGATGTTACACTCGCGCAGGACTTTTAAGCGATGTGCAGTTATTTGAAGAATATCCTCCACGGTATAATTCGGATGTAAACCGGCGGCATCGATGGATACGCGGTGATTGGCAGTTGGTGCGCTGGCTGTTTCCGTTCGTTCACGGTCTTAACGGCGGTTTAAAAACAAATCCATTATCAGCTCTTTCCCGATGGAAGATATTGGATAACCTTAGACGCAGCATCATACCTTTTGCACTGACGCTTTTATTTATATCCGGGTGGACTGTTTTATCACATGCATGGTTCTGGACGCTAGCTGCGATCGGAATTATTGTAATTCCTTCTATTTTTATTTCCATCGCAGATCTGCTAAAGAAACCGAAAGATATGCGAATGCATCAGCACCTCGCAGCTGTGTTGCGGTCAGCAGGTGTAAATTTCAATCAAGCAGCTTTTACACTTATTACTCTCCCTTATGAGGCGTTTTTCAGTATGGATGCTATTATCCGTACCGTATGGCGGATGCTGGTTTCACACAAAAAATTGCTCGAGTGGAATCCATCCAATGTTAGGGGGAATAATAACCGCATCAACCTCCTCCGTACATATAAAACGATGTTTATATCTCCAGCAGTCGTTTTTGTTATTTTAATATATTTCGGGCTTTCAAAGCAAGCTGTTCCCGTTATTGCCTTACCGATACTATTTCTTTGGCTTGCCTCTCCGGCCATTACATGGTGGATAAGTTTGCCGCTCGCACGCCGAGAAGCAAAATTATCTACTAATCAGAAATTATTTTTACGGAATCTTTCCAGAAAAACATGGTCGTTCTTCGAGACATTTGTCGGCCCGGAAGATAACTGGCTGCCGCCCGATAACTATCAGGAAAATCCCGTTGCCACGGTTGCGCATCGCACTTCCCCAACTAACATGGGTCTTGCGCTTCTTGCTAATTTATCTGCGTATGACTTCGGCTATATTACTGCCGGCAAGCTAATCGAACGTACCTCGAACGCATTCCGGACAATGGGAAAACTCGAACGGTACCGAGGACATTTTTTAAATTGGTACGACACACAATCATTACTACCTCTGCGGCCTCTATATATTTCATCGGTAGACAGCGGGAATCTTGCGGGTCATATACTTACGCTTCGCCAGGGTATTCTTGCTCTTCCAGA
Source organism: uncultured Ignavibacteriales bacterium (assembly GCA_963739985.1). Classification (GTDB taxonomy): domain Bacteria; phylum Bacteroidota; class Ignavibacteria; order Ignavibacteriales; family Ignavibacteriaceae; genus CAVUCE01. The sequence goes on from CAVUCE010000022.1 coordinate 138,983, forward strand.
TCATAAAATTATTGAACCACAAATATTTGAAGGTATACTCGACACTCTAAGAATTCTAATAGAACTGGATGAAAAGCAGGACCAAGCTCAACTGACTCAACTTCAAAAAGATTTGGAGTTAAATATCAATTCTCCTACGATTACCCTTTCGACTTTATGGCAAAGACTTAAATTGTTAACGGCATCTGCCGAGAAATTAGAAAAAAATTATAATTCAATCCAGGAAAATCAAGCTGCATGGTGGGCGAATGCACTTGCAAAACAGTGCCGGAACGCATTCAATGAACTGACGTTTTTTGCACCATGGCATGACCAGCCGGCTTCTCATGACATTATGAGCCTATTTCCCAATGCTGATAATATACCGACTCTACACGAACTGGCAAAACTTGATAAAGAATTGCCCCATATTATAGGGCAGCAACTGAGTGACGAAACGGATAAAAAAGCTGAACAGATCGATATATTTAAAAGGCATTTAATAGAAGGCGCAAAACGCGCTAATGAGAGAATTGCAAATATCAATCAACTTGTAACACATTCAAGTGAACTTTCCGAAATGGAATATGATTTTCTGTACGACAAGACTCGTCACTTGCTCTCCGTCGGTTACAGTGTAGACGAAAAACGGCGGGATACGAGTTATTATGATCTCCTCGCCTCGGAAGCAAGATTGAGCACATTCGTTGCGATTGCTCAGGGACAATTGCCGCAAGAAAGCTGGTTTGCTTTAGGACGATTGCTTGCATCGATCGGCGGTGATCCGACTCTTCTTTCATGGAGCGGTTCAATGTTCGAGTACCTAATGCCGCTTCTGGTAATGCCGACCTATGAAAACACTCTGCTCGATCAAACTTACAAAGCGGCTGTGAACAGGCAAATTGAATACGGAAAACAGCGCGGCGTTCCGTGGGGCATATCCGAATCATGCTTTAATACTGTCGACGTTAATCTCAATTACCAATACCGTGCGTTTGGTGTGCCCGGATTGGGACTCAAACGCGGACTGGCGGAAGACCTGGTTGTTGCACCGTACGCATCCGTACTCGCATTGATGGTAAAACCCGAAGAGGCATGCGTTAATCTTCAGCAGCTTGCCTCCGACGGATTAGTAGGAAAATTTGGTTTCTTTGAAGCCGTAGACTACACCCCTTCACGACTTCCCCGCGAGCAAAACGGTGTTGTGATAAAATCTTTTATGGCACATCACCAAGGTATGAGTCTCCTTTCCCTGGCTTATCTAATTCTAGACCGCCCCATGCAAAAGCGGTTCAAATCGGATCCGTTATTAGAAGCAACTATGCTGCTGCTTCACGAAAGAATTCCAAATACAACTTCGTTCTATGCCCATACTTCCGCCGGTTCGGATATTCATACAAGTTCGGGCCTTTCTGAAGTACCGGTACGAATTTTAAAAAGCCCGGATACGGCAATTCCGGAGGTGCAGCTGCTCTCGAACGGCAGATACAACGTAATGATAACAAACTCAGGCGGCGGCTATAGCCGATGGAAAGATATTGCCGTTACCCGCTGGCGTGAAGACAGTACGTGCGACAACTGGGGGACTTTCTGTTTTATCCGAGATGCGGACAACGGAGAGTATTGGTCAACGGCATTTCAACCGGCACTGAAGCAATCGAAGAATTATGAAGTTATTTTCTCTGAAGGACATGCCGAATTCCGCCGGAGTGATCAGAACATCGATATGCACACCGAGATCGTTGTCTCTCCTGAAGATGATATTGAACTGCGCCGAATTCATCTTACCAACCGCTTACGCACACGACGGGTAATAGATGTTACAAGTTACGCAGAAGTTGTACTTGCATCATCCGACTCCGACGCACTGCATCCAGCTTTCAGTAATCTTTTTATCCAGACCGAGATTAAGACGGAACGACATGCAATTCTGTGCACACGCAGGCCGCGCTCATCCGAAGATCAAACTTTATGGATGTTTCATATGATGGCGGTACGAGGCGCAAAAATAGAAGAAATTTCATACGAGACTGATAGGATGCAATTTATCGGCCGAGGAAATACAATTAACCATCCTCAAGCAATGAAGGAGTTCAAGGCACTTTCAAATAGTGAAGGCCCCGTGCTGGATCCGATTGTTGCAATCAGGTATCATATAACACTCGAACCCGAAGAAACGGCAACAATAGATATGATTTTTGGGCTCGGTGAATCCCGGGATAAGGCCTTAAGCCTTATTGACAAGTACCAGGATCGTCGGCTGACCAACCGTGTCTTCGAGCTGGCATATACGCACAATCAGGTAGAGCTGCAGCAGATTAATGCAGCGGAAACCGATGCACAACTATACGGACGACTTGCAAATTCAGTAATCTACGCGAATTCCTTCCTGCGTGCCAACCCTGGTATCATTATTAAAAATAGAAGAGGACAATCAGGACTCTGGGGATATTCTATTTCCGGTGATTTACCAATCGTTCTCCTGCAAATTGAGGACCCCGCCAATATCAGCCTTGTACAAAGAATAGTTCAGGCTCATGCATACTGGCGTTTAAAAGGATTGATGGTTGACCTGGTAATTTGGAACGAAGACCACGCCGGTTACCGTCAGCAGCTTCAGGAGCAAATAATGAGATTGATTGCTGCCGACATAGAAGCCAATATAATTGACCGTCCCGGCGGAATATTCGTAAGGCAAGCCGATCAGATTTCAAACGAGGACCGCATCCTTATTCAAACTGTCGCACGCGTTATCATTTCAGATAGACACGGAACTCTTGAATCTCAAATAAATCAACGCAGTATATCTGAAGTAAAGGTACCACTGTTAAAACCGGTTCGAAAATTCAATAACAACAACCGGAATGTTCCGGATGCAGCCCGCACCGATTTGATATTCTATAACGGATACGGAGGATTCACTCAAGACGGACGTGAATATATAATCACAACTTCTGAAAAGCAGGTAACACCGTCACCATGGGTAAATGTAATAGCAAATCCTGGTTTCGGAACCATAGTCTCGGAAAGCGGACCGGTTTATACATGGAATGAAAACGCGCATGAATATCGACTCACACCCTGGAATAATGACCCAGTAAGCGATTCAAACGGAGAGGCTTTTTATATTCGTGATGAAGAGACAGGACATTTCTGGTCGCCTACTTCACTGCCGAGCCGGGGTTATGAGCCTTATGTTAACCGCCACGGATTCGGCTATAGTGTTTTCGAACATACCGAGGATGGCATAAGCTCCGAACTCTGGATCTATGTCGCACTTGATGCATCAATTAAATTTTCGGTTTTGAAAGTGCGTAACTTGTCGGGCAGGCCCAGAAAACTGACTGCAACAGGTTATGTAGAATTGGTGTTGGGAGATTTGCCCCAAAAATCGGCTATGCACATAGTTACGGAAATTGATCACGGCAGCGGTACAATCTATGCACGAAATTCATATAATTCTGAGTTCTCCGAAAGGATTGCATTTTTTCAAACAGATGACGCAGAGAGTACATTCAGCTGCGACCGGACAGAATTCATAGGACGAAACGGTACACTTCAAAAGCCAGCTGCCATGGCCCGCATGCGTCTATCCGGTAAGATTGGAGCCGCTTTAGATCCATGTGCCGCCATACAGGTTCCTTTTAATCTTGATGACGGGCAAGAACGTGAGATAATCTTCAAACTCGGCGTCGGAAATAATCATGATGAAGCGGGGAAACTGGTACAGCGCTTCCGGGGAACAATTGCGGCGCGAAGCGCATTAGAATCGGTTTGGCAGTATTGGAAAATCACTCTGGGTGCAGTACAGGTAGATACACCAGACCCATCATTAAATGTTCTTACAAATGGCTGGCTATTATACCAAACGCTGGCATGCCGAGTTTGGGCACGCAGCGGTTATTACCAGTCCGGCGGTGCTTTTGGTTTTCGCGATCAGCTGCAGGACGTAATGGCACTCATTCATAGCGAACCGGGACTTATAAGAAAACATTTGCTGCTCTCGACGAGCCGTCAATTTAAAGAAGGCGATGTTCAACATTGGTGGCACCCACCGTCCGGCCGTGGTGTTAGAACTCATTGTTCGGATGATTACCTATGGCTGCCGTTAGTAGCTTGCCGGTACGTTCTAAGTACGGGAGATACCGGGGTACTTAATGAAACCACAAATTTTCTAGAAGGTCGCGCCGTAAATACAGAGGATGATTCTTATTATGATCTTCCGAACAGATCAGAAGAAACAGGCAGTTTGTACCAGCATTGTGTACGGGCCATATTAAAAGGCCTCAGTTTTGGTGCTCACGGTCTGCCGCTAATGGGAACCGGTGATTGGAACGACGGAATGAACATGGTCGGAAATCTAGGCAAAGGCGAAAGTGTCTGGTTAGGATTCTTTCTTTACGAAGTGCTTACGCAATTCACAAAGATTGCAAATATACAAGGCGATATTACATTCGCTGAGCGCTGCAAATTAGAAGCCACACGGTTACAAGCAAATATAGAACAGAACGCATGGGATGGCGGATGGTACCGCCGTGCATACTTTGACGACGGGACACCGCTCGGGTCGCAGAGTAATCAAGAATGCAGGATTGATTCTATTGCACAAAGCTGGTCGGTAATTTCAGGAGCCGGGGATGAAATTCATTCGCACGAAGCTATGAGTGCATTGAATAAACACCTTGTTCGACGGGATCATGGCTTGATCCAACTTCTGGATCCGCCATTTGATAAATCGGATTTGAATCCAGGTTATATAAAGGGCTATGTTCCCGGCGTAAGAGAAAACGGCGGACAGTATACGCATGCCGCGATATGGGCGGCGATGGCGTTTGCAGCTTTTGGCGACATTAAACATGCATGGGAACTGATGTCAATCATTAATCCCGTGAACCATGCAAAATCCAGAGAAGAAGTTGAAAAATATAAAGTGGAACCTTATGTAGTTGCGGCCGACGTTTATGCACTTTCGCCCCACACCGGCCGCGGCGGATGGACATGGTACACCGGTTCTGCCGGATGGATGTACCGTCTTATAACAGAATCACTTCTCGGACTTAGACTTGAAGTTGACAAGTTATACATTGAGCCCTGTTTACCAGATGATTGGGAGACTTATAAAGTAGCCTACAGATTCCGGGAAACTATGTACAAGATTACTATTCTTCAAATAAATAATGGTGATTCTGAATTAATCGTAACCGTCGACGGGGTTACGGATAATAATAAATTTATTCCTCTCATTAACGATTGCAGGGAACATTCGGCAGAAGTTAGAATAGTCCGTCCCGGTTAATTTATATAAACGTCTTCAAATTCTGAATGTTATCGTTGGAATAGATGTATAATAGCAAGTAAAGTTAGACCCAATTATGTCATCCCCTTTTCATCCCTTTGCACTATAGGATACAGAGTTCATCCTCGCTACATTATCTTAAAACCAATAAGAAATTTTCCGTTCTTGATAAACATGAATTGGAAATAATATTACATAATAATTAAAAGGAGTACTCAATGAAGCACATGAAGATAGCTCTGTTAGCAGTGTCTTTACTCTCCGGCATAGTAATCACAGGATGCGGAAGCAGCCCGGCTGTGGTCGATAAAGAAGCGACCACATCATCAATTCGCGCAGCTGAGGAAGTAGGTGCTGTTAGTGTACCCAGTGCATCTCTATATTTAACACTTGCAAAAGAGGAACTGTTAAAAGCACAGGGATTTGCAGAAAGTGGAAACAAGGACCAGGCGGAGTCAATGCTGCTGCGTGCCCAATCCGATGGTGAATTGGCAATAGCACTCTCCCGCAGTGATACCGACAAGAAGGAAGCAGCAGAAGCAATGGATCGTGTAAAACAGCTTCGACAAGACAACAAATTGCCTCAAGAAAGGAATTAAACAATGAAATCCATGATATATCTTATAACTATAGTATTTACCGGGCTGCTCGTTGGCTGCAGCGCAAGTTTGCCTCCGCAGGAACTTGTCAACGCACGCCAGGCTTACCGACAGGCAAGTACCGGTCAAGCGGCACAATTAGTACCGGCAGAACTGCACAAGGCACAAACTGCGCTTGATGCGGCTGAAAAATCTTTCCTGGAAGACCCTGATTCTTACAAAACGCGTGATCTTGCATATGTAGCAGATCGTAAATCCAAGACTGCTGAAGCATTAGCTATTACATCCGCGGAAAATAGCACAACTGCAAAGGCTAAAAAGGATTATGAAGCAACCCAGGCCGAGATTATGAAGAAAACAAATGATCAACTTATTATATCGCAAAAAGCACAGGTTGATGCTGAAAAAGCAGCATCTGATGCACAGGCTGCTCTTGCGAAACTAGCGGCAGTAAAGGAAGAAGCTCGCGGGCTTGTGATTACTCTTTCAGGCAGTGTTCTATTTGCTTCGGATGAATCCACACTCTTACCGGCGGCACAAGATCGGTTAAACAAAGTTGCTAAAGCGCTTCTAGTAACCAAAGAGCGAAAACTTACTATTGAAGGGTATACTGACTCACAGGGAACATCAAGTTACAATATGGTGTTGTCTCAAAAGCGTGCCGATGTGGTACGTAGATATCTAATCTCACAGGGCTACCCAAGTCATCTTATTCGAGCACAGGGTATCGGTGAAGAAAGTCCAGTTTCCAATAATAACACCGCTGAAGGCAGGGCTAATAATCGCCGTGTTGAGATTATAGTTGATCACATAGCCAAACTATAAAGTAATTATTCAAACTATTATTTCTAAAACTGGGTCCGGAAATTATCCGGGCCTTTTTTTTTCTGCTAAATTTCACGAAAAGAATAACTGATACCTCAATAATAACCGACCACTAATAAATAAAAGTAAATATTAACAACATTCATTTCAGCTTACATTAAAAATTTAATTCCATGTCTTAGCAAATTAAATGATCAATTTCTTAATGTATCTTTTTCTCTTTGTTATAGGAACTAATGAGTTACTTGGGATGGATTTTTTAGATTTCCTTTTAGCGAAATTTGGATTTCCCCTTCAAGTGAAGGCTCTTAAATCAAAAATTTAATAAATAGTCAAAACCGGGACACTTTTTAGAAACAAATATTTTCAGCCGGAATAATAGGCTGTAAAATGATTTGAGTAAATGGCATATCTTATTAAAGGAATAGAAAAATTAGTCCCCTAGTGATCCATTCGGGAAATAACAATGGACCAGTTTTTTTCGGTATAGTTATTTCTTTGAAAGATATCTATATGCTAAGTATAGTTTTTTTTAAGTACATCATTAGGGAAAAAGAGACCTAGCTTTTGTGACTTTTCTAAACTGGCGATAAACAGATTGAACACCTTAAATCACTTAAAAGCTTGATAGTATATCCCGAACTGTCATTCCCTTGGTAGAATAATTAAATATTTGCTTCTTAATTTTCCATAGTCATCTTATGCTCAAAAGTACGAACATACAATCAAAACTAACTTAAGTTGCTTCTCCCTGTTGTACCAAATTCAGGTTCCGGTTCACCCAAAGGAAGTAATCCCTTTTTCATCCCTTTGATCGATTTACTTAGCCCAAATATCTACTTACCTTTTACATATAATAATGTGGAATAGTTTTTTACAATTAGTAATTAAGCAGCGAAATAAAAAAGCAATTATTCAAAACTTATGTTTCATTTTACACGGAAATAAGTAAAAAAGAATATAAAATAATTCAATCGACATAAAAAGAGACTACTTATGAAAAAGATACAAATCGGAATTTTCAGTTTATTATTCATAATTACACTTACAAGCTGTGGCACAGAAAAAAATCCTGAATTTCGTGTAAGTAATCAAAGGTCTACCAAAGCTAATGTCCAGGTAAAGACAACCGGAGGCAACACGATTAATATCAACGATGTTACTGTCGGCCAGTTAACAGCATATCAATCAACTGCTGAAGGAAATATCATAGTTACGGCCATTATACTAAATGAATCAATATCTCCGACAGTGACTTTCATGGCCAGGAAGGATAATCAATATACAATCGTTATTCTTACGGGGGACATACCTTCACTAAGAGTGGATCAATAAAAGTGTAAAGGAAGAAAAAACAAATGCGTTACTTTTTTGTGTTAATGGCAGCATTGTTCATATTTAGTGCCTCAGGTACTTCAAATGCACAAATAAGTCTTAATAATAATTTTAACCTGGATACCCAACCCGCCTGGGGACCAACGGGTTATGACTATGTTGAATATTATTACATGCCGGATCTCGATATATACTACAATGTGCCACAGCATCGTTATTACTATTATAACAATGGAGGCTGGCGCTATAATTCAACTTTACCATCCCGTTATCGTTCTTATAATATCTACAATACTTATAAAGTAGTGGTAAATGAAAAAGACCCATGGAAGCATCATAAAAAATACAGAGATGAATATAAGAAATATAAAGGGCATCACGATCAGCAGATAATTCGCGACAGCCGGGATTCAAAATACTATGTTAATAAAAATCATCCCGAACATAATAACTGGGTAAAGCAGCAAAAACACGATAATGATATGGACAAAGTGAAAGGCCATATTAAGAAACAAAACAAAAAGCAAGATAATCAAGGGAATAAAAACCGGAATATCAAGCATAAAAAATAAAATTAAGAGGAATTAATGTTATGAAAAAATATCTTTTAATCTGTATGATCTTAGCAAAGCCAATAGCAGCGCAAGACCGCGGATTAGGTATTTGATATAGCCCGGTTTCCACATTCAACGCCAATAGTTTTGTTTGTTGAGCTGGTGCCCGTTTTTCAGATTACTCCACTCACATATTTTGGAATTGATGCCGGAATCGGAATAAGGTATTTCTTGCAAGTGAACGAAAATAATTGTTTGTGTATCATTAATAAAAGGGAAAAATAAAATGAAAATTGTTTCTTTAATATCATTATTGCTTTTGGGCTTTGCACAGATTAATCTTGCGCAGGACCCGGTTGAGACTCCGAAGCAAAATTCGATGTCAAAAGTAATCGGTGTTACCATTGAAGGTGGAACAACATATGGATTTACCGATTATAGAATTACAAGGGTTGATTACACCGTTAAAGGCTCCCTGGAATACTATCTACCTTCTACAGGTAATGGAAATTTCGGAGCAAGAATTTTCGGACAGACAGGATTTGTCTCCGGACGAGGTGCTCCGGTAAGAAATAATAATTGGTCAAATGAATTATCAACAAGAATTGATATAATCGGCGGTGCATTAATGTATGTACTTTCTTTAGATGATGCTGTATATCCTTGGTTTTCTGCCGGTGCTTCCAATGTTTGGTACTATCCCAAGGATGGTCATGGAAATGCATTACCGAATTATACAGCAGGAAATTACACAAATTATATGTTAGCACTTAATGGCGATGCAGGCGTAAAAATTATGGCATCAAAAAATATGAGTTTTGATGCATCCATAGGAATAGTCTTTGGGAAAAAAGATTATTTGGATGATATAAATTCAGGCTCTAATAAAGATATGTTTTTAACCAGTACGGTCGGCGTATCATGGTATTTCGGCAGGGACAAAGATTCCGATGGTGACGGTGTTCCTGATTCAAAAGATATGTGCCCAAACACTCCAACAGGAGTAAAAGTAGATGTATTCGGCTGCCCGCTTGATGCAGATGGCGACGGAGTTCCGGATTATCTAGACAAATGCCCTAACACTCCTTCCGGAGTTGCAGTTGATGCAAAAGGCTGCCCGCTTGATGCAGACGGTGACGGAGTTCCGGATTATCTAGACAAATGCCCTAACACTCCTTCCGGAGTTGCAGTTGATGCAAAAGGCTGCCCGCTTGATGCAGACGGCGATGGTGTTCCGGATTATCTAGACAAATGCCCTAATACTCCAACGGGTGTAGAGGTAGATTCTGATGGATGCGCTATAAAGAAAGATACGGTAGTTATTACCAAGCCTGCTTTAATAGAATCATTAGTACTTAGCGGCGACACAAATTTCGAATTTGGTAAATCAGCGCTGTTGCCTAGTGCATATACGGAGCTTAATAAACTTGCAGCTACTATGAAGGAACATCCCGATTACAAATGGGAAATTGATGGATACACTGACGGTGTCGGTTCAGCTAGTTACAATAAAAAACTTTCACAACGAAGAGCTCAATCGGTTGTAGATTATCTTGTAAACAAAGGTGTTGAACGAAATAGCCTAAAAATGGTTGGATATGGTGAACAAAATCCAATTGCTACAAATGCAACAGTTGAAGGAAGAGCGATGAACAGAAGAGTTGAAATAAAATTACTCTCGAAAAAATAGCATCTAGCTCTTAGAACAATTTAATATTTATAGGAGCGGTTTGGTTAAAGCCGCTTCTATAATATTTTAACAGGTTGACTCCTCTTTTAAATTTGGTTTTTTCTTTATCCCCACTCTAAAGAGGTTGTGTGAAAATTGGTGACTGTTATCCAGACTTGTTTCGAGATCTGCCGTATAAATTAAATTCGCATTAAGCGATACTGAAATTTCTGAGGAATGCCTTTGCAATATTCGGCACTTAATTCTGTTCACAGTGGTGAACCTAATGATCAATAAATTAAGATTTCAGAGTTCTATTCGAACTTAAATCCAATTACAAAAGTCAATCTTAGATTTTATTTAAATTTACTCCCTTATACTTAGCATACATCGGATTATCCCGATAACATATTATATAATTTTAATTTATCAGCGATTCCTTTTATTCGTATCATTCCAAAGATGTAGTTCTTATTTCATCCCTTTGTACGATTGAATTACTTTATTTCTCTTCATAGATTAACGTAGAGTCAAACATTTAAAATTAAACTAAAAGAGGCTTATCATGTTATACACAATCGCACTTGTTCTCATAGCATTGTGGCTGCTTGGAATGTTTACTGCTTACACAATGGGCGGAGTAATTCACGTTCTGCTCGTAATTGCAATTATTGTGGTTTTAGTAAGAGTTATTAGCGGACGGCGTGCGCTCTAAGCGTTTGTTAAACACCAATTTATTTTTACATACACTATTTATATTGCAGTAAAAATTTACTGAAGTATTGTAATGTTATTGAATTAATTTATTGGTTCGTGACTTTTCAATTTATTTCGGAGGCCACAATTATTTCTGATTAAAAAAACATGGTTAAGTGGAAATATGACTGATCTAAATAATTCTTCCCGCGGAATGCGTATACTTATCGGTACAGCGGCTTTTGTAATAATAATAGCCGGGATAAATTTTGCACAATCTGTTGTTGTGCTGTTCCTCGTTTCTATTTTCCTTGCAATACTTGGAGCACCTGTGGTACTCTGGTTAAAGAAGAAACATTTTCCATCTGTACTAGCAGTGCTAATTGTTATGTCTGTTATGTTAATTATTTTAGTTCTTATCAGTGCACAAATCGGCACATCTTTTAGCAACTTTTCAGATGAACTACCGCTGCTGCAATCAAGTATTCGAGATCAAGTTATTGAGCTGAGTGTTTTTTTGAGAAGTAAGGGTTTATCGGGCACTCAAAAAATTTTACTGAATTATGTTAATCCGGAAGCAGTTATGAATCTTACAACAGGCTTGCTATCGAGATTAAGTTCTGTCATTTCTGATCTAGTTCTAATCCTTCTAACAGTAACTTTTATCTTGCTTGAAGTTTCAAGTTTTCCAATAAAAATCCGTGCTATTCTTGGTGATCCTGAACGGGTTTTTCCCCGGTTTACCAACTTCGTTGTTGATATGAAACGCTATATGGTCATCAAAACTATGATCAACCTTACTGCCGGAATTTTAATTGCTGTGTGGATGGAAATACTAGGTGTACAGTTTCCAATTTTATGGGGTTTTCTTGCATTTCTTCTTCATTATATACCTAACATCGGAGCAATAATTGCTTCTATTCCGCCGGCTGTTCTTGCACTTGTTCAAATTGGGATAGGCAGTGCTCTGCTTGTATTAGCTGGTAATCTTCTCATTGGATTCATAATAGGAAATGTAATTGAACCCCGGGTGATGGGTAGAAATCTCGGACTTTCAACATTGGTCGTTTTTCTTTCATTGATTTTTTGGGGCAGCCTGCTAGGTGTGATCGGTGCGATTCTGTGTATACCCCTTACCATGACAATGAAGGCTGCCTTCGAAAGTAATGAAAGCACACGTTGGATTTCTGTGCTGCTCGGATCAGAAAAGTCGGATGTGATTTCTACACCAAATTTAAAGACGACAAATAATGATGAACGAACAGACTTCAAACAGTAGATTTTTGATAACATGCCTCTAATAATTATTTATAAAAAAGTATTTGAAGGCATGACTTTTTATACAAGTATTCTGATTTAAAGATTATACTATGCAGCTTATTATTTTTCTAAAAGGAATCTTTATCGGTTTTGCGTTGGCAGTACCGATTGGACCTATTGGGATAATGTGTATCCGTAAAACACTAAACGAAGGACAATTGCGCGGATTAATTATTGGTCTTGGAGCTGCAACTGCGGATTTGCTTTACGGCTGCATTGCCGCATTTGGATTTACGTTTATTTCGAATACGCTTGTTAGTCAGCGAATATGGATACGCCTCGTTGGAGGAGTGCTTCTTCTCTTTCTTGGTGTAAGAACGTTTCGTAAGCTTCCTGCTGATCCTAAAATTCCAATAAGCAACGGTGGCCATTTAAGATCATATATTACTTCATTTATACTAACACTTACTAATCCATTGACAATCTTTGTTTTTATCGCCGTATTTGCCGCCCTCAATCTTGGAAGTGATCTTGGTAATTTTTCTGCATCAGTTCTTGTTGCAGGAGTTTTTATCGGTTCATGCTTATGGTTTTTGTCTCTTAGTTCCGCTGTTATGCTTTTTAGAAATAAATTAGATTTGGTCGGATTGAAATGGGTAAACAGAGTTGCAGGAATTTTAATTATAATTTCCGGTGTAATAGTTATGGTTAGTCTATTATGATTGTTTATTTATTTTACTCATCCAAAAGTCTTAGTTCCTTTTTCATCCCTTTGCTCGATTGTGCAACTCTAAACTTCTTTATATCATATTACGTAATCCGTAAACTAAATTGGGTTTTGAATACCCAAATTATTTAGTGAGAGTTCCCGGTAGACCGGGACAAAATAAATTCTAAAACCAGAAGGATAGTTATGAAAACCAAACATTTCATTTTAGTAATTATAGTGTTAATTGCCGGAGCAGTTTTAGCCGGTTGCAACAACAATGGAGATAAAGAAAATGTTAAGCAAGCAGCTCAAGATTTAAAAGATGAGCAGACACAATTTGAAAAAGAATGGCAGCAATTCAAGAATGAAGCAGAAATAAAAATTAACGATAACGAAAAAAGGATTAATGATTTCAAAGCAGAAATTCAAAAAACGAATGCAAATTTTAAATCTCAATATTCAAATAAAGTGCTAACATTAGAACAAAAAAATATTGAACTCAAGAAAATGATAAATAACTATAAATATGAAGGGAAAGATAATTGGGAAGAGTTCAAACAAGAATTTAGTAATAATATTGATAGTGTCGGAAATGCCCTAAATGATATATTCACAAAAAAAGATTAACAGGTATTAATAACTACATTGTATGAAAAATTGGAAATAAAGGATATCATTAATGTTTTTAGTCTTAAATCGCATCAAGCGCATTTAGAACTAGAGTTGTTAAGATTATAAATTTAATGACACTAATAAAATGGAAAAAATAATTTTGCCGAAGAACCGGGATGAAAATCCGGAAAATATTTCCGAAGTAATTGATGAATCGATATTTAAAAAATTCTTTTTAGAAGTAGCTTCAATTACAATTTTCACATGGCATTTTTTTAAAGAAGTATTTAAACCGCCGTATGAATTTAATGAGCTGCTCAAGCAATCTTTTCTAATCGGTTACAAATCTCTTCCTCTGGTAGCCGTTACAGGATTTATCATTGGGCTTGTTCTTACTATTCAGTCAAGACCAACATTAGCGAAGTTCGGGGCAGAATCTTGGCTGCCTGCTATGGTAGCTGTATCAATTATAAGGGAAATAGTACCGGTTATAACAGCGTTAATCTTCGCCGGAAAAGTCGGTTCTGGCATCGGAGCAGAACTGGCATCGATGAATACAACCGAGCAAATTGATGCAATGCAGGTATCTCATACCAATCCATTTAAATATCTGGTTATTACAAGAGTTCTCTCTACTACATTGATGCTACCCTTGTTAGTAATTTTTGCCGATGGTATTGGTTTGTTAGGTTCGTTTGTCGGTGTTAATATAAAAGGAAATGTAAGTATCTACTTCTTTTTTTCACAGATATTTCAAAGTCTCGGATTTAATGACCTGTTTCCTGCCTTCATCAAAACTTTTTTCTTCGGATTTGCTATCGGGCTTATTGGATGTTATAAAGGATATTATTCTGACAAGGGAACTGAAGGAGTTGGAAAAGCCGCAAACTCAGCGGTTGTATTCGCATCTTTAATGGTTTTTATAATTGATATGATAGCGGTTCAAGTCACAAGTTTGCTTCAACATTAAACTGGGTAGTTAAAAGAATGACAGAGAATGGTACCTATATAGAAAACAATAAACAACAAAACGGTTTTGTTGTTGAGATGGAACATCTTAAAAAATCTTTTGGGAATAACCATGTTCTACGTGACATTAATTTGGCGATCCCAAAAGGAGAAAATCTCGTTATACTGGGAAAATCCGGGACCGGTAAATCAGTTCTTATAAAATGTATTGTGGGGTTGGTTCAAATTGATGAGGGCAATCTTGTAATACTCGGACATAATATTTCTAATCTAAGTAGTGAGGATCTGATTGAAGTACATGAGAAAATTGGTTTCCTTTTTCAAAGCGGAGCCTTATATGATTCAATGACGGTGAGAGAAAATCTTGAATTTCCACTTAGAAGACAAATGCGTTCGATGCGGAAGGAAAAAATGAACTTGCTAATAAAAGAAGCATTGGAAAACGTAGGACTTTCTGACACGATTAATGATATGCCTTCTGAACTTTCCGGCGGAATGCGCAAGAGGTTAGGTTTAGCACGAACATTAATATTAAAACCTGAGATAATGCTTTATGATGAGCCTACTACCGGTCTTGATCCCATAACATCAAAAGAAATAAGTAAGCTTATCCTGGAAGTTCAAAAAAGATATAACACTACTTCCATTATTATAACACACGATATTGAATGCGCCAGGTTAACTGCAAACCGGATCATAGTTATTAAAGATGGAATATGCGCTGCAGAAGGGTCATTTACCGATCTTCAGAATTCCACAGATACTTGGGTAAGATCATTTTTTGAATAATGAATAAGACAAATTAAAGAGATAATAAAATGAAAAATAATATACAAAATAAAATAAAGCTGGGAATATTTATTTCTCTTGGAATTCTCGTTTTTATTGTTGCAATATATTTTATTGGAGAAGGGCAACAATTATTCAGGAATACCTTTCACCTAAGCGCGATATTTAAAGATGTTGCGGGGCTCCAGGCAGGTAATAACGTAAGGTTATCAGGCGTAAATGTGGGTACTATAAAGGATATTACTATAGTAAGTGATACTTCCGTGAGAGTAGAAATACTAATTGACGAAAGCACACAGAAATTTATAAAGAAAGATGCAATTGCAATTATTGGTTCGGAAGGACTTATGGGGAATAAAGTTTTAATTATAAATCCGGGAACAGGCGGAAAAAAGGATATTGAAAACGACGATGTTATCGAAACAATCCAACCCATTAGTATGGATGATATAATGCAATCCCTCAACACAACTATTAGCAATACATCCAGAATAACCGGCGATTTATCTAGAATTACGAAAAATATAGAATCAGGTAAAGGAACGATCGGAAGACTGATTATGGATGAATCATGGAGGGAAAATTTCGATTCTACTTTTACTAATTTAAAAAATGGTTCAGTTGGGTTTAAAACACTTATGGATAAGTCGGATGAATTGGGCGATATTTTAACTTCTTTAAAAACAACAATTGATAATACAACTTCTATTACAGGCGATTTATCTAAAATTACTTACAGCATACATGAAGGAGACGGAATAATAGGAAGATTGTTAATGGATAAAACATGGGGACGAAATTTTGATTCTACTTTTGTGAATATTAAAGAAAGCACTAATAATTTAAATATTCTTATGAAAGAGGCAAGAAGCAGCTGGCTGTTATGGGGGTTTTAGGAGACTGTAAAATAATTAGTGTAAATGGCATATCTCATTAAATGAAAGGCTCCAATCTTTATTCAAAAATAATTTAAAAATTTGTCACCTAGTGATCCGTTCGGAAAAAGTATAATTGCCCAATTTCTTATTAGCATCATCCAATTGGTCTATACCAGCCGCATACTTTATTCTACTTGCCTTCAAAAAGTATGACCGAAGCCAAATATATTTTAGCTCTACTGTCCACTATATTTTTTCAAAACTACGTTTATAGTTACAAAAAGAATTTGGATTACATAACAGTTAGTTTACCCGTAATTATTTTATTTTAACTTTTGGCTAGCTTACCTGGAATTCTGTATTCTTAATATGCAAATCTCTCTGCGGGAAAGGGATCTCGATATTGTTTTCCCTGAACTTTTTGAATATTTCAAAATAAAGTTTGCTTCTCAGAATTGCCGGTGTGGTTATGTAACTGCTTGTCCAGATTAGCAGATCAAAATTAAGTGAACTGTCTCCAAATTCTTTAAAAAGCACAACAGGTTTGGGACTTTTTAAAACTCCAATTTCTTTATCCGCAACTTCCAGTAAAATTTGCTTTACATTATCAGGATCTTCTTTATAAGCAACACCCACAGGAATATTGAATCTCACATTCCTATCGTTGTGACTCCAGTTAATAACTGTTGATGAAATAAATTCGGAGTTAGGAACTATCACCGAAATATTGTCATTAGTTAAAACCATTGTTGCTCTCATGGAAATCCTCATAACATCACCGAAGACATCTCCAACCTGGATCCTGTCCCCTACTTTTATAGGTCTTTCAAAAAGAATAATTATTCCGCTTACTAAATTGTTAGTAACATTCTGTAAACCGAAACCTATACCAATACCAAGAGCACCGGCAAGAATAGTAATTGTACTTAGGTTAATTCCAACGGTCTGTACTACGATTATAAGTCCTAATATAAGAACACCGTAACGAATAATTGTACCGACCGCGAGCCGTACTCCCAGCTCTACCTTACTTTTGGAAAGTACCTTATAGATAATCCATTTTCTCAGCCTTGCAGTAATAAAGAATAGAAGCCAGGCGAGAAAAATAAAATAAATTAGGGTCCAGAGTGTTATTGAAGTATTCCCAATATCAATAAGATGAATACTAAGAAAATCTTTTACATAAATAAAATATGTTTGTATGAACTTAAAAATTTCATTCATTTAATTACTTCGGCATGTATCCTCTCGATAATTACATTTATCGAAATGATTTGTTAAAAACATTTATTTATTACGACAGCTACTCACCATTTTAAGCAAAAAACAAAGAATTGGAATAAAGAACCTTTCTTAACAGTTACTGATTTTATTTTATTAACTCATGTTACGCAAGTATATGTTTTGGTCATATTGAACGAAGTGAAATATCTCATAATTTTGTAAAAATCGAAACCTTGAGATTCTTCATTTCATTCAGAATGACCGTTTTGCGTAACATGAGTTATTAATATTATTCCGTGATTTATCCGGCCATTAGACTTGTTATATCGTTTAATGAACATTTAATCCTTTTTTGCAACCATTATACAACATACAACAAAGTTGGAACAAACGCTTCGTCCAAAGGATGTAGTTCCTTTTTCATCCTTTTGGTCGATTGAAAAGCCAGATGCTATCCATTAGCTTGTTATATAATAAGAAAGAAGTAATTGTACATTTAAGGTAATCTTTCTAACAAAACTAAATACTGATTTTGAAGCGATTAATTTAATCCTCAAATAAATATCGACAAAAGTAAAAGGAATAAATGCTATGAAAATAAATTTTCTATTCGTTATGTTTTTAGGCATCATGCTGTTCTTCACAAAACAAACCTCAGCGCAGGATCACGGATTTGGAATGGGTATTATTTTAGGAGAACCGACCGGGCTGAGTGCAAAACTCTGGACTTCAAAAGTAAATGCTTTTGATTTTGGACTAGGTGTAGCGGTAGGTGGTGATCGTCTTAAATATGAAGGGCACTATAACAATGAGAGTCGAATTCATTTTCATATGGATTACCTCTGGCATTCATTCAATGCAATTCGTTCAACAGAATCTTTCCCTCTCTATTACGGCATAGGAGCCAGGTTCAACACAGGCGGAGGCTACGACGCATCACTGGGAATAAGAGGCGTTTTTGGTATAGCATGGCTTCCTCATTCAACTCCCATAGATGTATTTTTTGAGTTGGTACCGGTTTTTCAGGTTACACCGCTAACAGGGCTAGGCATTGACGCCGGCTTAGGAATAAGATATTATTTTCAATAAGAAAAATTATTTGATATGGTCTAATAATAATGGATAAAAAAATGAAAAAGATAAAAAGCATAGTTTTACTTTCCGCTTTAGCCCTCTCAATTTTAATCTACAGCTGCGGTACAAGTAATGCCGTTAAGGGCGGAGCTATTGGAGGAGCGGGCGGTGGTGTAGTAGGCGGAGTAATTGGGCATTATTCCGGTAATACGGTGCTAGGAGCAATAATTGGCGCAGCCGTTGGCGGTACTGCCGGAGCTTTAATAGGAAACTATATGGACAAGCAAGCTGAAGAAATGCAAAATGATATTGCAGGTACAAAAATAGAAAGAATCGGAGAGGGAATAAAAATTACTTTCGACTCGGGAATATTATTTGCGAGTAATTCTTCAACTCTTGAGTACCAGGCCAAGACAAATATAAACAAACTTGCAGTAATACTTAACAAATATCCGGATACAAACATACTAGTAACAGGTCATACTGATTTTGACGGAAGTGATCAGTTCAATCAAACTTTATCTGAACAAAGAGCTAAATCTGTTTCAGACTATACTTTGTCACAAGGCGTTTCTTCATCAAGACTTTCAACTCTCGGTTTAGGAGAAAAAGAACCAATTGCATCAAACGAAACTGTTGAAGGGAAAAGACAAAATAGAAGAGTTGAGATTGCAATTTTTGCGAATGATGATCTTAAAAGTGCTGCTGAAAAAGGTAATCTATAATATTTTTGTCCACTGATTATCGAAGTTTACTCCGTATCAATTCCATTTATTGTTATTGAAAAGAGTTCAAATTTTTTATTGAAATGGTTTAAGTAATAATGGACAAAGATTTTTTTAGAGATTACAAGAAATAACACAAAATAAAAGTTGTGAAAATAAGCTAAGTAGTAGTCAATTATTATCAAAATCCAATAATTGATCGGTCTTAGTGAACGCTCGCAATTTATAAACTTAGAGGTAAAAGACTATGTCATTGATTGGAATAGTGCTCGTTTTGGTTGTTGTTGGGGTTGTCCTTTGGCTGATAAACAGTTACATCCCTATGCAGGCTACAATTAAGAAGATCTTAAATGTGGTAGTAATTATTGTAGTAATTCTCTGGATATTAAATGTTTTCGGAATATTGGGCGGGCTCCAGACAATTCATATCGGAAGTTGAATAAATGTTAATAGAAGCCTCGAGACGTTAATTACGTATGCTATTGAATCTATATAATTAAATTAAAATAAAAGGTGATAAAATGTTGAATAAAAAACTCATAATTATATTACTGCCAATTATATTTTTAGTTTCTATTCAATTTATCAATGCACAGGAAAAGCCGGGCAAAGTTAAGACAAATAAGATGATGCGTACAGCGTGGAGATATGCAGGAAATAATGAATAAGATTGCAGCAGACAGCACAATGAGAATGCAGATGATTAGGAAAATAATGGAAGATGAACATTCCCATTCGGAAATGATTGATAACATGTTTTCAAGAGTAAACAAGGATAGTTCTGCGTATAAGGAAATGCAGAATTATATGAGAACCCATAGTAGAATGAAAAATATGATGCAAACTATGATGAATGGAAACGGAATGACAGAGAAAAAAGATATGATGAATGAAAACAAAACAATGAAACATCGAATGATGTCTGATTCAACTATGACAATGAAAAGAACTGATTAAATGTCTTAATGTAGGATACGAAAATATAATATTTATATGTTGCCTGTTATAATAATCCTATATTATTACGAAAAAGAAAAGGATTTAAAAATGACATTCGAAAAGAATGATTCTGATTTTGCTTTCCATTATTCTTTATTAAATATAGAATTATCAGACAATTGAGAATGGAAATATGTAACTTTAAAGAGTCTTTGAAATACTGTAATTTATTTATGCCGGAGTTATGAAGAAGAAAACAATACAAAAGCAGCCACAACACAAAAAGAAGAAAGATTCCGTTGAAATATCATCTTCGAATAATTCATTTTATATAGTGGGTATTGGCGCATCTGCCGGCGGTTTAGAAGCTCTTGAGAGATTTTTCGAAAATATGCCCGAGAACTCCGGCATGGCTTTTATCGTGGTATCACACTTAGATCCGAATCACATAAGCATAATGCCCGAACTAATTCAAAAGACTACCAAAATGAAAATATTCCAGGCTGAAGACGGAATGGTAGTAACGCCTAATCATGTATACGTTACACCGGCTAACAGGGATATAGGCATGCTTCACGGAACAATACAACTCATAGAACCTATTGAAGCACATGGTTTCCGACTTCCAATTGATTTTTTCTTCAAATCCCTTTCTGAGGATTTAGGTGAAAGAGCTATTTGCATTATACTCTCCGGAATGGCATCAGACGGCACTGCAGGATTAAAAACGGTGAAGAGTGAATTAGGAATGGTAATGGTGCAAGATCCAAAGTCTGCTAAATTTGATAGTATGCCTAACAATGCCATTAAAACCGGGTTAGCAGATTACATTCTTCACCCCGAAGATATGCCTGATCAGTTGGCCGGATATATTTCTCAAAAAATTAAAGGCATTCTTTTTAAAAAAGAAACGACAAACGGTAAATTTCCGGACACATTTCAAAAAGTTTTTATTTTAATCAGAACTCAAACCGGCCATGATTTTTCAAACTATAAGCAAAATACTATTTACCGCCGAGTAGAAAGAAGAATGAATATTACCCAACTGGATACTGTTCAAAGTTATATTCGTCTACTACAGACAAACCCCTCTGAAATTCAAAACTTATTTAAAGAACTTTTAATTGGAGTGACGAATTTTTTCAGAGATCCGGAATCTTTTGAGAAATTAAAAAAAGTATTATTAGAGTTCGTAATAAGTAAACCGGAGAATAGTAAAATAAGAATCTGGATTCCCGGATGTTCTACAGGCGAAGAAGCTTATTCAGTTGCAATAATATTACGCGAGTGTATGAATGAGGCGAAGAAAAATTTTAATGTACAAATATTTGCCACAGATATTGATAGCGACGCAATTGAAAAGGCGCGAATCGGTTCGTATACCGGAATTGAACCGGATGTTAGTAAAGAGCGTTTAAAATTATTCTTTACTAAAGATAAAGGCCTCTATAATATTCGAAAAGAAGTTAGAGAATTGATCGTGTTTGCACCTCAAAGCGTTGTTAAAGATCCTCCGTTCACAAAACTTGATTTGATAGTGTGCCGGAATCTATTAATTTATTTTAATGCTGAATTGCAGAAAAAAGTAATACCCATATTCCATTACAGCCTTTTACCTAATGGAATACTTTTTCTCGGTCCCTCCGAAACTATCGGCGGGTTTGTAGATTTGTTTTCAATGGTAGATAAAAAATGGAAATTCTATAAAAAAAGAGATTCAATTTACTCAGCACAACCTTTTATAGACTTCCCGGTAGCACGCACAATAGAGAATACTTACGAGACTCCTATGAAATTAAATGAGGTTACAAACATTTCCAGAGTAGCAGAAAAAACTATCCTTCAAAGCTACTCCCCAAATTGTGTAATAATATCCGGGAAGGGAGATATATTATATATTCATGGAAGAACAGGCAAATACCTGGAGCTTACCGATGGCGAAGCCAAAATGAATATTTATGAAATGGCCAGAGAAGGATTAAAAAATGAACTTCCGGCGATGATCAGAAAAGTTTTATCAGGTAAAAAATCGTTAACCTTTGAAGGAATTAAAGTAAAGCCTAACGGCAGCACACTGTTAATAAATCTAACGATTAAACCTATTAATGAACCGGCGGAGATGGAGGGTTCATTATTACTAATTTTTGAAGATTTAAAACCACAAAAGAAAGTACCT
Organism: uncultured Ignavibacteriales bacterium; assembly: GCA_963739985.1. Taxonomy (GTDB): domain Bacteria; phylum Bacteroidota; class Ignavibacteria; order Ignavibacteriales; family Ignavibacteriaceae; genus CAVUCE01. Next base: position 161,291 of record CAVUCE010000022.1, read on the forward strand.
GAAACTAAAAAAATCCATTACGATAAAAGATCAGAAAAAATAATAAAAGAACTTGAGCATGAATTAAAAAACACTAAAGAAGATTTACGCTCTACAATTGAAGAATTGGAAACTTCAAATGAAGAGCTCAAATCAACTAACGAAGAGATGCAGTCTACCAACGAAGAAATGCAAAGTTCAAATGAAGAAATGGAAACTTCCAAGGAAGAATTGCAATCGCTGAATGAGGAATTAATTACGGTAAATACAGAGATGCAAAATAAGAATGATGAATTATCGGTTATAAATAACGACATGAAAAATCTGCTGGACAGCATCGATATACCAACTATTTTTCTTGATAATGATTTACTAATCAAACGGTTTACACATCACGTAACCAAGATTGTGAACTTAATTTTTTCGGACATTGGCAGGCCAATAAACCATATAGCTACTAATCTTAAGTATGATAAATTTATTGAAGATGCCAAGGAAGTATTAAGATCGCTTGCTTTTAAGGAAAAAGTACTGCAAACAACAGACGGCACATGGTATCAAATGCGGATAATGCCTTACCGGACAACAAGTAATATTATTGACGGACTTGTCATAACATTTACTAATATTCACAAATTGCAAACCGCTTACCATGAAATCAGAAAGTTGAATAAAGAGGTTGAGCTTGCGCGTGAATATTCCGATAATATTGTTGATACGGTCAGAGATTCACTTCTAATACTTGATAAGGATTTAAAAGTACTCTCAGCCAACCGGTCTTTTTATACTATGTTTGACACAGTTAGTAAAAGAACTGTTGGTAAGTTTGTATATGATCTTCAGAATAAGAAATGGGATATACCTGAACTGCGGAAGCTTCTTGAGGAAATAGTTCCTGAAAACAGCTTTTTTGATGACTATGTAATTGAATATAATTTTAAAAAAGCAGGCAAGAGAAAATTAATGTTGAATGCCCGACAAATATTTCAAACGGATAAAGTATCTCAACTTATTCTTCTTGCCATCCAGTATCAAGATATAAAATAAAGGGGAAATCTATGGAACGTATGAAAAAAGAACCCGGAAAGGACTCCAAAATAACAGCAAAGAAAAAGATCCATATTAAATCTGAAGATGCCAATGTTGAAAAATTTGAGGATGTAAAAAAACTTGTAGAACTACTTCAAATACATCAAGTTGAACTGGAACATCAAAATGAAGAGCTTAGAATTACGCAAGAGGAACTGGAAGTTTCTAGAAATAAATATGTAAATCTCTACGATTTTTCACCAATCCCCTACTTCACACTTGACATTGGCGGAGTAATTAAAGAGACAAATTTAAGCGCAAGTAATATGTTGGGAATAGAAAGGAAGAGATTAATTAATAAACTATTTTCCACTTATATTCAGCAAGAGGATAGAGATATTTTTAATTCATTTATTAAAAATATTTATAACTCTCCGGTAAAACACACTTGTGAATTACAAATAAGGAATAAAAATAAACAAATATTCCAAGTATTACTGGAGGGAATAGATTTAGAAGATCCACTGGAACCGGATAAAAAATGCCAGGTTGCACTAATCGATCTGACGAAATTTAAGGAAATAGAAGAATCACTAAATAAATCATCAGAAGAACTTAAAATCCTCAATACTACAAAAGACAAATTTTTCTCAATCATCGCTCATGATTTAAGAAGCCCTTTTAATATTTTGCTTAATTCTTCAGATATTTTAACAGAGGAAATTGATAATTTATCAAATGAACAGATAAGAAAATATAGCAGCGAGATAAATAAAAATTTAACTACTCTATACGAGCTAGTAAACAACCTGCTCCATTGGTCTTTGATGCAGCGAAAGATACTTGAGTTTACACCCGAAAATATTGACCTTTACGCATTGGTAAATTTAATAATTATGATATTAAATAGTAATGCCGCCAGAAAAAATATTTCTATAATGAACTATGTTGAAACAGAAACCTTTGTTTATGCTGATAATAATATGCTGCGTTCTATAGTCCAGAATCTTATTGTAAACGCAATAAAATTTACGCCGGAAGACGGACAAATTGTAATTTCATCTTCTATAAATAATGGTTTAATAGAAGTCTCCATAAAAGATACAGGAGTTGGAATAAAATCCGAAAGGATTCCCGGACTTTTCAACTTTACTAAGTTTTTTACAACCAATGGAACAGAAGGTGAAAAAGGAACAGGCCTTGGATTACCGCTTTGCCAAGAATTTGTAGAAAGAAATGAGGGGAAAATTTGGGTAGAAAGTGAATTAGGAAAAGGATCCAAGTTTATCTTCACTTTACCAAAAGCAATTTTATAAATACATTATCGGCAAAGTTTTCATCTTTTTATCAAACTACTATTTATATTTATTTGTAGATTTAATTTATGTGCCTCGAACATAAAAATTTTCTACAAATACCTAAATCTTTAGAATGAATAAACTTTTAATAAAGTACCGTATTTCTGCACGCACAATCAGTGTTAAAGCTAGCAAAAAGATTGACCGGGCTGAACATTTTGAAACTAATACTTCCAGCATTCCCACCCTGAATGACTCTGTTTATATTTCGATCTTCCAAACCTTGCGGCTCGGTATAAAACATCAACTCCATCGTTTATTGTTGAGATCCGGTAAGCAGGAATTTCGGCGCAATCGCAATGCCCTATCATTGCCAGCTTAGCTTGTGTCAATCTTTTCAAACTATTCAATGTTTGATTATAAATTTTTTGAACTTTGCTTACAAAATTTTGTACTCTTTTTGCGTCATACACAACAACACTAACTGTTGTTTCAATACTATTTTCCAGTTTATTAAACGATTGTCGGGCAAATCTTTTTGCAAAAGCCGGTACATCTCCATCCGGTAAATTAATATCTAATCTTTCCAATGGAGAAAGATCAAAATATGATAAATAAAGATTTTCAGGAGAAGCGATAATTGTCTGCGCAAATGGTATAAGCCTGCCGATAGTATAAGGTGTGCCTCCATAACAAGTAGAGAGTACTATAAGATCAAATTTTATAACCTCAGATGTGAAATTTTTTATCCCGCTTGCAAAATCATCGATAGTGAAAGACCTGTCCGGATATGACTCATCATAGCCCATTCCACCAACCTCAGGAATTTCGTGACCAAAGTAGAAAAACAGATTAATCATCTTGTCCTGATTAACAAAGTGGTATTGGCGATAAAGGGCAGCTTCAATATTGAAGTCTGATTTTTCCTGGTCGCGCCAATACAATTCATTTGCGATGAGTTTTCCATTTCTATAATAATAGAATTCACCATCCCGATTAGGGAAAAAAAACAGAAAGTTTGTTTTAGGTTTTTGGTGGAATATGAATACCTCCGCATTGGGATTCTGCTCTGCAATTTTTTTTGCATTCATCACCGTTTCTACATCTGCGTTGTACTCATTGTTGCCGGCATCGCGATATAAATAATCATTATCACCATGTATGAAGAATATAATTGAATAATGCGTTTTGAACGATTCAGACTCTGTCTGTTTTGATTCTTTCAGAACCGGTAGTTTAGGGCTACATGAGGATAAAAGGACAGTGAGCACCACGCAAACGATACCTGCCATGAAGATGGAATACGAAGCGCCCCTGACCAATTGCTTTTTCGGTTTTCGCATTTAATTGACCACCCGTAAACGATTTTATAACACAAGTACAAGCAGAATAACTATTAGTAATGCAGCGACAAGACTGATAGTTATCGTCTGATCAGCTTGCGCCATATTTTGTACAACATAATTCGAGAAGTTGTTAAGTTGCGAATCCGTTACACGTTCAAAGCCATTAGTTCCTGCAAGCTCATCCTGGTTTTCTTTAACTATAGATTTTAAACCATCAATACCGACTTTATCTTCTTTAGAGATTAAGAATGAGTTTTGAACCTGATTTAAAGCTTCAGACATTTCCTTAAATGATTTTTCAAGGATTGCGCGTTTTTCTTGTACGTTCTCTGTTGCTTTTACTTTGTTTGCAACATCGCTGAAATGTTTTTGTAGTTCACTTTTTCCACCCGCATTTGCGGGGATAACTAAAACAAATATTATCAAGACTGATACATAAGCTATTATTGCTTTCATTACAATTCCTTTTATTAAGTTAATTAACCTATTAGAACCTATACAATAGATATTTGTAAAGAAATAGAGCGAAAGGATGAAAAAGGGACTACATCTTTGGGATGAAATGCTTGTCCCTGGTCTGTTGTGTGGAAGTTGAAAATAGGATTATGCTATGCACTTATAGATTTGACGAAATAATTGTTGCGGGAAAAGCCGTTATGATCTTACTAAAAGGAAGTTAGAAACTGTCCGAATGGTTTTCCATTCTCAATTTATCTCTTTGCATTTATTGGTTATCAGCTAACTTAATAGATATATTATCAAGCAGATATTATTGATAAGTAAAATTATCTATAGGATACCTACCGGAAAATTAACGGTTCTCTTAATTCTAATCTGCTGATCTGAACAAGCAGTTACATAACCACACCGGGATTTCTGAAAAGCAGACTTTTTTATGAAATACTTTCTGTTCTTATTTATCGTTTCCCTTTTGCTTTAAATTTATTATCCAATTTTATGAGTCGTATAATTTATCTTTAGCCCCTTTGCTAATTTATCAATTGTCAAACCTTGTACTAAAATGCTGAATACTACACAAATATAAGTTACAATCATTAATATCTGTTTAGCTTCGCTTTTTGGCAATGAGAGAACCAGTGCGATGGAAAGCCCTCCACGAAGTCCTCCCCAAACAATTAGTTTAGCCTCTCCGTTGGTTAAATTTGTAAACTTTGGTAAAAGTAATTTTGGCAGATAAACAATAAATACTCTTGAGAATAAAACAATAAGAATTGTAATCAAACCTATAAAAATGTATGTTGTCTTAAAATCGATAACAAGAAGCACAAACGCGATACTTATAAACAAGATGGCATTCAGAATTACGTCGATCAGTTCCCAAAATTTATGAACATACTCTATTGTGGTATCGCTCATAGCTTTATTTTGTTTGTAGTTTCCTATCATTAAACCCATTATCACCATTGCCAATGCGCCCGATAAATGGAAATAAGATGATAAAGTATAGCCCAACATTACAAAGGCAATTGTGAGTAAAACTTCCGTTTCATAATTGTCGATAGATTCTAAAAGTTTATATAAAATATAGCCTAATAAAAGTCCGAAAAATATACCTCCACCTGCTTCTTCCAGAAATAAAATACCAAAATGGGAAAAGTTGATATTATCGTTTCCTAATTTTAAAGTTTCTAATAAAGCAATAAAGACGACAACACCAATGCCATCATTAAATAAAGATTCACCAACAATGGTTGACTCTATTTTCTTTGACACATTTGCTTTGGTTAATATTCCTAAAACTGCAATAGGATCGGTAGGTGAAATAAGAGCTCCAAATATTAAACAATGAATAAAGTCAATGGATACTCCCAGCAAACTGCATACTTCATAAAGCACCGATGCTATAACTAAGGTGGAAATTATAACCCCGCCCACTGCCAGTAGACTTATAGGTTTTAGCTGTTTTTTAATTTCCGACCAATTTGTATGTAACGAACCGGCAAAAAGTAAAAAGCCAAGCATTACTTGAAGAATAATGCGGCTTATGTCTGTGTGTAAAATTATACTTTTGATTTCCGAGAAGTGTGCAACGTCCCATATTTTACTGCTCAAAACCACAAGTGAGAGAATAGTTGAAAGTAAAAACAAACCAATAACAAACGGCAATTTTATAAACCTGTAGTTTATATAAGCAAAAGCCGCTGAAAGACTCATCAGGATGACTAATAGGAGATAACTATTCATTTTTACAATTTATTTTTGATTTTATTTTGTATGTTTTATGAAAGATACAAAAGATGCCGGATAAGAAGAAACCGGCGTTGGGGTTGAATAAGCAGATGAACATATTATCTTACAACCTAACCGTCACTTTAATGCCCCCACCTTTTTCAGTTCAAATATAAATTGAGTAATACTGTTGCGATTCAATATTCCAATGCAATTCCCATTTTCAATGACAGGTACCATGCTTACATCATTTTCGTTTATAGACTTTAATGCGTCTAATAATGGTTCAGTGGAATTTATTTTATTAATGTCTTGTAACGGAATCATTATATCTTTTACTGTTTTATTTTGCCTACCCTTTTTAGAAATGGAATTTATTAGTCCGGGCGTAAGAAATCCAACCATTATATTATCATCCTTAACAAGTAAGTTCCTTCGATTGGCACCGATAAAATGGTTATCTATAATTTCCTGAACCGTAGAATCAGGATATACTATTCCATAATCATTCGACAATGCTTCGTGTACCTGGTGCCCTAATAATAAACCGTTAAGCGCCAGTCTTTGTATCTGGGACATTGCTGTAATTTCCAGGAACCAGCCAATAAATACCATCCATAATCCGTTAAAAACATTATTTTGAAATATCTGGAAAACACCAAGCATAATAAATAAGAGTCCGAAAAATCTTCCTGCGTTAGCGGCAATTGTAGTTGCTTTTTTATAATTTTTTGTAATTGCCCACACTATCGCCCTTAAAATTCTTCCTCCGTCTAACGGAAATCCGGGAATTAAATTAAATAATGCCAGGACAAAATTTATTAAAGCAAGGTACTCAAACGAAGCTGCTATATATTGATTATGTACAAATACTTTTGCTGAAGAATAAAAGATAACTGCTAATATGAAACTGGTAATAGGACCGGCAACAGCAATCCAAAAATCCGCCGATGATTTTGACGGTTCTTTTGAAATTTCAGCAACTCCGCCGAATACGAAAAGCGTAATCTTTTTTACTTTCAACTTATATTTTATTGCAATTATAGAATGACCGAATTCATGAAGCAAAATACTAATGAAGAACAAAATCGAAGTCATAAAACCGACTGTCCAATAAGAGAATATCGTCCAATTTTTGAATTCAAGCGGGAAATATTTTTGCGCTAACATCCAGGTTAGCAGTGCTAAAATTAGGAACCATGAATAATCTAAATGAATTGGAATTCCGAGAATTTTGCCAATCGAGAATTGTTTAGGTTTCATAAAACTTCTTTTTTTCATTACTGTCTTTGTCGTCCTTCAACATAATTGCTTCAGTATCCAACTTGTAAAAATATTTAAAATCTATTCTGTCTAACAAATATTATCATTGGCTAATAATCCAGCGCAATCAGAATTTTTTTCATTTTTATAGTTTTCATATTGGATCGCCTTTATATTTTAATTCCACTGAATTCTGCGTTTGTTTTCAATAAACTTTCCGGTCCAATAATTACAATTATTGGTGCTTATTCTCATTGCTTAAAATTACTATGATATATCCTTACCTGCTTTATTTCTTTTTCTAAACAGCAGCCACCCCAAAACAGCACTCAAAAAGAGACTGATTGTAGCCGGATACATTCTCCAGCTCACGCTGCCTGACAAACCGTTTCCTTGCATCCTTCCATAAATTCCGCTTTCTATCATTGTTCCCGTGCCGAAATAAAAAAAGAGCACAGCCACTGTTATAAACGCGATCATTAAAAATCTGTTTTTAATCTTTTGCATTGGTTTTACATATCCTAAAAATTGTGAGTGAAGTTCTTATCTTTTTATCAAAGGTATACATGTATTTTATTTCTAGATTTAATTTATGAGCACATGACTTAATATTTTTATACTAATTCCTAGTAACTTTAGGAATTATAAAAAACAATTCTATACTACGTAATATTATGAAGAGTGCAGTCTTAATACAATCGAGCAAAGGGATGAAAAAGGGACTACATCTCTCGGGCAGCAGATATGCCGCCCCGGTCTATTTTTTGCTGATTAATTAATATCTCATGTTACGCAAAACGGTCATTCTGAATGAAATGAAGAATCTCAAGGTTTCGATTTTTACAAATTTATGAGATATTTCACTTCGTTCAATATGACCAAAACATATACTTGCGTAACATGAGTTAATATGATGAGTTAATATGATAAGTTAATAAGAAGATAATAGTTGAAAAATTCTCCGGTATAACTGTATTTCTCTATAAATTCTTTTATAATTAATACTGCAATAAGGACTTTAATTCCCGGCTTCCTGAGAACCGCAGCTTAAAAATTTTCCATTTGGAGCCTACATAATTTTATATTGCCTCGTTACTCCTTCGGTCTGCTGTGACAGATATTTTTCCAGACCGATTTGACGAATCTGCTTAAGCTGTTTTTCAGTCCAGTTTACATGTCCCTCATCAGTTTTAAGTATCTTTGTTATTAAAGCAGCACTGCGGTCGTCGCCTGCTTCATGTGCAATATCTATAGCTTCTTTGAAATCATGAAATCCCTTTATTTTTAATTCCTCATCATTGGTTAATATCTCAAGAACCGTCTCACCAATTTTTACTGTATTAAGTTTAGATATTGTAGGTGTACCGCCCAGGTGAATGATATGCTTAATTAGTAATTCGGCGTGGAACATTTCATCCATTGCCTGTTTTTCTATTGCTGTTTGCAATTTTCCGTACCCCCAACTGTCACATATATAAGAATGCACCATAAACGGAGTAATTGCGGCAAGTTTAGCCGATAGACGATGATTGAGAAGTGCGAGTAATTTTTCATTGCTTTGCATCTTTATCCTCCGTGACTATAGCTATAATACAACTTTACTTAAGTAACTTAACTTACTCAGACTTTTATTTAACCCCGTCAGCAAAAATGGGTCGGTTGATGAATTAGAATGAAGCTCCGATTAGAGAAGAAAAGGGGGAAATAAATAATTTTTATTTTATTCATTCTCTCAAGAATTAAAGTTATTTACACCAAAATCTAGCTATGATCTTAAAACTCAATTATTTTAAAGTATGCGCCGGTTGTAAAGAAAATACGGACTAGCACACTATGATGTATTAAAGTATCGGACGGAAAGTACAATTTCAATCGCCCAAAGGGATGAAAAAAGGACTAGTTCTTTCGGATTATTTTATATCTTCATTTGTGCTTAGTTGAATGGTAAAGTATTCACTTTTTTAGGAGAATAGTTTATTTGCAATTTATTACATTACAATTATTTATGAGAATATATCTGATGTAGATTTAGATGGACGGCTGCTTTTTAACAAATTAAAAATTCATTAATTCTTTTAATCTATAGCGTATCCGATATTCTGACAAATTTTTAATTGTATTGATCTTCCAAATTCAAAGATGAGGCGGCCATAAATACTATGAGTGGATTGAGAAGAATATTTCACGGTAATAATCTGTTTAGTAAATATCCCGTTTCCCTTATTTCACCAAAGCTACTTCTATTAGTTCAAAAAGATATTTAAATTCAAAAGGCTTGGATATATAGTGTGTTAGTCCTTCAGAAAGAAAAAATTCTTTATCACCTTCCATAGCAAATGCAGTAATAGCTATGTATGGTTTATTATTATTATTTTTAATTTTCTTCAGTTCCTTTGTCGTTTGAATTCCGTCCAATTTTCCGGGAAGTCCAATGTCAATTAAAAAAATATCATAATCATTTTCGTTCGCTTTTATTAATGCACTCTCACCGTCAGTAGCATAATCACAATTGTATCTATTCTTGAATAACCTCATGACTAAATCTATTGTCACTTTATCATCCTCAACAAAAAGCAATTTTGTCTTTGAATAATTACTATTTTCGTCCTTTTCATTCATCATAACTACACCCAGTTCGTGTTTATTAAATCTTCGACAATAATCTTCTCTATTGGAAACTTTAATATAAATGTACTTCCTCCTGCTTTACCCGCAGACGGATCTGCAGGTATGCTTTTCAAAATTATTGTTCCGCCCATTAATTCCATGAATTTTTTCACTAATGTTAATCCCAGGCCGGTTCCTTCAAAACTTCTACCGTATCCCTCGCTTGCCTGTCTAAATGGCTCAAAAATTGTTTCTTGAAGAGCTTGGGGCACCCCTATACCGGTATCCCGGACTTCTATTATCGCATTATTTCTATCTGTCTTAGCCGTTAAAGTTACACTCCCTTTATCAGTATATTTTATCGCGTTGTTTAATAGATTATTTATTATGGAAATGAACATGTTTTCGTCTACAAACGCATCTAATTTCTCTTCCTCTGTTTCCAAAGTTAATAATAAGTTTTTTCCTTCGGCTGCTGCTTTGAATAGGTTTATTTGTTCTTTTACTATTTTTATTAAGTCATACATTTTAAAATTATTCTGTTGTCTTTCAGATTCTATCTTGGAAATATTTAATATGTTGTTCAAAGTATTGTTTAATCTCCGACCGCTAGTCTTTATCGTTGATACCATTTCAATTAAATTCGGATCTTGAAGCTCATTTATTAAAAACTCGGCATATCCCAAAATGCCTATAAGGGGAGTGCGAAGCTCATGACTCATATTAGCCAGAAAATTGGTTTTTAGCCTATTCATTTCTTCAGCTTTTTCTTTTGCTTCTATCAGTTCTCGCTCAGCATGCTTACGCTCGGTGATATCCTGACTTACTCCATAGATTTTATAGGTGCGTCCCAATTGATCTTTCAGCACTTTAAATTGAACGGACACATAAGCTATATCCCCGTTCTCTCGAAATGCTCTAACTTCTGATTTTCCTAAATAATCTATTTCCAGTGATTCTTTTGCTTCTTGCAAAGCATTGGTTATCAATTCTAGATCATCAGGATGTACGAATTTCAGAGCAAATTCATCCATACTCATTATATTACCATCCTGCTTTTCGCTTGATGAGCCGTGTACCAAACTGAAATACTGATCATTAAGAATAACATTGCCCGAATCAACATCATATTCCCAATATCCCAGTTTTGCAATTTCTGCTGCAGTGTATAAATCTGATTCCAATTTTTTTCGCTCTAAAATTTGCCCCATTCTTTCAGCAATTTGGTTCAGCAGTTCTCTTTCTTCTTTTAAAAACGGACCTTCATCAACTTCTTCCTTCTCTTCCAGGTAGAAAACTTCAACGATACCTCTTAATTTTCCATCAATCATAATGTTGGCCGACATTTTCCACGCGGTCTCTCTATAGTTTGTAGTTTGATATTCGTTCTTATATAGTACAATTCTTGCACAGCATATATCGGAATATTGCCATCCGGGGGGTATTGAATTAACGACTTGGTTAAACATTTTATCTAACGAAATATCAGTTGTTTCAAAGATCGATGCGATAGTGTATAAACAAGTTAGTTCTTTTACCCTCTCATTGAGGCTGTAAGTAAGAATTTCTTTTTCCTGTTCAAGCTGCTTACTCTCGGTGATGTCTCTAGCTATACCCAATACTAAAGTATTATCTTTTATTTTTACCGGGTAAGTACTTATTTCAACTGTAACTTTTGATCCATCTTTCCGATCTAACACAAATTCATCGGGGCCGGTAGCTTTACCAACTAAATTTTTAGCTAATAGTTTTGCTGCTTTTAATATTTGAATTGGAGACAAGAGATTTAACTTGAAAAAACTCTTTCCGATTAACTCATCACTTTTATAACCCAACAATTTCTCTGCTGCAATATTTCCGTTAATAAAATTGCCTTTTAAATCATTTATATAATACGCTTCCGGCGCATAATCAAAAATAATCTTGAACATTTCTTCTGAACTTCTCAACTTCTCCTCTACAAGTTTGCGCTCGGTAATGTTACGGACTACCGCAACAATATAATCACGCTCAAGCTTTACATACTTAATATTTATTTCTACGGGAATTTCAGTTCCGTCCTTTCTACTATGCATTCCCTCTACAAGTAAACTGCCTGAATCACGAATCAATTTTATGCGTTCGGGAAAATTATCCTCGGTTAAATTCGGATCAATATTATATAGTTTTAATGATAGAAATTCCTCGCGCGTGTAGCCGAGTTCCCGGTATGCTTTTTCATTACAATCCAGAAAGCCGCCTGTTTCCAGGTCAATAAGTTCAACGGAATCGTTAGATTGATCGATCAATGTGCGGAACAATTTTATTTTATCGATAGCTTCTTTTTGTGAGGTTATGTCTGTAAAGAATCCGATATTATGTTTCCTATCGTCAATATAGACAATCGCATTATAAATGTTTGCGAAGAATATTTTTCCGTCTTTTCTCAGGCAGGGAATATCAGCGGAGAATGGCCTTTCTGCCTGGGCTTGTGACTCAAACTCAGAAATTACAAATTCCAGGATTTCCGGGGGATGCATATCTTTAATACTCAAACCAATCATTTCTGGTTCTGTGTACCCGAACATCTGACATATCGCTTTGTTTGCAAGTTTATGCTTTTTTGTTTCAACATCAACTACTAAGATTCCTTCAGCAGCACTCTGGAAAAGCAGCCTGTATCTTTCTTCCGAGGCGGCCAATTTTTTCTCGGCAATTTTGCGGTCGGTTATATCACGTACTAAGGCAATAACTTCGTCTTTGCCGCTTGTTACCATTCGTGCTTCATAATCACGCAGCCCGAGTTCCGGAGAGGGCATTTGGTATTCGAATTCTTGAATCTCTCCGCTATTCAGAGATTGCAGAATATACTTGTCTCCCAGATCGGCAAATTTAGGAGATAAAATGTCTCTAAAGTTTTTACCGATGATTGTCTCCCCGGATTGGCCATAAAGATCTGCTTTGTCGGCTTTGTAGTCTAGAAAGGTTCCCTCGCGATTCACGCGGAATATCAAATCAGGAATCGCATTCAATAGCGCTTTCATCTCTAATTCGCTCTCTCTAAGTTCAGCCTCAGCGAGTTTGCGGCTAGTAATGTTTCTTAAAATTCCAAGAGACATTCTCTTCCCCTGCAACATCAAAGTAGAAAGGGATAATTCAACTGGAAATTCATCTCCATTTTTTTTGATGGCGCTTAATTCTAGAGTTTTACCAATAGCATTTCCTTCTCCGGTTACTAGGTATTTTGTAAAATTTTTATAGAAATCGTTAAAAAAACGTTTTGGCACAATTAACTCATGAACAACTTTACCCTTGATTTCTGAACTAGTATACTGGAATAATTTTTCGAAAGCTTCATTCCAATAGAAGAATTTTCCTTCATCGTCCATCATTATAATTGAATCTTGAGCTGATGTGGCGAGTTTTCTAAATTTTTCCTCGTTCTCAAATATTGCTTCTTCAGCAAGTTTGCGATCAGTGATATCTGTAAAATTCTCAAGAAGGAGTTTTCGGCCTCCCAAATTTATTTGGGTTACCGTTTTAAGAATTGGGATTCTTTTACCTTCTTTACCTATCAATATACGCTCGGAGTTGTCCATCATTTGACCAAGATCCGTAACCGGACATTTTCCTATTTCTGCCGGGCAGATGTATTTGTGGCAGTTGCTCCCGATAATTTTTTCTTTCTTTTCGCCGATCATTCTAATAGCTTCCGAATTAACATCTTCAATTGTGTGCGTTTCCGGATCAACAATTATAATTCCTGTTGATATTGCTTCAAGAATATTTCGCGTTTTGGTTTCACTCTCACGCAAAGCTTCTTCAGTTAGTTTGTGCATGGTAATATCTTGCGCAATTGTTGCAACAATCTTGTTTCCTTCCTTATCAAATATATTTGACGAATTCCATAGGACGGTTTTAATATCTTTATTTTTTGTTAAAATATCTATTTCGATAATTTCCGATTTATCATCACTTATATTATTTTTTATCAGTTCAAGCGTTAAATCAATTTTATCTTCCGGGAAGAGAATATCAATTTTTTTATTTATTATTTCGGCTGAAACATAACTGATTAGTTTTTCAAATTCATGGTTGAAACGTTTTATAACAAACGAAGAGTCCCAGATAATAATTGGTGCGTGCGCGTGATCTAGAAGAATGTCAAGGTACTCGCTTGTAATGCGGTTCTTTTCACTTAGCGATTTTTCAATACCTCGACGTTCTGTAATATCCTCAATGGCAAGAAGAATTATCTTTTCTTTTCCAAAAGCCCTTTCAATCTGACGCGCGTTTAAAAGCATTACACGTTTGCCGATTGAGGAAAAATCGTGTTCAACTTCATAGTTATTGAATGTTGTTTTTTCGGGAAGGATTGTCTCAAGTAGTTCTTTCAGTTTAGGAATATCCCACTGGTGATTACCAAGTTCGTATATTGACTTTCCAATCGTTTTATCGGAGTTTACCTTAAAGAATTTATAAAATGAACGGCTGGCTGTAACAACTTTTAAATCTTGATCCAGTATAAGTAAAGGTTCACGAACCGTGTTAATAATATTCTCAGCGAATTGACCGGTCTCATCGCCGAAATTCAATTTAATTTTCAAAGGAGGGGGATTATTCGCTAAATTTATATCTCCCTTTTTTAAGACTTTTTTCATTATTGTAACCTAATATTAACTTTTAATTGATTTTCGTAAAGTGAATGTAAACTTACCTTCTTCATTTCCTGCACTGCTATATTTTTAGAAATTGTACTAAAACTTTTTCAATTAATTCCTTAAGTTCCTTAAATTCAAAAGGCTTGGATATATAGTGTGTTAGTCCTTCAGAAAGAAAAAATTCGTTATCGCCTTCCATAGCGAATGCAGTAATAGCTATATATGATTTACCGTTATTATTTTTAATTTTCTTCAGTTCCTTTGTCGTTTGAATTCCATCCAATTTCCCGGGAAGCCCGATATCAATCAAAAATGCAGCATAATCATTATCCGCAGCTTTTTTTAAAGCATCTTCTCCATTGCTCACACTGTCAATATCATATTTGTATTTTAATACCCTTTTAACCACGTCTACTGTTACTATGTCATCTTCAACTAACAGCAATTTTATTTTTGGGTTTTCACTATTTTCTTTCATATCATTCATAATAATTATGACCAATTTGTTTTTATTAAAATTTCAGGAATATTTTTATGTATAGGCAACTTTATTATAAAAGTACTTCCGTTGCCCGGTTCACTTTTAAGAATTATTGTACCGTTCATAAAATCCATATATTTTTTTACTAAGGTTAAGCCCAGACCGGTACCTTCAAAACTTCTGCTGTATCCCTCACTTGCCTGTCTAAATGGATCAAATATAATTTCATGTGAATCCTCAGCAATACCGATACCGGTATCTGTAACATTTATTATCGCATACTCCTTTTCCCGTTTTGCGTTTAATATTATCGCTCCAATTTCTGTGTATTTTATAGCATTGTTTAAAAGATTATTTATTATAGAAATGAACATGTTTTCGTCTACAAACGCATCTAATTTCTCTTCCTCTGTTTCCAAAGTTAATAATAAGTTTTTTCCTTCGGCTGCTGCTTTGAATAAGTTAATTTGTCCTTTTACTATTTTTATTAAGTCATACATTTTAAAATTATTCTGTTGTCTTTCGGATTCTATCTTGGAAATATTGAGTATGTTGTTCAAGGTTGAATTCAACCTTTCACCGCTGGTACCTATAGCTTTTGCCATTTCAATTAAATCTTTATCCTTTAACTCACCCGCCAATAACTCAGCATACCCCAATATTCCTATAAGCGGAGTACGAAGCTCATGACTCATATTAGCCAGAAAATTGGTTTTTAGCCTGTTCATTTCTTCGGCTTTTTCTTTTGCTTCGATGAATTCTTTCTCTGCTTGTTTACGCTCTGTAATATCGCGGCAGCTGCCGTATATTTAATCCATTTGGCAGCAATACTGCGTTTAAATCTACAGGCACAAAAGTATTGTCCACCTTCCTAAGAGAAATTTCTGTAAAAAGACGACCCTTGCCAGCCACTTGTCTGAAATACTCAGTATACTTTTCAACTTCATCCGGCGGAGTTAGATCTTTAATGTTCATGGTCGTAAGCTTAACCTGAGTATAACCCAGTAAACCGGAAGCGGCCTGATTTGTATAAACATAATTTCCCTGTGTATCCGTGATGAAAATAGCGTCAGCCGAATTCTCGGTGATGATTCGAAATTTTTCCTCACTTTCTTTAATTTGTTTTTCATTTGTTACTCTTTTAAAAGCAATTCCAATTGTCGCGCCGATTTCTTCCATCGTCTGAATCAGTTCTAATGTAAACATGTTGGTACGTTTATCATTTAGTTGAAGTAAACCCATTACTTCGTTGCTGGAATAAACCGGAATTAAAGCTATAGATTCATAACCTTTCATGTTACAGCCGTTGCATATGTTGGTTTGTCGCTCTTTCTTAGGAGTGGATGAGGCATACAGTTTTGTTGTGGAATTAGTCCAAAAACTTCCCCCCTTTGTATAAAACGGGAGTGACGGATCAGTGTGACCGGAGATTATATTACCGCACAAACATTCCATAATTGGGTTGCCGGTAGAATCGCAAATTAGATTGCCGTCCAAATCTTTTGTGCAAAGAGATTTTTCCTCCTCAACAAAATCAGCGGGGAATCCATTAGTTTCGTAATAAGGATAATCTTCATCATCCTTGAAACGAATGCCTATAACTTCAACCCCCGTAAATTTTTTAATATTTTCCAATATATTTTTAACTAATAGCATCCAATCATTCGGTCTGTTCAATACTGACAATATAGATGATACAAAAGCCCGTCTTTTTTTTGTTTGTATGCGTTCGGTGATATCACGAATACTACATTGGATTACTTCATTTCGATTTACCTTATAAACATTGCTCACGAACTCAACATTAATACGGGAGCCATCAGCCGTTTCAAGAGGCAGGTCTTCATAACGGACATATTCTTTCTGCTGCAGTTCCAGAAATTTTTCTTTATTAGCGGCAATATCTTTGAAGAATCCGATTTCCCATATTTCTTTTTCAATGAATTGTTCTTTTGAATAGCCCAACAACTCAATTAAAAATGGATTCACATCGATAATCTTTCCTGTTTTTGAGTTAAGAATTAGAATCCCGTCTTTTGCCGATTCAAATAGTCGTCGATAGCGTGTTTCTAAAATTGTCAGAGCTTCCTCTGTCTGTTTACGGCTTGTAATATCCTGCGCTATGGTTGCGACTATATTTTCACCTTCTTTATCAAGGATATTCGCCGAGTTCCATAAGACAGTCTTAATTCTATTGTCTTTTGTTAAAATATCTATTTCAATAACTTCCGAATCTTCGTCACTAATATTATTTTTTATTAACTCAAGTGTAGAATCAATTTTATTTTTTGGGAAAAGAAAATCTATCTTTTTATTTTGCATCTCGGCCGAATTATAACCGCTGAGTTTTTCAAATCCATGGTTGTACCGTTTTATAATAAATGAAGAGTTCCAGATAATAATTGGTGCATGTGCATGATCCAAAAGTATTTTTAGATACTCCTCGGTTAAACGGCTTTTTTCACTTAGCGATTTTTCAATACCTCGTCGTTCTGTAATATCCTCAATGGCAAGCAGTATTATCTTCTCTTTCCCAAAAGCCCTTTTAATTTGCCGAGCATTTAATAACATTACACGTTTGCCGATTGAGAAAAAATCGTGTTCAACTTCATAGTTATCGAATGTTGTTTTTTCGGGAAGGATTGTCTCAAGCAGTTCTCTCAGCTTAGGTATATTCCACTGGTTATTACCAAGTTCATAAATTAACCTTCCGATTGTTTCATCGGAGTTTACCTTAAAGAATTTATAGAATGAACGGCTGGCTGTAACAACTTTTAAATCCTGATCCAGTACAATTAAAGGTTCCCGTACGGTATTAATAATATTCTCAGCAAATTGACCGGTGTCATCTCCGGAATTCAATTTGATTTTCAAAGGAGGGGGATTATTCGCTAAATTTATATCTCCCTTTTTTAATACTTTTTTCATTATAGTAGCCTAATATTAACTTTTAATTGATTTTCGTAAAGTGAATGTAAATTTCGATCCTTTTCCTTCTTCACTCTCCACCCAAATCTTACCTCCATTTTTTTCAATAAATTCTTTACATAGCAGTAAGACCCAAACCTGTGCTTGGTTCGCCGTCTGTTCCTTTGGAACTTACTTTCTCTTCTATCTTGAATAGTCTCTTAATATTTTTTTCGGATATTCCAACTCCATTATCCTCAATCGACACTTCAATTGTTTCATTGTCAGATGGTTTGGAATTAATAATAGTTTTTCCGTCCTTTCTCGTGAATTTGATTGCGTTGGATAATAGATTTCTGAGTACAGTTCTTATCATTTTTTCATCTGCATAAACTTTTTGTATATCATAAATTTCATTAATAATCTTGATCCTTTTTTGCAATGCCCGCTGGTATATTGTTTCTATGCCTTGCGAAACCATCTTCGACAAATCGGAATCTTTCGGATTAAAATTGATAGCACCCTTCTGTATTTGCGCCCACTCCAGTAAATTTTCCAGAAGTTTATAAAGACTGCGCGCAGATTCGTTTAATGATTTACTATAATCTGCAAATTCAACAAGTGAGAAAGTTTCGGTTTTATCAGCCATTAATGCTGTTAAATTTAAAAAACCGTTGAAAGGGCTTTTCAAATCGTGAGCTATGATAGAAAAGAATTTGTCTTTTTCAGTGTTTAGTTTTATAAGCTCTTTATTGCTTCTTTTAATTTCTTCTTCAGCTTGTTTGCGATCAGTAATGTCAACAAATGATCCTATTGTTTTTTTAGTTTTTAACATGGTGACGGACATTAGAGCATGTCTTATTTCACCTTTTTTGTTGTAGATATTAAATTCATATTTATCAGGGACATCATTCGCATTTATCAGTCTTCTACGGTTATATTCTTTTAAGCGTTCACGATCTTCCGGTGATATTTGATCTGTCCATCTCGTGCCAATAATTTCTTGCCTGGTATAACCGCTAAGTTTACAAAATTCATCGTTAACCATTGATACCATTGTATCCGGCTCTGCTATAACCATAGCCGCCGAGTTATTTTCAAACATTGATCGAAAATTTTCTTCGCTTTCCCGTAAAGCCTCCGTAGCACTTTTGCGTTCGGTAATATCAGTATGCATTCCCACCAATCCCACAATTACTCCATTCGCATCAGTTATCGCATCCGCCCGCAGCGATATATCGAATCTACGCCCGCTCTTTGATAACATCTCCACTTCTCCGTTCCACGTTCCGCCACCCATAATTATATCGAATACCTTTTGGCCAACATCGTTGTTCACATAAATCGCAGTACCTCCGCCAGCCGCTTCAATTTCCTCTATAGTATATTCAAAAATTTCTGTAAACGCCTTGTTGTGATAAAAGTGATGTCCTTGAGAATCAGACATGCAGATAGCATCACTTGAACTCTCTACTGCCTTATTAATTCGAAGTATTGTCTCTTCCATCCGCTTGCGATCGGTGATATCCTGGTTAACCCCGAGCGCCTTAATAGTACGATTATCTACATCTTTCTCAATACGAATATTGGCTGAGAAGTAGCCTATCTCACCTGGTGCATAGATTACACGGTATTCCATATAAGAATTATAAGCCGGATCCGGAGTTTCTAACGCTTTCCGAAGTTCCTTTGCAATCATTTCCCGGTCATCAGGGTAAATATACTTTTGTGCGAATTGCCCGGAAGACATGGTATAACCGCCTTCTTGTTCTGCTGTTGTATTAAATAGTGAGAAGGATTGATCCGGAAAAGTAAACCGGTCGAGAACACAGTCATATTCCCATGTACTGAGTTTGGCAATCTTCATAGCATCGGTTAACTTGGCTTCGCTTTCGCGCAGAGCATACTCTATATGCTTCCGTTTAGTAATATCAAGCCCAACGCTGGATAAACCTACAATTTTTCCTTCCATGTAAATTGGATTAATTAAAAAACTAAGCCAGCCTTCTTTTCCTGATTTTGTTATTATCCGAACATCAATGCTTTTGTTTGGCGTGGGATTCTCGATTTGCTCTGTAAAAATTGTATGAGTTTTTGCACGGCTTGACGGATGAACAAACTTTAAATAAAATTTCCCGAGTAATTCATGATTTGTCATTTCAAGTATTTTACAGGCCGCCTCATTAAGATAGGTAAATATACCGCGGCGGTTAGTGCTGAACAGAATTGCCTTTGTTCCTTCAACAATATTGCGGAACTTCATTTCGGATATATTTAATTCATCTTCAGCACGTTTGCGATCCGTTATATCGCGTACAACTGTTATTACTTCGTCTTTGCCGCTGGGTACCATGCGGGCTTCATAGTCACGCAAGCCTCGCTTTAGAGTTATCATTTGGTATTCAAATTCCTGAAGCTCTCCGCTGTCCAGGGTTTGCCGGATGTATCGGTCTATCAAATCTGCAAACTCAGGGGGAGTGATGTCTCTGTTCTTTTTGCCGATGATTGACACTTCGGATTGCGCGTAGAGTTCTGCGCTATCAGCTTTATAGTCCAGGTAGATTCCCTCACTGTTCATCCGGAATATCATGTCGGGATTTGCATTCAGAAGCGCCTTTGTTCTTCTTTCGCTTTCTTTAAGTTGTAGTTCAGCAAGTTTACTTTCTGTAATATCCTGGCAAGTACCAAAAACACGTTTTGGATTACCTTTGTCGTCCAGTTCTATAGTGCTTTTTTCGTGAATCCAGCGGATTTCCCCGCTTGACGTGATAGTACGGAAATCAAAGTCACCGCCTTTACGCTCTTCCAATGACTTCATGATAAGTTCTTGAACCATTTTACGGTCTTCCGGAATCGGGGTTGTTAAAAAAGTTTCGATAGTGACGTCAATTGAGCTGTTGTGGAGATCGAAGATTTTATACATTTCATCCGACATTGTACCTGTGTTTTCGGCAAGGTCCAATTCCCAACTGCCAATGCGTCCTATTTGCTGTGCTTCTTTTAATCGTTCTTCACTTCTCTTTAATTTATTTTCTGCAATTTTCTTTTCCGTTATATCCCTGTGTATGCCGACATTGCAAATTCTGCCGTCAATCTTAGTTATTACAGAGGTGATTTCTGTGTCTATAATGCTGCCGTCTTTTCTTTGACACGGAATTTCAAACGTAAGGGATTTCTCTCCCTTGGCTAAAGATTCTAACTCTTCTAATGATCCACGGCAAATCCTTTTTCGGGTGAATGTCAGTTATACTCATCGATTTCAATTCGTTCTCTGTGTATCCAAGCATTCTGCACACAGCCGGATTTGTATATATAAAAGTCTTTGTCTCAACATCAACTATACTGATACCATCTGCACTTATTTCAAAAAGCAAACGAAACCGGGCTTCACTCTCTTTTATTTTCATTTCTGCTTGTTTGCGATCCGTAAAATCAAAAATAACTCCATCAATATAAAGGGGCTTTCCATCTTCCCCGCAAATCGGAATACCTTTTTCATAAAAATAGCTTAAACGGCCATCCTTTCTATTAAATCTATATTCAACTTCAAATTCGCTGTTGTTTTTTATTGCATTATTAACGACCTCCATCACGTGTGGTTTATCTTCAGGTGATATGAACAGATCAATGGAACAAATTTCTCCTTTTCGTAATTCATCTTTTGTATAACCGGAAATTTGTTCAAGAACGTTATTGAAAAATTCCATTTTGCCCTTTTCCCGCAGGTAGAGCCGGTATACAGAAGCGGGTAAATTTTCCGCAAGCGTGCGATAAGAATTTTCACGCTGTTTTAATGCATCTTCCGCAAGTTTCTGCTTTGTTATATCCTGCCAGGTTCCGATAAGTTCTACCGGATTGCCAAGATCATCATTTACCAGCCGAAGGTCATCGTGCATCCAATGCCATGAGCCGTCATTAAACAAAAAGCGATATTCATGCGAATAAGTGCCATTTTTAAATAGTTCTTCCAGGTTATTAAACACACCCTTAACATCATCCGGGTGAATATTATCTGCCCACCATCTTTTTTTATAAAAGTAATCGCCGGGATAACCGGTAATGGAGGAAAAATTGCCGCTGATAAATTTAGCATCAAAATCACCAAAAGCATCACATGAATAAAGCATAGTAGAACTAGAACTCATCAGCATTTCCAGTTTTTGTTTCGATTCGATCAGCTCTTTTTCCAGTTTTTTCTTTTCTGTTATATCATTGGCAACAGCAACTATAGCGATTACCCCACCTCTTAAATTTTTAACCGGGGAGATACTCATTTCAACTAATAATTTATTTCCGTCCTTAGTTTTGCTCCATTGCTCACCTTTCCACCCGTCCGTAAGTATTTTAGGATCTGTTGATTGACCTCCAGTAATGTCATCTTGTTCCAATAATACAGAACCTACAAATTGGCCTATTAACTCCTCCTGCGTATAACCAAATGTTTTACAAAAAGCATTGTTTGCAAATAGAAAATTGAAGTTAACATCGGCTATGGCTATTATATCGTTTGTGCTTTTGAGAGTATTACTTAGAAGAAGGACCTGTTCATCAGCTTTTTCTTTCTGTTCTATCATTTGATTGAAGGCATTCTCCAATTCACCTAGTTCATCTTTCCTTTCGGATTTTACCCTGACCGAATAGTCACCGTGCGAAAATTTCCGTGCCGCATCAATTAGATTTGAAATGGGATTCTTGATTTTTTTTGATAAAATAAAACCAAATACGATTGAGATAAATATGAAGAATAGAGTTGCATATAAAATGATTTTCCTTACAAAACTGTTTTCAGCCCGGGATTCTTTTAAAATTGTTGAATAGTCAATCAACACTGCTCCCAAAATTTGTCCGTTTTCAACCTCTATACGGTGAACGTACAAGAATTTACCATCGGGGTATTCATCGTTTACTACTTTGAAATTTCTATCCAGGCCGTCGCGTATTGATAAAAGCACCTCATTATTTTTATCGAGATTGTATTTGTCCCCAATTTTAGACTTTATTATATCTGCAATAATTATCCCGGCTGTATCAACAACTACTATATCAATTTTTTGAAATAAATAAATGTCATTTATGTAATCTTCCAGGTCTTCCCTTTGAAAAAATAGTTGCGAGGTCCTATCTATTCGTGTTTCTCTTTCTATTGTTAAGGTAAAAGTTTTGGCATACAATTCTGCGTGTAAAAGTGCATGGTCGATAGCTTGTTTCTCAATGACTATGCTTGCCAATATTCCTAAAAGCAAAAATGGAATAATAAAAAACGAAAATGAGAGAAGTAGTTTGTTCCTAATCTTCATAACCATCCCGATGGTTTTATTACAGGAAAACCCGAAATTATAATTTCCCAGTTATCTATAAAATTGTTTACAGTGATGATAAGTAGTTCACCGCTATTAGAAATCCTGTTTTTATGTTTCTGCTTATCAATCATTTCAATCATCACAATCTTGTATTTTGTACTCTTAAATTTATCTGTTTTTCTTTGTCTTTATATCCTTATGTTTCATTTACTTTCCTGAAGTGTAAAATAAAATTTACTTCCTTTTCCTTCTTCACTCTCCGCCCATATTTTACCTCCGTTCATTTCAATAAATTCTTTACAAAGCAATAAACCTAACCCCGTACTTGATTCACCATCGGTTCCTTTCGAACTGACTTTCTCTTCAATCTTAAAAAGTCTCTTAATATCTTTTTCAGGGATTCCCACACCATTATCTTCAACAGAAACTTTAATTTGGCCGTCATCTGATAGTTCTGATTTAATTATAGTTCTTCCGTCCATTCTTGTGAATTTAACTGCGTTAGATAAAAGGTTTCTGAGCACAGTGCTTATCATTTTTTCATCGGCGTAAACATTTTGTGTAGTATCAATTTCATTAATAACTTCAATCCTTTTTTGCAGAGCCCGCTGATAAATTGTTTCTATACCTTGAGAAACCATCATTGATAAATCGGAATCTTTAGGAGTAAAATTGATGGAACCTTTTTGTATTTGTGCCCAATCCAATAAATTTTCCAGAAGTTTATAAAGATTACGGGCGGATTCATTCAGTAATTGACTATTTTCGGAAAATTCAGCCAGTGAGTATTCTTCGGTGCTATCCGCCATTAGTTCTGTTAGATTTAAGAAACCGTTGAAAGGACTTTTTAAATCGTGTGCTATTATGGAAAAGAATTTATCTTTTTCAGCGTTTAACTTTATTAGTTGGTCATTACGGTTTTGAATTTCTTGTTCAAATCGTGCATGCTCGGTAACATCCCTTATGATACTTAAAGCTAATGTCTGCTGACCGGGGATATCTAAAAATGTATTTGATAATTCAAGAGATATTTTTTCCCCGTTCCATAGCAAAATATCACGGTTTAAATTTTGAGGAATTGATCTGTTTCTAAACCGCTCACAATGTTTCCGTAGAACTTCTGATTGGGCAGCCAGTTCATAGACAACACTCATCATTTTACCTTCAATTTCTCCTCTTGCCTTTTCCATAAGTTTGCAGTAGGCATCGTTAGCTTTTAAAACTACACCGGTTTCATCTGTTATACGCATCCCGTCGGTAGCATTTTCCCAAACCATTCGGAATTGTAGTTCATTTTTGCGAAGTGCTTCCTCAGTCTGCTTAAGTTCGGTAATATCCTGGTTAACACCACGTGCCTTAATTGTGCGATTATCTGCATCTTTCTCAATACGAATATTGGCTGCGAAGTAGCCTTTCTCACCTGTTGCATAGATTACACGGTATTCCATTTGGGAAGAATAAGCCGGGTCAGAGGTTTCAAATGCTTTCCGAATTTCTTTTCCAACCAATACCCGGTCATCAAGATAAACAAACCTTTTTGCGAAATGCCCGGAAGACATGGTGTAACCGCCTTCCTGATCTGCTGTTGTATGAAAGAGTGAGTAGAAGTGATCGTTAAAAGTAAACCGGTCGAGAGCGAAGTTATATTCCCATGTACCGAGTTTGGCAATCTTTATAGCATCGGTTAACTTGGCTTCGCTTTCTTTAAGTTTTAATTCAGCTAATTTATTATCCGTTATATCTCGTACAACTGCAATAACTTCGTCTTTGCCGCTTGCTACCATACGGGCTTCATAATCACGCAAACCGCGCTTCGGAACGGACATTTGGTATTCGAATTCCTGGGGCTTGCCGCTGTTAAGGGCTTTTTGGATGTATCTATTCATTAAATCAGCAAACCAAGGTGGTGTAATATCTCGATTTTTTTTACCGATGATTGTCTGCTCGGATTGGACATAAAGATCTGATTTATCGGCTTTATAATCCAGAAAAGTTCCTTCTCTGTCAACACGGAATATCAAATCGGGAATGGCATCAAGCAGCGCTTTAGTCTTTCTTTCGTTTTCGCTGCGTACCTCTTCGTTAATTTTATGGTCGGTTATATCGCGCCAGAGGCAGTGATAAACCGGATGGCCGGAATTATCCATGTATTGTGCTGTCACAAGCACATTTTTAATTTCTCCATCTTTTGTCTTTTGCCGAGTCTCAAAGTCAACTCTTTTTTCGTTCATCACACGTGCAATTGTGGCGTCAATCTCTCTCTGTGTACCTTCAGCTTCCACGTCCCCAATGCTTAGCTTGGCAAATTCCTCCCGGGTATATCCTAGTTGGGTGTGGGCAGCCGTGTTGAATTCGATGAATCCTGCGGTTTTAGGATCTACTATCACTATGCCGTCCGGCAATTGCTCACAAAGAATCGCTCTTCTCATCATTTCTTCGTTAAGATTATTTTCAGCTTTTTTGCGTTCGGCGGTTTCGGCTTGCAGTTGTTTGTTTGCTGAGTTAAGCTCCGCAGTTTGATATTTGAGCTGAGTGCGCAAACGACTGATTTGGCAGTAAGTTTCTACTCGTGTTAATACTTCTTCATGAATAAAAGGCTTTGCTATAAAGTCCGCTTCTCCGGCTTCAAATCCGCAAGTTTTCTCCTCTGCTTCATTCGATGTGCCTATAAATAATATAGGAACGTCCTTCGTTAAATTATCTGCTTTAAGACGTGCACATACTTCGTAGCCATTAATGTCGGGAAGTTTGATATTTAATAAAATTAAATCCGGCAGTTCAACTTTTGCTATAGGAACAGCATCTAATCCATCTTTTACAGCACGAACTCTGTAGTCCTTTTTGGTAAGTATTTTTGAAAGAATACGAAGATTTTCCAATGAGTCATCCACAATCAAAATACTTCTTAGTGTATTGGTTGTGTTCATAGTTTTTCCCCTATGATGGATGCGCCCTTACGGGCTACATGGATATTCCCGTAATCATAATTTAGGGTACATATATTTACTAGTTAATGTCCTTTTTAGAATAAGATTAATTTTAGTAATCACTTTTTGCTATTATGTTTTAGTATGGCAAAACTTAATTTTAATTCTATAAAATAGTCCGTTTTTTTATTATAAGCCCAATCGCTATCTGTTAATATTGGATAGCTTTTTTTATTATAAAAAGAATCCTACGCAATATATTATTAAGGAATGAGGTGTCATACAATAGGGCAAAGGGATGAAAAAGGAACTACATCTTTTGGATTAGAGGAAACAATAAATATAAAATGAATTAATGAAAAATAATTTTTGTGTCAATTGTGAGTTAAAACAATTATAAAAATGGAAATGAAGAAGACTGGCTTTTCATTTCCATTTAATTTTTAATTGATAAAACTTTATTTGGTAAGTAATTCTTATTTAGCGCTTTGGGGAATATCGTGTTTAATTTTGTTCCACATTTCTGTGAAGTCGGTTTTGCTGGAATCAAAAGTTGGACTTTCAGAATTGTGACATTCTTTGCATAAAGCAATCCTTTCTTCATTTGTTTTAAATACTCTAAGACCATTTTTTTCCGCTTCTTTTACATTTTTCATAATTTTAAGACTTTTATAGTCAGCTCCTGCTCCATGGCAGGTCTCGCATTGAACCCCATCTTCCATATTGAATTTTGCTGTTTTTAATGAGGCGTTAATATTGTATCCACTTACGTGGCATTTTAAACATGCTTCACTTAATATTGCGTTTGTTGATAATCCTTTTGCTTTAGCAATACTATCTGCCTCTGCAGTTTTTAGTGTTTCATAGGCTTTGGAATGAGCACTGGCTTTCCAGATACTAATTTGTTCACCTTGTTTTTCAGATTTGTGGCACATGCCGCAAGTTTCAGCGCCTACAAATGAATGGCTGGCAAGTGAATCCTGCGCCATTAATGCTGGAACTGCAAATAAAATAATTACAACTGCAATTTTCTTAAACATTTTTTCTCCCTCTGTTTTGTTTAATTAGATCAAAGTAACATAACTTAATACTAATCTTCTAAATCGGATTTTTCTTTCAACCGGGTTTCCCTTCTTCTCATAATACCTATTCCAGAATTACAATGACTCCAATAGTAATCAAGATTGGTGAAACATTTAATAAATGGGCTGCCAGTTCTAACTCGCCCGCTAAAATGGCTGTCACTAATAAATAAATTGCACAGTTAGACCCCTGAATTTCCCTTTTATTATATTGCCAAAGTAAATGTAATGTTTTGTAATTATAAAGTTGACTCAAAATTTATTTTATTGTTCTTATAATTTTTTTACAATAATTCTTCTATTATTTGAATCTTACAAGTCATTCAATAATTAATTATTCTTGCGTGAATAAAATAAAATTTCAAAGGATAAAAAGATATCGTTCAAAGGGATGAAAAAGGGATTACTTTTGGGTAAGCCGATACCTTCACAAATTAAAGGAATTGATAAAATCCTTTTCCATCTATAAGAAATTCAAATCTACTTTTTTGCGATTTATTTTTGATGTTGAATTGATTTTACTTTCATCTTTTCTAGTCTTTTACTCTGCATGTTGCTAGTTCTGAATCACACGACCATGTTTATCATATATCTATTATTCACGCTTAGCAATTTGCGGCGCCAATTGGGATGGTGTATTAATTTTGATCGGATCAAAAATTTTGTATGCCAATAGTTTTACGCGATCATTCAGTAGGAACCACAACAGCGCATAGCCCCACACGAATCCAGCCCAACCCCATCCGAGAGGTGTCATGAACAATCCATACACTGCTATCAATGTTGCTATAATTTGCGTGCCGAGTACAGCTCCCCATAAAATCTTTGCGGGGCGAATTGACCAGAACGGTTTACGCGTGCGGGTGAGAAAAATTGTAAGATGTCCAGCAACGGATAGCTTTAAATACATCAGTGTCTGTATGTGTGCACGATCAAGATGAAAGACGCGCTCACCAAGGTAAAATAAACCGAAGGCGGAGACGACACCAATTACACCAAGTACCGTAGAAATTCCCAGCACCATACGCATATTCCAGGCTTCGGGTTGATCTTTATAATGAACATTATCATAAGCAATAGATAATATGGCACCGTCGTTGAGCAATGCCAGCATTACTATCATCACTGCCGTCAACGGATAAAAGTTGAAAATCAGAATAGCCAAAGTCATGAAGAATAACACTCGAAGCGTTTCGGCAATGCGGTAGATTGCGTAACTGTTCATTCGTTGGAATATTTTCCTGCTCTCCTTGATTGCATCAATAATAACAGAAAGCCCGGGAGTAGTTAGAACAATTGCAGCCGCAGCACGAGCCGCGTCCGTAGCGTCAGAAACAGCAATACCGCAGTCGGCTTTTTTCAGCGCCGGTGCGTCATTCACTCCATCGCCCGTCATACCAACAATATGACCGCGTTTTTGCAATACATCCACAATATGGAATTTGTGTTCGGGGAAAACTTGTGCAAAGCCATCCGCCTTCTCGATAGAGTCAGATACTTCAGCAGTCTCTTTCTTTTTCGAATCCCCTAGACTGGAGGCATCAAGAATATTTGTGCCCATGTCCAACTTTTGAGCGGTTTCCTTGGCTATGGCAAGTGCGTCACCCGTAACCATCTTGATCTTAACACCCATTTCACCAGCAGTCTTAATTGTTGCTTTTGCATCTTCACGCGGCGGATCGAATAAGGGCAGCACACCAACAAACTGCCATTGCCCCTCACCCTCGGCTCTCGCAACGCCTAATGATCGAAAACCTCGCGCTGCGAATTCGTTTACTGCTTTATCAACTGCAGGTTTTATCTGTCCTTGATTCGAAGACAGTTCTAAAATTACTTGCGGCGCACCCTTGGTTACCTTAAATGTTTTTCCGTCTTTGGTTTTTACTGTGGCTTCGGTGCGTTTATGAACCGGGTCGAACGGCTGGAAATGAACCACCTCATAAGCTTTTAACGAATCCTTGTCTTTCAATCCACCCAGCACAGCCAGGTCAATTGTGTCGTTATTTTCCACGCGAGATGCCAGCGCACCGTTAAGGATGATTTGTTCTGAAGGAATATTATTAATACTGAACGGATCGCCCAATGTCAGTTTGTTTTGGGTTAAAGTTCCGGTCTTGTCGGCACACAGCAAATCCACGCCTGCTAATTCTTCGATAGCTACCAACTTGCTTACAATCGCTTTTTTTCTTGCAAGCAGTTTAGCGCCGACAGCCATAGTAACCGACAAAACCGTTGGCATTGCTACCGGAATTGCAGCAACTGTTAGAACCAAAGCAAACTGCAGCGTTGATATGATTGAGTCACCACGGTAAATAGCAACTGCAATAATAACCGTAACCAAAGCAACCGCAAGCATGATTAAATAATTGCCGATCTTCAAAACTGCTTTTTGAAAATGGCTGACAGTATGTGCCTCTTGCACAAGCTGCGCTGTCTTGCCAAAATACGTTTTCTCACCGGTGGCATAAATAAATGCACTTATTTCGCCACGACGAATAATCGAACCGGAAAATACCGCTTCACCGGATTTACGTTCGACCGGCAACGACTCGCCAGTCAGCGCAGATTGATCAACTTCCACAGGATCGCCATCCAGCAAACGTGCATCCGCAGGAACAATGTCGCCTAAACGTAACCGGATTACGTCGCCGGGCACCAACTCACTAGCAGCAGGAGTGATCCACTTCCCGTCACGTTTAACCCGCGCCTTGATTGCCAGTTTTGCCTTCAAAGCTTCGATGGCATTACCTGCTTCTTTTTCTTCCCAGAATCCGACAACTGCGTTAGCAACAAGCAAAAGAAAGATGATGAAAAAATCCGGCCAGTGTTGTACCACACCCGACAGAATCACCGCGATCTCAATCATCCACGGGATGGGGCCCCAAAAATATGAGAGGAATTTCAAGAACAGATTGGTTTTCTTATCTTCAATCTCATTAGATCCGTATTGAGTCAATCGTTTTTCTGCCTCGGCTTGAGTGAGTCCCTCCGCAGATGACTCTAATTTTTTCTCCACTTCCGATAGGGGCAGGGTTTTTAAATCGTCCTTAGTCCCGGTTTCAACTTCGGATTTCTTTCCATTCGATCCCATAAGAACTATCCTCTAATTTTATTAATTCACGCTTATCCATACTAAATTGTCATCATTTTATTTTCAGAAGCCGGGCGTTTACGGCAACAATTACCGTACTTATCGACATCAACACAGCACCCATTGCAGGACTTAAAACAATCCCTGCTGAAAACAAAACTCCAGCAGCAAGAGGAATTGCGATTACATTATATCCGGTAGCCCAGATTAAATTCTGAACCATTTTGCTATAAGTTGCTTTTGAAAATTTTATTAGTGTAACAACATCTTTCGGATTACTTCTTACAAGAATTATATCGGCAGTTTCAACTGCTACATCTGTTCCCGTACCTATCGCAATCCCGATATCAGCCTGCGCTAGTGCAGGAGCATCGTTCACACCGTCGCCGGTCATCGCCACAATCATTCCGCGGCTCTGCACTTCTTTTATTTTCTCTGCCTTTTTACCTGGCAGCACTTCAGCAAAATAATCATCGAGTCCAAGCTCATCGGCAACCCATTTTGCAACCTGTTTGTTATCACCGGTAAGCATCATCGTTTTTATTCCTAACTCTTTAAGCTGTTTTATTGCTTCTTTGGATTCATCGCGGATAATATCGCCTAATGCTATTGCGCCGGTTAGTTTATTATCAACAAGGACAAAAACAACGGTTTTACCCTGTGCAGATAATTTTTCAATCTTATCTTTTTCATGTATTTCAATTTTATTTTCTTCGAGATATCCCGGGCTGACAACTTTAACATCTTTACCATTTACTTTCCCTTCAGCACCTTTGCCGGGTATGGAATTGAAATTTTTCATCTTATATTTATCTTCGTTTGTTCCTTCGAGAGAAGATTTAACTATTCCTTGTGCAATCGGATGTTCCGATTCGGATTCAACTGCTGCAGCGTATTTTAATATTTCCTTTTCATCATATTTATCATCAATAGAAATCGTTTCCGTCACTCCGAATTTACCTTTGGTTAAAGTTCCGGTTTTATCAAAAATAATTGCCTGAATTTTTCTTGCCTCTTCAAATGCATTTCTGTTTCTGATTAGTAAACCGCTCTTTGCAGAAAGTGCAGTTGAAACTGCGACAACGAGAGGAATTGCCAGACCGAGAGCATGCGGACATGTAATTACCATTACTGTTACGGTTCTGGATAATGCAAAGTTGAAACCTTGCCCGGTAAACACAAGCCATACGAACATTGTTAATGCACCGGAAGTAATTGCAACCATAGTTAACCAGAATGCGGCTTTGTTGGCAAAGTTCTGAGTTTTGGATTTACTTTCCTGAGCTTCTTTAACCATCTTCACGACTTGTGAAAGAAAAGTTTCATCACCAATTTTCTCAACTTCAATTTTTATAGAACCTTCCCCGTTTATTGATCCGCCGACTACATTATCACCTTCGCCTTTGGAAACGGGTTTGGATTCACCGGTAATCATTGCTTCATTTATGGAACTTTTACCTTCAAAGATTTTTCCATCGGCAGGAATTTTTTCTCCCGGTTTTATTAATAATTTAGCTTCGTGCTTAAGTTCGGAAACCGGAACATCAGTAACATTTCCGTCGTCATCAATTTTATGAGCTTCATCCGGCATAAGTTTGGCAAGTTCTTCAAGAGCTTTCGAAGCGCCCATTACAGATTTCATTTCTATCCAATGACCGAGAAGCATAATATCAATCAAAGTTGCAAGTTCCCAGAAAAAGACTTCTCCTTTAACTCCGAACACAACAGCGCCGCTATAGAAATATGCTATCGATATTGCAAGAGCAATTAACGTCATCATTCCGGGCTGCTTCTTTTTCAATTCATCAATTAGTCCTTTTAAGAAAGGCCAGCCGCCGTAGAAAAATGTGAATGTCGAAAGCGCAAACAAAACGTAGATATCGCCATTGAAGCGCAAAGTTTCTTTAAGTCCGAGAAATTGCTGAACCAGAGGAGAGAGAAGAAGGATAGGAATGGTGATCACGAGTGAAATCCAAAACCTCTTCTTAAAATCTTCAATCATGTGACCATGGTGTTCAGAATGGTTATGCCCGCTATGCTCATCTTTTTTATGATTCATCTTTTCATGAGAACCTTGGTCACTGTGTTTTGAATGATCATGCCCGGATTTATCAGTGTGTTCCATATTATGGTCTTTATGATTTTGAGGTTCGTTTTCCATACCGCACTCCTTTTTTTGCTAAGTGACCTTGACTCCAGGGCAGCCAAATTGTCATTTATAAACTGTCAATAACTCGATGTAACCGTTTGCGTATTTCACCGGCAATCTCGCTAAGTTGGGGATTATCAATAGCCTGCATCGAAGCCACCGGATCGACCGCAGCGATTTCAACTCCATTTTCTTTTTCCTGGACGATAACGTTACATGGAAGCATGATACCGACTTTATCTTCTGCTTGCAGTGCTTTATAAGCAAAGGGAGGATTGCAGGCACCAAGGATTTTATAAGAACGAAAATCAACATCCAATTTCTTTTTTAATGTTTCCTTTACATCAATTTCAGTTAAGATACCGAATCCTTCATTCTTTAAAGCTTCTGTTACTTTTTCAATTGCTTCTGCAAATCCCAAATCTGATTTTTTTGAGAAATAGTAAGACATGATTATTCTCCTGTTAAATTAATCGAACTTAATAATTATGATACATCTTTTTTCTTTTCTAAATATTCTTCTTTGTTTATTTCTCCTCTAGCATACTTATTTTTTAAAATATCGAGAGGGCTTTCTTTCGAAGCACCGGAATCCGGATTTTTTTGTTGGCGATTGACCTTATTCAAGACAAGCCAGGCTATTAATACAATGATAATTATCCAGAATATCCAGCTAAACCACATTCCTCCACCAAACATATTGTGATACATAATTTCCTCCTTATAATAAATTTTCAATTCAAATAAAAATCACTTTTCTTTATCTTTATTTTGAATTTGATTCATCATGTCTTTATAATTATTCATCAATGAATTCATATTTGTTATCATTGAATTAAAATGTTCATGAATTATTTTATCTTGCATCATTGATTTATTGTTCATCATCTTGTCCATTTGTTCCAGTATAGAATTCATATATTTGCCCATATCATTCATATTATTCATATAAGACTTCATTTCTTCCGGATGCTGCATTTGTCCCATGTTCGTATTCATTTGCTGCATCATGGAATTCATTTGGGCATTTATATCTTTCATATTTGTCGTCATGTGCGGCATATCCACCATATTTCCGTTCATCATTCCCTGCATATTATTCATTTGTCCATCGTTACTCATAGTATTTTTTTGATTTTGGTTGGTTGTTCCGATTTTATCTTTAGCATCCTGATTATTTTTTTCGCCTTCAGTTTGACAGCCGATTAAAAATGTAAATGCCATAATTGCTATAGATGCTGTGATGAAATATTTGTTTTTCATAATTCTCCTTTTATTTTTATTAATAATTTTTGTTTGTTTTATTCCGATTTACCGAAAATTTTTACTGAACATTTAATTTAGTGGCTCTTTAATATTTATATATGATATAAAGAAGTTTTGGATTGTTCAATCGTACAAAAGGATGAAAAAAGGACTATATCTTTGGGATGTACTAGTACCTTCATCAGTTAAAGAACTCTGCAAAATCATTTTAAAGTCTTTCCCATCTTGAAATGGTATACGCTGCGGCACAATTCTTCATTGATACTACTTCAGCCAGGTGATAAAATAATCTTTCATATCAACCAATAATTCATCGATATTTTAATTCGCAAACTCTCGATGCAAACTTGTTATTGAAACGCTTACTTCTCCTCAGGGAATCCTGATTCAGGTGTGGCTTGTTCAGTTTTGCGCCCCCTTTTATCGTGTTGACGTCCAAGGATGCTTTCAATCATATTTATTAATTTATCGATAGCGCCGTCCAGTGCCTGGTTCAAAGTATCAGAATGGTCTGTAACAACGATGGGTTGAAACCCTTCTAAATGCGCTTCGATCATGCAGCGTTTATCGTTCTTTCCATTCTTATTGCCGTCTTCATCTTTCAGATGAACTTCCACTTTGGTAATGCGATCGCTCATTCTAATTAATGCGCTCTTAATTGTGCTCTTGAACTTAGCAATTAGCTCCTCATTTCCCTGAATATTATGGCCGGTGTTGATTTGGATATTCATAATCTTTTCCTTTTTGATTGTGTAATTTCATTAGCTGTATCTATTAGTGCTTTCTCATTTATTTGGGATTGCTCCATTTCCAATTTCTAATTTCCGGCATGTCCTGTCCATATTTGTCAATATACTTTTTGTGATCCAACAGCTTGTCCCGAAGGAATTGTTTGACGTAAGCTGCCCGAGAACCTAAACCCGGCACACGGTCAATCACATCGCCGACAAGATGGAAACGATCCAATTCATTCAGTACCACCATATCGAATGGGGTAGTTGTCGTTCCTTCCTCCTTATAACCGCGCACGTGAAACCGCTCCTGGTTGGATCTTCGATATGTTAAACGATGAATCAACAGTGGATAACCGTGGAAGGCGAAGATAACATGTTTGTCTTTCGTAAAGAGAGTATCAAAATCTTTATCGCTGAGTCCGTGCGGATGCTCGCTCTTCGGTTGAAGTGTCATCAAATCAACAACATTAATAACTCTTACTTTAAGCTCCGGAAAATTCTGGCGCAGAATTTCTACTGCGGCCAAAGTTTCTAATGTCGGTACGTCACCGCAACAAGCCATTACCACATCAGGTTCTTCGCCTTTGTCGTTGCTTGCCCATTCCCATATCCCTAACCCGGCAGTGCAGTGCTTAACCGCAGAATCTATATCCATCCATTGCAGTGCCGGCTGCTTGCCTGCAACAATAACATTAACATAGTCGCGGCTGCGTAAGCAGTGATCGGTTACAGACAGCAAAGTGTTAGCATCCGGTGGTAGATATACGCGGATAACGTCAGCCTTTTTATTAACCACGTGGTCAATGAAACCGGGATCTTGATGACTAAATCCATTATGGTCTTGTCTCCAAACATGGGAAGAAAGTAAAATGTTCAATGAAGCAACTCGACTTCTCCAGGGGATATCATGAGCAACTTTTAACCACTTGGCGTGTTGGTTAAACATCGAATCAATGATGTGAATGAATGCTTCATAACAAGAGAAGAAGCCGTGCCTGCCTGTAAGTAAATAACCTTCGAGCCAGCCTTCACATTGATGCTCGCTCAACATTTCCATCACACGACCATCGGGTTCAACGTGGTCGTCAATTTGAATTAGTTCCGCAGTTGAACAGCGGTTCGTTACATCGAATACATCTCCCCAACGATTTGATACGGTTTCATCCGGGCTGAAAACGCGGAAATTTATCTGGTTAAGTTTCACTACATCTCGAATGAACTTACCCTGAACTCGCGTGGCTTCTCCTTCAACATTACCAGGGTTAGTTACCTTTAACGCGTAACTACGAAAATCGGGCATTTTCAATTCTTTAAGGAGAAGTCCTCCGTTTGCGTGCGGATTCGCTCCCATCCTACGTTCGCCTTTAGGCGCTAACTCGGCTAGTTCGGCAATAAGTTTGCCCTTTTTATCAAATAACTCATGAGCATTATAACTCTTCATCCAATGTTCAAGAATTTTCAAATGTTCGGGCTTCTTCACAAATTCTGTAATCGGCACTTGATGTGCTCGGAATGTACCTTCGATGGGAAGACCGTCCACAACCTTCGGGCAAGTCCATCCTTTAAGTGTACGGAATATAATCATTGGCCACTTCGGTCGTTCCTTAAATCCATTGTTTCGCGCTTTGGTTTGAATGTCCTTAATCTCAGCAATTACTGTATCAAGAGTGGCCGCTAAGGTTTGATGAAGTTTGTCGGTATCGTCTCCCTCAACAAAATATGGTTTATATCCGTAACCACGGAAGAGCTGATCCAATTCTTCGTGACTAATTCGCGCCAGAACAGTTGGTCCGGCTATCTTGTAACCGTTTAAATGCAGTATGGGAAGTACGGCTCCGTCACAAACCGGATTGAGGAATTTATTAGAGTGCCAACTTGTAGCCAGCGGACCCGTTTCCGATTCACCATCGCCAACTACACACGATACTATAAGATCAGGATTATCGAATGCTGCGCCATATGCATGCGACAGAGAGTAGCCGAGTTCTCCACCTTCATGAATAGAGCCCGGTGTTTCAGGTGCAACATGGCTTGGAATACCGCCCGGAAAGGAAAATTGTGTGAACAGTTTTTTCATTCCCTCTTCATCTTGTGTAATATTCGGATAAACCTCACTGTAAGTACCTTCAAGATAAGTGTTGGCTACAATTCCGGGTGCGCCATGACCCGGGCCGATAACATATATCATATTCAAGTCGTGTTCCTTGATGATACGATTGAGGTGAACATAGATAAAATTAAGACCAGGAGTAGTGCCGAAATGCCCCAGTAACCGCGGCTTCACATGTTTCAACTTCAATGGCTTCTTTAACAACGGATTGTCAAACAGATAAATCTGTCCGACCGATAAATAGTTGGCGGCACGCCAATAGGCGTTCATCTTTTGCAGAAGTTCTTTAGATAAAGGTTTGTCATTTGCATCAGTCTTTTTCGTTTTCACGACAATATTCTCTTCAAACCCTTTTCTTACTTCATTAACAAAATTCTTTTCAGGCACTTTTTTTGTTTTCATAAACATTTATTCTTTCAATATTAAGTTTTGAAATTTAACCAGCACTAAAACCTTTTTTTACCGGAAGCGACCTCGTTTCCACCTGAGCTGCGGACAAACAGGCTCCGAAGATGAAAATGCAGCCGCAAAGATAAATCCACAGCAATAATGCCATAATTCCGCCAAACGTTCCGTAGACAGCGTTCAGCGTGGCGAAGTTTCTCAGATATAACTCGAACAGACTTTCGCTCGCTTGCAAAAGAATTGTAGAGAAGAGAGCGGCTACCCAAACTTCGGCAAACCTAGTAGACCGGAACGGAGCAAATCTGTAAAATAGACTCAAACCGAAAAAAGCGAGAATTAATGGAATTAAAAAGCTTCCTATACCATAAAGCCATGAAGTAAAATCATTTGTCGCAAAGAACCAATTTTTCACTATTCTCATTAGTACAGGCAATACCATGCCCAGGAGAACCATACTTGCCGTAATGCCGAGCAGCATCAAACTTCTGATTGGTAGATGCCACCAATTTTTGTATACCGCTGTACCCCAGGCGCGGTTGGCAGCAACGATGAGGGTAATGAAACATTGAAGGGATGCCCATAAAAGTATGACGAACGCAACTAAACCTGCTTGCTCTCGCGCATTGATTACGCCGGAGATGGTATTAAAAATGTAGTTATGCATTTCACCGCTAATCGGAATATAGCTTTCTATGTAAGAAATTATCTCTTTCCCGGCTCGATTACTGTTAATAAAAGTCGAGGCGATAGTGACGAAGAGGACGATTAATGGAAACAGAGAGAAGAACATATTGAAGGAGAACGCTCCCGCCCATTGTACTCCGTCAATCCGAAGAAACTTTTTGAACGCAAGACGAAGAATCTTCCGAACTCGTTTGATCCAATGGCCATATTTAATTTTACTTCTTAATGGCGTTATGTTACCCATGTATAGTATCCTCTATGATATTTTTATTTCATTCAAAATATATTTTAAGCATGCCTATATGCTTTCATTTTGGTTGATGGCAATGCCACGCTATGAATATCCTTTTTCGTTGATGTTTTCAACTCTAATGTCCTTTAACAGCCGGTTCATCGACCCAGTATCCTTTGCGATTATAATGTCGATGCAGCGACGATTCATAGTCCCGGGTTAGTAGAGACTCCTCAGTGTATTCCGGAGATTGCTTAATAGCCTCACGGGAAAGATTGATGAAGGCTTTTCTTTCGCTCCAACTAATGCGGTCGATCCATTTCGGCGAGATCAGTACCTTTTTTCCCGTCCACCAGTTTTTTGTATCGATGATTAAATAACGAATTGCCCACGTCTCGTCATCAATAATAAAATCTTCCACATGTCCTATTTCACCGTCGTCAGCATGAATACGGTAGCCCATAACTTTCTTTGTACTTCGCAAATGTATATCGCCGTGGAGCTGTTCTGCAGATCCATCATCTTGCTTTATTGTTTTCTTTTCAACAATTGGAGTAAACGGAACCATTCCAATCGGTCCGGCATAAAATCCATTTCCCCAGTAAGCCGGCAATGCGTAATGATTGAATAATTCTATCTCGTATTGGCGGGATACTGTTTTTTCAGTATCAATATCGGGGCTTTTGCGTAACTGTTCCATAGTGAGGTTTACTTGAAATATCTCCTTCTTCCAATCAGTCATGCCAAGTGCCGCATGCGGGATAAGTACCTTCCGTTCAGACAACCAGCTGCCTGTTTCCACGACTAAGTAACGGATTGACCAGGAGAGATCATCGAAGTAGAACTCACTAACTTTTCCCAACTCACCATCCTTTGCACCAATGGTGAAGCCTATCAAATTATTTATACTTCGCTGCATATTGACTCCTTTTTATTTAAATATTTACCTTTTCCCTGGCGGTGGATCCAGTAATCATTTTAGTGATTTCATAAAGTCCGTGCAGGCTTTCGGGTCCGCCAGGAATCCTCCGACTAATACGCCGGCGAGACATCCCAACAGAACCGAGCTGACTACGACTTCCTCCATTCCCGGGGAGAGAGTGAATTGTTTCGTAATGAACAAAATAGCTCCGGAGATAACGCCGATGTCATAACCGAACAGCATGCCGCCCAGCGCCGAAATGGCAGCAGCGAGATAAACAAAACGTTTTCCATTCGACGTAGTATTATTTTTCATAAGTTCTACTCCTTTTCGGGATCAAGCTTTAAAATTTGGCTTACTGTTTTTGCTATCATCCATTCCTCGTCGGTTTGAATGACACGGACAGAGACCCGTCCGGTATCTGTTGAAATAACCGGAGCGTTAGCCGTGTTTCGCTTTTCTTCGAGCTCGATTCCAAGAAATTCCAATCCATTACAAATGCGGGAGCGAATGACCGGGCTTTTTTCACCGATACCGCCGGCAAAAACCAGCGTGTCTAAACCGCCGAGTGCAGCGGCAAAACTTCCTATCCACTTCTTCGCCTGGTAACAAAATAACTCCACTGCTTCCGCCGCACGAACATCGCCAGTTTCCTTAGCGATCAAATCCCGCATGTCGGAACTGGTTTCGGAAATACCGAGGAGACCGGAATCATGGTTGATTATTTTATTAAACTGTTTGGGCGTGAGATTCTCCGACTTCATCATGTACCATGCGACGCCCGGATCTAAATCTCCCGGACGAGTGCCCATGGTAAGTCCCCCCGCAGGTGTAAAGCCCATACTGGTATCAACGCTCTTACCATCACTGACGGCAGCCAAACTCGCTCCGCTGCCGAGATGAGCCAGAATCACTCGTCCTTGTGCTGCTTTTGTACCCGCAACACGAGCGAGTTCTTCGATGAGATAAGAATAAGACAACCCATGAAACCCGTACCGCTTAATTCCCTTTGCATCGAAGCGGCGCGGGATAGGCAAGATTTTGGCAACACGCGGCATTGTATGATGAAATGCCGTATCATAACAAGCAATTTGAGGTATTTTAGAATAACGCTGCCGCATCGCCTCGATCAATTCAATCTCTGCAGGCAGATGGTCGGTATCATACGGGCTTATTCGATGCAGTTCGTCCATCAATTCATGTGTAATGCGTTCGGGTTCCGTATGCTTTAAACCGAAAACCACCCTATGTCCGATTCCTTTGATCAAAGAAAAATCTATCTTTTTTTCCAGCCAATCAATCAGAAAATTTGCTGCCGATCTGGTATCTGAGGATTCAAGAATGAGACTGTTTTTATGTTTTCCGTCTGAGTCACTGAAAGTTAAATTTGTACCCGGCAGACCGATACGATCAACGCTTCCGTTAAAACTATTTTTCAGCAATTTGTCAGTCCGGTATAGAGCGAACTTGATGCTCGAAGAGCCGCCGTTTATTGCTAAAATGTTAGTGTTAGATTCTTTCATAGCTGATTCATTGTTTATTTGTTTTTTCTTTTACTATGTAAATTATTTAACTATTGAGCTTCCATTATATGAATTGATCTCAATGTTCTATCTGTAAAAATATTTTTTATTTGATCATGAAGGTTTTTTGATCTGAAGTATTGATTTGCAATAAGAGGAACTACTTCCCACATAATATTTTGTCTCATTGCATTAAAATATTTTAATATAATTAATTCATCTATCTCCAAGCATTCTTCGATCAGTAAGTCTTGATTTTCATCAATTATGGATGGTTCGAAATAATCAATTGGATTATCAGAATCATCTTTAAACATCTCAAAACTTACACCTTGCTTTCCAAGTTCTT
Organism: uncultured Ignavibacteriales bacterium; assembly: GCA_963739985.1. Lineage (GTDB taxonomy): Bacteria > Bacteroidota > Ignavibacteria > Ignavibacteriales > Ignavibacteriaceae > CAVUCE01. The sequence goes on from CAVUCE010000022.1 coordinate 201,805, forward strand.
TTTCTAGTTTTATTATATGTACATTTTTTTCGACGGCATAAGCTGCAAATAAGGACTTCAATTCAATGTCTTCTAATTTGCGGGAAGTTTTTTTAAGCAATGAATATTCATCTCTTGATGTTTTACTTAATTCACGCAGAACCGCTATAGTATAATCCTTTACATCTTTCATGTTATTCCCTATTCTATATTTAATCGATGATTTATTATTTATATATCTTTTCAATCAGGTGATTACTTTGAGTATCATCCATAGATTTTGAGTAAAGTCCCACAGCTCCGAATCAAGCCTTCGCCATACATCGTCGACATAATGACTGCACGACCATCGTATATCCAGTGCAAGTCCTGCTAACGAATCGAATCCTTCCGCTTCCTTCGACAAAAAGAGTACAGTATTTTCACATTGGCTTTTCGTTAGTGAATTCTCCAAATAATGTGCTTTGTAATTTTCGTCAGTCTGTTTGATGAGCAACCTAACGGGGAGAGGGTTATGTCGACAATTTTATGATTTTAATTTTTTTAAAATTATTATAGTAAACTCTGACTTGAGTTAATACCTCTTCCTATAAAATAACCAACCGAAAAAGACACCCCAAATAAGTATAACCGAAGTGGAGAACAACCACCAACTACTGCTTCCTAACCAGGTGTTTTCGTTCATCTTTCCATTCATACCGACGTTCATTATATCACCGCTACCGAAGAATATAAAAAGAATTACTATAAAAATGGATGCAACTACTATGAACCTTTTTTCTATATTATTCATGATTTTTACTTGCTTAAATATTTTGCATAAAACTTGAAATTGAGTTCAATATTTTATCAATATATAAATTATTCCCTTACACATAAATATTGAGCTTGCGCTCCGTTACTTACATCTTTAAAAAGCTATCTTATACTTTTAAGTTATACAGAGAGCTATCTTGATTCAATCGTACAAAAGGATGAAAAAAGGACTACTTCTTTTGGACGAAGCGTTTGTTCCAACTTTTTTGTATGTTATAAAATGATTGCAAAAAAAGGATTAAAATGTTCATTAAAGGAGATAACGATTCTAATGCAGGCGATCCTCAAATACATAAGCCACATGCAAAAAGTGAAGTGCTACAATAAGAATGCAGAAGGAACTACCAATCCCGATGATTAAAAATTCATTCATAAATTTGCAGCGAGAAATATAAGTACTCACTGTATAATATTAATAACATTAAAACTTCGCGGTAAGCTTTCTACTACTGAAGACCCGGGATCATCAGATACAACCGCTCACAGTTCGCGATATTTACTAGAAATAAAAATGAATAAGAAGATATTCAATATCGCAGCAATAGATATAGAAATTATAGGATCATTAAAAACTCCATAAGCGTATGTGACAAACCATATTCCTCAAAACAGAGTAAAAATCATCGCGCTAAAAGTATGTGAAACACTAGCTATGTTGTGTGAAGTATTCACAATAGTTTGTATTATTTAATCACTTTTATTTTAGGTTAGAATCTATATTAAGGAAGTAATTTAGCAATCATAATATCATATTTGGTATTATAATAATAATCATATAGGTGTGATTTAAAGCTAAGAACGATTTATATCATTTGTTTGTTTTTGAAAGGAAGAGTAAATTTTATAACAACTTGGCGGATAACTCTTGCTTTATTTGGGCATTGTGATTTTTGTTTTTATTGCGGGTTAAACGGTCTTTAAAATAAAGCAATTTTATAGAAATCTTAATTACTATTATCGAAAAATGACTACTACTGCTTTCCACACTATTCTAAGTAAAATGATTTGGAGTATCATAGATTGAATCATTTTACGCTTCTAAATAACAAGTATATAGCAAAAATTAGACTTCTCTTTAGAGTATTTCTATCCATTATAAATAGCTATCCCGAGGGAATACATTGCCAAAAGTGTAAACTATTAAACAATGTTATTTACGCTCCAAGTTTTTCAAAGAAGAAATTTTATAACACAGAATTAGAATATTCATTTTTATTGAGTATCTCTTCAGGATGAAAAGAATAATATAAAATGGAATACCTGGGTTAAAAAATATTCCTCAAAACTTATTCATATAAAGGAAATATCATGAAAAAAGTGAGCCTTCTTGTTATAACTTTAATAACCTCTTTGTTCTTTATGAAACCGCTTAACGCACAATGGGTTAATAAAGGTCCTTATGGATGTTCTACTTATTGCTTTGCTGTTGATGGAACCAATCTAATCGTTTCAACAGATAATGGATTATATTTATCAACTGATAATGGTTCAAATTGGAATCCAAGTAGAATTGGACTGCCGTCTAATAAAACTTTTGGATCGCTTTCCGTTGAAGGATCAAACATTTTTACAGGGACCAACGGAAAAGGGATTTATTTATCTACTGACGGAGGTAACAAGTGGAATCCGGTAAATAATGGTTTACCAGCTGCTAGTGATGTAAGCAGCATGGTTGTATCAGGGACTAATATTTTTGCGGTAGTTAATGATAGTGTCTATCTTTCAAATGATAGCGGCAAAAACTGGAATCTTGCGACTAGTGGTTTACCATCTATATATGGAATGGATGGTTTAACGGTTATAGATAATAATCTTTTTGCGGCAACAGGAAAAGGGATCTATATGACATCTGATAATGGTGCTAAGTGGGATAGTGTCGGCAGTGAATTACCTTCATATCAAACTATTGTTGCTTTTACTCATTTAGATACTAATCTATTAGCAGCCAGTCACCTCGGTTATGTTTATCTATCTACTGATAGAGGAAAAACATGGCTTGAAGGTGATAAAGGTATAGACGGACAGGTAATTTCATTGATGGTTTCCGGTAAAAACATTTTTGCCGGAACAAATGGTAAAGGGATATATTTTTCAAACGATAATGCTGTAAACTGGGCTCCGATAGATTCAGGATTAAATGACTTATACGTTAATGCGTTTACTGTTTCAGGCTCAACTGTGTATGCCGGAACCGGGCGCGGAATCTGCACCACACAAAATAACGGTAAAAGCTGGGTTTTAGTCAACAACGGTTTGACGAATCTTTCTGTAGACGGAATAGCTATTTCCGGTAAGTCTGTTGTTACTGCAGCAAATAATGGTGTATTTTTATCAACTGACGATGGCGTGGATTGGAAAGAAGTTGATAGTTCTTTACCACCGGATATTGTGGTTGGTAATATTGCTCTTTCCGGTAATAATATTTTTGCCGGTGCATTTTGGGATGGAGTCTTTTTTTCAACTGACGGTGGTGTAAATTGGAAAAGGGCTGCTAACGGATTACCCGCTATACGTGTGAGTAGTATTGTAACTATCAGGCAATAATATTTTAGTAGGAAGTACTTTCGCCGGTCTTTATTTATCCTCGGATGAAGGCAAAAGCTGGAGTATCGTCGATAGTGCTAAGTTCTTATATGGAATAAATTATATTGGTGTGTCTGGTAACAATGTTATTGTTGGTGTAAGTGACGGAAACTTTATATCTACAGACAATGGTAAAAACTTCACTCAGCTTAATAATAATCTTCCATATGGTGATTCTTATAATTTGGAATTTTCAAATACTGACAAATACTTATTAGCATCAAACGGAACTGATATTTATTTCTCCACCGATAATGGGTTAAACTGGAAAAAGGTTGATAACGGTTTACCGGCCACTAACAGAAGTGTTTTTGCAGTTTCAGTTTCCGACACAAATCTTTTTGCAGCAACCAACCAGGGTGTTTTTGTATCCACCGATGAAGGAAATAATTGGAGTGTTATAGATAATTCCGGATTGCCAAATGAGTATGCAAATGCAATGGTGACATCGACAGATAATATATTTTGGGGCGGTTCTCTCAGCGGTGTTTGGCAAAGACCGATTTCTCAGGTTATTACTTCTGTTCAAACAACTAACATGAATCTTCCGTCAGCTTTTAAATTAAGTCAAAATTATCCCAATCCTTTTAACCCAACTACCACAATTCAATTTGCTATTCCCCAATCCGGCAAAACAGAATTACAGATTTATAATTCCATAGGACAATTGATTGCAGAACCTGTTAATAAATATTATCCAGCCGGAAATTATTCCGTAAATATTAAAGCCGGCAGCTGGACGAGCGGAATATACTATTACAGAATTATCTCAGGAAATTATACTCAGACGAAGAAGATGATACTGTTAAAGTAATTTTAAATTAAAGTGGAGTCCTTTTAATTTATATAAATAAGTATCTAACTGTAATAAAGAATGAGTTAAAATAAAACAACTTAGTTGTTGGCTGAAAATTATTATTAAAAAAGCCTTTGTAAAATTAAGAATTGCAAAGGCTTTTTTATCTTAGATCGTATCAAAATCTTTGAAATGAATCTATTTCAAAAATCTTAATGTGCTAGCATACCTTAATCAAATAGCGATTGATAGCCGCATAACAGATATTGATAAATTCTATTACTTAAGCAGCATCATTTTTTTTACCACACTAAATTGAAGATTTCCATCCACAGAATTTGCATATATTCTGTAGATATAAATTCCGGAAGCTAAATTACTCGCGTTAAAATTAACTTTGTGAACGCCAGCAGATTCAGTTCCCGATTTTAATTCTTTTACTAATTGACCAAGCATATTGTAAACTGAAAGTCTAACATTACTATTAAAAGGTAATTCATATTTAATAGTAGTCGACGGATTAAACGGATTAGGGTAGTTTTGTAAAAGGACATAATTAGATGGCTTTGTCATAGAATTTTGGTCGTCAATTCCATCCGGATTTCCCCAAATTGCAGATACCCATTCAGGATGATCGATGAATGGATTTCTATTGTGTTGATAATAATAAACAACATTATTCCTATTCATTTCGAAAGCATCAGGTGGGTCTTGTTTATTCCATTGCAATAATGTAGAGAGCTTTCCATAATTTGGTTCATTCCCAGATGGCGCACTTGGAATATAATCTACAACTTTCAAATTAGGATCTTGTATAGAATTAACAACCTTTCCTTCATAACGTGTTGCCATATAGAAAATCATTCTTGCTATATCACCTTTAACCGCGTCTCTAGGCTCCCAAGAGTCAGAGTCATAAAAACATCCGGGTGCGTTTGGAACAGGGTTGCCTCCATTATCAAAATCTAGGTTTCCTTTTAGACTATTTACACTCGGATTTGAAGGCCTCAAATGATGTGCATCTGTGCCGGCCCCAATTGAAGTCCCAAAATTACCGTGCGACTTAGACCATACATGTTCTCTGTTCCAATAAATAGTAGGATCTTTAGCTATTGAATTTCCGGAATATATTTCAATCACATTATTTGGATTTTTAGGGTCTTCATCCGCAGCTTTTAACATTTTCCAAACATCAATAGATGTACTGGAGCTATTATCTGTGTATGGATATTCTTTAACATTACTGCTAATTAAAGTATTTAAATCATGCATGAGAGAATCACCGCATATATTTTTAGGGATACTTGTGTAGTATGCCGTATCTATACCACTGGTAATTGAGAGTATGAAACTTTGTATATCCCCAACATGTGCCGAAGCACCTCCGGAAACATTTTGAATCAAGAAATATGCTTTTTTAGGAATCTCCGCTTTACCATTATTAGTAATATCGATCTGAAGTTTTTCACTACTAGTATCACCTGCCGGAAATGTAACTGTAGCAGTAGAAAAATTATTAATATATGAAGAAGTTGCAGTGCTTGAATCTGCTATAAATGCAATAGAACAGCTTGTAGCATTAGTAGAATCCGGATTTTTAATCGCAAGTGTTAATTTATATAACACCCGCAGATTTTATAACAGCATCTGCAATACCGGTGAATTGAATCGTTGTAGATCTAGTTAAAGTTTTAACCGAAATTGTATCCGAATTGTCACTGGCTCCTTTTACATTTGATGCTCTAACACGATAATAATATTGTGTGTTAGGTTGCAAAGAAGTGACCATTAAATTTGTATTATTTCCGGCACTTTTACCGGAATATTCTGAGAGGATATTAGAAAAATTTTTCGTTGTAGAAACATCAACTAAATAATCCGTAGCACTTGCCGAGCTATTCCAATTGGCAATAAAACTATTGTCAGTTACATCAGTTGCATCTAATGCAACCGGAGCTTTGGGTACAGTATCAACACTACTGGAAAGTATATTATTTATTTCAATATTATCTATCCCTAGCGCTTGAGAGTTCGTTGTTGATGTTCCGGAAGTTACTGAATAATTCCAGCATAAGTATAGATTTCCATTTTGTGGAATGTTTATTCCAGCTAAGGTTTGATTCAATACATTCTGTGATTCAAGCGGAACAGTGCCACCGTTATTGTCTGAATTAGGAGCAAAACTATTTAAAAAAGAAGACCCTGCCGAGGTCCAATTTTGTCCGTCAATAGAGTAGTACAATTGAAATGAAAAACCCGAAGTATTTAGCCCATTGCGAAATCTATAAACATCATACGAAATATCTACTTGTTTTATTGTATCAGTTCCGGCGTTTTGGAAATAAGCATAAATATTTACGCTGTTCGAACCGGAGCCAGAAGAAAGACCGCCAATTGCTCTATCGGATGCAGAAGCCGCATCACCAAGTCCAAAATTATAAATTCCATTCCCTGCCGATGTGGATAAATTATTCCCTCCTATTCTCTCTGTTGTAGTACTCGCACCGGAATAAGTACCTAAAGTCCTAACACTTGTAATTTTATCAACTCTCCAATTCGCCGGCAAGGCTGCGTTGGCTGAAGTTCCTATGCTATTAAAATTCTCGGTGGTATTTCCTCCAACAGAAACCTGTATTTGTGAGTAAGAAAAGCAAATCGGTATAAACATTAAGAATAGAAATTTTTTCATTAATAACCCTTAGTAATATTAGATTTAAATAAGTTTCTATGATACAGCTGTCAAGTTTATTAATATTTAGGCATGATTCTGAAATGTAAATTGAATATCATGGTAAAGATAAAATCATAATTCCGGATCGAAACAAGAATTAATTTTATCATATTCTATATGAAAATATTCACTGCCGTATAAACTTGATTACAAAACAAATATTTTGAAATTTTAACGTGATCAAATCTAATAATGTTAAACTCATATGCAATATTTATTTAATGTTAAGTTTATCATACTTAAAAAGAATGGGAAGCAAATTAGCTCTGTTTGACTTAGAATAAATTGAGTATATTTAAACAATGATCCGGTTCATTTTGGTAATTATTTAATACCGTATAAAATGTTTATTAACGAGATTTCATTAACTATATTTTTTTCGTTTTCAGCCATAATATCAATAATACTTGCTATTGTTATAGCAAAGAAAAATATTATGGACCATATGAAAATATTCCCTTATTTCTTGATTTCATGTACAATTTGGTGTATCGGATCTGTAGTTGAAATACAAACCGGGTCTTTGAGTATTATGATGCTGGCAACCAAATTTCAATATTTGGGAATTGCTACTCTGCCGGTATTATTTACCGTATCAATGATCAGATTTTCGACAGGGGGAGTTTCTCCTTCTAAAAAAAGTATCTTGTCTCTTTTGATAATTCCGGCAATAACTATAATACTTTTCTCTACTAATGAACTTCACCAACTGATGTACAAGAATATTTATATCAACTCAATAAATGATTTTTCAGTTGTTGGCAAGACTAGAGGAATATGGTATTATATCAATTTATTTTATTCTTACTTAATGATATTAATCGGAACAATTTATTTAATTCAATTCCTAATCCGGTCGAACTACATATTTAAATTACAAGCTTTAGCGATGCTAATTGGAATTAGCGTACCGTGGTTTATTAATATTTATTATGTTGCAACCGGCAGCAGTTCCATAGATCTAACACCAATCGCATTTATTTTCTTTTCAATTTGTTTTATTTGGGCCTTAAGGAATTATAGATTATTCGAACTTCTTCCATATGCGCACGAAAAAATTTTGAAATCTATAAAGGACGGAATAATTGTTGTAGATAATCAAAATAGAGTTGTTGAATACAATCCTTCCGCAAATTCATTTTTAAGAGGTAATGATAAAATAGGAAAAAGCATTGAATTCACTTTTCCGGAACTTTATAATATCTCTAAAGATATTACTTCCGGGGGAAAAATTGAAATTCAATTAAATGACAATTACTACAGCGTAAGTTTATCCGAGATAATTGATAAAAGAAATAATGTAATTGGAACGACTTACTACTTAAACGATATTAGCCTTCAAAAACAAAATGAAAAAACTCTAAAAGAGCTAAGTGATACTAAAAGTAGATTATTTACAATTATTACTCACGATCTCAAAAGCCCGTATCAGGCAATGCTGGGAATTTCTGAATTATTAGAAACTTCCGATTCCGATCTTTCAATCGAAGAGAAAGAATTATTAATCAAAAATTTAATTTTGGCAATTAAAAGATCATACGGCCAATTAGATAGTTTAATACAGTGGGCAAGAATTCAAAATCACAATATTATTTTTAAGCCAATAGATAATAATCTATATGGATTAATATTAAATGCAGTTGAGGATACAAAAGAAAATGCAAAACTTAAAAGTATAAATATTGAATACTCGTGTCCGCTTGATTTGCATGCAAATATTGACGAAGATATTCTTTTGATAGTATTACGAAACTTAATTTTTAATGCAATTAAGTATTCTCATAAAAATGGGAAAATACTGATCAATTGTTGGCAAGATAATTCTAGTATAATTATTACAATAACCGATTTCGGGATTGGAATCCCCAAAAATTATATTGATAAAATATTTAAATTCGGCGAGACAGGCTCTACAAAAGGGACTTCTGGTGAAACCGGAACCGGCTTAGGTTTAATAATTTGTAAAGAGTTAATTGAATTGCACAAAGGCATAATCGCTGTAAAAAGCTCAGTAGATAACGGAGCGACTTTTACAGTTCAAATCCCGGTATAATAAAATTTATTAGTTGATTTGTTCTATTTCTTTTGATAAACTTAAAAAGTTTATTCAGTTCATTCCCCTTATTCCGATTTCCCGGCATCATTTCAAAATTTATTATTATTTTAAGTGGAGGCTATAATGAAGATTTCGAGAAAAACTTTTCTTAAATCCACGGCAATTTTAAGCGGCGGAATGTTTTTCCAGGGCAGTAAATTATTAACTTCCTTAGTTGATGATGATAACAGGTTTCAAACAATAAAAGGAAATTACGGAGTTTTTACCCAAAGTGGTGGTACAATTGGTTGGTTTATTTCAGATGATGCTTTAATTGTTATAGATACTCAATTTCCGGAAAATGCTAAAAATCTGATGAACGGAATTAGAAAGAAAACTTCCAGAGATATTGATATTTTATTTAACACTCATCATCATGCTGATCATACTTCAGGAAATCCATATTTAAAACCATTTTCAAAAACGATTGTTGCTCATGAAAATTGTCCAATTTTGCAACGCAAAAGATTGGCAAAACCAGGGGAAGAAGACAAACTCGTTTACGCTGATACAACCTTTTCAAAAGATTATTCTGTCCAAATTGGTAAGGAAAAATTAACCGCATTTCATTATGGTCCGGCTCATACAGGTGGAGATTCAGTAATACACTTTGAAAATTCAAATATAGTTCATATTGGTGATCTGGTTTTTCACAAAGTATTTCCTTTTATCAATTTACTAGATGATGCATCATTTAGCGGATGGATAAAATATCTTGAATACGTTGCTGACAAATTTGATAATGATACAACTTTTATATTCGGGCACGGAAAAAGCATGGATATTAGCGAAGTGACAGGCAAGAAAAAAGATTTATATGTAATGCGGGATTACTTTTCTGCATTGGTAGACTTTGTACAAAAACAAATTGCCGATGGAAAAACCGAAGACGAAGTTGCCAAGATGTCTTCTATTCCCGGAGTAAAAGATAGAAAAGAGTTATGGAAAGGTGCGATGGAAATGAATTTAAGACAAGCTTACAAGGAATTTTCAGCCTAATATTTTAATTAAGTTATTTTGAGGATTAACAGCATTTTACTAATTTCACAAAGTGAAAACACTTATTGAAATGCGAAGTAATCAAAAGATTTTTTTAACGATAAACATAATTTTGTTTATCGTTTTTTTATCGCTTTTATTCTTTTTAGATTACAATCCGATAATCAATTATACATTTAGTTTTATATCTTTATCTCTTCTTTACATAGTTATAAGTAGACAGGTTTTACTTTATAAATTATCGCCAAAGATTTTAATTTTTCTCTTTGCAATTGGCATTGGTGCAAGAATTGCATTTATCCCAATTCACCCAATCGGTTCTGATGATTATTATCGATATGTTTGGGATGGGAAAGTTTTAGCGAACAACATCAATCCTTATGAATATTCACCCGGAGATATTCATCTCAATAAACTTCATTCGGATATTCTACCAAAGCATGTTTCCTATAAAAACATCAAGACCATCTATCCCCCTTTGAGTCAAATCTTATTTTTAATATCATATAAAGTCGGCGGTGAAAGTTTTTTAGGCGTAAAATACCTACTCTTACTTTTTGAATTTTTGACATTCATCGCTCTTTATCTAATACTTAAAAAATTAAAAATACCCATACAGAATATTTTACTATACGTACTCTGCCCTTTACCAATTTTTGAATTTTTCTTAGACGCACATTTAGATGGATTCGGAATCGCGTTCCTGGTTTTGTCAATCTTCTTCTATATGGATAAAAAATTATTGTTAAGTCTGATTTTCCTTAGCGCAGCTATTTGCATAAAGCCGTTAGGTATTATCTTGTTGCCAATCTATTTCATCGATACTAATAATATCAAAAATAAAATACAAATATTATTATTGCCAATTCTTTTATGTTTTTTAGCCTACCTCCCCTTTATTTTTAATGGACAACCATTTCAAGCACTTATAAACTTCACGGAAAACTGGACGTTCAACGGAATAGTTTTTAATATTTTTGATTTGTTCATAAAGAATAATCAGATCAGTAGGAGTGTTTGTGCAATCTTACTGTTAGGATTTTATGCAGCAGTTGTATTAAGTAGATGGAGCTTACTTGAAAAGATTTATTATTCAATCATTTTATTATTTATTTTCTCACCGGTTGTCCATCCATGGTATTTAGTGTGGCTTTTAATACTGTTGCCCTTTATTCCAAAATGGAGTGGAATATTTTACGTTTCCTTCATCAGCCTAACCTCATTTACAATATTAAACTATCAATTAAACGGTGTTTGGAAAGATTACCCAATAGTTCTTTTAATTGAATATTTGACTGTTATTGCGATTCTTTTATATGAATTTTTGCACCGAGATAAAAGAATCTCCGCAATATCAAATTAGAAATCGAAAAATGTAATATTTAAAATGAAAAGGAGATTTTGATATTAAAAACAAAATCTCCTTATTATTAATGTTTACTAATTAACTGTCGGTTATTTATTTTTTAATAATATCTGCGTCATATCTTTATCGTATACCTTACTCATGAAATCTTTAAATGCTTTATATTCTTCAGGAGTAACAACATTCTTTTTCGTAACAAATTTTCTCTCAGCTTTTAAAATCCCATCATGAGATGAATAAGTAACTTTATATGACGCGATATCGCAATCAAATTCGTCACTTTTAGGCAACTCTAACGGGATATAACCTTCCGGCAATTTAACAGTTAATTCCTCAATATCTGAATTATAATACGGATAATAGTCGTAATTATAATTTCTTGAATCATACGATAAAGCCGGATTAGAACCGGCAATATCTGCCCATGGAAATTTGAATAATTTATATCCGCCAACTTTTGTAATAAAATTATTAATTACATATTTGTATTGATAACCCAAAGAAGTGTTTAACGAATCAAGATCATCAGTTGTTAATGATAAAACATTTACGCTATTATAAGTTGAAGAAAGACTTTTGTTTAAGTCTTTAATCATATCCGCTTCGGGCTTGTTATTATAGATTGCTCTTATTGAAGCTGTAACAGCTCCGGTTCTTTTGACATGGGCACTTACCTCAACAGAATTATTATCATTTACAACTACTGTATCATTTCTAAAAACCTGGTTAGGCACAAAATTATTCGGATCAATATAAAAAGGAGAATTTTCACCAGGTTTAATTTCAAGTGCAAAAGAGCCTATATCTCCGGAAGGAAGAGTTCCGAATGGAAAATCTTTTGCCGTTAGATCGCATAAATAATTTTTCCCATCAATTTGTACTTCACCGATTGCATGATTAAAATAAATTCCAGGCAGAGCGTTTTTATTATAACCTTGATCGCGAGTATTAACTAGGACATAATTTGCCTTTACTCCGATTTCATTAAGCATCGCTATAAAAAGAGTTGCAACATCTTTACAATCTCCAATTTGGTTTACAAGAACATCTCTCGCACTTTGCGGAACGTACGCTGATTGTCTGAAAGAAACACTGCTGTATGTTATATTTTCAACAATGTAGTTATAAATAATCTTTACCTTATCCTTCACTGATAAATTTTCTTTCCCTTTAAGAAGGTCATTTACTTTATCTTTTATTTCAAAACTATTTCTGATTTTTGATCTTGTAATATTATAATACCAATCAGAAATATAATTCCAATTCTTTATCGTTGAAACATAAAGGACTTTTCCCACGTCATCCAAAGTTGGCATTTCATTTTCGTAAGCAATAGCGGGAACATCTTTCATTTGCCATTGATATAACGTTTTGCCATCGACTTGTTTTTCCACATCGGGCTTTGTATTCATGTTTTGACCGTTAAAATAGATTTTATTATTAGACGGAGCGATAAGCGAAAGTCTAATATTTTGAATCGGAAAGAAGTTATTAAAATTTGTGTATTCCCAAAAATGATTTGACAATTGTCCTCTAAAATAATTTCGTTTTTTAAATTTTAGATAAACAAAATCATTAACTCCAAGCGATTTAAAAACTATATGCCCATAGCTTTTATCTCCTTCAATTTCAGAACCATCTGCTTTTATTACGACAGCCTTCTCTATAGTTAAGTCTTGAACATTTGAATTATAATCAACATAATAATCAGTAAGTTGCTCAACTCCATTTTTAGTTAAAACTTTAAAAAGCTGTTGTTCCTCAACTTCCGATGCACCGCCTTTATAGAAATTCCTTTTTATATCATCAAGAAGCATAACTACATCATCTCCGGGATAACCGTCGGCATTAGGAGATTTACTCATCAAATTTTTAATATCAAAAGGTTTTACTTCTTTCTCAATTAAATCATCACCCTTTAAATCATCTAATTTTTTTCTTGCATCGTAATTTGTAGGAGAATATTTGAGTGCTTCTTCGTAGGCTTTCATACCCAAAACTTTTTGGTTTTGAGCTAGATAAATATCGCCAAGCAAATTCTTATAATCCGAATTATAGGGACAGTCGTCGATAGCTTCTTTAATAGCTTTTTCCGCCTCAGGATATTTTTGCAGAGAATAATAAGTTTTAGCCATTTGGTAATGATAGCCGGGAGCCACAGGATTAAAATCAAAAAGTCGGTTATAGGTATCAGCCCAATCATCTATTTTGGATGATGCTAAATAAATATTTGCGAGCTCCGAAAGAGCAGATGCATTGTAGTGATCTTTTAAAAATCCTTCCGTAATGCTTGCTGCTTTATTATAATCCCGATCTACGGAAAAATCTACATTCTTCTTTAAATTTACAACCGTCCAACTTTCCGGGAATTTTGAATACGCCGAATCAACTACTTGCATAACTCTTTGCGGTAATTTTTTTAAGGCGTAATAACTTACTTCAAAAGTGTATTTTGCCGGAATATCAGGCATACTTGCAACAAGTTTTTGTAATAAAGATTGCAGCGCATCCAGATTTTTATTTTGAGAAGCCTGCATAACTTTTATGGTAAGAACTGCCGGAATATTTTCAGATATTTTGTACATTTTATCAGCAATTGTACTCAGCTCTGTCGATCTTTTTTTCCTTTGATAAACTTCAAGAAGTTTATACATCATTACTAAATTATTTGGGAATTTTTTTAGTCCTCTTAAAAGTACAAGTTCCGATTTATCTGTTTTATCATTTTTATTATACATCTCAGCTAAAATGATGTAATTCTCGGGATAGTCAGGATGCTCTTTTAATTGTTTCTCAAAATATTCTTCATACTTGGAAGAAATCTTGGTTGTGTCGATCTGAGGTTTTGAAGTGTAGCTCTGTTTAACAGTTGAGTATTTTAGATCGTTTAAATTAAAACCCTTTAAATCGGTTATCCTTATTAAAAAGTTGCAACTGCTAATTTCTGAACAGCCGTTCTTAATTAATAGTCTGTTCCAGCCTTTTTGCAAAGTAGTTTCCACCACGTAAGTATCTAAATCATTATTTCTTTCTTCATAACATTCATCGATTAAATTATCATTTAAATAAAGGCGAAATGATCCGGAGGTTCCAACTCTAAGTTGAACTTTTTGTTTTTGTGGTGAATAAACAAACGTATTTGCATAATAGACCGCATTCACTGATGGGAAATACAAAGTAAAATCAATCCATTTGTCTAATCGAGTTTTTTTAATATTAAACCACTTAACGGGAATATCATTTTTGCCTAAATAAGTTTTACTCGAATCAAATTCATTTTCAGGTCCATATTTTTCATAATAACCGGAAGCCGATATATTTTCAAAAGGACCGATTACACTCCAGTCGGTTAGTGCCCCGATTTTATCATACGCATCTTTGGCTTTACTAAGCTCATTGAAATCAGTGTAGTATTTACCCAAAATTTCATTTGATACAGCATTTAAATAACCATCATTTTTATCATTTGAATATTTTTCCCATAATTTTAACGAGGTACCGTTTTTGTCTGCAAGATCATTGTTCAGTCTATCCGAAGTGATGGAGGCAAGTAAATATGGTGCTTTTTCATTTATTTCAGACATTGCTTGGTAATAATTATCCCATGATTTCTGGAAATCAAATTCAAGTTCGTATAAATAAGTTAGCCCAAGATGTGCTCTGTAACTATTATCTATTTTAACTTGATCTAAAAATAATTGTTCTGCTTTATTAAGATTGCCTTGACTTATAGCCTCCCAAGCTTCGTTTATTTTTTCTTGAGCAAAGGTATTAGCACTTATTAAAAATATTGAAAAGAGTAAAATTACTTTCCAGACAGGTTGAACTATTCGCATCGGTTTTACCTTATTATAATTCTAAGAAATTAAAATATTTAATAGTCGAACTTAAATTTAAATTCAAACATGATGTAACTTTATAATCATCCAAAAATATCTATTAAAAATTTAAACTAATGTTCTTTTAAGATTTGTTGCCAAACCAGTTTGAGTAAACTTAAGGAGAGATTGCAATCATTTTAAAAGATTATAAGTACACTGTTTCTAGAGAATTAAAAACTAAATCGACTCCACTTTTTTATGTTACAAATTTATAATCTGTTTTAGATAATTAAAAGGCTAAACTAAAGTATTTATAAATATTACAATTACAGTATTTTTCGTAATAATAATTAATCATCCAAATTGATCACAAATAAACAATGTTCAAATTCATATTTTGAAAACTAGTTAATAAATTAATATATAAATAGTAAATCCATGTGTTTTGAACTCAAAGATTTATAAGTTGTGATTTCCCATAAAAATGCGCTCATTTCCTAAATCAAACATAGCTCAATTGTAAAAGTCCTGATCTATTGACATCTTAAAATTGAAAGGTAGAATAAATGAACTATCGTTTCTTTAAAATTTCCAATCGGTTTAATTTTCACAAATTCTTTTGTATACAAATACTGAATTTATTTCTGGTATTAATATTTGCTTATTCAGCTTCACTTTTTGCTCAACAGATCCCTGCTAAAGCATTTAATGAAATGCGATGGAGACAAGTTGGTCCATTTAGAGCCGGCTGGGCTACTATGGCTGTTGGGATTACTAATGAACCAAATACATATTACTTTGGTGGAGCAGGAGGCGGAGTTTGGAAAACCGTAGATGCCGGTAGAACTTGGATTCCTTTGATGCAGCATGAGAGTGCTTCCGCGGTTGGTGCAATTACTCTTTCTCAAAAAAATCCCAAAATAATTTATGTCGGAACCGGACAAGTTGCTCTTCGTTATGACAACAATGAAGGTGACGGAGTTTATCGATCATCAGATGGCGGAAAAACATGGGAAAATATCGGGCTGAAAGATTCAAAACATATTGGAAGAATTATTGTCGATCCGAATAATCCAAATAAAATTCTTGTTGCTGCTCTAGGACATTTTTTTGGCTCGAATTCTGAGCGCGGAATATTTTTATCAAATGATGCGGGGAAAAACTGGAAAAAAGTTTTATTTATTAATGATAGCACCGGAGCAGTTGATCTGGCGTTTGATCCTGAAGAACCAAATACGATTTATGCTGCAATGTGGCAAATGCAAATGCATCCATGGCTGGATTATTACCAAAAACAAGTTGGTAACGGTTCGGGAATTTACAAAAGCACGGACGGAGGTATGAACTGGGATAAAGTAGTAGGAAATGGTTTGCCTCATGGTTTACTCGGAAGAATCGGTTTAGCCGTTGCAAAAGGCAGTTCAGGGAAAATTATCTATGCTACTATTATTTCTAAAAATTCCGGTTCTGGTTTATATCGCTCTGATGATGGCGGCAATAATTGGCAATATGTAAATAGTGATGGAAATTTAGCGGATTCATATTTCAGCAGGTTAACTGTTGATCCCTCAAACCATGAAAAAGTTTATGTTATGGACCGATCAATTCATCTCTCTGTAGACGGTGGAAAGAATTTCACAATATTTAAAGGAGCTCCCGGCGGAGACGATTATCATTTTTTATGGATAAATCCAACAGATCCGACACATATGATTACAGCCTCTGACCAAGGTGCTGTAGTAACTGTTAATAACGGGAAATCATGGTCTAGCTGGTATAATCAACCAACGGGACAATTTTATCATATTACGGCAGACAATAGATTTCCTTATAGAATTTATAGCGGACAACAAGATAACGGAACTGTAGAAATTTCAAGTCGCGGACCTTATGGAGTTATAGAAGATAGAGATTGGCATCCGGTTGGAGGTGATGAAAGAGATTATGATGTTCCCAAACCCGGTAATCCTAATCTTGTTTTTGGAAGCGGTTTAGGTGGGACTGTAACACGATTCGATGAAATTACCCGACAATCTAGTAATGTTTCTCCATGGCCAATTTCCAGCTACGGAGAGAATCCAACAAAAGTAAAATATAGATACACATGGATTACTCCTCTGGAATTTTCTCATGTAAAACCCTATCCGTTATACTTCGGCGCTCAAGTTTTATTTAGATCTAATGATAACGGCGATCATTGGAAAATTGTTAGTCCCGATTTAACAGGTAAAGTAAAAGGTGAGCAAGTATGTAATGATCCAAATCTTGAAGATGCGACAAAATGTGGATTTGGAACTATATTTTGTATTGCACCTTCACCAAAAACCAATGATATTGTATGGGTAGGAACAGATAACGGACTAATTCAATTAACAAAAGATAATTGCAATACTTGGAAGAATACTTCACCTAAAGATATACCAAACTGGGCGCGAATTGACGCAATTTCTCCTTCGCCATTTTCATCTTCAACAGCTTATGTCGCGGTTAATACTCACAGAATAAACAAAAGTTTTCCGCTTATTCTAAAAACAACCGATTTTGGAAAATCATGGGAAAATATTTCCAATGGAATTCCAAAAGATCAATATGTTAATTCTGTCAGAGTCGATCCGGCAAAACAAGGATTACTATACGCGGCAACTAACCGGGGCGTTTATATTTCTTTTGATGACGGACAAAATTGGCAACCTTTACAATTGAATCTTCCAACAGTTTCTGTAAGAGATATTTTAGTTCATCAAGGTGATCTAATTGCCGGAACTTCGGGGCGTGGAATTTGGATACTTGATAATCTTGCACCGCTTCGGGAGCTTTCATATAAATTACTTAATGAAGAAGTTCATCTTTACCAGCCATCGGCTGCCTGGAGAATCAGAGGAAACGAAAATCACGATACTCCCTGGCCGCCATCAACTCCACTGGGGAAAAATCCCCCGAACGGAGCGATAATTGATTATTGGCTTAAAGACAATGTTGCCGGAAAAGTAACATTGAGATTTAAAGATGATAAAGGAAATGTTATAAGAGAAATATCGAGTGATGACAAACCGGAAAAATTAAAAGCTAATCGTTATTTTGAAACCGGCTGGTTAGGAGTTGAGAAAAAGTTATCAACTGAAAACGGAATGCATCGCTTTGTTTGGGACCTGAGATATCCCAGACCAAAAGCTTTGAATTATAGTTACTCAATTGCAGCAGTATGGAAAGAAGGCACACCGCTCATTCCTGAAGGACCTTTAGTCTTGCCTGGTAAATACACTGTAACTTTAAGCGTTGATGGAAAAGAGTTCACAAAAAAAATAAATGTAAAACTTGATCCCAGAATTAAAGTAACTATGAAGTCTCTGGAGGATCAATTAGATTTAGCAAGGGAAATTGATAAATCATTGAGTCTTGGTGTGCAGACATACAATACTATTCAGGGAAAACTAAAGGATAAGAATATAAATACCGAAGCTCAAAAAGCTTTGGATAAGATAATGAGTTCGGGCAAAGTTAATTTGAAGTCAGTAATCAGTACATTAACTAGTTTGGCAGGAAAAGTTCAAACTGCAGACGGCGCTCCTAGTCAAGGCCAAAAAGATGTTTACAATGATTTCAACTCAAAATTACAAAATCTTATTTCAGAGTGGAAAAAGATACAAGCAAGCATTAATTAATTTATTCTTAAACTAGATTTAATAAACTTCGTTTTAATAAATTTCGGGTAAGTGGAATTTTATAAGAGTTCATTTCTAAAACATCAGCATCTGATAAAAATTTTGAAGTGAACTCTTTTATTTTATCTTCATTAAAAGATAATCCCTTAAGACTTCTATTTAATCGATCATCAGTCCATGGTTTTGGAGCAATTCCGCCAAACGCGAGTTTTCCTCCAACGAAATTACTTCCATTTTTTTGAATGACTGCAGCCACTGAAACTATTGCGAAATCCCATACTTTTCTTTCTTTGAATTTTGTGTAAGAGCTAATAGTACCTTCCAAAGGTTCCGGTATAACAATTTTGTCTATAATCTCGTCAGAAGTTAAAATATTCTCTTTCGTAAAATCATCCTCAGGTAAGATAAAGAATTCGCTAATCGGAACTAATCTTGATTTTGCTTTTGAAATAATAGAAACTTTTGCATCTAAAGCTAAAAGAGCAACCGCAGTATCCGAAGGATGTACAATATAACATGGACTTCCACCTATTACACAATGATATTTATTATTACCATCAACTGCATAACAAAGATCACCGCCTTTTCTTAAGCAATTGAAATCACCACGGAAATAGAAACACCTCGGACGCTGACACAAATTTCCTCCAAGGGTACCAATATTCCTAAATTGCGGAGATGCTACTTCATTTGCGGCCTGAGCCAAAACAGAATATTTTTCTTTAATTACCGGGTGGTTTAATATTTCTTCAAGTGTTACTAAAGCACCGATTTGGATTCCTTTACCGGGAAGATATTTTATTTGATTTAATTCCTTAATGCTTTTGAGATTAACTAAAGAATCGGGTGCAATAATATAATCTTTCATTAATCCCAGAACATCCGTTCCTCCAGCAAATAATATAGATTTATCTTTATGAGCGTTTATATATTCACTTGCATCTTTTAATGTTTTAGGCTGATAATATTGAAAGTTTTTCATAATTAATCTCTTGTTCAGTTTAAATTATTTATCTAACTGTATAGCGCGTTAAGAATTTTATCCGGTGTTATTGGTAAACTTTTAATCCTTACGCCAATTGCATTATATATCGCATTTGCAACTGCAGCTGCTGTCGGAATAATTGCCGGTTCACCGACTCCTTTTACACCAGTGTTGCTAATCAGCGGGTCGCCTTCACTAACAATTATTGTTTCTATTTCCGGAACATCATGTATTGTTGCCATTTTATAATCGTGCATATTTGTATTCAAAACTTTTCCGGTGTTGTTATCAATAATTCTTTCTTCCATTAAAGCATAACCAAGTCCCTGAATAATTCCGCCGTGCAATTGATTATTAATAGTTGTAATATTTAACACCCTGCCAACATCATGAGCTGCTACAATTTTAATAACTTTTACTTGTCCTGTTTCCGTATTTACTTCAACATCGGCGAATTGTGCACCAAAAGTATTAATTGTATAGCCATCAGGATTTTTATTTCTAGCTCCGGTTGTAATCAGAACTTGTTCGTGTAATTTACCAACTATTTCCCCACTGGATATTTTTTTAGATTTATCTTTATTAGTAATCATGCCGGATTTATATACTAATTCTTCTTCAGGCAAATCTAAAATTGCAGCAGCACTAGAAATTAGTTTCTCCTTCATTTGTTCAGCTGCGTCTCTTACAGCTGGAGAAACAGAAGCTGCAGTTGTGCTTCCGCCACTTCCGCCGCAATATGGAGAAAAAGCTGTATCGCCAAGAGATACTTCAATTTTGTCAATTGGAATTTCTAAAACTTCCGCAACAACTTGAGCCATAAAAGTATAAGTACCGGTTCCAAGATCTTGAGTTCCGGCAATAATTCTAACACTTCCATCTTTATTTAATTTTAAGATTGCACCGGCGGGCGGTCCACCGCCTCCCCACCAAATTTGCGAAGCCATTCCCAGACCTCTTTTAAGAGCTCCCTTTCCCGAACCGTTATTTTTCCTTTTTTGATTCCACTGAATTGCTTCTGCACCTTTAGTATAAGCTTCTTTCAACAATTTACTTGTGTATGGAATATTCCAAACTTGTTCATTCTCAACATAATTTTTTAATCTGAATTCCAAAGGATCCATATTTAATTTTTCAGCCATTTCATCAATTAAAGATTCTAAAGCAAAAGTTCCCTGAACATGTCCGGGTGCTCTGAATGCTCTTGCCCTACCCGCATTTATATAAACTCCATATTCTTCTGTTTTAACATTTTCACACTTATACATTGATCTCAACGGCCAACTGCATCCGGTTCCGGATGGGTATGCGCCAGCTGCACCATATGATAAATGGCTTAATGCTGTAATAGTTCCATCTTTTTTGGCACCAATCTTTAATTTTTGAATTGAATTCGGACGGTTACCGGTTATCAGATTCATCTGTTTTCTATCTACGGTAATTTTTATTGGCCTGTTTAATTTTTGGGACAACAAAGCTGCCATGATAGTATATTTGCCACATTCTAATTTACCGCCAAATCCACCGCCCATATATTTTTTAATGACTCTAACATCACTTTCATCTATGCCAAGATTTTCGGCAACTGATCTTCTTACTCCAAAAATTGCTTGAGTAGAATCCCAAATAGTTAAACTGCTGCCTTCCCATTTAGCAACACTACAATGAACTTCCGTCGGATTATGAACTACTACTTGAGTATCAAAAGTATCCTCAATTATTTCATCGGCTTCATTTAATCCTTTCTCTACATTCCCTCTTTCATAAGTATCCGGTTTTTCATTAACAATGTTTCCTGAATCATAAATTTTCGGAGATTGCTTTTTAATCGCCTTTAAAACATCAACAACAAAAGGTAATTTTTCATACTCAACATGAATTAATTGCATTGCATCCAAAGCTATTTGTTCTGTTTCGGCAACAACACATGCTATCTCATCTCCAACAAGCCTAACATGTGTATCGAACAAAGATGTTTTACCTGAATACCATGAAATTTTAGGCGCATTTTTATATGTATAGATTTCCAAAACGCCGGGGAGTTCTTTAGCCTTAGTTAATTCAATGTTTTTAATATTTGCATTAGGAACTTCAGAACCTAAGATTAAAGCATGTGCCATTCTAGGAAGTTTAATATCGAAGGTATATTCGGCCACTCCTGTAACTTTGGCAAAACCATCTATCCTGGGAATTGGTTTTCCAACATATTTTAGCGTTTCGTTTTTCCCCCAATCAGGAACTTTACTCGTTGAGACTTCGCCAATTTGTTCGACAAAATCTTCTTCAAAAAAATGTTTGGCCTTTATTATTTTATTAGCCATAATTTCCCCTAATTATATCTTATTCTGATGAAAGTATCGTTAAACTTTTTCTTTAGAAGCAGCTATTGCAGATTTTAATATATTCGGATATGCCGAGCATCGACAAATATTCCCCGACATGCCTTCAATGATTTCTGATTCTGATGGTTCAGAATTTTTGATTAATATCGCCTCGGCAGCCATAATTTGTCCGGGTGTACAAAACCCGCACTGTAAACCATCATGATCGATAAAAGCTTTTTGAACCGGATGAAGTTTTTCACCTTTCATTAAACCTTCGATAGTAGTTACTTCCTTACCTTCAGCATCTAGAGCTAACATATGACAAGAATAAACAGCTTTCCCATCAAGCAATACTGTGCAAGAGCCACATTCACCTTGATTACAGGCTATCTTTGTTCCGGTTAAATTAAGTTCATTTCTTAAAACTTCAACTAATGTAGTTCTAGGTTCTACAAACTTTCTAACATACTTTCCGTTCACTTTTAATGAAAGTGCGATTTTCCCTTTAATTTCTTCTTCGGATTCATCTTCAATTTTTGATGTAATTGTGTTTAGCCCTGGAACAAGCACATAACTGCCCACAACGCCAGAACCAACACCCTTTATAAAACTTCTTCTTGAAATAAATTTTGGTTTGAATTTTTTACTCATTATTTCCCCTTAACAAAGTTTTGCAGAATTACTTTGTATCACTTGATTTAAAGTTATAAAATGAGACTTAATTAAACAAGAATTTTATTTTTAATCCAAAAAATTCATTTGAAATAATTTTTTTGCCGAAGGGCAGATTTTCTTATTGGAAAACCCGGGTTTAAAATGAAAAACCCGGCGGATTACCGGGTTTTAAGTATAAACATTTATACAAGCTGGTTATTTTGCCAAAGTAAAATTATTTGTTTGGACCGGTGAATTTGGATTTGTATAAGATTCATCAACATCTCCGGTAGCCATACCAAGTATATTTTGAGTTACATTTGAATTACCTACGGTTATACTTATTGGATTTTGAAATACCCAATCCGGCTTATCAAATGAATTAGTTAATCCAACAAATCTCTTGGCAATCATTAATGCATCCAAGCTGTTTATATTATTATCGTTATTAACATCAGCAGCAAACTTTTGAAGGGTATCCAGAGTTTCATTTCCTATAAAATACTTTGCAATTTTTAATGCATCAATAGAATTTACACCATTCCATTCGTCACTTTTTGAAGCGGTAATTGTATAGTTACCTGCAGCAACAGTAGGAAAGTTATAATTACCATTTATATCCGTAGTCGTGGTTAGTGATGTGTTTCCATCAGAAAGTAAAACGGTAACATTTGCTAACGGTGATTTGGAAGAATTATTATACAATACTGAACCGGAAACTGCATATTCAGCATTTCCTTTTCCATTTATTGTCACATCTCCGCCGTCAGGAATAATATTCATTCTTGCATAAGTAATTCCGTTATTAACAAAAGTATCAGAAGTTTGGATATTACCTGCTTGATTAACCGAAACGGATTGCCATGTTGAAGGAACTACAACATCTATTGTAAGCGGGAAGTTATAAATTGAATTATCTAAGTTATCTCCGGTTGATAAAACAATCTGATTAGATGAATTTGATTTTACTTGATAAAAGAAATTTTCTCTTTCTTTAACATATCGCGTAACATTACCAAGAGTTTCAACCCAAAGATCACCATTATCAGATTTTTGCTTTACCCATTCACAAAATGCCGTTAACCACTCTGTAGAAATAGGATAATAAGAACCGGGCACATCTTTAAGCGAATCAAATGGAAAAACTTCGTGTGCAAGCATTATTGCCCATCTGCCTTGATCAATTCCTTTTGTCTGAATTTTATTTTCATAATTTGTCAATTCATCCAAATCATCGCTGGTTGAATTTCTTGGAGTGCTAAAAGGAATATCGCTTGAGCTTACATTGTACCATGTATTTCCAGAAATATCCGGCGGATTTGGTCCGTTTCCGCATCCTCTTACAGCTTCAAAATATTTTGAAGCCACTTGTTCTACAGTAGCATTTTCAGCACAGTACGGATAAGCAGCAGTTATACATTTTTGCCCAGGAATTTCTTGTTCAATTATTTTTTTAGATTGCGCTAACTCGTAGGTAATTGTTTTTGGTGTATTTTCGTCTCCAACCGGCAAAGTTGTTAAATCCGGGTGTGTCATTGTATGTGCGCCAATTTCATGACCTTCAGCAGCCATTTGTCTAAATTCCGGCCAAGTGCCATATCGCCATATTCCCGGAAGATTATCGGTTACATAACCTGAAATCGCATAGAATGTGGCTTTAAATCCAAATTGATTCATAATAGGTAAAACAAAATCATATTGCGATTTAAAGCTATCATCAAAAGAAAAAGTATATGCAGCTTTTTTATTGCCGAACCATGTTTTTACAGATACATTCCCTATTGATTGAGTACTTTGTGAATTAAAGTTTTTTTGTTGTGCATTTACTTGGGCAATTATAAAAGTTATAATTAAGAATAATAAAAACTGAAATTTCTTCATTATAAATCCTTAGTTAGAAATCTTATTATAAACTGGAATTGAAAATATTTTTATAAATATTTTACTCAAATTTTTGCCTTATTCTCAGATAGGGAATATTAATTTGAGACATCTAATTACTTTCAAATCGTCAAAATGCCGTATTTTTTGATTAAATAGTTATTTATACTCGCATTTTTTATTTTTACGTATATAGTAATTCAAATTATAAGCCAAACATTTTGCACTATTGATTTTTATATATTGAATAACTAAATCTTACGTTAAACGATTCTTTGGAAATTATAAAAAGGGTTTTATGAAGGTTGGAATTATAGGACTTGGAAATATTGCCGAAAAAGCATACTTACCTATTACTTGTAATGATGAAAATATTACTCCGGTGTTTTGTACCAGGAATGGAAAAAAACTTGAACAATTAGCCAAACGCTATAGAGTTTCTGAGTTTACTAAAAACTTAGACGAATTGATGACTAAAAATATTGAAGCGGCATTTGTTCATGCAGCAACTTCAGCGCATTATAAAATTGTAAAAAAATTATTAGAGAATGGAATTCATGTTTATGTTGACAAGCCACTTTCATATTCTCTAAATGAATCCGAGGAACTAACTAAAATTGCTAACGAAAATAAAAAAATTCTGTTTGTCGGATTCAATCGAAGACATGCACCTATGTATAAAGAGATATACAATCAAGCAAAGCCTGAAATTATAATAATGCAAAAGAACAGAGTAAATACTCCGGGAGATTTAAGAGAATTTGTTCTTGATGATTTCATTCATGTTATAGATACTGTAAGATATCTTTCAAAGACTGCGATAGAAGACTTAAGTGTAAATTTTATAAAAAGCGGAAATCAATTTTCAACTATTGCTGTACAAATGTTTGGCAAAAATTTTAGCGCTTATGCTTTAATGAATAGAGACAATGGTTTAACTGAAGAGAAATTAGAAGTCATGCAGAGCGGCAAAAAATGGAGTGCGAATGATTTAAATTCAATTTCATTTTTTGAAAATGACAATATTAAAATATCAAATTTTAACGATTGGGATTCTACTCTTTATCGGCGTGGATTTAACGGAATAATAAATGAGTTTATAAATCTCGTTAAGTCGGGTTTTTTAAAATCCAATGCAGAGGACGCACTTATTACTCACAATTTGTGCGAACGAATAATAGAAAAAATAAATATAGCATTGTAAAATAAATCAACAAATTTGAGACAAATCAAGCGATTTATTCTTACTTTTGCTTACTAGATTTATATATGTGCAAGCCAAGGATTCTTTTCCCATCCCCAGGATTGAACTGATTAAACTCAATGCTTCAACAAGTTCGTCAGATTCATATTTTTGCATTAAGCACTTCCATATTGATTCTTCCAAAACATTGAACACCGTGTGAACTTCGTGAAAATCGAAACCTGCTTCAAATCTTTGTTTTGCAATTGCGGCAGAGTATTCAATAATATCAATCATGCTTTTGCTTTTTACACAAGAAAAAGTTAGCTCAAATAATTTGTTAAGTCTTTCTTTGTTTTCATTTTTTGTGGATTTTGCATAATGTGTAAGGTTGGCTCTCTCAAGCGAATCGGCGGCAACCGACATAATTTTATCTTTATTTGCTTCTAAAAATTCTAATAAACTCATTACATTTCCCCTTAAAAGTTACATACTAAACTTACTAAAAGTACAATTAAGTATTCTAAAATTTTTCCAAAAAGTAAATGCAGAATTTTATTACAGTAAATCAGTAAGCTTATCGTAAACTAAAGCACCGGAGGTTTGCAAGCGAGTTTTTGTTTGATGCCCGTTGGCAATTAATACGCAATCAGCACCTATTTCTTTTGCAACTTCATAATCGTGTAAAGTATCGCCGATAAGTAATATTGAATTGCTTTTCCCATTAAGATTTTTTACTAAGTTTTTTCCTTGTTGAACTTTACTTGAAGCGTATATATTATCTAATCCAGCAAGATATTTAAAGTATGATTTAAGGTTATAATTTCCAACAACTTCCAAAAGAGTATCATTAGAATAAGCCGATAAAATTGACTGCTCTTTTCCGAATTCCAAAACATTGGCCAGAACTTCCTCTACACCATCGTGCAAATTCGCTTCTTCCCTTCTCAACTCGTATTCTTCAATCCATTCTTTGCCTAATATTTCAAATGAATATTTTGAAAAATCCAGCCCTGCTTCGGAATAATAATCTTTAACAGGAAATGTGAATATTTCACGATATTTTTGTTTGGTAAGTGGAGAAAGCTCTCGCTTGATCAGGATATTGTTTATAATATCAAGACATAGATCAAGATCATCGAACAAAGTCCCATTCCAATCCCAAATAATATGTTCATAATTTTTTAGCATAATGAAGCGCAAAAATAATAAAATTTTATGAATTGAGTTAAAACAAGTAAAGATTATTTGAGGATAAAATTTGAGTTTTACTAAAAAACTATTTTAACACTTGGATCTTTTTCTAACTTTTCAAATATCAAGTCTCTAACAATTTCATTTGGAACTTCCAGTTGCAAATTTAGACTGTAGTACTTTCCGTTTCTACTTATATTTGAAGGTGTTACATCATATTCTAAACCAGAAACAGCCATCTCTATCGCATTAAGAATTTTCTCAACATCATCTCCTATTACACGGTAAGACCATTTACAAGGATATGTAATTTCCGGTTTTTTACTATTTGAATCTAAAAGCATTTGATATTTAAATTTAATTTAAGATAACTATGATAACGTTTGTAAAACTGGTTAAGTCAGATTCTGTTTACAATAAGTTAATATAATTTTAATAATCTGTTTATATATGATTTGAAGCATTGTTGTAGTTTTAACCTATAAAATTTAGAGTATTAATATGTATTTTAGCTTAGTTATAACAACTTACTTCTTGAGTATTTTTGGCGCCTTCTGGATATTGGATGCAAGAGCAAACAACAATCAAATTAAAGATGCAAAATAAATTATTCAAGTTTAATTTAGAAATATTAGAAAATGTCTTTTATATATTTAAATGGCATTAATTCCTTACAATAACCTGTTAAATCTCTCCACTCAATTTGATTCTAACCGCCTATTTTAAGAATTTTACATTTATTCTATATAATTTAATTCTTTCGTAAAAAGATTTAAGGATTTATCCAGTCTTTTTCTCTCTAAGGCTCAAAGTTTTATGTTTTTGTACAAACAATTTATAGTTCTTAATGAACTATTATCCAGGGGAATAGGTTTTAAGATAAAATAATATCTCATTTTCAAAAATTCTTATTGAATATTAGAGCCAAATATTTTCGGGAAAAATAAATAATAATAAATAAGGAGTAATAGTTATGAAGAAAATAATTCCTATAATTATTTTCATATTTGCAATTTCTATTTACGCACAGACTGATACTGCAAAAGTTGAAACATGGACCGGCTCCGGTACTGCAGGATTAAATATTAATCAAGTTGCATTCAGTGATTGGTCACAAGGTGGAGACAATACATTTGCATGGACAATATTCGGCAATTTTTCAGCAAGTTATAACTCAGAGCCATGGAATCTTAAGAATAGTTTAAAAATTGCATATGGTAGGACAAAACTTGGCAACGCGGATTTTAGAACAAACGATAATGAACTATACCTCGAAAGTGTTTTATCTTATGATGTAGGTTGGCTGGTCGATCCGTATTTCAGTAATACTGTTAGAACATCTGTTTCGAATGGATACGATTATAAAGTAACTCCAACAGTTCAAACGGCAGCTTTTTTCGATCCCGGTTATGTTACTCAAAGTTTAGGATTCAGTTATAATAAATCTAAAATTGTCACAACTCGTTTAGGTTTAGCTTTGCAGGAAACATTCACAAATAAGTTCCGTCAATATTCTGATGATCCGGATACACAAAATAAAATTGAAGCTTTTAAATTGGATACAGGTTTAGAATCTGTAACAGAAGCAAATCTTAATCTTGATACAAATATTTTATTTAACAGTAAATTAAGACTGTTCACAAGATTCAATTCACTCGATGTTTGGGACGTTAGATGGGACAATACTATTACCGCAAAAGTTAACAGTTACTTAAATGTAAACTTAAATGTACTTGTGATTTATCAAAAAGATCAATCGCCCAAAACTCAGCTAAAAGAAGGTTTGCAACTTGGATTAACTTATACTTTATTTTAGTCTAATAATACCCGGTGCTTTAAACACCGGGTATTTTAAATTGTTATCGGTTTTACATTAAGATCGATAGAAATTTTATAATCTTCAATCGCCCCCTCAAAAGCACCGATTTTTTCTTTTGCCAATCCACGGTTATTAAATACTTCAGGATATTTAAGATTTAGATTTATGGCTTTAGTATAATCCTCAATTGCTCCGTAATAATCTTCATTATTATATTTTGCCACAGCTCTATTATTATATAGAGTTCCAAATTCTTGATGTAATTCAATCGCTTTACTGTAATCATTTATTGCGCCAACAAAATCACCAATTTCATTTTTAACAATTCCCCTATTATTATAAGCTAAGATGTATTCAGAATTAAGTTCGATTGCTAAAGATAAATCCTCAATAGCTTGGTTATAATATCCAAGAATTGCTTTAGTACATCCTCTTTTATAGTAAGCCGCATCAAAAGATGAATTACATTTTATTGCGTTATTATAAATTGTAATTGCTTCAATGTAATTACCACTTAAAGCAGCAACATCAGCTTTACTTTTATAAGCCGCAGCGCAATCTGGATTATAATTTATCGCAGCATCAAAATCCTTTATTGCGGCATCCAAATCTCCTAATTCACATTTCGCATTTCCGCGTCGAACATACAAAATATCAACATCAGGTTTTAAGTTTATCGCTTTTGTATATTCTGAAATTGCGCCGTGATAATCATGGTTTAATAGTTTTAGTTCACCTTGCTTCAAAAATCTTTCTGCTTTAATAAAAATTCGCTTATTATAAGGAATATTGATTTCACTATTTAATGGTTCTTTTTTAATATTTGAGTTCAAACATTCCGGTGAACCATAAAGTTGAAAAAATGAAGATGCTTTTAACGAAAATGTTTCCCCCTTAAACATAATTCACCATAATTTTTGAATTTTTTGTGTTCTGTTTTTTAAAAACATTCATTTCAATTGTATTAATGTTGTAGATTTTGCTAAGTGCCAAGATAATAGAATAGTTATGAGGATTAACAAATTTTCTCTTAAGTGCGATATTTTTAGACAAATAGACTTAGAAACAGATAAGCGGTAGGCTTAACATATTATTATAAAACAGATTATTGCCTTTTAGGGTTTAAGAATTGATCAAGATTGTAACCAAGACTTGTTATTTTTGTAAAATTATCTTTTACATATTTTATAATAAGATTTATTGGAACTGATCTAGTAAATCCGTACCGGATTAGATTTTTGCTTTCCGCATACATTTCTCCTTTATAAGGAACTTTAGAATTATATTTTATACTATCTGCAGAATATCGCGGGGCTAAAAAATTGAACTCTTCAGAGTTCATAGCTTGTACCATTCCGACAAATTCAAAATTTGGCAAGCCATTACTGACAGCAAGTATAACTCCGCCGCTGAATCCATGATTTATAACAGCATCAACCATAAAACCACCGTACTCATCTTTTCTTGGAGAACTCACAACTCCGCGCGTCAGCATTTTTGTATTAAACGGATAACCCATCAAATAAAGGTAATTTCCCCAATCAAGTTCTAGTGAGTTTCCTATTGGAAATTCTAAAACCGGTACAGATGATAATTGCTTCGTTAAAATTTCTTTACCGAGTAATGCTATATCCGAGTTTTTATCTTCAAGAATTAAATCAACCTCACCAATTCCGGGTACTTCCGGAACATAAATAGATTGCTTTAATTTAATTGAAACCTGGTTAATATTATCGCTGTAAAATCCAAGCGGATCTGAATAGTATGTAATTATTGTATCCGGAAAATCAATAACGTGCGCGCATGTTAAAAATAAAACTTTGTTATTTTGATTAGCAATTATTATTGAAGTTCCGGATGAAGTTTCTTCTTTATTTAAAATTTTAACAAAGCTATTTTTTAACAAAGAATCCGTAAGATTCTGTTTTTTAATCTTCATCTCTTCAGAGAAAACGATACTTTTATAAAAAACCTGGCTATTTATTAACTTAATACTTTTCGCAACTTTATTAAGAGCTTCAGATACGTTGAGGTCAATAAATTCAGATTCATATTTTTTATCATTTAATGATCGGTAGGACACAGTGTTGGAACTGACAGAGCAGGCAGAAAAATAAGTGATTATAATTGAGATTATCAAATAAGTAAATAAATATTTTTTCACAATTACCCCAAGTTATGATCACCTTTTTAAGAAATGCATATTGATATTTTATTACTAATTAAACAGGTAAGAATAGTTTTACCTTATCATGATCCTTTAAAGTTGAAGCTCGTTTTGCATCTTTTTCGTTTACATGTACATAGATAAATGGTTCATATTCTTTTTTGATATTAAGATGTTTTAAAAGATCTGAAACAGTAGATTCAGCATCAATGAGCATTGAATTTTGACTGCCCATATCATCATAGTTTAACGATCCAACTATTTCGAGATATATTGTAATCAGTTCGTCGTCAATCATATTACTTCTTCAAATTTATTATGTATAACTTCTTTATTATTTTTAACCGCTTGAATTTCTGCAACTACACTTAACGCTATTTCTTCCGGAGATTCGCCACCGATATTAAGTCCGATCGGAGCATATAGATTTGTAAATTTATAACCGGGGAATTTATCTTTAAGCTCTCGAACAATCGTATTAATTTTTCTTTTAGATCCTATCAAACCGATATAAGGCAAATTGGAATAATTAGAATATATAAATTCCAGAACTTTCAAATCGTTAATATGATTTTTAGTTACTATTACTATAAATGAATTTTTTGAAATTGTGACTTCATCTTTTTTGACATTACCAAGATCGTCAAAATCATACTTTAGTTTAAAATCACAATAAGAATTATCGAGTGAATCAAGTTCAGTTTTTCTATCATCTATTACGGTGACGGAAAATTTCATAAGCTTTGCAAATTTGCCAACTGCTTTACCTACATGTCCGGCGCCAAATATGATAATAGATTTTGGGACGTTAAAAATTTCATACAATAGCTTTATTTCTCCCCCGCAAAGTGCATTAATGTGAATCATTCCATTATTTTGAGGAAATGAATTCTTACTTAATTGATCTTTTGAAGTTTCATTTAAACTAATTGTTTCTATATAACTAATTTTATTTGAATTTAATAACTCAATAGATTTTTGGATTGCGTGGAATTCTACTTCTCCGCCGCCAATTGTACCTTTAATTTTTTCATTTTGATCAACGAGCATTTTAAATCCAATTTTACCTGGCGTACTTCCAATAGAATCAATGATTGTTACTAAAACAAAGGCTATACTAGATTTAAATTTTAGTTCTATTTCCGAAATAAGATTAACCATTAAACGTCTATTAATTCAATTATATAATATGAGCTGGTTTAATTATTTATTTATCTAATGATATTAAATATTTATCAGCTTTATTTAGGTCACTTTTTACATCCAGATCAAAAATAATTCCTTTATCGTCTACATAACAATAATTTTTTTTGAAATTATTGATTACCTCTCTAAGGTTCGAATTTTGGTCGGCTCTAATTGCAAATGTTGCAACCTTTCTGCTTATAAGTAGCGGATGTCCTTTTCGCAATTTCGCTTTACCCAAATAGACTTCAGGAATTTGTAAGGTTATTGGTATTAAAACATCTTTATCTACAGACCGATTGAAAATATTGACCAATTTTTTAAATGTTTCTTTCTTAACAAAAGGTATATCACCAGGCATTATAAATACTCCGGAGGCATATTCATCAACACTAATTAAACCTTTTTGAACAGATGTAAACATACCATTCATGAAATATTTATTATCAATTACGACAATCTTTTTAACTTCTCTATCACTTAAATAATCAAATTCATAAATCAGTTCTAATAGTTTATTAAAATTAAATCCGCCAACAACAATAACTTTGTGACAATATTCCAACATAGGTTTAATAGTGCGGATTATAATGGGCTCATGTTCTAAGACAATTTTAGGTTTCCAATCTTTCATCCTTGATGAATAACCAGCAGCTAAAACTACTCCGTTATATTTTTTTTTGATTTTACTCATTATTATTCACAAAATCGTTATTACGAACATGATTATTTAGATACAATGCTTAACGATATAAATTATTTATTTGAGGAATTCAATAAAAAAAGGTGATAGTCTTTACCGTATAATTGTTAAAATTCATGTTTAACAAATTGGACTAAGTTTTTGTGAACCCCTGAAGTCAGAATTGAAATCCCCGTTTTTGAATTTTGTTCAACAAAGATAGATAAACACCTCTTAAGGTATTGAAAAATAATTTAAATGTGTAATCGAAAATTATTTTTAATGATCATTAGGAATAATGTTATAGCTTGTTTAATCATTTTTTATGAAATTGAATTATCAAAAAAGGATTTTTGGGGGAGATCGCATATCAGTAAAATCCCTTAACAATAACAAATAAATATTTTATATGAAACGACTTAAGTTAATTGCATTAGGCGGTAATGAAGTTTCACCGGTTGGGAATATAAATCCATCAACCGGGAAATTAACAATTCCTGATATTTCCGAACAATGGCATAGAACCGCCGAAACATGTAAAATCATGGCAAAGATAATAAAACAAAACCCAAAAGATTATTTTGTTATCACTCATGGTAATGGCCCCCAAATAGGCGATTTAATTCTAAATTCAACAAAACGTTCGACAACCAGAAACAACATTCCATTAGATATTTGTGATGCTGATACTCAGGGTTCGATAGGATATATGTTGGCTCAATTAACCAATGCACTACAAATTATAGGGATAAATAAATTAGCCGCGGAAACAGTTACGAGAGTTGTTGTAGATATAAATGATAAGGCATTTAATAAACCGACAAAATTTATAGGTCGTGCTTACAATAAAGAAGAAGTGCTTGAACAAAACAAAAATAAGAGCCAAAATTTTAAAGTTTATAAAAAAGATGATAAAGGGAATGAACTTTGGAGATGGGTTGTTCCCTCTCCGGTTCCGATAGATATTATTGAGTTTGCAATTATTGAATCAAATTTAGTAAACGGTATAATTCCAATAGCTGTTGGAGGCGGTGGCATTCCAGTTGTCGAAGTTAAACCGGAAATTAAAGATGGAAATGAAATCTATAAAAGTGATTATGGATTCATTTATAAACGTAAATTTTATAATAATTCAGAACCGGCAAAAATCTATAAAGGCGTAGAAGCAGTAGTTGACAAAGATCTTGCTACAGCTTTATTAGGAATAAAATTAATTAATAGCGCAAAACTGAGAGATGAAAAGTTAGAAGCTGAATTAATAATTCTTACAAATGTAGATTGTGTAAAATTACATTATCAACAGAAGGACCAAACAGATTTAAAATTTTTAAGTTTAAAACAAGTGAAAGAGCTTTACGGAAAGGGGGAATTCCCCGATGGTAGCATGGGACCAAAAATTAAAGCTTCCATAAATTTTTTAGAAAATGGGGGGCAAAGAGTTTTCATTACTAAATCAGAGTTATTGGAACAGACTTTGCAAGGTTTATCGGGAACAAGAATAGAATAAACATTTTTAGAACTTAAACTAAAGTTGAGAAAATATGGAAACTTTAAAAGCAATTAAAACGCGAAGAAGTATAAGAAATTACACTGACGATAATATCGACGCAAAAAAAATTGAACTATTATTAGAAGCGGCTATGATGGCTCCTTCTGCCTTTGATAAACGATCTTGGCAGTTCCTGGTATTAAACGAGTCTAAAATATTAAAAGGATTAATTACCGCAATACCACATGCCGAAATGTTAGAAAAGGCTGCAGCTGCAATTTTGGTTTGCGGTGATAAAAACTTGGAAGAAAGTAATGGACTGATGATTCAAAATTGTTCCGCAGCGATACAAAACATTTTACTTGCCGCACATGATATCAATCTGGGTGCTGTTTGGGTTGGGATTTATCCATTCGAAGAGATTGTTATGAATACGCAAAAATTTTTCAAATTGCCCGATTCAGTTTTACCTGTTGCTCTTGTTGTTTTGGGTTATCCGGCTGAATCTCATGAATCAATTTCAAGATATGATTCTACTAAAGTTCACTATAACAAATGGTAAAACAAAAGGCTGTTCATCAAAAGAACAGCTTCAACTTTTAATTATCTGATATTCTCTTTAAAATGAGAAGAAGATCATAGAAAGTACAATATAGAAAGTATAAAGTATAACCCATCCGAAGGTAATTAATACCATAAAAAATATTATTTCATACTCTTCGAAAAACGATTTTAGCTTTAGCCAAGTCATCTCTGCTCCCTTTTACTTGTTAAAACAATTTTTTCAGAAGCCCCCTATTGCATATTTAATTGCAATATATATACCATTTAAATTGTTTAATAATTAGCAAGGAATTGTATATTAATTCAACATTTTTTGCACAATTGATAAGTTCAAAATAAAATTTCCTAATTATTAGAATAATAAGACAAAGTTATCTTTGTCAATTATACAAAATAATTGTTTAAAATGTGTTTTCTCAATTTGAGCAATTAACTATTTTAAGCTTATTATTTTTCAAATCTTCCGGAGTATACATAATGAAAAAGTTCTATGCCCTATTTTTATCTGTCTTTTTTATGTGCAGTTATATCTATGCAGCACAGATCGGCAGATTCATGCAAGATCCCTCAATCCATCAAAACAAAATAGTTTTTACTTATGAAGGTGACTTGTGGATTGTAAATTCCAACGGCGGCGTTGCTCAAAGATTAACTTCTTTTCCAGGCGATGAAACCAATGCTAGATTTTCACCCGATGGCAAATCGATTGCATTCTCAGCTAGTTATGATGGCGAAAGATCTGTCTATATCATTCCATCTGAAGGCGGTGTTCCAAAAAGAATTACTTATAACCCGGGAGGCGCAACATCTGTAACATGGACCCCGGATGGAAAGAAAGTTGTCTTCAAATCTTATTTTGAAAATTATATTATGCGGGATCCTAATCTTTATTTTACAGAAGCTGATGGTTCGGCTCCGGAAAGGTTTCCTTTAGATAGAGGCGTTGATTGTAGTTTCTCTCCTGATGGGAATAAAATAGTTTATGTTCGTAAAGGACGTGAAGATTATTACTGGAAAAGATATAAAGGCGGGTGGCATACCGATATCTGGATGTATGATTTCTCAAACAATAAGTTTACTCCCATTTCGGACTATGTAGGTAATAATTCCTATCCAATGTGGATTGGAGAAAATACCATGTACTTTGTTTCGGATCAAACAAACGGTATTTCAAATTTGTACAAAGAAGATTTATCTACAAAAGAAATAAAAGAATTAACAAATTATTCAGATGTTGATGTAATGTACCCGTCAAATGATAAAACTCAAATAGTTTATTTGCATGATGGTTACTTAAATATTTTCAATACTGTGGATGGAAGTAATAAACAAATC
This sequence comes from uncultured Ignavibacteriales bacterium, assembly GCA_963739985.1. GTDB lineage: Bacteria > Bacteroidota > Ignavibacteria > Ignavibacteriales > Ignavibacteriaceae > CAVUCE01. Next base: position 238,115 of record CAVUCE010000022.1, read on the forward strand.
TCAGTAACAATTCCTTCTGATAAATGGGAATTGCGAGAGAGAGTGATTAATCCTAAAGATTATATTCATTACGCAAGAATATCTAACGATGGAAAAAACTTAGCGATTGAAGCTCGCGGTGATATTTTTAATGTTCCGACCGGTAAAGGATCAATTCTAAATCTTTCAAACACTCCGGGAACTCGAGAAATGTATCCGCAAATTTCTCCGGATGGAAAATGGATTGCATTTTTCTCCGATAAGTCGGGCGAATATGAAATTTACTTGCAAAAAGTTGACGGCGGAAAATGGATCCAGTTAACCAGTTCACTAAATCGGACAAATTACCACTTAGTTTGGTCTCCGGACAGTAAAAAGATTTTATTCGGTAACAGAGATTTCGAGATTTTCTACCTCGATATAGATTCAAAAAAAATAACCAAGATTGATAATTCGAACCAATTAAAAAATGATGAGTTTTATTGGGAAGAAAGTGATTACAACTGGTCTCCTGATAGTAAATGGATCTGTTATAGTTTTGCTCAATACAATAAGAACAATCAAATATTTTTGTACAATATTGAAACCGGGAAGAAATATCCAATCACAGATGATTTTTTTGATAATATAAATCCGACATTTGATGCTAACGGAAAATACCTTTATTACTTATCAAGCAGAAATTTTAATTTACAAATGGATTTTTATGAAGATGATCATGTAATTTCTGATCCGCAAAAGATAATGGTTGTACAATTACAGGATGGATTAAAACCTCCTTTTGCAGAAACGGTTGAAAAAGATGAGCCTAAAGCCTCAAGCGATTTTAAGATTGATATTGATGGAATCAAATTACGAACTTATCCCCTTCCGGTTGCATCCGGAAATTATTTTTACCTTAAAGCCGGCAATGATAGAGTCGCATGGTGTTCGGTTCCTAAATTTACAGAAGATGAATATGAAGAGATATTTCATCCAAAAGGTAAAACAAAATGGGACCTGCACATTTTTGATATGAATGATCACAAAGAAGTTACACTTGATGAAAAGATTAAAAACTTCTCAACATCTCAGAATGGTGATTATCTTGAAATCCAAAGAAAAAAAGATATTTACACAACAAGCTGGAATGATGCTTATAAAACGAAAAAGATTGGCGATTCAGTAAGCTTTGAAGGCATGTCTTATACAATAAATCCGGAAAAAGAATGGGTACAAATTTTTAATGATACATGGAGATGGTACAGAGATTTCTTTTTTGATCCAAATATGTTTGGATTAGATTGGAAAGCAATTGGTGAAAGATATAAATCTTACATCCCTTATATAACCTCACGTCAGCAATTAAACTGGGTTCTATCTCAAATGGTTGGTGAACTCAGTGTTTCCCATACATATATTTATGGTGGCGATATGGGTCCGGCTGACCCTCCAAAATCTGAGGTATACACTGGTTGGCTCGGCGCTGATTTAGTTCCGGATAAATCGAGCGGATTTTATAAGTTTGATAAAATATACGGGCCAACTGAATATAATCTATCTTTAAAAGCTCCATTGGCAAGACCCGATATAAATCTTCACGAAGGAGATTATCTTATTGCAATAAACGGGCATGAATTAAAAGCACCACAAGATTATTTCAAATTTTTACAAGTTACAAAAGGACAAAAAGTTGAAATAACTGTTAACAATAAGCCAAGTGCAAACGGAGCAAAAACCTACAATGTAGAGCCCATTAAAAATAGTTCTAAATTAAGATATTTTAATTGGCTTACTCATAACATTAATAAAGTACTGAAGGAGAGCAACGGAGAACTTGGTTATATGCATATAAATGCAATGAATGCAGGCGGTATTGGCGAGTTCGATAAATTTTGGAGAGCCTTCCGTTATAAAAAAGGAATTATTATTGATATGAGAAGAAATTCCGGCGGATGGACAGAGTACTTTTTAATTGATAAACTTGAACGCAAAATGGTCGCTCACAATGTTCTAAACGGAATGGTTCCTTTTAGATATCCCGGTTCAACATCAACGGGAAAATATGTTGTTATTTCAAACGAATATAATGGCTCGGATGGTGAAGCATTTATAAAAGACTTTAAAGCGAACAATCTTGGAACTGTTGTCGGCGTGCCTTCTTGGGGCGGATTAACAGGAATAATAAATGGCGAAACAACTATTGATAACGGCCATGTTGAGCAATCTAATAACGGATTTTATGGTAAAGAAGACAAATGGTGGATTGAAAATCACGGCGCTGATCCGGATATTTATTTAGATAATGATCCGGCATCTGTGATGCAGGGAAAAGATCCTCAGCTAGAAGAAGCTATCAAAACAGCTCTCAAACAAATTAAAGAAAATCCATATACTTTTCCCAAACATCCACCTTACCCTGTTAAATCCAAATAATTCTATTCATTTTAAAGCCGGTTCAATTACGAATCGGCTTTTTACTTTTTCTAAAACTAATCGTAAATGTTGAACCTACACCTTTTGAACTTTGCACAGAAATATTTGCATCAATTAAATCTGCATAATTTTTTACCAATGCTAAGCCTAACCCATTACCTTCAAATTTTCGAGAATACCCGCCTTCCTCTTGTGAAAATGGCGAAAATAAATTAGGTAAATAATTGCTTGCAATCCCAATGCCTGTATCAATAATATCTATATAAACACGGTCCGATATTTCGTATATTTTTATTTCTACATGTCCTTCGTGTGTATACTTAATCGCATTATCAATTAAGTTTTGTAAAATTTGACTAATTATATAATTATCTGATTCAATGATTGAATTTTTTATAGAATTATTATAACGTAAATCTATATTTCTAGAGCTTGCAACACTTCTGAATTCAGATAATAGTTGGGTTGTAATTTCATCAAGATTAACTCTTTCAATATGAACGTCTACAAGACCTGTTTGCGCCATGGAAACATTTAGAATTAAATCGATAGTTCTCAGTAATCTTTTACCTGCAGAATCCATCGAATTAAATATTGAGACACGCTCAGGTTTCACTTTATCTTTCAATTCATCTTCTAAAAGAGAATTGTAGCTTAAAATTACGTTTAATGGAGTTCTAATTTCATGAGACATTTGAGCAAGGAATTCAGATTTTAAACGATCCGATTCTTCGGCTTTATTTTTGGCAACTATCAACTCCTCCAAAACCTTTTTACGATCAGTATCGTCAACCAAAATACCTCTAATACCAATTCTACCATCTTCGTCTAACATTTTGCTAGCGAATATCAAACATGGAAAACTTGTACCATTACTTCGTTTCGCTATAAAATCCATTTCATTAATAAGTTCACCATCCTTAATGCGCCGGAAAAAACTGGCTAACCTTTTATGATCATCTTCATGGATTAGTTCATCAAATTTTAGTTTGTTTTTATCTAATTGTCCTTGAATCTTAAATGCGGAAATTCCCTCTTTATTTAAGAATAGTATATGGTTAAACGAATCTAATTCAAATATTGTTTGAGGTAAAAGATCAGTTAGCTCTTTGAATTTTCTTTCACTTTTTTTAAGTGCTTTGCTATCATTAATCTGATTAGAAATGTCTAAAGCAAAACCTAATAATCCGATTATGTCACCGGAAATATTTTGCCAAGGAATAATACGATTATCATAATATCTACCTTCAACCTTTGCTATTAATGAAAGTGTGTTTCCGCTTATTCCTTTATCCAGAGCATCTTTTAAGCTTACTTTATTATCCAGTGCATCTTTAAGCAATATCATATTTTCGTATTCGAAAACAGATTTATTAAGCAGTACACTTGAATCACGCCCTATAGATTCCAGTCCTTTGCCAATTACAAATTTAAACTTACCTTTTAAATCGATTGCATATAAAACAATTTGCAAATTGTTAACCAGAGTACTTACCCTGTTTTCAGATTCATGAAGATTTTCTTCGGCAAGTTTTTGGGCAGTTATATCTTCAAAAAGACCGATTGCATATTCCAAATCTCCATTTTCATCCCTTACCGAAGAAGCTGAAATATGCGCCCATTTAATCTGATTATTTTTAGTTACAAATCTTTTTTCAAGTTGAAAACTATCAACTATATTATCAGTTACCGCTTGAAGATATTTTTTACTGACCCTCCTATCATCAGGAAAAGTCAATTCAATTATATTTCTTCCCTTAATGTCTTCTTCGGTAAATTCTAAAAATTCTTGAAATGCTTTGTTGGTTCGGAGAATTGCGCCGTTGGAATCTACTGTTGCAATTCCAAGTAAAGAAGAATTATAAATACCTCTAAATCTCTCTTCCGATTTTCGTAAGCTTTCTTCAGCTAATTTTCTTTCACTTATATCTCTGGCGATTGCAACAACAACATCTTTACCAAAATAGCTGCCTTTATTAAGTCTAATTTCTTGAGGAAATATTTCATTGTTCATACGTTTACCCCAAAACTCAAAAAGTTGAGGTTCGCCGTAAAATGCCTTTTCTAATAAATCGTTAAGCAAATCGAAGTGGTTTTTTCCGGGAGCAGAAATTGCGATGGGTTTCTTACCAATTATAAAATCCTTGTCATACCCGTACATTTTTAATGCGCCGCTATTTATATCAATAAAAGTTCCATCTTTTTCTTGAACAAAAATACCATCAGAAACAGAATTAAATAATCCCCAAAAACTACTTTCAATTTCTTTTTGTGAACGCTCCGCTTCTTCTCGCTTTTCTACCTCTCTTTTTTCGTCAAGCGTTCTTTTAATAACGGGTAAGAGTTTATTCAACTTATCTTTTAAGACATAATCAGTAGCGCCTTTACGAAGTGCTTCAATTGCCAAATCTTCGCCAATATGCCCCGACACAAAAATGAATGGGATTTGTGGAAAGTTATTCCTGACGATAGATAATGCAGAAATTCCATCAAAACCCGGAAGCGAATAATCAGAAATAATTAGATCAACATTACCACTATCTAAATTAGAAATAAAAGAATCTTTACTCTTGCTTACTGTAAATTTACAGTCCGGGATTTCAACTAATATTTCGCGTTGAATTATCTCCGCGTCGAATTCATTATCTTCTAAATGTAAGATATTTATCATTTAAGTATAATTAAAATTTAGTTGATACTTCTCGGAGGTGGTTCATTTATTACCGCCCAAAACAGTCCAATTTCTTTAACTGCTTTTATGAAATCCTGAAAGTTTACCGGTTTAACAACATAGGCGTTAACACCAAGGCTATAACTTTCAATTAAGTCACATTCTTCCCTGGATGAAGTTAGCATAACAACAGGAATGTTCTTTAGATTTTCATCATTCTTTATTATTCTTAAAACCTCAAGACCGCTTATCTTCGGCATTTTAATATCCAATAATATAACTATTGGATTACCGGTATCTCTGGAAGCAAAGCTTCCTTTTTTGAATAGGTAATCGAGCGCTTCTTCACCATCTCTGGCAACGTTAACTTCATTTCCGAGATTATTTTCGTTTAGAGCTGAAATTGTGAGCTCAACATCGTTAGGATCATCTTCTACCAAAAGGATTTTTTTTACGCTGCTCATTATTTACCTTTCTAAGTATATCGATTATTAAGATCAATAAATCAAAGATAATAATTTTTGATTTTGCTCAACTATTTTTGATAAAATTAGTTCAAGGCAATAGTGAATTACTGCATAATTAAACTATTGGACTGAATTAATACGATATTTTATTTGATCAGTTTCTTTTAAATATTTTAACGATTCATGTATAAAATCAATGAAGATAATTTTATTTTAAAATTTCTAAGCTACTTGAAATAATATTAGCCATGGCTTGTAAAAAATGAGCATCTTCTTTTGAGAAATTTCTTCTTGCTTTAGTAACCACGCTTAATGTTCCAAAAGGTTTGTCGCGACCAATTATTACTACGCTTATTCCGGAAACTATCCCTTCCTCATAAAGATACTCTGAACCTTTAAATCGAGTTTCCTTATCAAGATTCTTAACAATTATAGGTTCCTTAGAGTTCAACGCAAAACCTGCTTGATAACTTTTTTCGGCACTTACTTTAGCCTGATTAATCAATTTTTGATCCCAGCCTAAAGCTGCTCTTAATATTAGTTGATTCTCATTAGGTAAAAATTCAAGCAGACTTATATATTCTATTTTTAATGTATCCGATATTTTATGAATTGCAAAATCAAATAATGAAGTTTGGTCCACACCAGTCAACGCAAATTGTCCAAATTCAGAAATTGCAGCTTGCTGATTAATTTTTTCAATTATTTTATCTTCGTATTCTTTTCTCGTAGTGATATCTCTAATTATTTCTATAAAGGCTTTAGGGTGTTGTTTAGGATCCAGCACAATTGATGTATTTATTTCGGCTTGAAACTTTATACCGTCTTTCTTAATCAAAGTATATTCTACATCTCGAGTTTTGCCTAATTCAATGGTTGCATTTTCAATATGTATTGCTTTCTGCTGATCTTCATCTGCAATAAAAGCATAAAAATTCTTATTTATTAAAGATTCGTAATTCTTAAAGCCGAAAAGTTCTGCTGCCTGATTATTACAGAATAAAATTCGACCTCCTAAATCCGTAAGGGTAATTGCATCAGGTGAAGTTTCAACGAGGGTTTGATAAAGTCCTTGGCTTTCAGCTAACAAGGGCTGAGTTTTTTTATGCTCAATAAACTCAGCAATTTGAGTACTTAGTGCCTCAAGCATTTTTAACAATTCAGTATCGGGTTCTCGCTTTTCTTGTTTGTAAAAACTAAAAACACCAAGTACTTTGTTTCTTGATATAATTGGAAATGAAAGTGCTGAGTTTAATTTTAAATCTGCGGCTAACACGGATCTCGGAAAGAATTGCTCAGTTACGACATTGGAACTCCACAACATTTGTTTTTTTTCCCAAACTTTGCCTTGCAGACTTACACCAACACCAAATTTACATTTTGTACTTGTGTCTAAAAATTCTTTTGCATCAATCAATGGATTTGCCCAGGCTCCTTCTAATTCGAGTAAACCACTTAGTTCATTAACAAGCCATAGCTCACCAATTTGCCATCCTAACGCATCACAAATTTTATTTAATATTTTAGGACAAGCTTCCTTTATTGTTTCAATTTCGGAAAGAATCTTTACTATTTCGAATTGTGATTCCAGTCTTTGCTCGTAGGTTTTTCTTTCAGTTATATCCTGGCTGATTCCCCTTAATTTATATGCATTTCCTTTATCATCGACAAATGCCTCGCCTCTAACAAAAATAGATTTTAATACATGGTTTGGTAGAACAAGTCGATAATCGAACTCGAATGGGAGCTGATCAAAAACTGCATTCTGAATTTGTAAATTTAATTTTTCTTTGTCCTCCGGATAAACTAATTTCATAAAATTTTCTAGAGTTAAATTCTCTTCAGGATATTCTATATCCAGATTTTTGGCGAGATCATCCGAAAATGTAAAACGATCTTTAATAATATCCCATTCCCAATAACCAAGTTTAGCTATCTGATGTGCTTCTTTCAGTTGCTTTTCTTTTTCTTTTTTTTCATTCTCAAATTTTTTCCGCTCACTAATATCTCTTGCTATCGAAGAAGCTTCAACAATTTTTCCGGATTTATCATTAATTGGTGAAACTGAAATGGATACCTCTAAGTTAGCTCCGGATTTATGAAGCCTTACAGTTTCGTAATGATTTATTCTAATTCCATTTTTAAGTTTGTCTAATATCTTATTTGATTCTTGCTGGTTATCTTTAGTAAAAAGAACCGAAATATTTCTCCCCACTATTTCTCCGGCAGAATAACCATATAATATTTCTGCGCTTTTATTCCAAGCCGTAATTTTTCCTTCTAAATCTTTAATTATTATTGCGTCGTCAGAAGATTCAAATAATGCAGAAAAGCGGTTGTATAGAGATGAGCTTTTATTAAAATAACTTTTAATTTCTCCCGGGTGAGATAAATCTTTACCTTCAGAGTCGAATAAAAGTTCTTCCTCGGGCATTTTCTCCTCCTTTTCCTTTAATAATGAAAAGGATAAAATTAGTTTGTTAAATAATCATAAATCATTTTTGAAACATCGGCTTCAATTTTTTGTCCGGCTTTCATATCCTCTAGATTCTTAGCCAAAATTACTAAAATATATTTTCTTCCATCAGGTAAATAAACAATTCCTGAATCATGTTCAACTCCGTCTATAGAACCGGTTTTGTGAGCAACTTTTACATTTTTAGGTAATTCAGCTGGAATTCTACTGTTAAACTTTTGTTGGAGTAATATGTTAACCATTTCAGTACAAGCTTTTGGGGAGACAACTTCACCCAAAGCAATTTTTTCAAATATTACCATTAAATCATATGCAGTAGTAGTATTGTTCATTCCCAAATTAAATGCTTTTATGTCCTCAACTCCGCGTAATACTCTAATATCATTTGCTCCTATATCTTTCATGGTTTTCATCACATTTTTAGCACCAACTTTATCAATAAGTATATTTGTCGCAAGATTACTACTTACTGTTATCATTTCATGAACAAGTTGTCCGATTGTTCTTTTTTTACCGATATAATTATAAAGGCCTTCGCCGCTGTCTTCCGTTATGCTCATTGAATACTCCGAGCTATCCACAATACTCTTGAATTTATTTTCTACACGAACCGAATCATCCAAACTAAACTTTCCTTCTGCGGCTTGTTTAAAAACTTCTATCATAACAGGAGTCTTCATTGTACTAGCAGCATGAAAGTCTTCTTTTGCATTTATTAAGATTTCTTGCTCATTGCTATTTAAGAGTTTAAAAGCCAAAGCAAAATCACCTTTTGTTGTGCTAAATTCATTTATAATATTTTGTTTCAAATCGGATAGTTTACTTTGCGGCATGGTTACGCTTCCCAGAATAAATAAAAATAGAATTATTTTAGTTTTCATAGATTATCAAAGTATTATTTACTTAATGGTTGATGATTTTTAAACAAAAAAAACTAACTTTTCATTTCTCAATGTTAATATCTTAATTTGCGTTCATGAAAAATCTCTTAGTTTTAAATTAAAATTCAACATTATATCCTTAATTTAAATAATATTTAGTAAAGAATAATCAATTTGCAATATTTAAAGTCGGAACATCCTTTTTTTATAAATTCCTAGATTTAATTGATGTACGTGAAACAATATATTTTATAATTCGTCAAAATTCTGTAATTTCTCTTCGCTAATAATAAAATTCGGTATTCTTAAAATGAAAAATATCTGCACTATTGTTTTTATAATATTTCTTACGATGATTACTTCAATTCAAGCGCAATCCCAAACGGAAACCCACAGATGGAAACCTTTGATAATTAATGAAAAACAGAGAATATGGTACGATGCTTCGCAGACCGATACGGTTTCGGGAAACAAATTTAATGTTTGGCTGCTGGAAATGCACAAACCTCCGCTTGAATTTTCGGAAATACCGGACAAAATTTATCGATCGATGACTTTATATTCTATCGATTTAAATACTGCCAAGTATGGAATACTTCAAGTGAGATATTATAATGTTACAAATAAAGAACTTTACAAATTTGATTATCATAATGAAGATTTACCCGACAATATAAAATACACATATCCCATTATGGAAAATTCTTTTATGCACAAATTAATTCAAAAAGTTTTTGGTAATAAAACAGAGGAAAGTGATAATTGACAAAGTTAAAAAAAGAAAAAGATTTTGAAAATTTCGTTGTAGTAAAATCATCGGATATTCATGGTAAAGGGATTTTTACTAAAACAGATATTCCCGAAGGCTCTCCGATCATGGTTATTAAAGGTGAAGTTATTTCAGGAGATGAGTGTGAAAGACGGGAAGAAGAAGAAGATAATGTTTACATTTTTTGGAACGGCGATACTTATATAGATACTGCAATGACCAAAAAGATAAAATACATTAACCATGATTGTGATTTTAACTGTGATGTTGTTGAGCGAGATGAAGAGAGTTTACGTTTAATTGCTTACCGGGATATTAAAGCAGGTGAAGAATTAACAATCGATTATGGTTATGATGAGATTTATGAATATTGCCAGTGCTCTTTATGCGCTTAGTTGAAATCTGCTGACTTCACTAAAAAAGTAATGAAGTCAGCGCGATTAAAATTTAATTTTTATTTTGATCTGCAACAGCTTTCAAAATTCCTTTTAACAAATCATAGAATTTTTCTACTGTTTTTATATTTACTCGTTCATCCGGTGAATGAGCGCCTTGAATTGTAGGACCAAATGAAACCATATCTAAACCGGGATTTTTATCACCGAGAATTCCGCATTCTAAACCAGCGTGGATTGCTTTAATTTCAGGTCCTTTACCGTACTGTTCATTAAATACTTGCTTAGATAGTTCTAAGATTTTAGAATCAAGATCAGGTTTCCATCCCGGATAGCCATCTCCGGTTTTTACTTCTCCGCCAGCAAGATTAAAAATTGCCGCGACACTTTGAGAAATATATTTTTTGGCGCTTTCAATAGAACTTCTTTGGCTTGTTCCGATTCTCACAATTTTGTCTTCAGTAAAAATGGTAGCCACATTAGTAGATGTTTCAACTAATCCCGGAATATCCTGACTCATATTGATAACACCATGCGGAAGTGCTAAAATTGTATTTACAAGTTTTGTTGAAAATTGTTTTGTAAACACTTGTGAAGCATCTGAGTCCGTTTTCTTAAATTCAACTTTTACTCCAGAGTCAGAAGTCTTTAATTCGTTTGAGATATTACTTTCAAAATTTTTTGTTATTTTTTTAATGTTTTCAACATCAGAATCGCTTATATGTATAATAGCTTCTGCTTCTCTTGGAATAGCGTTTCTTTTACTTCCGCCATCAATTCTGGAGACAAAATAATTTACACCTTCAAAAGATTTTAATACTCTTGCTAATATTTTAATTCCGTTTCCACGTCCCTGAGATATATCCAAACCGGAATGACCACCTTTCAATCCGGTAATCAAAACTTCATACGTTGATAATTTTGGATCAACTTTTTCTGTCTCTTTTTCAAAAACAGCAACTGTGTCCAAACCGCCTGAACAGCCTACATAAAAGGCTCCGTCTTCTTCAGAGTCTAAATTCAACAAAATTTTTCCGGTAATAAATCCGGATTCTAAATTGTTAGCACCTGTTAATCCTGTTTCTTCATCAACTGTCATTAGTATTTCAAGGGGACCATGAACAGAATCTTTATCAGTAATAATCGCTAAAGAAGCAGCAACTCCAATGCCATTATCGCTTCCAAGTGTTGTTCCGTCCGCTTTTATCCATTCACCGTCTTTAATTAATTTTATGGGATCATTATCAAAATCGTGCTTCGTTCCTTTATTTTTTTCACAAACCATATCTACATGTCCCTGAAGAACTACAGTTGGAGAAGTTTCATATCCTTTAGTTGCGGGAACAGAGACTACAATATTGCCAACTTTATCTTCTTTGTATTCAAGATTTAATTCTTTAATAAGATTTCGCATATGCTCGAGTATTTTGCCTTCCTTTTTTGAAGGGCGCGGAACTTGAGCAATTTCGTAAAATCTTTGCCACAATATTTCTGGCTCTAAACCTTTAACAGCACTATCTGACATAATCTCCTCCATAGAATTTAAAATTAATTATGTTCAAAACTTTTGGTTATTGAACTGCTTCAGCCTCTTTTTTAGCGGCTAATCTAGCATTTTTTCTATCCATCTCTGTTAGATATTTTTTTCTTATTCTTAAGTTCTCAGGTGTTACTTCAACATATTCGTCGTCTGTAATCCATTCAATGCCTTGTTCTAATGTGAGAACTGTTGGTGGTTCGAGTCTAATAGCTTCGTCAGCTCCGGAAGAACGCATATTACTTAACTGTTTTGTTTTGGTAACGTTTACTTGCATATCATTATTTCTTGAATTCTCTCCGACAACCATACCTTGATAAACTTTGGTTCCGGGATGAATGAAGAATACCGATCTTTCTTGTAGTTTAAACATCGCATAAGCAGATGAGACACCATTTTCCATGGCAACCATTGCACCTTTTTGACGATGAACAATATCTCCCTTGTAAGGCTCGTAACCGGCAAAATTATGATGAAGAATTCCGGTTCCTTTAGTGTCAGTCATAAATTCGGCTCTGTAACCGATAAGTCCACGTGACGGAATTAAAAACTCAACACGGGTATTCTCATTGTAGGTAACCATATTTTTCATTTCAGCTTTACGTTTACCTAGTTTTTCAATTACTATACCGACGAATTCTTCAGGAACATCTATAATCACATGTTCCATCGGTTCACATTTAACATCATCAATCATTTTGAAAATAACTTGCGGTTTGCTTAATTGCAGTTCGTAACCTTCTCTACGCATATTCTCAATTAGTATTGCTAAGTGAAGCTCACCTCTTCCGCTTACCTTAAATGAGTCCGGTGAATCGGTCATCTCAACTCTTAATGAAACATTTGATTTCAACTCTTTTGAAAGTCTTTCACTTATGTTTCTAGTTGTTACATATTTTCCTTCTAATCCGGCAAACGGAGAATTATTCACAATAAAATTCATTGTAATAGTGGGCTCGTCTATTGCTACAAAAGGAAGTTGTTCAGGGACTTTTGGATCTGCTATAGTATCACCTATATCTACATCTTCCATACCGGCGATTGCACCAATATCTCCTGCTGTTAATTCATCTGTTTCTACGCGTTTAATATTTTGGAATGAATAAAGTTTTGAAATTTTAGCGTTGGTTTTATCACCTTCCTTATTAATCAGAACTATATTGTCACCAACTTTTACTCTTCCGTTCGCTACTCTGCCAATTCCCATTCTACCTAAATAATCATTATAATCTATAGCGGATACAAGCATTTGATAAGGAGCTTCAATATCAGCAACCGGTCCGGGAACATTATTTATAATTAATTCGAAAAGCGGTTTAAGATCAACATTTTCATCTTCTAAATTTAGCTTAGCTGTTCCCTCTTTTGCAATCGCATAAACAAAAGGGAAATCCAACTGTTCTTCTGATGCACCGAGAGATACAAAAAGGTCAAAAACTTCATTTAGTACAACATCAGGACGAGCGTCTTTTCTATCGATCTTATTAATTACAACAATCGGTTTTAATCCTAAATCCAAAGATTTTTTTAAGACAAATTTAGTCTGCGGCAAAGGTCCTTCTGCTGCATCAACCAGTAACAGAACTCCATCAACCATTCTTAGAGTTCGTTCAACTTCTCCACCAAAATCAGCGTGTCCGGGCGTATCAATAATATTAATCTTAACATCTTTATAATGTACACTTAAATTTTTTGCAAGTATTGTAATTCCTCGTTCTTTTTCAAGGTCATTAGAATCCATTACTCTTTTTTCAATATGCTGATTGTCTCTCCACGCACCTGTTTGATTAAGCATAAAATCTACCAAAGTGGTTTTACCATGATCAACATGAGCTATAATTGCGATATTACGAATATCTTCTCTTATATTTTTCACACATTACCTTAATTGTTTAAAATTAGACCGTAAATATAGCTAGAAGCAATACTATAAACAATGAAATTTGATGTGACTAAGATAATGTTTGCGATAAATTCAAAAATGCTATAGAATGAGGCAAAATGTTAGATAAGCTTTAAAATTAGGTAACAATTTGAGTATTTAAGGCAATTTCTTCTAAAACCGAAGAAACTCTTAAACAATCCTTCATTGTTCCATTAAAAACAATAGACTTTCCTTTAACGTGAACTTCAAAAGCGTGAGCGCGTGCTTTTTCGTAACTGCAATGCACTGCCTTTATCAGTTGCGTTATAACTTCATCAAACGTGTGCCAATCATCATTGAATAGTATAACCCTGCTGACAAACTTTACTGTGGTTTCTTCATTCTCGAGAACTTCTATTTCAGGCGTATCATTGGTTTGTTTTTCCATGTTAGAAAGTTATAAAAATTGAAATTAACTTAAAAGATCATGAAATAATCCTGATTTGCTTTAAATTAACTCTGTTTGATTTTAGACAGGTGTATGTTTATATTTTTTTGTGAAATTAAATAATTAAGAGGAGGATATTAATGAATATAGCAGTATGTGTTAGCCATGTACCTGACACTGCTACAAAGGTAAAAGTAGGTGCTGATGAAAAAACCATCGACCCGAACGGTGTAACTTATATCATAAATCCTTATGATGAAATTGCCGTTGAAGAAGCACTGAAAACCAAGGAGAACTTAGGCGGCGAAGTTTCTGTTTTATCGGTTGGTAATGATAGCAACAAAGATACTATCCGCAAAGCTCTGGCAATGGGTGTAGATAAAGGTGTGTTATTAAAAGATCAAAACCAAAGAGATTCTTTAGCCATTGCAAAAGCTTTAGCTGAAGAAATAAAAAATCAAAATGCCGAAATAGTGTTTTTCGGGAAACAATCCGTAGATTACGATAATTCAGTAGTAGGCCAATTAACAGCAGAAATATTAGGATATAATTGTATCTCTGTTGTAGTTGATTTAAAAATTGACGGAACTAAAGTTACTGCTGAAACAGAAGTTGAAGGTGGTCGTGAAGTAGTTGAATCGGAATTACCTATTGTAATAACAACACAAAAAGGTTTGAATGAACCTAGATACGCTTCATTAAAGGGAATAATGTCGGCAAAGAAAAAAACAATAGAAGAAAAACCCGCTGCCGATGCTGAGAATCTTACAGAAGTTATAAAAATGAAAAAACCGGAAGCAAAACAGCCTGGTAGAATAATTGGTTCTGATAGCTCAGCCGTTCCGGAATTAGTTAAATTACTTCACGAAGAAGCAAAAGTTATATAAGAGGATATTATAAAAATGGCAAACAAAATAATCGCATTTCTTGAACAAAGAGAAGGCAATCTAAAAAAAGTTTCTTACGAAGTTGTTTCTGTTGCTGCAAAATTAGCTAAAGATCTTGGATTGGAAGCGGAAGCAGTAGTAATAGGAAATGACATTGATAATTTGGATAATATTTCTAAATATGGTATAAGTAAGGTAATTCAATTTAAGAATGAAAACTTAAATAATTATTCTGCTTCAGCATATACCGATATTTTAAGTAATTATGCTAAAGAAATAGATGCACAATATATCATTTTTGCTAATACAGGACTTGGAAAAGATTTATCTCCCAGAATTAGTGTTCGATTAAATGCCGGATGCATTTTAGACGCAGTTAATATCGAAAACACTGATGGTGATTTGATAATTACAAGACCAATTTATGCCGGTAAAGCATTAATTGATGTAAAATTTAATTCGGAAAAACGAGTTCTTTCTATTCGTCCCAATGTATTTAAAGCTACTGAAAATGGAGACGCTGAAGGTACGGAAGTGATTTTGAAAGAAGTAAATGATCCCAATTTAAAATCTAAAGTTGTTGAGTTCAAAAAATCGGAAGGCAAGCTTGATGTTGCAGAAGCCGATATAATTGTCTCTGGCGGAAGAGGATTAAAAGCTCCGGAAAATTTCAAAATGGTTGAAGATTTAGCCGACGTTTTAGGAGCTGCTGTTGGAGCATCAAGGGCTGTTGTTGATGCGGGATGGAGACCTCATCGGGAGCAAGTTGGACAGACAGGTAAAACCGTTTCTCCTTCATTATATGTTGCTTGCGGAATTTCGGGAGCAATTCAACATTTAGCCGGAATGTCTTCATCAAAATATATAGTAGCAATCAATAAGGATAAAGATGCTCCTATATTTAGTGTTGCTGATTATGGAATTACCGGTGATGTATTTGAAATATTACCAGCTTTAACAGAAGAGATTAAAAAGCTGAAATCATAATGAGTTAGGAGAATCATTTGCAAAAGATTCAATGTGAAATCCTGGGTTTATCAACTAGTCCTTCTACCGGAGGAGCATACGCTATTTTACTTAAAGAAGTAAATGGAGCACGAAGACTACCTATCATTATCGGCGCTTTTGAAGCTCAAGCTATTGCATTGGAAATAGAAGGAATTAAACCGCCAAGACCACTAACTCATGATTTATTGAAGCAAATAATTGATAATTTGGGAGCAATTGTTCTTGAGGTAATTATAGATGAATTACGTGAAAATACTTTTTACGCAAAAATCTTATTGGATGTTTCATCTTTAACTAACGAAATTGATAGCCGTCCAAGTGATGCAATTGCATTAGCAGTTAGAACTCAAGCACCAATATTTGTTTCTGAAAATGTTATGGATTTGGCTGCATTTATTCCTTCAGATGAAACCGATAAAGAAAGCGGTGAAAAAGAAACAAGTGAAGAAGTGCCTAAGACTAAAGAAGCAAAAATTGCCGCTCTTCAAAACAAATTAAGAGAAGCAATTGATACTGAAGAATACGAAAGAGCTGCCAAAATAAGAGATGACATTCAAAAACTTACAAGCGACAATTAACCGAAAACTTGTTTTCCTATGTTGCACTCGAGACATTTTTCTCGGGTGCAATATGATCTAAACAATTCAATCATTCCTTGATATAATACACTTCTTTTCCACGCATCATTTAATGATAATGTACTGGAAACTTCATTTACTAAATTATTTTCGCTCTTCTGAAAATAGTTCAAATAAACTTGCAGCACTTTTTGACTTAGCTCTTTCTTATCAAAGATTTCAAAATATATCGAAATTATCGGTAATAAAATATTTACAATAATTTCATCTGCACGAGAGGCACCGACAAAATAATTTATAGCAGTTTTTGCCGGTTGATCAAATACATAGTGTGTATGCCAAAATCCTTCACCTTTTATTATAAGTAAATTTCTTAATTCTGAAATTAGCTTTCCTGGATTTTGAACTTCTTCAACTTTTGAAATAATCTCCCCTATCAAATTTTGATTGATAATTTTATTAACAATTCTAACTCCGCCTGCTATTCTGATTGTAGGAAAATTTTGAGGACGAAGTCTGAAAAAATGCCATTGTGCCGCGTTAAATATTCTACTATCATATTTGGGTTTTAATTCTGCCCAATACTCATACATTTTTTTTGTATAACCTGAGGTTTCTTCATCAGGTAAATTCGGAACATCCGGAAGTAAACCACTAATACTGAACAAAGCTGACTCCAGATGTAAAAGAAAATCATTGCTATCTGAAAATGTCTTTATAAAAGAGATTTCAGCAGCTTTGGCCAAATTCTGCATTATCTCTTTATTTTTTGAGTATCCCAAAGCCTCAAAAATAGATTCATAAATTAACTGCTGCCAATCTTCAGGGTTCTGAAAATCTTTTGGTGCAAACTTTTTATTATGGAAGTTTTCATCTAGTTCGTAATTTATCATCGGTTCATTAACGTACATAGATTTTAAGTATGCTATTTCTTTTAAACGGTCTAGCATTCTTTCGCTTTTTTTTCTAAAACGGAGCACGCCCAATTCAAAAATAAAATCTAATTTCTTCTTTTCATCAACCAATGCGTTAAGTTCGGCGCATGGCATTTTATTGATTCTATTTTTACGCTCAGATAAAATTGCTTTTTGCACATTCTTAGAAAGTTCATCCGCGAGGTTTTCAGAGATACAAATTGATTGAACTTTTCTACCATCCTGAGTAAAAACAAATGGATATTTGGAATCGTTATTAAGTATGGCGTGCAGAACTACTTTGTTGTATTTTTTATTCAGATTATGACCGTGATTTTTCCAATCCGAATGGTGAGTATCTATTTCAACATCTCCGAGATAAGTTATATTCCCAATTTTAATTCTTGCGTTCTTAAAATCAGGTCCCCCAAGCTCAGAATTTTGGACACCAACATCAATAACAGTGATTTTTTGTCCATCTTTTGTGGTTAAGTCATTTACAAAATTTTGTTCTTTCCAGATTTCGTAGACAAACTTTTCTTGAACTTTAACATTCTTTTTCATAATGGCACCGAATTACTCTCTTTTGATTACGGAATAAACCGAAGAAGATCGTTTACCTCCTATTCTGTAGAACAACTCTACAAGATTCTCCCCTTCTTTCAGTTTAACATATTTAAATTTATAATCCCCACCGGGAATTTGATAATACATATCCCGTTTAATACCGTTTACAAATAAGTATAAATCAGCATAGTTTATTTTATTATTAAGCTTAACATTAAATGATATTTTATCTTCAGCAGTTTTTAGTGAATCTTTAAGATTGGTTAATTTTAGGAGTGGTAATTTTTTATCGATCTTTAGAGTTGATAAATTATAAACCTCGGGAAACAACTGTTGTTCTTGTTGGTCCTTCCTGAATTCATCATCCTTATTATTTTTAGCATTAACTTGAGGCACTTTTTCCCCCTCAATTACAGAGGTTTCTTTAATATTATAATAACATACTAATATTAAGATTAATAGTAAAACTATGCTTAATGTAGTTTTCAATTTACAAAATTGATTTTACAATTTCATTCATCCTGATAATTTCTGAGTTAGCAGCATCGTCAAACTTTTCATCATTTGTCCTATAAATTATACTTCTGCTAACATTAATCAATAAATCTTTTCTACCACTATTATTAAAAACTTTTACTACCTCTTCCAAACTTCCGCCTTGAGCTCCAACACCAGGTAGTAATACCGGCAAATCTTCAAAGCTATGTATGTTTTCTTTTAATTCATTTATATTCGTTGCGCCGAAAACAATCCCGCAATTTTTCTTTTCATTCCACGATTTAACTTTTTCAATAACCATTTGATATAAATAACTGCCGTTTTCCAATTTCAATTTTTCAAAGTCCAGTGAACCCGGATTTGACGTAAGCGCTAAAATGAAATTTACTTTGGACGAATCTTCCAAAAACGGTTTTACAGAATCAGTGCCCATGTAAGGACTTATAGTTATTGAGTCAAAATTAAAATGATCAAAAACAGCTTTAGCATACATTTGTGAAGTATTTCCAATATCGCCTCTCTTTGCATCTGCAATTACAAAAATATCATCGGGAATAAGTTCTAGAGTTTTTTCAATTACATCTAATCCGCTAGTACCGATACTCTCGTAAAAAGCAAAATTTAACTTATAAGCTGCGGCATGTTCTTTTGTTGCATCTATAATTCTTTTATTAAACTCAAGGATTGGTGAATAAGAGGATTTCAAAGTATCCGGGATTTTATTTATATCAGTATCAAGTCCAACACAAATTACTTTACTAACTTCGTTTTTAACTTTTATTTTTTCTAAACCGGTCATAATTCTCATTTAAAGCTTTTAAACATCATACTTTCAACTGGAAATTCTGTTCTGTCATTATATTTAGCGCTTACTTTTTTATTATAAGGAGTATCAATGTCGCCTTCAATTTTAAAGTAAATTATCTGCCCAATAGGCATTCCGGCATAAATTTTAACAGGCTGTTTCACAGATATTTCAAGTGTCCAATTATTACAAAATCCGGCATCGCCTTTACCGGCAGTAGAATGAATATCAATCCCTAATCTACCAATGCTTGATTTACCTTCGAGAAAAGGCACATAATTTCTGGTTTCGGTATATTCACTTGTAACACCAAGATATAATTTTGAGGGTAAAAGTGTAAATCCATCTTCCGGGATTTCAATTTTTTTAATTTTATTGTGTACTCTTGCATCAAGAATATCATTTTCATAAACAGCTAACCATTTGCCTAAATGAACGTCATAACTATTAGTACCTAAATTATTTCGGTTGAAAGGTTCCACAACGATATTTCCATTTTCAATCTCTTCCAAAATTTTTTTATCCGATAGAATCAAATTACCTCCGATTAAGTATAATTTTTTCTTGTGCGATAGATATTAGCCGCTACACCAAGCATAACCACATTAACTATAAGTGAACTTCCACCATAACTTACAAAAGGAAGCGGAATACCAATTACGGGCAAAAGTCCAACTACCATTCCAATATTTACTAAAAGGTGCACAAAGTATGATGCTAGAATTCCAACTAATGTTAAGCTTAAAAATTCATCTTTAGCAGCTGAAGCAAGTTTTAGAATCCTTAGAAATAAATATAAGAATAAAGCCAAAGTAATAATAGCGCCTATAAAACCCAATTCTTCACCAATTACACAATAAATAAAATCGGTCCATTGTTCCGGAATAAATTGAAATTGCGTTTGATGTCCCATCAAAAAGCCCTTGCCCAAAAATCCGCCTGAACCGATAGCAACTTTAGCTTGAATAGAGTTATATCCTGCACCTAATGGATCGGCAGAAGGGTTTATGAAAGATTGAATTCTCACCTGCTGATGTTGACTTAAAGCTTTATAAACATAATTTGTAAAAAATCCGGATGCTAAATTTAAAGCGAATATTGATGCGCTAAAAAATATGTCTTTCTTAAAAAATATTAAACTACCAATTACTAATATTAAAGAAGCAATAAAACTAGCTGTACCAAACAATGATGAGATAGCCACTATTCCCGGTGAAAGCACAATGAACAATCCAAATAGACTAATGCCCTTCCAGAAAATCATTGCTAAAATAATTCCGAAAAAGACAAAGGATGTTCCCATATCCGGTTCTAAAAGAATTAATGCGACCGGAAATAATCCGATTCCGAGAGTAATTAAGATATCTTTAAAACTTTCAATATTCGTGTTCCTTCTACTAAGATATGCAGCTAGAGCAAAAATAGTTCCTATCTTAGCAATTTCTGAAGGTTGAAATCCAATTGGCCCAATATCGAACCAACTTTTTGCGCCTGAAATTCTTCTTCCGGCAACAAGCACTGCTATTAATAATAAGTTTATGAAAATGTATGAAGGAATTGCCAAAGTTCTAAATGTGTTTGTGGGAATTGCATAGATAACAAAGAAAATAATGAATGAGCCAATTCCCCAAACTAGCTGTCTTTCAAAATTACCGCTTGCATGTGGATTATTTAAGGTAGAGCTATAGATTGCGGCTAGTCCTAAACAAAAAAGAGCTAATGTAGGTATTGCTAATCCAAGATCGAATTTATCATTTAACTTATAATCAATTCGCAAGATTAGCTCCCATTATTTTATCATCAAGAGTTGGAATTTCTTTTTTATCATCAATTTTAATTTTGTCTTTTTCCAGGTATGCTTCCACTAGTTTTTTAGCAATCGGAGCAGCATATGTAGCACCAAATCCAACATTTTCAATAACAACAGCAATAGCAATTTTGGGATTTTCAAAAGGAGCAAAACAAATAAATAATGCGTGATCTTTTCCGTGTGGATTTTGAGCTGTTCCGGTTTTACCTGCAATTTGAATATCTTGCATTTTTATTCCCCTGCCTGTTCCGGATCCGTTGACAACTAAAAACATTCCTTGTTTTGCAATATCAAAAGCTTCCTTTTTTATTTTTACATCAATTTTTTTGAAGTGAAACGGGACCAACTCTTTTGTACCGTTTTTAAGATAACCACGCACAACATGCGGAGTATAGGTCACACCATCCTCAGCGACGATAGATACATATTTAGCAAGTTGAATTGGTGTTACACTTACTTCTCCTTGACCTATTCCGAGACTTGCCATAATACTTTTAGGCCAATTAGGACCATATAATTTTTGATAATAGTTTGAAGTTGGAATAAATCCGGAAACTTCTTCTCCGAAATCAATATTTGTTGGTTGACCAAAACCAAATTCGGTTGCGTATTTATGCCAATTATCCATACCTATTTTATAAATAAGATTATAGAAAAAAGTATTACAAGAATGTTCGATTGCATGAATAACACTTATGTTGCCATGAACTCCGTCGCATTTAAAGAACCTTCCATAGAATGTTCCTCCACCCCGGCAATTAAATGTGGTTGATGTATTTATTACTCCCATATCTAGAGCAGCAATCGCTTCCATAACCTTGTATGTTGAACCTGGTGGTTTTGCAGACATTGTAGCCCTATCAAAAAACGGTTTATCAGGATCAGAGTATAACTTTTGCAAATACTGCCTCGAAGTAACATAGCTGAATTGATTCAAATCGTAATCCGGTGCACTTGCCAAAGCTAAAATTTCCCCGGTCTTTGGCTCGATTGCAACTATGGCTCCTCTCTTCCCTTTTAATTCTTGTTCTGCCACCCTCTGTACATTTTCATCCAGGGTAAGTACCAGATCATTTCCTTTTACGGAAGGTATATCATTTTTACCATTTTTATAAGGTCCTATTACTCTTCTCCGAGAATCCACCATCTCATACTTGTAACCTTTTTTACCACGAAGATATTTTTCGTAAGCTTTTTCAATTCCATTATTACCAACATAATCGCCGGGTCTATAATAATCGTCTTTGTCTTTTTCAAGTTGTTTTGGAGATATCTCCTTTGTATATCCAAATACATGTGAACCGCGAATATCATCGGGATAACCTCTCTGCATTTCAACTATATAATCAACGCCCGGTAAATGTTCTGAATTTTCTTCAAGCCAGGATACAACTTTAAAATCTATACCACGTTTAATTCTTACGGGAATATACTTTGAATACATTCTATTATTGTAAAGGATCTTATTTACATACCCTGAATCAGCGCCAAGAACTGCATCCAGCATTGGGCTTAATTTTTTATCATATTCTGAGGGTATAATACGAAGTGTATATGCGGGAATATTATTTACCAGAACATTCATATTCCGATCATAGAAAACTCCGCGCAACGGAGTTTGTTCTATTGCTTTAATACTATTTCGTGAAGATTTATCATCATAAGTCTGGTGCTCAACAATCTGCATCTGGAATAACCGGAAGCCAAGTAAAGAAAACGTACCGATGATTATAAAATATAGAATGGACCTTCTTCCGATTGAAGCAAAATTATCCGACTTCAATTAAAACTTCTCCTTGGGTAAAAAACAATAACTAACGCACTAATAACCGCTGTGTATAATGCAGGGAGTAAGCCGTGCTCAAATAAAAGATTAATAATATTTGTATTTAAATCAATTGATGAAAAGAAAGAATTTACCACAGAGTCTACAAGCGAACAAAGCAAAACAATAAATGTAAACGTATATGATTTAAAGTAAATTTCTTGTTTATTTTCACTGAAAAAATAGCCGGCAACAAACCCGGTAAATGTTTTAGATAACATTGCACTTCCTAATAAACTACCGGTTATAATGTCAAAAAGAAAACCATAAATAAATCCCAAAACAGTTCCGTAAAGTTGTCCGTTTCTAAGAGTATAAAAAACTAGACAAATCAAAATTATATCGGGTATTATACCATTAATTGCTATAAGCGGCACAATCGTAGTTTGAATGATCAAAAGCGGGAAGAATAAAAGTATGGATATTAGGTAGTCAGACCGCATTTTATTTCTGATTATAAAAGTTTAATTCAAAATTTCTTAATTCTTTTTTCTCTACAATTCCTAAGACAAAAACATGCTCGGTACGAATAAAATCTACAAAAGGTTTTACTTTTACCTCGTTAAAAATTCCGGTTTCTACTTTACTTAAGCCTACAACAACACCAATCGGCAATGGTACCGGAACAATGGAACTTATTTCTGAAGTAATAATCCTATCACCCGGTTCAACATCGTAAGTTTTGGGGACGTTTACAATAACTAAATCAGAGCCGTTCCATTTCATAACTCCGTCAATTCGGCTGCGCTCGTCTTTAACAGTTAATTTGAGTTCAAGATTCTTTAAAGTTCTAACTAATGAATAGTCTTCCGAAGTTGAATTGACAATTCCAACCATTCCATCTGCAGTAACAACGGGCATACCGGCTTTTAATCCTTGTTTACTCCCTACATTAAGTGTTAAAGTACCTTGAGATTTTGATAGAGATTTGGAAATTACTGTTGCCGGAATTAAGGGAAATTTTGAAGTATCTTTCAATCCAATCAAGGATTTAAGTTCCTCATTCTGTATTCCATACTGTCTAAGTTGATTAATCTGCAGCATTAATTCCGCATTTTTATGTCTTAACCTTGCGTTTTCGGTTTTTACATTACCTGTATTAATAACATCAGAAATAACTGAAGTAACCGCAGCAAAGCTTCCAAAAGCTACTGCTCTTACTTTTTTAACAGATGAATTATTATTTAAAGATAGAGTAAAAAGGCTGGTTAACAAAAGAACAACTAATACAATATATTCTTTAAAGTTATTCCAAATGTTTACAAGAAATCTCGGCATTAATATCTTCTATTACGAATTAATACTTTTGAATAATGATTTAAGTTATCAATTATTTTTCCGGCACCTCTAACTACTGCTGTTAATGGATCTTCAGCCACGTGAACAGGGAGATTAGTTTCCATTCTGATTCGTTCATCTAAACCTTTTAATAAAGCACCGCCGCCTGTTAACATAACACCGCGATCAAGAATATCTGCAGATAATTCAGGAGGAGTTCTTTCCAAAGATTGTCTTACTGCATCTACAATTTGCACAATAGATTCATTTAAAGCTTCTCTAATTTCTACAGAACTTACTTCAGTAGTTTTAGGGATACCGCCAACAAGATCACGGCCTTTAACCTGAATTGTAATTTCTTCTTTCAGTGGAACTGCCGAACCAACTTCGCACTTAATTGCCTCTGCTGTTCTTTCGCCAATCAAAATATTATGATTCTTTTTGAAATACTGCATAATTGCGTAATTCATTTCATCTCCGGCAATACGGATTGATTCTTCATTAACAATTCCCGATAAAGCAATTACTGCAATTTCCGTCGTTCCGCCACCAATATCGATAATCATATTACCAACAGGAGCTTCAACATCAATTCCAATTCCTATAGCAGCAGCCATTGGTTCGGCAACAAGGTGAACTTCTTTAGCTCCAGCATGCTCTGCTGAATCTCTTACTGCTCTTTTCTCAACTTCAGTAACTCCGCTGGGAACGGCTACCACAATTCTTCTACTCGATAATGCGCCGCCTCTGACTTTTTTGATGAATGCACGAATCATTCCCTCAGCAATTTCAAAATCAGCTATCACTCCGTCTCTCATTGGGCGAGAAACTCTAATTTCTTTATGTTCCCTTCCCTGCATTTCTTTTGCTTTATTACCAAGAGCAATTATTTTTTTAGTGTTCCTGTCAAAAGCTACAATAGATGGTTCATTTAGTACAATGCCCTTACCTTTAACATAGATAAGAGTATTTGCTGTCCCCAAGTCCATTGCAATATCAGCTGAAAAAAAGTCAAATAAGCCCATAATTCCTCTTAGTGTTTAAAGTGTCTTATGCCCGTAAAGACCATCGAAATTTTATTTTGATTTGCCGCTTCAATTACTTCGGAATCTCTAACAGAGCCGCCCGGCTGAATAACTGAAGTTGCGCCGCATTTTACAATCTCTAATAAACCATCTGCAAAAGGGAAAAATGCATCTGAAGCAGCTACCGAATTTTTGAGTTCCAATCCGTGCTCCTGTGCTTTTAAGTAAGCTAATTTTGCCGAATCAATTCGCGACATCTGACCGGCTCCAACTCCCAAAGTTGCTTTATCTTTAACAAAAACAATTGCGTTCGATTTTGTATGTTTTGATACAATCCATGCAAATTTAAGATCATCCAATTCTTCATCAGTTGGTTGTTTATCTGTAACAGATTTTAATTCATCTTCATTTAGAGTAGCTCTATCAGCATCCTGAACAATTACTCCGCCCGGAATATTCTTAAAAGTAGATTGAGTATCAAGTATAGATTTCTTCTGAACCAATAATCTTCTGTCCCTTTTCTTTTGAAGAATTTGCAGAGCTTCTTCAGTGTATGAAGGCGCGCTTATTATTTCCAAAAATATTTCATTCAATTTTTCGGCAACATTTTTATCTACTTCTGTTGTAAATGCAACAATACCGCCAAAAGATGAAACCGGATCACAGCGAAGTGCTTTTACATAAGAATCCAAAGTATCATTTCCAATAGCCGCGCCTGCGGGATTTTGATGTTTAACAATAACGCAAGAGCCTTTTCCCAAATCCTCTGCTAATTCAACGGCAGCAATTAAATCTAAAATATTGTTGTAAGATAACTCTTTTCCATGAAATACGTCAAAATAAGTATGAAATTCTCCAAAAAGTGCGGCGTTTTGATGTGGATTTTCACCGTATCGAAGAATTTTCTCAAGAGGCTGATTTATTCGAATATGTGATTGGGGAAGTTCAAATTTTTCTTCCAAAAAGTTAGAAATATAAGTATCATAAAAAGCTGTATGAGAAAACGCTGCAACAGCTAATTGTTTTCTAGTATCTTCAGTAACTTCACCGGATTTTAATTCAGTTAAGAATTTAGAGTATTGAGAAGGATCGGTTAAAACCGAAACAAATTTATAATTTTTAGCTGAAGCTCTTATCAAACTAGGACCACCAATATCAATGTTTTCGATTATGGTATCAAGATCAGAGTCAGGGTTTTCGGCTGTTTTGACAAAAGGATAAAGATTAACACAAACAATATCAATCGGTAGAATTTCGTGTTTTTCAGCTTGAGACAAATCCTCTTTATTATCTCGCCTAAATAAAATACCGCCAAATATTTTTGGATGAAGTGTTTTAACTCTGCCGTCAAAAACTTCGGGGAATCCGGTTAAATTACTTATTTCAGTTACTTCAATTCCCTCTTTCATAATTATCTTAGCTGTGTTTCCCGTAGCCAATATTTGATAATCTAATGCAACTAACGACTTTGCGAATTTAACAATATCTTTTTTATCTGAGACACTAAGCAATGCTAACTTTTTCAAAATTAAATCCTAACTAGAAATGAATAAATCAATTTACAATTACCCGCCCGTCAACTTCCTTAACTTTATCTTCAGCAAGTTTTTTAATTACATAAGGAAGTAAATTATGCTCAATATTCAAAACTCGCTGAGCAATTTCTTCCGGTGATTTAACATCGGAAATATCAACACATTGCTGTGCAATAATTTTGCCGGTATCATAAGTATCATCAACAAAATGAACCGTTGCCCCTGAAACCTTTACAGATGAGTTAAATACTGCTTTATGAACATTTGCTCCGTACATGCCCTTTCCGCCAAATGACGGTAGAAGTGCCGGATGAATATTTATAATACGACTCTTGTATTCCTTTATGACTAACCTAGGTATTAGTTTTAGAAATCCGGCTAAAACAATAAAATCAATTCCAATTTGAGATAAGAGATTAGGAAGATCATCATAATTAACTTCACCTTCATTTTCACCAAGAGTATAGGTTGGAATGTTAAAACTCTCGGCTATATTAAAGGCGGCACAATTAACCTTATCGCTAAAAACGGCCTTAACTTCAACAATATCTTGAATATCTCGAAAATCTAGAATAGCTTGAAGATTAGAACCTCTACCTGAAACAAATACAGCTATTTTCAAAATAACTCTATCTTTTAAGTGAGTGAAATTAGTTAAATAGTAAAAAATTGTCAATGCAAGTATTGACGCTTTTATTCAAATATGAGCTATTTTATATCTTATTCGATAGAGAAAATAATAAATTTTTCAATTTATTTTGATAATCATAATTCGAGAAATCTTCAGCTTGATCGATCAAATTTGTCATAGCTTGGGTATTACCTAATTTTTTCTGTGCCTTAGCCGCAAAATAAAATGCAAAAGGTTTAACCCATTTTTCATCTTGAATATTTAAGTTAGTTGCGGTTAAAGCAAAATCTGAAGATTTTTGAAATTTTCCCGCTCCAAAAGCAGCTTCGCTCAATTTCAAGTAAGTTTCGGCCTTTAAATCATTCTCTTCAAGTTCTGGTAAAAGGACACTTAAACTATCAAAAGCGGCTTTATACTTTGCATCATCAATTAAATTGCTAAACTTTATTAAAGCTATTTCGTTCTTTGTTAATGAATCAGAAACTAACTCTTTTCCTTTTCTCTCTGCATATATATCATCATCAACATCCATATTACCTTTATTTGTTAAAAGATAATGTCTTATTGCAGCTTCTCTGTTTCCCGAGATTTCATAACAAACCCCTAAACGATAATTTGCAATCCCGGTATAACTATCATCTAATGTTGTGTTTAGGAAATTGAGATAGTATGTTTTTGCAGAATCAAATTCATTTTTCTTAAAGAATACATCACCCATTAAAAAATCAGAATAGGCAATCAATTGAAGAAATCTAGGCTTATTAGTTTTTAAAATTCTAGATAATATTTTTTCAGCATTATCCAATTTTTTGCTTTTTATTTCTATAACCGCGTATGAGTAATTAAAAAGCAAATTATTCGGAAATCTCTTTACAAGTTCTTTTGAATATTCTTCCGCCGTTTTATAATCTTCCAAAAATCCGGAAAGGATTTCAGCGTAATAATATTGAGCTTCTACCTTGGAAAGATTTCCCTTGGTAGCCGCAATTTTAATATACTTAATCCCGACTTCTTTGTTTCCGCTTATTCCGGCTAAGCTTAATGCCCATTTGTAACCGGAGGGAATTTGTCCGACTGCAAAATTATATAATCCCAAGCCTAAGTATGCATCATATTTTGTAGAATCAATTTGAAGTGCCTGGTTAAGATAAGATTCGGCTTTTTTAGTAGCCCATGCTGCATCTAAAAATTTTTCCGCTTTGCTAAAAACTATAGCACGTAAAGTATAATTTGCACCAAGAATATAAAGGATGTTAGTATCTTCAGGTTTGGTAGAAAGTTGATCTTTGGCTTTATCGATAGCAGTATCTGAATATGCGATAAACGTATTAAGATCATTTTTATCTTTATTACTTAAATAATACCAAAGATAAATACTGGATTCATAATGATAGCCCCGAGCATCTTCCGGATTTTGCTTTATTAGTTTTTGAAAAATATCATTTGCCTGCTGCCACTGAAAATTATAAGAATAATCCAAGCCATCCATAACCATTCTCTGCACTTTTGATTGTGCATTTATCGAAATCGTTGAAGGCAAAATAAGAATTATAGAAAAGAAAAATAGTTGATGTAGATTTTTCAATGTGCTAAGATATTTTAATATTATTGTTTTTCTTTGAATAATCAATCCGCTAATCATTTTTTGAAGCAGCTTTCTTATCTTCAGAAAAATCCAAAGCAGCTTTAACAAACTCTCGAAATAATGGATGTGATTTTGTTGCTCTGGATTTTAATTCTGGATGAAATTGACATCCTAAAAACCACCTATGATCGGGTAATTCCACAATTTCAACAAGTTCTCTATCCGGAGATAAACCACTTAAAAGCATTCCGTGAGCAGTAATTATGTTTCTAAATTTGTTATTAACTTCATAACGATGCCTGTGGCGCTCAGAAATAAATTCGTTTTTATAAGCTTCTATTGCTTTGCTTCCCTTTTCAAGAGTACATGGATAAGCACCAAGCCTCATAGTAGCTCCCATGTTCTTAATACTCTTTTGATCAGGCATTAAATCAATAACACTAAATTTATTTTTCTTAAATTCTGAACTGTTAGCTTTTGCAATTCCGCAAACATTTCTTGCAAATTCAATTACTGCGCACTGCATTCCCAAACAAATTCCAAAAAAAGGGATATCATTTTCTCTGGCATATTTTACGGCAGCAATTTTCCCTTCAATGCCGCGTTCACCAAATCCTCCGGGTACTAAAAGCCCGCTCACGCCTTCTAATAATTTAGCAGGGTCACCCGTTTCGAAAGCTTCTGCACTAATTGATCTGATATTTACTTTTGTATCATTTTCTGCACCGGCATGAATAAAAGACTCCATTATGCTTTTATAGGCATCCAAATGATCGATGTATTTTCCACAAACTGCAATTTCAACTTCTTTAGTTGGGTTTTTAATTCTGGAAACAAGAAATTCCCATTCATCAAGTTTAATTTTTTTATCTGATAAGTGAAGTCTCTTTAGAACTAACAAATCAAATTTTTCTTTAAAAAGGATAAGCGGAACTTCATAGATTGAAGAACAATCGTAAGCACTTAAAACAGATTTTGTATCCACATTACAAAAAAGTGCAATCTTATTTCTAATATCTTTTGGTAATTTTTTTTCAGAACGGCAGACTAAAATATCCGGCTGAATTCCTAACTCGAGTAAATTTTTAACACTGTGTTGAGTCGGCTTTGTCTTAACTTCTCCAGCTGCATGAATATAAGGAACAAGAGTAACATGAATATTCATTGTGTTGGCTCTGCCGAATTGAAGCATAAGTTGTCTCATAGCTTCAATAAAGGGAAGGCTTTCAATATCACCTACAGTTCCACCAATTTCGGTAATAATAATATCATATTCACCAAGTTCGCTTAACTTGATCATACGTTGTTTTATTTCATCGGTAATATGTGGAATTACTTGAACCGTTGCGCCTAGATAATCTCCTCTTCGCTCCTTCGTGATAACATCGTAATAAACCTGGCCGGTTGTGGTGTTGTTCGCCTTATTCATTCCTACATCCAGGAATCTTTCATAATGGCCAAGATCCAAATCCGCTTCGGCACCATCGTCCGTAACATAAACCTCACCATGCTGGAACGGACTCATAGTACCCGGATCTACATTTATATAAGGATCAAATTTTTGAATTGTGACTTTGAAACCACGCTGTTTAAGAAGAAGTCCGAGAGACGAGGCAGTAATACCTTTACCTAATGAGGAAACTACACCACCCGTGACGAAGATGAATTTTACTTTATTTTTGGAGGCCATTGTTTTAGTTTTTGTTACGAAATATAGAACAACTATTGACGAATTTCAATTTGATTTAATGAAATTATTAAAAGAAAAGTTAAAATTGTTCGGATAAAAAAATCTCGAGTGATTTCTGATAAGGAAATCATTCGAGAACGAAGAAAATAAAAAGAATTAGGCGTCTTTAACTAAATCTTTTACATATTCTGTTGTAACAGATTTAGGTCTGATAATAGGATTCATAATTGCCCTGTTAACAACAGCTTGCGCTGCAAGACCAAGACTACGAGAAACTGCAAAAACAACTGTGTAGTATGAAAATTCTTTCAACCCATAATAATAAAGCATACTTCCGGAAGCCGCGTCAACATTTGGCCATGGATTTTGAATTTTCGTTACTTTTTTAAGTTCAA
This sequence comes from uncultured Ignavibacteriales bacterium, assembly GCA_963739985.1. Classification (GTDB taxonomy): domain Bacteria; phylum Bacteroidota; class Ignavibacteria; order Ignavibacteriales; family Ignavibacteriaceae; genus CAVUCE01. The sequence goes on from CAVUCE010000022.1 coordinate 269,048, forward strand.
CCGGAACTACTTCAAATAGACCGGAAACTGTTTTGAATACAGGATCTTCAGGGAAATGTTTCAAGCCAAACTCAAGGAAACCTTCAAATCTTGGGTCCGTTACCCGCAAAACCGCATGTCCGTAACCGGGAATAACTTTTCCGGAGTCTAAGGTTTCCCAAACAATATCTTTTAATTGTTCTTTTGTTGGTGTTCCACCGAATCTTTCCATAATTCCTAAAATCCACTTTAGGCTTTCTTGGTTTGCCAAACCGTGAAGAGGACCAGCGAGTCCATTGAAACCACCTGATAACGAGTAATAAAGATCAGATAATGCGGAATTAATTGTTTGTGTACTTAAAGCGCTTACGTTTCCACCTTCATGATCGCAATGAGCAACCAGATAAAGTCTCATTAAATCATTAAATTCTTCGTTCTTGCCGCCAAGTCCTAACATATGAACATAATCACCGGTTAAATTCATTTCCGGATCAGGCGCTATAAGTTCGCCTTTATTGAATCTCATTCTATAAACAGCAGCAGCGATGGAAGGAAGTTTTGCGACTATATTCAATGCGTCTTCCAAAGTAGGTTTCCAATAATCTTCTTTTCTTAAACCTTCATCGTAAGCTTTTGCAAAGGCGGAATCATTTTGTAAAACTAAAACAGCTGTATTAAGCATTGTCATTGGATGAGAATCCTTAGGCATGGCTTTCAATACGTTCCAAACATACTCGGGAACATGTTTCCTTTTTTTAATTTCTGCATTAAAACTTTGTAATTCGTCTTTAGTAGGCAACTCTGAGGTTAACAACAAGAAAAATATTTCTTCGGGCGTTTTATCCATCAACTCTTTTAAGGGAATTCCGCGAATAATAAGTCCTTTATCTTGAGGAACTCTTGAAGTATCGCAAATTAAAGAACGAACACCTCGCATACCACCATAAGCTTGCTTCACATTAACTTCTGAAAGTATTTTATCTCCATGATCCGAGACAATACCGGAAATTTCGTTACGCCACTCTTCAATTTTTACGCTTAATTTTTCAGAAATACTAGACATTCACAATCCTTAATTTTTCTAGATGATGGAGCAAAATTAAAATATAATCCTTTAAATTAGCCCTTTTTTAGGTGGAATTCAATAACATTTGAGATCAATTAATCATTATAACGTATAAATTTAGTAATGTTACATTCTAATTTGATGGAGAGCATTTATATTTTTTTAATTGAATCTATTTTGATTAATTAGAACAAAAATAGTTTTAGTACTGACTATTTCTATTAAAAAACATCTAGCTTAAGTTGGATTATAAATGTTAAATTTTATGGTTTGAGTCTGAATCGAATAGCCATTTTTTTGATAGGATTTAACAGATTTCCGTATGAAATATGAAACTTTGGAGTTCCCCATTAACTCACTTTATAGCGAAATGCACAATATATTATTGTTTATGAATCCTAAGTTATTTTCACAATAACAATTGTCATATCATCATGCTGATCGGCATTACCAATAAATTTTTTTACCTCCGCAATCATTTGATCAGCCATTTCTTCAACTTCTAAGTGATGATATTTTTCAACCAATTCGGTTAAAGCTTTTTCACCAAACTCAACTTTTTTCTTATCCATCGCTTCAGGAAAGCCATCTGTATAAAAAACAAAGATGTCCCCGGAATCAAATGAAATTGTTTCTTCCTGAATTGTTCTGTTAAATATGATTCCTTTCTCCAATCCTAAAGCTAAACCTGTCGGATGCAGCAATTCGGCATTACCGCTTTTAGAATTTTTAACGATTACAGGATTATGGCCGGCTCTTGCTATCTTGAATAATTTTTGCTCGACATCGAAAAGTCCGAAAATCATACTGATAAAAGTACCTCGGTCCACGTTCTCATAAAATAAAGAATTCATTTCCTTTAAAATTTTAGCCGGTGAATCAGATGATTTTGAAAGTGCCCTTAAAAAACCTTTTGTCAGAGTCATGTAAAAAGCTGCCTGAGTACCTTTCCCTGATACATCGCCAATAATAACACCTAATTTATTTTTATCAGGGTAAACAAAATCATAGTAATCTCCTCCAACTTCTAATGCCGGAATACATTTTGACGCAACTTTTAGACCTTCTAATATTGGATTTGTTCGTGGCAAGAAACTCATTTGCACATCGCGTGCAATTTCCAATTCGCGCTGTAATCTTTGTCTTTCTGTAATATTTTTCGCAAATGCAGGAACTATTGAGTTATAGTCTTTAATTTTATCTTTAGTGAATATTGAAATAACCGCAACAACAGTTATGATTATAAGTAACAGTATAAATAAATAACCGGAATTTATAAGTGAAGTATTTCCGGAAGTAAATAATGAAAGTCCTATATTAAGTGCTTTGAATGTTATTAACGTAATTAAAGTTGTCAAAACATCAGTTTTGAAGTAAATCAACATCAACAAAACACCAATAATTACTTCAATAGAAATACCGTAATAAATAGGATGAATTCCGTTTAGATTTATAGCGGCCCAAATTAGTCCGCTTAAAAGAAGAATAACAGAAACAGAATTGATTCTCAATCTCAATCCGGATTCAATTACATTAAAGAAAACAGCAACCAATAAAATTGAAGAATAAATAGCTTCAACCAAGATACTGGTTGCAGGACTCGGGGAATTAAAAAATGATAAAACACTGGTATCTATTGAGACGCTCCAAATATTTTTTACACTTTGAGCTAATAATAGCAAGATCAGCCAAACCACAGTTATCCCAAATCCACCGCTCAGTCCATTAAGTATACTTTCCCCTATTCTAGAATGGAAAATATAGCCTTTACTAATTAAATCGATTGGAATAAATTTCTCTTTCCAAACATCTCTGGTCACCGCTTCACTTACCGCCCAAACTATGAAAACTGCTCCTGAATAAAATAAAGTACCCAGCACTAGAGGCAATAATAATGAGACTCCCGATTCATCAATAAGCATGCTATAAAGATGAAAACTAAACGCTACACCTGTAATAAGGGATAGTAAAATTGCAGTTTTAAATCCGATTTCCCCTGACTTTATTTTTTTGTATGCCAGGTAAGCGATAAGTAAAAACATTAAGACATAAAAAAATGTAACCGTGGTCGTTTTATAAACATCGGTGTCATCAAGTGTATATTTTTCCGGTATGATGTACTTGATTTTAAAATCTGAAACCTTATTACCTGAAATTGTAATATTCATTTCAATCGGATCATCAATGTATGCAGATTTACCGGACCAGGTATATTGATAATCGGTTCTATGAGGTAATTCTATTTTTCTCTCAATTTTAAAATCATACTGCTCATTTGAACCTGATATAAATGAATATCTTAGTACTTTTGTCGTATCATTTGAGGCTGAACTATCAGACAGATTTTGAAGCGTACCAAAACGTGTAATGAACTCAATAACTTTTTTTCTTGCTTGAGCCGGAGTTATTGATGGTAGTGTTGTTGAATCAGATATATTGCGAGAAAATTCGAGTAAATTTCCATGGTTGTCGTAAGTTATTTGACTTCCGTGCAGTATTTCTTGTTCAGATCTATTACTCATCATATGGTTATTGCGGTCATTTTTTTGCCACTTAATCCGCCATGAAAATCCAGGTAAATAATTCCGAAGTATTTGATTTCCTTTTTTGAATCCAAATTCTCGCTGAACTTGTTTTAACAATGGATTGTTAGCTTCGATGCTCTCAACTAAGGTTGTATTACTAGTAGGGATTCGCAAATCTTTGGCGAAAGCTTTTGCTTTATTCTTTAGCTGCTCTTTGTCGAGTGTGACTTTTAATCCACCTAGGTAATGCACATCTCTATAAAAAGTAGCAAATACAGTAATCGCTATTGCTATTGTGAGGACGTATATAATTAATATTTTTACTTTCGACATCTACTATTAGTGACCCAATTTTTACTGAATTATACAATCAGCACTAATATAAATAAATATATTTCGCGCGTTCAATTTTTATGATGTAAGGTTTATTTAAATTATTGACGAACCTATTCTTATTTTGACCTGTATAATAGACAAATAAATTATTTTTTTAAATACTTTTAAATGTGCTTAATTTCAAATAAGTTACTGTTTAAAGATATGAGAGTTAACATTAAAATAAATGCGTCTTAATTTATAGGGATCGGTTTATAAAATTCCAAATTATTTTATTGTTAAATATTAAACTTATATCTAATTCTTATGTCTAAACAATTAATATTGGCTCGAATGAATTAAATACTATGTTGAAATTCATACGAATAATAGCTAATTATATCTGCAACATTTTACAAATTAAGTCAAGTTATTGAATAAGAATAAAATTGTAACCGGTATTTTAACCGTTTTTATATTAATAATATGCAGCACCTCATTAACTTTTGCCCAGGACACAACACAAAGCCTGGCATTCAAAAGTAACAAGCAAGATCCACAGCTAAGATTATTTTATCGACCGGATTTATCGTATCAAATATGGCAGCACTTTAAGCTTATTCAAAGTGCAAATTCTGGCGACCCTCTCGCAGAGCATGAACTTGGATTAAGATATTTATTAGGTGAAGGATTTGCTGCAGATACTGTTCAAGCTGCATTCTGGATAAAGAAAGCAGCCGATACTCATCTTGCTGCAGCCTGTTATAACTACGGCATTTTACTAAACAATGGCTGGGGCGTAAAATGGAACCCTTTTGAGGCTTTTAAATATTTTATGATTGCAGCAAAAGATGGAATGCCTCAGGCTGAACAAGTAGTCGGTTTAATATATACAGATAATTTAATTGTGAAACGAAATTGGAATGAAGCTTATAAATGGCTAAAAAAGGCAGCAGATGATAAATATAAACCGGCTCAAGAAATTTTAACTGAATTTAAAAAGAAAATTAAAATCTCAACTTTAGATACGGCTTCTTCTAATCAAGATAATAGCAAACAATTAAATAATAGTATAAACAATTCGCTAACTTCATCATTAGGATTAGTTTATATCGATTTTCATACAAAAACCGATTCAATGACCAACGTAAGTAATAAAATGCTTCTTGAAGACCTTCTTCATAATGGAAATGATTCTTTAGCCGCGGCAATAGGACTGGATAATAAAATTGACACTACATTTAATTTTAATTCAAAATCCATAAAATTACTCGAACAATTTGCCGATGCCGGCAGCCCTGAAGCTTTAACGCTTATTGGCAAATTTTATGAAAAAGGAATTCATTACACAAAAAACGATATTACAGCTTCGGTATTTTACATAAGAGCCATTAGGTTAGATTCACCAAGAGCTCCTCAACTTTTATGGAAATTAATTCAGAAAAAAGGTTATTACTCAAATCTTAAAAACTTAGTTGATAAAAAGAATCCACAAGCAATGTTTACTTGGTATGGATTATATATGTTTGGATTTGATAATAGTTTTACAGGAAAAGATGCGTTTAATTTATTGGTACAATCAGCACAAAAGAATTTTCTTCCGGCTGTTAACGAACTTGGCTTATCTTATTATACAGGTAAATTAGTAAACAAAGACAAAGCTAAAGCTATTTCTATTTGGGAAAAAGCGGAAAATTTGGGTAGTGAGGAAGCTAAAATCAGATTAGCTACTGCTGATATACTTGACAAGGCAGATTCTGCAAATGAAGTAAAAGCAATAAAAACATTAAAGAATGCCGTTCTACAAGGTTCCGTTTTAGCACAAGCAATCATCGCCTATTGTTATGAATCAGGAATTATATTTGAACAAAGCATTCCTAATGCCGTAGAGTATTATCGTTATGCTGCACAAAGAGGTAGCCAATATGCATATACTCAACTAAAAAGATTATACGATGATATAAGACCCGACTCGCCCAAATTTGAATTAAATTAAAGCTCCGTAAAATTAATCAGAGTAATTTTAATGGAAGAGTAATTCCTCGCAGAGCGGAGACAGTCCCACCGATATTATTTGAAATGGAATGCGAGACAAAAAGAGAATCGTTTACTAATATTTTGTTGTAAACTTTCCCTGCTGTATTAAATTCAACTTGTAACCATGCATAATCCCTAGTCTTTCCGTTCCATTCAGCTCTTCATCCAGGAGAAACGTGTTTACCCGACAATGTGTCCTTGCTTGAAGTAAAATATTTAAAAGAAGAAATTTTAGAAACAGTGCCGGTTACACCATATTAAACTGCATAGTTTTTGCCTTACGCATCGGTGGGATTAGAATCTGTTTTACAACCAGAAAAAAAAGGATGAATAGTAATAACGTTATTATGCCTAATAGCGTTTGTTTCATATATGCTCGTTTTTATAGATTGGAATTATAGAAATTAGTTTAATAAATTGATTTCTATTAAATAATAGTAGGCTAGATTTTGTTATAATATTTTGGGGATGCTCGCAAATCGATGGTTGATAATATGATAAAAATAAAATCAAAATTACCGGAAGTTGGGCTCAGTATTTTTGCTGTAATGTCTAAAATGTCCGAATCTTATAATGCAATAAATCTCTCACAAGGATTCCCTGACTTTAATTGTTCCGATGAACTGGTTGAACTTGTGGATTTTTACATGAAAAAAGGCGCTAATCAATATGCTCCGATGCCTGGAGTTTCAATTTTACGAGAAGAGATTTGTCGAAAGATAAAAAATCTATATAACGCTGAATATGACTTTGAAAATGAGATAGTAATTACAGCCGGAGCAACTCAAGCAATATTTACAGCGCTTTCAACAATCATTAAATCCGGTGATGAAGTTATAATATTTGAGCCTGCTTATGATGCTTATAAACCTGATATTGAACTAAACGGCGGTGTTGCTGTATCAATACCTTTAACTAAGAATGTTTTTAGAATAGACTGGACACTGGTTGAAAAACATATAACCAGAAAAACTAAAGCTATAATATTAAATTTTCCTCACAATCCAACCGGAAGCATTTTAAGCAAAGCGGATATTGAGAAATTAGAAATACTAACAAAAAATTCAGATATATTTATTATAAGTGATGAAGTTTATGAACATATAGTTTTTGATAATCAAAAACATATTAGTATTTCTCAATCCGAAGAGCTCTACAAAAGAAGCTTTGTTATTTCATCATTTGGAAAAACATTTCACACAACCGGCTGGAAGATCGGGTATTGTGCTGCCCCGAAAAATCTTATGGATGAATTTAAGAAGTTGCATCAGTTCGTCGTTTTTGCGGTAAACACACCCATTCAATATGCCTACGCAGATTTTTTATCAAATCGGAAGAATTATCTTGAAGTAAATTCTCTTTACGAAAATAAAAGGAATTTATTACTGGAGAGTTTGAAAAATTCAAATTTTAAATTTAAAGCAACTACAGGTACTTATTTCCAATTGCTGGATTATTCTAAAATTTCTGATATGACTGATATGAACTTTGCGGAATATCTTACAAAAGAAATTGGAGTAGCAGTCATTCCGCTTTCACCGTTTTATACTGAAAATAATAAAGGCAGATTAGTAAGAGTTTGTTTTGCAAAAAATGATGATGTACTAATTAAAGCAGCGAAGAAATTAAGTTCAATTTAAATTTGTTTCGCAACTTCATCCGCTTCTTCGATGTTGGGTACAACTACTTTTTGTAGAATAATTAATCCCGCCAAGAAGAAAAACCCGATTGCTAAAGCAGCAAATCTTTCGTTTGATAAATCAGAAATTATTCCATAAACCAATGGGCCAACTACAGCAGATGATTTACCGAACAAGCCGTCATAAAAGCCAAAAAATTCTGCTGACCTTTCCTTAGGAGTAAGAAGCGCCATCAAACTTCTACTGCAAGATTGAGATGATCCAATAGAAACACCCGCTAATAGTCCAACGACATAAAATTCCGCTACAGAGTTAACAAAGAACGCGCCTACAATAACAAATATCCAAATAACCAGTGTTATAGATATTGTTTTTTTAGGTCCAATATGATCTGAAATAATTCCAAAAATAAATGAACCTAAAACCGCCGTACTTTGAACAATCACAAAGAACAAAATGACTTGATCATCATCCATCTTAAGAATATTTGAAGCAAATATTGAAGCAAACGCGATTATAGTAATTATTGCATCATTGTATAGAAAAAATGCTAATAAAAACCTGCTTACCGATGGATATTTTCTTTCAAAAAAAATCGCTTTAAGCGTAGTAAAACTTTTACTCATTCCCTTTCGTATTAAATCGCCTCTTAACTTATTTGGGACTTTTGGCTCGCTTACAAATAAAAACAAAGGAATTGAAAATAATAGGAAAAAAGCTGCGGCAATAACGAAAGTTAACCTGATATAAAAATAATAATTCGGATTAGTTTGAGCGGGCAATATTAACATCACAATTAGTAAGACAGCTAATGCACCTACATATCCCATTGCAAAGCCATAACCGGAAACACGTCCAAAATTTTTTTTCTCTGTAAGATTAGGTAGAAAAGCATCGTAAAAAACTAGTCCCGCTTCAAATCCTATATTGGCAAGGATAAATAAAGTAAGTCCCAGCAGAATATCACCTTTATGAACGAAAAACATAAATGCAGTACAAGTTACCGAGAGAAGAGTAAAGATGAGCAGGAACCTTTTTCTGTTACGAGAAACATCAGCTATTGCTCCAAGCGGAGGACTTAAAAAAGCGGCTATAACCATTGAAATACTTACAGCCAGACCCCACAACCATTTTTGTCCGCCGGCTACGTAATTAGAAAAATATTTTGAATAAATTACAGTAACTATTATTACAGAAAAAGCTGTATTCGCAAAATCGAATAAGGTCCAGAAGAAAATTTTAGATCTAGACTGCATTACTTATTTCTTTGGTGTTTGTTTTGAGATAGTTTCCTCTAATAATCCCCTTCCTCTTTTGTTTAAATTTCCGGAATCCTTCAAAGAGCTTAAAATTGCATCCAAGATTCCATTGATAAACTTCCCGCTACCTGCAGTACTATATAATTTTGCAATTTCAATAGCTTCGTTAATAGAAACTTTGGGAGGTATATCAGGGAAATAAAGTAGTTCACAAATTCCAATTCGTAAAAGTATTTTATCAATAAGAGCAATTCTATTCATTTCCCAGTTATTAACTCGCGCCATTATTTTTTCATCAAGCTCATTTTTATGAATTGTTACCTTGTTTACCAATTCATTTGCAAAATCTCTATCTGATTTTTCCGGTACATCCGAAAGAATACCATCAATTAACGCACTTAGAGATTCTTTATTCATTTCATAAGCATAAAGAATTTGTAGTGTTTTTTCACGTACAATTCTTCTTTTAAACATTTGAGACATTTTATTGTATAACCAATCTAATTTTTGTGACTTAGTTTAATAAATTTTTTAATTACTATAAAACTTTAAAATTACTATGTAAAATAAATTTATAAAGCAAAGAACCAGAACACCAGCAAACCAATGCTTTCACGCAGATTATAAGATATCAAATCACTGTAATTCATTTTTAAGTGGGAAGCCGAAACGTATGTTTTTATGTTGTAAAACTTACTTATTTCTCTTACTCGTGTTAAATGATAAGAATCGGATACAATAATAACACGGGCAATGTCCTTCCTTCCGAGTATATTAGAATTTATAAATTGGATTTGTTCAATAGTAGAAGTAGTATTCTTTTCTAATGCTACTTTACTCATATCAAAACCGGTTTTATCAAGATAATTCGCCGCAACTTGAGCCTCACTTAATTCGCCCGGAGCATTACTTCCTGTTAACTGAATTTTACCTACATAACTCTTATCATATAAATTTACTGCTTGTTCAATACGAGCAACTAAACTCGGGCTAGGTTGATTATTCGACCAAACAGCAGCTCCAAGAACGACTGCAATATTTTTTTTACTTTTGGGTCCGGTATAAGCTTTTCTTTCTGCTTTTATGACTTGCATATAGATTAGTGCAAAGCCAATCAATAAGCCAACAATCATTAATGAATTTGCCAACGATCTTAATATCAATAGATTTTTTACACCAATTACTGAAAGCCACAATGCTGATAAAAATATGAACTGCAAAACCTGGTAGATAGTAAACATTGCTCCTACTATCACCTTATCTAAAGGGTGCCCGAAAATGTAAGAATTTGAAGATGATACATTTATACTTTTACTGAACCAGGCTAATATTAGCGAAATAATTAAAATTGATGAAAAGAAAATCAGAAAAATTGGGCTTAAGGAAGATTTAACTTTTAAATAATTAAATATTACTCCAATTATAATTAATAGAGTAAATAGTAGGTTTAATAAATTTCCTAATTGAAATAATTTGAAATTATCTATAGAAAGATTTTGATTTTTATACTTCAAATAATATAGAAAAACCAAACCAAGAACTGACAAAAAAACAGTTGTAAAGGAGGCCAAAGCTTTATTGCGGAATAATGAATTATTATGTGCCATTTTTTAAATTATTTCAAAGAAAGAAAGCCAAAGTACAAAAGACCATATGACTTCAAGCATTCAACCGATTCCTCAATTTGAAAACAGATGAATTATTAGAAATCATAAAATGATAAATAATTAGATATACAAATTAGATAAAATTACGTAACTGTACAAAAGTTAGGATTAAGAAGTGGAAAATAAAAAAGCGCCCGATAAAAGGGCGCTAAAATTATTACTGAAGTTTGAATACAACCGGAATTGAGACCTGAACGTTTACAGGTTTACCTCTTTGTTTACCGGGACTAAACTTAGTCTCCTTTACGGCTTTAAGAGCTGCTTCATCGCAACCGGCACCAATTCCTTTTAGGATGTTGGCTTTGGTTACATTTCCCTCTTTGTCAACAAAAGCAAGCACATAAACTCTTCCTTCAACTCCCGCTCTTTTTGCAATTTCGGGATACACAATCTTGCTTTGAATTGCAGCTATACCGCCAATAGGCTGTGGCATTTCTTCAACCGCAACAAAATAAGTTGGCTCTGCTTCTTTTTTCTCTTCTTTTGGAGGAGGAGGCGGAGCTGAAACATCAGCGTTTACATCAAGATCAGTAGATGCAATGTTAACGTCCTGCAATACATCTTCCGAAGGAGCAGCAATCGGAATTGCCGGTTTTGGCGGAGGAGGAGGTCTGGTTTCTTGTCTTGTTTGTTGAACATCTTCAACCTTAAATAGGTCTTGAGCAGTTTGTTGAAGCTCTTGCGTAGGTTTCAAGTCAGGGAAAAACTTGAAAGCAACAATCAAAAGTGCTAGCGAAATTATAATACTAATCTCGTAAACCTTTTTGTATTTAGCTCTCAAATCTGCTTTTGGGTTTTTTCTGAGTGCCATTTAGTAACCTCTCCAATTAGCAATTTTAAAAATAAGTTAATAAATGAAGTCTCTTAAGTCAACTAATAGACTCTTATTGTTTATACTCAAACAATTACAGAGAGTTCCTTTATTACGCGAAATATTTTTTTATAAAAAAATTATTTTCAGATTTTATTCAAAAATGACGTTTAAATATAACAAATATTTTAATTTTCAGAAGGTCTTATAAATATTTTTTTCAAAAAAATCAGAAAAATTAATGTCGCTAAAATTGCGCCTGTCATATCCGCAGACCAGTCTAAAATATCACAACTTCTACCAGGTATAAATAATTGATGGAGTTCATCAAGTCCGGCATAAATTGCTACTGTTAATAGAGCACCAATAGCGAAATTTCTCTTTAACCACTGATACTTGTCTTGAACAGCATATGTTAAGTTGAGCAATAATGAAAGTATAAAGTAAGCTGTAAAGTGCTCTATTTTATCACTTACGCCGGTTTTGGGTAAATCTTTTCCCGGTAAAGTAGTGGCAATAAATAATATAAACCAATAAATACCAAGTGGTAAATATATTAGTTTATTTTTCTTAGATTCTAGATTCTCAAACAAATGAATTCCTTATAAACTTTATCGCTTTAGGTAAATTTTCTATAATATCATCAGCAGTTATTCCAAATTGGGTTAATTTGTTTATCAAAAGATCCGCTGCTAGACTATGCAAATATACACTATTAATTACTGCAGATTCAATATCATCTTGCTGTGCTAAAAATCCCGCGATGACACCGGTCAATACATCACCACTTCCAAATTTTGCCATTCCGGGATTGCCTGTTGTGTTTATATATGCGACTCCATTAGGAGTGAATATAATTGAAGGGGCACCTTTTAATACCAGATAACATAATTTTTCATTCGTAAATTTTCTTCCATATGTAAGCAAATTCTTTTTAAGCTCATTTAATGGAACTCCAACTAAATTAGCAAACTCTCCATGATGCGGAGTAAGTACCATATTTTTAAGATTTACTTTTTTATAATTTCCATTCGATAAAGCATAAATAGCATCAGCGTCAATAACGATTTTCTTATTTTTACGCAATCGTAATATCTCTAAAACGGCCTTTTGGGTTTCAACTTCCCTTCCCAACCCAGGACCAATAGCTACAACATCAGCCCAATTAATATTAGGAGACAATTCATTTACATTGTTCAATGAAAGGAACTCCTTGCCACTATCTTCATAAGAACTTACAACTACCTCAGATAAATTTGAATGAACAAAATTTCTGACTGAATTAGGGAATGCTAATATTGAGGCACCCGCTCCTACTTTAAATGAAGACTTAGATGTCATAATTGCCGCACCAGGTAGTTTGCCTGAACCCGCAATTGTAAGGACTCTACCGCTGCTGTATTTATGAACAGTTTTATCTTTTATTGGAAGACTCTCAAAAACATCTTCAGGTTCAATTAAAAAATCTAAAGTTTCATATTTGTCGAAATACGATTCATCAATTCCAATATTGCCTTTAATTACTTCTCCGGAATATTTAACGCCCTCTCCAATAAACAGGCCGGTTTTAAATTCTGCTAATGTAACAGTTAAATCTGAGATAAAAGCAGACTCAGCATAGCCGGAATCAGCATCTAGACCTGTAGGAATATCAACTGAAACTTTATATGATTTTATTTGATTGAGATATTTTACTATCGTTTTATAAGGTTCTCTTAATTCTCCTTTTGCTCCGCTACCGAGCAATGCATCAAAAATAACATCGCAATTTTGCAAATTTTTTAAATCTTTGGTCGTTTTATAGTTAATGATTAAGATATCATTTCTAGATTTAGCAATATTTTCTAAAGCATGAAAATTTGTTTTACTATCATTACTAAGCTCAGAGGTTTTTCCCAATTTAATAACAATAATCTTATAACCACGATTTGCATAATGGCGTGCTACAGCAAACCCGTCTCCACCATTATTTCCTTTACCGCAAACAAATCCGATAGATTCAATATTCTTCTTTTGAAAAACTTTTTGGAAAGATCTATTGAAAATTTCAATTGCTGCATTTTCCATTAAAACGATACCTGGAATACCAAGCTTATTGATCGCATAGTCATCAACAGATCTTATTTGAGAAGTAGAAAATAATGGTATCATATTCTTAAACCCGTTTAAAATAAAAAAGTGATTGAAAGCCTCAAAAATTCAGCATTTCAATCACTAATAAAACTAATAGATGCATATTTTACAAGAAAGAAGAAATTAATCCTATCAATGATCCCGGAGCTATGCCAATGACAATTACTAAAAGAACGGCAATTAAAACAGCTAAAAGCCCGGTATTGCTGTTCGTAATTGATAATTCACCTTCAGCATCTTTGAAATACATAAGAACTACGATTCTTAAGTAGAAATAAATACTTATAACACTGGATAACACTCCAATTATTGCCAACCAAGTTAGGTTTGATTTTATAGCTGCCATAAACACATAATATTTTCCAAAGAATCCGGCAAAAGGAGGAATACCTGCCAATGAGAACATGCAAATTGCAAGTAGTCCTGCTAATAAAGGCCGTCTGGAAGCTAAGCCAGCATAAGAATTTATGTCAAGATTAGTATCGTTTTCACCTTCAACAAGTGATACAATTCCAAAAGCACCTAAGTTCATGAACGTATAAGCAGTAAGATAAAATATAATTCCAGCAATCCCTTCATGATTTCCAGCGGCTAATCCGATAATCATATAACCGGCATGCGCAATTGATGAATAAGCAAGCATTCTCTTAATGTTATCCTGAGCAATTGCAACAATACTTCCGAAAAGCATCGAGAATACAGCAATAACAGCTAAATAGGGCTCAAATATGTTTTGAACTGAACTGTTAAATAAAAATCCAAGAGTTACAATAATTGCACTAAATGCTGCAGCTTTTCCTCCGGTCGAGAATAATCCGGCCACAGTTGTTGATGAACCTTCATAAACATCAGGTACCCACATATGAAATGGAAAAGCAGCAATTTTGAAAGAGAAGCCAATTAAGAATAAAAGTAAGCCAACAATAAATATTAAGTTGCCTTTAAGATCTCCGAACCTTGCTGCAATTAAATCCAAAGACGTTGTATGAGCTGAGCCGTAGATCAATGCAATTCCATAAACAATAAACCCGGTAGCAAAAGCTCCCAGTAAAAAATACTTTAATGAAGCCTCATTTGCTTTTAATTTTTTTCTATTCAAACCGGCAAGTGCATAGAAACTAACAGACATTACTTCAAGACCGAGAAAAATCATAAACAAATCTTTTGCCCCGGCCATAAACATCATTCCGAGCACTGAGGTTTGCAACAAAAGATAAAACTCTCCGAAATAAGTACCGTATTTTTTTAGATAATCAACGGAAAGCAAACTTATAATGGCAGCGCCAAAAGTAAATATGAAATAAAATATATTTACGTTTCCGCCGGTTGCAAGCATATTTTGGAATACTATAGAAACAGATGTAACGTCAAGCAATGCATAAAATCCGGAGGCAATAAATATACTTATTGAAAGCCACGGAAGGATTTTTTCACTTGCATCACTGTACATCTCAATTATCAGCGAGATTAAAATACCAGCACTTACTATTATAAGAGGAAGTATGTTGTAAAATTCTTGTATGTTATTCAGCATATTTATAAGCCTTCGGCTTAATTATTCTATAAATAAAATGTCTTCGTCAGTTTTTTCAATTTTTACATTGTGTTTTTCTTCAAAAATCAAATCAAGTTTATGATGATTTTTGGTATCAAATACATCATCAGCTTTATCAACCGCTATCAGTTTAATTGATTCAAATTTTGAAACAACATCTTTCAAATTTGGATAATCTTTGAAATATATTTCTAAATATTGATCAGTTTCATTGATGTATATATGTTTTGATTCCGGTGAAAAATCCATCAAAATATCATCATCAATAATTACCTTTAGGATGTAAGCATTAAATGGCAACAAGACTCTGTTTCCGTAATATAAACCATTTAAATTATTCTTAAGCGCATCTGCTACAGTTTTCATATATCAACCTTTCCCAAAGAAAAATAATAACCAAATAACGGCATAAATTGGAACAAGTATAATTAATGAATATTTAACAATATAAGTAAAGAAACTCGGCATCTCAATTCCAGCTCGTTCACTTATAGACTTTACCATAAAATTAGGACCGTTTCCAATATAAGTCACGGCACCAAAAAATACAGCCGCAACAGAAATAGCCTGAAGATAAACCTCATCAACCGACACAAAATGAACAACATGTGCTTTAACAGTTACATCAAGCGCATACTTGCCCATTGCTGCACTTAAAAAGTTCATATAAGTTGGTGTATTATCGAGAACCGCCGAAAGAGAACCGGTTGCCCAATAAAAAACACCGGCACTTAATTCATTACCCAAAACGTTTGCTTCGTGTGCAATGAGCTGTAAAGCCGGAATCATAGTTGCAAATATTCCTATAAATAAATATGCAACTTCTTTAATCGGCTCAAAGTCAAATTCATTAGCTTTAAGGACTTCTTTATCCGCTCTTGCATAAGAGAAGTAAACAACCGCAAACATTATGATTTCTCTAATTCCAAAAGGTAATGGAGCTAAACTTGGAACTCCCGGTATTACCATTGGATCGATAAATACAGAAATTATAATTATTGCAAGGTAAACTAAATTCTTAGCACCTTTAAACTCAATTTTTCCAGTATATGCAACATCTCTTTCATCATGATTTACATTTTTTAAATCATATAGATAAAATGCTAATAGGATCATTATTAAAGCTGGGATCCAAATATACCACACATTAGCAATTACCCAGAAAAATGGCACTCCGCTTAAAAAGCCTAAAAACAAAGGAGGATCTCCAATCGGTGTTAACGCACCACCCACATTACTTACAACAAAAATAAAAAAGATAATGTGATAAGGTTTTATTCTGTCACGATTCATTCTTATGAACGGCCTTATCAAAAGCATTGATGCGCCTGTTGTACCTATGATATTAGAAATAACAGCACCAAAAAGCAGGAACATAACATTTAACATTGGAGTTGCTTTTCTATCTACCTTTATCAGAATTCCGCCGGATGCAACAAACAGAGAACTAAGTAGAGCAATAAAAGAAATATACTCAGCAAAAGTATGCATTAGTGAATGAGTATTGTGAAGTACGGCCAAGTAATATACAACGACAACAACACCAAGAGCTAATGAAACTTTAGGGTAATGTTTTTCCCAAAAATGCTTATAAAATAAAGGCCCGGTTGCAATCATCAGGAGTAATAAAACAAACGGTAAAACCATAAAAGTTGCGGGCAGAGCATGCTCAGGTGTTGCATGAGCTGCGGGTAAGGCAGTGTCGGCAACAGCATGAGAAGTTTGAGCCATTAAGTTAACAGTACTTACAAAGAACGCTACTATCAATAGTAGAAATGGATAAATTTTCTTGTTTAAGCTGAACATTTTCGTTTTTCCTATTTCATTCCTACACTCTGAGAAGAAGGTAGAACATTTTCTATAATTTTATTGACTGATTTATCAGAAACTTTCAAAAAAGTACTTGGATAAATACCAATCCAAATTATAAAAATGAAGATAGGAATTAGAACAAATATTTCTCGTTTGTTCATGTCTTTCAAATCGTTCAGCTTTGGATTCTTCACTTCCCCAAATACAACTCTTTGATACATCCATAATAAATATACAGCTGCAAAAATAACCCCACTTGCAGCAAATACGGTAAACCACCAGCTATCTAACACAGGTGATTTAAAAGAGCCTAGAAGAATTAAAAACTCGCCTACAAACCCGTTTAATCCGGGCAACCCAATTGATG
This sequence comes from uncultured Ignavibacteriales bacterium, assembly GCA_963739985.1. Taxonomy (GTDB): domain Bacteria; phylum Bacteroidota; class Ignavibacteria; order Ignavibacteriales; family Ignavibacteriaceae; genus CAVUCE01. The sequence goes on from CAVUCE010000022.1 coordinate 286,214, forward strand.
ATAAAGAAGCAAACAATAAAAAGAATGCATAAAATGGAACTATTTTAGCAATACCGCCATAATATGATATTTCTCTTGTATGAGTTCTTTCATAAATAATTCCTACTAAAAGGAATAATGCTCCGGTCGAAAGACCATGATTTACCATCTGAATTACTGCACCTTGAGCAGCTTCTTGCGTTAAAGCAAAAATTCCGAGAACAACAAAGCCCAAATGCGCGACCGATGAATAAGCAACTAGCTTCTTCATATCTTTTTGTACCATCGCAACCAATGCGCCGTATATTATTCCTATTACTGCAAGGGTAGAGATATAAGGAGCAAAGTGAATGCTTGCTTGCGGAAACAGCGGTAAACAGAATCTTAATAAACCGTAAGTTCCCATTTTCAACAAAACACCTGCAAGAATGACAGAACCCGCAGTTGGCGCTTGAACGTGTGCATCGGGGAGCCAGGTATGAAATGGGAAAAGCGGAACCTTGATTGCAAAACTAAATGCAAAAGCCAAGAACATCCAATTTTGAATATTAGATTGAACTGTTGGTCCTATTTTATAAAGTTCTTGTAAATCTGTGGTAAAATGCCCTAATGGAGCCGATGAATAAACGGCAAGCCAAATAATTGCAACAAGCATTAACAAACTGCCGAACATTGTATAAATGAAAAATTTTACCGACGCATAAATTCTTCTTTCGCCACCCCAAATACCAATAATAAAGTACATCGGGATAAGCATTGCTTCCCAAAAAATGTAGAATAAGAAAAGATCGAGTGAAATAAATACACCGAGCATTCCGACTTCAAGAAAGATCATAAAGAATGTAAATTCTTTAACTTTTTTATTAATGGATGACCAGCTTGAAATAAGAGTTAACGGAGTTAGAAAGGTTGTAAGTAAAACCAAAAGAAGAGAAATTCCATCTATACCAACATGATAGCTTATATGCAGGTTATCAATCCAGCTAAATTGATTCTGGAATTGAAAGCCAGAATTACTTGGATCGAAATTAAAATATAGAACTAATGAAATTATAAATGTTAAGACGGAAACGAAAAGACCGAAATAACGTATTGCATTTTCTTTACTTTTCCCTATGAAGAGAAGGATCAATCCTCCAAACAAAGGCACGAATAATAAGTAGTTTAATAAATTACTATTTTCCATATTTTATAAACTCAGAATAATCCAGAATAAAGCAATTACAATTCCGAGCATCATTACAAGAGCATAACTCTGTGCGACACCGTTTTGTAATTTTCTTATGTTTTTAGAAATTGATTGAATTACTGCGGCTGTTCCGTTTACAGCTCCGTCTATAATTTTTGCATCTGCAATTTTCCATAAAAATGATTCGGAACCTTTTACGATAGGATTAATAACACTCGCATCGTAAGCTTCATCCACAAAATATTTATTTAACAAAAGATTATATAAACCGCTGAATTTCTTACTGTAATTAACTGCAATTTGATTATTTTGAAGATAAATATACCTTGCATACCAAATAGCTGCTACAGCACCCACAACAGTAATTGACATAAATAAAATTTCTTCAATGTGTGAATGACCGCCGTATTGAACTAATCTAGCTTGTGCATTCTTAAAAACCGGTTCTAGCCAATTACTAAATTGATTGCCGCCTTCACCAGAAAATAGTTCAGGAATGCCAATAAAACCACCAACCGCTGCTAAAACTGCTAAAATCATTAATGGTACTGTCATTAAAGCCGGAGATTCATGAGGGTGCTTATCATGCCCGAATCTTTCTTTTCCTTCAAAAGTAAGATAAACCAATCGGAACATATAAAACGCTGTTAACAGTGCTGTAAATGCACCTACAAACCAATAGATAAAATTACCGTTTGCAAAAGATTCCCATAAAATTTCGTCCTTACTAAAAAATCCGGAGAATGGAGGAATGCCTGAAATTGCTAAAGAAGCAATTAAAAATGTCATATAAGTTTTTGGCATATACTTCTTTAAGCCACCCATTTTTTGGATATTTTGTTCTTCGTGCATTGCATGAATTACTGAACCGGCACCAAGGAATAGTAGTGCTTTGAAAAATGCGTGAGTCATAACGTGAAAAATTCCCGCAGAGAAAGCACCGACACCGAGCGCCATAAACATATATCCAAGCTGGCTAACAGTTGAATATGCAAGGACTTTTTTAATATCATTTTGTACTATGCCAATAGTAGCCGCAAAGAAAGCAGTTAATGTACCAACAATAGCAACTACCATCATTATTGTTGGAGCTGAAGCATATATAATTGAACATCGAGCAACCATATAAACGCCGGCTGTAACCATAGTTGCAGCATGAATAAGAGCAGAAACAGGCGTCGGACCAGCCATTGCATCCGGAAGCCAGATGTATAAAGGAATTTGAGCCGACTTTCCGGTAGCGCCAATGAATAAGAAAAGTGCTATAAAATTAAAAACATATGTGGGAACATTAAAAGCTGCCGCTCTACTAAAAACCTCTGTAAAATTAAGACTTCCGAATGTCATATAAATCAAAAACATTCCAAGTAAAAACCCAAAATCACCAATTCTGTTAACAATGAAAGCTTTCTTTGCAGCATCTCCGGTAGTTCCCTTTTCAAATTTCTTATCGTACCAGAATCCAATCAATAAATAAGAACAAAGGCCAACACCTTCCCAACCCAAGAAAAGAAGAACAAAGTTATCGGCCATAATTAAATTCATCATCGCAAAGATGAAAAGATTTAAATAAGCAAAGAATCTCCAGAAACTCTTATCTCCGTGCATATAACCGATTGAGTATACATGGATAACAAAACCAACTCCGGTTACAATAAGAGCCATTGTTAAGGATAATTGATCAACTTGGTAAGCAATATTTACATTTAATCCACCAACATGCAGCCATGTAAACAAATTAACTATTGTTTGCCTGTGATCTACGGGAAGAGAAAGAGTTTGGAAAAATGCGCCGAGCACAATCAGAAAAGATAATCCAATTGTACTGCTTCCGATTATTCCGATTATTTTTTCATTCTTGATTTTACTTCCGAAAAGGCCGTTAAATAAAAAGCCTAATAAAGGAAGAAGAACTGTCAAGTAAATTAAATGAGTCATAAAACTTTAAGTTCTGAATAATTTCAAAATTCAATTAACTCGAAAACACTTAGTAAATATCAAACTATGTTTAATTTTTTATTTAATGTTTTTAAGTAATTACCATTTTAGAATATTGATCTCATCAATATTCATTGTTAATTTATTTCTGAACATGGCAATAATAATAGCCAAACCAACAGCAGCCTCGGCTGCAGCAACCGTCATTACAAAAAATACGAAAAGTTGGCCAACTGAATTACCCATGTATGACGAGAAAGTTACCAAAGAAAGATTTGCCGAGTTAAGCATTAACTCAACAGACATGAATACTATTATTGCGTTTCTTCGAGTTAATACTCCTGCAACGCCAACAATAAACATGAATGCACTTAAAATCAAATAGTAATTAATTGGTATAGTCATGATATCTATTCAAATTTCTTTTTAGCTAAAACTAAAGCTCCAATTGTAGCAGCAAGCAGCAGATAGCCGGCAGCCTCAAAAGGAAGTACGTAATTCGTATATAATTCTCTACCTATGGATTCAACCGTTCCGGCTTTTACACTAGCAGCTACTCCGGCATCCCCAGTGCTAATCCCTTTGGAGAAGAAAATTAAGTAAGCCAGCTGTAAAAAGACTAATCCAGCGATAACATATGCAAAAGTCTTAACTCCCGGATGAGAATCCAATATTTTTTCTTTATCAGGTCTAAGTAGCATTATTACAAAAAGGAATAGGACCATTATGGCGCCGGCGTAAACAATAACTTCGGCAACCGCGATAAACTGAGCATTGAGCAATAAAAATAAACCTGCCAAACCGGCAAAATTTAAAATTAAAAATAATGCACTCATAATAGCATCAGAGCGAGTAATCATCATCACAGCTGAAACAGCTGAAACGCCAGCAAATATTATGAATAAAATTAATTCTAGAGACATTTATACATCAACTTTAGAATTGTTAAAAATTTCCGTTTAATCAATAAATCAAGGAGTATTTCTGTAAATCATTCTTGGGAATGGAATTGTTTCTCTCACATGGTCTAAACCGCAAATCCAACTTACGGTTCTTTCAATTCCCAAACCAAATCCGGAATGAGGTACAGATCCAAATCTTCTTAAATCTAAATACCACTCAAATGCTTCCTGCGGAAGATTATGTTCTTTAATCCTCGCCAAAAGCAAATCATAATCATCTTCTCTTTGGCTGCCGCCGATAATTTCTCCGTAACCTTCAGGCGCAAGTACATCCACAGCTAATGCTAGTTTAGCATTTTCCGGGTCGCGTTTCATATAAAAGGCTTTTACTTCTGAAGGATAACGATGAACCATAACAGGACGATCATACTGACTGGATATTACGGTTTCATCTGTTGCACCTAGATCATTTCCCCATTGAAAATCGATTCCATTCTTTTTCAAAATTTCTACCGCTTCATCATAAGAAATTCTTGGAAAAGGTCGTTTTACCGATTCCAAATGAGTAATATCTCTTTCAAGAGTTTTTAATTCTTCAGGTCTATCTTTTAATACTGTTTGAACTACATATTCTAAAAATTCTTCCGCCAAATCCATATCGTCATTCAAATCGGCAAAAGCAACTTCCGGTTCCACCATCCAGAATTCTGTTAAGTGTCTTCTTGTTTTCGATTTTTCAGCTCTAAATGTTGGACCAAAATTATAAGTTTTACCTACAGCCATGGCTGCGGCTTCCGCATATAATTGTCCGGATTGCGTAAGATACGCTTTCCCTAAATCAAAGTAATCAGTTTCAAATAATGTAGAAGTTCCTTCACAGGCAGCAGGAGTTAAAATCGGTGTATCTACCAGCGTAAACCCTCTATCATCAAAGAAATCTCGAATTGCTTTAATAATTCTGTGACGAATTTTTAAAATTGCAACTTGTTTGCTTGATCTTAACCATAGGTGACGATTATCCATTAAAAATTCAATCCCATGTTCTTTGGGAGTGATTGGAAAATCATGAGTCTCGGATATAATATTTAATCCGGTTGCGTCTAATTCGTATCCACCGGGAGATCTGGGTTCTTCTTTTACAATTCCCGTAACTTCAATTGAGGATTCTTGACCAATGTTTCCTGCAAGTTCAAATATTTCTTCCGAAACATTTCCTTTAAAGTAAACACATTGTAGATATCCGCTACCATCACGGAGAATCAAGAATTTAATTTTTCCGCTGGACCGTTTATTATACAGCCACCCTTTAAGAGTAACTTCTTTTCCTACAAATTCGCCTATATCTTTTATCAAATTTAACCGTGTTTTAGTATATCAAATTTGAAATTTAAGTTTCAAATATAAAGAGCATGCTGAATAAAAGCAAAAGAAGCATTTACATATTTTCTGATTATGGTTCATATTTGCGCGCGAACAATTCATTAAATACTCCAAGTCATTCATTTTTTAATAGAGTCAAATCACATTTCGCATATTTATTCAGAAAGAATAGTTGACAAAAACAAAATATTTTCTTAATTATTAATGCAGAAATTAGCTTTCACCTTATTTATTTAACTTTTATTTTCTTACTTAGCTATTTAATTAAGATTCACAAGGATTTTACTTAATAATCCGGAATTATAAAGCTGGATAATTTAATTGTGGGCAAAAAATGAGAAAAATTGAAGCGGTAATCAGGCCGCATAAATTGGATGATATTAGGGAGGCTTTAATTGAATCGGGAATTAAAGGAATGACAATACTCGAAGCTAGAGGTATTGGAAGACAAAAAGGCCAAACGGAAGTCTACCGCGGTTCTGAGTATCAAATTGATTTTGTTCCCAAACTGAAAATAGAAATAATTGTTACAGATGAACAGATGGACAATGCGATTAATATAATATTAGATAATGCAAAAACAGGACAAATTGGTGATGGAAAAATTTTTATTTCAACAATTGATGAAGTGATTAGAGTAAGAACCGAAGAGCTTGGAGAGAGCGCTCTTTAATATATAATACATATTTAATTTCATGAAAAAATTTATTTCTAAAATATTGCTTGAAAATTTAACGATTATATTATTGATCTTACTGGTGAGCTATATAAAAGTTTTCATCAATCCGGTTTTTCATAATTTTAAATCGAATGAAAAAGTTGAATATATTTCAACTGAAAGCTTTACATCTTCAGAACTCAATTTAATTCACTGCAATTCAAACTTAGATTATAATGAATTCGATTTAGCTCACAAAATCTTAAATGATTGTGATTTCCCTACTATATCATTAGATGACAATTTTAACGAATCTGAAAATACTAGTAATGATGAAGCTCAAAGTAATAGTAATAATTCTATAACTGAACTAACTGATTATAATAAACAGTTCAATAAATCTTTGGCTATTAAATTAGAAACATTTCATATAATTACATTCGGTAATACTTCCGGCGAATTCCACAATAAAGATAGAGACATCTACGCTTAATTCTCCCCAAAATTAAAGTATCAACAAACAATATATTAACAATCAAGGAGAGATGATGAAAAATCTAAACTTCATCAGGACAATGCTGTATATCAGCTTGTTTCTTACAATGCTTTCAATAGCTATACCAACAAGTAGATCTTTTGCACAAGAAGATCCTTCAGGCACAAAAACGGGAAACGTTATGGACGTGCCTGCAGCTAAAGCCGGACAACCTACTTTAATGGAAGTTGCCGATGCAGTTGGACACAATAGAATTGCTATGAATATTTTGTGGACTTTATTGACAGGATTTTTAGTAATGTTTATGCAAGCCGGTTTTGCAATGGTTGAAGGCGGATTTACCAGAGCTAAAAATATAGCCCATACAATGGGAATGAATTTTATGGTTTACGGTATCGGCGTAATGGGTTTTTGGATTTGCGGCTTCGCATTGATGTTTGGAGGTGTCGGCGCAGTTGCCAATTTGGGCGGAACTCCCGGATTAGTAAGCGAACTTTCTATCAATCTATTTGGTAAAACTTTTGGATTAGCAGGATTCGCAGGCTTCTTTTTAAATAGCCGTGTTTACGACGTTGGAATTTTTACTCTTTTCCTTTTCCAAATGGTTTTCATGGATACAACAGCAACAATACCAACAGGAGCTATGGCTGAAAGATGGAAATTTATTTCCTTCGTTATTTACGGATTTTTTATTTCAATGTTCATTTATCCTCTTTATGGTAACTGGGTTTGGGGAGGCGGATGGTTAGCTTCTCTCGGAACTAATTTTGGCTTAGGTCACGGTGCAGTTGATTTTGCCGGATCGTCTGTTGTTCATATGGTTGGTGGTGTTGCGGCACTTGCAGGCGCAATGGTTCTTGGTCCTAGAATTGGGAAATATAATAAAGATGGATCAGCTAATGCTATTCCGGGGCACAACATTCCGATGGCAATCATTGGAACATTTATTCTGGCATTCGGATGGTTTGGTTTTAACCCCGGTTCAACACTTGCCGGAACTGATTTAAGAATTGCTGTTGTTGCCACAAATACAATGCTGGCTTCAGCGAGTGGTGCTCTTGCGGCTACAGTTTATATGTGGCTTAAATTCAAAAAACCGGATCCAAGTATGATGGCAAACGGAATGCTCGCCGGATTAGTTGCAATAACTGCTCCTTGTGCTTTTGTAACCGCACCGGCAGCTGTATTAATTGGCGCAATAGCAGGCGTTTTAGTTGTACTTGCTGTTTTCTTTATCGATCAAAAATTAAAAATTGACGATCCGGTTGGCGCTGTTGCTGTTCACGGTGTAAACGGCTTCTGGGGAATTTTAGCTCTTGGATTATTTGCAGATGGAACATACGGAGATGGCTGGAATGGCGTTTCCGGAACTGTAAGAGGCCTATTCTACGGCGATCCCAGCCAGTTTTTAGCCGAGTTAATTGCCGGAATAGTTTGCTTTGTTTTTGTTTTCGCAACTATGTACGGATTCTTCAAACTTTGCGATAAAGTAATTGGAATTAGAGTTTCAGCTAAAGATGAAGTTGAGGGACTTGATATGCCTGAAATGGGAATTAAAGGCTATGAGGAAGGAGCAGCTTCAACAATTGAATATGCACCAGCAATCGAAAGAACATAAAACTATCTCCTCCTTGTTGTAATATAACAACAAACAATTCCGGGATTCACAGAAATGTGCAATTCCGGAATTTTATTTTTTTATCTCCCAATGCCAATGCCACGGTTCAAAAGCAACTCCCCATCTATTATTTTTAGGATACGATAAATAAAAATTATATTTATTTGCATTTTGAATCATCCATGCATATTCCGGAAGTTTTACAAAATCCTCAGCTGTTTGTCCATTACTAAATCCGTTTATTCCGTCTGCGTTTGTAAAATCAATTGCGTTATTAACAGGATCTCCATGCTGACTGTAACCTGGCATTGCAATCCACTTTGCATTTTCTTTTAATGAGAATTTATTTCCCGGTAAATAATGTAAAAATAAATACGCTTGTCTTCCCGGCGATCGGTATCCGCTATCTATATATAATGTTTTCCCTATATCGATTTTCATCTGATTTACCATCTTCTGATAATCCAAATATGAGTGCTTCGGACAAAATTGTACTCCCGTTTCTCTAGAATCGGTAGATTTTCCAAGTTTTACAGATTGAATTTTAACTAAGTCATTCGGCTTCCCTTTTGAATAAAACGGACCTTTAAATCCCAGCTCTTTCGGATTTATGGCAAAAATTCTATCTGCAAGATTCCTTTGAATAAAATTCAATGAATTCATTAAAGAATCATAGTCAATAATTACACGTTCATCTTTTGGTAATTTATTTATTTTTTTCTCAAAAGTATTTGCGATACTCTGTGCAACATATTCTTGAACATAATTCAGCCGTTCATAATTAGGCTTTTCATAAAAACGATAAATTGAAATTCCGCCAACTACTAAAATCGGAATAATTATTACTGCGAGAATTATTTCAAGTTTTTTCATTTTGTCCTATAATTACTTTTTGCCGGCAAAGATAGTTAAATAGTTAATGTATCACAATTTCATACATAACATCATATATGTATAAAAACTTGATGAAAATGATTTGCAAATTAAAAAGCATTTTTCCACTCATGACAATTATTGCTAATAAAATCCCATATAAGAGAATCAAATATTAAAATATTTGTGATATTAGCTAGTTTATGCAATTTGTTAAGGTTTCAACATTGGCATTTATATTGACAATGAGGTATTGTTGCTATAACTTAATACTGAATTATGATCAAAAAAATATTTATATCATCCCTACTGATTTTATTCTTCGTTTCTACAACGAGTTTGCCGGTTACCATTCACTTTTGTAGAATTCAGAAAGATATGAAATCTGCAAAAACTTGCAGATTGCATCATAATTCTCAAATGACTGCGCTTAAGTGTAGTTTTGATAACTCAGGAACTCAGCAAATTACTTCGGATAAATCTTGTTGCTTAATCAAAACAATTGATAACTCGATTAAGGACAGATTTGTTAGCTCACAACCCGAAAAAAATATTACCTCACCAATTGTTATTGGAATAGTCCCTGAACTGCTAATTAATAACAGTTATATATTAAATCAAAATATTTTAGAATACGCCGATACATCCCCGCCAAATTTTGGCAATGGCTCACTTTATCTACTAAATTCAGTCCTAATTATTTAATACTACTTTTCCATTAAGCGGATTAAAATTCTGTGCCTTTTTGTGCAGAGATTATTTTTCTTTTCTTTAAATCCGCACATTCAAAATCAACTTAAATTAGATCACTTTAAATTTTTGGTAAAAAAATGAAAAAGTTAGTGTTAATCCTATTCGGAATTATATTATTTGCTCAGATTGTTTCTGCTCAGAGTACAAATACATATTTAGATAGTTTAATTGAGCATGCAATTAAATTCAGCCCAAAAGTAAAAATGTTGAGGGCTAAAAAGTCAGTGGCAAAATCAAAGATTCCACAAAACTCAAATTTGCCTGATCCTATGTTGACTCTTGGACTTGCAAATATGCCAACCAATTCGTTTTCGTTCACTCAGGAACCAATGACGGGGAAAATTGTCGGATTAAGTCAGGCACTTCCCTTTCCGGGAAAATTGAGTGCGGCAGAAAAAGTTTCTGAAAAAAATATCGAAATAACAGAAAGCGAAATCAAGGATGCAGAAAATGAAGTAAGGAAGAATGTTGAACAATCTTATTACGAATTAAGATTCATCCGGAAACAAATACAAATTGAAAATAAAAACAAAGAATTGTTAAAGAGTATTTTGGAAGTTGTAAAAACCAAATATTCTGTTTCTGCTGCCAGTCAACAAAATATATTAAAAGTCGATTTAGAAATAACAAACATAAATGATAAAATTGAAGACTTAAAAGGTAAAGAAGCAAGCCAACTCGCTATTCTAAAATCAATTTTGTTCTATGATTCAAATCAGCAAATAAAAACAGATTCAATCTTTAATGTTGTCTATATAAAATATAATTCAATTCAACTTGATTCTGTTGCAAAAATTAACCGTCCCTTTTTAGAAGGACTTGAACTGGCTAAACAAAAATCAGTACTTCAAAAAGATTTGGCAGAGTACGATTTTTACCCGAATTTTAATCTTACATTCCAATATTCGCAACGTGACAAAATTGCCAAAACTAATACTCCATTAGATGACTTCTTAACTGTTTTAGTTGGAGTATCGCTTCCGTTAAATTACGGCGGTAAGACATCAGCGAAAGTAGAGGAAATGGAATCGCTAAAACAAGTTTACCAAGAACAATATTCTCAAGCGCAGCAAATTTTACAAAGTAAGTTCGGCAGCGCCGTCGCGCAACTGAATTCATTAAGAAATAGAATAAAACTAAACGAAGAAGGGCTGACAACTCAATCTAACCAAAATTTGAAATCTGCGCTATCAAGTTACCAGGTTGGCCAAATTGATTTTATAAATGTAATAGATGCACAAAATCAGTTATATCGTTTCGAAACTAATCTTTACAAACTTAAAACAGATTACATGAAAAAAATAGCCGAACTTGAATTTTTAACAGGCACAAGTTTAAGCAAATAATTTTGGAGAAAAGCAAAGTGAAAACACAGAATATAATTATTGGAATACTTGTAATAATAATTGGTGTACTTTTATACCTTTGGTTAAGCAATTCGGGTAGTACCAATGCAACTACTAATACTAGCAACGCAAAACAAGAGACCACAAATGGTAGGAAGGTTTTATATTGGAGAGCACCAATGAATCCCAACGAAGTATATGATCACCCGGGTAAATCAAAAATGGGAATGGACCTTGTTCCTGTCTATGCTGATGAAGCTTCGGGTGGTGACGTAGTTACAATAAGCGGTGCTATACAACAAAATATGAATGTACAAACCGACGTCGTCCAAAAGAAAGAGCTCAGTTCTCGCGTAGTTACTAACGGCATCCTTCAATCCGACGAAAAACAAGAATATATTGTAACTACCAAAGTAAGCGGCTGGATTGAAAATCTATACATTAACTATACCGGTCAAAAGGTAAAAAAAGGACAAAAATTAATTGATATTTATTCGCCCGAATTAGTCGCTGCTCAGCAGGAATTGATTACAGCACTTTCTTATGGGGCATCCGTAGAAAAAAGCGGTGATAAAAACATTTCAGGCAGTGGAAAAGATCTTATTGAAAATAGTGTAAGAAAACTTGAGCTTCTTGATGTTCCAGATTCAGAAATAAAACGTATAGAAAGCACTAAAGAGATCAAGAAATATGTTACGCTTTATGCTCCTTTTGGTGGAACAGTAATTACTAAGAATGTAATTGAAGGACAAAAAATAGGTGCTGGAAATCCATTGTTTAAAATAGCTAACCTGGATAACCTATGGTTACTCGCCGATATTTACGAATATGAACTTCCTAAAATTCAATTAGGTTCTCAGGCCGATATTACTTTTACTTTTCTACCGGGACAAGTCTTTAAAAGCAAAATTTCGTTCATCTATCCAACTTTAGACAATAAAACACGAACAGTAAAAGTACGTTTTAATATACCTAATTCTAAAGGTCAGCTAAAACCTTCGATGTTCGCAAATGTTGTAATTAATGGTAAGGACTTAGGTAGTTATCCTGTTATACCTGAACAAGCTGTCCTTCGTACAGGTCAAAAAGATATAGTTATTTTAGCACTGGGTGAAGGAAAATTCAAACCTGTTGAAGTTAAACTCGGAGATTATTCCGATGGTTTCTACCAGGTATTGGAAGGACTGACAGCTGGGAATAAAATAGTAACATCAGCTCAATTTTTAATTGATTCAGAAAGCAACTTAAAAGCTGCATTTTCGCAGTTCGGTAATTCTTCGAAAAAGGATACGATGAAAATGGATTCAAGTTCAAAAAGCTCGGTGAAAAACATGGATATGAAGGAAGATACTAAGAGCAAAGATCCACGTATAAGAACCGGAGCTATTGATCTCTCAGTAATTGATAAAAATAAGGACGGTAAACTTTACGAGGATATAATGGACTGGAATGTGATTTCGGATAAACCCGGAGAGTGTCCTTTATGCGGAATGACATTGAGAGAATTTTCTATTAAAGAAGTGAAAAAGAATTTAACCGAACACGGTTACAAGTATAAAAATTAAATGAAGGCAATTACTGACTTACAGCATATATTAAAAATTTATGCTGCGTTAATAAAATTTTGGAGAATATAAATGATTACTAATAATCCCTCGAAAGAAGGTATAATTGCCAAGATAATTGAATGGTCAATTAACAATAAAATATTGGTGATAATACTGACTGTTGCCTTAATAATGGGAGGTATCTGGGCAATAGAAAGCACACCGGTTGACGCTATCCCGGATTTAAGCGACGTACAGGTTATAATATTTACAAAGTATTCTGGACAAGGTCCTCAAATAGTTGAAGATCAAGTAACATATCCGCTTACTTCTAAAATGCTTTCAGTACCCTATGCAAAAGATGTGAGAGGATATTCATTCTTCGGTTTTTCAATGGTTTATATAATCTTTGAAGATGGTACAGATTTGTACTGGGCACGAAGCAGAGTGCTTGAGTATCTAAGTTCTATGAAGAGTTCCCTTCCGACTGGTGTTACACCGGAATTGGGACCGGATGCAACCGGACTGGGCTGGGTTTACCAATATGCGTTAAAATCCAAAACCCGAAGTCTCCAGCAATTGCGTTCAATACAAGACTGGTTTTTGAAATACGAACTTTCCGCTATTCCGGGAGTTTCCGAAGTTGCTAGTGTAGGTGGTTTCGTGAAACAATACCAGGTAAATGTTGATCCGACAAAACTTTCATCATTCGGAATTCCGTTAAGCAAGGTAAAAATGGCAATAAAGCGAAGCAATAATGATGTAGGCGGACGTTTAATGGAAATGGGTGAAACGGAATTTATGGTACGAGGCTTAGGATATATAAAGAACATAGATGATCTCAAAAATATCGCTATAGGTAAAAATCCAAGCACCGGGACCCCCGTATACTTAAAAGATGTTGCAAATATTGATATTGGTCCTGAGTTAAGACGCGGGCTAGCAGATCTAAACGGTGAAGGAGAAGTTGTCGGTGGAATTATCATCCAACGATACGGCGAGAACGGTTTGTCAGTTATTAATCGAGTAAAGAAAAGACTGAAAGAATTACAGGCTTCTCTTCCCCCAGATGTACAAATTGTTCCAGTTTACGACAGGAGTGAACTTATTCACAAAGCAGTAAATAACCTCGGTAGTAAACTTCTGGAAGAAGGAATTATTGTTGCTCTGATAATTATACTTTTCCTACTTCACTTCCGTAGCTCACTCGTGGCAATTTTTACCTTGCCTACGGCAGTTCTGGCAGCTCTGCTGATAATGAGACTCCAAGGCTTAAATGCAAACATAATGTCGTTAGGAGGTATTGCCATCGCCATTGGCGCTATGGTTGACGCAGCAATAATTATGGTGGAGAACTCACACTCGCATATACTGCACAACCAGCTTTTACCGGAAGATAAACAAAGGCCACACTGGGCAGTTATACTTGAATCTTCTAAAGAAGTCGGTCCTTCGATTTTTTATTCACTGTTGGTAATTACGGTTTCATTCATCCCGGTCTTTACTCTTGAAGCGCAAGAAGGCCGAATGTTTAAACCGTTGGCATATACCAAAACTTATTCGATGGCCGCCGGAGCTATACTTGCGATTACAGTCGTACCGGTTTTAATGGGTTATTTTATTCGCGGTAAAATGAAAAAAGAAGAAGATAATCCAGTTACAAAATTCTTAATGGACATCTATCATCCTATAGTGGATTTTGTAATGAAAAAGCGATGGTGGGTTATAATACTGTCAGTTTTAATTGTTGCCGGATCATATATTCCATTCTCAAAATTAGGCTCGGAATTTATGCCACCGCTTTATGAAGGTGATTTGCTGTATATGCCTACAACTTTACCTGGCATTTCGATTACAAAAGCAAAAGAGTTATTACAACAAACTGACAAAATAATAAAATCATTTCCGGAAGTTGCAACGGTATTCGGTAAGGTAGGAAGAGCTGATACTCCAACTGATCCTGCCCCTCTGTCTATGATTGAAACTACAATTCAACTAAAGCCGGAAGATGAATGGCCTGCAGGAATGACAAGAGATAAGCTTGTTGAAAAATTGGATGCAGCAGTAAAAATCCCTGGACTTACTAATGCCTGGACTATGCCGATAAAAACAAGAATAGATATGCTTTCTACCGGTATAAAAACACCTGTGGGTATAAAAATAGCTGGACCGGATTTGAATGTTCTTCAAAATATTGGTAAAAGAATTGAAGATGTTGTCAGAACAATTCCCGGCACACGCTCAGTATATGCAGAAAGATCTGCAGGTGGAAATTACGTCGATTTTAATATTGATAGAAATGCAATTGCAAGATATGGTCTTACTGTAGAGGATGTACAAGACGTATTTATGTCCGCTGTAGGAGGAATGAATATTACTACAACAGTTGAAGGCCTGGAAAGATATCCGGTAAATCTTAGATACCAACGTGATTACCGTGATAATATAGAATCTCTGAAAAGAGTCCTAGTACCGATCCCTGGTGGTGGTAATATTCCACTCGAGGAACTGGGTGATGTTGTAATTCGTAAAGGGCCTCCGGTTATAAAATCTGAAAATGCACGTCCAAACGCGTGGGTTTACATTGATTTAAAGGATATGGATGTAGGTACATACGTACAAAATGCTCAAAAAGTTGTTGCTCAAAAAATAAAATTACCACAAGGTTACTCATTAATTTGGAGCGGACAATATGAGTATATGGAGAGGGCTTCAAAAAAATTAGCGCTTGTTCTTCCACTAACATTACTAATTGTAATATTATTACTCTACTTTAATACTAAATCGTTTGTTAAAACAGGAATAATACTGCTTGCGCTTCCCTTCTCAATGGTAGGTGCTGTTTGGTATCTATTCTTGGCTAACTTCCATTTAAGTGTTGCTGTTTGGGTAGGCATTATTGCGTTACTCGGCGTTAGTGCTGAAACGGGCGTTGTTATGTTGCTTTACCTCGACATTGCATACGAAAAATGGAAAGAAAAAGGAATGCTCAAATCTTATGCTGACCTTAGAGCATCGATTTTTGAAGGCGCGGTGAAAAGAATACGTCCTAAAATGATGACTGTAATGGTTCTGTTCTTTGGATTGCTGCCAATACTTATAGGGCACGGTTCAGGCGGTGATGTCATGAAAAGAATTGCCGCCCCGATGGCTGGCGGTATCTTTACCAGTTTAATAATGGAATTGACAATATTCCCTGCAATTTTCTATCTACTTAAAAGAAGAGAATTGAAAAAGAATAACATGTTGGTTGAACCAACCCGGGAGAATTAAAATGAAAAAAATATCAGCTTATATACGCAAAGACAAGGCCGATTCTGTGATTCAGAAACTTGAAGAAGCCGGTGTAAAGGGTATGACACTTTTAGACGCAAATGCTCTTGCTGAATGGGCAGATAAAGACGCATTCAGCTTTTCAATTGAATACGTTCAGAAATATTCTACCGTAGTAAAGATAGAATTGATCAGCGGAGATAATAAGGCTAATTACCTTGCAGATTTAATTGTAGAAAACGGTCACACAGGGCAAAGCGGAGACGGTTGGGTTTTTATAATGCCTGTTGAAAAAGCAATCCGTATAAGGACAAAAGAAGTTAATGACGTCGAAAATCTTTAATCAAAAAAAAAAGGATAATAATATGATCACACGTTTTATAAGAACTGCAGTTTCTATAATTGTACTTGTTTTCATTTTTGTCGGGCTGTCTTCCGCACAGGAAAAGAACGACTCTTCACAAAAGCATAAAACAATGCAAATGAAAAATATGAAGATGGATAATCCACAGATGAAGAGCGATAACCCAATTGTTCATAAAGGCGATATTAACCTTAAAGCTATCGATAAAAATAACGATGGGAAAGTTTATCAGGATATGATGGACTTCAATGTTATCTCAGATAAAGCAGGCAATTGTCCCCTTTGTGGTATGAAACTTAAAGAAGTTTCATTAGCAAAAGCAAAAGCTAATCTTGTTAAACATGGATTTAAGGTTAATACTGATAAAGAGGAAAGCTCAATCATTCGCAAAGGAATAATTGATCTGCAAACGATTGATAAAAATAAAGATGGAAAAGTTTATCAAGACATGATGGATTACAATGTAATTTCGGATGAAACAGGTAAATGCCCTCTTTGTGGAATGACACTTAAGGAAGTTTCACTGGAGAAGGCAAAAAGCAATCTTGAAAAAACCGGTTTTAAAGTAAAATAAACGTAAAAATTTTCGTTCTTAATATCTCCGGCTCTGCAAGAATAAACTTTTTTGCAGAGCCGCGGATTAGAAAAGTCTAATTAAAACAAAAGGGGAAAACTAATGCGAATTAAAATATGTACTGAAGAAAAAAACAATCGGAATAAGCCACTTTCTATTGGGAGACACATTTTATGATTGGGAACCTACTAATTACAGCAGCTATTATAACCGGAATTTTTACGGTTATAATGTATTACTATACTTTTAAGGGATATACTAATACACTTGTACTTGCACGAAGCGGGTTTTATCTGATGGCAGCTTTTATTACCGCGGCGAGTGCATTTTTACTTTACCTAATTCTCACACATCAGTATCAATATAATTATGTGTTTGAATACAGCGGCGGTAATCTTTCTTTCGGATTGCTGCTCTCCACTTTCTATGCCGGCCAGGAAGGAAGTTTTTTATTTTGGCTTTTAGTCGCCGCTTTAACGGGAATATTTTTAATAAAAAGCCTTTCGGACGATACTGCACAGGAATCGTCATTTATGATGGTGTATACTCTGGTTGCAGTGTTCCTGGCTTTTCTTATCAGTCCGTTATTAAAAAATCCATTCTCATTTATTTGGGCGGAACCCAATTATCTTCAGCTAAAATATTTTAATGCTTCCTATCTAGGATTTGCGGAGATTAGGCATTTTATAGTCGCCAATAATAACGGTGAACAATTTTTAAAATTCGGCCCCGATCTAAAAGCAATGTTATCAGGGTTGAACATTCCGATACAGGACTTTATAATTGCGGGTAAAGGATTAAATCCGCTTCTGCAAAATTTCTGGATGCAAATTCATCCTCCCCTGCTTTTTGTGGGATTCGCAATGGCTGCCATTCCTTATTCGTTTGCAATGTCTGCTATAATTAGAAAAGATTACAAAAGCTGGGTCAACAAATCATTACCCTGGCTATCTGTTTCAATGTCAGTGCTGGGATTGGCAATAATGATTGGCGGCTATTGGGCTTACGGCGTTCTCGGCTGGGGTGGATTCTGGGGATGGGATCCGGTAGAAAATTCGAGCTTAGTTCCCTGGATTATCGGAGTAGCATTACTTCATACTTTGATTATTCAAAAGAACACGCAGTCCAAGGAAAATTTAGGAAAATACATAAGGACAAATCTCGTACTATCAATTTTAACCTTTGTGTTTATTATCTACAGCACTTTCTTGACAAGAAGCGGTATTCTATCGAATGCCTCGGTACATTCTTTTGCTGCACCGGGAATGACCGCTTATGTTTTCCTGCTGGGATTTATTCTTACTTTTACAATTCTCGGCATCGGAGGTGTCGTCTTAAGGTGGAAAGATTTGCGTAATGCCGCTCCGACGAATGAGTCCTTCTTCAGCAGGGAGAACGGTTTGCTTTACGGCTCCGCAATTCTGCTCGGCTCGGCGCTTATAATTATTGTAGGCACTTCGGCACCCATTTTCGGGAGTGCGGTAGAGACAAGTTTCTATAATGACATAAATTTCCCCCTGGCAATTTTGATAACGTTTATGATTGCATTCAGTCTAATATTAAGGTGGAGATCGACGCCGAAAAACGAGATAATAAAAGGAGCCGGTATACATCTTCTTATTTCCTTAGTGGTAACCGCAGCAATTGCAATTGCCGCCGGAATGACATCAGTATATTTTATAATTTTTACTTTAACATCTTCGTTCACAATAGTCACAAACCTAAGAGTAATAATTAAGAACCTGAAGATAAGTTATTTATTGACCGGCGGACAATTGGCTCATATTGGTGTGGGACTCTTCCTGCTCGGTGTTTTATTATCCGGTAATTTTTCAAAATCGCAGGAACTCGTTCTGCCCAAAGGGAAAGAAGTTCAGGCGTTAGATCATACATTCAAATTCACCGGATATCATCAGATCGAAAAAAGCAATAAGTATGCATTTAATGTTGAAATAAAAAAGGGTGATAAAATAATAAATACAACACCGGTTATGTTTATATCCGATTTTAACAACAATCTTATGAAAGAACCGGATATTATTCCGGGATTGGGAAAAGATTATTATATATCTCCGATCGAGTACAACGAGAATGCGGGGAAAAATAGTAATAACGGCAAAAGTGTTGTGTTAAAAAAAGGCGAATCATTTGAATTTGAGGACGCAAAAATTACGTTTACCAAATTCTTAATGCCGGGCAGTTCATCCGATAACAAGATGAACGGGGGTAAGTTTGAAATGGGCGCTGAACTGAAAGTTGAATACAAAGGCGAAAATTATACGGTTGAACCTGCTATTCAATTTTCTAATGATAAACAGGAACCTGTTCCTAAAACTTTTGTGCCGGCAAATATGAAATTTGAATTAACACACCTTGACGCGTCAGGAACGATTAATCTGAATGTTTCAAAATTGAGCGGCAAAACGGAAATAAGTAATGAACCTCAGCAAGTACTAACAATCGAAGCAAGCATAAAACAAAATATGGATCTCGTTTGGTTCGGAGTAGTTTTTATTACACTGGGATTAGTTATAGCCGCTTTTAGACGTAAACGCGAGCAAGCAATTTTATAACATTATAAAAAGTAGATTCAACACAGATGTGTGCATATGATTACGGTACAGTAATCTAAAAATAATATACAATAAAATACAAATCATGTAACGAAAAGTGAGGTGTTATTTTATATATTGTCTTTAGCCTAAGTAGGGTTAAAAGATAATATGTTTAACAATTTAATGAGATTGGAGAATGTAAAAATGAAAGCTAAAGTTTTTATCCTAGCTATATTTTTTTCCTTTGTCGCAGTATCCGTATTTGCACAAAATAAATCATTTGATAAAATGATGCAGAATAAACAAACCAGGCAGGAAATGATGAACTATATGCTCAGTCATCACGAATATATGCAAAAGTTTATGAATGAAATGATGAATAATAAAAAGAGCAGTAATACTTTCATGCAGGAAATGATGAGTAATCCAACTGTAATGAGTGAGTTTATGGATATGATGATGAGTAATAAAAATTATTCCGGTATGATGATGCAGCACATGTTTAATAAAGCAAATCAAGATTCAGCATTTTTTAATCGAATGTACAGTATGATGTCGCAATACGGAAACATGATGAACATGATGCACGGTATGAACGGTCATCATGGAATGATGGGAGGCGGTATGATGGGTGGACAAAATAATGGACCAAATTAAAGAAGATTTTATATCTCCCGAATACAGAATAATTCATATTTAGAATACACAGATCGGAGAGTAAAATGAAGCTAATAAAACATTTTATGTCTCCGATCTTATTTTTAACTATTTATACATAGAAATTTTTAATATTAAAGAATCTTTTACATCTTAAATTTTTTAACGTTTTAAAACAGCATCAAGGAAATACAGTAATAACCAATGGGAATGCTATGGAAAATAAAAGCAACAATGAAAATCACGCGAGCAAGAAAATCATAACCGACATAATATTCATGAACATAAGCATAATGAACAACATTCTCACCATGATCACCTTACAATGATGATTGCCGATTTCAGGAAACGTTTCTGGGTTTCAATAATAATAACAATTCCAATACTCTTCCTCTCCCCAACGATTCAAAGTTTTCTCGGAATTAAAAGTTTGGCATTTATGAGAATTAAAAAATAATTTTAGAAGCTTTACATTAAGTGACATTCGTAATAAAGGTCAATATAAAATAGTCTTTGCCGGTTCTAGTTTAGCAAGCGGTGTTTATTTTTACGTTTTGAGAACGGAAAACTTTTCGACGACTAAAAAATTAATACTCCTCAAATAAAATGTTTCTCGTATACAGAAATATTTTTTGTATATATTGTGAGTAAAATTCTTAATAAAATCACAGGGCAAAATGATAAAGAAAAATATTTTCTTAATGCTTATTATCTCACTTTTTAGTCTAAGTACATTTTTCTTAGATCTTGGCTGCAAAAATAATTACGACAATTCTAAGCAAACTGGAAACTCAGTAATGAATAACGAAAATCACATGAGTATGAGTCCGGCGAAAGTAGATTCATCAATAATTCGCAAACCAGGCGTTGATGTTTCGATGATCGATGTGAACAAAGATGATTCTGTTTATCAATGTCCGATGGATTACAATGTTATTTCGGATGAAGCAGGTCTTTGCCCTTCTTGTGGAATGAATTTAGAAAAAGTATCGGTTAAGGACGCTTCAAAAAATGTGAAAGCATATTTCAGCGAATAAATATTTTCGGAAAAGTTGTCACAATTGCACAGTCTCTTTTTCAGAATCTTATTAATTGCTTTTGAGGCAACCTCGTATTTTTATAATATGTGACTTAAATCCATATTTTTGATGCATCGTTATTCTTAACTTGAAATTGTTTTGTGATGTTCTAAAATTTAGGAATAAAAATAAGATATTTATTATGAACACGTTCAGATTTGAAACAAACATAATAAGTCAGGAAGCTGTAAATAAATTAAAGTCTAAATTTGAGGAATTTAATACAATAACTGATTGGAAGATTAATATTAAAGATCCTCAAAGAATTCTAACTGTTACATCTAGCGACATGAACTCATTAGACATAATGAAATTAGTTCAAAAAGCAGGATTTAGAAGTAACGAGTTAAAACCTTTTTGGAAAAAGACACTTAAAAAACTTTTTACGAAAGATTGCTGCAGCTAAATATAAAACTGATTTTGTTGTTTGAAATATATTTGTGAAAATAATTGTAGCATTTATATAATTACATATTTACTTTTATTTGTTACTTAATTATTAACATTATTCATAGGGGGAAAAATGTTTAATGACATGTTTTGGGGAGGCATGTGGTTCAATAATATATTTTGGCTTGTTATTATTGGAGTAGTAGTTTGGTTAATTGTTAATTCAAGAAATTCAAGTCATAACAAATCATCCGCTAATAAGAATTTTTCACAAACACCGATTGAGATCTTAAAATTAAGATATGCTAAAGGAGAAATTACAAAAGAAGAGTTCGAAATTATGAAGAAAGACTTGACTGAATAATATTTTTAGTAATGCTTATGTCAGTAGAAAGGAAATAAGCATTACTAAATACTAAATTTGTTTAATATTCAAAATGATGATAAAAGATATTTATATTTAGGGTCTTTAATTTTCTTCAAAAAATTCTCAGCTTTTGCATCCTCACCTCTGAGAAGAAAAAGGTGGTATAAATCAGCGTTGCTTTTATCTGTATCTACTTTTGATAAATATAATTCTTTGTTTCTAATAACCCTGCTCGGAATGAATGAATTGAGAACTTCAATTTCAATTCCGGTTACGTGATAATCAAAGATTGTTTCCATTATTCTCACCTTTCTAAATTGGTTACAAATTGATAATAGAGTTTACTATTTTATTAAATAAAAATATTTTACAGGTACAAAATATTCTTAAAGAATAGTAAAAATCATTATAATTGTTTCCTCAAAATTTCTATGCATACTATAAGTAATTTAACGAACAATATCCAGTCATATTAAAAATATTTACCTTCAAGCACATTTGCCTTAATAAATTAGGCAAAGTCACCATTTTCTACCCTATATTTACGAAACAAATTAAAATCTAAAACGTCAAAATATTTTAAGTATTTAATAATTGTTACTTACAAATAGTGAATTTTCTCATTAGCTTTTGATAATTATTTTTGGTATAATAATCTAAAACCTTACCTATTTTATTTCGTTCAGGGGAACCGATTGAAAACTAGTTTGTCATTAGAAAATGTTATTCAATTGTTTTATGAATACTCATCGTCTGTATGGCCTAGCCAATTTCTATTCTATTTACTTGCCGGTTTAATTATTTATCTATCTCTAAATCAATATAAATATTCTAGCATTATAATAAATAGTGGTTTAGCTTTTTTTTGGTTGTGGACAGGAAGCATTTATTATTTTCTTTTCTATTCAGAATTAAGTCACCTCGGTTATGCAATTGGTTCTGTCTTTATGATGGAAGGAATCTTTTTTATTGTATTCGGCGTTTCTAAAAAATGGATTACTTATAAATTCGAAAAAAACTTTACAGGGTTTCTCGGTATAGGTTTGATACTTTACAGCTGCATAATTTATCCGTTGATGGGCTTATTCTTTGAAAGAAGTTACGCATATTTATTATCATTTATACTCCCCGTCCCAATAACAATATTTACATTTGGAATGTTTTTGTTTTCCGAACGCAAATTGCCCTTTTTCTTCGTCGTAATTCCTTTTATTTGGGCAATACTCAGTTTTTATTCATCAGTAAAATTTTGGCTTATTGAAGATATGTTTTTAATTATTGTAGCTGTGGTTAGTTTGTTTATCATAACGAAAAAAGAAGACTCAAGGCAGAAGAACATCAATCTAATTTAATGATAGATGATGGTAAATAACTAAGATTCTGATAGTGGTAAATTAAATATAAATTTTGTCCCTTTATCTTTTTCACTAAAAACTGAAATTGCTCCGCCGTTTTTTTCGATTAATTCTTTGCATAGTACCAGACCTAGTCCGTTACCTTTTTCTTTTGAAGTTCCGTAGCGAATCGTATTCTTATCGATCTTAAATAAATTTTTTACAGTTTCTTCCTCCATACCAATACCATTATCCGAAATTTCAATTTCAGCATGTGTCAAATTTTTTCTACCAATTATTTTCACAATCCCCTGAGGATTAGTGAACTTAATAGCGTTGGAAATTAGATTTTGCAGTATAGAGTGAAGCATATTATCATCAGCGTTCACAAAGATATCTTCTCCGGCATCTGTAATAAGGTTAATATTTTTCTTTACAGCATTCCCGCTCATCAATTTAATAACAGATTGTATTTCGTCTCTTAATCTTAATTTTTCCGGGCTATATTTTAATCTTCCAGATTGTAAGCGTGACCACTGTAGCAGATTATCCAGAAGGCTCAACAAATGTTTTGAAGACGTATAAATATTTTCAGAATAAGCTCGAATTTCAGGATCTGTTAGTTCATCATATTCATCTACTATTATACTAGAAAAACCTAATATAGAATCAAAAGGGCTTCTTAAATCGTGAGAAATAATTGAGAATAATTTATCCTTGCTTGCATTCAATTCAATCAGCTTCTCTTCAGAAACTTTAAGCATCTCGTTGGCTTTTGATAATTCGGATGCTTTTTGTTCAACTTCTATTTTACTATTCTGCAATTCCTTAAGATATTGTTGAACTTCATGTTCCGATTCTTTCCTAATCGTAATATCTCTGAAAGAAATAACTCCGGCGGAAACCTCACCTTGTTCATTTAAGATTGGTCTTGAGTTTACAGAAATCCAGATAATTTTATTGTCCTTATTTGTAAATCCCATAACTGTAAGAGAACAAGCTTTACCATGTCGTAAGGATATATTTATTGGGAATTCGTCAACTTGGAATTTAGAGAAATCTTCATGAATCATTTCCCAATCTTTATCGAAACTTCCTTTCTTTAACAATTCCTCTTCGGACTGACCTAAAATTGAAGCAGCGCTTGGGTTAGCGCTTATAATTTGCCCTTCTTTATTATAGAAAATAATTCCCTCTTCAAGAACAGAAATTAAGGATCGATATCTTAGTTCACTTTCTGTTAAAGCTTTTTCCGCATCTCTCATCTCGGTTACATCTATAGCAGTTGCAATAACACATTTTTCATTCCCAATATCTATAAAATCTGTTGATACTAATGCTAAACGATTCTCACCATCAGCCGTAGTAAAATTAAACTCTTCATTATGAATTCCACTATTTTCACCAATCACTTTCTTAATTTCATTCACATCAAAAAATCTTGTGAATTCTAATTCAGATAAAGTTTTTCCGATTACATTATCTCTCAATAAATTTAATTTTCGCAGAAAAATTTCATTTACATCAATTATTTTATCATTTTCTAAAGTCGTAATTAAAATTCCAACAGGACTACTATTAAAAGCTTTAGAAAATTTATCTTTTTCAGTAGATAAAGTTTTTTCAATTTCCTTTAACTCGGTATTATCGCGCTGTAAAAAATATGCGGCAAAAAGAATAATTAAGACAGAACATGTACCACCAAAAGTTAAGATGTATTTTATGTTGCGGCTATTATTTTCTAATTCTTTAGATTTTCTTATTAACCTTGCATTTGCAAGAAGCGTAAGTCTATCTATCTCGTTTCTAATATTATGAGTTAACCCATTATCTATTTTCTTAGATAAACTTTTTTGCAAAGCCTCTGTTTTACCGGAATTTGGAAATTCGAGATCTTTATTTATCAAAGATATTTTCTTATTGATCAACGCTTCCAACTTTACAACATCCGGCAACTCTTCAGATTCGTTGCTTAATAGCTGTTGTAGATTGGTAAATTCATCTTTCAATTCAGATTTTGATTTTTGGTAAGGCAATACGTACTCTGAATCTCCGGTGTTCAAATATCCTTGCTGAGCTAAATCTGCCTCTATTACATCGGTATTAATTTTTTGAAGACTCAGTAAAATAGATTGGGCGGTTTCCTCTTGATTTTTGCTCTTAATCAATTGCGAGATACTGATAAAAGTAAAAATTATTATTATGCACAAAACCAAGAGTGCGGCATAAAAACCAATTGAACTCTTTTTATCGAGAAAATACTTCATGTATAAAGAATTGCTTTTAATAAAAGTTTAGGGAAATTATATATTTTAAATATTGAATTTTGCCGATGAGTTAAGTTAATACTAATTTTTGTTGGGCTAATATAGTAAGTATATGATTAAGTTGATATAATTTTAATCATATTTAAATAATGGAAGTGTAAAAGAAATCCGACTACCTTGACCGGGTTTACTATCAACTTTTATTTGACCACCGTGTTTTTCTACGAACTCTTTAGTTAAAATCAAACCGAGGCCGGTTCCTTTTTCATTTTTTGTTCCGGGCAATGATTGTTTATTTTCTAATTTGAATAATCCTTCAATTACTTCTTCGTCCATTCCAACTCCGGAATCTGAAACCGAAATTTCTACAAAACCGTCATTTTGCTTTGCCTCTAGGGTTACAAATCCACCGGAATCTGTGTACTTTAAAGCATTGGATATTAAATTTCGGAAAATCGAATCCAATATATCCTCTTCGGCAAGAACAGGAATATCATACTCTAAAGAATGTCTTAATGTAACATTTTTTTCTTTCGCCGAAATTTTAAACAACTCAACATTTTTAATTATCATTTCAAGCAAAGAGGTTTTCTTAGGATTAAAATCAATTAGTCCCATTTGAAAACGAGAATACTGTAGTAAATTGTTCAATAAACTAAAAACGTTTCTTGTGGACTCGTAAAGAGAAGAAATAAATAATTTCCGTTCATCCTCCGAAATTTCATTATACTCGTTTTGAAGTATTTCGGTAAAACCTAAAATTGAATTAAACGGACTTCGTAAATCATGTGAAATTACTGAAAAGAATTTATCTTTAGTGATGTTAAGTTCCTGTAATTGTTTGGTATAAAGTTCTCTTTCTTTTTCAATCATTTTACGTTCAATAGCTCTCGCAACCGGAAATGCAATTAGTTCAAGTAACTCTTTATCTTCCTTTCTCAAACTATTAAATCTGTTATATTCCTTTATTACAAGAACACCAAGAATTGAGTTACCGACTTTAAGCGGAATGCCTATCCAGTTCTTTACGCCCTTACTCTTCATTTCAACTTCACCGGTTTCCCGAAGTATTTCTATTTCGTCTTTGTTCAACGAAACAGTTTTTCCCGATTTGATCACATATTCAATAATTCCCTTTCCAAATTTTCTGTCTTTTGGAGTATTTTTAAATTCATCCTTATAATAAGGAAAGGTAATTGTTTTTTTCTCTTGGTCGTAAATTGCGATAAAAAAATTATTAATTTTAACCAACCCGGACAGATCGTTGTGAATAAGATTAAAAAGTTGGTTTAATGATGAAGCTGAATTTGCGTGATTCAAAATGTTAAGTGTAACTTGCTGAATTCGTTCGCGCTTTTTCAGTTCTGAAATATCACTAATAGTAATTTGAACGGCAGGTTTTCCCATAAACGTTGTTGGAAGCGCTACAACTTCTACATCGATTATTTTCCCGTCCAATCTGATAAATTTTTCGTAAGCTGCTTCTTCTATTTTATTGTATCTCAGAATATTTTTAGATCGATTTGCAACCAAATCCCGGAACTCCGGATGAACAATATTAATTATGTCTGTTCCTATCAACTCTGAATGATTTTTTGCTCCGAGCAATTTAAGAGCGGCATTATTTGCATAAACAATTTTACCCTCACAGTGTATTCCAATAGCGTTAGGAGATTTCTCAACCAATGATTTATATCGTTGTTCGCTTTCAAGTAATTTTTTTTCAGTTTGAAAGTAAGACACCGCCATATTAATGATCGAATCCAGAGTAAACTTATTGATCGGTTTAACCGCGTATAAAAAAGGTAGAGAGTAATTGATTGAATCTAATTTTGCTTTTGTTTCACTTGTTAAAAGAGTAATAATCGGAACCTTACTTCTGGTTTTAAGACTAGAGGCAATTGAGGGAAATTGAGATACATGTCCGTTATGTATATCTATAAATATAAGATCACTTGATTCAGTAAGATTATTATAATTAATTTTATCGTTTAAAGATTTAATTATAAGTGAGTTATAATTAAGATCTGTTAATAATCTAACAAGCTGATCTAAAGAACCTTTATCATCAGTTAAAATTAATATTTGTGGTTTATCGTCCATTTTTTCTCATGCGCCGAAACATAGAAATTCATATTCTTACTTAATTAGTCAAATGCTAAAAAAGAATATTATATAATCTACTAAATATTATCGGAAATTTTAAGAAAATTGTTAAAACAGAATTATAAGTAAAGTATTTGTCAAAAATTGACAAAACTATACTAATTTGAATCCCTAAAATGATTTTTAATTAGCCGATGGAAGTAGAAGGGTGAAAGTTGTGCCCTCGTTTTCTCTACTTTTTACAGAAATTGTTCCGCCGTTTCTTTCTACAAATTCTTTAACAAGCAATAAGCCTAAACCGGTTCCAAATTCTCTATCGGTTCCGGGAGTTGATTCCATAGTATCTTTAAATACTTTTTCTAAGGTTTCGTCATTCATTCCAACACCGGAATCTGTTATTGTAATCTGGGTGCGAGATAGACCTGCATGAGCATTTATTCTTGCGGCTTTCAATCGGATATTGCCTTCTTGAGGAGTAAATTTAATTGCGTTTGAAAGAATGTTCTGAAAAATTGAAACCATCATATCTTCATCGGCAAAAATATCTGTACTTTTATCCAACATGATTGAAAGAGCAATATTCTTTTTCATCAAGTTACCTTTTAACATATTCATACATTTGTTTATAACATTTTGCAACTGCAATCTTTCAGGTTTATAATCCAATCTGCCCATTTGAAATCTGGAAAAATGAAGCAAATTGTTCGTCATGTTAAAAAGGTTTTTTGATGAGTCATAAATTACGTGTAAATATTCTTGTATTTCTTCCTTGGTCAGAGTCTCGTATTCGGTAGCCAAAATTTCAGAAAAACCGAGAAGTGAGTTGAACGGACTTCGTAAATCGTGAGATATTAAAGAAAATAATCTATCCTTAGAAGCGTTAAGACTTTTTAATTTTTCTATTAATACATTTTTCTCAGATTCCATTAATTTACGCTCAATTACTCTGGAAATAGCGTAAGAAATGACTTCTAAAATTTTTCTGTCTTTTTCTGAATAAATATTTTCATCATGGTAATCCTGAACTACTAAAGCACCAATTACCTTATCCTGAATTTTTAAGGGAACTCCAAGCCATATGCTTGCAGGAATTCCGATTAATTCTACTTCACCTATTCTTACTAATTCTTCATCTGCTTTTTTATCTAAAAGTATGGATTTTCCGGTTCGCATAACATATTCTGTAAGACCCTTTCCCGGTTTAAAAGATTCCGCTTCAGGATCAGCTTCGTCTATATAGTAAGGAAGATGAATAAGTTCTTCTGACTTATCATAAAGAGCAACATAGAAATTATTAACCGGCATCAACTCGCCGATTGATTGATGAATGAATTTATAAAAATCACTAATATCAATAGGAGAATCTGCGGCTTTCAAAATTTTTAACACTACTTGATCAATAGTTTCTTTATGTTTATGATCAGTTAAATCTTGACCGATACTTCCTACGAAAACAACACTATCTTCTTTATCTTTTATCTGAAAATTCTTCCACCCGATTAAAAGTTTCTCGTTGTTTTTGCTTAGCACAAAATTTTCAAAATACTCTTCTGAAGTTTTATCTTCATTAAAAGTATTCAACATATACTCATCAATTTTGTTTTTTATTTCTGACGGTATAAAATTATCAATCCAATTTTTTCCAACAATCTCTTTTTGGCTGCAACCTAAAATTTCACAACCTTTTTTGTTTATGTATCTTACATTTTTTTTTCTATCGATTACTAAAATTATTGAATCGGTATAGTCAAGAATTTGGTATAACACTGAGTCACTCTCAAACATTTTTGTGTTTTGTTCAATATCAGTTAATAAAGATGATGTAATTATTTCATTTTGGCGGACGGATTCTTCAAATTCACCATTAATATTTGAGCTTAGCCTTTCTTTTTCTCTCATTTTGCAAGCTCTTTCCGGTGTAACTTGGTTAAAATTCTCAAAAACATTTGACGAGCCCCCGTAAATAGTTTTTTAAAACTAATAATTCATTATTTATAATACAAGAATAATTTACAATTATTTATAAGTAATTGTAGTTAATCACTATACATAGAATTATTAAAAACAGGCAAAAAAAATTAAATAATTAATGCTTGACATTCGTTTCCGACAGTCTTATTTTTATGTAGATTAAATCTAGATAACAATGACAATCTGATATTTTAAGGAATTCTTGAAAATGAAAACTGCTGCAGAAATGAAATTTGGTGAAAAAGTAAGAATAAATGACATTGATTCATCACATCCATCGTCAAGAAGAATTTTAGAAATTGGTTTTACACCAGGACAAGAAATAGAATTAATTACAGCATCATCTTTTAATGATCCACTAGCATTTTCAGTAAGAGGAACACTGGTTGCAATCAGAAAAAATGAAGCTGTATGCATTAAAGTTTCATGAAAAATAATATACTAACTGCCGTACCGCTTATAACTCTTGTAGGTCCGCCTAATTCAGGGAAAACAACTCTTTTTAATTATCTTAGCGGAAAAAATTATAAAACTGTAAATTATCCCGGCGCAACTGTAGAATATTCCATTTGCAAAGTTCAAAAGAAGTTTGATTTTGAAGCAAATGTACTCGATTCTCCAGGAATTGTTAGCCTAATACCTAATTCTCCCGATGAGGAAGTTTCGGTAAGTTCATTGTACTCTCACCCGTCTTTCGGCATACCTGATATTGTAGTTGTGACCGCTGATGCCAGCCAATTATCCAGACATCTTTTATTAGTTCAACAAATGATCGAAGCTAAATTTAATGTAATTCTTGCTTTAACAATGGTTGATCTTTTAAAGCGAAAAGGTCTTGGGATTGATATTGAGAAATTAAGTAGTGAACTAAATTGCAAGGTAGTTGAAATTGATGGAAGAACCGGTGATGGTGTTCCGATTCTGTTAGAGAAAATCGAAAAAAATCTTGCCCAAAATTCGGATTCTATAAAAGAAGAACCGATTATACTGGACCCAAATCTCACACAAGATAGATTATTACAATACTACCGAGATATCGAAGAAATTGAAAACAAAGTTATATACGAGTCAGCAGAACGAAAAATTGATTTAGACTCAGCCAACAAAGAGTTAAATATTTTAAATAAAACTCTTGAAAGAAAAGTAAAAAACAATATCGATAAAACCACACTTAAAATTGATAGGTTTTTACTTCATCGCATTTGGGGATTAGTTGCTTTCTTTTTCATAATGGCGCTTACATTCACATCCATTTTCTGGTTTGCCGAACCGATTATGAATCTTGTTGATATGCTATTTGGTTTTATGTCATCCGAAGCATTAGCTATCCTCGGGAATAACTGGTTCGGAAGTTTAATTGCAAATGGAATTATTAGCGGAACCGGAGCAGTAGCAGTATTTGTACCGCAAATTATAATTTTATTCTTGATTTTAGGTTTACTTGAAGATACCGGATACCTTGCCAGAGGTGC
This sequence comes from uncultured Ignavibacteriales bacterium, assembly GCA_963739985.1. Lineage (GTDB taxonomy): Bacteria > Bacteroidota > Ignavibacteria > Ignavibacteriales > Ignavibacteriaceae > CAVUCE01. Next base: position 317,302 of record CAVUCE010000022.1, read on the forward strand.
AATGCTGATTGACAGGCCGCTTTCAAAAATTGGCTTAAACGGGCGTTCTTTTGTTCCGATGCTTTCCGGATTTGCTTGTGCAATTCCCGCAATGATGGCTACCAGAACGATTCCCAATAAACGTGAGAGACTCTTAACAATCTTTATTATTCCTTTAATGAGCTGCAGCGCAAGACTTCCTGTTTATACTTTATTACTTGCATTTCTTTTTCCTCTAGGAAAATCTTGGATAGCCGGTTTAATTTTAGCATGTATTTACATATTTAGTACTATTAGCTCTATTACCGTTGCAGGAATTGTAAACAAACTTCAAAACAGAATTATAAAAGATCAGGATAATTCCTCTTTTATTCTCGAACTTCCTTCCTATAGGATTCCGAAACTAAGCGTTGTAACAAATAACACTTTGCACAGCGCAAAATTATATATGAAGAAAGCCGGGCCGATAATATTATTTTTCTCTATAATAATTTGGTTTCTGACTTATTTCCCAAACTATAATCCAACAGTAGAAACTCAAGGCAAATCACAAGATGAGATAGTACAGCTACAAAATGCAGAACGTTTATCTTCTTCGTATGCAAGTGATCTCGGGAAACTAATACAACCGGTAATGAAACCAATCGGTATGGATTGGAGAGTGGGTGTGTCTTTAATATCCGCTTTCGCAGCCAGAGAAGTATTTGTTAGTTCATTAGCTTTGATTTTCAAAGTTACAGGTGATGAAGGTACTTTACAGCAATCAATATTAAAGGCAATGCGTAAGGCGGAGATTGGAGATACCGGACAAAAATTATTTACTACCTCTACAATATTCGGATTGATTGTATTTTTCATATTCGCTATGCAATGTATGTCAACTCTGGCAGTTTCGCGCAAAGAAACCGGAAGTTGGAGAATTCCATTGTTACAGCTTTTTATGTTCAGTTCGGTAGCTTATCTATTAACGTTTTTAACCGTCAACGGTTTACGAATGTTAGGTATCAATTAAATATTATTTGCAATTCATTTTTTGTGATTATATCTTAATATGTCACAAAAACATTATAAGAATATAAATTGAAAAACGAACAAGCCGCAGAAATCTTTAGAGAATTCCTTAAAAGCGAAAAAAACAGAATAACTCCTGAGCGTTTTGAAGTAATGGATTATGCTTTGGAATATGATGGACATTTTGGCGCTGATGATCTTTATATTTTGATGAAGAACCAGAATTCCACTGTATCGCGAGCTACTGTTTATAAGACGCTTGAATTATTGGTTCAATGCGACCTTGTAGGTAAGAGAAATTTTGGGGATAATCTTACCCGGTATGAAAGTAACTTTAAGAAACAAAATCACGATCATTTAATTTGCATGGATTGTGGAAGGATTGTGGAATTTATTAGTCCTAAAGTGAAAAAAATACCTGAAGAAATTTGTGAAGAAAATAATTTTTCAATGGAAAGTTATTCATTTAATATTTTTGCTCGTTGTAAGGATCCCAAAACTTGTAAATATAATAAAGGTTATCATCGCAATTAATTTCTTCAATTAAAGCAGTTTGGTTTTATATGCTTACACAAAAATATCCTCTTACTTGGCACAAAAAAGAATTTTCCATCAAAATATTCTGTTCTATTCCAAATATTGCAACCGGCATATTAATAAAAGCGGGCAAAAATGATTTAGTTGTTGATCCCGGTGATGGAATATTGAGAGACCTTAACCACGAAATTGGAATGAATGGTATCTTGGGAATTTCTGATATTTTTGTAACTCACGGTCATCACGATCACGTTGGAGGAGTTTGGGCGGTTTTAACTTATATGCGTGTTATGCACAAAACTTCTCCCCTTGCTATTCATTACCCCAAAGGATGCGTTGAAATTGAAAGTATTTATAACGCGTTCAAAAAAGTTTATTCGAGTACAATTCCTTACAAAATTAATTTAAAAGTTATTGACGAACCCAAAAGTTTTAAATCTAAAGGCGTAACAATTCGTCCATTCCCTGTAATTCACAAAGAATATTTGCATGATGGAATTACAACTAGACAGGTTCCTGCGTTAGGATATAAATTTTCATTTAACGGAATAAAGATTTGTTACGGTGGTGATACTGCGTATTGTGATGATTTGGCAAAATTTGCAAAAAATGCTGATTTAGCAATTCTTGAAGCAGGACATGAAGATGATACTCCGGATGAAATGCATATGACAATGAAAGAAGCAAAATCAATCGGGGAATCTGCAAAAGAATATTTTTTGGTACATGTACCGGAATAATATTTAATTGTGATTGATATTTATCAATACGTTCGCAAAACAATCATGTGCTAAGATCAATTTCATTTTAAAGGGGTAAACATGAAAATCAAATCTTGCATTCTCCTACTCGCATTAATTATAATTTCCGTAGCCAACGCACAAAATCAAAATAATCCTTTAATAACAGCATACGAAATACAAGATCATATAAATTTCCTTGCTTCAGATACATTAGAAGGCAGGTTTACAGGATCGGCTGGGGCTGATAAAGCGGCAGATTATATTTCCAAAGATTTTAAAACTTCAGGATTAATTCCATTAAACGACGATTCATATTTTCAGTACTTCCCTTTTGTTGCCGGTTTAAAATTATCCGGTAATAATAGCTTATTATTTGTTACTGAAAATAAAATAGACGAATTAAAATTAAATCAAGATTATACTCCCACTCCGTTTACCGGGAATTATTCTGCAAAAGGTGATTTAGTTTTTGCGGGTTATGGTATTTCTGCTTCCGAACTTAATTACGATGATTACAAAGACATAAACGTAAAAGATAAAATCGTAATTGTTTTACGATATCATCCTGAATCAGATAATCCACACTCAAAGTTCGATAAGTTTGCCGCCTACAGATATAAAGCGAAAATAGCAAAAGAAAAAGGTGCAAAGGGAATTATTTTCACTAATGGATTTTTCCCAAAGAATGATGAAGATAAATTAATGGAACTTAAATACGACGGTGCTTCCGGGATGGATTCAATTTGCGCTGTTCAAGTTAAAAGAGATATTATTTCAAAACTTTTCTCGGTGAACAAATTTGACTTACGATCTATTCAAGAAAAAATCGACTCAACGAAAACTCCGGATTCTTTCATCCTTAAAAATTCAACAACAGAGATTTCAACAGGTATAAAGGAAATTGAGAAAGAAGGCAAAAATGTTATCGGGTTATTAAAGTCAAATAATAAAAGCTATTCTGATCAGTATGTTGTTATTGGTGCCCACTATGATCATTTAGGTTATGGAAACGTTGGCTCTCTTTATAGAGGGAAAGAGAAACTTATACATAACGGAGCAGATGATAATGCTTCAGGTATAGCCGGAACTTTGGAGCTCGCTGAAAAGTTCGCTTCCGTTAAAAATCAATTAAAAAGAAGCATAATTTTTATCGCTTTTGCCGGGGAGGAACTCGGACTATTAGGTTCTTCATATTTTGCTAATCACTCTCTGGTGGGAACAAATAAAATCATATCGATGATAAATCTTGATATGGTTGGTAGATTAAAGGAAGATACAAGCTTAATAGTATACGGAGCCGGTACTTCTTCTATTTGGAAAAATCTTCTCGAAAAGAATAATTCTAAATACAATTTTAATTTAACACTTAAAGATGATGGTTACGGGCCAAGTGATCACTCATCATTTTATGCAAAAGATATTCCGGTACTTTTTTTCTTTACCGGAACACATTCAGATTATCATCGCCCTTCCGATGATGCGGATAAGATTAATTCCAAAGGTGAAGAAAAGATTTTGAACTATGTTTATAACATTGTTACAACAATAGATACTAATTCACTAAAACCCGATTATATAAATGTACCGAGAAAGTCCGAAGGACGAATGGCGTTTAAAGTTTATGTCGGAACTATTCCGGATTATTCGGGGCAAGATAAGGGTTTAAAAATAACAGGCGTTAGCGAAGGAAGTCCGGCTCAAAAAGCAGGATTAAAAGGTGGAGATATCATCGTAAACTTCGGCGGGAAAAAAATTGAGAACATTTACGATTACACTTATGCTTTAGGCGATTTTACTCCAGGAGAAATTGTTGACGTAATTGTTAACCGTAAAGGAAAAGAGATTAAGATGAAAGTTGAATTAGGGACAAGATGATTTTAACTAAAAGTACATTATAATTATAATACTATAAATTTTGGATAAAAATAACATGCGTGCAAAAATAGTAATGGCAGTTTTATTATTGATAATTTCTTTTATAATTGCTTGGATTTATTACGCAAATTATTATTATAAGGAAGTTACTGCAGAACAATTGGCTAATCAATATACTGTAAACAAAATTGAAGCTGATAAAAATTACTTAGACAAAAATGTTGAAGTAAAAGGCAAAGTTAAAGCGTTCTATAAATTACTGGGCGTCAGAAAAGTACTGGAACTTCAGACCAGCGAAGACGACTTACCGGTATTATGTTTTTTCCTTTCCGAACAAGGAGAATATAAAGCTAAAGAATTTCAAGAAAATGATGAGGTTATACTAAAAGGAAAATGCGTCGGTACGGAAGCATATTCATATGTAAAAGGGGTTAAAATAGAAGTTGAAAAAATTAAATAAAAAGGAATAATTACTAAAAATGGTTTGGTTTCAAAAAGAGATTTATATTTCCTCAAAAAAAAGAGGATTTCACATAATTACGGATGAAATATTAGCGCAATTTCAAGAAATAATAAAAGTTAAATCCGGCATTGCTCATATATTTATAAAACATACATCTGCTTCATTAACAATTAATGAAAACGCCGATCCGACAGTCAGATTAGATATGGAAAGTCATTTTAATAAAATTGTGCCCGAAAATGCACCTTATTTTGAGCATGAACTAGAAGGCTCAGATGATATGCCCGCACATATAAAATCTTCAATTCTGGGAAGTAGTTTAACAGTTCCTATTACTAACGGAAGATTTAACCTGGGAGTCTGGCAGGGCATATATCTTTGTGAGCACCGAAATCATGCTTCTAACCGTAAACTAGTAATTACAGTATTTGGAAACGAGTAATCTATTAAGCTTTATAGCCCCATTTTTCATTGTTAGCTTGAACTTCTTCCGGTGAGGGAATTTTTGTATCTTCATCCCTTGTCGGAACAAATCTTTGTTTATCAACAATTCTAGCATTCAATTCAATATCTGCCTGAAAAATATCGGGAACCATCTCTTCTTCAAAAATAGCTTCCCACGGGCATTCAGGAACACAAGCGTTACAATCAATACACTCATCCGGATCGATAAGTAATTGGTTTTTAGGAATTGTAGGATCATCGCCGGAATATTCATAAATACAATCGACAGGACACACCTGAGTACAAGCGACATCTTTACAATCTTGACATAATTTTGTAATTATATAAGCCATAGCCCACCTTTAAAATTAAATTAATTGTTTTTCGTATAATTTTTAACAATCGAATGTTTGAAAGGGTTAGAATCCTGATCCGCATTTAGAATTCTAACCCCAGCTGTCTTACTTAACCGAAACTGAAACTTGAGTATTATTTATACTTTCATTCTGAATACGATCAAGAGCAGATATAACGTAAGTATAATTTGAACCTTTTTCAACATTGTAATCTTTGTACGAAAGTATATTTCCATTTAATACAATCATTATATTTTTTGATTGATTTATGTCAACTTTTTGTCCGTTTATAAATTTGTACAGCACAAAGCCTGAAGCTATTTCACCGTCCTTAGCAACTTCGGGTAATTCCCATGTTAAATTTATAAAATTAGAATCATCTTCAGCTACAAACATTTTGGGCGAATTAGGCAGGACATTATCTTTCCAACTCATTGTAGGGACTAGTGCAGGATATTTAAAAACCCTATTCTTTAAAGTGTCAGCTAATCCGGAATAATTATATACAATTGATTTTGCGCTAAAAAAAACTGTGCCGTCAACATTACTTGTATTTCGATTCATTTTAATCTGCTGCTCTAACTCATCCTTTGGGCCCTTGTAATTTTTAGCAGCCATTTTCGAAGAAAAAACACCTACATATAATTGTCTTCCGTCTAAAATGGTAGACCACCAGGGTAATAATTTTTCATAAGGTGCAGCTTTATGACCAATTTCCCAATAGAGTTGAGGCGTTATATAGTCAACAGTTTTATCTTTCAACCAGGTTAACGGATCGCAATACAAAATTTTGTAAGATTCAAACCCGTTTGTACCTGTATATTTATTTTCAACTATTCCAAAAGGACTTATACCGAATTCTACTCTTGGATTTATTGAGTTAATAGTATCATAAACTGCTTCAACCATTTTATTAATATTGTTTCTTCTCCAATCATCCACATTAGTAAAGGCTCCACCATATTCTTTAAATGTAAGAGAATCTTGATTTGAGATTTTTGGAGTATAAGGATAAAAATAATCGTCAAAGTGAATTCCGTCCACATCATATCTTCTAACTATGTCCCCTACTATCCTAGCAATATAATTTGTTACATCAGGAATCCCGGGATTTAACATTTTATATTTACTAAAATCTAAAATCCAATTTGGATGCAGATTTGAAACATGTGTGGGAGATACATCATACTCGCCTACTTGTTTAACAGCGCGGTAAGGATTTAACCACGCTTGCAACTGCATTCCTCTGGCATGCGCTTCTGCAACTGCAAACGCTAAGGGATCATAATATGGATCAGGAGCTTTACCTTGATGACCGGTCAACCAGTAAGACCATGGTTCGTATTTGGAATCATACAATGCATCGCATTCGGTTCTAACTTGGAATAATACAACATTAATTCCCGCAGCTTTTAGACTGTCAAAAATCGCAACCAGTTCACTAATTTGTGAACCTGATGTCGCTGTTTTAGAAGTCGGCCAATCGATATTAGCTACAGTTGCGAGCCACGCACCTCTGAACTCTCTTTTAGGATTTTTATTTTGTGCAATTACAACTTGCGAAATTAAAATCGCGAATATAAAAAAGACCGGTAAATATTTTTTCATACTTTTTAACTCTCTATTACTTTTATTGATTATTTAAATTATAAAAGCCTTCCGAAACTAAAAAATAATAATCTATTTTTTCTTAATTATTATGCTGTTTTATAAAGGACTTATTCATTTGATTTAAGAAATTTTAAAATAATTAGTAATTATAATCTATCATATTAAATTTTTATTTTTGCATTTCAAATAGAATTACTCAGAAAGATGTTATTTAATGGAAAACAAGAAAATATTATTTGTCTGTTTAGGCAATATTTGCAGATCACCTTCTGCCGAGGGTGTAATGAAATCTTTGATTGAAAAAGAAGGTTTAATAGAAAAAATACAAGTAGATTCGGCCGGTACAATTGGTTATCATACTGGTGAAAAACCAGATGCAAGAATGAGATCTCATGCGGCAAAAAGAGGTTATAACTTAGATAGCCGGGCGCGACAATTTGACAAGCAGCTCGATTTTGATAAATTTGATTACATAGTGACTATGGATAATTCAAACTTTAATGATATTTCAAGTCTTGATACCGAAAGAAAATATTCGGAGAAAATATATAAAATGGCTTCTTTTGTTCAAGAAGAAAATGTTACAGAAGTCCCTGATCCATATTACTCCGGACCTGAGGGTTTTGAGTTAGTTTTAGATATTTTAGAAAAAGGATGTGCGGAATTATTAAAAAAGGTAAAAAGTGAGTTTAACTAAAAATATTCAAGTGAAGATTGAAGATTTATTAAAAGATAATATTATTAGTGATAATTCTATTTCCGGCGGTTGTATTAGCGATGCACGTATGTTGAAGCTTAGTTCCGGAAAACATGTTTTCTTAAAGTCAGATTCAGAAAAAACTGAATTATTCAAGAAAGAAGCTAATGGATTAAGAGAATTAAAAAGAGCAAATGCCATTCGTGTTCCGGAGGTTTTACTAGTTGATGATAATTTTATATTAACAGAATTTATTGGTCAAAACCGAATAGAAAAAAATTTCTTTTCAAATTTCGGACATAAATTCGCAATGATGCACAAATTTACAAATGAGACTTTTGGTTTTTACGAGGACAATTTTATCGGTTCTAATCCGCAAATAAATTCTGCTAAAGATACTGAGGCTAAAAATTGGGTTGAGTTCTATTTTAACAAAAGATTACTCTATCAATATAAACTGGCCGAAAAAAATGGTTATGCAACTTCAGAATTGCGTGAAGGAATATCAAAGCTTGAGAATAAAATATCTGATATACTAAAAGGCAGCGAAGAAAAGCCATCTGTTTTACACGGTGATTTATGGAGCGGTAATTTTATTTCCGATGAAAATGGGCAAGCATGCATAATTGATCCGGCTGTTTATTACGGTCACAGAGAAGCTGATTTAGCAATGACAAAATTATTTGGTGGATTTGATCAGGATTTTTACAAAGCTTATAATGAAACTTATCCATTGCCTGAAGGATATTCTTATCGAGAAAATATTTATAAGTTATACCACGTAATGAACCATTTAAATCTTTTTGGAAGGGGTTATTACTCTCAAGCAATTTCATTAATTATGAGCTACACAAAATAATAAGCTGTTCCGTCAATTAAACGGAACAGCTTTAACAATTATTTCTTTTTAATATTCAGCAGTTGAACATCAAAGACTAAAGTAGAATTTGGTGGAATTTGACCGGCTGTTCTATCTCCATATGCTAAAGATGGCGGAAGAATCATTTTAGCTTTAGCACCTTTATTTAACAATCTAATTCCTTCATCCCATCCTGGAATAACCTGATGTTGCCCTAATGTAAATGAGAAAGGTTCATCTCTTTCAACAGAGCTATCGAATTTTTTTCCGTTTAACAAGAAACCAGAATAATTAACAGTTACCACATCTCCGGAATCAGCTTTTGGACCGGTTCCTTCACTAATAATAATATACTTTAAACCGTCTTTAGTAGTTTTGTATTTAGTAGAATCTACTTTCCATTCCTCAACGGTAACCGGAGTATGAGCTTTCCTAACCTCAACAACAAGTTTTAAACTGGTATTTGGCGGAATCGGACCAATTCCCTTTTTGCCGTATGCAAGTTCTGAAGGTATTATTATTGTTCTTGTGCCGCCTACTTTCATACCGGCAATTCCTTCAGCACTTCCTTTTACAAATGCATTTTCCTTCAAAACAAATTTAAATGGTTGATGTCTTACTTTAGTATTTCCAATTGTATACGCATCTTTTGATTTATCTTTTGACCAATCGGAAAACAAATCCGATGAATCTTTAATTATCCAACCGGCAAAATCTATAGTGATAAGGTCGCCCATTTTCACAACATTACCTGTTCCAACAGTATCGTCTTGATATTTCAATCCGGATTTAAGCGTAACAACATCATTTGATTTTGAACACCCAACAAAGTATAGTAGACCAATAAAAAGAAATAATATTTTTTTCATGTTTTTCCTTTAGATATTAATTTTTTTAAGTTGATTTTTAAATACATGATTAAAACAAGGTTAAAGATTATTTTTTAATGTAGAAGAGATTAATAGAAGCTTATTATTCTTAAGGTTAACACTTTCAAATATGAAATCAGCAAAACTTATATCAATTCTTTTCTTTATTGCTATACTAGCAGTACTACTTTCTGCGTCTAAATACGATATTTTATCCGCAAAGTTAACAAATTCACAACAGAGTAAAAATCCCGAAACAGGTCAAGTAATTATTGATTGTAATTACACATTAAACGAAGCGTTAAAAGGGAAAAATATTCCTAATAAATTAAAGAATAATTTAAGAATCATTGATGTTCTGTATTATTCATTCGACGGTAAGTTGCACAAAGGACAACTAGTTATTTCTAAAAACCTAGTAAAAGATATTAAGCATATTTTTAAAATAATTGAGAAAAGACAATTTCCCATCGCGCAGGTTATTCCAATAGTAAAATATAACTGGTCTGATGAATTATCGATGGAACACAATAATACTTCTGCATTTAATTATAGATTAGTAAAAGGGACAAAAATATTATCAGCGCACGCACTTGGTATTGCGATAGATATCAATCCACAATTGAACCCGCAGATAAAACACGGTAAAGTATTCCCCAAAGGCGCAAAATATAATCCTAAAAAACCCGGAACAATTACCAGGGATTCATTTATTGTAAAAGAGTTCTTAAAAATGGGATGGAATTGGGGCGGTAGATGGCGCTCCACAAAAGATTACCAGCATTTTGAGAAAAGATAAACTCTATTTTTTCAAAAAATTGACTAAATCCAGTTCTACTTTCTCCTCACAAAAGAACGGTTCCCCGTACTGTTTGCTGATCTGAAATCCGTAAAATTGAGCTCTTGATTGAATATAGTTCATAAACTCAGGTCGACTTATAAACGTTTCGGGTTCTGTGCTTTTAGGATCATGAAACTGTGTTCCGTAGGCTTTTACCGCATTCATTTTTAATTCGTAGCAATCGCTTATATCAACTATAAAAGAAGGTTCAAAAGTATAAGTCTGCATATAATAGTAAAGTTTTTTAGGTCGATAATGTTCCTGGGCTACTTCTTTATCAAACGTCTTTATTTTGGTTAATCCGGTTGTAAACATTGCTTCTTTTACAAGCTTACTTGTATCGATATGATCGGGGTGTCTATCGTTAAAATAGGGCGCAAAAATTATTTTAGGCTTATAGCGTCTAATTGCCATAATAACCTTCATCAAATTCTCTTTATTCGATTGAATATTTCCATCAGGAATATGAAGATTTTCTCTAACTGCCACTTTTAATGTAATGGCTGCTTGAAACGCTTCTTTTTGCCTGGTTTCCGCTGTTCCGCGGGTTCCTAACTCTCCCTGTGTAAAATCTATTATTCCTACTTTTAAGTTTGATGAAGTGAATTTACCAATTGTTCCACCCATAGACAGTTCAGCGTCATCTGGGTGTGCAGCGAAAACAAGTACGTCTAGATTCATATGGCAAGCCGTTTTTTGGATTTTTAATGAATGAAAATGAACTTAATAAAAATAGTTCAGTAATTCCATAAATATTCAATAAATTCTATATCGGATTTACAATTTACTTATTTTTTTTCGACTGCCAAAAAATTATTTAAGTTATTGCAAAAATTAATTAGCTCTTCCAAGTTTCATATCAATTATTTAAGTTGAATTATATCTTCCCTTCCTCATAAATTTTTAATGAGTAATTTTAGGGGGCAAAATGTTTTTTAGAATTTTAAGTTTAGGATTTTTGATGGCTTTAATAGCAAATAATACTTTTCCTCAAGAAAACAGAAAAGCCTTTGTAAACGGCAAAATTTATACTGTAAACGAAAAACAACCTTATGCTGAAGCCGTGGTAACGGAAAATGAAAAGATTCTTTTTGTTGGCAGTGTTTCTGATGCCGAACAATTTATATCAGAAAGTACTGATATAATTGATCTTAACGGAAAAATGATGCTTCCCGGTTTTATTGATGACCATACTCATTTTGTAAGCGGAGGTTATTACTTAAAAGGACTGGATTTGAGACATGCAAAATCTGTATCTGAGTTTGTTAGCTTGTTACGAAATTATGTGAAAGAACATGAGGGAGAATGGATTACCGGTGGTGATTGGGATCATGAAGCATGGGATATAAAAAATTTACCTACTAAAGAATTAATTGATGAGTTTTCTCCTAATACTCCGATCTTTATAAATAGATTTGACGGTCATATGGGATTAGCAAATTCATACGCTTTAAAACTTGCAGGAATTACAAAAGACACAAAAAGTCCCGGTGGAGGAACTATTGTAAAAAACTCCAAAACCGGCGAACCAACCGGTATGTTAAAAGATAATGCAATGCGGTTAATTTATTCCATAATTCCTCCTGAGACAGAAGAACAGAATTACAATGCTGCTCTTACTGCATTAGAAGAAGCAAAAAGATTCGGATTAACAAGCATACAGGATATAACCAATATATCAGATTTGAAAGTATATCAAAAATTAGAAAAAGAAGGAAAATTAACTTGCCGCATATATACAAGAATACCAATTGCATACTACAAAAATCTTGTTGACGCCGGAATAAGATGGAATTTTGGAAGTGACAAATTAAAAATCGGTTCTCTTAAAGCTTTTGCGGATGGTTCATTGGGTTCGAGTACAGCCTGGTTTTTTGAACCTTATAATAATGATACTACCGTTGGTTTGCCGATGGATATTGTTTCCGACGGCAGATTGGAAAAATGGGCTGCTGATGCTGACTTAAATAAACTCCAAATTTCTATTCATGCAATTGGTGACAGAGCAAATTCGTATTTGCTTGATATGTTTACAAAGATTGAAAATTCTAATCCATTGTGGGACAGAAGGTTTAGAATTGAACATGCTCAACATGTAAAACCAGAGGATGTTAAAAGATTCGCAACACTAAATGTTATTGCTTCAGCACAACCTTATCATTGTATTGATGACGGAGTTTGGGCTGAGAAGAGAATTGGGAAAGATAGAATTACTGATGCTTATCCTTTCAAATCATTTTTAGAAAACGGAGTGAAATTGTGTTTCGGTAGTGATTGGACAGTTGCACCGTTAAATCCTTTGCTTGGAATTTACGCCGCAGTTACAAGACGAACTTTGGATGATAAGAACCCCAACGGTTGGATCCCCGAACAAAAAATTTCTGTTGAAGATGCAATTAAATGTTATACAATAAACAATGCTTATGCCGCTTTTGAGGAAAACACTAAGGGAAGTATCGAGCCCGGAAAGTTTGCGGACTTTGTTGTTTTGAACGACGACATCACAAAGATATCTCCTGCCGAGATAAAAGATGTAAATGTTGAAATGACAATATTAGGCGGAGAAATTATTTATAAAAAAGATTAGTGAAATTTATAAAATTATGGTCACTAGTCGACTAATTCGACCGCTTAACGAAAAATGTTTCCATATTATTAAAATTAGGACAACATTAAATTACTATAAAGATTGTAATTGTTAATAAGATTTTCCGCTATAGTTAATATAGCATTTTGTGAGGGAGTAGGCTTCCAAGTATGAGGGTAAACTTGGAAGCCTTTTTTATTTCGTTTTGAATACAATTGCAATCCATTCTTCCATAATTTTAGTTTCAATATATTCAAAACCCAGGCTTTCGTATGAATTTCGAATATCGGATTCATCAGCCACCAAAAGTCCGGAAAGAATTAAAATTCCGCCTTTTTTAATTCTACTTTTAATATCGTTTGAGATTAGCAACAAAATATTCTTCTGTATGTTTGCAAGAATTATATCAAAATCCTTTTCATTAACATCTTTAATCTCAGATAGCCTAACATCCATTTCATTGCCAATTTCATTGAGCTCACAATTCTCTTTGCCGTTTGAATAACACCATTCATCATTATCAATCGCAACAGCACTTGCAGCGCCTAACTTTAACGCGGCAATTGCTAAAACTCCGGTACCAGTTCCAACATCTAAAACTTTAGCTTCAGGTTTACAATACTTTTCCAATAATAATAAAACCAGCTTTGTAGTTTGATGTTCTCCCGTACCGAAAGACATTTTCGGATCAATTATAATTATAATTTGACCGGGCTTAGTTTCATACTCCCGAAAAGTAGGTTTGATTACTATTTTTTCCGATACCTCAATTACGTTTACACTCTTTTCCCATTCTTCATTCCAATTTTTATCTTGAAGTACATTTTCTTCAACGTTAAAATTAAATAACAATCTATTTGTCACTAATTTTTCTAACTGAAATTTAATTTCATCAACAGTCAGCGTGCTATTTTCGCCGGTAAATATTTTAAGACAATTTACTTCTTCATTCACTCCTGTTATATCCAGTTGCCAAAGGATGCTGCTTAATATTTCAGGATTAAAAGGTTCTGCTGTTATTAAAAACTCTTTGTAATATTTCATTTTTAACTATTAAATTGAATTGTATAAATTAAATGTGTAAGTACATCACCAAGCTGTTGTAATGTATCTTTTCCTATATTTGACATATTATCAAACTCGGAATGCCAATAGTTTCTTCTTGCAATCGGTGTATTTGCGCCTACAAGTTCCGCATCAATAATATCTACCGTTTGCAGCCCTGCTTGATTCATCGGGATATGATCATCATAAATTGCGTGACCTTGAGACTGAGCAAAAACCTTAGTATTTAATTGAGAACCAATTCCCCAAATCATATCAACAACATCAGGAGCATACTGAACAGAATAAGCTTCTTTTTGAAAAACAGCTTGTTTATCTCCCACTAAATCTAAGAGAATACTAAATGCGGGCGCTTTTTCTAAAGGTAAGTTTGCTGCAAAATATTTTGAACCCAAACAAAAATCCTTAAGATCATTTTCTTTACCGTAATCTTCACCATCAAAAAAGACCAAATCAATTCCGTAATTAACTTTTTGATCTTTCAACAATCTTGCGAGTTCAATTAACACCCCGCATCCACTTCCCCCGTCATTTGCACCTAAAATCGGTTGATTTCTTTTTGTTGTGTCTTTAGCATGTTCTGCTCGCGGGCGCGTATCCCAATGTGCACAAAATAATATTCTATCCTTCGCTTCAGGATTAAATTTTGCAATTATATTTGTAAGATGAAGCTCAACTCCATTGTAACCGGGATAATCAAATTTCTGCAACTTTACTTGATCAGCGTATTTCTGTAATTCAGATTGAAGATAAGCTAATGTTTCGGCATGGCCGCTGGAGCCTGGATTTCGCGGACCGTATTTAACCTGGTTTTCAATTTGCTGATAGGCAAAGTCCGCATCAAATTTTGGAATATTAGTATTTGAAGTAAGCTGATATAAAGGAAGAACTTCCTTTGGAGCATCCTTACCGCATGAATTAAGAACTAATGTAACAGCGCAAACACAAAGAGATACAATTACTGATTTTAATTTTGACATTTCGAAATAGTTTCCTTTAATAACCCAAAATGAATTGTAGTAATATCCGATTAACTTGCTATCGAATAATTTAGGGGCTTAATATAGTTAATTATAATCAACTAAAATGTTGCAAATCTCATCCTGGAAATTTCGCCCTCTTCTACTGCTTCCGACATAATTTTCGGTTATTAAAGAGAAAGCTATTAAGTGTCCGTTTCGCGCTGTTAAATAACCGGATAAACTACAAACTCCACTTAATGTTCCTGTTTTAGCATGAACATTGCCCTGCGCAGGCGTTTTCCTCATTCGATGCATTAATGAACCATCAACTCCGGCAATTGGAAATGATTTATATAAAATTTTGTAAAGTTCGGGTTTTTCATTATGAATATATTTTAATACAGACATTAATAACTCTGCGGTAACCAAATTATAATGAGAAACTCCCGATCCATCAACAAGTCTATAATCTTTAGGATTTAAACCGGATAAAGTAATTAGGCTATCGGTTAATTTAATTCCGTTTTCCGCAGTAGCAGGTCCACCAAAATATTTATATCCCATAGCATACATAGTCATTTCTGCACCAAGATTATAGCTAATTTTGTTCAAGTTTACGATAACACTATCAAATGGCCTTATATATTCAAAAATATCTTGAGCATAGGAAGGTGTAGTAAGTGTATCTATTTTATTCGATGTTTTAATCCCCTTACGATTAAGAGATTCATTTAATAAAGTCATAAAGTAAATTTGCGGATCATAAACATTAACTCTAACAGTATCAGTCAAAGAATCAGGAATTACTTTGTACGGCAGATTCCCCTTTACAATTATTTTATTTGTTCTGTTAATCCAATCCCGTGTAATTTCAAAAGTACTTGGACTATCAGCGGGTACCACTGTCGCAGAATTAATTACGTTACAATATTGCGTACTTGGCACTAATTCAACATCCGGTTTCTCACCAATCTTATTTGGTTTGGCGATAACACCGATAGTATTTGCATTAACATTTAAAGAAGTTAAATAAGGTGCATCCGTTGAAGGATCATCATCCCACATCCAGCCATTTCCCCAAAACAGAGTATCAAATTTGGAAACATCGCCGTATAGTTTTCCGGTAATTGCATGAATTCCCATCGCTTTTATAACCGAGGCCAACGAATCTACATCCTTTGTTTTAAAGTCCGGATCAAATCCGCCTATCACATATAAATCGCCATAAAGTGTTCCATTAATTATTTTACCCGAATATTTAACATCTGTAGTAAAGGGATATTCAGGACCTAAAAAAACTAGTCCGGCAGAAGTTGTCAGAATTTTCATATTTGATGCAGGTTTTAGAAGCATCTTTTCGTTACTTTTATATAAAGATTGATTTGCTGTTAAATCAAAAACATCGATTGCCATCATCGTTGATTTAAAATAATCATTTGCGAGAAGTGTATCTAAGTTTGTTTTTACTTGTTTCAAAGTAGATTGAGCAAACAATGAAACTGAAAATAATATTGTAATTACGGCAAATTTAATTTTCATAATTTAAATCTGAATTTGTGGTTAAGAATGTGAATTAAAAATATGGGCGCTCTCTGAATTCTGCCCCTATTTTTTCTTCTATTACTTTTTTGGCTTTTGTGGTATCGACCTCCTTAACGGAAACGACCGACATTACCAATCTATCTACATTTGGTTTAACATTTTTGGCAAAATTAATTACTTCGTTAAAGAATCTGGTTTCGAGTCCCATTAATTCTGCGTATTGCCTAGGATCACTAGAATTTAGACTAATAGATACACAATCAATCAAGCCTTTAAACTCTGGTGTAATATCTTTTTTATTAATAAAACTTCCGTGACCGTTTGTATCCAGTCTAGTATTGCCGCCATTATTTTTAACATAACGAGCTACTTTTTTAACGACATCCCAGCGAAGAGTAGGTTCCCCGTAACCACAAAAAACTATCTCTTTATATTTTGTTGGATCACCTATTTCATTGATATATACTTCTGGTTCAGGCTCTTCGGATTTGCTCATCTTAAGATTATATCCACTGATTAATGCTTCTCCTCCTCTATCGCAAAAAGCACAATGAGCGTTACACCGATTAGTAACATTTATATAAAGTGAGTTACCGATTTTGTATGTATAACTTGTTTTAGGTTTACTGCCGATACCAAACATTTTAAAAACATTAAATGAAGTTATTCTGGCAACGTCTTCCGAAGTTAAATTATGTATTTCGGCAATTTGATCGGCAACTAGCTTCACATATGATGGTTCGTTTCGCTTCCCTCTGTTAGGCTCCGGAGTCATGAATGGTGAATCGGTTTCCACCATAACACTTTCAAGACTAATTTTAGATACTATTTCGCGAAGTGAATCTGCTTTTTTAAAAGTTATATTTCCTGTAAAAGAAACTAAGTGATTCATTTTTATTAATTCACGCGCATTCTCAAACGAACCATTAAAACAATGGAATTGCGCTTTCAATCCAGTGCCGCAATATTCATTAATGATTTTCATCATGTCTTCATCGGATTCACGATTGTGCACGATGATGGGTTTTCCAATTTTTATTGCTAGTTCAATTTGAGATTTGAAAGCTTGAATTTGTTTTTCTTTAGGTGAGAAATCGTAAAAATAATCGAGTCCGATTTCACCTATCGCAACTATTTTATCATTCTTAGCAAGTTCTTCAACTTCCTGAATCCATGCGTCATCCCAGTCCTTTGTATCATGCGGATGAACTCCCACTGCTCCATAAATAAAATCATATTTTTTTGTGAGCGCTATAGTTTGTTTAGAAGTTTCAATATCAGTAGCAGGAACTATTATATAATCAATTCCGGAGTCTTTCGCTCTCTGAATAATTTCATCTAAATCTTCTTCAAAGTTTTGCAAAAATAAATGAGCGTGAGTATCTATATACATAATTATTGCCTCTCCCTGCAATATTACAAATGTTTATTTATTTAATCATTTACAGAAATTAAGATAGTAAATCTTAAAATAAAAATTCAGCACTTAAGGAATAATTTCTGATCGGCGCTAGGTTACCAATTAATTCCACGTAATTATAGTTTAGAACATTATTTACATTTAAATGAATTCGCATTGGTATTCCATCTTTAGCAAAATTATAAGCAGCTCTTAAATCTAAAACGTAAACTGCAACTCTTGCTCTTCCGTCTTTAACCAATCCCAAATCAACAAGTTCAAAATCCATTTGTTCAACCCGGCTATGATATCTAAAATCTGCGCCAATATTTAGTTGTTTCAAATAATAATCGATTGAAGCAACGGCTAAATTTCTCGGTCGATATTTTAAGTCTTGATTTAGTACTAAATCTCTTGCCCATAGATATGTATAATTAAGCGATAATTTTATTTTATCGTTAAGCAAATTGATATTTGAATTAAACTCTAAACCTTGAATTCTTGCTCTTGTTAAATTGGAGAAATGTGCCAATCCATCTACCGGATCAACCCCCGCCTCAATAAAATTTTTAAATTCATTTTGAAAAACCGCTAAATCAAAATCTAAATTTTTAAAAGCCTTGTAATTAGCGCCTACTTCAAAAGTCCAGTTTGTTTCCGGTTTAAGATTAGGATTTGGTTTGATGGTTAAACCGCCTGCTGTTGTTGAAGTAAAAGCTTCAGCAAGTGTAGGTGCACGAAATCCCGTTCCAAAAGATGTTCGTAAAATTAGTTTGTCCGAGAAGTGATAATTCATTCCAATTTTAGGAGAGATTGCATTTGAGCTGTTGCTATTATTTAACCTATTAAAATCGTAGCGTATTCCCAGTGACATTCTAAGTACCGGACTAAAAGAATAATCGACATGAGCGTAAGCTCCTAAACCGAGTGAATTAGGACTCCCGAATAAATTAGAGTTAACTCTTGAGGTAGTAAACTCTGCTCCTGTAATTAAGACCAAATCGTTGCCGAAACTTTTGTTAATTTGAACTTCTCCTCTAAATAAGTTTGTTTTAGAAGTATCGAACGATGAAGTTTGATCATTCCAGCTAGTTCTATAATAACTTGCTTTAATATTCAACAGAATATCATTTCCCAAAACATTCTTATAAATTCCTCCAAACATATATCTGTTGGCATTAACGGATTGACCTTGATCAGCGTCGGGCGGAACCAGTGCATTTTTCAAGTTTTTCCAATACAAAAAATTTCCGCTGTGCTGATTTAATGTATTTGCAAAAAATGTAATTGAAGAAACCGGTGAAAAATTATAAATCCCTTTTACGTAACCAATATACCTGGTGTAAAATCCGCTTTGCTTGTATCCCGTATTTGATAGTCGTGTTAACGAAGCTGAGAGACCAAATTTACCGAAACGTTGACTATGAGCTAGCGTTAATTGTGTAAAAGGTCTAAACTCTTTTGACCAGTCCCATTCATCATAAGACGGATTATCATAAACTCCAATTCCGGTTTTAATATAGGTCTGTGGTTTATGCTTTATTGGTTGAGTAATTATATTAACAACGCCTCCGATAGCCGATGAACCGTATAATGAACTTGCAGCGCCTTTTATTACTTCTACTTTTTGAATTTCGGAAACCGGAAGAATCTCCCAAATAATTTCCCCGGTATCTCCCGTAAAATAGGGGATGCCGTCAATCTCTAAAAGAACACGAGTTCCGGCGCCTCTGCTATAGCCACTTGAACCTCTGATACTAATTTGATCATCAACCATATTGACACCGGGAACAAATCTCATCATATCACTTAAATCAGTAATATCTTTTTTAGCAAGTTCCTCGCTGCTAATTATGTTAGCGCTGACCGGTAGCTCACTAATTTTTTGTTCATATTTTCCGGCGGTTACAACTACTTGCTCCGATTCAATTATCTTCTTACTAAGAATTATATTTAACGAAATCGACTTATTGGTAATATTCAAATTGGAAAGAAATTTACTGGCATATCCTATCATTGAAACTTCAATAGAATATTTTCCTGGTTTCAAGGAAGTAATTGAAAACCTCCCTTGTGAATCGGTGGCAGCGCCATAGCTTGTTTGCTGAAGTATAACATTGGCTCCTATTAAAGGTACTCCGGAGGAATCGGATACAACGCCGCTAAGATTATAAGACTGCGAAAATATTTGTGTTGTTACTAAAAGGAACAACAATAAAAAAAGTTTTTTAATCATATATGTAAATTAATATCAAAAAAAGTCTTGTTTATTTTCCGCCCGGAGGTTGTTTTGGCGGATGATTAAAATCGCAAGTTATATTTACATCAGTAACTAAAGTATTATCAGGAATGATCAGTGTCCCTGGCTTTGTAGTATCATTATTATTATAATAGACTCCAACAACTTTCCAATCTATTCTATTTAACGAAAGGTTTTGTGAATTTGATTGTACAACTGCGAGATAAGAAAAAGAGCCAGCAGTAATAGGAACATAAGATGAATCTAAAGAGTTATAATTATATTTTCTAACTCCATAAGGAATTTCCAAACTAACATACCGCAGATTAATCGGATTAAAATCACCTGTTGAGTTCAGCGGATCTTTAAAAACAACAATATGTGTTCTTGCAACGCTATCCGGCCAGGCACCTACAAAATTAATTGTACCGCTGAATCCTGCTTTTTGTAAATCTGCATTAACAGGCGATAATCCTTTATCACAGCCAAGTATACCGATAAGCAAGATCAGACAAAAATATTTATAAACTATTTTCATATAAAAAATATAAACAGGGAGCAACTGATATACAAATGCTCAAATATCGAATGTGTTTTGTTCATAATATCAACATTTGGATGAAAGGTTAAAAACAATTATGTGCGGCTATATAAATCGACAAAAAAAACAACTAATCACTCACATTTTGTTAATTATAAGAGTCTAAAATGAAAAAATTATTTAGGACTAAATTACATGAAAAAGTTTTACTTTCTAGTATTATTTTTATTCGCTATAAATCTCTCAACTAAAGGGGAAGTAAAAAAAATTGGGGCACATATTTTTGTTCACGCACATAAATTGAATGAACATATAAAATTAGATGGAATACTTAGTGAACACGTTTATAATAATCAACCGATAACTGGATTTACTCAAAAGAATCCCAACGAAGGGAAAAAACCTTCTGAAAAAACTTACGTGTGGGTTTCTTACGATGAATCTGCAATTTATGTAAGCGCTATGTTATTTGATGTTAATCCCGATTCTGTTGTCGGCTTACTTTCAAGACGCGATGATTTTAATGAATCAGATTGGTTTGGTCTTTATCTTGATCCTTATCATGATAAACAAACCGGTTATGAATTTGGTGTGAATGCCGCGGGTTCTATTGTAGATGGGACATTGTTTAATGATAGCTGGGACGATCTTTCATGGAATGGAATCTGGGACTATGCAGTTAATAGGAATGATAAAGGTTGGAGCGTTGAAATTAGAATACCATTCAATCAATTAAGATTTAATCAATCAGGAAACATGATTTGGGGAATAAATTTTTACAGGAAGATACAAAGAGAAAATGAAGAAGATTATTTTATTATGGTGCCTAAAAAAGAAAGTGGTTTTGTTTCTCACTTTGCCCAGCTTGACGGTTTGAATGGGATAAATCCTAAACAAAGAATTGAACTACTTCCTTATGTTGTTTCTAAAGCCCAATATTTAGTTCATGAACAAGATGATCCTTTTTATAAGGGACAGCAATATCAGGCGATGATTGGCGGAGATATAAAAATAGGACTTGGCAGCAACCTAACTTTAGATGCAACTATAAATCCCGATTTCGGACAAGTTGAAGTTGATCCTGCTGTTGTAAATTTATCAGCTTTCGAAACTTATTATGATGAGAAGAGACCATTCTTTATTGAAGGCAATAATATTTTTATGTACGGTTACGGCGGAACGAATAGCAACTGGGGATTTAACTGGGGAAACCCCGAATTATTTTATTCCCGAAGAATTGGTAGATCACCTCACGGAAGTGTTGATAATGATTCTGCTTTTGTCGATGAACCAAAAGAAACCAGAATTATTGCGGCGGCAAAAGTAACGGGAAAGATAGGAAATGACTGGTCTATCGGCGCA
Source organism: uncultured Ignavibacteriales bacterium (assembly GCA_963739985.1). Lineage (GTDB taxonomy): Bacteria > Bacteroidota > Ignavibacteria > Ignavibacteriales > Ignavibacteriaceae > CAVUCE01. The sequence goes on from CAVUCE010000022.1 coordinate 339,284, forward strand.
GTTAATGCTATTACTGCTAAAACATACGCAAGATTATTTAATAATAATATCACCTCCCACCAAGAAGTTGAGCCGCTGACAAATTATACTGTTATAAGAGGACAAAAAGAATTTGAATCGGGCAAATACGGTTTGGGATTCATAGGAACTTCTGTTGTAAGAAAACTTGATACACAAAATCTAAATAATATACTTTCCGACAAAGCTTTTGTTTACGGAATTGACGGATGGGCAACTCTTGATGATGACGGAATGTATGTGATGAACGGTTATGCTTCCGGTTCATATTCTCACGGGACTAAAAGCTATATAACTGATTTACAACAAGCGCCGCTTCGTTATTACCAAAGACCTGATTCCAAATATTTAAATCTAGATAGTTCAAGAACGTCTTTGGCAGGATTTGTAACCAGAGTTTCTATCAATAAACAAAAAGGTAATTTTTATATCAATTCTGCTTTAGGCTTAGTTTCACCCGGTTATGAAGCAAATGATGTCGGATTTCAATGGAGAGCAAATGTTATTAACTCTCATCTTGTGCTTGGATATCGATGGTTTAATCCCGGACCAATCTTCAGATCAAAAGAGATTTATTTAGCACATTACCTTAGTTACAATTTTGACGGTAATAATATTGGGAATGGTATTATTTTATTTTCCTATTTCAAATTTTTAAACTACTACGGTTTTAATCTTCAAGCAGGTTATTCTCCTGATACTTTTACAGACAGATTAACCAGAGGAGGTCCTATAGCTGTTTCTCCGTCAAATGAATCCATTAGTCTCAACATCTATAGTGATTCGAGGAAGTCAATTGTTTTAGGAGTAAACCAGCAATTACAAAAAGACAATTCTAACGCTAATTATTCTTATACCTCTTTGAGTGTATCTTGGAAACCTAACAGCCAGATTAATTTTTCAGTTGAACCATTTTATGAAATAAGCAATCAAACATTACAATGGGTAGATAAGTTTGAGGATTCTTTTGCGGTTAATACATATGGGACAAGATACGTGCTAAGCGATATGTCTCAAAAAACAATCGGCGCCAGCATCAGACTTGATTGGACTTTTACTCCAAAGCTAAGTCTTCAACTTTATCTTCAACCATTATTTTCAGTAGGACATTATTCCGACTTTAAGGAATTAGGTCAGCCCGGAAGTTATTCAACAAATATTTACGGAAAATACAATAGCTCAACAATCAGTTATGATAATAACAATGATGAATACAGAGTTGATCCCGATGGTAATGGTCCGGCAAATTCATTTACATTTTCAAATCCGGACTTTAATTTCAAATCACTTAAGAGGAAATGTTGTTCTGAGATGGGAACTTTTACCCGGAAGTGTACTTTATTTGGTTTGGACTCACGGACAAACTAATACAGATTATCCGGGTCATTTATCTTTAGGCAGAGATTTTAGATCATTATGGAATTCAGCTTCTGATAACATACTGCAAGCTAAATTTACATATTGGTTGGATTTATAAGGTTCTTTACTAATTAACTTTTCTAATAGATTAGGAGAAATCTATTTCTTTACAGAAATGAGATTTCTCCTTAATTGCAAAAGTAGAATACTAGAATTAGTGTTTTTTATCTAATCCACTTTTCCTATGATAATTCCCTTTTCATCAATACTTGCAGCCAATTCAATTAATTTATCTGCATTTTCGGGTGAAACAACTGCAATCAAACCTATTCCGATATTAAATACTTCTCTCATTTCAGCATCAGAAATATTTCCGGTTTTTTGAATTAGTTCAAAAATTGGAGGAATTTTCCACGCGGTCCAATCTACACTTAACTTTAATCCTTCAGGAATGATTCTTTTAGTATTTCCAATTATCCCGCCTCCGGTAATATGCGAAAAACCCTTTATTGAAATTTTTTCCTTCAGGTGCTTGATTAATTTTAGATAAGATTTATGAATTTTTAAAAGTTCGTCACCAAGTGAATTTGAAAATCCTTCGGGAATATCTGAGACTTTAAATTTTTCAAACAAAACCTTTCTGGCAAGCGAATAACCATTTGTGTGCAATCCGTTCGAAGCAAAACCGATTAAGACATCTCCCTTTGCAATATCTTTTCCATTAATAACTTTTGCTTTATCAACTACACCGACAATTGTTCCTGACATATCATACTCATTTACATCATATAAACCAGGCATTTCTGCGGTCTCTCCTCCAATTAATGCGCATCCGTTTTGTTTACAAGCAATCGAAAAACCTTCAATAATTTTAACAGCTCTCTCTGTATTTAATTTGCCGAATGCTACATAATCCAGAAAGTAAATTGGTTCAGCTCCACAAACAGCAATATCGTTAACACAATGATTAACCAAATCCTGCCCAATTGTGTCATGTTTATCCGCAGCAAAGGCAACTTTTAATTTTGTACCAACACCATCAACACTGGAAACCAAAACTGGATGTTTATATTTTTCTAAATCCAACTCATAAAAACCGCCAAACATACCAATCTCAGAAACTACATTTTTATTGAATGTTGACTTAGCAAAATCTTTAATTCTCTTAACAGTTTCATCACCAGCGGCAATATCAACTCCGGCAGATTTATACGTATTATCCAAAATTTCTCCTTATTAATTTTCTTTTTTTAGAGCAGAAATATCAAAACTTGATAATAAAATTTGTATTTAAAATTTACCATTAAAATTATTTCCAATCAAAAGAACGATTGATAATATTTTGAAATTCTTAAAAGGGATTGTTATTCAAATTTAATCTTAATACTGTTAATGATTGATATAATAAAATTACAAGAGATTGACATAAGTTCTATCAACTATTGCGCGCTAATAATTATTACTACGATGTAAATTTAGTTGTTTAATAAATAAACACCATATCCAGTTTTAGCAAGTAACTTTATAATTTGTATTAGAATAGCAAAAAGCTTGTTGATTAAATATTCATCACTTTTTTAGTAAATCTCAAGTTCGATAGAAAGGATAAAAAGCTTTCTTAATTATTGGAAACTATATTTTTAAATACCAATAATTAATAAACAAATTACAACTATTCACCAAAACAATGATTGGAACATTTTTTGAATGAGTAAGCTCGTATTCTAAATAAATTAAATAACAAGGGGTCTTGTCAATGAAAAATTATCTACTTGCTCTCTTTCTATTTGTGTTCGCATTCAGCGTCGCAAATGCACAGACGGCCAAAATTAAAACAAATCCCATGTACCCAAGGTTTGCCGGTTCAAATCCTGTGTACAATGGATTAACGAATGTTCCAAAAAATTCACCGGTTTATTTAATAGCCGATACTGCCGGAGGAGTTACATCCTTCACTTGGACACTTCAAGGTCCATCAGGTTTTACTGCTACTTTGAATAGCACTAATACTCAAGCTGTACAATTTACACCTGACTTAATCGGAGATTATGTTGTTAATCTTACCGTTAATGGCGGAAGTACAGATGCTATGTCCTTTAACGTTGGTACTTTTGTTGGAATAAGCAAAACTACTGATTGCGAATTCTGTCACTCTGCCGACATGAAAAAGTGGAGTTCTTGGAAAGAAACACCACATGCTAATGTCTTTCAGGAAGGTGTTACAGGAGAATTAGAAGTAGCTCCGGTCAATGGTCAAATGATGGGTGTTTACTCAGTTGATCGTTGTGCAAAATGCCATACAACAGGTAGTTACAATACAACTGCCGATAATGGTAACTTCGGTTTCTTAGCTCATCAATCAGGTTGGGATACAACCTGGTATAAAACATTCACATTGGATAATGGAGAATATTTAATTCCACAAGGCGATCAAACTGCATGGAATTTATTCAGTGATCCCAAATATAGCAACGCAATGAATGTTGCAAATATTGGATGCGAAAGTTGCCACGGACCAGCTAGCAAACATATTACAACTGCTGATCCATCTAAAGTTAATGCTACTTTAGACGCTTCTGTATGTTTGGCTTGCCATGATGCTCCAACTCACCATACAATTGGAATTTACTATGAAGCATCAGTTCACGCTAAATTACCTAATGGTGAACATACAGCTCAAACAGGTTGTTTTCCTTGCCACAGTGGTGGTGCTTATGTAAAATATGCTAAAAATCAGGCTACACCTGGTTGGACAGCTGCTGATGGAGATGTTCCGATTAGCTGCGCTGTTTGCCACGATCCACATGAAGCCACTAACTTTGGCTTAAGACTAGTTCCGGTAACTTTAGCAAATGGTTATAGTGTTACTACCGGCGGCAATGGTCAACTTTGTATGACTTGCCACCAATCACGTAAAGACATCAATACAACAATTACAGATCAAGCTCCTTATTATGGATTTGTAAACAGATTTGGACCTCACCACGGACCACAAGCAGATATGCTTTTAGGACAAAATGCTTATCAGTATGGTAATGCTGCTTTAACCGGTCTTAATACACACAGTGCATTAAAAGATGCCTGCGTTACATGTCATATGGCAGATATCGGAAGCGGAATGTCAGCTAGCCACCAGTGGGCTATGGTTGATACAACCGGTGGAACAGCCCATGATTTTGTTACAGCTTGTAAAAGCTGCCACGGAGATATCACTTCATTTGATGATATTAAAGCTAGCTCTGACTTAGATGGTAACGGATCAATCGATGGTATTCAAACTGAAGTTAGAGGAATGTTGGATAACTTAGCTTCATTATTACCAAAAGATGCTAATGGTAACGTTGTAAATATGATAGCTGATTCTGCAAAAGTTAAAAATCATCCTGAAATAGTAAAAGGTATCTATACTTATTACTTCGTAGAAGAAGATAAGAGTATGGGTATTCACAATGCTAAATATACGGTTGCAATCTTACAAGCAGCTTTGAATGAATTAGGTTATGTAGTTCCTGTTGAATTATCATCATTCAATGCAGCTGTTAGTGCTAACCAAGTTAGTTTAACCTGGGAAACAGTTACTGAAACCAACAATAAAGGTTTTGTTGTTGAAAGAAAAGTAAGCGATAAATGGCAAGAAGTTGGATTCGTTAACGGTAGAGGAACTTCTACAGAAATCAATAAATATTCATTTACTGATAAATTGGATAACGTTAGCGCTTCTAAGATCGTTTATAGATTGAAACAAGTTGACCTAAACGGAACTTTCAAATATTCTAAAGAAGTTAATGTTACTCCTGTCCTTGGACCAAAAGAATATGTTTTGGATCAAAATTATCCAAACCCATTCAACCCGACAACAACAATTAAATACACTTTACCATTTGCAAGCAACGTTAAATTAGTTGTTTACAATTTAACCGGTGAAGTTGTTAAAGTTCTTGTTAATGGTTCAAAAGAATCAGGCTCTCATCAAATAATTATGAATACTTCAGGTGTTACAAATATGTCTTCAGGTGTTTACTTCTATTCATTAGAAGCTACATCAGTTGACGGTTCTAACGTATTCAGACAAACTAAAAAGATGATCCTCTTGAAGTAATAATAACTTCAGGTTCCATTTTCTTTAACCCGGTTTCTATTCAGAAGCCGGGTTTTTTATTTACCCAACCGTTCTAATCCTATAAGATTCAAGCAATTACAACACTTCTGAAACCTAATATTACTCAATGAATCAAACAATAAAAATTAATTAAAAATAGTTGGAACTTTTTGTATTCACTATAGTTATTAAAAAATCCATGCCTTGCATTATTCAAATTTTCTTAAAAAATTTAGTATATTTAAGGCTTAAAATTTTGTGAAATATGAAATGAATAACGAAGAATTAAATGACAGAGAGAAAAATATACTGCGATATATAATTCAGCAGTTTATTCTGACTGCCTCTCCTGTCGGGTCACGAAATATTACAAAGAAATATCACCTGGGTTTTTCACCGGCGACGGTAAGAAACATTATGTCCGATTTAGAGGAATCCGGATTTATCGATCATCCGCATACTTCCGCAGGTAGAATTCCCACGGATAAAGGTTACCGTTTTTATGTAGATTCATTAATGGCGATACAAAAACTGAGAAATTCCGAAAAAGGTATTATTCATAAAAATTTTGAGAACGCAATTTATGAAACTGATGAAATCCTAAATCTTGCTTCGATGTTATTAAGTAACATTACTCATCAGTTGGCTTGTGTTTCATATCCCAAATTGGATAGTGGAATTCTTGAAAAGCTTCAATTAGTAAGGCTTTCATCCACACGACTTTTAGTGGTGATAAGCATAAAATCCGGCGTAGTTAAAACTATTACTCTGGAATTAACTTCTGAAGTGCGGGAAAGCCAGTTTGAATCTTTGCAAAGATTATTAAATGAAAGATTAAGTGGATTATCGTTAAAAGAAATAAGAGATACAATTGCGGAGAGATTTAAGGATATCAACGGAGATCACAAACCAATCCTAAGGTTGTTTGTAGATTCTGTAGATAAAATTTTCAAAGATGTAAAGAAAACGGAAAAGGTTGTTATTACTGGGGCAAAAAATGTAATTAAACAACCTGAATTTGAAAATCCCCAGAGTTTTCAGAGTGTAATAGAATTAATTGAGGACCAGGATATTATTATTCACATTCTTGAAAAATCAGCTGAAATCAAAAGTGACCAGGTTTTTATTTCTATCGGTAGTGAAAATGAGTTACAGGAATTAACCGAATATAGTTTTATTAGTAAAGAATATAAACAAGGCGACATTATAGGAATGCTGGGTATAATTGGACCTAAGCGTATGGAATATTCTAAAGTTGTTGCAATGGTTGATTATGTTGCCAAAATGCTATCTGAAACACTTACAAATCCAAATTCTAAATAAAGGAGTGAATTGGTAATGACAAAAAAAGATAAGAATAAGGAATCAAATGAAATGGATGAAAAAATACAAAACGAAAAAAATTTAAAGGATGAAGTGAAACAAGCTGACGAAACAACAACGAAAATTTTGGAAGAGAAAGATCAGCAAATTGAAGCGTTAAAAATTGAAGTTGAAGAATATAAAGATAAAGTATTAAGAAAAGCTGCTGAGTTTGAAAATTACAAACGCAGAACCGAAAACGATCAACTTAATTTACTTAAATATGCCGGTGAGAATGTGATTATAAAATTACTCCCGGCAATAGACGATTTGGAAAGATCGCTTCAACATATGGATAAAGCTAAAGATGTTGATGCAATAAAAAAAGGTATTCAGCTTGTATATGACAAAACTATGAAAGCTTTGGAAGACCAAGGTGTAAAAGCAATCGAATCAGTTGGACAGCCTTTTAATGTGGATTTCCATGAAGCTTTAATGCAAAGAAGAGATGATAATGTTCCTTCTCATACAGTTTTAGATGAAGTTGAAAAAGGGTACATGTATAAAGATCGAGTTATCAGACATGCAAAAGTTATTGTTAGCGAAGAGCTATCCGATGAAGTTCAAAACAATACAACAAATGAAAATTCCAATAAAAGCGACGAGGGTAAATAGTATTTATGTCAAAAAGAGATTACTACGAAGTACTAGGTGTAGATAAAAACGCGAATAAAGACGATCTGAAAAAAGCGTACAGAAAATTAGCAATGCAATTTCATCCTGATAGAAATCCTGATGATAAAGAGGCGGAAGAAAAATTTAAAGAAGCTGCCGAAGCCTACGAGGTTTTAAGTAACGACGAGAAAAAAGCAAGATACGATCAATTCGGACATGAAGGAATGCGCGGTAACTCTTACAGTTCTCAAGGATTTTCGGATATAAATGATATCTTTTCACACTTTTCAGATATTTTCGGCGGATCATCTATATTTGATGATTTTTTTGGCGGCGGCGGACAAAGAAGTCGTGGAAGAAGACGCGGTACCGGAACTCCGGGTTCAGACTTGAGAATAAATATAAAGCTAACTCTTGAAGAGATTGCCGAAGGTATTCAGAAAAAAGTTAAAATAAAAAAATATGTAAAATGCGCTTCCTGTACCGGGACCGGTGCGGAATCCGGAACATCAACGAAAACTTGTCCTGTTTGTAGCGGTTCAGGTGAAGTAAGATCGGTTTCTCGCTCAGTTTTCGGACAGTTTGTAAATATAACACCGTGTAACAATTGTAACGGCGAGGGAACTGTAATAGATACTCCATGTCGTAAATGTATGGGAGACGGAAGAATCCAGGATGAATCTACTGTAACCATAAATATACCTGCGGGCGTTAGTGAAGGCAGTTACATGACTTTGCGCGGCGATGGAAATATTGGAAAGCGCGGCGGTGAAGCAGGAGATTTAATGGTTGTTTTCCAGGAAAGTCCGCACGAATATTTTACTCGTGATGGCGACGACATAATCTTTGATCTTGGCGTTAGTTATCCCGACGCGGTTCTTGGAGCAGAAGTAGAAGTTCCAACATTAAACGGTAAGGCACGCGTAAAAATTGATCCCGGTACACCGGCAGGTAAAATGTTGAAAATGAAACATAAAGGGATAAAACATCTTAATCATGGTGGAAGCGGAGATCAAATAATTAGGATAAACATTGAAGTTCCTAAGAAAGTATCGTCAAAAGAAAAAGAATTACTTAAGGAATTATCTCAACTTCCAAATTTTAAGACCTCTTCCCTTTCTGATAATAAAAGTTTCTTTAAAAAGTTTGCATTCTAATTGTTTATAATACTGCTGAAGAGCATTAAATTGTTTTTCAGCAGTTTCCATAATTTAACTTAAGTTCAAATATTTCATTCATTTACTTGCTGAAGTATTAAATCGTTCTTATATTAAAATTGATCAGCCTTAATTGAGTACAATTTGCTAAAAGACAAAAGTTTTAAGGAATGCTTAAGAAACTATCTGAAAAAATAGGACTCACCCAAACAGAAATACGAGTAGTTTTATTTTTATTGATAATGCCGATTTTGGGTTTAGGTTACAAATTTTATAGAAGCTCAAATAATCCCGGCTCAATCACCAAATTTGATTATTCCAAGCAAGATAGTTTGTTTAATTCAGCGCAAAAGAAAGAAATTAATGATAAAAAGAAGCGAGATTTAGCGCATAAAATTGTTGACTCTAAGCAGGAAGTTTTAGATTTTAACACAACAAATTTTGAACGAAATAAGGCAAAAAAGGAACTCGCAGAAAAAAGTATCAACCTTAACAAAGCGGGTATAAAAGAACTTGAAAATTTACCTGGTATAGGCGAGGTAACAGCTGAAAAGATAATCAAAATGCGTAAAAATTTAGACGGGTTCAAAAAGGTAAAAGAGTTGCTGAAAGTCAAAGGAATAGGCAACATAAAACTTAATAAAATTAAAAAGTATTTGTATATTGATTAGCATCTTTAAAATTTTAAAGCTCCGGAGGAAAAATGACTTCTAAATCAGATCCATGGTACTTTCATGCTATACTTTATGTAATTATCGCAATTTTAGTAGCAGTTTTAGTAAAAGTTGCAATAATTGATCCCAATGCAGTAGTGAAAGCAGAAGAATATTATAAGAGTGAGTCACGCGCTAGAATGACTAATATTAAACAAGCTGAAATTCTTTGGGATAAAAAACATAAAAAGTTTACAGATAACATAGACAGTTTAGTTAATTTTGTTAAAACTAGTCCAATGGTAGATAGTGTTGTTAATGGATATGATTCTTTAGCACGTAGATCTACAAATCCTTTTGTAAATCTTTCAAATGGTGTATTTACTCCGGAAAGCTTAATGTATACACCTAAATCTCATTCTGCTTACCAATTGGAAATTGATACCACAAGCAATGTTGATACAGTTGTTTCCCGCACAGGCAGAATTGTTAAAATTGATACAACAACGAGCACAGGCAAATTGTATTACTTAAAAGATCCTGATGGATACGGCTCTGTAGGAAGTTTAGATGACGATGTTAAGAAAAACGTAGCATCATGGGAATAACGGTTAAAAAGTATGAATGAATTTGAAAACCATGCAGGATTTACTATTTCTAACTCCAAACTGCAGGTTGTTGAAATAAATTATCAATCAGACCAATTTATACTTTCAAATGTTGATGAAGCATATTTTAACGAACCGTTAAATTTAGAAAAAGATAAAGAAACAAAAATCAGCGCCCTCTTGCAGGGCGCTTTTGATGAGCTGCTAATTAAAAATCCCTTAAAAAGTAATCACGTCTCTTTTACTCTCCCTTTCGAACTTTTTTATACAATGCAAGTTCCTTATGAAAATACGCTTTTGCATCAAGATCTGCTTGAGCAGTTTCAATGGGAATTTTCTGTTCTATATCCCGATTGTTCACCAAAGGACTTGGTAATTCAATATATAGAAATTGAAAAGAATAGTATTATTAAATTTAATAGTGCTTTGGTTCTAGCCCTACAGAGAAAATATCTGCAAATAATTTATAATTTCTGTAGTAGAAATAATCTAAAATTAAAGTTCGTTGATAATATTCATTTTGCCTCAGAAAGAGCTTTAGCATTAAGTGGTGTTTTGATAGGCAAAGGTTTAGTACTAAGCGTATATTTTAATAATAAATATTTATCAGTTATATTTTCTCTAAGCGGAAAACCGGTTTACTTTAAAGTAATTCCCTTAAATGATGCAGGCGAAATACCTTCCCTTTTGCTGACTGAATTAACTACAAAAGAAACAATAAACATAAATAAAAACTTAATTGAAACAGCTTTTGTTACAGGCGATGAAGTTTCAAATACTATTGTGCAGACTTTAAGAGATAGTTTAGGTGTTAAATTTATTCATTTTAATCCCTTCGAAAAAATAAAACCGGCTCCCAAACTTTACGAAAATAAATGCTACTCGGAACGATTTAATTCTTTTGCCTCAGCTGCGGGAATTGCTTTTAGACTCGCATAAGTCTTATTTTACTACCATTACTTAAAAAAGTTTATTTCTATGAGAATGAGAATTATTTCAGGCGAATTGGGTGGAAGGCTAATCAATGTTCCTAAATCTGATTTAATTAGACCGACAACCGACAGAGTGAGAGAAACTTTGTTTAATCTTCTTAACAATAAGTTTGATTTCACTGATCTGAGAGTTTTGGATATATACGCAGGCTCCGGCTCTCTTGGACTTGAATGCTTAAGTAGAGGTGCAAAAGAAATTAATTTTGTTGAGAAAAATTTTGTTATCTACAATAATCTTCAGCAAAATATTGAATCGCTCAAAGTGCAAAATCAGTGTAAAATATTTAAAATGCCCGCTATCAAATTTTCCACACTTACAGATCATGGCAAGTACGATTTAATATTAGCCGATCCTCCCTTCTTTAAAGATGATATTTTCCAGGTAGTTAAAAATATTTTAGCAAATGATTTCCTGAATGAAAATGCTTCAATTATCATTGAAAGATCAATTCAAACAAGAGACAAAGATATAGAAAACTTTAAAGTTGAACCATTCAAAATTATTGGTGATTCATGTCTTTATGAGATAAAACAATTCAACTAAATGCCAGGTTTTACAAAATGAATAATTTCATTTAAATAATTTAGAAGCATTGTGAATTCCTTCAATAACCATTTGAACCGAAATAATTGTGATAATTAATCCCATCATTCTTGTAATTACTTTTATAACTCCTTTTTTAAAGTAAGAAACTATCTTTTCTCCAAAGACAAAAAAGAAATAAGTTACTACACACATTATGGCAAATACGGCAACTACAATGATGGTATGTTCATTTGAAACTTTTGATCCGGTAAAATTCATTGCCGTTGAAATTGTACCGGGACCTGCAAGTATTGGGATTGCTAAAGGTGAAATTGCTATATCTTCTTCTGAAGACTGATCGATCTCCTTTTCTTTTGGATCGGGATGATGAATACCGGATTCTTTTCCATGAAGAAGTTGATATCCAACAATAAAAATTAATATCCCTCCACCTATTTGAAACGCTGGCAATGAAAGTCCGAACGCTTTAAAAATTATTCCCCCAAAAACTGTAAAAACCGAAACTATAACAAAAGCTGTGAACACAGATTTAAATGCTATTTTTTTTTGTTCGGCTTTATCCAAACCGTCTACGAGTCCAATAAATATAGGCATATTACCAATTGGATTCATAATCGCAAAAAAACCCATTGCCACAGTCGACGAGAATAAAATTATATCTTGCATAACAAATTTTCATTATTTTAAATAATAATTAAAATATAAAGAAAAAACCGAACAATTAATTTTCATAGATCATAATTATTTTTTATTGATAAAAATATTATTCTACAAACTCGCATTATTAATCAACTTTTACTGACTTAATTGTGTTTTTTTATTACTTTAAAGGAACAGGCTTTTTACAAATGGTGGAAACAAAATGAGAAAAGTTTTATACCCCGGGACATTTGATCCGGTAACAAACGGACATATAGACATTGTTAAAAGGGCTATGGAATTGTTTGACGGAGTTGTGGTTACCGTTGCCATAAATCCTGGGAAATCACCATTATTCAGTGTTGAAGAACGAATTAGGTTGCTGAAAGAAAGCTTAAAAGATTATGAGCAAGTTACAGTCGATTCATTTGATGGCCTAGTTGTGGATCATGCTCACGAAGTTGGGGCAGTTGGAATTATAAGAGGATTGAGAGCTGTAAGTGATTTTGAATATGAATTTCAAATGGCGCTTATGAATAGAAAACTTGCAGGAGATTTATCTACAGTTTTCTTAATGCCGCATGAAAAATATACCTATCTGAATTCCTCAATTATAAGAAATTTAGCTAACCTGAATGGTGATATCAGCGAATTTGTTCCACCGGCTGTAATTACGGCATTGAAGAAAAAGTTTAAGAAATAAGTGATCACGCTAATTTATTAATATCAATATTTCAGGTAATTAGCTATTTAACTTTTAAACTAGAATTATTAAATCCCATCATTATAACTCCTTCATTTATCATTTAAATAATAAAAGCAAACTTTACATTTTTATTCATTTCAACAACATTACTTAACAATTGTTAACTTTTTACGGCATATTTATTTAATAATTTAACATATTTCTCCAGATTATTTATTGATTTAACTTGCATTAATCTCAAACAAAAAATAAGTTAGAAACATATAAAAAGAACTACATTTAGGGGTAACACATATAATATAGGGGAATCAATTATGAGTTTAAGTCAAATCGCTAAGTCAATTAGCGCCTCTCCCACTTTAGCACTTAATGAAAAGGCAGCTGTTCTTCGAGAAAAAGGAGATCCGGTTATACATTTGGGAGGCGGCGAGCCGAAAAGCAAAGCACCGATGGATGCAATCATTTCAGCTTCGGCACATTTAAATACAGCTGAAGTTCGTTATGCACCCGCAGATGGAATCCCGGCTTTGAAAAAAGCAATAATTAATTACACTGAAGAATTTTATAATCGAAGATTTGGTGTTCAAAATGTAATAGCATCAGGTGGTGCAAAACAAGCAATTATGGTTGCTCTGCAGGCAATTTTAAATCCGCAGGAAGAAGTAGTATATCCGGCTCCATATTGGGTAAGTTATCCGGAAATGGTAAAATTATGCGGTGGCATCGGTGTTCCGGTTTTACCTGAAGACGGAAGCTTTTATCCTACTATTCAAGATATAGAAAAGAAAGTTGGTTCTAATACAAAAGCAATTATCATTAATAGCCCAAATAATCCAACTGGAGTTATGTATTCCGAAGAATTTATCGCAGACATAGTTAAGTTTTGCGAGAAAAAAAATATATACTTAATAATGGATGATATTTATCATCGCTTAATATTTGATGGAAATAAGCCAATAAACTGTTTGGAATATGCAAAAGATTTTTCAGAAAATTCAAAGTTGATTTTAATTAATGGTGTTTCTAAACAGTACGCAATGACAGGCTTTAGAATTGGTTGGGCTGTTGGAAACAAAAAAGTTATCGAGGCTATGTCAAATATTCAGGGGCACCAAACATCAGGTCCATCGGTACTTTTACAAAAAGCAGCTGTAGGTGCATTGAACGGAATTCAATCTGGAGTTGAGAATTTACGAATTACTCTTGAAAATAATCGAAACATTATGATTGATCTTTTGAATTCTTTTGAAGGAGTGAAAGTTACAAAACCGGATGGAACATTTTATTGTTTTGCCGATTTCAGCGCATATGAAAAAGATTCAAATAAATTATCAAACCTCTTAATTGATAAGGTTATGGTTCTTACCGTTCCCGGAAAAGAATTTGGCTTAGACGGTCATTTAAGATTGAGTTATTGCGGAACGATAAAAGAGATTACAGAAGGTATTGAAAGAATAAAATGGGCGCTTGATCCTAACTCACCCAACGAACTTTATGTTGGCGACCGCAAGTTAGTGAGGGATTGGGTATGAGTAAATATTTAGAATTCAAAACACCTGCATTTAGCGAAGCAAAGGAATTAGCTTCAGATTACAAATTAGAAAACCAGGGATTAACTCAGCTTGGTAAAGTCTATTGGAATTTAACTGAATCTGCTTTGTACGAGGAAATTATTTTTCGTAATGAAGGTAAACTAGCCGAAGGTGGATCGTTATTAGTTAATACAGGAAAGCATACCGCAAGAGCAGCAGCAGATAAATTTGCGGTTAAAGAAGAATCTACTGAAGATAAAATTTGGTGGGGAGTTCATAACAGACCTTTCAGCACTGAAAAATTTAATTCCCTTTTAGGAAGGTTGCAAGCATATTCTCAAGGTAAAGAATTATTTGTGCAGGATTGTTATGCCGGAGCTGACCCGGAATATCGATTGGCAGTAAGAGTAATAACTGAAAAAGCATGGCATAGCTTATTTGCAAGAAATATGTTCATTACTACTAATAATCACGATGAACTGAAAAAATTCATTCCTGATTTTACAGTTATTTCAGTACCGGATTTTAAGGTAGATCCTAAAATTGACGGTACAAGAACCGAAACCGGAATTATTATTAATTTCGACGCAAGAATGGCAATCATTGCAAATTCACTTTATGGCGGCGAGATTAAAAAATCTATTTTTACGGTTTTGAATTTCTTACTAACATTTCAAGATGTTCTACCAATGCATTGTTCTGCCAATGTAGGGGAAAATGGTAACGCTGCTTTATTTTTCGGACTTTCGGGAACAGGTAAAACAACTCTGTCAGCCGATCCTAATCGTAAACTCATAGGCGATGATGAACACGGTTGGAGTTCTTCCGGGGTGTTTAATTTTGAAGGCGGTTGTTATGCAAAGGTTATTCGTCTATCGGAAGAGAGTGAACCTGAAATCTATGCAACAACAAAAAGATTCGGAACAATTTTAGAGAATGTTGTCTTCGATCCAATTAGCAGAAGAATTGATCTAGATGAAGATTCGATTACTGAGAATACCCGTGCGTCTTATCCATTAGAATTTATTCCGAACATTGTTCCGGAAGGATTCGTAAATGCGCATCCAAAAGATATAATATTCCTTACTTGCGATGCTTCAGGAGTTATGCCTCCAATTTCCAGGCTTTCGCCGGAACAGGCTCAATATCATTTTATTAGCGGGTACACTTCTAAAATTGCGGGAACTGAAATCGGACTAGGCACAGAACCGCAAATCACTTTCAGTGCATGTTTTGGAGCTCCATTTATGGTAAGGCATCCGTTTACTTATGCAGAAATGTTAAAACAGCGAATGTTAAAAAATAATTCAAGATGTTGGCTGGTTAACACAGGCTGGATTGGCGGTAGATTTGGGGTCGGTAAAAGAATTAGCATTAAGCATACAAGAAACTTACTAAACGCCGCATTAGACGGAAAACTTGATAAAGTAAAGTACAGGAGAGATAAATTGTTCGGCTATGAAGTTCCTTTGAACTGTCCCGATGTTCCTGAAGAAGTTCTTGATCCTGCAACTTCGTGGGGAAATGAAGATGAGTACTGGAAAAAGTATGATGCTTTAGCCTCAAGATTCATAGAAAACTTTAAATTATTTGAAAAAGGCTGCAGTGATGAGGTAAAAAATGCAGGTCCGAAAAGAATATCAAAAATAAAGTAAACAGATTTAAAAATTAAATTATCTAATCCCGTGTGATTTAACATCAGCGGGATTTGTTATTTAGTACGGAAACTTTTAGAATTGAATACAAAAATTGAATAAAAGTTGGAGTGAAATTATGAACGAAATAAATTTAAGATTGAATGTCATTGAATTATTAAAAAGTGGCAGCGCTCATTTAGGACTAAATAATGCTATTGAAAATCTTGACCCAGAGCTGAGAAATAAAAAACCAAACGATAATCTGCATTCTGTCTGGGAATTATTAGACCATATCCGAATTGGACAAGAAGATATTCTACATTACCTATTAAATCCAAATTGGAAATCGCCTGATTGGCCGAAAGGCTATTGGCCTGATGCAAATCTTGAATTGACCGATAAAATTTGGAAAGCTACAATAAAAAATTTCAATAATGATTTATCCGCATTAATAGATCTTGCAAAAAATGAGAATATTGATTTGACATCTGAAATTCCTCATGGCGAAGGACGAACTTATTTAAGAGAATTGCTTTTAGCCGCAGATCATAATTCCTATCATGTTGGACAAATAATTGAGACAAGAAAAGCATTAAATGCCTGGAAATAATATATTGTAAGGAATAATAATATTCATAAAGGCAAATGTGATGGATCACCATATGACAACCACTACTTTTGAATTGGAAGGTTACAAAGTAGTAAAACAATTAGGAGTAGTTAGAGGTATAACTGTAAGATCAAGAAATGTTTTTGGAACGATTGGAGGATCATTACAAACTTTATTTGGCGGAAATATTTCCTTGTTTACGGAATTATGTGAAAAGACTAGAACAGAAGCTTTTGAAATGATGATTCAACATGCAAATGATTTAGGAGCAAATGCAGTTGTAGGTATTAGGTATGATGCAAATGATGTGATGAACGGAGTGACCGAGGTTCTATGTTATGGAACGGCAGTAGTAGTTGAAAAAGTTTAAGGAATTAATATTTATTATTTAATGCTTTAAACTTGCATAAAATTAAATCATTCCGGATTCTATAATCTCTTTTTATTTATGCGGATTAAGTGAACAACCCTATCAATATTTATTAGCATAATTTTGCATTTTTTTGTCAATCATTTGTAATGCAAAATACTTTATAATTTAATGTTTTTTATTAAATTACTTAATATATTTAGCAAATTTTGATTTTTATCAAGATTTTTAGCTATACATTTTTTAGATTTCCCAATTAAATTTTACAAAAACTTAAACGATTAAAAGGTGGACAATTTGAATAATTATTCAATATTGATATCGTCAATTGAAGAGAGCAAGACTTTAGCAGTTACAGCGTTGGTAAAGAAATTAAAAGCAGAAGGAAATAATGTTTTAAGCTTTAGCGCCGGTGAACCGGATTTCCCTACTCCGCAATTTATAAAAGATGCAGCAGTTAAAGCAATTAATGATAATTTTACACGTTACACTGCTAACGAAGGTTATCCGGCTTTACTCAATGCAATAATCGAAAAGTTTGATAAAGATAACGGACTAAAATTTAATGCGAAGAATTTAATTGTTTCCGATGGTGCAAAACATTCAGTATACAATATTTTAATGGCAATTTGTAATCCGGGAGATGAAGTAATTTTTCAGGCGCCTTACTGGGTAAGTTATCCTCAAATGGTAAAAGTCGCTCAGGCAAAATCTGTTGTTATAGAAGCAGGCGTTGAACAAGAATATAAAATTACTCCTGAACAATTAGCTGATGCAATTACCGATAAAACCAAAGCTATAATTTTTAATACCCCTTCAAATCCTACAGGAGCAGTATATAGTAAAAATGAAATTTTAGGGCTTGCCGAAGTATTAAAGGATAAAGACATTTATATTATTTCCGATGAAATTTATGAGAAAATTTTATTTGACGGCGAAGAACACTTCAGTATAGGAAGCGTTGATTATCTTAAAGATAAAACAATAACCATAAACGGTGTAAGTAAAGCATACGCTATGACCGGTTGGAGAATCGGGTATGCAGGAGGACCGGAAAAAATAATAAAACTTGCCAGAAATTTACAAAGCCATTCCACTTCTAATGCTTCCTCAATTTCTCAAGCAGCCGCTGTTGCAGCTTTAACCGGACCTGAAGATGAAATACAAGCGATGGTTTTAAAGTTCAGAGAAAGAAGAGATGCAATAGTTTCTAGTTTGAATAAGATCGATGGAATAAAGTGTCCGTTACCTAAAGGCGCATTTTATGTGTTCTATGATGTAAGCGCTTATTACGGTAAGAAATATAATGGAACCGAAGTAAATAATTCGACATCTTTCTGCAATTATGTATTAACAGAAGAAAAAGTCGGACTTGTTCCCGGAGTTGCATTTGGAAATGATAATTGTGTTAGAATGTCATACGCATGTTCGATGGACGAAATTGACGAAGGTATTAAAAGGATTGAATCTGCTTTAGCAAAGCTAAGTTGATATAAAAAGTATCTGAGTAAGATTAGTAGAAGGCTGATGCAAAAAACATCAGCCTTTTTTATTCTGCAATATAAAGTTTAAGAGCATTCTCAATTTTATCGACCGGCATCTGCTCACCCGTCCATAATTCAAAAGATTTTGCCGCCTGATAAATAAGCATTTTCAAGCCATCAAGAATTATTGCGCCCTCTTTTTCCGCTATCTTTAGCAATCTAGTTTTAGGCGGATTATAAACCAAATCAAATACTATTTGTCCCTTTACAAATGAATCGCTTAATTCTGTGATTGCATCTTCGGAATCAGGATGCATTCCTACAGCAGAAGCATTTATAATCAGTTTTGAATTATTAAATACTTTAACCAAATCAGGCGGGAATAACTCCATTGTATTAAAAGAATCAAATTTCATTTTATCGATGAAATAGCTCTTCAAGGTTTCCGCTCTTTGTTCGGTTCTATTTATCAAATTAATAGCTGAAGGCTTAAAGTATCTTACTAAAGAATAAATAACAGCCCTGGATGCTCCTCCGGCACCAACAACACTAACCTCATTACCGGAAATTTCATCTTTGTAAGGAAGTAATGTTTCTAAAATTCCGTTTACATCTGTGTTATAGCCGCTTAATTTACCCTGATCATTCACAACTGTATTAATTGAACCGATTATAGAAGCCTCTTCAGAGAGATTATGGACATGTTGAAGAAGATTTTCTTTATGTGGAATAGTAGCGTTAAATCCTTGAATTCCTAATGCTATCATACCCTTTAACGCCGCTTTTAAGCTTGACGCAGGGACATCAAAAGGCAGATAAATGTAATCAAGACTTTTTATCTCGATAGTAAGATTATGAATAAACGGTGAATAAGAGTGCTTGATTGGATGTCCGATTAAACCTAAAACTTTTGTATTTATGTGATACGAATTTTTCATCATAAAATTTCTTAGTGAAGTAATAATTTTACATTATCAATTTTTATCGAGAATCAAATTAATGAAGTTCAGAATTGAAGTTAGTTTTCACCAAGCAATTTTTTAAACAATTTTGATGACCTAATTTCAGGATAGTCTTTAGCAAATTCATTTTGAATTGTGGGATCCAAATTGAAAGCAGATTTTAGACATTCAACAGCATCTTGTGTGCGACTAAGAATAAAATTAATTTTAGCTTTACCGTAAAATGAAGCTGCATCAGAATCATTAATTCTTATACATTCATCAAAAGAACTCATGGCTCCCAACCAATCGCCCATTTCAAATAAAGTTTCAGCAAGATTAAACCAAATGTCATAGTTGTCGGGTTCTATCTTGATGGCGGAGCGATAACTTTTTACAGCTTCTTTTAACTTACCCAGCGAATATTCCAAATCAGCCTTTGCATACCAGGCTTCGGCGTTATCCTGGGAAAGTGAAATTGCTTTATTAAAATCTTTTAAAGCATGCTGATACTTACCGGCAGAATCAAAACAAAAACCTCTGGCTAGAAAAGCTTCGTAATACTCTTCGTTTATTTTTATTGCTTCGGAGTAATTTTTAATAGCATTATTTAGTTCGCCAAGCTCTTCATAAATATTTGCTAAATTATAATATGCAGCCTCATCATATTTATCAAACTCGGTTGCCTTTCTAAAAGATTCGGCAGCTTGTTGTAAACGTCCTAAATCAGCAAGCGCATTTCCTTTATTAAACCATGCGCTTGGAAAATCGTCTCTAATAGCTAATGCAAAATCATAACTGTCAATAGCTTTTTCCAGCTTATTCATTTTTACAAGAACTATTCCCCGGTTATACCATCCACTTGCATTATATGGATCAATATCCAGAAACCGATCATAATATTCCAATGCTTCGAGTAATCTATTGGAATTTTCGAAACAGAAAGCTAATTCATAATACGCTTCAGAAAATTCATTATCAATTTCAATCGTTCGCTTGAAATAATCAATTGCATCATCAAAACTTTCCTGACGCTGGTAAAGTAGTCCAAGACTGAAAGTTGCTTCTTCATTTTTGGGATCTGTTTCTAAAGCAATTTCCAAGCTCTCTTTTGCTTCGGCAATTCTACCGAGACTTTCTTCAGCGGCAGCTTTATCAATCAAAGCTTCGGAATCACCTGGATTAAGCGATAAAGCTTTATCGAAGCAAGTAACAGCTTCATAAAATCTATTAAACGAATTAAGTAACGATCCTTTTTTAACCCAGTATTCTGAATTATAAGGTGAAATATCGAGTAAAAGATCCACAAAATAGATTCCTTCGTCAATTCTATCATATTCTAGACATAATTGAATGATATCTTCAATTGTGTCTAAGTAACTGTATATACTTCCGGAATCAACAATTTCTTTACAGCGTTTTATTTCATCATCAACATTTTTGTTATAAGCCGAGAAATTATCGTCGTCGTTGTATTCGGAATAGTAAGAGGGCATTTATTCTCCAATGTATTCAAATTCTCGCGAAAAATGTATTACTAATAAAATATAAAATCAAGTTGATTTTAATATTCCTTTTTTACCATAATTTTTTACTTGAATATTACCTCAAAATTGCGTGAATTATAAGTCAATTCTAAAATATTTTTTCCAAACCACCTTTTTTCTCTTTAACTCCCATTGAAAACTATTACACAAAAAAGATTTTAATAATATGTCATTATAAAAATAAGAAATGCAATAATAGGAATTCAGAAGATCTTAATTTGATTATAGAATTAAAGAGAAAAGAGATAGAGAAATTAGAACAAATGCCGCACTTAGATTTAAATAGTGCGGCATTATTTAATCTTTATTTTTTTAGGACTGCAGTAACTTTTATTGCAGCGTCTTTTAAGCTTCCGGCCACTTCAAAGTTTAAACCGGATTTATTTAATAACACTCCGGCTTCCTTAGCATTTGTTCCTTCTAATCTTACAACAATCGGAACCTTCACATCCATATCTTTTGCAGCATCTATAACACCTTGAGCAACTCTATCACATCTAACAATACCGCCAAAAATGTTAATCAAAATTGCTTTAACATTAGGATCCGACAAAATAATTTTAAATCCATTGGCAACGGTTTCTTTGTTCGCTCCACCACCAACATCTAAAAAGTTAGCCGGCTCTCCGCCTGCCAATTTAATAATATCCATTGTGGCCATTGCAAGTCCGGCACCATTAACCATACAGCCAACGTTACCATCAAGTTTTATATAGTTAAGGCTATATTTCGATGCTTCAATTTCAAGCGGATCTTCTTCATCTAAATCTCTATATGCAACTATATCCTGATGCTTAAACATAGCGTTATCATCAAAATTCATTTTAGCATCAAGCGCAACAACTTTATCATCATTTGTTATCACCAAAGGATTTATTTCCAATAATGATGAATCTGTTTCCACATAAGCTCTATACAATTTTGCAATAAATTTAATAAAATCTTTAAAAGCTGTTCCTTCCAAACCAAGAGAAAAAGCTAATTTTCTAGCTTGATATCCTTGCAAACCAACAGATGGATCAACCCAAACTTTAATTATTTTTTCAGGAGTTTCAGCCGCAACTTTCTCAATTTCTACTCCGCCTTCGGTTGATGCCATAATAACGTTCATAGAAACAGCTCTATCTAATAAAATACCTAGATAAAGTTCTTTTTTGTAATCTAAACCTTCTGTGATGAATAGCGTTTTTACTAACTTTCCTTCTTGTCCCGTTTGGTGAGTTACAAGAAGATTGCCCAACATTTTACTAGCATAATCTTTTGCTTTATCTGCAGAAGTTGTAAACTTAACTCCACCCTCTAGAATAACTTCCTCACGATTTTTAGGACTATAAATCGTTCCTTTACCTCTTCCACCTGCATGAATTTGGGATTTAACAACATATTGGTTTATCCCTCGTTTTTGCAATTTTTCAATTGCTTTATCAAACTGCGATATTTTTTTAATAGCAATTCCGTCTTGGACCGGAACAGCATATTTCTTCAAAATTTCTTTCGCCTGAAATTCGTGTACCTTCATTTTACTTCCTTATGTTAAATTTGGTTGGATACTAAAGGAGATCAAATTTTGTATCATAATCTCATTGTTCCAAATAAACGAATTACAAATTGTCCAAAATTACGGTTTTTGAGTTTTATAAGCAATTTAAAGCTACTATAAACACACGGGAACCTAACTTTATTTAAAAA
Organism: uncultured Ignavibacteriales bacterium; assembly: GCA_963739985.1. Classification (GTDB taxonomy): domain Bacteria; phylum Bacteroidota; class Ignavibacteria; order Ignavibacteriales; family Ignavibacteriaceae; genus CAVUCE01. The sequence continues at coordinate 361,849 of CAVUCE010000022.1, forward strand.
TGTTTTCAACATTACAAAAAAACACGACTAAAGATCTGCATTTTTATTAAATAGAGTATATAAATCGGCTTAAAATATCTTTTAATTTTAGCCGACCTTTAATGGGAACAACCGGGGGGTTAGTTCCCATTCTTTTTTTATCCAATATTTGCATAAATTTCTTTTTGTAGTAATGGAATTTTTATTAATTTTTGCCAGTTGGCAACAAACAAAATTTTTGACAGCAATTCAGCCTTTTAAATAAGTATAATAAAATTACAAGTTGTTAGATTTTTAACATAGAAAAAGATATTTTGCCAACCGTATTACAATTATTCGTCTGATTAGTGGGATCTCTTCAAAATAGCTGTAAGGAGAAATAATGGCTTTACTAAAACACTTTAATACTATTCCTGAATTGTACTTATTCTTAACTGAAGAGTATGTAAAAACCGTAAAGCACGATCTCCTAAAAAGAAAAGTAAACGGAAAATTTGAAGGTATCTCATATTTACAGTTTAAAGAAGATACAGAAAATTTTGCTAATGGATTAAATTCGTTAGGTGTAAAAAGAGGAGACAAAATTGCAATAATTTCGGAAAACCGTCCTGAATGGGTAATCTCTGACATGGCAATTTTAGGACTCGGTGCGATTGATGTTCCTCTATATCCTTCTCTTACTGCTGATTCTGTTGAGTTCATTCTTAATAATTCTGAATCCAAAATAATTATTGTTTCTAATAAATTTCAGTTGAATAAAATTCTAAAGATAAAAGATAGATGTAAACACCTGCAACATATTATAGTTTATAATGAAATAGATGCTGATGAAACAAAAGACTTTATTTATAAATTTTCTAATCTACAGATTGAAGGTAAAAAGCAAAAAGAATCAAACCCAATTTTTTTTAGAGACCAAATTAAATTATGTAAAAGCGATGATCTCTGCACAATAATTTATACTTCAGGAACCACGGGCGAACCTAAAGGTGTAATGTTAACTCATCGCAACATCATTTCTAATGTAAACTCTGCACTCGAAGCATTCCCGATATCCGAGACCGATATATTTTTATCATTCCTTCCGCTTTGTCATATTTTTGAAAGAATGGCAGGATATTATACTGCATTTTCTTCAGGGGGAATGATTTGTTACGCTGAAGGAATTGAAACCGTAGCACAAAATATGTTAGAGGTAAAACCTACAATTATAACTACGGTTCCGAGATTGTTCGAAAGAATGTATTCGAAAATTATCAGGAATGTAGACAACCAATCCCCAATGAAACAGAAAATATTTTATTGGGCTTTAGAAACAGGTAAAGCTTATCACGTTTCTAAAAAGAAGGGAAACGTACCAATTTCTCTTTCATTAAAACATAAACTTGCAAACGATTTGGTTTTCACAAAACTTAGAGAAAGAACCGGCGGAGCGTTAAGGTTTTATATTTCCGGCGGAGCTCCTTTACCAAGAGATTTAGGTTTATTTTTTGAAGCAATTGGCCTGCAAATTTTAGAAGGTTACGGTTTAACCGAGTGTTCTCCAGTAATTGCTGTTAACAAGCCAGATGATTATAAATTTGGGACAGTCGGAAAACCGTTTAGCAGTGTAGAAGTAAAAATTGCCAGCGACGGTGAAATTTTAGCCAGAGGCCCGAACATCATGAAAGGTTATTTCAAAAATAAAAAAGAAACGGATGAAACTATAAAAAACGGATGGCTTCATACAGGAGATATTGGTGTTTTTGATGCCGAAGGTTTTTTGATTATTACAGATAGAAAAAAACATTTGTTCAAAACTTCAGGCGGAAAATATATAGCTCCCACTCCAATTGAGAACTTATTCCTGGCTAGTAAATATATCGATCAGTTTGTGCTTATTGGTGATAGAAGAATGTTTTTAAGTGCGCTAATTGTCCCCGATTTTGAATCGATACAAGAATATGCCGATTCTCATAATATTTCTTATAAATCAAAAACAGAGCTAGTAGAAAACAAAGAGATTTACGATATAGTTGAAAAGGAAATGACCAAGATTCAAAAGAAATTGGCAAATTACGAACGCGTTAGAAAATTCGTACTTTTAGATCATTCATTTAGCTTAGAATCCGGAGAAATTACACCGAGTATGAAAATCCGAAGAAAAATTATTGAAGAAAGATATGGCAATTTGATTGACGAAATGTATCAAGGAATGGAAAAGTAAAAAGTTTAAATTCAATCAGTAAAATCCAAAATTAATAGATCGCCCGGAAATCCCGGGCAATCAACATCTCGCGGAAAGACATGCTTGCAAAGGAATAAATTACTGGAAAAGTCCTTTTCATATTCTCCACATAAAATTTAGAATCGATTTGTGCATTTAATACATTTGATGGTTTGCTTAAACTCGGTTAAACTTGCGTATATTATAAATATTACACTGAATAAGTTATGTGTTAATAATTTATTTTAGTTACTCTGTAAAACTTCAATCATTTTTGCGTGAATATTACCGTTTGTTGCTAGAATTTGTTTAGCTGATCTAGCATTCGTTTTACTTCCTTTGAAATCCGTGACTAGCCCGCCGGCTTCTTCAACAATTAAAATTCCCGCGCACATATCCCAAGGATGCAATGAAACTTCCCAAAATCCATCGAAGACACTGCTGGCAACGTAACAAAAATCTATTGCTGCTGAACCTAACCTTCTCACGGCTCTTGCTGTTTTAAGAAACGCTGCAAATTTCTCGAATGCGCTGTTAGGATTTTCAGCAACGTTATATGGAAAACCAGTAACCAAAACGCTGTGTGCTAAATTATCATTATCATTTACTTTTATTTGCTCGCCGTTTGCAAAAGCGCCTTTTCCTTTTTCTGCGGAGAAAACAATATCGCGCATAACATCGTAAACAACTCCGGCAACCGTTTCCCCGTTTTTCTGAACTCCGATTGAAACAGAAAATATCGGCAATCCGTGTGCAAAATTTGTAGTTCCGTCAAGCGGATCAATAATCCAAACATATTCCGCTTCTAAATTCGATTCGCTTCCCTCTTCTGCTAAAATTCCGTGTGAAGGAAATTTTTCCTTAATAAAGTCTGTAATTAATTTTTCTGAAGCCTTATCAATTTCGGTAACTAAATTTGACTCATTCGTTTTATACTCAACTTTAAAGTTTGTATTAAAACCTTTTCTTACTAATTCACCGGCTTGTTTTGCTATGTCAACAATATCATTAATCATAATTCTCCTAAGTCTTATAAGTTAAATAATAGAATATAAAAATAGTTTATTTGGAAGTGAGCATCAAACATAGTGAAGGTTTGTTTCCTTGATAGCAGGAATGAATTTTGGTATATTTCATTTTTAAATTAAGAGATGAAATAACTTAAGGAGTTCGCATTTGGAGCATTACGAAGAAATAGAGATTAGGTCTGGAAACGAAAATTCAATTGTTGAAAATTTGCCGGAAATCCTACCGATCTTACCATTAAGAGATATAGTTATTTTCCCATATATGATTTTTCCGGTTTTAGTTGGCCGGGAGCAATCAATTAGAGCAGCAAATTTTGCTTTGGATAAGACAAAATATATCTTTTTGGCGACTCAAAAAAAATCGAATATTGAAGATCCTAAAGAAGAAGACATTTATAGAGAAGGAACTATTGCTAAAATAGTTCAGATCTTGAAGTTACCAAATGGATTGATGAAAATTTTGGTTGATGGACTTTTACAGGGTAGAATTGTTGACTTCATTGAAAATGAGAGTTTTTTTGAAGGTAAAATCGAAGTAATTATACCTGATACCCAGAATGACCATGAAATGAACGCTTTGGTTCGACAAATGTCACAGTTGTTCAAAGATTATGTAAAAATAAGTAGAAATATCCCCAATGAAGCAGTTACTTCTTTTGACAATATTGAAGAACCGGATAGAAAATTATTTTACGTGGCTGCAAACATAAATCAGATGATTGATGTAAAACAAGGGATTCTGGAAAAAATTACTATTAAAGAGCAATATTATGAAGTAATTAAAATCCTAAATTCTGAAATAGACATCTTAAGAATTGAGAAAGAGATTGATAATAAAGTCCAAGAAAATATTGCAAAAACTCAGCGTAAATTTATCATCCAGGAACAAATAAAAATTCTTCAAGATGAATTAGGCGAAGAAGAAGACGGCTCACCGGAATTTGCTAAAATTAGGAATCAAATTAAAAAAGCGAAAATGCCGAAAGAGGCAAGGGAAAAAGCTCTTGAAGAATTAAACAAACTTCGTAAAACTCCCCAAATGTCTCCGGAATCAACAGTTTTAAGAAATTATTTAGAATGGCTTGCCGAAGTTCCGTGGTCAAAAAAAACCAAAGATAATTTGAAAATAAATCATGTAAAAAAGATACTTGATGAAGATCATTTCGGTTTAGAAAAACCAAAAGAAAGAATTATCGAACAAATTGCTGTTCTAAATTTGGTCAAGCAGATGAGAGGACAAATATTATGTTTTGTGGGACCTCCGGGAGTTGGTAAAACTTCACTAGGAAGATCAATAGCAAGAGCTTTAGGCAGAAAATTTGTGCGAATTAGTTTGGGCGGAGTTAGAGATGAAGCAGAAATAAGAGGTCACCGAAGAACTTATATTGGTTCAATGCCCGGAAAGATTGTTCAATCTATGAAAAAAGCAGGAACTACAAATCCAGTTATGCTTTTAGATGAAATAGATAAAATGAGTATGGATTTCAGGGGCGATCCTTCCTCTGCAATGCTTGAGGTTTTAGACCCGGAACAAAATCATACTTTTAATGATCATTATTTGGAAGTTGACTACGATCTTTCTCAAGTAATGTTTATTACAACTGCCAATATTCGTTACAATATTCCTCTTCCACTTCAGGATAGAATGGAAATTATCGAACTACCGGGATATTTAGAATATGATAAATTGGAAATAGCAAAACGACATATAGTTCCAAAACAATTAGAAGCTCATGGATTGAAAAACAAACATGTGTCTATTGATGATGATGCAATTAGAAAAATTATTAGAGAATATACACGAGAAGCCGGAGTCAGAAATCTTGAAAGAGAACTTGCTTCTGTTTGTAGAAAAGTGGCTCATGAAATAGTTTTAAAGGAATCTTCAAATGGTAAAAAAGGCTCTCGTATTAAGCATATTGTTGACGAGGACAAAGTTGAAGAATACTTAAAGATTCCTCGTTACAGACAACACAAGCACGATAAAGCAAATCAAGTTGGAAGTGTAACCGGTTTAGCCTGGACAAGTGTCGGCGGCGAGCTCTTAACTGTTGATGTTACTATTATGAACGGTTCTGAAAGATTAACACTAACCGGACAACTTGGTAATGTAATGAAAGAATCAGCACAAGCATCGCTCAGTTATATAAGATCTAATGCAAAAAGATTAGGTGTCGATTCTAATTTTTATAAAGGTAAAGAGATTCACATCCATTTACCTGAAGGCGCAATTCCTAAAGATGGTCCTTCAGCCGGAATTACAATGACTATGGCGCTTCTATCTGCTGTTAGCGGAAAACCGGCTTCTAATAATATTGCAATGACCGGAGAAATTACTTTACGCGGAAATGTTTTACCAATCGGTGGTTTAAACGAAAAATTATTAGCGGCAAAACGTAATGGACTAAAAACTGTTTTAATTCCAAAAGACAACGAAATTGATCTTAAGGAAATACAAGATGCAGTTAAAGAAGATTTAGAAATTATTCCAATTGAATTTGTAGAAGAAGCCATTCCTTATGTTTTCCCGGGAGGTAAGCCTAAGGCAAAAAGTGCAAACAAAAAAGTAACTCCAGCAAAAAAGACTAGAACGACAAGAAAGAAATCTAAATAGTTGGCTGAAAATTTAGTTATAAATGAAAAAGCTTCATTAGAAGAGCAATATGATCTGGTTCTTAAACAAATCAAATCACTATTGTTAAAAAAGGATAATGTACTATCTAATCTTTCTAATCTTACTGCTGCCTTAAAGCAAAGTTTTAGCAAAATCAGTTGGGTTGGATTTTACATTGCTAGCGGAAATAATTTATATCTAGGTCCTTTTCAGGGAAAAATTGCGTGTACAAATATTGAAATTGGTAAAGGTGTTTGCGGAACCGCAGCTGCTAAACAGGAAACGATTGTTGTGCCTGATGTTGATAAATTTCCTGGACATATTGCTTGTGATGCAGATTCAAAATCTGAAATTGTTATTCCGATTTTAGTAAAAGATAAATTATACGGAGTTCTAGATTTAGACAGCACTTTTTATAATTCATTTAACGACGTTGATAAAAAGTATCTTGAAGAATTAGTAAATTTTCTATCTGAAGAAATTCTTCAAAATTAAAAAGGAAGATTAATGGCATTTGTTGTTACTGCCAGAAAATGGCGACCACAAAGATTTGATGAAGTAGTCGGACAAGAGCATATTACCGCTACTTTAAAAAATGCTATCAAAAATAATCGAATAGCTCACGCTTATCTTTTTACCGGACCGCGAGGTGTTGGTAAAACAACAACAGCCAGAATTTTAGCAAAATCACTAAACTGCTTAAACCCGGTTGATAATGAGCCTTGTAATGAATGCGAAATGTGCCGCTCAATCCAATCAACACAATCTTTGGATATAATTGAAATTGACGGCGCTTCGAATCGTGGGATAGATGAAATCAGAACTTTGCGAGAGTCTGTAAAATACGCGCCTACAAAAGGCAAATATAAGATTTATATAATCGATGAAGTTCACATGTTAACAAAGGAATCATTTAATGCATTCCTAAAAACTTTAGAAGAACCACCTGCACATACAATCTTCATTTTCGCAACCACTGATGTTCATAAAGTTCCTCTAACAATTATCTCGCGCTGTCAACGTTTTGATTTTAGAAGAATTCAACTTGATACAATAAAATCGCTTTTAACCAAAATTGCTGATTCCGAAAAAATTGAAATTGATGATAAAACTCTTACAATTATTGCTAAAAAAGCAGACGGAGCCTTAAGAGACGCTGAGAGTTTCTTTGATCAAGTAGTTTCATTCTGCGGCAACAAGATTGATTTTAATACTGTTTCTAAAATGTTAAATCTAGTTGATGATGACATTTATTTTGATCTTTCCGATGCTGTAATAGATAAAAATTACAAAATGGTTTTTGAGGTTACGGACACTATTTACAAAAACGGTTGGAATTTTATTGATTTTATGGATGGACTAACCGAACATTTTAGAAATATTATGACAGTTGTTTTAACCGGTCGCGCTGATCTTGTTGAAGCTGCCGATATTTATAAAGAGAAATATGTTCAATACTCCGGAAAATTTTCTGAAGGTGATATACTCAGACTTTTAAATTTCTTGACTAAGACTCAGCAAGAACTGCGTTTTGCACAAAACCAAAAATTGAAGTTAGAAATAGCGCTTAGTCATTTAATCGGTTTAGAGAGATCAGCTACAATATCAGATCTTTTATCCAAAATTGAAAATTCTGATTTTTCGAATAACGAGCCTGGCAATAAGCCTAACACAAAGAGTTATAACAAAAATCCGGTTGAACAGAGAAAGATAAACGAAAGTCCAAAGACTAATTATACTTCTCCTTCTAAGCGAAGTTTGAATAATAATATTGAAAGTACTGCAAGAAATACAAAAGTTACAAATCCCCAAACTGCAGCGCAAGATATTTCATTTAGCTTTAATTCAATAATTCAAAAATGGGAAGGTTTTGTTGATGCCGTAAGTTCTGAAAAAGGCTTAATTTTAGGACCTATTATGAAAAATGCAAAGCCTTTAGGTTTAGACGGAAACAAACTTAAATTAGAATGCGATATTGAATACGGTGAAAAAGAGCTTGTTTTACAAGAAGAGTATTTAGGTAAAAAAACTCATGAATTTTTCGGAAAAAAACTAGCTTTCCATATTCAGAATGAAAATCAATTTGAAAAAAGGACTGAAATTTCTTCCCCGGATATTGAAATTCAACAAAAAAAATCAGAAAAAAAAGTAGTCGCTCCGGCTGATAATAATGATCCATATGTTAAAGTTATATTAAATGAATTAGGCGGAGAAGAAATTCTTTAATTTTTTGTTGTTTTTGCCATTTTTGCGGATTCTTGGTTACTGATAATCTCCTCTTAAATCAATGAAATTCCTTTGATAATTTAATTAATAATGCATATTTTTGTAGACTATGTCCAAAAGATTAATTGTTGCAATCGACGGCCCGGCAGGTTCCGGCAAAAGTACTTCCGCTAAGCTTGTCGCCCAAAGATTGGGTTATTTATATATTGACACCGGGGCAATGTATAGGGCAATAACTTATTGGGCGATGAAAACCGATATTATTAATGATGAAGAAGCGGTTGTTAAATTAGCAAGAAACGCAGAAATCGATCTTAAATTTATTGATGGATCTACGCACGTATCTATTAACGGTACAGACGTTTCGGAAGAAATAAGAACTAGAGAAGTAAATAAACTCGTCAGCGGTATAAGTAAAATTGTTGATGTAAGAAAAGCTCTTGTAAAGAAGCAACGACATCTGAGTGAAAAGAATATTGGTGTTGTAATGGAAGGCAGAGATATTGGCACAGTTGTCTTCCCGCATGCAGATGTAAAAGTTTTTCTTACGGCAACAATTACTCAAAGAGCTAAAAGACGAAGAAAAGAATACGAAGAAAAAGGTACTACGGTTTCTTTGGATGAAATTAAAAATAATTTACTTCAGCGCGATAAAGTTGATTCTACCAGAGAAGTAAGTCCTTTAACAAAAGCACCGGACGCTATAGAAGTTGATACTTCTAAAGTCTCTATTGATGAGCAAGTACATATTATTCTGAATCACGTTCGTGAAGTTGCAAATAAAAAAGGAATTGAAGTTCCATTATAATTTTTATGGGATTAATAAGTTAAGAGTTCTTAACAATAGTTTTAGTAAAAGCCATCGCTAAATAACTAATGTCAAATAAAACTTTCTGCATTATTGTACTTTTGATGGCTTAGACGATAATAGCAGAAAAAAAATATTTTTTTTAGGAGGCTCAATGTCCGAACAAACCAAAGGTTTGGTGACCCCCGATGATTACGAAAAAGCCAAGAAACAATTTAATGATGAAGAGTATTCTCAGGAAGAATTCTTAACATTAGCGAAGCTTTACGCGGAATCTATCAAAGACGTAAAAGAAGGCGAACTTGTAAAGGGTAGAATTGTTCGCGTTCAAGGTGATAACGTTATTCTTGACGTAGGCTTCAAGTCAGAAGGTTCAATCCCCAAAAACGAATTTTACGAATCTGAACAAATTAATATCGGTGACGAAGTTGAAGTAGTTCTCGAAAGTGTTGAAGATCAGGATGGTAATCTTGTACTCAGCAAGCAAAGAGCTGATTTCTTAAGAATTTGGGATAAAGTTGTCAGTGCTCATGAAACCGGTGAAATTATCCAAGGAAAAATCCTTAAAAGAATTAAAGGCGGTATGGTTGTAGACTTAATGGGAATGGAAGCTTTCCTTCCCGGTTCACAAATCGATATTCGTCCTATTCGTGATTTTGATGCATTTGTTGGTCAAACAATGGACTTCAAAGTTGTTAAGGTAAATATTCCTACAGAAAACGTTGTTGTTTCTCATAAAGTACTTGTTGAAGAAGAAATTGCAGATCAAAGAGATGCAATTCTTAACAGCCTTGAAAAAGGTCAGATTCTTGAAGGTACAGTTAAAGCAATTACCGACTTCGGTGTGTTTGTTGATCTCGGCGGCGTTGACGGACTTATTCATATTACAGACCTTAGCTGGGGCAGAATTAATCATCCAAATGAAGTTGTTAAACTTGATCAAACAATTAAAGTTGTTGTTACTGATTTTGATGAAGAAAAGAAGAGAATTTCTCTCAGCTTGAAAAAACTTTTACCTCATCCTTGGGAAAACATCGAAGAGAAATACAAAATCGGAGACAAAGTTTCCGGACGTGTTGTTTCTCTTACTGATTACGGTGCTTTCATCGAAATTGAAAAAGGAATTGAAGGCTTAATTCATAACTCAGAAATGAGCTGGACTCAACACATTAAACATCCTTCTCAAGTTGTTGCAATGGGACAAGTTATTGAGGCTGTAATTCTGAGCTTAGACAAAGATGAAAAGAAGATTTCTCTCGGTATCAAACAATTAGAACCGGATCCATGGGAAAGCTTAATGCAAAAATATCCTGTTGGTTCCAAACATACAGGTATTGCACGTAACCTAACAAACTTCGGTGTTTTTGTTGAATTAGAACCAGGTGTTGACGGTTTAGTTCATATCTCTGATTTGTCATGGACAAAGAAAATTCGTCACCCCGGAGAAGTTGTTAAAAAAGGTGAGAAACTTGAAGTTATTGTTCTAGGTGTAGATGTTGAACAAAGAAAAATTTCTTTGGGACACAAACAGGTTGAAGATAATCCTTGGAATACCTTCGAAAAGACATACACTGTTGGAGCTATAACAGAAGGTAAAGTTGTTAGAATAATTGAGAAAGGTTTAATAGCAGAACTACCGGATGATGTAGACGGTTTTGTTCCTGCAACTCAATTAGCTTCAAATAAGATTAAAAATGTTGCAATTCACTTCCCTATCGATGATGTTCTTCAATTGAAAGTTATCGAATTCGATAAGGAAAACAAGAAAATTGTTTTAAGTGCGGTTGCAATACTTAAAGATAAATCTGAAGAAGAAATTCGGGAATATCTGGATAAACATAAATTAGATAGAGTTTCTGTTCAAGAAATTCAAGATGCTGATACTGGTGCAATTGATAGCGCTGACTTCCCTATTTTTGAAGTCAACGACGATAAAAACTCCGGTTCATCCGATAAATCTAATTAATCAGATTTAACATAGTTCTATAATAAGAGCGGGACTATTCCCGCTCTTGAAATTTTAAATTGAATTGAAATGGCTGGAAAAGTTGCATTACATACGCTCGGTTGTAAATTAAACTTCTCAGAAACATCTACTATCGGGAACGAGTTTTTAAGTAACGGTTTTGATATAGTTGATCTAAAAGAGAAAGCGGATATCTATGTCTTTAACACTTGTACTGTAACCGAAAACGCTGAAAAAGAATGCAGACAACTTGTTAGACGAGCACTTAGAACGAATCCTGAAGCCTTTGTAGTTGTTACAGGGTGCTACGCACAACTTCGTCCGGAGGAAATTGCAGGAATAGGCGGCGTTGATTTAGTATTAGGAAGTAAGGAAAAATTTAACTTATTCTCGCTAATTAAAGATTTTGAAAAGAAAGATCTTGCTTGTATTTATGTATCTCCGACTGATGAATTGAATGATTTCGGAACTGCACATTCCACAGAAGCCGATAGCAGAACCAGAGCTTACTTCAAAATTCAGGATGGCTGCGATTACAAATGTTCTTTTTGCACAATACCTTTAGCTCGTGGTAAAAGCAGAAGCATGGAACCTAATTCTGTTATTTCCGAATTTAAGAAACTCGTTGAAAACGGTTATAAAGAAATTATTCTTACCGGTGTTAACGTCGGTGATTATGGAAAATCTTTTAACCTGAACCTTTACCAACTTTTATTAAGAATGGTTGAAATTCCGGGAGATTTTAGAATTCGCATAAGTTCAATTGAACCTAATCTTTTGTCTGATGAAATTATAGCATTAACCGCTACAAATGAAAAAATGTGTAATCATTTTCACATTCCTCTACAAAGCGGAAGCCCGGATATACTAAAATCGATGCAGCGTAGATATAAAACTTCTTACTATTCTGAATTAATTTATAAGATTAAAAATAGAATTCCGGATGCAGGAATTGGTGTTGATGTAATTGTTGGATTTCCAGGTGAAACAGAAGAGAATTTTCTTGAAACATATAATTTCCTAAAAGAGCTCCCGATTTCTTATCTTCATGTATTTACTTACTCTGAAAGACCGGATACAAAAGCAATTGAGATGGAAGATCAAGTTGATGTTTTTGTAAGACGTAAACGTAATAATATGTTGAGAATATTAAGTGAGAAAAAAAGACATCACTTTTATGAAAGCATGCTTGGAAAAGATTTACAAGTTCTCTTTGAATCAGAAAACCATGAAGGATTAATTAAAGGTTTTTCATCTAATTATGTAAGAGTCAGCCACAATTTTGATGTTCACCTTCAGAATGAATTTTCTCAAGTTAATGTTTCAGACATAGTTAATGAAAATTGTTCTGGTAAAATAAAAGAGATAAAAAAAGCAGTTGACTTAAAAGCCTCATAATTATAAACTTATACTTAAAAAACATGAAAATATTTGCAGCTGTCTTATTACTTTTCACTTCTTTAACTCTTGCGCAACAATCCAAGAGTATTTTAGAACTTAAAAATAATTTCAATGTCGCAAAGGTTGAAAATAAAATACCTTTTTCATCTGAAAATACATTCCATAAAAAAAGTGCTGCCCTTGCAATCTTATATTCAGTTCTACTCCCGGGAATGGGTGAGCTTTATGCAGGCGATTATTCAAGCGGAAAATACTTTACGATCGCAGATGGAGCGTTGTGGGGAACTTATTTCGGATTGGATGCTTACAGCAATTGGCAAAAAAATAACTATAAAGCTTATGCAAGTTCAATCGGCTTAGTAAATTCCAGTGGCAAAAATGATACTTACTATGCGGCCATTGGGGAATATATGAATATAGAAGATTATAATAACGACAAGGCCAGGAATCGTGATTTTGAGGCAATGTATTCTCCACAATCTTCATATTGGAAATGGCAAACGAATAACGACAGAAAAACTTATAGAGGGATGTGGACTTCAAGCGAGCAAGCGCATAACGGTTTAAGATTTGTTGTTGGTGCTTTAATTCTAAATAGACTTGTAAGTGCTATTAACGCAGCAAGATTAGTTGCAGCTTACAATAAATCTCACAGCACCGAGATGAGCTGGAATGTTTCTGTTGGCTTAACAAATCAAGCCTCAAATCCTACCGGGCTACAATTTAATTTTACTACACAGTTTTAATACATTCCGGGATATAATTTTTAAGGCTGCATATTTTTTTGGCAGCCTTTTTTATTTCCAAATTATTTCTATTCCTTAATCCCATTATAAATCAAGAACTAGCATGATTTAATCACTGATTCTGTATTCTAGTAAAGATTAAATTTTTTTAATCCTTTATTAAGGATGGTTTAATAATCATGATTTAGATTTACTGTGTAAATTCAATAAGAGTTTACGAGAGTTTAATAAATTTAATTTTAAATTATAAAAAGGTACCTACAATGAAATCACGATTTTTTTCAGCAATAGTTTTAATACTTTTTGCTTTCACAGTAGCAGTTTCTTCAACATTTGCTCAAGACTCAACCTCAGCTAAGAGCGGCAAACACCATAAAAAAGTTGTAAAAAAAGAACATGTCATGAAAGCTGAGAAAAAGGCAGAAAAAAAAGAAACTTTAAAAGCTGAAAAGGCTGAAAAGAAAGTTGCCACAAAAGTTGAAAAGAAAGAATCTCCAAAAGTAGAGAAAAAAGAAGCAGCTAAAATTGCAAAAAAAGCCCACAAAAAAGCTGAAAAAAAGGAAGTAAAAAAAGAAGAAACTAAGAAATAAATAAACTCCCCCTTTTTATTTCTTATAGTCGAGGAGAGTTTTTTAACTCTCCTTTTTTATTTATTTTAGTGCATGAGAATTCTAATAGTTGAAGATGAAAAGAAAGTTGCGGCCTTTATAAAAAAAGGTTTGGAGGAAGAATATTATGCGGTTGATGTTGCTCCGGATGGAAGAGAAGGTTTACGTTTTGCAACTTCAGAAGAGTATGATTTAATCATTATGGATATTATGCTTCCTTATATAGATGGTTTAACTTTAATGAGGAATTTGAGAAAACAGGAAATACCAACACCGGTTTTAATGTTAACGGTAAAGGACAGTATAAAGGATAAGGTAGAGGGACTTGACGCAGGAGCCGACGATTACCTTACTAAACCTTTTGCTTTTGAAGAACTGCTTGCCAGAATTAGAGCATTATTAAGACGAAATGAACAATCAAAATCTGCCGTCTTAAAAGCTGCTGACGTTATATTAGACCTTCAATCGCATAGAGTAGTTAAAAATAACTCAGAGATAATTCTTACGCCAAAGGAATATTCTATACTTGAATATTTAATGAGGAACTTAAACAAAGTTGTTTCACGCACCAAGCTTATTGAACATGTTTATGATTACCATTTTGATACTGAGACAAATATCATCGATGTTTATATAAACAAACTCAGGTCAAAAGTTGATACAAACCCCGACAAGCAACTGATACAAACCATTAGAGGTATCGGTTACATTATGAGAGATGAATAAGAGACCAACTTTAATTGTTTTAGATAGGTTGTATTAACATGTTTATAAAATTAAAATTATTTATCTCCTCAACAAGATTTAAAGCAACTTTATGGTATTCTATTATTTTTCTAGCTCTGGAAATTCTTCTCGGTATTTTTATTTATTTTTATCTATATAACACTCTTCTCGATAATCTTGATACTGGTTTAAAATCACAAGCGAAAGCTATTCTTAGATTAGTATCTGAAAAACACATCGATATCGACCATTTTGTTCCAGATTCAACATATTCCGATCCAGAAGATTTAGTTTGGGATGTAATTTATAATGAAGTCGCTTTCAACCTAAGAAACAATTACATTCAAATTGAGAACAAAGACAAAATCATCTTTAAGTCTGCAAATCTTAATAACTATACATTTAAATTTTCTGAAGTAAAAGACTCCTTAAAACTTTTCAGTTTTGTAGATACAAGTCTTTCCGCAAAACCAATTAGAGGCGTATTATTAAAGAAAAATAAATACACAGTAATAGAAGCATTCCCGATTCAGCATATTTCTCAAACTTTGAACAGTCTAATTCATATTTATATAATTCTTGCACCTATATTTTTTATAATTTCAATTTTAGGCGGTGCATTGATCTCCGCAAAATCACTTTCCAGAATAGATGCAATTATAGCAAAGACTGAAGAAATAACCGCACAGAACCTAAATAAAAAGATTGAAGGTGAAGAATATACTGATGAATACGGAAGACTCGTAAAAAAGATGAACGAAATGATTCACAGAATAAAAACTTCCGTAGATTATATGAATCATTTTTCAATCTCCGCTGCTCATGAATTAAAGACGCCATTAACAATTTTACGCGGCGAAACCGAAGTAGCCCTAAAGTCTCCAAAGGCTAATGAACAATATGTAGAAGTACTCCAGAGTAATTATGAAGAAATAATTAGACTCACTAAAATTCTTGATAACTTATTTTTAATTTCAAAAATAGATCATTCATTAATCAATCTTCAAAAAGAGAAAATTAGCTTGGAGGAATACTTACAAAGCATTGTAAAAAATCTAAAAATATTAGGTTCAGACAAAAACATTGATTTGAAATTTGAATCAAATACAAATTCAATCGTTGAAATTGATAAATCAATGATGACACAGGCAATTTCAAACTTAGTCGATAATGCAATCAAATACGGCGAAGAGAATAATGTTGTTATTATTAATACTGAAGATATTGATGACAAAAAAGTTAAAATTAGCGTTATCAACAAAGGAGAAGGTATCCCGGGAGACTCACTCGATCAAATTTTTGATAGATTTTACAGAGTTGAAAATTCTAGGAATAGAGGAACCGGCGGAGTTGGATTAGGGTTATCGGTTGTAAAGGCAATAGTAAACTGGCATGATGCTGAAGTATTTGCAGTTTCTGAACCAAATAAAAAGACTACTTTTTCTATAATTCTAAAGAAAGTGACTTAGTGCTCACCAATAAATTTAACCAATTCATCTAATCCATCTGTTAATGCTGCAGGTCCAGGTTGGAGGATTAGTGTGGAGTCAATTTCATATATTTTATCATCTTGAACCGCTTTAATGTTTCTCCATCCTTCTCTTTCAACAAGCTCTTTTTTTCTAAATCTTTTTCCGCACCAGGAAGCTATTATTATATCCGGATTTCGTTTGTAAACTTCTTGAGGGGAAACTATTCTTTCTTTAGCACTTTTTGAACTTCTAAGTTCACTAAAAATATCGTCACCGCCAGCTATTTCGATAAGTTCACTTACCCAGCATATTCCTGAGATTAATGGATTTCCCCACTCTTCAAAGTAAACTTTTGGTCTAATCCTTTTTTTTGAGCTTTTCTTTTTTAAGAGTAGCAATCGCTTTTCGTAGGACTCAACTAACTTTTCAGATTTATCTTGCTTCCCTAAAACACCACCTAATATTAAAATGTTTTGTAATATTTCATTAATGGATCTTTGATTAAAAACTAAAACTTGATAACCGCACTTCGTTAATTCTTTTACAATATCTGCTTGAACATCAGAAAATGCTAAAATTAAATCCGGTTCCAATGATTTTATTTTTTTATAATTTGCGTCGATAAAAGTCGAAACTCTAGGAATTTTATTGATTAACCCTTCAGGGCGTTTCGTAAAACTACTTATTCCTACAATTCTTTCTCCTTCACCAAGAGCAAAGATAATCTCTACGGATTCCTCAGTCAGGCAGATAATTCTTTTAGGATAACCAATATTCATAATTTACTCATTCTTTTTACCGTCTCTAAACAGCTTTAGGAACTCATCTTTTTGATTTTTTAGTTCATCAATTTTTGATTTTTCTTCATCTTCGTTGCTATTTTTTGTAATTGCAATTCCAAACTCCTCGCTAGAAATAACTGCACTTCTACATACTTTAGCAAACTCTTTCAAATTATTGTCCGAAGTTACGACAATTAAATTTTTAGGATTTTTTGTACTTTCAATTTGATCTTTTATACGTTCGTCGGCTGTTAGATTTTCGGAGTATATAATTTTTAATTTAGAAACTTTAATAGGCAAATTCTGATAACCATCAAAATGAAGAGTTGCTCTCGCTTTATTCTTAAAAAAATATCTATCCACTATAAATGCGAGTTGCTCTCGGGATGCTTGTTTATCCTTCTTTTGTACCTTATTTAAAGAAGAAATTTTACCAATTAAATTATTTCCATCAATAATATATGTTTTCATCGCGTATTAATTATTATCTAAATATTTTGAATAATCAAGAACTACTTGCCGTCATAAAATTGATCTCTCTTAGTGAGTTTAAGATCCTGAAGCTGCGGAGCTTTTACTCTTATTTCCAAATAATATCCTCTGTAAGTTCCGAGCGGATTCCATGTAAAATTCATTATCCAAGCATGAAGATCGCGAGAAATTCTTATCTGAGGTGCGGCAAATTGTTTATTTTGAATATCGTAACTTCCTGAAACAGTGAACTTCCAATTCTTTGTTAAATTAAAATCCAAAGAACCGCTCACATTAGAATATTCCGTCATGTTCAACGGAGTAGGTTTTGATAAATTATAATTATAACTTAAAGAAACGCTCCAAGGAATGCTGAAGTCGGGTTCTCGTGTATCGTAAATTCCTTGATAGTTGTTTCCGTTAACACTGTTATAATCGTTATTATATTGACTATTATCTCCATAAGTATCTTCAAGTTTATTACTTTCCGATGATTTAATTTTATCGCCTGATAAACTGGTTGAAACTGAAAAACTTAAGTTCTGTAATCTCAAAAATCCCTTGCCTTCGTTAATTAAAAATTTGTTGATTTTCGAACTAGTTGTCGAATAATCGTAGGGAGTAAAACTAGAGGAACCGGATAAATTAAGGTATTGTCCAATCTGAGTTCTATAATTAAGACTAAGATTTGACAATTTTAAGCTATCGGCAGCAAAATTATAACTAGTACTTGCCGTTAAATTTAGTAACTGAATCTTCTTTTGCTGAGAAGTTGTATCTGTGGGATCGGCTATAGTTTTCATTTCAAAAATATTGCCTACAGAAAAAGAAATACTCTGACTTTCACCTGATGAAACTCCGCCAAAAACTTCTCTTTGAAATTTATCATAACGAACAACATTTCCTTTTGAATCGGTATAAGAATCATAATATCCCCACCCTGGCTTTGAAAAATCCGGCTGATATGAATATGAAATACTTGGGATTACCGTATGCCTAATTGCCTCAATACCCAAAGTGTTTGGTTGGAAGATACCATAAAATTTTGTTGAAGCTGAAGCTCCTACGCTGAAAGTTCTCACCATATTTATTGCATGAATATCTCTGGTTAATATTGAATCAGTCCCGGTTGAACCTACTCCGGCATCAACCAATTTTGTTCTTTTGTTATACCACTTCTCAGTGTATCTTAAACTTGGTGAAATGCTTATATGCCCAAACTTTGGAGAAGCTCCAACACTAATATTGTGCTGAATTCCGCCATGAATAGTTAAATCTCCATTGGCTTTGTTACGAGTATTCTCAAATTGTCCGCTGTAATTATAGCCGATAAGTTCATACCATTTTTGATCACCAATGCTATTTTTTTTCCTAAATGGATAAGATTGAGCAACTGTAAAATTAGCATTAGGTAAAACTTCGGAAATATTCCCTGTCTGTAGATCTTGATTTCTACTGTAACTTAAGGAAAAGCTATTCCCGGATTCTTCCCATGATTTAAACAAAGTTACATTTGAAATTATATTACTTGTAAGTGCTTCATTCAAATTAAAGCTGGTGTTTTGTATATAGTTTTTACCGGAAATAAATTGGAGATTTGCATCAAATCTCATGGTGGGTGTAATTGTTTGGTTATGCCTCCAGCTCAAGTTCCACTCTTTACTTAAAGAATGATTAGGATCAGTAGATTCTCCGTTTGATAAAAACTTATAACCGCCGTTTAACTCTCCGGTAAAATTGTATCTCTTTGCATATCTAAATCTGCCGTCAATTCCCCATCTGCCGCGTGTATAATAGTCTGCAGTAAGTCTTAAATCCAGGTAATCATTGATCGCCCAGAAATAACCAAATCTTGAAAAATAATATCCGTAGTTAGGATCAGAGCCGAAGACCGGGGGAATTATTCCGGAACGGCGACCCGATTGAATTGGGAAAACGGCAAACGGAACCGGTATTGGAAAAGGAACTCCTCCGAAATAAAGCCAAATCCATTTTGCAATAAGAATTTTTTTCTGAATAACTTTCATTTCACTTGCAGAAAAATAATAATGCGGCGGTTTTGCGTCACAAGTTGTATAAATACCATCCTGGATAAAATATGTGTCTTTATCTACCTTGTTAATTTTTTCGCCACTGTAAATTGCATCATCGAGCTTAGAAGAGGCTGCCGAAATGATTCCGCGAGTAGTTTTAAAATTGTATCTCATTTTAAAACCATCATAAACTTCTCCGCCTTCGCTTAAAATTGGAGTGCCATCATATTTACCCTCAGCAGTATCACTGGGCACCCCCGAAGCATCTACGTTGCTCGTGGCAAAGTTTACATTTATCTTTGAACTTTTCAACTCAGTATCTTTATACTTAAGGTCACCGCTTCCGTATAGCTCCATTTTCTTTTCATTAATAAAAAAGAAGAGAGAATCAGAAGCACTTGCATATATTACAGTATCAACATCATATCTTTTCTTTGAAATACTTGTATCAATAAATGATGTAGAATCTTGAATAGCGATATTTAAAGAGTCATTTCTTCCGACAAAAATAGAGTCCTTCCCTTGTGCGAATAAATTAACATTCAAAAGGCATGAAAGTAATATGAGAAAAAATATTTTCATTCAGTTAAAAAGATCTCTCTTTAAAAAGCAGATTTAAATGATTATGAATTGTGGAAAACAAGAGCACTCGCTCCTTTTATTCCGGCATCATTTTTCAATTTTGCGGGTATAATTTTAACTCTTTTTCGCAAAGGTGTTAACACTCGCGATTTAGTCGTTTTTTCAATTTCATTAAACAAAGGAGCGCCAAATCCTGCAACACCGCCCCCTATTATAAACGTACTAATATCCAATAAGTTACAAGCTGAGGCAAGAGCCGCTCCCAAATATTTACCTAAATCAACAATAACACTTTGTGCAAATTTGTCATCTTGAACCAGCGCATCATTAATTATTTTGGGAGTTAGTTTAGATAAATCATTATCCACAAGTTTTAAAATCAATGAAGACTTATTCTCTTTCAATTGCTTTTTTACCCTTTCAACCAGGTAGTTATTACCTACGTAGGTCTCGATGCAGCCAAATGAACCACAATTACATTTAGGACCATTTAAGTCGATAGTCATATGTCCTAATTCACCGGCACCTCCCGTTTGACCTCTGAATAATTTTTTATTAAAAATAATACCGCCGCCGACTCCGGTGCCTAATGTTATCATAAGAAAAGATTCAAGTTTTTTGCCGGCGCCAAAAATCATCTCTCCTATAGCTGCAGCATTTGCATCATTCTCTACGTAAACATCGTTCCCAAACTTCTTCTCAATAATTTTACCAAGGTTAACTTTTTCCCAACCCGGCAGATTTGGCGGATTTTGTACTGTTCCCTTTTTAGTCGAAATAGTGCCGGGAGCTCCGATTCCTATTCCTTGAATTTTTTTCTTGTTCTTTTCAAGTAATTGCGCGACTGCCTTCTCAATTTGGGCAACTACAACTTTTGGCCCTCCAGAAGCCTTGGTATCTATGGAAGTTTTTTTTACAATCTTCCCTTTTTCTGTTACAATTCCCACTTTTACACTAGTGCCACCTAAATCTACCCCAACGGCATATTTTTCTGATTTGGACATGATAATTCTACAAATTTATGATTGAGTAATATGATTTTATTCGGATAAAACAATTAAAATTAAACCTAAAATTAACACTATTGAGGTTATAAATAAAATAAAAACAGGTTAAATAAAAGAAAACGGCAAACAGAATATTAAATGAATTTTGTTTGCCGAATAAAAAGGTTAGCTAATTATTTAGAGAATGCAAAATCTACAATTTTTAATTCTTGCGGATACTGAATATCTCCCAATGGTGAAGAAACTGTTGGTTGAGCGAATAAAGTAATTTTACTTGCTGAACCACCCTGACCACCTAAATTCAATGCTAAATTTACTAACGATTGGTAACCTTTATCCTGGAAAAATTTATATAAATCCATGTTTATCTGCAATCCGAAAGTTGTATTTTGCCCGGTACCGGGAACAGATATTTCCTTTGATATATTTCCCGAAACGGTTTCCTTATCATTAATAGCTAAACGCCATGGAAATGATTTAATGAGCGTAGATGTTTGCGGATAACCACCGGAACCATCATTGGGATTATTAGCATCAACATTTAATGTAAATGAAACTGGTAATTGTCCTTTTGCTACAGATGCAGTAATTCTGAGTAACTCAATCGGAGAAAAATCGCTAAGTGCTTTTTTATTATCCAAAGGAATTCCCAACAATTGAAAATTATTCACCGTTCCGAGTTTAAATTTTAAACGCGAAAGATTAACAAAAGTTTGATACGCGCTGCAGCTTAAATTTGTTAATCCAAGTAAAAGAATTAACGGAATTATCAGTTTTTTTTTCATGATTTCTATCCGGTTGTTTTTGATTCTTCTATTTTTTTTATGATTGTTTCTGCAACTTTTAAAGCACGTAAACCATCCTCACCGGATACTACCGGACGTTCTTTTTTAATTACAGATTTTACAAATAATTCCAGTTCGTACTTTAAAGCGTTAATTTCTTTAATCTCAGGTTGTTCATAGAGAATTTTCTTTTTCTTATCACCTGAGCCTATTTCAAAGAAAGACATTGCTCCTGGTTTTGTCTGCTCTTCCGGCGAAGATAAACGGAAAATCTCTGAAATTCCTAAAATAAAATCTAATGAAATGTAGCCGTCTTTTTGGAAGATCCGCATTTTGCGCATTTTCTTTTGAGAAATTCTGCTGGCAGTTACATTTGCAACCGCACCATTCTCAAACTCAATGCGTGCATTTGCAATATCTAAAGAATCAGAGACAACTGCAACACCGCTTGCATCAACTTTTTTTACTTCACTTTTAACTAAACTCAAAATAATATCAATATCATGAATCATTAAATCCAGAACAACAGCTACATCAGTACCACGCGGATTAAACTGTGCTAATCTATCTGTTTGTATGAACATTGGCTTTAGAATATATTCTTCCAGAGAAATTAACGCCGGGTTAAATCTTTCAATATGACCAACTTGAAGATTGAGCTTTTGTTCATTAGCGATTTTTACTAATTCTTCGGCCTCAGGTATTGTAACCGTAATTGGTTTTTCAACAAAAACATGAATTCCTTTTTCTAAACATATTTTGGCTAATTCATGATGTGCACTTGTTATTGCAGCTATAGACACAGCATCAACAGAAGAAAGCAGTTCATCAAGAGAATCAAAAGATTTTACTATGAACTCCGAGCCAACTTCAGCAGCTTGGTCAGCATTGCTATCATAAATTCCAACTAATTCGCAAGAATCAATTTGGGTAAACATCTTAACATGTAGTTTACCTAAATGTCCGGTTCCTATTACACCAATTTTTAATTTTTCCATACTCAATTACTCGTAATTTTTTTGTATCCGATTATACGGTCATAGCCGCCGTAATTAGGATCATTATAATAAATAAAAACGTAATAATTATTTGAAGTTTGCCAGGTATTACCTTCCAAATATACCCAATTCTCATCAGTAATTTTACCGCTGTCTTCATAACCGGTAACATATTGGTAATCATAAATGCCACGTTTTAAGGGAACCACTAAAGAATAAGCTCCATAATTATTTGTCATCTTGTATTTAGGATCAACAACCCAATTATTAAATGCTCCAACTAAAAATACATCGCCGACAAAGTCATCAGGAGTACGGATGGAGAATTTAACATTAAGATATGTAGCATAAACGTTCCAGAAATCCATCAAGCGAGAACCGCCGTTTAAATCTCTTGGACCTAACGTATAGAACCTTGAATTTTCCAATCCGTCTATTTGAGCATTAACATTTGAACTGTTGAACTTATTATGGTTTAAATTATTCACTTCCCTATATTCATTGCCGGGCAAAATATCACGGGCGGTAAAAGTAAATTTGCGATTTCCGTCCCAATAATATTGTCTGACGTTCGTGTTAAAAGTTCTATCAACAATTATTGGCTCACTAATTTTATGATTGTCAACAATTTGCATTTCATCAACATTAGAAGGAAACAATTCATCGTTTAAATTAAATTCTGCAGTAACATTAAAAATTTTCGCTAAATCAGGAGGGCGATAAACCTTATCCTCCAGCTGCTCCTTTTTAATAGAAACATTCATCTTAAGAGTATCATAGATGACAAAGAATTTACCACTTCCGTATACTTTTGATGTATCTTGAGAATCGGTAATGTAATATTGCCATTTGCCGGAAAAAGGAAAATTCACATACCCTTTACTATCCGGGAAAGTGCCGTGATAATGATAGTGTGCTTCTGGTTGAACTGTATTAGGTAAAGTTGAATACTGCAAATTATATGCAATGTTTTTTCCGTTATTCGCTAAAAAAATATTTTGATAAGGATTCCAGTTTTTATCACAGAACCGAAATACGATTATAAAATTTGGAGTATAATCTGTCTTTACATCAAACTCAATAGTAAGGTAATTTTGATTACGGGCTGTTGGAATAATTACAGGAAGTGATGTTTGATCCTTTGCTGTATAAGTTTGCAGACTTCTTATTTCAATGCTCTGAGAAAATATATTATAAGAGAATAATCCAACTGCCAAACAAACAAGACAGAACAACTTTGAAATGGATTTCAAATAAGCTCCGGATTAAAAGTTAAAAATCTCTACACACTTAATAGAATTATGAGGGATAAAAATCTTAACCATTTCTTTTTCTCTCTGGGTTTCAAGCATCAAGCCTTCATCATAAGCTTTAATCAGTTTGCCTGATTTAAAAACGATCTCATAAATAGTTGCATCTGCCTTAGTATCAAACGTTAAACCATAATTCTCGTGCATGGTTACATTGAGTGTTTTGCCAATATATTCTTTCCAATCTAAATTCATTTTAATTCCTTACTCCAATAATTTATCTAAAAGTTGTTTAAACGATTTTATATCATCACAAAGATAGTATTTTTTGAGAAATTGATTTGCAATCGAATGCTCACCGGCGCGCATAAAATTTGTATAACCTGAAGAAATAGCTGATTTATAAAATGTAATGGTTTTACAATTTATTGAATCAGAATCCAAAGATTTATCTAAAAAATCTAATATTATATCATTCTCAGCTATAAAAGGATCGTAAACGTCATCATTACAATTATAAATTTCACCATTTTCAAACTTCCAACAATTTATTGGTAAAAATAAATTAGTTGTATCAGAAATAAATTGATCAAAATTTTCATCTCCGCTAACAATTGTTAATCCATCAATTTCTTTTGATTCAATTGTATACGGTTCGATCATTCCGGAGTTTATTTTTTTTGCGACATAAAAAGTATCTAGTGTATTGAAAACATAGAGTGTATAATAAGTTTTCCATCCTTCAGTTTTATTATCCGTAACCAGATACTCATTAATTCCGTCTCCGTCCAGATCAGCAACCATATCGGACGGATCGTTAAATTTTTCATGATAAATAAGATTATCATTTTTATCAGTAACTCTTAACACAGAGTCTTTAATCTTAGCATTAAATTGATCAAATGTATAAAGTTGATCTTGTGAAAAAGCAACTGAATGAAAGGAAACAGCGAGTATAATTAAGGATATTATCTTCATAGGTGAAAAAGAAGATTTATTGTTTTCTATAAATATAGCTTATTAGAGTGAATATAAAAGTGCATTTTTGAAGGACTTACGAAATAAGTTTAGGGGATAAATATTTATTTACCCCCTAAAAATCAAAGGGCTTTTATTTCATTCGTAAGTTTTGTTATTGCGTCTTTCGCATCGCCAAAATACATTAAAGAATTTTGACCGTAGAATAATTCATTATCAATCCCGGCATAACCGGCATTTAAAGATCTTTTATTGATTATAACAGTTTTAGCGTAATCAACATTTAATATCGGCATTCCATAAATTGGACTTGCTTGGTCATGACGAGCAGCCGGATTAACAACATCATTAGCACCAACAATTAAGGCCACATCAGTATTGTTGAAATCATCGTTAATATCTTCTAAAGCAAACAATTTATCGTAAGGTACATTAGCTTCGGCCAGCAAAACGTTCATGTGTCCCGGCATTCTTCCGGCAACAGGATGAATCGCAAACCTAACTTTGATACCTTTCTTTTCAAGGGCGTTGGTTAAATCTCTTATAGCATGTTGTGCTTGAGCAACTGCCATTCCATAACCAGGAACAATTACTACACTGCTTGCCGAATCAAAAATCATGGCGGCTTCTTCTGCATCAACAGATTTTACATCTCCGTGTACTGCACTTGAAGTGGATGAGGAATCACCGGTAGTATTGCCTGCTGAAGCCCAGCCTCCAAGCAAAACATTCATCAATGAACGATTCATTCCTTTACACATGATATTAGTTAAGATAATTCCTGAGGCTCCAACCAAAGCGCCCGCAACAATCAACTCATTATTCCCCAATATAAAACCGGTTGTTGAACCAGCTAAACCTGAGTATGAATTTAAAAGTGAAATAGCTACAGGCATATCTGCTCCGCCAATTGGAAGGACAAGCAAAACACCAAGTACCAAGGAAACTATTGTGATCGCAAGAGTTAATGTAGCGCTACCAGGGTTTATAATTAAATAAACGCCGGCGCCTAATATAAATAACAACATTAAAAGGTTGATTAGATGCTGAAGAGGATATTTTACAACTTTACCTGTAACTAACCCCTGAAGTTTTCCGAAAGCAATTAACGATCCTGTAAAAGTAACACTTCCGATTAACAAGCTTAATACAAGTGCAACGCCTGTATTTACCGAAATATTTGGAGCAATCTTATAGTATTCGGATAATGCAACAAGTGTTGAAGCACCGCCTCCAAAACCATTCAATAGTCCAACCATTTGAGGCATCCCGGTCATCTCAACTTTAACTGCCATAATCCAACCGATACCTGAGCCGATTATTACACCTATAATAATCCATTCATAAGTTAAAACATGCTGATCTAACAGTGTAACAACAATCGCGATTAACATACCAATTGCCGCGTACATATTACCTTGTCTGGCAGTTTTAGGTGAGCCGAGTCTTTTTATCCCTATAATGAAAAATATTGAGGAGATCAAATATGCAATATCTATAAAAGTATTCATGTTTTAACTCACTTTTTCTTAAACATTTTTAACATTCTATCAGTAACTAAAAATCCGCCAACAACATTGATCATAGCGAATATAATAGCGATCAAGCCAAGAATTGTACTAATAGTAAATTGTTCCATCCCTGCACTAAGCAAAGCACCAACTATAGTGATTCCGGAGATCGCATTTGACCCCGACATCAATGGAGTGTGTAGTGTAGGCGGTACCTTTGTTATTAATTCAAATCCTACGAATATTGCTAGAACAAAAACGTAGATTTGCATTAAAAAATGAATATCCATCTCATTACCTTTTAAGTGATTTAATAAAATTTTTAACGAGTTCTAACTTTTATGAATAAAATTTAATTCAGTAAATCTTTTACTCTCTTATTAACAACTTCACCGTTGTTAGCAACAAGAGCACCTTTTACAATTTCATCTTCAAGATTCAATTCAATTTTACCTTCTTTACCAATATGTTGGATAAGGCTTAACAAATTTTTAGAATACATCTCGCTTGCATGGTAAGCAACTAAGCTCGGCAAATTAGATTCGCCAATAATAGTAGCACCATATTTTTTTACAGTTTTTCCTTTTTCACTAACTTCACAATTACCACCAAACTCAACAGCCATATCTAAAACAACACTTCCCTCTTTCATATTTTTAACCATCTCTTCAGTTACTAATATTGGGGCTTTCTTACCGGGCACTAACGCTGTTGTTATAACTATATCTGCTTCCGTAACATGTTTGAAGATTAGTTCTTTCTGTTTCTTTAAGAATTCTTCGGACGCTTCTTTAGCATAACCGCCCTCATCTTGCATAGATTCATCTGTTTCAACTTCTATAAACCTTCCGCCTAAACTTTCTACTTCTTCTTTAACAGTTGGCCGGATATCGGATACTTCTACAACTGCACCTAATCTTTTAGCGGTTCCCAATGCTTGAAGTCCGGCTACTCCGGCTCCCATTATAACAACTCTGGCCGGCGAAATTGTGCCTGCCGCAGTCATCATCAAAGGAAATATTTTTTTTAGTTCATTGGCTGCAATAATTACACTTTTGTATCCGGAAATATTAGCTTGAGAACTTAAAGCATCCATTTTCTGCGCTAAAGTTGTACGCGGAACCATGTCCATTGAAATAACATTTATTCCTTTTTCTGCTGTCTTTTGCACTAAATCAGCATAATGAAGTGCGTACATAAATGTTATTAAAATTGCACCTTTAGGTATTAAATCAAGTTCATGTTTGTTTAATTCGGAGTTTTCTAAGGGCCTTTGAACCTTAAGAATAATTTCAGCAGATTTGTATAACTCTTCTACACTATCTATTATTTTAGCGCCAACATTTTCATATGCTTCGTTTCTAAATCCGGCGTTTAATCCTGCATCTTTTTGAATTCTAATTTCATATCCCTCTTTAATTAATTTTGCAGCAACATCAGGAACAACTGCCACGCGGTTTTCACCGGCTAAAACTTCTTTAGGAACAGCTATAATCACTCTTAATTCTCCTCATGTTAATTAGAAGGTATTTTTCATATGCAATAACTTAATAGCTTTTTGATGTAAAAACAACAAAGTATTATGTTTGATAATTATATTACTTGAAATGCTGATAATCTGGATATTTCCTCCCCGTAAAACATTTCCACTTATTTTATGTAAAAATAATAAATCCTGACAAATTTTTCGGAAATTAATGTAATTTCTCTCTATTTTAAACTCAACTTCATTTCAATATCGGGGAATTCATGTTAAAAAAGTTTTTAATTGTTATTTCGATTTTTATGTTTTGCCTAGTCGGCTGCAACAGGGATTATATTTCAAAAGATAATATTGACGAGGTAATTAACCCCAAAACTATTAAGCAGCATTTAACTTTTCTTGCATCAGATTCTCTTAAAGGAAGAAATACACCTAGCCCCGAATTAAATGTTGCAGCTGATTATATAGCCAAAGAATTCAAAAATTATGGCTTATCAGAAATTCATGGCAGCTATTTTCAAAGTGTACCAATGGGTAAAATCTCTTTAGGAGAAAAAAATTCCTTAACAATAACTAAGGAATGCGAAGATATTTCTTTTAAAATAAAAGACGATTTTATCCCTTTTGAAATGACCGCAAATAAAGAGGTAAATTCCTCGCTTGTTTTTGCCGGTTATGGTATTGATGCACCTGAATATGATTATAATGATTTTAAAAGTATTGATGTAAAAAATAAAATTGCTATTATTCTTAGAGATTTACCCTGGACTAGTGATACTTCATCAAAATTTAACGGGATCCAAGCTTCGAAATATTCTTCAATTTTGAACAAAGTAAGAACCGCAATCAAGTTTGGAGCAGCCGGAGTAATCATTTGTCCCGGCCCGGCTAAACATTCATTCTTAATGCCTGTTGGTTTTCCTTGGCCATCATTATCAAAAATAATTCCCAAGGATGCACTTCCATTAAGTTTATTATTAGATGAAAAAAATAAAGTTCCGGTTGTCGAAGTCGGTGAAAAATTTATAAATACGGTTTTCGGTAGCATAGAAAATCTTAAAAAGATACAAAGACAAATTGATAAAACTTACAAACCCGATTCTTATGATTTTGCAGGTATTGATGCAAAAATTATAACTGAAACAATTATTGATAAAAAATTAGCAAATAATGTAATTGGATTTTTAGAAGGAAAGGATTCAGTTCTCAAAAATGAATTCCTGGTTATAGGCGCGCATTACGATCATGTAGGGATGAAGAAAGTTCATTCAAAAAATGAAGATTATATTTATAATGGCGCTGATGATAATGCTTCAGGAACTTCAGTTCTATTATCTATTGCAGAAGCATTTGGGAATATACAAGCGGTAAACAAAAGAAGTATTTTATTCATAGCTTTTTGCGGCGAAGAAAAAGGATTATTTGGTTCCAGATATTTTGTTGAAAATCCACTGATTCCTTTAGGAAATATTGTTGCCATGTTCAATCTTGATATGGTTGGTAGAAACAGTGTTGATTCCTTAATGATCGTCGGAACTGAGAGAAATCCTTCGCTTCGAAATATTATTGAAATGGCAAATAAAGAAAGTGTTAACTTTTCCTTAAATATGATTCCGAATAATATGATAAATGGCAGCAGCGATCATAAAAGTTTTATGAATAAGAATATTCCTGATGTATTTTTTCATTCCGGAAAAGAAAATGATTATCATAAAGTCTCAGACGAAGCTTCACTAATCAATTATGAAAAAGCTACAAAAACTGCTAAGTTAGTTTTTACTTCAGCAAAAATTGTTGTAAACGATTCATCGCATTATAAAATTATTTCACAAAAGTAAATTCTTAATTAACGAGGAAATAAATGAGAACAAATTTCATAACTACAATAATCTTAATTTTTATAATTTCATCAGCCGTATTATTTGGGCAAGATGCTTACTCTCTTAGATATAAATTTGAAAAAGGTAAAACTATACTTTACCGCACCAAAGTTAATACGGATATAACTCAAGAAGTTATGGGCAGAGAAATGAAGATGAGAAACGAGCTAAAAAATGTTATTAGAATTGAACCAAGCAAAACGGATGAAGATGGGAAATTTGATTTATTAGTTTCATTTGATTCAGCTTCTACATTTACACACACTCCAATGAAAGATACAACTTTAATTCCAACCGAAATTATCGGTAAAAGGTTGAGATTATCGATAAGTAATAAAGGAGAAATTCTAGATAAAGAAATGATTGATTCCGTTGATTTGTCAGGTGAATTTTCCCAACTGATTGCCCAACAATCGCAACAATTTATAAAATTTCCGGAAAAAAGTTTAAGTGTTGGAGATGCCTGGGAAGAGCATAGAGTTGATACTATGGCTGTTCAGTTTGGACAAATAGTTGCTCAATCAGATTATAATTATACTTTGGACACAACCGAATCAAAATTGGGACATGATTGCGTTAGGATTACTTTTAATGCTGATATAAAGCTTGAAGGCGAAGGAAGCATGCGTGGAATTTCATTGAACATTGAAGGAAACGGAAAAGCTAAAGGAACAATTCATTTTGATCAGAATGCAGGTGAAATTATTGCGCAAGATGCTGATACGGAAAATCATTTAAATGTTGCTGCTTCAGGAGAACAACAAATGATTATTCCAATTAGTCAAACAACAAAATCTTCAAGAGTAATTATAGAATAGTTGTAAATTATAAAACTTAATTAGGGACAAGCAGCAACTTGTCCCTAAAAATAATCATAAAAATCAAGCAGGTTGTTCGTGAGTTAAGCAATGTATTGTTCCTAATCCCCAAACCAGATCAACTGCATGAATTCCTACAACCTTTCTATCGTTAAACAATTCTGATAATATTCCCAGAGCTATTCTATCATTTACATCGTTAAATGTAGGAACTAAAACTGAAGAATTAGATATATAAAAATTGGCGTAACTGGCGGGCAATCTTTCGCCTTTGAATATTACCGGAGAAGGCATTGGTAATTCAATAACATTAGGTTTTGATCCGTTCTCTAATCTCATATCTTTAAGCCGCTCTTTATTTTCATTAAGAGCCGAATAATTTTCATCTTTTTTATTTTTCTCTTGAACCAATACAAGAGTATTTTGATTCACAAAACGACAAAGATCATCAACATGTCCGTGTGTATCGTCTCCTGCAATTCCCTTCCCTAACCAAAGCACGTTTTTTATACCAAGATATTTACTAAAAACTTCTTCATAATCCTTTTTAGTAAACCCCGGATTTCTAACTTGCTTTTGGTTATCCATTAAGCATTCTTCAGTTGTAATTAAAGTCCCCTTACCATTTATATCAATGGAACCTCCTTCAAGTACAACTTGCTTTCCGTTAAATTCCGGAATGAATCTTTTAATTTTTAATTTATCTGATATAAATTTCGGAAGTATTTCATCTTTTTTATAATTAGAATATTTAGCCCAAGCATTAAATCGAAAATTAACCATTGCAACTTGCGATTTATTTTTAATGAATGCCGGACCCGAATCTCTCATCCAACCGCGATCAGTTTTTACGCGGAAAAACTCAACATTTGCTAAATCAGCGCCACATGCTTCTAAAATTCTTATGGCTTTTTTCTGATGTTCGTTAGACTCAACTATTAAACGAACTTTTTCACCTTCAACAATTTTTTTCACCATTTCACCGTAAACCCATGGAATCGGTGAAATTCTTCCCGGCCAATCTTCTTTATTATGCGGCCATCCTAACCACGTTGCTTCATGCTTTTCCCATTCTGCGGGAATCCTAAATTTCAATTGTTTCGGTGTTTGAATCGTTTTGCGCATTTAATCACCATCCAGAAATCGTTTATTTATTTCACTATAAGCATCAATTCTTCTATCTCTTAAGAAAGGCCAATTTCTTCTTATGTATTCAATTCTATCCAAATTAACTTCGGCAAGAAGAATTTCTTCTTTATCCGCAGAAGCTTGTGCTAAAATCACACCTTGAGGATCGGCAATAAAACTGTTTCCCCAAAATTCAATACCGGGAGTTCCTTCGGTTTGAACTTCGTGACCCACTCTATTTACCGCGGCTACATAAACGCCATTAGCAATTGCGTGACTTCTTTGTATAGTCTGCCAGGATTCAAATTGTGCTTTTCCATGTTCGTCTTTTTCATCCGGATGCCAGCCGATTGCGGTGGGATAAAATAATACATTTGCTCCTTTCAGTGCAGTTATTCTCGCGCCTTCAGGGTACCATTGATCCCAGCATATTAATGTACCGATTTTACCGAATTTAGTTTCAAAAGCTTTGAATCCTAAATCGCCGGGAGTAAAGTAAAATTTTTCATAGAATGCAGGATCGTCCGGAATATGCATTTTTCTATAAGTCCCGAGCATGTTACCTTCATTATCTATAATAACAGCTGAGTTATGATAAACTCCAAGAGCTCGTTTTTCAAATAAAGGAACTACAACCGTAACACCAAAACGTTTTGCAACTTCACTAATAGCTTTTGTAGAAGGTCCGGGAATAGTTTCGGCCAAATCAAAGTAATCAATATTTTCGGACTGACAAAAATACTGAGATCTGAATAATTCAGGTAAGCAAATTACTTCCGCACCTTCCTTAGCTGCTTTTCCTATCCATTCAACTGCTTTAGCCAAATTTTCATTTGGATCTTTTACAAATGCAATTTGCACTAAGCCTATGTTAAACTTTTTCATTTATATTCACTCATTGTTATTATTCAAAATATAATGTTAAAATAAAACGAATCTTTTTTGTTAATCCATTATAAAATAACTTAATCAAAAGATTCAAATACCGCAAAAAGATAGATTTTAAAAATACTAAAATTGATGTTTACAGCAATGAAGAATGGCATGA
The DNA here is from genome assembly GCA_963739985.1 of uncultured Ignavibacteriales bacterium. Classification (GTDB taxonomy): domain Bacteria; phylum Bacteroidota; class Ignavibacteria; order Ignavibacteriales; family Ignavibacteriaceae; genus CAVUCE01. Next base: position 394,383 of record CAVUCE010000022.1, read on the forward strand.
AAAATTAAGCTTAAGTTTATTGTGATTACACTTTTCTTTGTTTTTAAAAGTTTTACATCCCCGATGAAACTAAAATTGAACTAGAAATAGATTAGTAAACAGAAATCATTTATAGCTTATATTTACGATAAATTTTATCGGCAGCGCGGTGCAAAATTGAATGACGATAAGCCAATTCATTTAAGTCTTTTGAATAACCGCCTCCGATAATACATGAAACCGGAATTGCATTTTTAGCGCATTTATTCAAAACAGTCAGATCCCTTTTATACAAACCTTCATAAGTTAACGCAAGTTTACCTAAAGGATCATTTTCATGCGGATCAACTCCGGCATCATAAATTATAAAATCAGGGCTTACAGATGAAAACAAATCAGGTAAAAAAGAATTTAAAGTTCTTAAATATTCTTCATCTTTAATTCCATCAACTAACTCAACATCCAAATTGCTTTCTTGTTTTTTGAATGGAAAATTACTTTTGCAATGCATTGAAAATGTAAAGATGTCATTCTCTTCAGATAACATATTCGCAGTTCCATCTCCTTGATGAACGTCTAAGTCAATAATCAAGATTTTTTTGGCTGCCTTCCTTCTTAATAATGTTAAGGCAACTAATGCAATATCATTAAAGATACAGAACCCGGAGCCATAATTTAAAAACGCATGATGAGTCCCACCGGCAGTATTGCAAGCTATTCCGTATTTTAGTGCTAATTCTGATGTTAGTAATGAACCGCCTAAAGCAGTTAAAGTTCGGGTAACAATTTCTTTGGACCATGGAATCCCTATTTTTCTCTGGGAATTCTTATCCAATAAACCATTTTTATATTGTCCCACATAATTTGGATCGTGAACAGAATTTAATATCTCAGGTTCAATTACATTTGGTGTAAAAACCTGATCCAATTGAATTATTTTTTCAGCCAATAATAATTCGTATAAAATCCTAAACTTTTGCATCGGGAATCTATGTCCTTCAGGCATTGGTGCAACATAGTTTTTGTGAAATACAATAGGCAGGTTCATTAGCTAGTACTCAATATCCGAATGTTGAAAGTAAATTTCCTTTTTCATCGTAAAGTTTACTTGTCTGAAGAATACCATTTTTGTAAAATTCTTCCTTCATTATTCTTCCACTTTCAAAAAAAGTTCTAGAATAACCGTCGAGTTTACCCTTCCAATAATTTTCTATTTTTTTAGTTTGACCGTACTTAAAATATACAGTCCTTTTCCCGATAATGTTTCCGTTATCGTATTTAACTTCCGATTCCAACAATCCGTCAGGATAATAAGTTTTATAATCTCCGTTTAGTTTATCATTTTTGTAGTAAGCAACAACCTTTAAATTTCCATTTTTGTGATAATAAAGTGCAATTCCATTCTTCTGATTATTATCATAATTCACTTCAGATTCTATAGTACCATCAGAGTTAAAGTTTTTAGTAATTCCTTTTCTAATTCCTTTAATATAAGAGATGTCGGATTTCACCACACCATTATCAAAATAATGATAGTCGTTTCCTTCAATAATATTCCCGTCGTATTTCCTTTCTTCCTTAAGAAAACCCGAATCATAATATGAACTAGACGGGCCATCTTTTACTCCATCTTTATAATGAGTTTCATCCTTCATTGATCCATTTGCGTAAAAAGTCCTCTCTGTTTTTTCAACAGATTCCAGCGTACCTCGATAATCAAATTTTTCTCTGTGTTCAAGTTCTCCGTTTATATAATCATCCTTAACTCTTAAGTTACCTGCCATGTCATAGATATTTACAGAGCCTTCAATTTTATCATCTTTAAATTTAGCAGTAAGTGCGACTACACCATTATCATTATAAACTGTGGTAGGTCCTTGTAAAATTCCATTAACATAGTTTTTTTCAACTTCAACTTTACCGTTCTTAAAATATGTTTTCGAAATTCCTTGAAGTATTCCGTTAGAATAATTCCATTCTCCCTGAAGTTCGCCTGTCTTATAATAAGTATAAGTTATTCCGTTAAGCTTACCATTTGAGTAATTTTGTTTTGCCCAAAGCTCACCGGATTCATAATACCATTCAGAAGTTCCCTGTTTTACACCTCGACTATAATTCCACACAATACTTAATTTACCGTCTTCAAAATACCAGTTGGATTTTCCCTGCTCCTTCCCATCAACAAAGTTCCACTGCTTCCACAACTTTCCGTTAGGATAAAATTCCAGATATTGTCCATCCAATTGATCATACCAATAATCACCTTGAGTTTTGATATTACCATTTGGATAGTATGTTTTCTTTACTACTGTTCCGGATAATTTTTGTTGGCATAATGAAGTTGAAAAGGCAACTAATATAAGCACAATAAATAAACGATAAAATGATTTTGTCATTTAACAAAAGAATGTTTAATTGTTTCTAAAATTTAAATTGTAAGTTATGATTATTTTGGGATAAGAAAAATCAATTAAAATATGCATTAGATTGAGAATTACTAATAAAAATGCTAAAATGATCACTGAATTTTAACTAAATTATCTGGATAATATTTATATGCACGATCATCATATTCATCACCAAGATACGACTGAAAGAAACTTAGTTATTTCTATAATACTTAATACCGTAATTGTAGTCGGAGAGTTAGTCGGCGGAATTTTAAGTAATAGTCTGTCTCTTATCTCGGATGCTCTTCATAACTTCAGCGATTTAATTTCTTTGATTTTAAGTTTTGTTGCAGCGCGTATTGTAAAATGGCGAGCCACACCGGAAAAATCTTTTGGATATTTGCGAGCGGAAATAATTGTTGCATTTATAAATTCTACAGCATTAGTTGTTATAGGTGTATACATAATATACGAAGCGGTAAACAGATTTTTGAACCCGGAACCTGTTGCCGGTTTATGGCTAATAATAATTGCCGGTATTAGTTTTTTAGCCAACGCAGCTTCTACAATTCTTCTTCATAAAAACTCAAAAAATGATTTAAATGCCAAAACAGCATATCTGCATCTGTTATTTGACTCAATCAATTCGTTACTTGTTGTCTTAGCCGGAATACTTATTTATTATTTTAATTGGGTAATTTTAGATCCGATTTTCTCACTGGTGATCGGATTGTTTATTATTAAAAGCGGTTGGGATGTTCTTATTGATGCCGTAAATATTCTTAACGAAAGCACCCCAAAAGAAATTGATTCACAAGAGGTTGCCGATTTTATAAATTCATTTCCCGAAGTTAAAGATTCTCATCACTTGCATATCTGGAGTATATCTTCAAATTTTTATGCTTTGTCCGCTCATGTTGTTGTTGAAGATCAACTAATAAGTAAAGGTTATTTAATAATAGATAAACTGGAAAAACAACTGAAGGACAAATTTGGAATCAATCATCCGACTATTCAGCTGGAGGCAGATATAAAAATTAAAAAGACAAACTTTATTTCAATAAATGAATAAAAATTAGAAATAATTTTCCGAAATATTGCATTTTTAAACTATATATACATATTATAGTGAAAGTTAAATTCGTCTTTTCCTTTACAGGGGTAAATTAGAGACAATTAAAACCTTCTCATCTAATTTATGCCTAAAAATTTGACTTAATAGTTGGTGATTAAATAATATTGAGTTTGTTAATTATAGCATAATTTAAGATTTTATAATTAAAATATTATATATTATACTTAGGCTTAATCTTCATAAGTTCATAAAACAGAATAGCTTGATCTATCGTTACTAGTTATACTTATTAATAAATTTGAGCTAAAAACATGAAAAAACGGGGTAATGGGGATAAATAATTTTTCTCTTCTTAGAGATAATCAATTTGCTGCACTTGGATTTGATGCAGATATTTTAAAGGATGATAATCAGCCGTTGGATTTCATTCTTAAATCTATTGCGGATTTTTCGCTCAGAGTAAATTCTGAAGGGAAAATTCTAAAAATCATACAGCCTCAGATAAATCTGGTCCTCAAAGATAAAACCTTTCAAGAGTTGATTGGTGTAGATGAGTATTTACGCAATGAGATAGCTTATAAAATATTATTTGCAATTAAGTGGCTGCGTTCTTCTCAAGACTCTCCAGAATATTTTACGCATTTCAAAGTTAGTGAAATTATATATAGTCTTCGTGTAATTAAAATAAGCGATAGCGAATTTGCATGCATTGGAACAGTTACAGAAACCGACAGCAAATCGGCAAAAAATTTTAATTTACTTAAACTCGCACTTGAACTCTCAACAAACGCTTGCATCATAACAGATATAGAAGGCAATATTATCTGGTCGAATAATTCATTCACCGAAATATCTGGTTATACAAAAGATGAAGTAAAAGGAAAAAATCCGAGATTATTAAAATCCGGTTTGCACGAAAAACAATTTTATACTGAAATGTGGCAAACCATTTTATCCGGAAGTGCTTGGCAAGGTATAATTTATAATAAACGAAAAAATGGTGAGATTTATCTTGATAAACAATCAATAACTCCAATATTTAATAGTCAAAACCAGATTGTTAACTTTATTGCATTAAAGGAAAAATTTATTGGAGAAAAAGAGCTTGAAGAAGAAATTGAACAATTTTCAAAACTTCTTGAGATGCTTTCCGATACAGTTATTTTCACAGATCCCGATTTTAGAATTATTTCATGGGATGATAAAACTCAAAGTATTTATGGATTCAAATCCCACGAGGTTAAATATCATCATATAGCCTATATACTGAATTCTAAAAATGAATATAACTTTAATGAAAAAACCTTAAAGAAACTTAGTACTTCAAATAAGCATGTATTTAATGATGTTCATGTTTTTAAAAACGGTGAAAAAATTTATGTTGAATCAACTGTTTCAGGAGTATTTAATAGACGTAATGAACTGATTGGTTATGCTACGCTCCATAGAGACATTTCCAACCAAATTATTCTTGAGGATGAACTAAAAACAAAAGAAGATTTAATTAAATCATTTTTCCATTCTTCCGGAGATTTACTATTTGTTTGGGATAAAAAATTTAATTTTCTTCTTTATAATGATACTGTATTTGAATTATTTAAAGAATTCCCGGAAAATTTAACTGATAAAAATTTGGGAGACTTCATAAATCATTATCCCGATGTTGTTAATAAATTTAAGAAAATGATTAGGGCAGTTTTTGAGTTTGGAGGAAGCCCGAATTTTGAGAGTGTTTATATAATAAAAGATAATGTAATTATTGGCGATTCATATTTCTTCCCGTTAAAAGATACCCGGGAAGAGATTTATGCAGTAGGTTTAATTCTTAAAGATATAACTGATCAAAAGAAAAATGAAGAAAAAATTATTGAAGATAGAAAATTGACTTTGATTGGTAAAATGGCAGCCTATATAACTCATGAAATGAAAACGCCTTTAAATTCGATTAAAATGAATATTGATTTACTAAAAGAATCATTAATTTTGACCGATACGCATGAAAAATCATTTAATATAATTCAGAAAGAAACTAATAGACTATCAAAGCTTCTTCAAAATGTATTGCAATTTTCTCGTGTTAGACCTACGGTGTATAAAGATATAAATTTATATGATATTATAGAATCGATTAAAACTTTACTTGAGCCGTATTTAAACAAAAAAAGAATTATACTTCTTAATGAAATACATAACATTACTATTTGGGGAAACGCTCGAGAACTGGAATCTATTTTTATTCATTTGATAGAAAATTCAATTGACGCTATTGAAGAAGATGGCGAAATAAAACTTTGGTCGGTGCACGAACCTGAAAACAGTTACTTTAAAGTTTATATTCAAGATAATGGTTGCGGAATAAAAGAAGAATCTAATATTTTTGAACCATTTTATACTACAAAAAATACAGGTACCGGTTTAGGATTGGCAATTGTTTTAAATATGTTAAAAAATCATAATGCAGAAATTTCATTGATATCCTCTAAACCTGAACAAACAGTTTTCGAAATTAAATTCAGACTTCAGAAAAATGGATAAAGAAAAAATACTCGTAATAGATGATGATGAATCGACAAGAGACAGCCTAGAGTTGTTTCTGAATAAGTTAAATTATACACCAATTTTGGCAGCCGATGCTAAAGAAGGTTTAGAAGTATTCCAGAGGGAACGTCCGGATTTGGTAATTAGTGATTTGATGCTTCCCGGCGATGATGGAATATCAGTTATGCAAAAGGTTAAAGAGTTTGATGATAAAATTCCGGTAATTATTATCACGGCGTTTGAAGACATGGACACAACAATTAAAGCTATGCAATTAGGAGCTTATGATTATATTGAAAAGCCGTTAGATATTTCAAGACTAAAATTTATTATAGTTCGTGCTTTAGAAACTAGTTATTTAAGTAGAAAATTAGAATCTGTTACCAGTTACATTACTGAGGAAAGTTTTTCCGAAAACCAAATAATTGGAAAAGCTCCGCAAATAAGAGAGATATTAAAAAGGATAGGACAAATATCTTCCAACCGCGTTAATGTTTTAATTAATGGTGAAAGTGGAACAGGAAAAGAATTAATAAGTCGAGTAATCCATTTTTCCGGTGTAACAAGCAGTCAACCATTTATAGCTGTAAACTCTGCTGCCCTTCCGGAAAATTTACTTGAAAGCGAACTATTCGGTCATGAGAAAGGATCTTTTACAGGAGCGATAAGAGAAAAGAAGGGCAAATTTGAATTAGCCGGCGACGGCACAATATTTCTTGATGAAATATCTGAAATAACACCTAATCTTCAAGTAAAATTGCTACGAGTTATACAGGAACGAGAATTTGAAAGAGTCGGGGGAGAAAAAATTATTCCGATGAAAGCGCGCATTATAGCTGCTACAAATAGAAACCTGGAAGAACTTGTGGCATCTGGAAAATTCCGTGAAGATTTGTATTACAGGTTAAACGTTTTTACAATAAAAGTTCCGGCACTTAGAGAAAGAAAACAGGATATACCAACTCTGGTTGTTCATTTTTTGGCAAAGATTAATAGAGAATTGCATAAAAAAGTAGTTAAAATACCTTACGAAGTTATTGATATGTTGCAGAATTATGAATGGGTTGGGAATGTTCGTGAATTAGAAAATACACTTAAACAGGCAGTTGTACTTGCAAAAGGAGAAGTGTTAGAAAAAGAAAATATTTTACTTCATCATAAATCACCTCAAACTTCAAGTTCTTCAGAAAACCAAGATCTTAGTTTAGCTGCAATAGAAAAAGAACATATAATAAATGTACTGCAAAAAGTAAAGTGGGATAAAAAAGAAGCTTCACGTGTTCTAAAAATTTCTCGCCAAACACTATATAACAAACTAAAAGCTTACTCTATAACGCAGAATTAAATTTAAAATATTAGTTAAGTGTACCATTTTAATATTTCCATTTTTAATCGCCCTTTCTGCTAGTTAATTATAATTATTAAGCTTAAGTAATGCCGCTTAAATTAAAAAATTAACGTGTCCAAATTTTGTCATTTCCAAATGTCCATAAAATTTACTTCTTTCATTTAGTTTCTGATAAATTGATCGAAATTGATTGATTTTAGCAATTATTTTTTTGGCACTCCCTTTGATCTATAACACGCATAATCCTGGGGGATAATACCTCTCTTTTCATAAATATAAAAACAAAAGTGCTTCATGGATATAATTGACAGTACTCTTGATTCGCTTAGAGGGATAATAATATTCAATATTGGGTCAAAGGAATATTGTACAGACATTAAGAATGTTGTTACAATAATGAAACCGGCTGAATTAAAAATATTTAAAGCAAAAAACAGCGAAGATCCCGAAGCCCATTATAATGACAATCAATTTAAACTGATTGATATACAATTTTTATATGAATATCCCGCGATCAAAGTTGATGATAATACCCGGATAATTCTGTTTGAGGCTTTTGGCAAGCACTTTGGATTTTATGTTAACAAAGTAATTGAAATAATTACTATTGATAAAATTTTTCTTGAAAAAGGCCTTGACATAATCCCGATAAACAATATTCCATATGTTTCGGAAATATTGAAATTGCAAGAAAGAGAAATTTTAATTCCGCATTTTGAAAGATTTTCTAAAGACTTGGCTAGGCTGAAGGGGAGCAGTTTAGTCAAGGACCTTAAAAGAAACAGCTTTTTCCAATTGCTTTAAGTAATAATATTCAGCTGTTAAAAAAGTATGATGAAAAAAATATTAAAATATTATATGAAATCTTTAGCAAACTTAAATATAGCCTTAATAATGTTCTTGGTTCTGGGTAATAGCATATCTTTTGCGCAAAGTTCTGATTCCCTGAACAACTTTACAAATTTTAAAGGCGCTATAGATTCCCTTTTCCATAAGATTTCAAATGCAGAAATATCAGAGAAAGATGCAATAAACCAATTGAGTTTATTAAACACGAGTCCGTTAAGTCAGGCAAAAGTATTCCAGACAGTATTGAAGTCAATACTTCCCTCAATGATAAAAGGCTTAAATAATTTGAAGGATACGACAATTACTTATAGAGTAAAAAAAGGCGATAATCTTTGGGGAATTGCTGACATGTATCTGAGAAATGCATTGAATTGGCCAAGAATATTTAGAATAAATAAAGTAAAGATTAAAAACCCGGATCTTATTTTTCCGGACCAGATAATTGAAATTCCAATAACTTATGAAAAGCGCCCAAGTATAATTGACTCTGTAAGTATGGCTGAAATGGAAAAAGTTAGAAGTGTAAAGAAAAATCAAGTTATAGCACCAAAGGTCAAAAAACTTGATGCTTTAGACATTGAAATTGACAACTTAGTTGTGGATGAAACTCAAAGTAAAATTGGTAAAGATTTCTCTGATTTCTTTTATAAATATTGGGTTCCGCCTTTAGATATAACAAACTATACTATCACAATATCGGAAAAACCTTTACCAAGTTTAGGAAGCCAGATTACAATCGAATTAAATGATATGGTAGTATTTCAACGAGTTATTCAACCAAAATACGATACCATAGATCAATCGGCAAAAGATGGAATTCAAACAGTTCTTGCTTATTTATATAACTATCAACAAGTAAAAGAAAATTTAGAAGGTGAAGACCTCAAAGGATCCGGGGTTTTCTAAAGATTACTTAAACGCTGAGGAATATATGTTTAAATCAAAGCTCAAATTTTTATTTCTAATATTGTTCATAATTGCATGTGGGAAAGTTACATCCGCACAACAATTAGTTTACCATCCTGTTAACCCATCATTCGGTGGAAATCCATATAATGCATCATGGCTATTGAGTGAAGCACAAGCACAGAATACATTGACCGATGGTGGTTCCAGCTCATATAACCCTTACTCTTCAAATCCGCTGGATGATTTTAAAGCTAGTTTAAATAGACAAATCTTGAGTCAAATCTCACGAAATCTTTTAAACAGCACTCTAGGAACCGATGGTACAACTTTTAAACCGGGTCATTATGAAATCGGTGATTATTCAATAGATATAGTTAACGGTGATCAAGGCGTTGACATAACGATCATGGATTTAACTAACGGCAGCCAAACCAATATTGTTGTTCCTAATTTCTAAATATGAGTTTAAACATGAATCATACTATCACTAAATATTTACTAGTTGCTTTAATAATTTCGTTAACCGGTTGCGGTTATTATGATATCCCGTTAAAGACTACTCCTGCTAAATTAGGCGCTCCTACAGTTACTTATAAAGAGTTAACAGCTATGCCGATGCCTAAAGAAAAAGTGGTTGCTACTGTTTATAAGTTCAGAGATCAATCCGGACAATATAAGGCATCGGACAACGGAACAACATGGTCAACCGCTGTAACACAAGGAGGAACTTCAATATTATTAAAGGCACTTGAAGATTCAGGTTGGTTTGTACCGATTGAAAGAGAAGGTTTATCTGATCTGTTAAATGAAAGAAAGATTATTAGATCCAGTCGTGAAAACTTTGCACAGGAATCAGGGAAAAAGATGGAAAACCTTCCTCCCCTACTTTACGCCGGAATTATTCTTGAAGGCGGAATTATATCCTATGAAACTAATATAATGACGGGCGGAATGGGTGTTAAATATTTTGGAACCGGAGCTTCCGGTGAATATAGACAAGATCAAGTTACAATTTATTTGAGAGCTATTTCAACACAAACAGGAAGAATCCTTAAGACTGTTTATACAACAAAGACCATTCTTTCACAAATGGTTGATGTTGGATTATTCAAGTTTGTAAAAGTAAGCAGATTGCTGGAAGCCGAAACCGGATATAGTGCTAATGAACCTGTTGTTATGTGCGTTACTGAAGCAATTGAAAAAGCAGTTCTAAGTCTAATTATTGAGGGAATTAAAGATAACTTATGGCAGTTAAATAATCCGGCGGACATTAATTCAAAAATAATTGAAGAATACAATAAAGAAAAAGCTGATAATACCGCAACAAATTATGCAAACGAGTCAACAACTGAAGGAACAAAAGGTGTTGGTTTAAGTTTTAACTTCAGTCCGCAAATTTATTCCGGTGACTACAGCAACAGCCTGATTACCGGGGGTGTTAACGCTTCTATCAGCAATACTTTTAGCAAAGATTTTTCCATTCAACTTAATGCAGGTGCCGGAACCTTAAGGGCAGGAAAATATTTCGATTCAAAAATTACATATATCGGTTTGGCAGCTAAAGAAAATTTTGTTCCCGACAGTAAATTTTCCCCTTACTTAATATTAGGAGTTGGAGCAACATACAGAAGTTCTTTAGTTGTTAATTCCGTACAAAATTACAATAACAAAATTGGTTGGTTTTTCTCAATTAACAGCGGACTCGGTTTTGAGTTTAAGCTACTTAATAATTTTTATTTCAACACGGCGGTAATTAATCATTACTTCTTCACGGATAAACTAGATGGAGTAGATCAAGGGAATTTATATGATTATTACTGGACCGGGCAAATGGGTTTTACGTACTATATACAATTTTAAATAACAAAATAATTAGAAAACGAAGATCAGCTGCTAAAAGGGGGTGATTGTAAGCTGACTGTAATTTGTTCTTTCTTTGGCAATTAAGTTATCAGCATACTTGGGAATTTAACGGGTAGCGGATGAGCTCCTCTAATCTATAATAGATTAGTTTGCGCGGAAACTCAAACGCCGCCCCAAATCTTAGCTAAAATAACTTAAAATTTGCAAAAAATGCAATTATTTAAAGCTAAGAGTGATTCCGGTTGCCAAATGCTATGCAGAAAATTCAACTAAATGTTGAATTAATTTTAATAATTCTATTTCAATTATAAATTTGAGGGAATTCAAATGAAAAGTCTATTCTCAAGCATTTTGGCTGTTATTGTTTTAACAGGCTTTGCTTTCGCACAAAACAACAGTGCTGATGTAAATCAGACTGGAAATTCAAATCTTGGTACTGTAAATCAAGTATCTTCAGATAATACAGCAACAATTACACAAGGTTCAGCAGCTAATCCGCTTACAAACGGAAAAGCATTAATTGACCAGTCATCTGCAAATAATAAAGGAACTATTAGCCAAGGAACTTCGATTAATGCAAAAAACGCTGATGCTAAAATTTTTCAATCAGCAGGTGATGGTAATATTGCTGAAATCGACCAAGAAAGATATACTACCGGACATGGCGATAAATGGGGAAAACCTCAGGATAACGTTTCAAGAATTGATCAAATTGGTGAATTAAATAATGCTTCCGTTATTACTGAAGCTCAACGGGGAAAAGCTGATATTTATCAATTAGGAAATTCAAATGATGCAACTATTATTCAGGATGCTGAAAGAGATTACGAAGCTCACATTTCACAAACTGGAGCAAGCAACGTAGCTCATATGCATCAATTTGGAGATGCAAATACTTATGGAAGTATTACACAATTAGGAAATAATAATAGTTCATCTGTTGATCAAATGGGAAGCGATAATCATGCAGTTGTTTCACAATTAAGTGATTACAATACAGCAAACCTTAATCAAGCAGATAGAAACAATACTGCTGAAATTACTCAAAAAGGAAGTACTGATAATGTTGTTAACTTAAAACAAACCGGCGGATCAGATGCTTCTATCTATCAAGATGGTTTCCAGAATACAGTTATGGGATTAAATGCTGATCCTTTGGCTACCTCATTGAACGGAAGTACATTGGATGTTTCCCAGATGGGTAATGGAAATATGTTGCACTTACAGCAAACTAACGGTGCTAGTGCAAGTGTATCTCAAGATGGATTAACCAATACAGCTGTTGTTATACAGAATTAAGAGAAAAATTCATTGGGGATGTAATTACATCCCCGTTTATAAAAATATTTAGAGGGAATTTAAAATGAAAAAATTATTTGTAAGTTTCGCAGTAGTTGCGTTTTGTGCAAGTTTCGTTTTTGCACAAGGTAACATAGCAACATCATCTCAAACTGGAAATAATAATGCTGCTGCTGTCACACAATCCGGTCTTCAGAATGAAAGTACGATAACTCAAAATACATGGGGAACCGGTCATAGCGCAACAGTATCTCAAGATGGATCTGAAAATAGCTCTAGTCTTTTACAAGATCAAAGAGGTGCTACTGCACAAATTGATCAGATTGGTGAAAGCAATACAAGTGGGTTAAAACAATCCGGTCCTAATGATGCAAATATACATCAGGATGGAAATAACAACATATTGGGAAGTTATAGTAACTTTACCAATCAAGCTTTCCAGAATAACGGGACCTCCTTTCCAAATGATAATAATTTACTTGACCTTGATCAAATAGGAAATAATAATAAAGCAGGTGTTTGGCAAGAACACCACGGAACTGCAACGATAGCTCAAACTGGAAATTCAAATCAAGGTAAAATTTATCAGACAGGAATCGCAGCAAGTTATATTAATACTGCAATTATAGATCATACCGGTGATATGAACTATGCCGATGTTCATCAGATTGGTGAAGGCAATACCGGTAAATCAATTATAACATCAGGGAATGGAAACGAATCCTATGTTAACCAAACAGGAGACGGTAACTTAGGTGGAACAACTATGCGAGGTGATGACAACTTTGTTGACGTTTCTCAAACAGGAAATACACACGTAGGTACAGCTGTCATTTTTGGAAATTCTAATACCATTAATATAAGCACAATAGGTTTCCATAATTATAGTGCTAATTATGCAGCAGGAGATGGAAACACAATTACTGTTAATCAAACTTCTTCCGATAACCATAATGTTAACTCAATAAATACTGGGAACCTGAACAATGTAACAGTAAGCCAATTATCTAATGGAAATAATAGTAATAATACCATAAATGGTAGCTCAAATGTAACTACAGTAACTCAAAATTAGTATGAGGGAAAAATGAAAAAATTATTTGTAAGTTTCGCAGTAGTCGCGTTTTGTACAAGTTTCGTTTTTGCACAAAATGCCGCTACTACTAGCCAAACCGGGGATAATAATCAAGCTACTGCAACTCAGACGGGTTCAAATAGCGTAACTATATCTCAGGTTAGTAAAGCCGGTGCTACTGTTGCAAAAGCGAATCTTGCTACTGTTGAACAAATCGGTGCTTCAAATACTGCAACAGTTAATCAAGATAGAAGTGGCGGTCAGCAAGGTAATGTAACTTCATCTTCTATATTCCAGAGTGGTGATAATAATTTAAGTTCAGTAGAACAGACCGGATATTATCAAGGTTCAAACTCAGCTAAAATAACACAGATTGGTGTAATAGGCGGAGTTGGAAATAAAGCTTATCAATCAATGATTAATAATTACGGAAATAATGCTGAAATTAATCAAACCGGTGATGAGAACTATGCTAAACAGTATGTTGGTGATGTTAATTCAGGTAACCATGACTTAATAAAACAAGATGGTCTAAGAAATAGTTCAGAACAATGGGCTCATGGCGGTGATGATCAACACTTGACCGCTGAACAATATGGTAGCGATAATATTTCTTACCAGAAACAATATGGTTTGAAAAATTATGCTACAATTTATCAAGATGGCCAAGGCAATAATGCTAGCCAAGAACAGCATAATGGTTCTTATAAATTTAACGGAAGTTACGCACAACAGCATTTCGCTTCAATTACTCAAAAAGGCGACGGCAACATCGCTTCTCAATATCAAGATGAATCAGTTGCCGATGTTTGGTCAAATAGCAGAAATAGTTCAACTATTTACCAAGAAGGTAATGATAACTCAAGTTCTGTTAGCCAAAACAGTGGTTTAAATCTTGGTGATGTAACTCAACTTGGCAATAGTAATTTGGGTAATATTACACAGGCAAGCATGAGTAATAATGCGAATATTACACAGACAGGTAATAGTAACTCATCAACAATAAATCAAAATTAGTATGGTAAGTAGGTTAGGGTATGGGGAAGCGATTGCTTCCCCATTATATTTGATGATATTAAAATAAAGTGAATATTATGAAAAAAGTATTTGTGCTTATATTATTACTTACCGGGCTTTGCCTTGCTCAAAACGAAAAAGCCGATTATGAAGTTGTGACACTTGATTCAGAAAGTACCATTGTTTTGGATAATCAACCTACATTAAAAAAACCGGCTCATAAAAATGGGCAATCTCAAAATGATGTTACAATTACACAGAGCGGTCACTTAAACGAGGCGATGATTCAGCAAGCGGTTATTGATAATTCTTCTAAAACAACACTTGATCAAAATGGTGATTTCAATTCCGCGGATTTACGCGTTATCGGCGAAAATAATATTTTGAACGTTCAGCAAAGTGGTAACAGCAATAAAGTTAATAGCATTTTAGCAGGTCGTAATTTACAATCGGATATTGACCAAAGAGGAAACTCAAATGAAATTAACCAATTGCTTTTAGGTCAAAATCAAGAGTTTAGCATTCAGCAGTATGGACAAAACAACCAGTTGACACAAATTAATTTAATCGAAACCCCAAAACCAATTTTGATTCAGCAGAAGGGTTCCGGTATGAAACTGATAATTACTAATAAATAAAGTATAAGAGAAATATTCTGTTTTTATTGAGAAAATGAACAAACAAATTAAGCTCCGCTTTTTTTCATTAGTCTTAATTGGTTTAGGATTAATAGCTGGTTTTTCAAGTTGTAAAATTGAAAATGTTAAAGTTCCTAATAAATGTGTGGTTAATATTACTACTTTAGATAAAGATACTTTTCAACCGGTAAAAGGAACTGAGATTACTTCCTACCCTATTATGGGTCGTAATGAAACAAGTGAGAACGGTGAGATGACAATTACATTGGATTTTTCAGGTGATTATATGTTAAGATATTACAAAGAAGGATATCAGGTGGATTCTGTAAAGATAAGATTTACTTCTGGCGAAAGATCTGAATACAAAATATTACTTGAAAAGAATATTTCATCTACATTTTCTGAAAATATTAGAATTAAACAAAATAAGTATATTTGAAAAATCTAATATTAAAAAAACTAATTTTAGCCGTATTGAAATGAGAAATCTCGAATTCAATCTTTTACCTTACAAAACATTTCAGATTAAAAAATGGAATTATTCCGGGGATCCGGATTTTTACATTAGCTACGGCTTTAATGATTTAGTAACAATGGAATCTCTAAAGAAATTAGAAAACAGCACAACTTCCCTAAAAAATCAGACTTCAGTTTATAGTGAAATTGCGCTAACAGAATTTATTAAAAGCAGTAAAGCAAATAATACATCAACAACAGGGTTACAAAAATTTGGATTGGGTAACTATTTTATATCTAATACTTCCGGATTAAATAATATTACGTTAATTTCACAAGGTAATAAACTCTCCCCTTCCGACTACAATTTTGCAGTCTTAAACATGTTTGGAGATTTTAATTATTCAGAAATTAAACAATATGGAATAGGGCATAATTTAGTTTTCGAGTCTTATCCAAATTCAGGAGAAAATTTATCGAATTTATCAGTTAAGCTCCAATACGGTTTCGGTAATTTAATAGAGCAAATTACTGAAGGAACTGTAAATTCAATTATTGCTGACCAGTTTGGAAGTCAAAATATATTAGAGTCAAAAGTAAATGGCAACTATAATATAATGAAGATTTATCAAGACGGGTCTATGAATAGTTCAACAAATACACAAACCGGAGCAAATAATTATATATCGGTTTATCAAGGTAATCCTTAAAAAGTATTAAAAAACAAAAATTATTATGCGCAATAACGTTTTATTTAACATTTCATTAAGCCAACTATGGGGAGTTAAAAATATGCCCGGAGATAAAAGCACGAAGCTGTTGTTTTCTATGTTGATGATATTTTCTTTATTATTTGCTTCTTGTAAAGAAGATACCGTCCAACCTATAACATTAGGAACAATTCAAGGTAAAGTAGTTGATGCGGAAACTGGAATAGCATTAAGTGATGCAAGTGTCAGTACAAATCCGCCTACAGAAGCAATTATGTCTGATTCTCAAGGATCATTCATATTAAAAAACGTTCCAGTCGGAAGCTATTCTATTATTGCTGCAAAAAACGGATACGATAAAAATACTGTAAGCATAACTGTACTCGAAAATTTATCCGCTCAAGCAGTTATATTCTTGTCAAAAAAAACAACAACTAATAAAGCACCGACCACGCCAAGTAATCCTTCACCGGCAATCGGAAAAACAATCGATTCACTTGCGGTTAATCTGGCTTGGAGCTCAAAAGATCCCGATGCAGACCAAGTTCTATTTGATGTTTATCTATATGAATCTAATAGTTCAACACAAAATTTAATTGCATCTAATTATACCGATACTACTTTAAGAGTTGTCGGATTAAAATACGGAACAACTTATTTTTGGCAAGTAATTGCAAAAGATACAAGCAGTACATCTACAAACGGAAATATCTGGAGTTTTACTACTAAACAATTTCCAAATAATGCAATTGTTTTCGCTTCAAATGTTGAAAATAACTATTCGATATACAGTACAGACATTAACGGCAGCAATATCATAAAACTTACTAATGATAGTTATAAAAATTTATGGCCAAGATTAAACCCGCGTCAAAATAAGATTGCTTATGTATCCGATGCTACAGGTGATCCTCAAATTTATGTTATGAACAATGACGGCAGCAATGTTTTAAAGATTACAAATATCTCAGTTTCAGGTTATAATAATAACGGATATGGATTTAGCTGGTCACCGGACGGCGGAAGAATTTTATATGCCCATTATGATAAATTATACAGAGTTGATATAAACGGATCAAATTTACAAATTATTGCAACAGCTCCCGCTAACAGAAATTTTAGAGAATGTTCATGGTCTCCTAAAGGAGATAAAATAGTTTGTTCAACGGTTGGTGTTAATCCATTTGATAATGAAATAATGTTAATGAACGCAGATGGAAGCAACCAATCAGTATTGATTAATAATCCGGCAGGAACAGTAAGCGCGCCGGTATTTTCAATTGACGGCACAAAAATTCTTTTTACTCAGGATATCTCAGGATATGAAGATCAAAGCGGCAGACAGCTTAATTCGCATATATTTTCTATGAAGATTACAAACAGTGATACCACCGATTTGTCTAAATCTAAAATCGACGGTACTAATGATCTTTTTCCTAGATTTTCGCCCGACGGTTCCAAAATAATTTTTACAAATGTTGTTAACACCGCCGGCTCAAAACCGGAAATTTGGGTTATGGATGCTGATGGGTCTAATAGGAAAAAATTAGTTGATAACGGGAATATGGCGGATTGGAAGTAATCATTTAAGATAGGTCATTCCCATGAATAATTTAACTCAAGGGAATGACTTACTAGAAATCATTTTATGTGTTTATTAATCCAGAGTTTACTTTGTTGCAAATCCTGAATTTTCGATCAATATTTTAGCGGTCTTGGCAGCACTTTCAGAATCAAACGACAAACGGAAAGTTCCACCTGTTCCCTCTCGAATTTTAAGCAATTCCATATCTTTAATATTTATACTGTTTTGAAATAACAAAGTAGTCAGTTTGCTTAAAACTCCGGGCTCATCTTTAACATAAACAAAAACATCAAAAAGAGGATTTATAAATCCTTTAGTATTCTTCGGAATTTCGTCACGTTTTGTCCTCGCGCTCGAAAACATATCCCCAAGTCGAATAAAATCTTCACATTCAATGTAGTCTTCTATTTTATTCAAATTTTTATGCATAATTTCTATTGAATTTATTATCTCTTCCCTATTGAACTTAAAAATAGGCTCCCAAATATCAAAAGCACTTGAGGCAATTCTAGTCATATCTCTAAAACCGCCTGCGGCAAAATCCAAAAAATTAACACCGTTTGAGTTCCCGTTTTCAGGAATAGAATTTACTAGCGCAATAGAAATAAGCTGCGGCAAATGGCTCACCCTGGAAATAACTTTATCATGAATATAAGGATTAAGATATCTTATTCTAGCTCCTAATTTTTTAACAACTTCGACAAATCCATCCATTCTTTCGTCTTTTGCAGGTGTGTCGGAAAGAACATAAACCGAATTTTCAAAAAGCAAAGGATCGGAATTTTCATACCCGCCTTTTTCTTTACCGGTCATTGGGTGACCGCCTATATAAAGTCCTTTGCAGTTCTTAGCTTTCCATTTGTCCTCGAAAATGCCTTTAACTCCGCAAACATCCGAGATTATTGTGTCCTCATTTAATAAAGGTAATAATTTGTCAAAGGTCTCTAATGATAATTGTGAAGGCAAACAAAGAAATATTAAATCCGCATCCTTTGCAGAGTTTATATCCGGTAATTTTTCATTTATCGCTTTATCATGAAAAGCATGTTCAATTACTTCCGGCTTATCAAAACCTGAAATATTAAATTCTTTATAACCGGCTGAGAGCGCTTTAGCGATAGATCCGCCGATTAAACCAAGTCCGATAATAGATATTTTCTTAATAGCCACTGATTATTTTCCACAAGGTTTTTAGATCTTTTATATAAATTTTATTAACTGACTATGATAAAATAAAAATTTCCTTTACAATTATTAAATCTAAAAAGAGATAATAATTAAAAGGAAATTAAAAATAGATCATTAAATATATAAAATAGTTCGTTAGTTACATTGAACGATTGATGACTTCGGCAATCATTTTAACTTGTTTCATCAATTCTTCAAATTGATCAGGTAATAATGCCTGAGGACCGTCTGACAAGGCTTTTTCCGGATCGTTGTGAACTTCTACCATCAAACCATCAGCACCGGCAGCAACTGCCGCACGAGCCATTGGCAGCACTTTATCTCTTAACCCTGTAGCATGCGATGGATCTGCAATTACAGGTAAATGACTTCTTTTATGAACCACAGGGATCGCGGAAAGATCGAAAGTATTTCGGGTATAAGTTTCAAAAGTCCTAATTCCTCTTTCACATAACATCACATTTGTATTTCCGCTGGATAGTATATATTCAGCAGACATAAGCCAATCTTCAACTGTTGCTGAAAGTCCGCGCTTTAACATAATAGGAGTTGAAACTTTTCCAAGTTCTCTAAGAAGAGCAAAGTTTTGCATATTTCTAGCACCGACTTGAAAAATATCGGTATACTCGTTTATTAATTCGATTTGGCTATTTTCCATAACTTCAGTAATTACGAGCATGTTATATTTATCAGCAGCTTTTCTCAACAACTTCAATCCTTCTTCGCCTAATCCTTGAAAAGAATAAGGTGATGTGCGTGGCTTGAATGCTCCGCCTCTTAAAATTTTTGCACCTGCTTTTGAAACAACTTCTGCAACAGTCATTATTTGATCTTCATTTTCAACGGAACAAGGCCCGGCCATCATAATAATTTCATTTCCGCCGATCTCAACATCTTTAATCTTAATTACAGTATCATCTTTTTTGAAGGTTCTGCTAGCTAATTTAAATGGTTCGGTAATCCTATAAACCTCCGAAACACCATCAAGTATTTTTACCTTACGAGTATCAAAATCCGGTTTAACACCAATAGCACCGAGAACAATCTGTTCGATTCCCGTAGATTTATGGACCGCGAAACCAAAGTCCTCAAGATGTTTAATAACATTTTCTATTTGTTTATCGCCAGCATTTTTTTCTAATACTATAACCACTTTTTACTCCTACTGTATAATTTAATTTTTATGAAAATTCTTTTCGCCTGCTTCTATAGCTACATCAATATGATCTTCCTTTGTTGGAATTGCGCATGAATATCTAGCACTGTATGAACAATAAGGATTGTAAGCAAGATTAAAATCTATAGTATAAATATGATCTTTATCCTCGTTTAAATCAAAATCTAAATACCGCCCTACTCCGTATGTTTCATTTCCGGTTGTTTTATCCGTAAACCAAATTGAGTAATAAACTTGCCCGTTTTTTGAGTCAGTTTTATAAACGTTTATTTTATAATCTTTATTCTTGTAATTAAATACCACATATCCATATCGAACGCTTTTCCGTTCTTCTCCTTTTGTACCAAAAACCGAAATCGTATCTTTTTCCGGGTATTCATAAAGTTTACTTTTAAATACAAAATCCGGATTTACATCGTAATATTTTAACGGTTCAAAATGAGCGGTAGAATCCTGGTTAAAGGGAGAATCAGGATTATTCTTCATATAACCATCTTTTTCCTGCCTGAATTTCTCAATCCCGGAGATATACTTTTGCTGCTCAGGTGTGTAACTTTTTCCGCAAGAAAAGAATAAAAATAAGCTTGATAAAGCTAAAGTATATACTAAATATTTTTTAAGCATTTTTTTGAACCTTTTTTTTCAATTCACTTAGTTTATTAAGTGCCTCAATTGGCGTAAGATTGTTAATTTCAATTCCGTTTAACTCGCCTCTTAGTTCATCATCTCTAAACTCAAACATACTAATTTGATTATCATTTTCATTCTTTATTTTACTCAGCTTTTCCTTTTTAATCTCGTAAGGAGTTAATTCTTTTCCTTCAAGATTTTCTAAAATTTCTTTGGCTCTGTTAGTTACAAAAATAGGTAATCCTGCCATTTGCGCAACTTGTATTCCATAGCTATGATCCGCTCCACCGCGGCTAACTTTGTGAAGGAAGATCACTTTGTCATCATATTCGCGGACTTCTACTTTATAGTTTTTTATTCTTGGAAAAATTTCAGACATTTCATTCAGCTCGTGGTAATGAGTTGCAAAAAGCGTTTTAGCGGCAACTATGGGATTTTCATGCAGATATTCGGTTATCGCCCACGCAATAGAAATTCCGTCAAAAGTACTAGTGCCACGGCCTATTTCATCCAGTAAAATTAAACTTTTTGATGACGCATTGTTCAAAATATTTGCTGCTTCCTGCATTTCAACCAGAAAAGTACTTTCACCGGCGGATATATTATCACTCGCTCCGACTCTTGTGAAGATTCTATCTATCACTCCTATGTTTGCTGATTTGGCAGGAACAAACGAACCAATTTGCGCTAAAAGAACAATCAATCCAATTTGTCTTAAATACACCGATTTACCTGACATGTTTGGACCGGTTAAAATAATAATTTGATCATCAGAATTATTTAAGCTGCAACTATTGGAAGTAAACTTTTCTCCGGGCGGTAAAATTCTTTCAACTACCGGGTGTCTTCCTTCATTTATCTCAAGAATATCTTCATCTGAAACTGTAGGCTTAACATAATTATACTCTTCTGCACTTTGAGCAAAAGATAAAAAACAATCTATCATTGCAATTAACTTGGCATTTGATTGAATTGCTTCTGCTTCTTGTGCTACAGTCAATCTAATTTCATTGAAAAGCTGAGATTCAAGTTCGTAAATTTTTTCTTCTGCATTTAATATTTTTTCTTCATAAGTCTTTAGTTCCGGAGTTATAAATCTTTCGGAATTTACGAGTGTTTGTTTCCTTATGTATGTATCCGGAACTTTATCTTTATTCGTATGACTAATCTCTATATAATAACCAAAAACCCTATTGTAGTTAACTTTTAATGAGGAAATACCGGTTTTTTCCCGTTCACTCTTCTGAAGATTTGCAATCCAGTCTTTACCATGAAGAGAAATATCTCGTAATTCATCAAGCTCCGGACTAAATCCATTTTTTATAACTCCGCCGTCTGCAATGTTTAATGGAGGAGAATCGAGTACCGCGCTTTCCACTTTTTCAACAAGTTTATCTAAAGAAGACAAAGATGAATTTAACTGTTTGAGAGTATTTACTTCGATACCATTCAACAATTCTTTTATCTGTGGAATTTTTTTGAGAGAAGCTTTTAAAGAAACAATTTCTCTAGGATTTGCTCTTCCTGTGCAAACCTTAGAAATCAATCTTTCAAGATCACCAATTTCACTTAGTTCTGATATTAAATTTCTCCTCAACTCTTTTTTGTTCAAAAACTCATTCACACATTCCTGGCGTTTTAAAATCAGATCGAGTTTTTTTAGCGGCATCGAAATCCATTTTTTTAGAAGCCTGCCGCCCATAGCGGTTTCGGTTTTATCTATAATTGAAATTAGTGAACCTTCCCTACCGCCGTCATACATAGAGAAAGTTATTTCGAGATTTCTTTTAGTTGAATAATCCAACGCCATGTATTCTGAAGGATTATAAGCTGAAACTTTGTTTAGATGTGATAAGTTTGCCTTCTGAGTTTCCTGCAAATAATTAAGAACTACACCGGAAGCAATAATTCCGGTTGAAAAATTTTCTACACCAAATCCTTTAAGATTTACAGTTTTGAATTGCATTATTAAAAGCTCTTTTGCGTATTCAAAATTGAAAATCCAATCATCAACTTTCGTAATTCTTATTCCGGAATTAATTTTATTAACAATTTTAGAAAAATGATCTCTATCTTTTTTCTGAACCAGTAATTCGGAAGGAGCAATTGATTCAACTTGCTGCTGTACAATTTGTTCCGGAACTTCATAAGCATAAAATTCCCCGGTAGAAATATCGCAGAAAGAGATTCCGGCAATCTGTTCTTTTATACAAATTGCCATCAAGTAATTATTCTTTTTATGATCTAGTAACTTATCTGAAAAAGCAACGCCTGGTGTAACAACTTCAATTACTTCTCTTTTTACAATTCCCTTGGCAAACTTTGGATTTTCAACTTGTTCACAAACCGCAACTCTATAACCTGCTCTGACTAATTTAGGTAAATAAGTATCGATTGCATGATGTGGAAAACCGGCAAGAGGAACTTCACCGGCGGCTCCGTTAGCTCTTTTAGTTAAAGTTATTCCAAGAACTTTTGCTGCAGTTTTTGCGTCTTCTTCAAAAGTCTCAAAAAAGTCACCCATCCTAAAAAGTAAAATTGTATCAGGATGAGCCTGCTTAATCTTAGAATATTGAGCCATCAAGGGAGTTTGTTGCATTTTGGGCGTAATTTCTCTTAAATAGAATCTAAAAATAGGTTAATATATAAAGAATATCAATTTGGCTGATTGGTGTTTTTTATGTAAAAAGGATAGAAAATTAGCGGCTTTATTGAATTTAGTTCAATTGTAGCTAGTAAATAGATTTAACCCAGATTATACAAATGGTAAACCTGGATTAAATCTTGCACTTTTATAATTTCTTCAATCTTTTTTGCACTAATCAATTCAATGATTATCAACAAGAAAGATTATTATTTGATTTCAACTTAATGGCATTATTCAAACGGCACATTCCCAACTTTCTTGAATTTGATTATAAACTTCAAATTGCTGCTGAGCTATATTTTGATTATTCAGAATCAATACCGCTTAATACAATTTTACCTATAGTCCTACCGGATTCAATTTTTGCATGAGCCTTGCGAAGATTTTCCGCATTCAACTTTCCGCCATTTTCATTTATGGTTGATTTGATTTGGCCCTTTTCAATTAAATCGGCAACTGAGTTCAGTAGAAAATGTTGTGAAATCATATCCGGAGTTTTATAAGACGATTTGGTAAACATCAACTCCCAAGAAAAATTACCGCTTTTTGGTCTTAATAAACTTATATCTAGTTCTTCACCTTTGTTAGCTCCTATAATCGAGCAGAATCTTCCGAAGGGTTTAAGTACTTCAACTGCTTTAGGGTAATGTCTTCCGGCATCGTTTAAACAAAAAATGTAATCAACTTCTTTTATACCTATTTTGCTAAATTCATCTTTGAAATCATTATAGTGATTTATAACATTATCGGCGCCTAACTCTAAACACCATTCTTTAGTCTTATCCCTGGAAGCTGTTGCAATTATATTTAACGAAGTCAGGCTTTTTAAAAGCTGAATTGCGATAGAACCGACTCCGCCTGCTCCGCCTATAATTAAAATCGATTTCCCTTCGGTTGCTTTTAGATCATTAACCGGAATGGACATTTGTTCAAACATTCCTTCCCAGGCGGTTATGGTTGTCAAAGGCAAAGCTGCGGCTTCTTCAAAGGATAAATTTTTTGGTTTACGTCCAACAATTCTTTCATCAACAAGCTGAAACTCGCTATTGCTGCCATGTCTTAAATTACTGCCAGAATAATAAACCTCATCGCCTTCTTTAAATAATGTTACACTATCACCAACTTCTTCCACAATTCCGGATGCATCATAACCAAGTATTTTGGGATTCTTTTCAACTTTTTCTTTAGGACTTCTAACTTTCGTATCAACAGGATTTACGGCAACTGCTTTTACTCTAACTAATATATCATGATCTTCTGCTTTAGGCTTTGGAATTTCCAAATCAATTAAACTTTCCGGATCATCAATCGGCAAATATTTATATAAACCTACTGCTTTCATCTTTTACCTCTCTTTCATTTCATAACAACTTCGAGTAATTATAAATATATAAATAATAAAGTTATAATTGATGATTTGACTCAAATGATATTGGTATAACATTTTATAGTAAGTAAAACCAAATTTTCTATTTAGAAATCCGCCCTTTCCGGAGTCTCAATTAGGGTTCTAATTAAATTTAAAGAATTTCCTATTTACAATAATGACATTTTAAATTTTTAGAAGTCACCAATTAATATTTATTTAAGCAGTATCATCTTTCCGAATTTTACAAAGTTTTTTCCGATTGCGCGGTAAATGTACTCGCCGCTGCTGAGTTTATCGGCATTAAATCTAAAAGTATGCTTACCAGAGCTGAGAAAGCCGTTATAAATTTGAGCTACTTTTTCGCCGAGGACATTAAAGACTTCAATTTTTACTCTCTGTCCCTTCACAATATTCAGATTGAATTGTGTAGTCGGATTAAACGGATTAGGATATGCCGGAGAAAGTTTATATTCTTTTGGCAGAGATGCTTTATCTTCCACAGCGGTCTTTTTAGAAACTTGGATGCAATTACTGAATTCAGAAGTTCCCCGTGTATTATAAGAATTTCCATTATTATCAAAAAAAGTTGCCGTTGCAGTAATTACATCTCCTGCGTTTAATTGAACTGATGACGGAATTCCCGCATCGAAAACAGAGTCTTTGCCAGCCTTAGAAACAAAATCAACATGGCCGAGATATTTTTCGCCTTCCCCTCTTCCGTTTGATTCACACATAGAATTAACAAAAAATTCTATTCTATAACTTCCGTCGACCTCGGTAAAAAGATGACCTTTTATATCTGTTGGAGTCGCTGAAGTAAGTACAGGGTAATTTTGAAGATGATTCGGTCCTTCATCTACGTCTCCCGAATCGTTTGGAGTCGGACCATCATAACCCAAATCAATTCCCATATCTTCACTTTCACTAATGTTGTTCCTTAGAAAGATGGACTCTCCACCCTGTCCATAAGTTATTCCATTTTTGCCATTTTGTTTAATATCATTTTCAACAATAGTATGCTTATCTCCTTCAAGATAAATTCCGTGATGTTTATTTCCTATTATTTCATTGCCTGTTTGAGGACGCATAAAAATCCCAACATAAGTTCCCGTGGAATCCCGAATATCTAAACCGGTTCTATTTGGCAGTTTCACGGAATCTAAGCCGATTCCAATTTTATTTCCAATTATAATATTATTTCTAAAATCCGGCCTGTCTTTGGGTTTTACTCTATTATCAATAGCAATTCCGGCAATTGTATTTCCTGCAATTATATTTCCGCCGGTAACATCTAAATCCGGTTTGCTTTGATCGTATGGCCCGCCGATTGTAACGTTGGTTGCCGTGTATAAATAAATTCCATAAGTATTTGGAAGCGAATCTTTACCGGTCGCATCTGTCCCGATTTTATTATTGTAAATTTCAGCACTCGGCGGATCATCTATTATATTTAATCCGGAAATGTTAATTGCAACAGTATCGCCGGAAATTAGATTTCCTTCATTTTTATTTAAGCCGCCTATTAAAACATCTTTTGCAGCCGGACCATTAACTAAATGAATTCCTTTATGATTATAAATCGCTTTTTTACCGGTTTTATCTGTACCTATATAATTTCCTTGAATTACATTTCTCGGACCGGGACTGTTATAATTTCCTGCAATAAGTTTTATTCCGGCATTTGTATTTCCTGATATTACATTTCTCTGCGAACTGTCAGGTCCGCCAATTTGAGCTCCATAAGCATAAGCACCAACACCAATAATATTTTTTGCTGCTTTTGTACCTGAAGGATCAACGCCAATATAGTTTCCTTCAATTACACAATTATCAGATGGTGCATTATTAATTATGCCGTATTCGCCATTAGTAATTGCCAGGCTTTTTACCACATTATCATTAAGCAGCGTTAAATTTGCGGCATCAGCGTTTTGAAGTTTCTGCATTGCTTCGCCCGATAATTCAATGACAGGCGCGTCTTTATATCCCGGAGCACTTGTACCATCAATAACTACTCCCTCCGGTACTGTATACCCGAGCGGAATAGGTATCGGAAAATCGCTGTCTATTACAATTTTTCCTTTAACACCAAAACTTATTGTACCGGTTTCCTGCATAGCTAAAAGATGATCAAGTGCGCATCTGAGCGTTCTTATTCCGGTATAACCTTTATCTTTATTTCCTGTATCGCAAATTCCGTCGCTAGGGTCGCCGTCTCCTTTATCGCCCAGCGAGTTAACAGTAATTGCCTCCTGAGTTGCTGTAGGAATAAAACTCGGACCATTATTTCCTTCTCCGAGAATAATCATATCATCAAGTGCATCTAAGCTTGCTCTTTGATAAATAACTTTATTAATTTTTTGTTTAGTAAAAACTACGTCGGTCTTTTTCTTTTTGAGTTTAAAATTTGCAAATTGAAATTTTTTATTTTTGAAAAAAGTTTTATCGAGTAGATAAATTATTCCGTTATTTTTATCAATAACCGTTAAATCAGATGTAACATATGGAGAAAGATTTCCTTTCTTTAATTGAAGATTAGCTGTTTCATTTTCTAAGCAAGATAAAGCCGAACTCGTTACAAATTTCCATTTATTAATATCTATATTATTTTTTGTGTCAAATAAACTTATTGAAGCATCATCAAATAAAACAGCTAATTGGTGAGAATCATATTTTGAAAAATTTCCAATGCTTATTCCGTTAATTTTTTTGCTAAATCTTTTAACTTTAACGGAATAATTCATTACATCATCTTTAATCTTTTGATTATTATCTAAAGAAAATATATAGATTCTTTTACCGGTAGAAACAACTAAATTGTTTGAAGTACTGAAACTTAATCCGGCGACTTTTACATCTGATATTTTTTGATTGAATGGAATTCTCTGCTCGAAAAAATTATCACCGGAATAATCACGTTTATGAATAACCAGTTCTTCTCTGCCTGCTATTTGATTAACTGTTATTAAATCAACTAAGCCGTCGCTAAAGAACAAATCTTTAGCTATTATTTTTTCAATGCTTGAGTTGATATCAAAATTTCTTATCGATTCAAATTTACCTTTTCCATCGCCGTAATAAATCGAAAAACCTTTTTTGTTTTTAAAAGTTAAAGCTAAATCGCGATTGCCGTCATTATTAAAATCACCTGAAGTGATAAATTTAGGCTCGGAAGAAATATTTGTTGATTTACTTTTCCCGGAAAACAAGTTTTCTTTATTGGGATTAAAAATCTTATGAGGGAAATTGGGCAAACTTAATGAAGGATATATCTTTTCAGCTTTGTTAAAAACTAAAACTCCTTTTTCACCTTTTGAGAATGCTCTTAATAAATCTTTTTTACCGTCGTTGTTAAAATCACCAATTACAAATCCTTCAGCGTGCAATTTCGAGTTGGTTTTGTCAATTAAATTCTTTCCGTTTAACAGAAAAAACCTGGAACCTTTAATTGAATGGTGTTCGGTAATTACGGTTTTTCCGTTCGTTTTATATTTAATTTGTGAATTTGCAAAGTTGGAAATTAGAATTGTTATTAAAATGGATATAAAACAAGAAGTAAAAAACTTCATTAAAATAACCTCCGTTTTTAATTTTTGGCAAAATAAAATGAGTTGAAAACTTCATAAAAAACGAAGCTTATCAACTATTGTTTGTTTATATTAATAAATGTAGGATCGAACAGAAGTATTCATTTAACCCGTTTTGCAGTTTTAGTATAAAAAAATATTTTCTTTTTTACAAAAAATCTTAATTTTTTTAGTTTGCCGGAATTAATGAAATTTGTATACAGATCGCATAAAATTTTTCACTTTAATTTATATTCGTATATTATTAGTAGGGATAATTAACAACAAATTTGGTTTGTATGAAAGAAGACTATCACAAATGGTATAACCACCACTTAAACCGTGAATTTGAGATGCTGGTTTTCGGACATTTCGGAATTCCTTTAATAATTTTTCCCACTGCTCGAAGCAAATATTTTGAAGCGAAGGATATGGGATTGATTTCTGCTTTGACAAATTTTATTGAGGATGGAAAATTAAAAGTTTATTGCCCCGATAGTTACGATGCAAATAGCTGGTTTAACTATGATATTCCGCCACAGCAACGTGCAGCAAACCATATTGAATACGAGAATTTAATAATAAATGACGTTCTTGAATTTGCAAGACATGAAACCGAATCAGAAAAAGTTTCGGTTGCCGGTTGTGCTTTTGGAGCTTATCACGCTGCAAATTTGGCATTTAAACATCCGGATAAAATTGGTTCACTTATTTGCCTGAGTGGAATATTTGACATAAGAAATCATATTTATGGTTATTATGATGATAATTGCTATTTCAATAATCCTCCTGATTATCTTCCCAGTCTTTCGGATTCATGGTATATTAACTCGTTCAAAGAGATGAAAATTATCTTAGGAACCGGAGAAAATGATCCGAGTTTAGAGGCAAATAAAAGTCTATCATTTATGTTAAATAGAAAAGGGGTTGAAAATTGGCTGGATATCTGGGAAAGAGCAGAATCTGATTGGAGTTGGTGGAGACAAATGTTTCCTAATTACATTGCTAAAATTTTATGATTCTACAGGGGAGAACACTATTCGCTCACATCTAAATTAAGTAATTTTCATTCTTAAATTATTATATTAAATTAAATAGTACATAAGCGGCTTAAGCCTAAGCTATAAATTTATCAATAATTAAAACAGATTATGTTATGATTACTTTCGAATTTCATGTATCAAAAAAAGCTAGAGATAAATATAAAATTGAAAAATCTCTTTTTTCTATCCAAGGGGATTTAATAATTGCCAATTTTCAGCAAGCAAGACTTGTTGCAAATAAGATTAATGAAGAAAGAAAATCTGAAGGGTTGCATGATAAACTAGTAACCGCAGGACAATTAAACGGACTCGGTTTAATGCACGAAATTTTTCATTATTTAATTAGACTCTATGAAAAAAATGAAAATCCCGGAGTATTTGCAAGAAAAATCAAATTCCTAGAGAACTCGCTCGGTGTTGATCATTTGAACCAGCTAATGATTGAGTATTTACTGGAATTTCCACCACTGTCAGTTTATTCAGGTGAAACTTCTTTAAATGAATATTTGTCAGGTTATTCAGATGGTAAATCAAATAAAGAAATTATTTTAGAAGAATTAATGCTTCTAAATATTGAAAACAATAATCCCGCTACAACATTATTCCAGGAACTATACAATGACAAACCTTTAGCTTCAAGATCGAAGTATGTGAAATCAATAGATTTTTCTGAAAAATTCTTTATAAACGAAAAGCCATTTGGTCCGGAAAACTTGCCGCTTTTGGAATTTTTAAGGAAGCCCATAATTAATAATCCTTACGATCTTGAAGGACAATTAGAATACATAAGAGAAAAATGGGGAGTTTATATATATGAAAAATTTAATGATCGATTATTAAAGGGAAAAGATTTAATACAAGAGGATATAAAGCTATTTCTTCAACATGGAGGCGGAGAGAAAGCGACGCCGCCTGTTCCGGTTTATAAATATGACGCTGAATATTTTACAAAATTAAGGGAAAAAATAGCTAGAGGTGAATCACTTACTCAAGAGGAAAATCAATTTTATTATGCTGAAGTTGAAAGATTTACAGAAGATGTTGATTGGATGCCTAAAGTAGTAATGATTGCAAAAAATGCTTTTGTATGGCTCGATCAATTATCAAAAAAATATCAGCGTTCAATAACAAAATTAGATCAGATTCCCGATAGTGAACTTGATGATCTTGCAAACTGGAATTTTACTTCTCTTTGGCTGATTGGTTTATGGGAAAGAAGTTCGGCTTCAAAAAAGATAAAGCAATTAACGGGAAATCCGGAGGCCGCTGCTTCGGCATATTCGCTTTTCGATTATGTTATTGCAAATGATTTAGGCGGCGAAGAAGCATTTGAAAATCTAAAATCCAGAGCCTGGGCTAGAGGAATAAGATTAGCAAGTGACATGGTTCCAAATCATACAGGGATTTATTCAAAATGGGTTGTTGAAAAACCGGACTATTTTATTCAAAGAAATGATCTGCCTTATCCAAGTTATACTTTTAACGGGCCAAATCTTTCCGATGACTCCCGGGTTGAAGTAAGAATAGAAGATAAATATTATTCCAAAACAGATGCCTCGGTTGTGTTTGAAAGATTAGATAAACATACCGGTGATAAAAGATATATTTATCATGGTAACGATGGAACAAACATGCCTTGGAATGATACTGCGCAACTAAATTTATTAAACCCGGAAGTAAGAGAAACATTGATTCAAACAATTATGCATGTAGCTAGAAAAACTCCAATTATTCGGTTTGATGCTGCAATGACTCTTACAAAAAAACATTATCAAAGATTATGGTTTCCTCATCCCGGAACAGGCGGAGCTATTCCCTCTCGATCTGATTATTCTCTTTCACGAAGCCAATTTGATGAAGCAATGCCTGAAGAATTTTGGCGAGAAGTTGTTGATAGAATTAATAAAGAATTACCTCATACATTGTTGTTAGCGGAAGCTTTCTGGTTAATGGAAGGCTATTTTGTCCGTACTTTAGGAATGCACAGAGTTTATAACAGTGCTTTTATGCATATGTTCATGAAAGAAGAAAACTCCAAATATCGTGAACTTATTAAAAACACACTCGATTTTAATCCCGAAATTCTAAAGCGATATGTAAACTTCATGAGCAATCCCGATGAAGAAACTGCTGTAAATCAATTTGGTAAAGGTGATAAATATTTTGGTGTTTCAGCTGTTATGGTAACATTACCAGGATTGCCGATGTTTGGGCACGGACAAGTTGAAGGTTTTTCTGAAAAATACGGTATGGAATATCAAAAAGCTTATTACACCGAATTTACTGATGAGTATTTAGTTATACGACACGAAGAAGAAATTTTTCCCCTAATGCGAAAACGCTATTTATTCAGTCAAGTAAACGATTTTGAACTGTATGATTTTTTAGATTCTCATGGTAATGTAAACGAAAATGTCTTTGCATATACCAACAAATACGGATCCGAAAAAGCTTTAGTAGTTTATAATAATTCTTTTAATGAGTGCAGCGGTATAGTTAATTATTCCACGCCTAAGACAGTCTCTAACGGAGATTCGACTGAAAATAAAGCTCCGCAAAAAATCGCTCAAATCTTAGATATTAAAGGCTACTCTCATTTTTACTATATATTTAAGGAACACAAAAGTGATCTTGAGTATTTGCTCAAAGGTTCCGATTTACATGATGATGGTCTATATTTTTATTTGAGCGGTTATCAATACAAAATTTTTATGAATATTACGGAAGTATATGACGTCTCCGGAAGTTATGAAAAACTTTATGCGAATATTAAAGGCAAAGCTGTTTACTCGGTAGAATATGAATTACATCAATTAAGATTACAACCGTTACATAATAGTTTCATTGATTTGTTTTCTAGAACAAAAATACAAGAATTATTAGAATTCACTACTACCCAAGATAAAAGTGTAAAAGAAGTTTCAGAAATTCCGATTTCAATTCATAATGCAATCTCCAAAGTTGTAGATGAGTTTCAAAATTTAGAAAAGATTAAATTGGTTACTGAAAATATCAAAACCGAATTTAAAACTGATTTAGATTCAATTAGATTAATTGACACTGCACTTGATTCTCAAACTTCTAAAAAGACCTGGCAAAAGCCATTATTGCAAATTAAAGAATCACTCTGTATTGAGAATGAAGAATTTCAGATAAAAAGTTTATTCTACATTTACTCACTGACAGAAAAAATACTTAAGGAAGTTTTAAATAATTATTCTGAGAAAGAACTAGTAAATATTTATGATGATTTCAGGATTGAAAATCCTCTTAGAAATGTTCTTAGAGATATTGGATTCAATCCTGAATTACTTGAACCGGAAATAAATTTGATAAAAGCTTTTATCATCGATTCGGGAAGAAATGGTAAAGTAAAGCAAAAAAAAGAAGAAAAGACTACTCTTGAAAATATATTATTAAAAAAGTTTATTGAATTAAGAGAAATTGAAAATTATCTTTTAGTGAACGAACATGAGAATACAATTTATTTCAACAAAGAAAGATTTGAAAATTTAGTTGATTGGGTATATTCCTTATCAAATGTTTCTTATATACGAAATACATACTTCCCTGTTAAAAACAGTAAATCAAAAAATCATAAATTTTCAGCAAAAGATCTGAATGAAATTGCTAATCAATTAAAGCTAAGTCTAACCGAGGTTTCGGAATTAAAATCTATCGCACAAAAGGCCGGGTATCAATATGATACTTTAATCAATGCGCTAAGCGAAACAAAGAAAAAAGAAAAAGTCGTAAAAGTTAAAAAACCGGCAAAAGTAAAACCGATTAAGAAAGCAATAACAAAGGGGAAAAGTAATAACAAAGGGAAGAGAAATTAAGTCGCCGCAACGAAGAATAATATTAAATTAGGCGCAATTTAATACTAGCGGTTATTGTGACGACTTATAAAATATTTTTTGTGTTGGAAGAACTAATTTTAAGAAAATTCTATTAATCAGAATTTATAATTTTGGCATTAGATAAAGAATTTGCATTATTGTTTACTGAAGTTTGTTGAAACTGTCCTTGCGCATTTTTAAGCATAGCAGGATTATAAGTTATTGTAAATTGTGAATCAAATACAAAAATTATAAAAACCGCGGCGGATATTGCAAGTATAACACCTATAAAATCAATCCATACAGGAGGATTGTTATACTTTACTTTTTCATTAGACATTCTGACTCTCCTTTCTAAACATTATATCGAATCTGCATTTAAATAAAATATTAGTAATAATATATATTACAAAAAAAATATTTAAGTTTTGAGCACACGCACACAAACGAATCAATATCCAGTATAATCCTAATTATTTATATACTTAGTTATAGCATTAGCACAATTTTCTCCGTCTATTGCAGCAGAAACAATTCCGCCTGCATAACCTGCACCTTCGCCACAAGGAAAAAGCCCTTTAGTTTGAATATGCATTAATGATTCTTTGTCTCGCGGTATTCGAACCGGAGAGCTTGTTCTACTTTCTACCGCAATCAGTTGGGCTTCCCCGGTATAATAACCTCTCATTTTTTTGTTAAAAATTACTAATGCTTCTTTAAGATTTTGCACCATAAAGTCAGGTAATTTTTCATGCAGAGGACTAGAAACTAAACCTGGTATGTAAGAAGTATTTGGTAAATTGGAAGACACTTTGCCTTCTACAAAATCGGTTACTCTTTGGGCAGGAGCACTTTGACTCCGGTTTCCAAGTTCAAAAGCAAGTTGCTCTAATTCTTTCTGAAAATTTAATGCAGAAAAAGGGAAATCCGCATCATACTTCTTCCAATCCTTTTCAGTAACGCTAACTACGAATCCGGAATTTGCAAATGGTGAATCACGCCTTGAAAGCGACATACCGTTGACTACAATTTCGCCCGGCGCAGTAGAAGCCGGAACAACAATTCCACCGGGACACATACAAAATGAGTAAACACCTCGATCACCAATATTACAAGCTAAACTATAACTTGCAGCCGGTAAATTTTCATGTTTTGTTTTCGTGTGATATTGAATTTCATTTATTAATGGTTGGGGATGCTCAATTCTTACACCCATGGCGAAAGGTTTAGGTTCAACTTTTATCCCTTTTTTATTGAGTAAATAAAAAATATCCCGCGCTGAATGCCCGGTTGCTAAAATTACAGCATCACCTAAAAATTCTTGATTATCATTTACAATTACCCCTTTAACTGTTTCATTTTCTAAAATGAAATCAGTGACCTTTGATTCAAAATATATTTCTCCACCATTTTGTAAAATGGTTTCTCTAATAGATTTTACAACTTTTGGTAAATTATTTGAGCCAATATGAGGATGAGCGTCTATTAATATATCAGGAGTTGCTCCATGCTGAACGAGAACTCTTAAAATCTTATTTACATCCCCTCTTTTAGTCGATCTAGTATAAAGTTTTCCATCGCTATATGTGCCTGCTCCACCTTCGCCGAAACAATAATTAGAATCCGGATTCACAATATGCTCTTGCTGTATTGCTTTTAAATCTCTTCTTCTGCTTTGAACATCTTTGCCACGCTCGATTACTACCGGTTTAATTCCTAGTTCAATCAAACGCAAAGCGGCAAACATACCTCCCGGACCAAATCCAACAATAATTATTTTTTTATCTGATTTTACATGTTTGTAAGGGATTTCAGCTTTTTCATTTATTGGTGATTCATTAATATATACACGAGATGAAATTCTAAAAACTGGATTTGAACTTCGAGCATCAATTGAGCGGCGAATTTGGTTAATAGCGGTAATATCCGCAGTTTCTATTTTTAATTTCTGTGCTGCGAAAGTCTTGATTGCATTATAATCATTAATGAATTCAGGAGGGACTACAATTTCTATTTCTTTGATCATGACAAGTGTCCTCTAATTATGAGGAAAACATTTATTACTAAATTATTATTTTCATTACATTATACTTTTGATATAACCACCATCAACTTGAATAGTATTTCCGGTTATATAACTAGCTTGTTTAGAAGCCAAAAAAGCAACGGCAGCGGCAATCTCTTCGGGACTTCCGAGTCTGTCCATCGGAATTTGTTTGGCGGTATCAGCTAAAATTTCTTCATGCGATTTACCGGAATTTTTTGCCCTCACTACTGCTAATTCATAAAGCCTATTTGTTAAAGTATAACCGGGCGCAACATTATTTACGGTTACATTATGTTTTGCCACTTCATTACTTAGTGATTTTGCAAATCCGATTACACCGCTTCTTAAAGAATTTGACAGCATCAAGTTGTCAATCGGTTGTTTGACAGAGACAGATGTTATGTTAATTATCCTACCCCACTCTCTTAAAAGCATTCCTGGCAATACAAAATTACTCAGCCTAACCGAACTGAGTAAAACTTGTTCAAAAGCACTTTGCCAATCTTCATCTGAAAGGTCTCTAAAAAAACCGGAGATCGGACCGCCGCAGTTATTTACCAGAATATCAATATGCCCAAACTGATTATTAACTGAGTTGATAGTGCTTTCAATATCTTTCTGTTTATTTAAATCGCAAACACACCAAAACGGATCGCCGCCATATTTTACTTTAATCTCATCGGAAGTTTTAATCAAATCATCTTTAGTTCTGGAGCATAATGTAATATTACATCCTTCGGCTGCCAAAGCTTCGGCAACGGCTCTTCCAATTCCTTTGCTCGAAGCAGTAATCAAGGCCACTTTCCCTTTTATTCCCAAATCCATAAGAACCTCTCTCACAAATCATTAAAATGGTTTTATTCTACCAAAAATAATTACATGTTTTACGGTAAGAAAAATTAACCAAAATTTCAATTATTTTAGGTTTTTAATGATGTTAACAACACCTTCTCGAATCATCATAACGGCGATTGCCGCAAGGAACAAAGAAGCAATTTTTGCAAACGCTTTTGATCCACCGTCACCAATAACCTTAATTAACCAACGAGCATTAGCTAATATCAGCCAGGCAATTACAAAGTTTAATACCATAGATAAAATGGTAGGTAAATAACCGTAGTTATGAACAAGGATAATGATTGTAGTAAGAGCGGCAGGTCCCATTATTAAGGGAATGCCAAGCGGTACAATTCCAATATCAGTATTGGGTTTTCTTCTACTATCGGAAGAAGACATAATATCATTTATAGAAAGAATAAGTAAAATGATTCCACCAGCAATACGGAAGTCATCAATTGTTATTCCCAAAAAATTAAGAATTAATTGTCCCGCTGCTAAAAATAGATTTGCTACTATGAAAGCTGCAATAATAGCTTCGGTAACAAGTTTTTTCCTTTGATATTGAGAAACATCGTGGGTATATCCTAAGAAAATAGGAACTGTACCCACAATATCAATTGCTACAAACAAAGGAATGAACGAAAGCAAGAATAGTTCTAAAGTCATGTTAAAACAATGAATATTTCTAATATGTATTTGTGATATTTTGAAGTTAAGAAATGTATTATGAGCGCTTAACTTTTTGGTTCACAAATATAATATATTATTTATTCATAGCCTCAACAATTGAGTTAGTATCCATCGCAATTACCAGCTCTTCGTTAGTTGGAACACGTAGAACTTTTACTTTTGAAGAATCCGTAGAAATAATTTGTTCTTTATTTGTATTTTTAGCTTCATCTAATTCAATTCCTAAAAATTCCATTTCGCTACAGACTTCAGCTCTAACCTCAGGAGAATTTTCACCAATCCCACCTGTAAAAACAAAAGCATCAAGTCCGCCCATAGCCGCAGCATAAGCACCCAAATATTTCTTTATTCTGTAAGTAAATACTTCAAATGCGTATCTTGCACGTTTATGATTTTCTTTAACGGCAGCAATTATTTCGCGCATATCACTGCTTTCGCCGCTAAGGCCGATCAATCCACTATGCTTGTTTAGTAGTGTATTTGCTTCACTTAATGATAATCCTTCTTTTCCCATTATATAAAGAATCAAGGACGGATCCAGATCACCGCTCCTAGTTCCCATCAATAAACCTTCCAAAGGAGTGAACCCCATTGTAGTATCGACTGAACGGCCGTTTTTTATTGCAGACATACTGCATCCGTTTCCCAAATGAGCCGTTACAATTTTCAATTCCTCGATAGGTTTACCAAGCATCTGTGCAGCTTGATTTGAAACAAATAAATGTGAAGTTCCGTGAAAACCATATCTTCTGATTTGATATTTCTTATACAACTCATATGGAATTCCGTAAAGATATGCTTTCGGAGGCATTTTAACATGGAATGCAGTATCAAAAACCGCGCATTGCGGAATATCTGGTAATGCTCTTTTTACTGCTTGAATACCCTTTATGTTTGGTGGATTATGTAAAGGAGCAAGTTCAATATTTTGCTGTAATACTTTTATAACTTCATCGGTTATTAAGACCGAATCAGAAAAAGTTTCTCCACCGTGGACAACTCTATGTCCAACAGCATCAATGTCTTCCTTATCAGCAATAACACCATGATTTTTACTAAGCATAACACCTAATACATATTCAATAGCAATTGTGTGGTCTAAAATTTCGCCAACAATTTTTATTGAATCTCCATCAAATCGAGAATGAGAAAGCACAGCGCTGCTCATTCCAATTCGTTCAACTAAACCTTTAGCTAATGCAACTTGATCTTTCGTATCAATAAATTGATATTTTATTGAAGAACTTCCGCAATTAAGTACAAGAACTTTCATTTTTTTATCCTAATTAAAATATTTTAGCTTACAAATCACCAGGAAAGTAAGCTTACCGTTAACTATAAATTATCTTTCCATTTTCATCATATTTATAAAATCCCTCGCCGGTTTTTTTCCCGAGTTTTCGTTCTCTAACCAATTTTCTTAAAATCGGACAAGCACGGTAGCGAGGTTCACCTAATGTCTTCCATAAAGTTTCCATCCAAGCAAGCACTTCGTCTAACCCCATCATATCTGCCATTTCTAAAGGACCATGTTGAAAATTATATCCTAATTTCATTGCAGTATCAATATCTTTTGCAGTTGCCACACCTTCCAATAAAATATACATGGCTTCATTCAACAAAGGCACAATAGCTCTGGTTGTTACAAATCCCGGATACTCATAAACTTCTACAGGTGTTTTACCAATTCTTGCGGCAAAAGTTTTTATGATATCAACTGTTTTATTTGAAGTATATAAACATTTCACCAATTCAACCATGGGAACTTTAGGTACAGGATTCAAGAAATGCATTCCAATTATTCTATCAGTTCTTTTAGTAGCTTCAGCAATTTTAGTAAGGCTTAAAGTTGATGTATTAGAAATAAAAATTACATCTTTCGGAGCTAGCAAATCCAACTCTCTAAAAATAGTTTTTTTCAACTCCAGGTTTTCATCCACAGCTTCAATAATTAAATCCGCTTCCTTTATGGCTTCAATGCTTAGTTCCCATTTAATTCTACTTAATATTGATTTCTTTTCGGATTGCGTTAGCGTCCATCTTTTAATTTCACGATCAATAGATTCGGCTAAATCTAGTTTAGCTTTTTGTAGATGTTCAGAATCTTGCTCAATAATTATAACCTCCATACCCGAAGACGCTATTGAATGAGCAATACCTTGTCCCATAACTCCTGCGCCAATTATTGCTACATTATTTATATAATCATCATCATTATTTACTTTTGAGGTGCCGAGTAAATCTTCAAGTTTTAGCTTCTCATCTTGCATATTTTTGTCTCACAGTTTATTGAATAATTTTTTCTTCTTCGCAAAATCTTTCAAAGTGTTTAAATCATTGTTGTTAAAAGTAATTCTATAATCAATTATAGATTCACTTTGTTCCACAATTAATTTTTTCATTATTTTATCTAATTCGTAACTGAACTTTGAGAAAAGGTCCATTGCAAGTGCGCCTTTAACTCCGGTTGAAAGCAAATATGCATCTTTAGTAGATCTCATTTGCCACAGAGATTCAACTTTCACCTGGTTGCCGAAGGATGCCGAAATACTCAAGTTCCTAACAGTTCTAAGTAATTTTTTCTGTGAACTTGTAGGGTGCACAGCGGTTACTTTCTCAATCAGATTTACTGAAAATCCGGACTTTTCTGAAACCAACCAAAAATGATTTTTTAATGAAACACTTTTTATTACATTCATCAATCTTTTATCACTTTTAGCGCTTTTAATTTTCCCTGAAGCCATATTTTTTACATAACTAATATTGTCAACTACCAAAAGAGTTGAATCGTTAACGAAATAAAAAAATATGTTTTTAGGATTCTCTACCGAATAAATTTTATTCCCGAGCACAGTTGAATGCTCTAATTTCTTCAGTGCTTCAAAGTGATTTTTAATCGATGCTTTATTATTATCAAATAAAATGCCAACCACGTTTACACCGCTTATAGTCTTGCATAAGTAAACTTCAGAGATTGATTTAACTATCGGAATATTTGATGTATTCTGAATGCTTTTTAACCATAATCCGGTTTTTGTATTCATCACGGAAGAGTCTAAAAATGAGTCCCAATATTGAGTTTTCCGCAATTCAGCGAGATTTAGATATACCAAATACTCATCTTTATTGGGCAATATATCCAGCATTTTCAGTTGATTTTGGGGGATTGGAGAAGTCTCTTTTTGCTTAGCGCATCCCCCAAACAACAACGTTATTGTAGCTAAGATTAAGACAAATTTTCTCATCATTAAAAATCTTTTTTCATAAATAACGAAATAGTAATCCCTAAAATGGCTATCAAGAAAATAAACGAAGAGTATATTGGCTGATAATCTGCGACACCTTTGCCAACTGAAAGATTAAGAATTGTACTTCCCATTAATTCAGATGTTTTAGGCACTATGTAGTAAATTCCCAATAGTATAGATTTTACGGTTTGACTCTGAGTTAATAATTCTATGCGATCTCTTACAAATGCCATTATTGGACTAAAAATTAAGAAAATGAAGTAAGCGATCATCATTCCAAGTATGGAGCTTTTAGTTAGAACTCCGAAAAGAACAATTAGCGCATACAGAACCGCAAAAGTGAACGTTATGATGATGATTGACCAAAGGAACGAAACATCCCAGTACGAAAATTTAAACGAAACAATAAGCCAAACGCCTAAAATAAGGAATGTAATATTAAGTAATACTACTAAAACTCCCCCTAAATATTTCCCCAGCATAATCTGAAATCTGGATATCGGTTTTGATAATAAAAGATCGATATTTCCTTTCTCCAGCATATTGGGTATAAAACTGGAACATGAAAAAATTGCAAGCAATAAACCAAGAATTGATAACGGAGAAATTATTAAAACTTCAAGAGCTTTTGCAGCATCTCCCATATTAACAGTTTGCCCGGAATTGTTCAAAGATTGAATTAGAATGCTCGAACTGTTCATACTAAATATCAAGATTAATCCCAACATCACTAAGGAAGAGATTGCGAGGAAAAAGATAAAGACTTTCCTAGCCAAAGCTTCTCTAACTGTAAACCAAGTCATTAACCAAATATTTTTCATCCAACATTCTCCTTCTCTGATTCTTGAATTAATGAAATGAACATATCTTCAAGAGTATTTTTTTGCTTGGTCATTTCGTTTATTAC
Organism: uncultured Ignavibacteriales bacterium; assembly: GCA_963739985.1. Taxonomy (GTDB): domain Bacteria; phylum Bacteroidota; class Ignavibacteria; order Ignavibacteriales; family Ignavibacteriaceae; genus CAVUCE01. The sequence continues at coordinate 435,305 of CAVUCE010000022.1, forward strand.
CGCTCCTTTATTTCTTAGAATATCGAGCAATTTATTGAGAGCACTTTTATCGTCAATCTTTAGAATATAATCTCCGTTATGTAATGATTGATAACTAACTCCGACTAATTCTTCAGATGATAAATCTTCTAATTTAAAATTTTCAACACTTATTTTATATTCTTCTTGTTTTTCTGTTATTTCCTTAACAGTACCTTCTTTAATCAACTTGCCTTTATTTAAAATTCCTACTCTATCTGTGATTAATTCTACTTCAGAAAGCAGATGGCTGTTTAGAAATATTGTTTTCGATTTTTCCTTAAGATGCATTAAGACATCACGAATTTCTTTCCTTCCAATCGGATCAACTCCGTCAGTAGGTTCATCTAAAAATATTAACTGCGGATCATTTATCATAGCCTGCGCTAAGCCTAACCTTTGCATCATACCTTTAGAATAATTTTTTATTTTAGTCTTTTTCCATTTCGACATATTGACTAAACTCAACATTTCATCTATTCTGGATTTTAATAAAGTATTTTCCATTCCACTGAGTTTACCGAAAAAATGAAGCACTTCCCCGCCTGTTAAATATGAAGGATATTTATGATTCTCCGGTAAGTATCCAATTTGTGATTTAATTTGATAATCATTTATTTCATGTTCTAAGATTTTAGCTGAACCGGAAGTTGGAAAAGTAATTCCCAACAGAAGTTTTACCAGAGTAGTCTTGCCCGCACCGTTTGGTCCTAAAAGTCCATATATTGTTCCTTGGTCAACCTTTATGTTCAGATCTGTTAAGGCTCTAACTTCATTTTTCTTAAGGCCGGAAGAGTAGACTTTAGTAAGATTGAATGTTTCGATAGAATTCATATTTATCCAGATTTTTATATTGTTAATGTCTTCAAATATAACAAAAAATGATTTCTAAATACGGGTAAAATGATAGTTGGTAAAATCCCTATTCGAACTATAAGTATTTTTATATTACATTTTTAACAATCTATCTCACAAAAGTCAAACTTTAGTTTGTTAAATATTTTTTATCTTTATAAATGACAAAAAATGATTCTATGAACGCAATAAAAGCTCTAAAAGAATACTTTGGTTATAGCAAATTCAGAGTAAATCAAGAAGAAATAATAAATGCAATTCTTGATAAAAATAATGTTTTAGCGGTTCTCCCAACAGGTGCCGGTAAATCAATATGTTACCAAATTCCATCTCTGATTTCTCCTAATTTCTCAATTGTAATTTCTCCACTAATCGCCTTAATGAAAGACCAAGTTGACTCGCTGAATAAAAACGGAGAAATTGCTGCCTTTATAAACAGTACAATGAGTTTCCACGAAGTTGAAGAAGTACTTCATAAAATTTCTTTCGGACAAATAAAATTACTTTATGTTGCTCCAGAAAGATTAGAGAATATTGCGTTTGCCGAACGAATTAAAAATTTAAGTCCATACTACTTATTTGTTGATGAAGCACATTGTATAAGCGAATGGGGACATAATTTTAGACCAAGTTATAGGAAAATAAAAGAGTTTGTTGATTTCGTCGGCATAAATAGAATTTCCGGATTCACAGCTACTGCTACAACCGAGGTAGTTCACGACATTACCAAACAATTAGGTTTTAAAGATCATAAGTTATTTGTTCGTGGATTTGAAAGAGATAATCTATATCTAAATGTTTTTGTTACTAAAAACAAAAAAGACAAGTGTTACGAATTAATCAAGCAATTTAAAACACCGGCAATAATTTATACTGCATCAAGAAAAAACGCAGAAGATATTAGTGATCATTTAAATTTTAAAGGCGTAAATACAGCTTACTATCATGCCGGATTAGGATCGATTGAACGGAAAAAGATACAAGAAGATTTTCTGAATGATAAACTTCCGGTTATTGCCGCCACCAATGCGTTTGGAATGGGAATAGACAAAAAAGATATTCGCCTTATTATTCATTACAATACTCCGGGTTCTATTGAGAATTATTATCAGGAAATCGGGCGTGCAGGAAGAGATGGAAATCGCGCCGATGTTTTCTTACTTCATGATGATTACGATATAAATATCCAGAATTTTTTCTTATCAAACTCTCATCCCGATAAAGAATTGATTCAGAATATATATTCTGCTATTTGCGATTATGGTAAGATTGCTGTCGGAAACATTTCGGATAAAGAGATTCCCTTAAACTATGATTACATTTCCTCATATCTTAAAAAACGGTTGAATAAAGGTTTGATATTCTCGGCAATCAGATTTCTGGAAAATGCGGGCTACTTAAAATTGCTTTCCGAATACAATAATAAGCCAACTTTACAATTTGTATCAGATTCGAACAAGTTAAAGAACTTTATAAAGAAAACTTCCAATTTAATTTTAAGAGAAGCGGTTTTGATGTTATTAAGAGAATATGGAAGCAATCTTTTTAATGAGAAAATAAAAATTCCGATGTCTGAAATGATTAGGCGACTGGATGTAACCAATAAAGAACTTGAGGACGCTTTCACAACCCTTGATAATTTGGGGTTTGCAATCTATTCAACTCCAATTGGAAAAGATAATGTTAAACTGATAACGCCGCGTGTTAAATCTTCTTCATTAAAATTAGACTATAAGCTGATAAATGAGAGTTATATTAGAATGCGGAAAAAAATTGACTCTATGGTTGATTATGTTTTTACAAATGAATGCCGGTTTAAATTTATATTAGATTATTTTGGTGAAGACGTTGAAGAATATAGTTGCGGCAAATGCGACATTTGTGTTGATCCTTCTATCCTTACAGATACTTCTTCCGAATATGTTAAAGAACTAGTTCTTAGAACAATCAGAGAAAGCAATAAACATTTGCACGAAGCTTCCCTTCTAATAATTTTAAAAGGCAACAGTAAAACCGGGAATTATTCTAATTATAATACTTACGGAAGTTGTGCAAATTATGATAAAAATGATCTAAAAAATATTATTCAACAATTAATTTCCGAAGGGTTGATTCTAAGAAAAGAAGATAGCAAAAAAAATCTTACGCTCAGTGAAGAAGGGATTAATTTTGTAGCAGATATTACGGAAGAAGTTTTAGAAAAACCTCCGGAGAAAAATTACGAGGATAATCTTTTTTTATTTAATTCGCTTAGAGAATTACGAACTAAGGTTTCAAAAAGATTCTTACAAACCGGCTATTTAATTTGTCCGGATGAAGTTTTAAAAGAAATAGCACTGGCTAAACCAAAAACAAAAGAGGGTTTATTATCTGTAAAAGGTTTTAACAATAGAATGTTCAGTAAATTTGGGACAGAAATCCTGGAAGTTGTAAATGAATATTTCGATTCTAGCAACACAGTTGAACCTTCCCTCTCCGAGATACGTGCGATACCTTCGAATATAATTGAGACATATAATTTGTTAAAAAAAGGCTATTCCCTCTCAGATATAGCTTCATTAAGACAGTTATCCGAAGCTGTAATTTCAATGCAAATTGAAACTATTTTGGAATATCAAAGAGATATTAAAGTTGAACATTTATTTGAAGAGGGTTTTTATAAATTAATCAGTGAAAAAATAGCCGAAGGTAAAACTGAAATGAAGGAATTGAAAGCTGATCTACCGGAAGCAATAACTTATCCGCTGATCCGAATAGCGCTTGCAAAACACAGGACCTAATAATCTCTTATTTTTTTAATGTATCCTTTTGAGCCTTCTTTTCATCAGCCAATTTACGAGCGTTTTCAGTTTTCAAATCTTCAATGTGTTTAATTGCTTTATCAAAAAAGTCCTTCCATCTGTCCTTTTTTCTGATTGTAGAAATCCAAAGTTTCTGAATATTCTTTGCCGGTGACATTATATTTTGACAAAACTTTGGATTTAATCAGTTCTAATTTTTTACCGTTCACATCAGAGGTGTCTTGCTGAATTAAAATATCAGTATAAATATTTACGAATTTATCTTCATCTATCGGTGGTTTATCAGTGCATCCATTAATGCATAAAATAAAAACAGCTGCAATTTGAAGTAAAATTAATTTGAAATATTTATTCAAAGATCAATTCCTATTTATTTCATTTTCTTACTTGCTTCAAACAGAATTTTCTTTTCTCTAGGTGTTAAATTTTGATAGCCGGAACGGCTGATTTTGTCTAGAATTTCATCAATTTCTGCTTGACTATAATCTGATTGTTCGGATTGTGGATGATCATCTTTAATCTCATAAAACTTAGCATCTTCAACATTCTTTTCTTTTTTCTTAAAGATATTGGAAACATTTTGAAAAGGATTATTATTGCTCGAATTGCCGGAAGAATAGTAACTACCTCTTTTGCGAAATACTCTTTTAATATCCACATCAATGCTTGAATCCAACAGAAAATAAACAAAACCGGCTACAGCACCACCAAGATGTGCTAAGTGTGCAATATTTCCGCTTGCGCTTCCAACATAAAAATATTCGAAAATTACAAGACCGGTGATTAAGTATTTAGCCTTAACAGGAATAAGGAAATATAAGAAGATGAGACGATTCGGGAATAATAAAGCAAAGGCAACCATTACTCCGTATATTGCCCCAGATGCGCCTATAGTAGGTCCAACACTGCCGCCTAACAAGGGAGTTATAAATAATTGTGATAGTCCCGCTGCAACACCGCATATAAGATAAAAGTATAAAAACTTCTTAGAGCCAAGAATATGTTCAACTTCAACTCCAAACATCCACAAAACAAACAAGTTGAAGAAGATGTGCATTAATCCACCATGCATGAATTGATATGTTATTAATTGCCACGGATAAAAACTCCAATGCGTAAAAGGACCAACATCAATTCCGCCAATTGGAATGAGAGCAAAATACCTGGTAAGAATGTCAGAAAAAGTCATGCCGTTTCCGACCATTACCTGGCCGCCCAGAGTTTGAATAAGAAACACAACGACATTTATAATTAAAAGGTTTTTAATTACTGGCGGAAAAAAGCTGAAACCACCAAATCCGCTAGGCTTATAATAATTACGGTCCACTAAAACGTCCTTCTGAATAAATTCTAAATTCTACACATCTAATATAAAAACAAAAAATTGCCCGCAATGCGAATAAATCACCTGCATATCGGGCAATCAAAAATAATACTTATGCTTCAGATAGCGCAGCAACACCCGGAAGAATTTTACCTTCCAGAAATTCTAATGAAGCTCCGCCGCCGGTAGATACATGTGACACTTGATCATCTAACCCAGCCTTGCTAATTGCAGAAGCAGAATCACCTCCGCCAATAATAGTGATTGCTCCATTATTTGTTGCTTCTACCAAGGCTTTGGAAATAGCGTTTGTACCTTTAGCAAAATTGTCCATTTCAAAAACTCCCATTGGCCCGTTCCAAATAATAGTTTTTGCTTTTAACAATTCCTCAGTAAATAATTTAACTGTTTTAGGTCCGATATCCAATCCCATTTTATTAGCAGGAATGTTATCTATACTTACAGCTTCAGAAGGAGAATTGTTATCAAATTCTTCAGCGACAACAACATCAACAGGAAGCATAAACTTAACATTTGAGTTTGATACTTTTTCCAAAAGCTCTTTAGCTAATCCTATTTTTTCTTCTTCCAACAAAGATTTACCAATTTCTTTTCCTTGTGATTTGAAAAATGTATATCCCATACCGCCGCCGATAATCATTGTGTCGACTTTATCGAGTAAGTTTTGAATAACATCAATCTTACCGGAAATTTTTGCGCCGCCAAGAATAGCACAGTAAGGTCTTTTAGGATCAGATATTGCATTTCCTAAATAATCTAATTCTTTCTGCATTAAATAACCGGCAGCACATTTATCAATATATTTGGTTACACCTTCCGTTGAAGCATGAGCTCTGTGTGCGCTTCCGAAAGCATCATTAACATAAACCTCACCAAATTCTGCTAATTGTTTTGCAAACTCGGGATTGTTTTTTTCTTCTTCTTCATGAAATCTTAAATTTTCTAATAAAAGTACATCACCATCATGCAGATCGTTTACTAATTTTTGAACCTCTTCACCAATACAATCAGAAGCTAGTTTTACATCTTTCTCGAGTAATTCCGATAATTTTACTGCAACCGGCTTTAAACTGTATTTTGGAGTTACTTTACCTTTAGGCCTTCCAAGATGACTCATTAAAATTGCCTTTCCGCCATCAGCAATAATTTTTTTAATCGTAGGTAAAGAGGATTCGATTCTTCTAGAGTCTGTAATGTTTTGAGTATCATCAAGAGGGACATTAAAGTCAACTCTAACGAGCACCTTCTTCCCTTTTAAATCCAATTGATCAATAGATAATTTTTTCATTTTATTATTCCTTACTTCCGTAAAAACAGTATATATTTTTCACAGAATAAATTTTTACTTCTTTTATACGAACTATAGATTGGGCTAATAAAAAGAAAGACGAAGCTTTCACTTCGTCTTTCTAAAAGAGTGAGAAGATTATTTTGAAATCTTAACGAGTAAATCAACTACTCTGTTTGAATATCCCCATTCGTTATCATACCAAGAAACAATTTTAAAGAAACGTTTTTCATCTTTAAAGTTGTTCTGTAAAGTTGCTAATGAATCATAAATGGAAGAACGATTATCATGAACAAAATCAGAAGAAACTACTTCTTCATCGCAATAACCTAAAATTCCCTTTAGATAAGTTTCAGAAGCCTTCTTCAATAAAGAATCAATTTCCGCAATTGATGTATCTTTTTCTGCGCGGAAAGTAAGATCTACAACGGAAACATCGGCAGTTGGAACTCTGAATGACATTCCGGTTAATTTACCTTTAACAACAGGTAAAACTTCTCCGACTGCTTTAGCAGCGCCTGTAGTTGAAGGAATAATATTTATTGCTGCTGCTCTTCCGCCTCTCCAATCTTTTTTGGAAGGACCGTCAACTGTTTTTTGGGTTGCTGTGTAAGAGTGAATTGTAGTCATCAAACCGGTTTCGATTCCAATACCTTCTTTAAGAAGAACATGGACAACCGGGGCTAAACAATTGGTTGTACAAGATGCATTTGAAATTATATCATGTTTTGCTGGATCGTATTCCGAATCATTTACACCTAACACTAAAGTTTTTACATCACCTTTGCCTGGAGCAGAAATAATTACTTTTTTAGCACCTGCTTCTAAGTGGCCTTTAGCTTTATCAGAATGTGTGAATAAACCGGTTGATTCAATTACATACTCAACTCCTAATTCTTTCCAGGGTAATTGAGATGGTTCTTTTGTAGCAGCAACACATTTAATTTTATTTCCGTTGACAACTAAAACATCATCATGATCTAAACTAGGATCGCTTTTTTCGGTAGATAGTTCTGCGTCTAATTTTCCGTGGACTGAATCATATTTTAATTGGTAAGCGAAATATTTTGCGTCTGTACTAACATCAACTACAGCAACTACATCAACATCTTTACCTAAAATTCCTTTTCCAACCATAGCATTGAAAACGAGTCTTCCAATCCTACCAAATCCATTTATACCTACTTTTACTGCCATACCTAACTCCTTTATAAGATTTTATTGTTTTTAAGTCAAATTAATAATGAATATGTAAAATTACTCAAAGCACGCTTGAATATCAATTCATTTCAGTGTGGTTGGTTATGAATATTGAGTTTCCAGAGTGTAATTTGATGGTTAGCAATTATTGATTAGTAAAGGAATAAGCGTTATTTAGAAATAAATCCGATTTAAAAATAAAACGCCTCCGATTGTAGAATAACCGGAGGCAATTGTATTGAAGATATTTTTATTTTGTAAGAATCATCTTCTTAGTAATATTAACATTTTCTCCAATCAGTCTGTAAAAGTAAATACCGCTTGGCAGACTTGTCGCATCAAAAGTAACATGATGAGTTCCCGGATTTAATTCACCATTAACAAGAGTCATAACTTTCTGTCCGATCGTGTTATAAACATTTAGCATTACTCTTTGTTGTTGTGGCACTGAGAACTCAATTACCGTTGATGGATTAAACGGATTGGGATAATTTTGTGCTAAATCAAATTTAGTTGGCAAAGTAGATTGATCCTCAACTCCGGTAACTCCGTTATTCAAGAATGCTATATTCTTAACCAGGAAGTTAAAATTCGAATTTGACGAATTATCCGTTGTGTTCATAATAAATCCAACATGTTCAATTAGGCTTGCATCAAATTTAGAATCACTTCCATACAGTTGTTTGAACTGATTAAAGTTGATAACATACTCTTTACTATCAGGAGTTAAATTTATTTTATAAGCGAAATAATTATAGTTTTTTGTATTTGCTAAATTAAATATCACCTCAACTGATCCGCTTCCGTGAGCCTCAAATCTTAATGCATTATAGTTTGATAAATCATATGGAGTTCCTTCAGCATTTAGAGATCTGATCACGGTTACCCAATCGTTCAAGGTTCCGGATGCAGAAGCTCCACCAGAAAGCACTAATGAATTATCAGGATAATTTGAGGCAATCTGCTGCTGAAAATCTTGAGTATCAAAAGCATCAACAGTGCTGTTAGGGCCGGCTATATATGTATACGCTCCCCCACTTACAAATACCTCGTCACTAAATCCGGCAGTTTGACTCATATAAATATTTGCGTCGGAAATTATTCCGGAGTTCAATACTAAATCATTAATGCCGGAGGTAATTTTGTATTGATCCGTTACTTGTACTTGATGACCCGCTTGCGCAACACGATAAGCAGTATTTAATGCTACACTAGTAGGTTCGCCGTTGTTAATAATTCTCAAATGAACTTTTCCATCGTGAGTATATTTTGCACTCTGAATGAATATATTCGGCTGAACTTGATTTGTGTTCAGGTAAGTAACTGAATTTACAGCTTTGAATTTCGCAATTACTTCTTGAACTAATTCAGCTGTACTTTCATAGGAACTTGACCAAATCTGGAAATTGTAAACACTTGATGCGCCGGATGGAGCGACATAATTTTCATAAGTCCATTTATTTTCAATTTGATATCCTGACGGAGTTTCATAAACACTGAAAGAAATTGCATAATCAGAAATTCCTTCATCAGGTTTTGCAAGTTTTGCCGCATAAAATTGATGATCATTAATGCTGATTAATTTAATGTTGTCAATTTGATAACCGGCTAATCGATCGCAAACTGCTTTTAAGTGATCATAAATATTAGGTGCTGGAGTTACTGTTGAAAATATACCACCAACCCTGGCTTCTCCTTTTGCCATTTTTACATTATAGTTAACCGCGTAACTTGAAATTGCATTTGAAATCCCAAGAATATCAAACGGAGTAGCTTCTTGTGCAACCGAGTTAAAAGGACCTTGAGCAGGAATAAATTGTGATAATGAATATTGAGATTCTATTGTTTTTCCAGCTTTCTGAGATAACATTGGCGTAGTTAATCCGTATTTAATTTTCCATTGTCTTTTAATTAACAACTCAGCCATATCTCCACGCGACTCGACACCACCGTGATCACAATTACTAGTTGTATCTTTAATATCTATATCAACCGCACATTTAACATAGTTTTTTCCATTGCCGTCGGTTCCTGATAAGCAAGCCATATTTAAATAATTGTCTAATGTTTTGTTTACGGCTGCAGTTAATTGAACTTGTCCGTTATCGCCGGCATTTAAGGTTCCCAAAACAAATTTTACAATATTACTTCCGGATGATGTTTCAACACCACCTGTGCTTGTAACATATCCTAATCCGTTTGGAAGAGTATCCATAATTGTAGCGTTATATAAAGGACCTTTACCGGTATTCTCGTATGTAATTTTATAAGTGGTTGTATTTCCGGAATCCGGTGCAAAAACTAATCCATCATCTTTAGTAATACATAAATTAGGTAGTTCAACAATAGCAGGTTTATATAATCCGGCATCAATTGTTAAATCTTCTTGATTAGAAGATGATATGGAAACACATCCTGATTTATGTGAAGTGGAATTGATGTTTGAATCTTTAGTAGTATCACTTCCGGCATTTTGTGAGGTAAAAATATAATCAGCCGGAGGAACAACTTCTATTTTATAATCTCCTGCTTTAAGATGTGTAAAGGAATACATCCCATTAGTATCAGTTGCTGTTGAATCTAATACGGTATCATTATTATCACAATCTAATAACTTTACCAGAACATCCTTTAATCCGGTTGAGCCGTCATCTTGTATTCCATTCTGATTTGTATCTTCCCAGATAAAATCACCGATAGTTCCATCACAAATGACGGGAACACTTTTCAATTTAACTCCGGCATTTACAACTAAAGAATTTTCGCAAGCTGAAATAGAAGTACAATAAGAAGTTGCAGTTGAATCAGTAAAATTATATAGTGGCGAATCCTTTGAGCTATCGATAAAAGTATAAACGTTATTTCCATCGACTAAATAAAATTTTTCGTAATAGCTTCCAGGAATAAGAGTATCCACTGAGTAATGCCCGTTTGCATCAGTTAGTGTATATCCCAACCAATTTCCGGAACAATTATAAAATTCAACCGTAACATCTTGTAATCCATTTTCACTATTATCAAGCAAACCATCATTATTAGAATCTATCCAAACAGTTCCTTCTATCTTAACTTTGGCATTTGCCGCACTCGAAGAGACAGAACCGTTTTTAAATTGAAAAGGTGGAACTCCATTTGGAGACGCGCTGTGAAAACTTACATTATTAAAAGTTAAGTTTGTAGCGCCGCCTTTATATTGAAAATTTATATAAAATAATACCTTTTTTACTGTTGAAAGAGGAACATATTTGCTGTTATCAACTGTAAAGAAAAATGCCGCAACATTTCCATTGTTTGCATTGGCAACTACATCCGAAGCTGCGCCGGTTAATCCTGTATAATTTAATACTGTAGTATCGTAAGCAACTTTAAAGTTATAACTATCTAATTGCATATTTTCAGAAGCATAAATATAAACAGGAATGCTTATGTTTGTTGCAGAACAAGAAAGTGCCGAATCAGGCAATTCAACATGGACAGTCCAAGCATAGTTCATTCCGGTAAATAGGAATAAAACTCCAAGCAACATTATCAGTCTTTTCATCTGTCTCCTCAAGAATAATATTAATTTGGTTAATAATTTGTATGGATAAATTCAATATTAGTGCCACAAATAAGCACCTTAAAATGTATGTATTTAGGGCTTTTTTAAGTTAAATCAGCAATTACCGTGTCTCATTTTTAGACTCATTTTTTATCAGTGTTTTGAATTAAGATTCGATATAAAGCTAAATTTTTTTTATGATGACTTTAAAAAAGAAATCCCTGTTAGTGAATTAACAGGGATTTTTACATTTAGCTATTTATACAAATAATTACTTAGTCATAATCATTTTCTTAACAATATTAGTCTTGTCTGTTTGAAGCCTGTAGAAATATATTCCGCTCGGTAAATTATTTCCGTTAAACATCACTTTATGAGTTCCGGCTTCCATAACTCCATTTATTAATGTTGAAACTTTTTGTCCTATTACATTATATACATTCAAACTTATTCTTCCGCTTTCCGGTAAACTAAATTCTATTTCTGTACTCGGATTAAATGGATTGGGATAATTCTGTTCCATACTGTAACTTTTTGGCAAATTACCAACTATGCTCGGACTTGACAACTCAACTTTTTTCTCAATGTTTCCATCAGCATCTGCAAATATACTTCCAGTCGACAGTGATAATGGTGTTATATCGGAATTTAAGGTTTTGTCTTTTAGTTTAAATTTAATATCAATTATACTTTCTCCTTTACTGAGACTTAATGGATTTTTCCCACCGCTTAAATCTATCCAAGCTACATTCAGATTTCCGTCTTTTTCGTATGAGATTATATTACTTGCCTTAGATTGCAACGACACAAAATCAAACTTCTCCGATGCATATTTTAGTTTTAGGCCGAAGGCTGATGTTGAGATATCCTCAGAAACAATAACCGGGATTACTACTGTTCCATCGCTGTTAACTTTTACGCTTCCGCTATTGTTTAACTCACAAGATGACTCTGCTTCACTCTTGTAAAATGTTGATAGAACTGACTGATCTACATCGCCGCTTGTTATTCCTTTTAGATCAACATTCGAAAGATTAGAATTATTTACAACTAATGTCTTTGTTTCAAATTGCCAATCCGATGATGTATAGGAATTTATTAGACCAACATATCTTTGGGCGATCATTAGTGCATCTAAACTGTTAAGTGATGAATCTGAATTTACATCTCCAGCTAATTTCGGTAATCCGGACAAAGTGGTTAAGCCCACAAAGTCTTTGGCTACCAATAATGCATCGAGTGAATTTACTCCATCAGATGGGAAGGCTTTAGTTGATGATGCAGTAAGTTTATAATTTCCATTTGAAATATTTGTGAAACTATAATTTCCATTATTATCTGTCGAATCTATATAAATGTTTGAGCCGTCGGTTTGGGTTAAGGTTAGCTTTACTCCTCGCATAGCGGATGAACTTGAATTATCATAATTCACGGAACCTTGAACAGTAAATAATTGAGGTTTATTATTCACAGCATAAACTTTCCAACTTAAAGTTGTTGTATCATATGAATTATTTATATATACCGTTATTTTTTTTAATCCGGATAGTTGGTTATTTCTAAATATAAATATTGAATCACCTATTGTGGAAATATTATTTATTTTCCAATTATAAGTTAATTTTCCTCCATAAGGATCAACCGCATGAACTAAGAATTTTAATGAATCTGATGTACATAAAATTGAATCACGATTACTTACAAATACATTTTCGTGATTTATTGAATCGGCATATGAGATTGTTGGACTCCAACTAATTATATCAGGTGGATAACTTTTTGTAATAAATTTGTTTAAAATATTTAAAGTGATTTTAGAAACAACAGAATCAGAATTTAAACCGTGCGCCCAATCAGTTGTTGATGCTGTAAAAACAGCGCCTCCGTTACTTTTAAAATAAATTCCCATGACTGCATGCGTATTGATAAAACCATCATGCTCAGCCGCCGGCGATAAACCAAATATCTGAAAATTTGTAGGTGTGTTGTTAGAACCTGTCACATACGGCAAACCATTCTTCCATAAAAAATCGTTCCCATCAGTTTCATAACCAACAATAGGAGAAGATTGCCCAAACACATCACCATCTTTTAATCCTGTACCTTTATAAATCCAGCTTTGTGTATTATAAGCTGTATATCCACCATAGCCATCTGATTGAGGAAATATTTTACCACTGTTAACATAACCGCCTTCTTTAAAACTAACTCCCGTTAATCTATTTTCCGGATCATTAACAGGCGAATTATACCAGTTCACCGTTACTTGAGAATTATTTACACCTGTTAGCGGATCAGCAGAAGCATCTTTATAACAAACCATAGTGTTAAAATTATTTTCAAAGCGAACCTGCCACCAACAAGTATTACCGCTTAATATCATTAGTCTTCCACCATTATCCACAAAATTTTGTACTTGATTTCTCTCACCTAACGACCAATATTCATCATGGCCAACAAACATTACAACATCATAATTTGAAAGTAGCTCAGGGTTTTTCTCAAGATCATAATCCGCGGCAACTTCCGGTTGAATATTTTTAGAATCCATCCAATTCAATAATTCATCAGCCCACTGGTAGTAATCGTATTGAGCTCCCTCTGTATAAGGCCTCATAAATGAAACTTTTTCTGCTTTTTTAGAATTACTTGAGTTGAAATCATACAAACTTTTACCTCCGAAATTGTTATAAGCTTGCATGGTATTATTGCTAATCACAACAAGAACATTGGAATAGTTTCCTGCAATTTGGGATCTTACCGTAAAAACTATTGTACCATATCCTGAGGTTACCGGAAAAGTTGCCGAATAAACTCCCGGTTCCCAATTATTCGGAATAGTTAAACTAAAACTAACCGGCCAATTACATCCGTTTGAATATGCATTCGAGGGAACTGCTTGAACACCACCTTGAATTATAGGAGATGTATAAACATGTCCGGCATTTGTACCTAATTTAGATATATGTATTCGGTAAGTTGAACTTGAAGTAGAAATGTGGAATTCTAAAGTTTGCCCTGTCTTTATTGACAAAGAATTTAAATATCCACCTTGCTGGGCAAAAGCTGTAAAAATCGGAAATAAAATTATTAGTGTGATTATATATTTTCGCATAACATTCCTTTAAAGAATGTTATAGGATACAATTTACATGCCGAGAATAACGACAATAATAAGCAATAATAGGCAAGGAGCAATCAATTATTTGATTCATACTGAGAATTTGTATGAATAGTTGACAATTTTAAATTAATTAGAAATTGTTCGATATCAATAATAAAAAATCATTAAATCACTTATACATCTGGTAGAATGAAACTATTTTCGAGGGTTTTCTGATCTCCACTCTTTGATGTACTCAGCAATTGCAGTAGTTGGCGCACCGGGAGTAAAAATTTCACCGACACCCAATTTCTTTAATTCATTTATATCTTCTTCAGGAATAATTCCGCCGCCGGTTAATAAAACATCATCTAATCCTTTTTCCTTCATAAGATTCAAGATTTTTGGAAATATAGTCATGTGAGCACCGGATAAAATACTAATTCCAATAACATCAACATCCTCTTGAAGTGCCGCTTCAACAATCATTTCCGGTGTTTGTCTGAGCCCGGTATAAATAACTTCCATTCCGGCATCTCTTAAAGCTGCAGCAATAACTTTAGCACCTCTATCATGCCCGTCCAAACCGGCTTTAGCAACTAGAACTCTTATTTTATTATCCATTTTTAATCCCTCTATTTTGAAATTTCCGAGCGAATTTTATTTGCGAACTTATTCATAGCGCCATCACTATATGATTTCAAATTTAGATCAAAGTTAAAATCATCGTGTGAAAATCTTGGTATTATGTGTAAATGAAAATGAAAAACTGTTTGGCCGGCAGCAATTCCATTATTTGCTACTATGTTGAAGCCATCAGGGTTAATGCTTTTGGCAATCGCACTTGAAATTTTTTGTGTAACTACTATCAATGACTCTAAATCTTTTTTCTCAACTGCTAAGAAATTTTCATAGTGAGCTTTTGGAATAACTAATGTATGACCATAGTTGACGGGACGAATATCCAGAAATGAAATTACACTTTCGTCCTCATATAGGACTTCAGCATGAGCTTTTCCAGCTATTATATCACAAAAAATACAATTCATAAATAAAAAATAACGCTAAATTCGGACTTTGCCAAAATAATGTTTTTATCAAACACTAAGATATTTTTTCCGTTTCGAAAACGTTCCGAATAAACCGCCTGTATGAACAAAAATAACTTTTCTTCCAAAATTTTTTGTTAGAAATTTTTGATAATATGCATTAAATGCTTTACCTGTATAAGTAGGGTCAAGTATTATACCGCTGCTATTTGCGAATGATTTTATGAGCTTAATTTTCTCTATGGCAATGTTTTTATATCCCTCGGTTGAATAACCATCTAATATCTCCAACTGATTCTCATTTATCTTACATTTTAATTTATACTCAAGTACCGCTCCTTCAGCGAGACTCAAAATCTTTTTTTTAATTACATTTTTCGGATACAAAACATTTACAGCATAAATTTTTACTTTTAAGCCGAGAAGCGCAGCACCAACTAACATACCTGCAGCAGTTCCGCCGGATCCGCTTGCCGCGCAAATACCTTTAACTTTTTCTAAATCTATTTGCTGACTTAATTCCGATATAAAAGAAATATATCCCCAAATTCCTAAAACAGTTGATCCGCCTTCGGGAATAACAAAAATTTTCTTGCCTTTTTTCTCAGCTTTCATTTTTGCTTCAAACATTATATCGTTCACGTTTTCAAATTGTTTTTTGTTCAAATAAGAAATTTGAGCGCCGAGAAATTTATCCATAAATAAATTGCCATCTGCAATCGCAGAATCTTTTCCCCATAAAAATAATTTAGTTTTTATTCCTGCTTTTGTAGCAGCCACAACTGTAGCTCTTGCATGATTTGACTGTTCTCCGCCTGTTGTTAATATTAAGTCAGATTTTTCTCTTTTAGCCTTATAAATCAAATACTCCAATTTTCTAACTTTATTGCCCGAAAGCTCGACACCTGTCAAATCATCTCTTTTGATAAAAAATCTTTTACCTTCAAATTTCAACTCTTCTAAAGGAGTTGGAATATTTGCCAATTCAATTTTCATAGGTATATTCATATTTAATCATCTTTCTGATTTTTTAAGTAAGCATTGTAATATGATCTTGCGCGTTCAAGATCTTCAGGAGTATCTACTGCTAGATTTTCATATTCAGTAACAACCACTTTAATCTTCATTCCGTTCTCAAGCATTCTTAATTGCTCCAGCTTCTCAATTTGCTCCAAATCCGTCGGCGCCAATGATGTAAATTTTAGTAAAGCTTCTCTGCGATAAACGTATAAGCCGATGTGTTTATAAATATCGGCTTTCATCAAAATCTCTTGTTTTGTTTTTGCATCGCGCACATACGGGATTGGAGAACGGCTAAAATACATTGCAAAATTATGATAATCGAAAACAACTTTTGGAATTGAAGCAGCTTTTAATTCACTCAAATCAATTATTCTTTTAGCTAAAGTGGAAACATTAACCCTTGGATCAAATAGCAAAGGTTCAATTGCCTGATCAATCATCTGACCATTTATAAATGGTTCATCTCCCTGAATATTTACAATAATGTCTACTGAAGAAAGTTGGTCTGCAACATATGCAATTCTGTCGGAACCCGTTGGAATATCTTTTGGAGTAACGAAAACCCTTGCTCCAAAATCTCTTGCCACTTGAGCAACTTTCTCATCATCAACCGCAATTATTATTTCATTTAAAAGCTTAGAATTTAACGCACTTTCGTATGTATGCTGAATCATCGGTTTTCCGCCAATATCGGCAAGTGGTTTCCCCATTAACCTGGTGGAAGCAAATCTCGCGGGAATTATTCCTACTACCATAAAATATATTTTACCAAATCATTAAAATTTATACTATTCACCACCGATAACTTTTGGAACTTTAAAATGTTCATCGTTATTATCCGGCGCATTTTTTAGTGCTTTTTCTGTGCTTATGGAAGGCTTTACTTCATCTTTTCTAAAAACATTTATATTCTCCACCGGATGTGAAAGTGGTTCTACATTCGTAGTATCTAATTCATTAAGTTTTTCTACGTAACCTAAAATTTGATTCAATTGCTCGGTATAATCATTCAATTCTTTATCTGAAAATTTTAGTCTTGCTAGTTCAGCAATATACTCAACATCTTTTCGTGAAACGGACATGTTTCAATTCCCTTTCTTCATATTTTTAACTACAATTTCTCTAACTTTTTCCATAAGTTCAAGTTCATCTGCTTTTGTTTTAATATTACCGGTTTCAATCGGTTCGCCAAAGTTTACGTATATCATGCCTCGATTTATTTTGAATTTTCCTTTGGGCAGTATCTTGTCGGCACCACTTATACTAACAGGAACAATTGGAAATCCAACGCGCGCAGCTAAATAAAATGCCCCCCTTTTAAATGGTTGAACTTCTCCGGTTTTACTTCTCGTTCCTTCTGCAAAAAGTAGCACTGACATTCCTTTTTCAGACATAGATTTCTGAGCGGTTTCAATACTCTTCATTGCGCTATCAGCCTTTTTTCGATCTATCATAATATAGGGTCCTAGTCCCATTTGCCATCCGAACAATGGAATTTTTGATAATTCTTTTTTATAGATTATGCTAAGCCTATTTTTAACTGCGTATTGCATTGCCGGAATATCGAACTGACTACTATGATTGGAAACAAAAACATAAACTTTCTTTTTATCAATATTATCTAATCCGCTGATTTTTAGTCTTACACCGCTTATTATAAAAACACCTTTAGAGAATACTTTTGAGAGTAAAAAGTAAGATCTATTAGAGCGATCAAAAATTGCCGAGAATAATGCCAAAAAAGAACAAAAGGTTGTATAAATAAAAATAAATCCGAGTTTAAGATACGAAATCACTTAGTGCCCTCAAGATTTAATTTATTTTCAACAGCTGAGTCGGCATTATTCAATTTTCTATCTTTGGCAAAACTATTTATGGCAGCAATTCTATTTTTAATTGACGGATGGCTATAAAAAAACCATTCGACAAATGGATGCGGATTCGTATCGCCTAAATTTTGATCAGTTAATTTTTCTAGTGTTGATATAAAAGCTTCTTCTTTGTTTGTAGCTTCTATAGCATACTCATCAGCTTGAAACTCAAACCTTCTCGATAATATATTTGTAAGCGGGGTTTGTATTAAACCTATTAACATTGACCAAATAACCAAAAGAGGCAATGCTGCAATTGTTACTGTCGCGGAAAAATCAAACCAGGAAAGAGAAATTTTATAGAGCTCGGCAATCAGAAACAATGTTAAAAAGCTAGATGCGGTTCCGATAAAAAGATTCTTGATAATGTGTTTATGTTTATAATGACCAAGTTCATGCGCAATCACAGTTTCTATTTCATCATTAGTATAGTTCTCTAAAAGAGTATCACCTAATAATATTCGTTTTGATTTTCCAAGTCCGGTAAATGCCGCATTAGCTTTTTTTGTATTCTTACTCATGTCAAATTTATAAACATTCTCTACTTTAATTCCGGCATCTTTTGCCAGCTTAGAAATTCTTTCGCGTAGGTCATTATCATCAATGGGAGTAATTTTATAAAAAAGAGGTAAAATCAAAACAGGGACAATTCGAGCCAGAAGTACAGAAATTATAAACATTGCAATCGCAAAAGGAAGCCACCACAAAGATTCAAATCTATTTAGGACATAAAAGAATAGAAGTAGAATTGGGATACCGATGACTGACCCGACTAATAAAGATTTAGCACCTTCAAGTATCCACTTTATAAAAGTCTGATTTGATAAATCATATTTATGCTCAAGATAAAAATCCGTGTAATAACTTACGGGGAAGAACAAAATTGATGCAGCTGTTCCACTAACAATTACGAATGCTAAAAACAACAAATATTGATTTTGTAAATACTGAGAAAGGAACTCCTGGAGTTTCAGGCTATAACCTGTAGATAAGAATAAAATAATAAGTAAAAAGCTAACAACACTTTTAGAAATGCTTATCCCAAGTTTTATATTATTATATTTTTTTGAATCCATTTGTTTAAAATACTCACAATTTAAAATTGATACAATTTGAGAATAGAATATGAAAGGTAAAATTCCGAAATATTATAATTAGAAAATAATTTGTAAATAAAAAACCCGGATATAGACAAATAACCGGGTAAACTAATTTTTGTAAAGATACAAATTTTTTATAATTATATAAGTGATTTTTCTCTTTTAGACTAAATCATACGCAAATCTGATTTTGGCAGCCAGCCGACTTTACCATCTTGTAATCTTATTTCCAGCCAATCGTCCACACTATCTTCAACACTAACCTTTAAGCCTTCATGTATTACAAATGCATCGTTGCTTTTTGAATCCGGTGAAAGCTTTACATTAGCAACTTGCTCAACAACAACTGCACTTTTAATATTAACATCTCGGTTAAGTACAATTATCAACAGAACAGTAGATATTATCATTAAACCGAGTGAGCCGAGACCAGCAAAAAAAATGTAGCGCTGAAGCTTTGGTTTTTGAACTAGGAAGTAAAAAGCGACACAAATTAGAAGTAGAGCATAAAAGGAATAAGTTAAGTAAGTCCATCCGGTTAATGAAAATAGCGCTAATAAACTTTCCCACCATTCGAATAAGAAAAAAGAAGGCATTGTATTAATTTTATCTACCGTTTTAGTATTTGCTAACGCTAAATTATGCTGAATATCATTGTCTCCGGGAGAAAGTTTCAATGCTTTTTCGTAATTCAAAATTGCATATCCAATTTGGCCTTCTCTATAAAAAGCATTTCCCATATTGTAAAATAAGGTTGAGCTTTCATAGCCCATATTTAATATTTTTTCATAAGCGTCAATAGCTTTCTGGTAATCGTTCTTCTGATAATATGTATTGCCTTCTTCCATTAAATTAGATTGAACCGAAGCAAACGTATTACTTGAGACAGCAAAACTTGCTAGAAAACCAATAAAAACTATTTTGAAAAACCATTTCTTTTTCATTGTCATTTCTTAACCGCTAAAGATTTTTCAAGTTCAATAATAACCTTAGTTAATTTATCATACATATCATTCATTGCAGATTCACCATTTCCACTTGGAGCAAATCTAGCATACTCACATTCTTCAGCACATTCTTTTAACTCCGAAATTAAATTTTCATCAATACTTCTTTTTTGTAATTCCGCCGAAGCTCTTTCAAGTGAACTCTCAGCTTTTGGAATGTGAAGCTTATCTTCCAGATATCCAAATAGAGCCAGGGATATTTCCGAGAAGAATGCCTTTTGATCTCCCGATTCCATTAATTTATGCGCATTTTTGAATCTTGCTTTTGCAACTTTTTGTGCTCTTTGATATCTGAGCAATTGAACATTCTGCGCTAATTTGTCAGTTCTAACCTTCCAGGTAATAAATCCCACAAGCAAAAGAAAGGGTGCTATTACAGCAATCCAAAAGCCACTGGTTTGAACAATTATTCCGTTGCTTTTAGAAAGATCAAAATCAGAAGTCTTTATATAACGAATATCATTGCCCAACAATTTAACGTCCTCTTTAGAAAGTCCGCCGCCGGTTGATCCGCCTTCTGCTTCAACTTTACCTTGAGCTACATTAATTACAATTGGTTTACTGCTTAAAGATACATATGATTTTTTAGCCGGATCAAAATATGAAAACTGTATAGCAGGAATTTCTTTCTTTCCGGCAACTCTAGGAACAATTAAATAATCAATTGTTTTGCTTCCGGAAATTTGACCGGTTCTATTAATTTTATCCGAAGTCTTTGGTTCATACTTCTCAAAACCGGGAGGCAGAGAAATATCCGGGGAATTTAATAACTTAATATTTCCGGTTCCGCTGATATCAATTTTTAAATCTATGGGATTATTTGTAGAAGTTTTATTTGAACTAGCATCAACATTAAAACTATAATTACCAACCGCACCATTAAAAGATTTAGGAACATTCTCACTCGGAAGAGGAATCGCTTTTATTTTAAGTGTGTTTGATTTAGCATCAAAATTAATTGTTTTGTAATTCCCGAAAAACGGATCATTAAAAAAATCATCAAAAACATTATTACTTCGCTGTCTCTTCTGTTGAACTTGAATCGGAACGTTTAGCTCAAATGGTGTAACCGAAAGTTCTCCGGATTGTGATGGAAATAAAGCGACTTTTTTCAATACTCCAACTCTATATTGCTTACCTTCATAAGTTTCTGTTGTAAAAGAAATGTTATTCGGGACATCGATTTCTTCAGCCCAAAATCCTTGATATGAAGGTAATTTAGAGACGGACATTTGAGAAGCAATATTTACTCGTGTGTAAAGTTTATAAGTTACGGTTACTTGCTGCCCAATATAAGCTTTGCTTCTATCAGCAACTGCTCTTATAAATAAATTTTTCCCGATTTCTTCGTTAGAAACACCGGAAGAATTTTGCTGAGATTTTTTTGGTTGAGGAGCACCTTTTACTACCGTAATTGCTAAAGGCTCAGTGTTATAAGTTTTTCCATTAAAATCCACACTAGCCGAACCAATCTTAAATTTACCTATATTCTTTGGCTGAACATAATAACTGTAAGTTATTGATGCGGAACTTGCACCGTTAATAATTTGCATGCTAGTAGATTGATTCGGACCGGACAAAACCATGAAGTTACTGAACGAAGGCGGACGAAAATTTGAAAGACCGTTTACGCTACTTCCGGAAAAAGTGAATGAAACTTGAAACTGATCACTTTGCCCTACCGTTGAGCTATTTGTTGATGCGGAAAATGTTTGGGAAAAACCAACATTCTGTAATATCAGTATTATTATTCCAAATATTTTAATGAAATTCTTCTGCATAAATAATTTTCTAAACGAATTAATCTCAATTATAAAACAAACTTAAATTTACCAATCTTTATCCGTTTTAACAGGCTTACCTTTATGTTTCCTTAATTGCTTCTGAAGCTTTTGTTCATTTTGCTTTAGTGCTTCCAAAATTCTTTCAGCTTCTGCTTTTGATATTTTATTTGGCTGCTGTTGCTTCACATTATCTTGCTTTGCTTGATTATTCTTATTTTGCTTTTGTTGATCTTGCTTCTGTTTTTGATCCTGTTTATTCTTGTCTTGCTTATTTTTATTCTGATCTTGATTCTGCTTATTTTGTTTATCTTTGTCGTTCTTATTATTCTGTTTATTCTTATCGTTTTTGTTTTTTTGATCTTTATTATTCTTATCGTTCTTGTTGTTCTTATTATTTTTATTTTTCTGGTTCTGATTCTTAAGCAGATTTAAAGCATAAGATAAATTGTACTTAGTAGCCTCATCGTTTGGATTTAGTCTTAATGCTTTTTTATAAGATTCCACACTCTCTTTAACCTTCTTATCCTTCAGCAAAGTATTTCCGATGTTATGATAAATCTTTGCTCTATCTAAATTGTCCTTTGTATTCAGCAATGCATTTTGATATGATTTAAGTGCCTTATCATACATTTTTTGTTTATAATAAGCATCACCTAGGTTAAAATTAGCCTGAAAATTTTTGGATTCTTTTTCAATTCCTTTTTTAAACATTGCCTCAGCATCGGAATATTTCCCTTTTTCGTATTGATCAACTCCGTCATTTACCGAATTACGCAAACTCTGTGAAAAAGACAAACCGCTCAAAGCAAATGCAATAAAAAATGACAAAAAATAATATTTAAAGTGTAATTTCTTCATTCTAATTGTTATTCAATTCCAAATCTTTTATTTAGCTTACTAAAGAAAGGTGATTTTCGTTCCGTCAATAAAAACTCCAATAATAATAATAGAATTGCAGGAGCCAATAAGTAGTAAAATCTATCTTCATAATCAGTAACACGCTTAGAACCAAATTCAGTTTTCTTTAGAGAATTTAGATCTTTATAAATTGATGCTAGTTGATCTTGATAATTTGATCCTCTATAATATTTTCCGCCCGTTGCTGAAGCAATTTTCTGCAAGTTAGACTCATCTAATTTTGTTAAAACAGTGTTTCCGTTTTTATCCTGCTTAAATCCAATTTGCTGTCCTTGTTGATTAAAAACCGGAATAGGAACACCGTCGGGAGAACCTAAACCGATTGTGTAAATAAGAATTCCCTTATCCTTTGCTTTATTCACCGCATCCATCAAATTTCCTTCATGATCTTCACCGTCAGTAATGATCACAATAGCCTTTTCTGTTTTTGACGAATAATCAAACGATTTGGTTGCAAGATCAATTGCATCACCGATTGCTGTTCCCTGTTCAGGTATTGAATTTTCATCTACAGCATTAAGAAATAAAGATGCTGCGGAATAATCAGTAGTCAACGGAAACTGTACAAATGCTTCACCGGCAAAAATAATTAAACCAAGTCTATCGCCATGAAGATGATTTATTAAATTCTGAATATCGAATTTAGCTTTATCTAACCTACTAGGTTTTATATCCTCTGCTTGCATACTTAATGAAACATCAAGACAAATATACACATCAATTCCCGATTGCTTAACTTCTTCGGTCTTGGTACCTATTTGAGGATCTGAGGCGGCCAAAATAAGAAGTATAATTGCTACAAACCAAATAGATGACTTTATCAAATATTTATATCTGCTATAAGTCGGAAGAATAACATTGTGCAAATTCTTGTTTGCAAATTCCTCAAGTTTTTTATTTCTTCTTCGGTTTAAATACCAAAAAAGTAACATCAGTAAAGGAACGATGTATAGTAAATTTAGATATTCTGGATTTGCAAATCGAAACATAATTCTTCTTAATTAAAATCTTAGTTAAATTTTAAGGTATATTTCTAAAAACTGATTTCGAAAGTCCAACTTCTAAAAGCAAAAGAAAAACACCGGCGCCTAACCAACCCAAATAAAGTTCTTTTGCGTGTCTGTAAGAAGTAATTTCGACTTTTGTTTTTTCCATTTTATCAATTCTGTTATAAATATCATTTAGAGTTTTATTATCCGTTGCTCTAAAATATGCTCCTCCGGTTATTTGAGCAATTTGTTGTAAAACTCCTTCATCAATATCAACCGGAACCATTTGATAGCGAGTCCCAAACGGAGTTTGAACCGGATAAGGCGCTTGTCCTCTTGTACCAACTCCAATTGTATAAATTCTAATTCCAAAGGTTTTGGCGATATGAGCCGCTGTAATAGGATCAACTTCACCGGCGTTATTTTGTCCGTCCGTCAGAAGTATAATCACTTTACTTTTTGCTTCGCTATCTTTAAGTCTGTTAACTCCATCAGCAATTGCATTCCCAATTGCGGTTCCATCGGGAATCATTCCGGTTTTAACTTTACTTAACAAATTTTTTAAAACCGAATAATCAATTGTTAAAGGACATTGTGTAAAAGCATCCCTAGAAAAAATTACCAGCCCAATTCTATCAGAAGTTCTTCCGTCAATAAATTTATCAATTACATTTTTTGCAGCTTCTAATCTATTTGGTTTCAAATCTTCAGCAATCATACTTCCTGAAATATCTAAAAGCATAACAATGTCTATTCCCTCAGCGTTAATATTTTGTCCTGAGGAAAAAGTTTGAGGCCTTGCTAAAGCAACAATTAAAAGTCCAACACCCAAAGCTCTGAGTACGGCAGGAAGATGACGAAACCTTTCCTTAAATGACGGCTTGAATTGATTAAATATTTTTAATGAAGAATATTTAATTGAGGGTTGACGTTTTTTCCCTCTAAACCAGTAATAAACAAAAATTACAGGAACTAGAATTAAGAAATAAAGGATCCACGGATAAGCAAATGTTACGTCTTTAAGCATCGGTATTCACCTCCGAAGATTCAACTGTTGCAGCTTGTTTAGTCTTATTGACTATATCATAAGCTTGCTTCATCATTTCTTCATTCACTGATGTCATTGGTGTAAATTTCGCAAATTTTACCATGTCTGCATTATTGAGAAAATCATTTGTGGTTTCTAAAATTTCTTTGGCTCCGGATTTACTTCTTAAAAGCTGCATTGCTTCCGAAGTTGTTAATTCCAATGCGGGTAAGTTAAATCGCTCTTCAAAGTAGCGACGAATAATTTCCGTAATGTTGCTGTGATATTCTTTTATTTTTCCGCTCTGCCAGAGTTTCTGCTCATCTAAATTTCTAAGTTTATTTAACGCAGCAACATGCGGTGGAAGTTTAACTGTTTTTTTAACAGATTCATCGCTCCTCTTTTTCCTAATGAATTTTACATACACAAAATAAAGTAGAGCAAAGACTATAATGATGATGACAGCCCAAAGCAATATCATTTTCCAATTAAGAGGAATTTTGATTGGATCTTTAACATCCTTAATTGGTTTTGAAGAATCAACTTTTAAAGTTTTTACTAAAAAACTTACTGAATTAGTATAAACAGTGTGTAAAGTTGTATCGTTTTGATTTTTGTATTTTACAGGAATAGGTGGCACCGTTACATAGGAGGAATCGTATTTTGCAAGAACATACTTATACGTGGAAATTTCTTTCCCGTTATTTTCGGTAGTTTCAGGATTCGAAATCTTGATTATGTCAATATCTTTTAGGCTATCCTTTATAACCGGTGTAAAAACATTAACACCTTTTGGAGATTCTACGGTTATTGTATAATTGATGTAATCACCAATCAAGTAGTTTGTGGAATCTACCTTTGCTTTTGCATTTACATTTTGTGCATAAGAAGCAAAGCTAAAAAGGATTATAATTTGAAATGTAATTAAAAAAGTTTTTACCATCTTTTTTCGCGAAGTCTGAAAAATTCTACTAAAGGTTTTATATAATTTTTGCCGGCTTGAACTTCAATGCTGTCTAATCTACTTGAAAGGAAAAGGTGTTTACGTTTAGCTATATTTTGCTGTCTTATTTGCTTAAAAGAATCTCTCACCTTAGAACTGCTGGTATCAATCCATCGCTCTTCACCGGTTTCCGCATCAGTAAATTTCACTAATCCCATTTTAGGAATTTCATTTTCTCTCTTATCGTCAAGAACAATCCCTATTAAATCGTGTCTTTTTCCAATTACTCTTAAAATATTATCGTAACCATCATCCATAAAGTCGGAAATCAAAAACACTATACTTCTCTTTTTAATCGCATTGTTCATAAACTCTAATGCGCCCTTAAGATTTGTAGATTTTCCTTCAGGTTCAAAAGAGAGTACTTCACGAATAATTCTTAAAACGTGTTTTTTACCTTTTCTTGGAGGAACAAATTTTTCAATTTTATCAGTGAATAAAATCAATCCGACTTTATCATTATTCTTCATTGCTGAAAAAGCTAGAATAGCACTTAACTCAGCAGCAACTTGCTGTTTAGTCTTATCTAAAGAACCAAATATTAATGATCCGCTCATATCAACCATCATCATTACAGTAAGCTCTCGTTCCTCCTCAAATATTTTGATGAAAGGATGACCGAATCTAGCTGTAACATTCCAATCAATATTTCTGATATCATCACCAAACTGATATTCCCTAACCTCGGAAAACTCCATACCTCTTCCTTTAAACACCGAATGGTATTCGCCGGAAAAAACCTGGTTTACTAATCCTTTGGTTTTTAACTCAATTTGTCTTACTTGCTTTAATAATTCTTTTGTCAGCACTGAGATTTAATAAATAATTAAGAATGAATAATTTTTAATTAACAATTTTAGTTCTATAAAAATGATTTTTAATAAACTATGATTTTTACGGAACTTCTATTTTATTTAATATTTCTTGAATAACATTTTCTGTTGTAATTTCTTCTGCTTCTGCTTCGTATGTTACGGCAATTCTATGACGCATAACATCAAAACAAATTGCACGAACATCTTCGGGAATTACATAACCTCTGCGTTTTATAAACGCCATTGCTCTTGCTCCCAAAGCCAAATTGATAGTTGCTCTCGGAGATGCGCCGTAACTAATTAGATCTGATAGGTTTGCTAAACCATATTCTTTTGGAGCTCTGGTAGCGAATACAATATCTAAAATATATTTCTCAATTTTTTCATCAACGTAAACTTCATGAACTAATTTTCTGGCATTTATGATATCAGAAGGTTTTACAATCGGATTAATATTTGCGTTAGTATTGCTAATGTTTTGACGCATAATATTTAATTCCTCATCCTTTGTCGGATAAGTTATTTTTATCTTCAACATAAAACGATCAACCTGGGCTTCCGGTAAAGGATAAGTTCCTTCTTGTTCAATAGGATTTTGAGTAGCGAGAACCAGGAACGGATCTTCCAATTTGAACGTATCTTCACCAATTGTTACTTGACGTTCTTGCATCGCTTCCAAAAGAGCACTTTGCACCTTGGCGGGAGCTCTGTTTATTTCATCAGCTAATATGAAGTTTGAAAAGATAGGACCTTTACGTATAAAGAAGTTACCGTCTTTCTGATTGTAAATCATCGTTCCAATTAAATCCGCAGGTAAAAGGTCGGGTGTAAACTGGATTCTTTGAAATTTAGCTTGCATTGCCGAAGCTAATGATTTTATAGCCAGAGTTTTTGCCAGACCCGGAACACCTTCAAGCAGAACGTGTCCGTTACCCAGCAATCCAACTATAAGTCTTTCAACCATAGCTTTTTGACCGACAATAACTTTCCCGATTTCAGCCATCAACAAATCGATGAATGCGCTTTCTTGTTTAATCTTTTCGTTTAATGCACTAATATCCAATGTTAAACCTCATTGATAGTTTTATTTTAAATGTGATTACTTTTTAGAAAAGTAATAAGATTAGACGTATGGCAACTTAAAAAAGTTGCATATTCTTAGCAAGAAATTGAAGGTGCTTAAAATCATGTAAATTTTGCGCGAAAAGAAGGAAATCATAATAAAATCGGCTCAAAGTTTTGCTTAACTCTGAGCCGTTAATAGATTATCTGATTAATATGTAATATTAGTGTAAGTCCGCTTACCGTCTGCGTTAGTTTCTTTCACAATAATAGTTACAGTGTGAGTTCCTTGTTGATCACTTGTTATAAATTCAACTAAATAACTATTAGAAAGTGCTCCGGTGACGGGCAGATTTGAAAGATCTAAACCTGAAGCATCACTTTCGACAAGAACAACTGTACCGCCGGTTTTCTCCGACATTTCCCAAGGTCTCTCCCGGTATCCTTTACTCCAAGATGAAACATTCACCGTATCTTTCCCGCCGCTCCAAACCGTATGAACAGTTGCAATTCCTCCAATAGTATTACATAAATTTTCGGTTCCCCAGGCTACTTGATTATCAGGCTGAGTTGGTTCATCAGTGAAGTTAATAAATATTCTTTGAGCTCCGCTTCTCCATGCGAAATGATTATGAGCAAAAAGAATTGCTACAGCTCCGTCTTCAGCAACAGTACTGTGACCTGTTGTAAAGGTAGCTGCTTTATTTTCAAGGCTCGCACTATCTGTTCCGCTAAAACCCTGAGCTCTGTAAGTACCGTATGAATGATTTAAATATTTTTCAAGGTTTTGAGCGTTTGTTAAGTTCATTGCACCTTCTACATTGCCATAAAAACCGACACAACCAAACTGAACATCAAGACCTGTAGCTTGTAGTTTTTGTGCAAATTTTATTATTGATGATGCAATAGAATCCGCTTCTTGGCCCATACTTCCCGAAATATCAACGGTAAAAACTATATCTGCTTTCAGCACGTTGTTTGTTCCAACTTTGGTGACTTTTATACCTTTTACAACATTATCCTCAGTTACAAATATATTTTGTAGTGCTGATAAAGAGATTGGTTGCTTTGTTATAGGATTAACCAATCCGGTTAAATTCATTTGTATCCTGGAATTATTAGTTGTAGATTTTGAAAATGTTGCAGTTGGCTGAATGTTGTTAATTGTTACTGCCGGGACAGTAACATTTGCCGGGTCAGATGGAATATCGGTTTCAGAATTGTCCACTGGATTATCAGATTTTTTACAACCGGTAACCAATAGAAAAGAGAACGCGAGTATAAATATTATTAACTTTTTCAAATTAGTCTCCCCTAAGTTGATAATGATTACATCAATCAAAAGATTGATTTCTTTAGATTTTTACAAATCAAATTTAAAGATTATGTTTAGCTTAGGAAAGTGAAAACGCACCGATTTTTAAAAATGACACATATGGACTATATTGATTGCCTATTAGCGTTTATTGCTAATTAGAAATATTCCAAATTTCAAATATGCAGTCTCATTCATAGCCGGAATTTGAGGATGGTCTAACGAAGCTCCATAAAAATGCAAAAGCTGAATATTTTTGCCGGCTTTATTTGCAGCGTTATTTACAATTTGAATAAAATCATCTTTATCCAAGTGATGTGAACAAGAAGAAGTAATTAGGATTCCGTCGTTATTAATTACATTAATAGCCAATTTATTTAATTTTTCATATCCTTTTTTTGCTTGAGGAAGACTCTTTTTATTCTTAGCAAACGCCGGAGGATCAATTATTACCATATCATACTTTTTATTGGACACAATACATTTTTCTAAAAAATCAAAAACATCAAAGGTTGTATAGGCTACCTCATCTGATAATTTATTTAATTCATAATTAGTTTTAACGTTTTTTATTTCCGTTGATGAAGAATCCACAAACTCAACCGAGGCTGCACCGGCTATTAATGCATGTAAACCGAATCCACCTGAATTACAAAAAGCATCTAAGCAAGATTTATTCTTTGCGAATTTCTCTATGAAAAACCTATTATCACTTTGGTCAAAATAAAATCCGGTTTTATGTCCCGTTGCAAAATTTATAAGATAGTTTATACTTCCATCATTTATGGTTTCGTTCTTAATTTCTCCTAGCAATATTTCATCTTCTTCAGGAAGTCCTTCCAGCCTTCTAAAATAGCTTTCGTTTTTGGTAAAAATATTTTCAGCTTCAAAATCATCCTTTAATATTTTTACAATGCACTCAATATTTTTTTGCATACCAAAAGAATAAATTTGAAGTACGAATGTTGAGTTGTATTTATCAATTATTAATCCGGGTAAAAAATCACTCTCGCTAAAAACAAGTCTAAATGATTTTCTACTTGGGTATGCTATTTTACGTAACTCTCCAGCTTTTAATATTTTATCTTTTAGAAGATTCTCGAGATTGTCAATTTTCCCAAATGCCAATATTCTGATTGCAATCAGTGAATTTTTATTATAGAATCCACATCCTACAAATTCATTTTTAAAGCTATAAACATCCACTAAATCGCCGTTTTCAACATCACCTTCAATCCTGCTAATTTCGTTACTGAATACCCAAAGATGTCCGTTTAGGATTCGTTTATCTTCATTTTTTCTTAAATAAATTTTTGAATACATAGCATACCGGCTTACTTTTAATTAAATTTTATCTCTAAGTTTTCCATAACAAAAATAACAAATATCAGATGAAAAAATTTCTATTTAGCATTTATTTAGTAACAATATTTTCAATCATTAGTTTCGGACAAGAAAATTATTACGGCTGGATCACTGATATTCATATTGGTTATCCAGGTGCAGATATAGATTTAGAAAATGTTATTCATGATATAAACAACCGAAAAGAGATAAAATTTGTTGTGGTAACAGGTGACATTGGTGAGAAAGGTAAGGATTCTCAATTAGAAACTGCCAAGTCTATTTTGGATAGCTTGCATGTTCCCTACTATATTATTCCCGGCAACCACGATACAAAATGGAGTGAAAGTGGAACAACAAAATTTGAAGAGCTGTGGAAAGACGACAAGTTTGAATTTGAGAAAAATGGAATTGTACACATTGGATTAAATAGCGGAATTCCCTGGAGAGGCGGCGGCGGACACTTTACTCCCGAAGACATTAGGTGGCTTAAAAATACTCTTTCTAATATCGACAAAAAAACGCCGATCATTTTTTATGCGCATCATCCGTTAGATGGAGATGTGGATAACTGGTTTGTGGTAACAAACATCCTACGGAAATATAATATTGAAGCAATCCTAGTGGGACACGGACACAAAAACAAATTAATGAATTTTAACACAATACATGCAGCTATGTCTCGTTCATCACTAAATAAAAATGAAAAAAGCTGGGGTTACACTCTTGTAAAAACTAAACCGGATTCTTTATTTTTTTATGAAGTAAATAAAGACAGTATCCCGGAATTTTGGGGTGCAATCGGAAAAGATACAACTTCCATTCCTTTTATTGATTCTACTCAATTCATTAATTATTCAACTATAACTAATTCAAATAAGCTCAATGTTTCAGCAAAAATTTTATGGGATTCCGATCTTCATTCTACCCTTTCAGCATCTTTACTTTCCGCCGATAACAAAATCTTTGCCGCAACAAAAAATGGCGATGTATATTGTTTCGATCTAACAGGAAAAAATCTTTGGAAATATAAAACGGGAGAAACAATTTTCAGCAGGCCTACATACGCTGAAGGTCAATTGATAATTGGTACAATCCAAGGAGATTTAATTACTCTAGATGCATCAACAGGCAAATTAATTCAAGTAATTGGAATCGGTGAAACATTGACTTCTCAGCTTGTTACTATTGATGTTACGTACAACGGAAGTCCTTCTACCGGAATAGTTATTGGGACCTCATCAGGAAGTCTATATTGCTACGAACTTAATTCTTTAGAAATGATTTGGGAAAATCATTCAGCTCATGGTATGATTGAAACAGAACCACTGATATTAAAAGATAGAATAATATACGGAGCCTGGGATGGATATTTATACTGCGTGAGTTTAAATACCGGAACACTAAATTGGAAATGGTCTGAGAATAGAAATTTTTATTATTCACCTGCCGCTTGCTGGCCTGTCAGTGACGGAAAGAATGTTTATGTATCAACTCCTGATAAATACATTTCTGCTATTGATATTTTACTCGGCACAACAGTTTGGCATAAGAAAAACTTTAACAGCTGGGAATCGATTGGAATTACAAATAATGAAAAGGATATTTTAGTTAAATCATTTACTGATAAATTTGAAATCGTATCTGCGAATAAAGGCAATTTGGTTAAAAGTTTCGATCTCAATTTCGGTCTTGATACTATGCCAATCCGACCAATAGAACAGGATGGAAACATTTTGTTCAGTTCAAAAAATGGAACGGTTTATTTAATTGATAAGAAATTTGAAGCGGCACCGCTTATGTTTATCGGCACTGCAAGAGTACAAAATATAGTTCATTTAAAAGATAATATATTTGCTGTTTCCAATATGGACGGAAAAATTTATGCTTTCTCAATAAATTGAATTGACTCTAATTAAGGATATAGGATTTTTATGAAAAACTATGACGGAATTATTTTTGATATCGATGGTACATTGACTTCAACAAATGAATTGATTTTTGCATCATTTAGATTTGTATCTAATAAATATCTTGAGAAGAATTTTTCCGATGAAGAAATAATTAAGCTGTTCGGTCCGACAGAAGATGTGATCCTAAAAGAATGGGGCGGAGAAAACTACCCGAATTTACGTCAAGATTACTATAATTTTTATTCTCAAAATCATAATATGGCGGATTTATATCCGGGAATAAAAGATATTTTAGATTATATAAAATCGAAAGATGTACTTCTTTCCATATATACGGGAAAAGGTAAAGAGGCAACAACAATAACTCTTAAAAAATTAGGAATCTACGACTATTTCGATATGATTATGACAGGCGATGATGTGAAAGATCATAAACCTTCACCTGAAGGCGTTACTAACTTTTTAGACAAATTTAATCTAAACAAAGATAGAGTTTTGATGATTGGAGATTCTCCTGCTGATATTAGGGCATCAAGAGCTTCAGGTATAAAAGTAGCCTCTGTTGTTTGGGATAGTTATGCCAAAGATGAGGTATTAGAAATTGGTAGTAATTTTTTATTCCACACTGTCATAGAACTGGATCAATTCATAAGAGAAAATGTTTGATCAAAATTGATTCTGTTATTCATTCGGGAGTTTAAAGTCCTTTAGTTTTTTTTGATGAGCTATTATTTCCGCATCTACAAGAAAGATAACATCCTCGGATATATTTGTGGCATGATCTGCCAATCTCTCCATATGTCTAGTTAGTACAATTAAGTGAGCACATGGTTCAGCTAAGGACGAATCGATTTTCAATTTTTCGACTAGTTCATTAAAAATAGTTTTGTTTAAGTCATCAACTGTATCGTCTTTTTCGATAACAGAACGGGCGAGTTTTCCATCATTATTTATAAAAGCTGTAATTGCATCTTTTACCATTTCACGGACAATTCGCCCCATTTCGAACAATCGAGTTTCAGCAATTAAGTCGCGAAATTTATCTGTTTTTTTAACTCGCTTCACAATGTTTACGGCAATATCTCCGCATCGCTCTAACTGACTATCAATTTTGATTGCCGTCATAATGAATCTTAGATCAGTTGCCACAGGTTGGTATAATGCGAGAAGATTTTCGCATTGTGCCATTATCAAATTATCGTAAGCGTCAACTTCTTTATCTCGACCTTTAATGAATTTATATAGACGAACTTCAGAATCTTCCATATCCTTAAAACTATTTTCAACCTGGTCATCAACAAGAGAAGCCATTTTAATAATACTTTGCTTAAGCTCGTCAAATTCAACTTCAAAGCGGCGTTGCATATTTCCTCATATTTATAAGTATCTAATTTTCAACCAAAGCGGCCGGTAATGTAATCTTCGGTTTGTTTTTTTTGGGGAGATACAAACATTTTTTTAGTTTCAGAATACTCAATTAACTCCCCCATATAAAAAAACGCTGTATAATCACTAACTCTAGCAGC
Source organism: uncultured Ignavibacteriales bacterium (assembly GCA_963739985.1). Classification (GTDB taxonomy): domain Bacteria; phylum Bacteroidota; class Ignavibacteria; order Ignavibacteriales; family Ignavibacteriaceae; genus CAVUCE01. Next base: position 469,202 of record CAVUCE010000022.1, read on the forward strand.
TTGTTGCATATTATGAGTAACTATTACTATTGTATAATCTTTTTTTAGCTCAAAAATCAATTCTTCAATTTTAGCAGTTGATAAAGGATCAAGAGCACTAGCAGGTTCATCCATCAAAATTACTTCGGGATTTACAGCAATAGTTCTAGCAATACAAAGTCTTTGTTGCTGTCCGCCTGAAAGATTAGCTCCCGAATCAGCCAACTTATCTTTAACTTCATCCCAAAGTGCCGTTTGCTTTAGAGATTTTTCAACAATTTCATTTAACATTTTCTTATTTCGTTGGCCATTCATTTTTAGTCCGGCAACAACATTATTAGCTATAGACATAGTTGGAAACGGATTTGGTTTTTGGAAAACCATCCCGATTCTTTTTCTTAAGTTTACAGGATCAAAAGTCATTATTTCTCTATTATCAAGTGTCAAACTACCCGTAATAGTACCGCCAACAACTTCATGCATTCTGTTGATACTTCTTAAAAAAGTAGATTTACCACAACCGGAAGGACCAATTATTGCGACAACTTGTTTCTCGGGAATATCAATAGAAATTTCTTTTAGGACCTTAGTTTTACCGAAATATGCACACAGCTCTTTTGCAGATATTTTAATCTTGTGCTTTTTATCCAAAACTGATTTAGGTTTAATATTTTTATTATCTACTAAGACTTCTTCCATAATTATCTCATTATGTCTTATACTTTGATCTAGTAATTATTCGGAAAACCAGACTTAAAATGGAAATTAGAGCAATAAGAACCAATGCTGCTGTCCATGCCTGATTATTCCAATCTTCAAATGGAGATTTAGAGTAATCATAAATATAAACAGAAAGTGAAGCAATAGGCTGACCAATTTTAGTTGACCAAAATCTATTTCCTAAAGCTGTAAACAAAAGCGGAGCCGTTTCTCCGGCAGCTCTAGATAATGCTAAAAGAATCCCCGTAGCAATTCCCTTCCATGCTGATTTTAAGACAATCAATACAGTAGTTTTCCACTTTGGTATTCCTAAAGCCAATCCCGCTTCACGATATGAATGCGGAACAAGCAAAATCATTTCTTCAGTAGTTCTAATTATCGTTGGGATCATTAAAATTGCTAATGCAACACCACCCGCAAGAGCCGAGAAATGTTTCATGGGCAAAACAACCAATGTATATGCAACAACACCAACAACAATAGATGGAACTCCGCTTAAAACATCAGTCAAAAATCTTACAATTGCTCCAAATTTATTTTTTCCAAATTCGGCAAGATAAGTTCCGGTCATGATACCAACCGGTAATGCGATTCCGCCGCCAATTCCTATTAAAATCAGAGTTCCAACAATGGCATTTGCCATTCCACCACCCGGCTCCCCCACAGGATGCGGCATTTTTATGAAGAAATCAAGATTAAGATATTTAATGCCTTTGGAAATTGTATAGTAGAAAATAAATACTAACGGTACAATTGTTATCAAAGAAGAAAGTAAAGTTGACGATAACATTACAACGTTAGTAATCTTTCGCTTAATAAAATGAGGTTTACTTTCTTTTACTTCCATTTTCTCTCCATACTCCAAACTAATAAACGCGCAAAAATATTAATAATAATGGTTATTACAAATAATACTAATGCCAGCTCAATTAAAGCGCTTAAGTACATGTCAGAAGTAGCTTCGGTAAATTCATTTGCAAGAACGCTCGCCATAGTATAAGCAGGATCAAATAAAGACGGAGATATAAGCGGTCTATTTCCTATTACCATTGTTACAGCCATGGTTTCGCCAACAGCACGCCCTAATCCTAACATAATTGCACCGAGCAAACCAGATTTTGCATTGATTAAAACAATTTTGATGGTTTCCCACTTTGTAGCGCCAAGTGCAAATGCTGCTTCCCTTTGGGATTTTGGTACAGCGCGAATAACATCTCTAGAAATTGATGAAACTATAGGTAAAACCATTACTGAGAGAATAATTGCAGCAGCAAGCATTCCAAATCCGTAAGGCGCTCCTTGGAAAAAAGGTAAGTTCCCAAAATGATCGGCAAGATAAGGCTCTATATCATTTCTTAGCCACGGTACTAAAACGAAAATTCCCCAAAGCCCATAAATTACACTTGGAATTCCGGCTAATAATTCTGTTAAAAACGAAAGTGGTTTTTCCAGCCATCCTGGTGCAAGCTCGGAAAGATAAATTGCAACTCCCAAACCCAGCGGCACAGCAATTAGTAAAGCTAAAAATGAAGAAACTAAGGTTCCATATATTGCAGGTAATGCACCAAAAATTTCTTGCACCGGATCCCAGGTTGAGTTTACAAGGAAGCTCCAACCAAATTTTTGAATTGATAACGATGAACCGGAATACATTTCGTAGGCCATGAGCACTACTAATGCAAAAACTAACACTGAAAAAAATAGTGTTAGTTTTTCAAAAACAAAGTCTCCGAAATTAGTTTCCCCAAAAATTTTCTTAAAGAAACTTTTATTTTCAGCGAATTGATTTTTTAAAGCTGCGGAATCTGAATTTAATTCGGGGCCTTTATCAGGCCCCTCAAAATCCGTTTTATTTGATTTTATGTCCATTATACGTAATTGTGTTAATCTTCTTTTCGCAGAGTTTTACTACTTCTTTAGGTAATGGAGCATAATATAAATCTCGTGCATATGCTTCGCCTTTTTCCATTGCCCAATGTAAAAATTTTACAAGCGCTTCAGCTTTTTCTTTATTCTGCATATTTTTATAAACCAACAACCAGGTGAATCCTGAAATCGGATATGCATTTTTACCATCTGAATTTGTTATAATTGCTCTTAAATCAGAGGGCATATTTTTAACAGCACCGGCAGCAGCTTCTGTAACAGTATTGAAATTTGCATCTACATAATTGCCGGCTTTATTTTTCAATTTAGCGTATGGTAGATTGTTTTTTACAGCATAAGCTAATTCAACATAACCAAATGAACCTTCAGTTTGTTTTATTAAACCTGCAACTCCATCATTTCCTTTTCCGCCTAAACCTACCGGCCAGTTAACCGAAGTATTATTACCAACTTTCTTTTTCCACTCAGGACTTACTTTAGAAAGATAATTTGTAAAGATAAAAGTTGTTCCACTACCGTCGGATCTGTGAGCAACTAAAATTGCTTTATTTGGTAATTTTACACCAGGATTCATTGCTTGAATTCTAGAATCATTCCATTTGGTAATTTTGCCAAGAAATATATCCGCAACAGTAGGTCCATCAAGTTTTAATTTTGCACTAACCGAGGAAAGATTATAACTTAATACAATTCCACCCATTACAGTTGGAATATGTAAAACCTCAGTACCTCTTTTCTTTTTTGCCTCTTTTAATTGAGCATCACTCATCGGACCGTCACTTGCACCAAAATCAACTGTACCTTCAGTTACTTGTTTGATTCCGGCACCGCTACCTATTGCTTGATAATTTATCTGAACACCGGTTTGTTTATTGTATAAATCAAACCATTTTGAATAAATTACATACGGAAAAGTTGCGCCGGCAGCATTTAACTGAACCTGAGCGCTAGAGACTCCGGCTGTTAAAGCCAGTAATCCTATTAGCAGAGATAAAAATTTTGTTTTCATAATATAACACCTTTTGTTTAAAGTTATTTAATAAATGATATTTTTTCAATTTCTAAAAAATAAATTTGCGATGAATCAACCCTTAAAATTTGTAGAAAAATGTAACTCTTGGTGTAACATCGCTATCAACACCGCTTTTTTGATACGAAGTTATTTCAACATTAGGAGTAACACTTATATTTTTAGCTGCTGTAAACTGAACTCCGGCTAGGATTAAAGAATGACCGTCGTTGCTAACATCGGTGTTCAGATCTACATTGTCATAACGACCTACTATTTGAATAGTTTCACTTAAGTTTGCATAAGCCCAAATCGAAAACCCATGACCGCTTAAAGATTTAGCTGCACTTGTTGCAGATGTAATTCCGTTTTGAGTCGAACGAATAAAACCTTCAAAACCAAGTGAGAAGACACCTTCTTCCCTATAATTTAAGAAAAGCGCTCCAACCGCCGTGTTGTTATCAACTTTTTGATTGTTATAAGTATCAGTAATCTGCGGAGCCGAAGCATAATCACCATAAATAGTTATTAAAAAATTGGAAGATGGAGTAAATTCAAGCATGCCGTAATATCTTTTGAATTTATTCGTTTCAGCTTTGTTACCTGAATTATTGCCAAGTTTCACCCAGTATTTTACAGTACCTGATTCATCAAATTTTCCTTTTAAATCAACACCAAGGTCTCTGGATCCAACTATATGATTCAAATCCATAATTGTTTTTTCAAGGTGACGATGTCCCCAGATACCTTCGGAAACATCGAATGCCGGTGTAGGCGAAAGACCAAACACAAAATCGGAACCGGAAAATATATTATGCCATTTTAACCAGGCATCTTTAACCATAACACCTACTTCTTTAGTACTACCCCCAATATAATCAGTTTCCAAGCGAAATCTCGAAGAAAAGTTTTTAGCTAAACCAAAGTCTCCTGTAAAATATACCCGGTTTATGCGAACGCCGTTAACATCTTTTTGAGTGACATCGTGATTGCTTGTATTATAGAAAAAATCACCGAATGTAAGTCCATGTATATTGACCGTAGGATAATTAGATTTTACCTGCGCATGAGAAACACTAACAAGTACTAAGATAGCGCTTAAAAGAAGTGCAACTTTTTTCATATGTTTTTCTTTACCTTTTTGTTTTTGATGTTTTGTATATTTTTACTTAAACCCATTAAAAATTCATGTCCAATAATAAACAGAATCAGAGTTTTAAGTGTTAAGGTAAGGTTATGCTTATGTTAACAAATTGTTAAGATGGGTTCAGATTTTATTACAAAAAGGGGGAAAGTTTTAATGTCTTTTCAAAAATGAGCATGCCTATTTGCCGAGATTAAGCTCAAATATTTAAAGGCGTTACAAAGTTATAAATATTTGAAATTAAAAAGCGACTGTTAAAAAATCAACAGTCGCGAAAACACAATTTAAAAAATATTTATTGTCCGATATTAAAAGGATAAACGAAAGAAACTCTAGGTTCAATTCTTTTCTGCGGTTGATAGTCGATTATATTATCATTTGCATCCCTAACAGGTGTGAATGTCCAATTATAAAGCATTGAGACAATAATATACGGAAGAGGTTTATAACCTAGTTCAAAATATAAATAAGAACGATCATCCAGCTTAAATAAATCTTTTTCATCTCTTATATTAATTTTATCATAACCTGCTCTTGCAACAATTGGAGCATTTTCCGGAGCGATTTGAGTGGTTAGATGAAGAATTCCGCTGTTAGGTGTTTTGTCTAACCTTTGATAGCTGCCTGTTATATCAAATAAATTTAGCACGCTAATATCCAATTGTCCAAAATAACCATTATCCGGATTCTTAATATTCTCAAGCATTGTTGCCTTACTTGCAAAAGTATTATTTGATGAATCTACTCTATATCTTTCAATTTCATAAAGTGAATTAAAATACGAAGGGATGTATTGATCGTTATTAAATCTTCTTTCCAGTTTTACAGAAGCTCTAACTAAACCTAAACCGTTCAAGTCTAATTTTATTCCTGTGGCAACACCACTTCCAAAGTTTATAATTTTTGCATAATCGGCATAAAGTTGAAGATTGAGCATGCTGCTGTTTATAATTGGTAAACCTAAATCCGCACCAACAATTTGCATACGACCTTTGTCATCTCTATTTAAAGTATAAGATGGCAAAGGGCCCATAGTAGGAAGAAGTTGTTGTGAAAATACTACTCCCGAATTTTGATTAAAATCCGCGGCATAAGTTGCACCAACTTCAAGATTACTAATTATCGGAATATTTCTTGCTTCGGTCATTTTAAGTGGTTTAACATAGGCTCTAATTCCAACAACTCCAGCTTCGCCAAAATTACTATATATTGATTCAAATCCGAATGGTCCAAAATCTATATCAGCAACAAGTCCAATTTTTCTAGCATCATAAGTAGGGCTATTATTATATTGGTACATGATGCTTCCATGCCCTAATGTATAATAATCTAATGCCCCTAACTTTATATAAACCGGATCATGCTTAATTCCGTAACGGACATATCTTATAATACTTAAGTAATCGGAAAATTCATTAAAATTCTCTTTTCTGATATTTCCGTTTTTATTGATATCAAGGTTGAGGTCTAAGCCGACACCAAAGTTTGCAAATGAAATTTCCGGCTGAAAATGAAATCGGTAATATAATTCGCCATCAATCCAATTTAATCCAAAACCACCGGTAATGTTTCCTTGATCGACTTTTGGATATTGATTAAACTGGGCAAAAGCGGGTAATGACAAAAGTAAAATTAGTGAAGCTGTTATAATTTTTTTCATAATCTTCCATTAATATTTAGAATAAGATAATTTAGAAAAATCTTGATTAGAAGTTAATAATATTTGGCAAGAATTTCATTTCAGCAAAATCATAGATTTGGTTTGAGAATGATTTTCCGTTTTTAGCGTATAATAATAAATGCCGCTACTTAAAGCTGAGCCGTCGAATTCTACTTCGTACGTACCGGATAGTTTTTCACCATAGTTATGTTCGCTTACTAGTTGTCCTATAGAATTATAAACCAAAAGACTTACACGGTTATCTGAGGGAAGTTCAAATCTTATTTTTGTAGATGGGTTAAATGGGTTAGGGTAATTTTGTGAGACTTTAAATCCTTTTGGGTTAAGATTCTTAATTGTTTTTATTCCGGTAACAACAGAAACCACTAAAGTATCCGAATACTTACTTACCCCGTCGTTATCGATTTGTCTCAATCTATAAACATAGGTCTGCCCGGCAACAACAGTAGTATCTTCAAACGAATAATTTTTAGGGGAATTACTTGTTCCGCTGCCGGGAATAAATTCTAAATCTTCCCAATTTTGATTTGTACTTCTTTCTACATTAAAGCCATAATTGTTAACTTCAGTGGCGGTTCCCCAACTCAAGGTAACTTTCGAGCTAATTAACTCATATTTAAAGTAGAGTAATTCCACGGGCAAATTGGAATATTGTCCAAACAAATTAATTGGAACAAAAAGCATAGCGAAAATAAAAACTAGTGATATTTTATTCATCTTACTATTGCCAATTTTTGTAATTCCGAGGCTAGTTTTGGTTGATGATTTAGCAATTACACGATACAAATATACTCCATTTGCAATAATATCGCCATCAGCATCACGCCCGTCCCATGGAATTTTGTTAAAATTATTTCTCAACTCAGAAGAGGGTACATTTATCTCTTTAATTAATCTGCCAGCAATTGTATAAACTTTAATTTTTAACTCATCAGGAATTTTAGTTAAATTGAACGTAAAGAAAGTTTGTGAACTAAATGGATTTGGATAATTATAAACATCCATCAACTTTAACTCATCAGAAACATTAAAGTATTTCTGTAAGTCTCCAGCTTGATTTATTAAACCTTCCCCGCTTACACTTAGGGAATGCTCCCCGCTTAATAAATGAGGTTTTACTTTAAAATAAACTTGCTGATGAATTGTATCATAAACTATAGAATCAAGCTGGGAATAATATATGGTTTTTCCATCTAAATTAAATGTGATTTTTGTGGTATCTCTAAAAGGATATTGATAACCATAATTTAATTTGAATTCAATCACCGGGTTGGAAGAGACATAATCACCGTCGTAAATATTGTTACCATCAAAGGTTACGGCTAAACTGGCAGTTTTCACTAAAGTAACTGTATCTTTATAAATATAAAACGCCTGATTATAAAAATTATTGTCTTTATAAAATTCAGTGATTTTTTGATCCGGATCTATACTTATTGCAAAAGACATATTTCCGTATCCATCATTAAAATTTGATTTATAGGCCAGTTGAAGGGGTAACCTATTCTTTGCCTTTAAAGATGTTATGAGCGTGTCAAAAAGTAAACGTTGAGATTTATCCGGTTTATTTAGATAGACTTTTACTTTAAAACTATCAGCTGAAGAAAATCCTGCATTCATAACAGTGTAATTCATTTTAACATTATCACCCTGATACACTGTATCCGAGACTAAAGAAACCGTTTGATAATTCAATCCAAGTTCAGCCGGCTCATCGTAATCCACAGATAAATAGTCTAAAGAAGGCGAAGTCCCATCTGTCGAAGCGTTAAGATTAGAAGATATTTTAATATACGGATATTTTTTCGCATCAACATTAGCTAAAGAAGCCGTTGAATCAGTTATCTGAATTGTTCCTAATGAATCAACTGTTCCATTTTCTGTTATACCGGATAAACTATAATTTATTTTAGAATCAGACGGCAAATCTTCTTTTATCTTAAGACTTTTCCATTTAACTGACGGACCAATATTATTTGTAACCAAACTTCCTTTTTTACCGGGAATAACAAAGGTAGAATCAATTAATATAGAACCATCATACGGTCCTCTGACTTGCTCAATAACAGAACCGGGTGCTGCACCTTTTTGTCCAATTATAGCCCAGGACCCTCTAAAAACAAGGGAATCGATTTTGGTGCTGCCTAGAGTTTTTATAGCATTTTTTAAAGCCGTAGTCATATTATTTCTAGCATCATCAGCAACACCCATTACAACTATTTTCCCATTAGGAATGGAATTTATTAAATCAGCTAATGCTTGTACATTAGCCGGTTGGCCAAATAATTGAACCATGCAGATAGTATCAATTTTTAATGTATTAGGATCAAAAACTACAATTCCCATTCCAGCAAAGAATGAATTTGTTAATTCATTATGACCATTTTTAGCAATAACACAAGTAGCTCCAGAATACCATCCTGCAGAAAGTACTGACAAATTCACGGAATCATCATTCAATATTATTGAATTGTTTTGAGGCTTAAGGCTTGAAAAGGATTGACTGAAAAACGACAAACTATCATCCAAAATAAAATTACCGTTGCTTTTATTTGAAAATGATTTTACTCTACTAAATACACTTGATGCTGAATCAATCTTATAACGATACCAAATTCTTTGAGACGAAAAATCCGGAATTGTAACATTTGCATACAAAGAATCATTTTTTGTGACAATATTTTGTGAATTACTAAAATCTTTATCAGTTGATATTTCAGTGACAATATTAAATTTTTTCTGCTGATATTGAGATGGACTTAGAATTGTGACCATATTTGATTTCGGATTAGAATACAAATATGAAGTTAAATCTCTTAAAGAAGCTGAATACACGTAAAAGTTAGAAGTATAGTTGTTATCATTTTTATATATTTCATCAATTCTATTATCAGGATCTAAATTTAGACTTAATTGATTTTCTCCTGTCAGATTTTTCACTTTTATCCAGGTATAAAGCGTATCAATAAACCTTGGTAAGATTATACTGAATGTTTTTTCTTCAATAGTTTTACTTGATAAACTATGGGTTAATTTTATTGTTAAAGTATCACTAGGAGCAGTTCCATAATTTTTAATAACTAGACCAACTTTTATAGAGTCTTGGTTTTCATTTATTTCCTTTTCGAGGAAAATAAAACTATCCTTATCAACCAGAACATTCGGTTTAGTGGGGATTTTTATTTTAACTATTGGATCGCCCAAAAGTGAATTGGTTAGAGCAAATATTTTATTTACATCTGAATTGCCATAAAGAGAAAATAGCTTCTGTTTGGACATAATATGTGCATTGCCAACTTCATGAACAGAATCAGAGATCAAGGACCCGTAAAATAATTGAGGCACTGAGGTTGCTGTTGAAACAAACCCTAAAGAAGAATTACCGACATAACCTAATGCTTGACCGTCACTATGCAGTAAAAATCTTTCACCGAAACATATTATATCCGGTTCAGCAAATTTATTTGTAGAGCATCCAAAATCAGTTATCAGCGGATATCTCTGTTGATCATTTTTAAGTTGCTCAACATTGTTAATACTATTGTCCCACGTCGCTGTACCGCTGTGCCCTAAATATGAGATAAATACCCCACCTCTGCTAATTGCATTATTAAATTGTTCATTTGTATAAGGACCAAAATCAGTTTGGGGATTTTGAGTTTTGTAAAAATGGATATAGCTCCCCGCCAGTGGGCGCGGCGAAATATCTTTTGAAATAACAGAATCATTTACAGATTTAAACAAAGATGTTTCTTCAGGATGATCTCCCCTTCCCCCGGAAAAGAATAAGAAATTCTTATTCCATTCATCATAAACTTGCGAATTATTTTCTGAAATTTTGTTTTCATAATAATTCAATTGATCGGAATTGTCTATAGGAATTCTACCTACTTTTATTTGAGGCAACGGAACTTGATCATTGAACTCGGCGTACCAATTATCGCCAACAGGATCACCGTAAGAAGGGACATAATTTTCGCCTAATCGCACACCTGCATTTTGTAAAACATATCCTTTATAATCATAATCCGCATCTCCAATTAAAGTGAGGTATGCTGGCTTTGGTTCTCTCCAGTTTTGTATGGCATTATTTACAAACTCTTTAATAGATTCCGGTGTAGGATATCCGAATCCATATAAATCATATATATTTTCAACATTAATCACTTTTGTTGTTACATTATATAAATCAGAAATCTTTTTAACATAATTATCAACACCGTTCAAAAATTTTGGATGAGTTATAGCAATGTAATCTGCACTATTCGTAGTGTCCGCTATATTTTTGATTTTTTCAGAGTAGACAAAATTAGGTGCTGAAATTTTTTGGGGATTAATAATTTCATATTCATTGCTGCTTGTCAAAGTATCTGTAAAATATAATGAGCCGTTCTTCACTATATAATTTGATATTAATTTTGACGAAGGTTTGCTTCTAAAAATTTCAAAATCATTACCACTAAGATTGTCAATCTTAAATAGTTTAACACCGGAATTCGAATCACCGGAATAACCGAATAAAATTGAGTCATTTTTAGCTTTTAGATACTTAGGATATTCAACATCGTACCAATCCAACGCTAAAAAGTTTGGGAGAGTACCGTTATCATAATTCTTCACTGTCAATTTGTTAGTACCATCAGCAAGAGAATTTGAGTTCAAATTTCCCTTTAAAATAACCTGATCAAATCTGTTAACGACTTGTGAATCTAAAAGTGTGTTATTAAAACTTAAAATTATATTATGAGAATTAGAAGATTGATTTGAACCGGCACTTACATATTTCACATAAAAATGTGCCGGCATTCCGGGATATTTATCACTGACATTAAAATTATAATTCTTTGTACCGGTAAAAATCCATTGCCAATACCATGCTTTGTTATGCAGCCAATCAGGCTTTTGATTTGCAATCTCATTGTCATTTAAATTTTGATACATCGTATTAGATTCATAATGATCCAGAGTGATATAATATTTTATAGTATCCTTGATCGAAGAATTAAAACCGGTATCTATTTTAATTCTTTCACCGTTTTTGTTTCCCCATGTAAGAAAATAATAAGATGTATCTGTATATCTATTTAAATATTCATTGTATTGCTGATTGGCACTATTAATTTTACGATAAGAAATTGGCGGATAATTCTTGGTTCCCCAAAACTCTATATAGTCTGAATTATCAAATGATCCGTCACTTTCTCCGGCTACATTAAGCTTAATTTCTTTACCGTAATTAAATAATTGAAATGTTCTAGGATCAATACCGGATGTATTAACTCCATGGCTGTCAAGGAAACTTTTTGAAATTCTTACAATTCCGTCTTTAGTAACTGCAAGTTTAACATACGTTGAATTAAAATTTATCCAGTTGGTTAAAGAATCCGGGCTAGAATAATTACTTTTCTGACTTCTGAATTGTTCGGCTATTGATGAATTAGCAATAGAACTCTTTAAAACATTATCAAAATCGGAAAGTATTTTAATTGGTGCGAATTAGCTTTAAAATCATATGCATGATGAAACTTAATATGCAAAGTCTAAATTTTTATAACCGGTAATAGAATTAGAACTTTCATCATATGAATAATTATTAATTCTTACATAAGCACAATAAAAATCTCTATACCAGAAATAATCTACCACTTCAAAATCTTTTCGAATATTTTGAATTTTTAATTGACTCGGAGAATATTTTACATCTTCAAGAACAAAGCTTGAATCCGGTAAAAGTTTAAGTTTTGGATTTAATTTTGGAACAACGTTATTTGAAACAATAGGATTACTTTTGATAAGAGAAAAATCGGGATGAGAATTTGCCGGTAAAGCAATAATCAAGTTTTGATAAGGAAGCTTAAACTGCCCTGCCTTGGAATAGTCTGTGTATTGGTAATAATCTCTTTGTGTAATATTTCCGGTCTTGAGTGTCGTTAAATTTAGGAGACTTGGAAATAATATTTAGGTTAATTTCAGAATTTCCAAAAATCTCAGCATTTGTAACTCTGCGCATTGCTGTAGGAATATATTCCGATAACCATTAATATTATGATTCTGAAGCAGTTAAGTTTTAGTAAATGAAAATTCGTATTAATTTAGTTAAATAATAATTTGAATTTAAGGATGATAATTCTGAAAATAAATAAAGGAATTCCTAATAAATATCTTTTCCAGTATAGTTTTGGATTATTAACTAATCGCACTAGCCATTCAAAGCCTAAAAACTGAACTATTTTACTTCCTCTTTTTTTTGTCCCTGGAAAAACCTTTATTCCATCTCCAACAGCCAGAATTACATTAACGTCTAATTTGTCCTTATTGTCTACAATCCATTTTTCTTGTTTGGGCTGCCCTAATCCAACAATAAGAATATGCGGTTTGGAGTTATTTATTGAACTAATTAAAGAATTGTTGTCATAATTATACCCATTTTGCATTCCAACAATATTTAAATCGACAGTTTTTTTTGAAATGCAATCTAAAGTATTTTGTTTGTCTCCAAATATAAAGACTTTCCAATTGTTCTTCTTACATTCATTGATTAATTTAGGATAAAAATCAGATCCGGTGAATCTCTTTATAAATCTCTTTTCCTTGAAAAGTAATTTTACTCCCCAGTATAATCCAATTCCATCAAGATGTACTACAAAGAAGTCTTTATTAATTTTCTGAAGTTCATGGTTATTATAGAATAAATTGATTGTATGAAAGGTAACATATGATATCGTAATTTTTTTATAATTCCGTATTTTTTCACTTATCAAATAAAGCAATTCATAATTATTTATATCTGACAATTGCACGTTAAATAACGAAACTGTTTTCATTTTAAAATTATTTAAGTGAAGAATATAAAATTTGATATTGATGAACAATCTTTTCAGCACTATAGTTATTTTTTACTTTTTGATAAAGATTATTTGCCATCTGATATGATTTTTGAGGATTCATATACAAATATAAGATACTCTGATATAACTCTAGAGGACTTTTAGAGTCAAAAAGGATTCCACTTGTTTCATTTTCTACTAATTCTTTAATCCCATCAACATTACTTCCAATAAATGGGATCTTCAAATACGCAGCCTCCAACATAATCAAAGGAAATGGATCTACTCTTGAAGGCAAGATAATTAGATCAAATATTTGAAGATAATTGTATACGTTCATTTGAGGCTCAAGAATCCTGAAGTTAGATTTTAGTCCAATCGTATTTGCAATTAAATATTCTTTATCTTTTCCATCACCTATAAAAATAAAGATAATATCATAATCATATTTAATTATTTGCCTCGAAACATTTGCAAGAATATCTATTCCCTTTTCTTGATTATCAAATCTCCCACATAACCTATAACGTAGTTTGACTTACTGATATTAAGCTCTAGTTGTATTTCTTGTTTATCTTTACTTATATTGATTGATTTTGTATCGATACAATTATTTATAACGCTAATTTTATTTTTACTCAGTTTGAAGTAATCAATCAGATGTTTTCAACACTTTCACTAACAGCTATTAACTTATCTGCCTTATAACTCAATATTTTTTTGCCATAAACTTTACTATGTACTGTAGTAACAGTCCTAATTTCCAAGACTTTCGATACGACGTAAGCTATTAAATCAAAATAACGATGATGACTATGAATAATACTGATTGAGTTTTCATTACAATATTTTATTATAAAAAAGCAAATTTTTATTACATTAAGAATATTGTTTCGGCTTACATTTAATATTTTCAAAATCCCTACCTAAGAAATTAAATCTTTTCCTATTCCATCTCCTCCCAAAATAATTAAATGATGTTTTACTCTTGACTCTGAATTATTAATTATATTGAAAATGGTTCTACTAATTCCACAAGTTAGATTTAATTCAGTGTGAAGATGGAGAATACTATAGCTTTGTTTTTGAGTCATTTTAGGGCGTAAATAGAGAAAAGTTTACTCATAATAATTTCAATATCAAAATTATCTTTAAATATATTGCTTTTTGCCAATAATTTACTTTCTTCGATTTCAATATTTTTTTTAACAAAAAATATTTTTGTTAATGTCTCCTGCAAATTTGCAAAATCAGTTCTAGTTACTAAGTCGTCGATCGGATTACACAATTTATAGTTATTCGAAATAATCACAGGTCTTCCTAAATAAAGAGCTCTATTGATTGTCATTCAAAAAGATGTCAAATATCAAAGGGTAAATGAGAACCAAGTTGCTTGAAAAAAGTTATATTATTTACATAATCCTTAAAATATAGAGACTTGAATGGAGTTTGTTTTCATTTATAAAATTTTCCACATAAAAAGCCAGTTCCCCATTACCAGCAATTAAAAATTTAAATTTATTTTCTTGAATGATATTTCTTTGACAATTTCAAAATTTCAGAATACCTTTATTTTCTGAAAGTTTTGCCATATAACCGATTACAAACTTCTTTGAGTTTTCGTTTAGTTGAAGTGCTTTTTTTTCATTTGTAATTACATCTAAAGGGTTATACAATATCCTATGCCTTTGGTTTTGAGTTCCTTCAAATTCCTTTTGTAATAAAAACATGTATTCAGAAACTCATATTTTCAGGACAAAATTATTTATAACTCTTGCAATCTACTCTCTTTACCAGTTAAATTAAATATAAATTTTCATTTAACTCATATTTCATTATCCTACAACCGTGATTGTGGGATATTAACTTTTTATTAGGGAAGAATATTATATTAACTAAATCTATGAACATCACACCGAGTGGTTGTGAATAACATTCACCTTTAGTTTTTTTATTGTCCTAATGTATTCAATTATCATTGATAAGTAATTAGTGGTATCTAATTCAACCGTATTCTTAGGTCTATCATAATAATTAAAAAGCTTACCCTTCTTCAAAAATCAGCCCCCCCTATAGCTATTGTACTTATATTGAGAGAAGAGATATGCAACTTTTTGAATCCCGCCAAACTCACTATCTTTACATATATGAATTACTTTTTGCATCTAATTTTAATACTTATAAGATGATTAGTACCACTAAAATATTTAACTTAAAAAAAGTAATAATCAAAATACTTTTTACCAATATCACATTCTTGAGTAAAGAATTTGGAAATCTTTAATAGTCTTTTCCCAAGAATATTTTTTTTTGAGCACTTGTGAAATTGTTCTCAATAATTACTTTATTTTTCTTGTAAATGAAACTGCACTTGATAAATCAGATGCTCTGGATATATCAATTGTATAACCAATTTCTTCACATTCCACGAGTTTCGAAGTGTTACTTCCTATTGTTGCAATTATCGGAATTTGATACTCAATTGCTTTCAACACTACGGCCTGACTCACCCTTAAACTGCTTTTGATGACAAACTATTACAGCATCAAAAGCCTGAAAATAAATTACTACCTATCTTCAGGAATATATTCTGTCTTGATAATAAATTTCTCACTTAAACATATTTTTGCACTAGTTGTTTAAGCAATTCATCTAACTTATTTTCGCCGACTATAAAAAGAAACATCAAAGTTAATTTTTTGAGCAATAGATAATAGTTCAAATATTCCCTTTTCTTCTCTGATTACTCCAAAAAACAATATTATAAATTTATCTATTGGAGATTTAATAAATTTCTTGATTCATTTTGTGTATATCTCCGAAGTGGATTTTCTATCCCGATACCTATTTTATAAATTTTGTTTTGTCCAATACCAAGCTTCAATGCTTCATCATAAATTTCAGAGGTATGAACAACATACAAATCGGAAATCTTTTTTAATAATTTGTTTGCCAAAATTCCTTGAATGAGACCCAATGATTTAATCCCAAAGATACTATGATGCTCTCTAAAACATGCTTTAAGATTCAATATCTTCTTATTAGATATTCTTCGCAGATGGTACCAAATAGGAAAAGATGACTTTAAATCCCAGATGTGAATTATAGCTGATTTATTATCCATCTTTTCTATGTAATCACGAACAAGATTAAAGAAATTCCACTGAATTCCATATAATTTTTGTAGCACGAAATTAGTTTTCTTCTGATGATTTTCCAGTTTACACAATTCAACTACTTTTGTATTCTCGAAGAACTTCAAATTTTCCTTAAATCCAAAAGGAGTTAGAATGGTAATAGTTGAACAAAAATCTGCTGCATATTGACAGAATTGGGATATTTCATTTGTAAAGTGCCCACTTTCATGTGCATTCATTTCTACAATAATTAAATCTGACAACTAATTACTCCAGTCATATTCATCAAAATGAAATCCACCAGCAAAACTACCAAAACCAAATTTTTTCTGTACGTTTATTTTAAGAGTTTTTTTTGTTGAGTATAGCTCAGGTAATAACAGACAGAACGACATTATTCCTTTAAAAACACTGAACCACCCTCCCTGCTTTACTCCCGAAATCAAACGTCCTAATGCAATTCTCGTTATTCTAAAAGCCACTTTAGCAAAATTAAAATAACTAAAGAGAATAATCAGGTAGTTTCTTGTGAAATAATATTTCTTTCTATTATCGCTTCTATTCAAAGAGGAAGAGTTGTGATAAATGATTAACTCTTTATTAAATTTGATTATATAATCATGATCATATAACCTCAAAGTGTAATCACGTTCATGCTCGTATAGAAACAATAATTCATTAAACATACCAATTTCCATGAAAATTGTTTTTCTCAACATCGCTCCACAACCAACAAAATGTGGCATTATACCTGAACGTGGTTCACTTATCTCAAACAATTCTTTGTTTGTGTTCCATATGTTAAAAGCAAGAACTCCAACTTTTGTATCATTTTTTATCTCGGAAACTGCACTTGAGACAAAGTTAGCATCTATGGGATAACTATCATCATCCAGCACCAAAACATATTCACCTTTTGCGACCTTAAAACCTTCATTCCATCCGGCAATACCAATATTTTTTTCTAGTATTATCAAATTAACTGCAGGAAATTCTTGTGCTACCATTTCCGGCGATCCGTCCGAAGAAGCATTATCAACAACTATCACTTCAATATTTTTATAATCTTGCTCAAATACTTTATTCAAAGTATTTCGCAACTCATCTCTTCTATTATAGGATAGAATATTTACTGTAACTAAAGGATTATTTTCCATTGGCAATTTCTTCATCATACTTTTTAGAGTATTTGCCACAACCTGATCCATATTAAAATATTGGTATTCTGCTAATCGACCACAAAATATAACATTTTTTATTTTTTCAGCTTCACTCCAATATTTAAGAAATAAATTTCTGCTATCCTCAGTCGGAACAGGATAATATGGTTCGCCGTCATGTTGAGGATATTCCCTTGATATTGTTGTAGTAGCTGCATTTTGTCCGCTTAAATACTTATGTTCTACAACTCTTGTATATTCTACCTCTTCAGATACATGATTGACTTGAGCAACATCTTGAAATTTATCCACAGCTAAATTTTCAAATTCAAATCTGATTGATCTATACGGTAATTTGCCAAATTTATAATCAAAAAAATAGTCTATAGGACCGGTATAAATCATTTTTTCATATTTCAAACTGTCAATGATTTCTTTGTAATCAGTATTGAGCTTTATTTCGATATTTTTATGATCTAACATCTTTTCAAACATTTTAGTATAGCCGTTTTTTGGCATAAACTGATATTTATCTGTAAAATATCTGCAATCTTCATTTGTTCTTACGGGTATTCTTCCACAGACTAAAGGAGATAATTCTTTTGGTTCCAAATCCCATTGCTTTTTAGTATAATGTTTGAAAAATTTATCAAATAAATCATATCCAACTTTACTTACAATTATATCTTCCGAATTTTGTATCGGTTTATGATTTTCCTTTACTGATTCAAAATAATGTTTTACTTCTTCATCGGTTGACAGATTTAAATTATAAAGTTTATTAATTGTAATTCGATTTATTGGAATTGGATAGAAATCTCCGTTTAACTTTGCTAAAACTTTATGCTCATAAAATCGCCACTCTGTAAACTGCGATAAATAATCGTATACTTTTTTACTATTTGTATGAAATATATGCGGGCCGTATTTATGAACCAAAATTCCATGTTCATCATATTCATCATAAGCGTTGCCGGCAATGTGATTTCGTTTCTCTATAATCAATACTTTTTTATTAAGCTGCGACGCAATTCTTTCCGCCATGACAGCACCGGAAAATCCAGCGCCAACAATTACATAATCATAATTCATGTTGTTAACATTCTGTAAGTATATTTATTAAACAAGGTAAAAACGCCTACGAAAACTGCAACTTCAGAAATCAAGGTAGCAAAAGCAGCACCAAAATATGAATATCCCGGTATTAATAAAATATTAAGAATAATATTTGTAACTGCACCTAAAGCAATCGCATAAGAATACTGTTTTTGTTTTCCCCAGGCTATCAATGGATTTCCAAATATTATATTAACACAAATTACCATAATATTTAAGGATAATATTAACAAGGGACCTTTGGCGTTAGAAAAATCATTACCGAAAATTATTTTTATTATTTCTCCGGCGTTAAAAAAAACAACTAACGTAATCAAAACTCCGACGGATAACATTAAGATGGAATATTGTGAGAATACTTTTTCGAATTCCGAACTTCTTTCCAATCCAATTTTTGAAAGAGACGGGAAAAAAGAATTTAGAATAAGACCAAAAGGAATTATACCAACTAATAAAATTTTATATGCCGCATTATAAATACCAACATCAGCGTTTGATTTCATGTAACCAAGCATTACCATATCAAGATTATAATATATTGCTATCATAAAAGATGAAGCAACTAATGGAAAAGATTCTTTGAGCAATAGCTTCCAATTCTTAAAATCTAACTTTAACTTTATTTTTGAATTTAATTTTTCATAAACTCCAACCAACCAAGCAGAATTAATGAGACTGGAACTTATCAAAATAACGGCCGCTAGAACAATATTATTTTGGGATTTCACAAAGATTAAAAGTCCAATTAAAGTAAGCAAATTAGTAAGAACTTTTTTAATTCCCACCAACCACATTTTTTCTACACCTAGGAACACCCAGTCGAGAGTAAACACATTAACAAATAAATTAACACCTACTACCAGAATCACCATTTTAGTTAAATAATTTTGTTTTACTAAAATTGTAACTATAAACAAAACTAAATAACCGATAATAGATAAAATTATTTTTATCGAAAAAATCTGATTCACAAAATATGTAATTTTAGTTTCATCTTTTGCAATCTCCCTAGTGCCATAGATATCAAATCCAAAGTTTGCGAACAATGCAAAATATGAAACGAAAGCGGTAGCAAACCCTAAAATTCCGTAACCTTCGGGTAATAATATTCTAGCTAAATAAGCGGTTGTAAATACAGAAATAATTTTACTAATTATTTCTGCACTTGTTAGGGAAAAAAGATTCTTAATTATTTGGTTAGAGTAATTCAATTGTGGTTAGATTTAATATTCTTCTTACTTCCCTGCCAGCCAGGTTTCCGGATCTTGGTTTTTGCGTGCGTTCCAAATTTCGAAATGCAAGATATTTCCTTCCAAGCTTTCTCCAACTTTACCGATCGCACTTCCCATTTTTAATTTTTCCCCTTCTTTAACAAAAATTTCACCAAGGTGACTGTAAACAGTCCGGTATTCATTTTTGTGGGTTACTATTACTACACTTCCGTATCCGGGAAGCCAATTAATTGTAGAAACTACACCATCCGCAACTGCTTTAACATCAGCATCCGGATTTGTTTTTATATCTACACCGTAATTTAATGTTACTGTATTTAAGTGCGAATTTAAGTTCTCTCCAAATTTGTGAACTATTTTTCCGCTTGAGACCGGCCAATTTAATTTTCCCTTTAATGCTGAGAACGATGAAAATCCGGAAGTTGAAAGGTCCACATCGTAAGTTGGATTTACGGAAGCAATTTTTGTTTCATTGTTAATTTTCGAATTTTTCTCAGCTTCTGCTTTTAATTTAGCTAATCTTTCTGCTTCTTTTCTTTTTCTTTCAGCTTCTTCAATTAGCTGCGAAATCAAATTCTTGATCTTAGATTCCGCATCTTTTTTTGCTTCAATTTCATTTTTCAATTCACTTTTATCTTTACGAATTGAAGCAATTACTCTTTTCTTTTCTACTGTTTTACTTTCAAGCGATTTTTCTTCGTCTTGCTTTTGAGCAGTTAATACTTGTTTTTCTTTTCTCTCGCTTATCAGTCTTTTTTTTGCGGAGATCAATTGATCTTTTTTATCATTCAATCCCGCAATATCTTCTTCCCTTTTTTCACTAAATTTTTGAAGATATTTATATCTCAATAATGCCTGTTCAACAGATTTCGCTTCCAACAGACTTTGTAATTCACTCACCTTGCCATATTTATAAATCGCAATAACATATTTAGCATAGTTTTCTTTAATCTCTTTTATCTCATTTTCAAGATTCGTAATCTCTTGCTGTGTGCTGTTTATCTGTTTTGTTTTTTCTTGTTCTTCATCATTTAATTTACCGATCAATTGGTTGAGCAGAAAACTTTGCTTTGAATAATTTTCGATTACGGAATAGTTTTGTTTCTCTTTTGCCGACTTTTGTTTTAACTGATCTTCAAGATCATTTATTTGCGATTTCAAATCCGATAATTCTTTTTTCTTTGCATTAATCTGTTGAGCTTCTTGCCCTAAAGCAGGAAGTGAACAAATCAAAAAAAATGATATAATTTGAAATAAATAAATTCTTACCATTTAATTACATCAGCGTCTTCCGGTACCTTGAAATCAATCTTGATCCCATCCCGGTTGGCTTCCATTTTTTTATAGGTAATTAAAATTTGTTGGTCTTGTTTTTTATTTTCTATCTGAATTTTATATGGGACTGCAACATTTTCAAGATAATCAAAATCCGAATATTTACCTTCTAATAAAACATCTTTTTCTTTGTTCATCACTTTATAATTTGTGATTCCTAAACTCCTAATATCAACCATATATCTGGTGCTTTGGTCGCTTACCGAATCGACGTAAGTGAGAATATACTTATCATAATCTACGCTGTATTTTGTGGGCATTTTATAAAGATGCTGCGTTAAATTTACAGCTCCGGCAAACGCGTCTATTAAATCACTGAATGATAGATCAATGCGAAATATATTTTTCAAAACATCGTTACTTACTTCACCTTCATAAGCTGTGTTATGCAATGCATCGTAAAAGACAAAGTTCTTTTTGGTGACAAGCGCTTCTGCAAGACTGATTCCAAACGGTCCCATAATTGTTAAGTATATTGAATCCGGTTTTTGTTCTACAATTCTGAAAGTAGCGGAATTATCCATCTGAGGAGTTTGTACGTGAAGTGTTCCTGTTCCTTCAAAACTTCTAATTCGTCTTCTGTTAGCTTCAAGTTTATTCACTAATCTTTCCGCAGGAAGTATCTCAACATCTTCTCTCGGTTTTGAGGGGACACAACTGCTTAGCGAAACCGCCAGCAATCCAAGCGAAAATATTATTAGAAATATTTTATTCTTCAAATTCCACCTTTTTCAATTTTAATTTTTAGTTTCGTGTTTGTTGTGTCTTTATCAAAAGCTTTTTGCCATAATTTTTTTGCAATGCCTTTTTGACCAAGTTTATAATTTATATCTCCCATGTGTTCTAACATCGTAGATTCCTCACCGCCAATATCAATAGCTTTCTGAACGTATTCCTTCGCTTTTTGGTAATTCCCTAACTTAAAATAAATCCATCCCATTGTATCTAAATATGAAGAGTTTGTCGGTTCTGCTTTAATTGCAATCTTCACCATATTCAAAGCAGTATCCAATTTTATTCCTCTTTCTGATAACGAATACGCATAGTTATTATTTACTAACGCATTTGTAGAATCAATAGATAAAGCTTTTTGATAAACGCTATCACACTCGGGCCACTTTTGTTCATTATCATAAATCAACCCCAATGTTCCGAGTAAGTTCACATCATCCGGTTGAATGATTAGCGCTTTTTTCAAGTATTTTATTGCCTCGTCACTCTCTTTAAGCTGATTGAGTGTGAATCCATATGCAGAAAGTGCTGTAATATCCGATGGATTTAGTTGAACCGCTTTACCAAGATATGGTTTAGCGCTTTTATTATCCCCTTTTTGTGACAACGACAAACCCATTATTAAGTTTGCTCTAAAATCTTCCGGGAAAGATTTTAAAGCTTGAGTCATCACCTTTACAGCCTCAGAATATTTTCTATTATCAAATAATAAACCACCTAATCTTACCCAAGGCTCAACATTCCAACTTGCAAGTTCCGTTGCTTGTTTGAATTCTTTTATAGCAACAGAATCCTTTTTTTGTTGAATAGCAATTGCACCTAAATACATTTTAGTTTGCCACGTCGTAGTATCTTTTTCAATCTTATTAAAGAATTTTTCGGCAATCGGAGTCAAACTACTATCCTTTAAAGATTGATTAAAATAAGATGCCCCGATATTTAACTTTAGTTCTAAAGGAACTTCAGGTTGTGATAGAATATAGGAGTATTCTTTTGAAGCGGATTCCCAATCATCTTGAGCGATAAAGATTTGAGCTTTCTTCTGGTGCGCGTCCAAATCATCTGGAGTTAGTTCTAAAATATCATTGGCATATTCCATCGCATCATTATACATTTTAGCTTTTACATAATACTCAATTAGTAGTTTTTCTAAAGAAGTATTTGCCGCATCAATTGAAAGTAATTTTTTAATTGTATTTGCGGCTTCTTTATATTCTCCAAGTTTTTCGTGAAGCTCGGCAACATGGATTAAAACATTCCAATCCGGACCGATAATATTTGTTAGTTTATCATAAATTCCGATGGCTTGCAAAGGCTTGTTAGCTTCATAAATCCTTGCAAGTCTATAATAAGCCATTACGTCTGTAGAATCCATGTCTATTACTTTTTTAAGAACAACCGCAGCTGAATCATTTTGTCTTGCCGCGGAGTATATATCTGAAAGCAAGTTATAATATTCTACCTGGTTCGGTTCAAGCTTAATAGAATTTTTAGAATACACTAATGCTTTATGGAGATTATTTAGATAAAGATAATTTTTAGCGAGCGCGTAATTTATTCCGCCTGATGAATCGAACTTAAGAGCAATTTCGTATTCATTAACCGCAGTTTGATAATCACCTTTAACCTCTGCAATCGATCCATTTATAAAATGATCCATAGCAGAGTCTTTTAAGATCTGATGATTATCTCGATCTATTTGTTCAAACTGTGCTTGATCTGTTTTGGTAACTTCTTTTTGCTGTGAACATCCGAAAAAAATAAATGCCGGAAGTAGAATGGCAGCAAATAATTTTATCATAATTTCTCAATTGGTTTTATTTAATATATTTCATCACTGAAATAATTACAAGGTAATTTCAATATCAGAGCGATATGATTTATGGATTTATAAGGAAAGAGAACCGTTCAATATCTCATTTTTTTTATTCTAATACCTATAAATCTTGCTTACAAATATACTAAACTATATCTTTGTAAAAATATTTATTTGCTATGGAAAAATTTGATCTTGGTCTTGCCTTTGTTTGGGAATATGATGACGACTTCATATCAATTGTCGAAAATGCTTTTCACAAAGCCGGACTAACTACTTTTTTACTCACTTACAATAATATATACGAAATAATAGAAAGAGTAGAAAATCATGAAATTGGTTTTCATTTCTATCTTGATCGCGCGTGGGATGTTGATGAGGACTTTGAAGCACTTGGAAAAACTTTAGTAAAAAGGAAAACAAAAATTCTTAATCCTTACAAAAAAGTTCTGCATGCAATTGATAAAGCCAGCATGCATTTAGAATTTATAACTGCCGGACTTAACGTTCCTTATTCTATTATTATTCCGCCGCACAGTGAAAAAGAAGAAATTTATATTTCATTAGATGATTTAGCTCTTTTAGGCAGACCTTTTATAATAAAGCCTTGTAACACAACAGGCGGTGGAATTGGTGTTGTTACCGGTGCCGAAACTCTTAAAGAAATACTTGATGAGCGCACCACAAATACGGATGATAAATATTTACTGCAAGAAAAAATATATCCGGCAAACCTTGATGGTAAACGCGCGTGGTTTAGATGTTTTTGGGCTTTTGGTAAGCCAATTCCCTCTTGGTGGGATGATCAAACTCATTTATATCAAGAGTTGACAAAAGATGATTTGTTAAAATATAATCTGAAAAAATTAAATCAGATTACTAAGGCAATTGCAAATTTAACCGGATTAGATTTTTTCTCGACTGAGATTGTTTTAGATAACGAGGGTAAATTTATAGTTATAGATTATGTAAATGATCAATGCGATATGAGAATTAAATCGAATCACACTGATGGAATTCCGGATAAAATTGTTAATCAAATAATAAATAACATGCTAAAGTTGGTTTTAAGAATAAAACGTTCGGAAAAAGCGAAACATCGATGAATAAATTTCAAATATATTCTGTTTCCCTAATTGTATTACTAATTATTATGCTCGCAGCCTATTATTATTTGATAAACATATATGAAATTGATTTTGACGTTTCACCAAAACAACTTTACGCAGATAATAAATCTAAAGTTACTATTTCTGTGATACCATTGAACGCATTAGGCGGGCATGCACTTTTTAGAAAGGCTCCCGCTGATTTTAAAATTACGGAAGGTAAAGACTTAGTCTCTATAGTTGAAAAAAATACAAAAAGCGGATTCTTAATTCTACAAGCAAAAGAACGATCCGGCACCGTTGAAGTTTTTATAAAATCAAAGTTTGCACTTTTGCCATCTTCAGTTAAAATTGATATTTATCCGAATTATGCTCTAGCGAACAATTAAATAATTTCCAATAACTAATTATTATTGTTATTTTTCGCATGGTCAAAAGTAGGAATTTTAAGAATTATACTTCAAAACCAATTCTTTGAGGAAATATGAAAAAGATTTTATCAACATTATTTATCATAACAATATTTACAATAACAAATTTTGCTCAAGGTACAGCCGGTTCAAATGCAAAATATGAATATAGATCACTTATTGACATGCCAACGGCCGGAGTCTTGGAAAAGGGTTACGTTGGAATTACTACTGATGTTTTACCCGGCGGTGATTTAATTGCAAAAATGGAAGTTGGCGTTTTTGATAATATAAGTTTTGGTATTTCTTACGGTGGCGGAAATGTTATCGGGGCAGGAGCTCCTAAATGGTATAAACTTCCAGGAGTTAATATTCGTTTTAGAATAATAAACGAAACGGTAGCTCTTCCCGCAGTAACAGCGGGGTTTGATTCTCAAGGAAAAGGCACATATTTTGATTCTACATCAAGATACGCCATAAAATCTCCCGGGTTTTTCGGTGCTGTAAGCAAAAATTTTCAATTCTTAGGTTATTTAAGTCTTCACGGAGTTGTAAATTATTCTCTCGAAAGTAATGATGGTGATAATTTCTTAAATATGATGATCGGCGCTGAAAAAACTATCGGCTCAAATGTTTCTATAATTGGGGAATATAATTTTGCATTTAACGATAATGCGGCAAAAGTTTATGGAAAAGGCAATGGTTATTTGAATCTTGGCATTAGATGGGCAATTGGCGATGGTTTTACGTTAGGTTTAGATTTAAGAGATTTGTTGGATAACAAAGTTTGGAGCCCAAGTTCAGCCGATAGAGCAATTCATATAGAATATATCAGAAGTATTTTCTAAATATTTATCCTTTCTCGAGTTTGATCAGAATCTCATCTTTGGATGTTCCTGGAACATTCACCGAACCAATGTGTAGAATATATTGTACAATAGGGTTTATTATACTATACATAAATAGGTACAAATTAGTTATTTTGTGAATAATTTTAGCCCTTTAATTAGGCGCGTTTTTTGCTGATCTTTACATAGTTAATGTGGAGGAGAAAATGAAAAGTTTAAGTTTGTTAAAAGTAGCTGTTGTGGCTATAATCGCCGGGTTTATTTTCAACGGCTGTTATACTCAACTTGCTGTAAGAGAAGCGTCAAGAAATGATAATTATGCTTACGAAAATGAAAATGATTACCAAACTCAAGATGATACAACTTACAACGATTATTATGATTCCAATGATTATTATAATGACTATCAGCCTTATAGAAGAAATTATTTAGCTACTTATCCGACTATTAATGGTGGCTTTGGTTGGAGTACTTACTGGTATGATCCTTATTATTGGGATCCATTTTATCTATATTCTTATTGTCCGCCTCCTGTAACGGTTTATCCTTATTATTCATATTATTCTTACTACCCTTATTACTATACAGGCTTTTACTCTCCGTATTATCATCATTATTACTATGGCGACGGTTATTATTATGGTAGTGGAAATGGTAGCGGATATGCAACTAGAACAAAATCTGATTATAGATTAAGAAACAATAACTCAGGAAGAGGTTATGGAGATAGAAGTGTAATATCAACAACATCTGGCTCTTCAAACAGTAAATATACAAGATCTAGAAGTAGAAGTGTTTATTACAACTCAAAAGTTTCCACAAATCGATCAGAGAGAAGCCGCTCAACTGTTAGGAACGGAAACTCTAGAACAAGTGAGAGAAGTTATAACAACAGAAGTAACGGAAAAGAAAGAAGGTCTTATTCACCACCTAAAAGGAGTTACAATAATCCTCCAAGTAGAAGTTATACTCCGCCTTCAAGATCTTCATCTTCACCACCGGCAAGATCGTATTCTCCGCCAAGTAGAAGTTCTAGTAGCCCTCCGGCTAGATCTAGCAGCGGCAGCAGAGGAAGTAGCAACAACAGCAGCAGGTCTTCAGGAAGAAGGTAAAAGAAATGAAAACGCAATTAAAGATATCGTTTATAATATTAAGTCTAATTTTTATACTTCCGGGATGTTACACAGTTATTTGGAATCCGCAAAATAGGTTGCCAGAACAGGGTGATAACCAAAGTACAACAACTTATTATCCACAACCTTATTATGGTCCTTATGCGCCTTATTACGATGTTCCATGGTGGTATTCAATTCCAACAACTGCCTATACACCGGTAGTTATTGAACGAGATAAAACTCAAACAGATTTAAGAAATGGCGGAGAAGGAAGAAATCCACAGCCAAGAAATCCGTCCGTTCCAGCTCCAACAATTCCGACTCGTTCATCTGATAATACTTCAACGACAAGTACAGGTTCAAAAGATAAAAATTCAACTCCGGCATCTAGTTCAAGTTCTGCTGACAGATCGTCGCAAAGTTCCGGTAATAATTCTACCAGAAACAATAACGGAAGCCGAAATACCGACAGGAGTCATAGATGAAAACTTCACACTCATATTATAGCCTTTTAAAGAATATTGTAATTGTAATAATCTTTTTTGCAGGATTAACAAAAGCACAGGATGCTTCGGATGCATTAAGATTAGGCGAGCCGGGTCTTGGCTCAAGCGCACGTGCTCTAGGAATGGGAAATGCTTATATTGGTTTAAGCGATGACGGTTCAGCGTCATTTTTTAATCCGGCTGGATTTGGTTTGATTAAACGCTTAGAATTTTCCGGTTCACTGTCTTATAATAACATTAATAATAGTACAACATTTGAGAACAATATTTCCGATTACTCAAATAGTGCTACAAAGCTCAACAGATTAAGCTTTGTTTTTCCCTTTCCTACTGATCGAGGAAGCTTGGTATTTGGAATTTCATATCATACATCAAAAGACTTAACCGGCGCTATGAAATTTGATGGTTTTAATTCAGGTAACACTTCAATGATTCAAAATCTGAATGACAATCTTTCTAATATTCCTTACGATTTATATTTAACCGATACTGCTTACGCAACGCCAATTAATGGGAAACTCAATCAAAGCGGCAGCATACTAAATTCCGGTTCAATCAATAATTGGACATTTTCCGGTGCAATTGAAGCATATAAAAATCTTTATATAGGAATGAACTTGAATTTAATCTCCGGCACTTTTGAAAGTAACAATGATTATTATGAGGATGACACGCATAATAATTATTCAACTCTTTATACTTCACCGGATGATAATAGAACTCTTGGTTTTTCAACTTTTCATCTGAATAAAATTCTTAATTGGGACCTTTCCGGTTGGGATGCAAAGTTTGGCTTGCTATACCAGTTTAATGATGCGGCAAGATTTGGAGTTACCGTTCAATTCCCAAAGACTTATACTGTTAAAGAAAAATTTACAGTTAATGGTGATGCATTATTTTCAACCGGATTTAATCCTTCACTAAATTCTGCTAATTATAGCGATCAAGTTGAGTATGACATTGTAACGCCATACGAGCTTGCAGGCGGTTTTTCAGTTAATTTAAAAGGATTAATTTTAAGTGGTCAAGCAACCCTTATAGATTATTCACAACTTAAATTTGATAGCCCCGGAAATGGTTTATCAGCAGATTATATAGCAAAACAGAATAAAGATATAAAAGATTTACTTCGCTCAGTTGTAAATTATAATGTTGGTGCAGAATATACTTTTCCGCAATTGGGCTTAAGAGTTAGAGCCGGTTATTTCGTACAACCTTCTGCTTACCAGGGCGATGCTTCAAATTATGATAGAAAATATGTTACCGGCGGTATCGGATTTTTAGCCGGAGAATCTGTAAGCCTTGATCTTGCTTATGTTCATGGAATATGGAATAACTATGGCGATAATTATGGTGTTAATGTTTCAAGAACATATCAGAATATTAAAAATGATCAAGCAATGTTAACAATGACTTATCGATTTTAATGTGTATTATTAATAATTATTTTTCTCAGCCCGCCTTGTTGCGGGCTTTTTTGTTTTCATAAAATTCTAACCAAATCTAAAGATTGATTCAAAACAGATTGAAGCGTATTTTTAAGTAATAATTAAAATAATTAAGGTGATATCATAAAAGGAACAATCTGCAAAATTGAAAGCAAGGATTATTACTTATTTGATGAGAAGAATGAAGAAATAGTCAGGTGTTATTTACGCGGTAAATTCAAAAATGATTTCAAACTAAAAAAAGAAAAGCTGTATAAAACTGATATTGTTACCGTCGGTGATTCTGTAGAATATGATTTGAATGCTGACGGCACCGGAATTATTCATACAATTAAACCTCGATACAATTATCTTTCTAGAAAAGCTCCTAAAATTAAAGGCGCAAGTTACCGCGGTGAAAGATTGGAACAGGTTATCGCCGCAAATATCGATAATTTTTTTATTATCAGCAGCGTAACCAGACCTGAATTTAACAATAAAGTAATCGATAGATTTCTTGTTATCGGTGAGAGCTCAAATCTGAAATTAAACATAGTTATAAATAAAATTGATCTTGATGAAGACAACTATATTCAAAACTGGGCTGAGTTGTATAAAGATATTGGTTATAATGTAGTTCTAACTAGCGTAAAAAACGATATCGGAATTAATGAATTAAAACAATTGAGCAAAAATAAAAAAAATGTATTTTGGGGCCATTCCGGTGTGGGAAAATCTTCTCTTCTAAATAAAATGTATCCTAACTTACAACTTCAAACAGGAGTTATAAGTAATTATACTAATAAAGGAACCCATACTACCGTTACCAGTGTTATGCTCAAAATTGATGAACATACTTTTCTAATTGATACGCCAGGAATTAGAGAAATTGAACCGTTTGGGATTAAAAATGAAGATTTGGGTCATTACTTTAAGGAATTTGCAAATTTCATAAATGATTGTAAATTTAACACTTGTACTCATAATCACGAACCGGGTTGCGCAATAATTAAAGCTGTTGAGAACGAAAAAATTTCTATTGAGCGTTACGAAAGTTATCTTAAATTACTAGAAACGATTGAAGAAGATATTTTATTTTAACCGAATTATTAAATTTTTAAAGAATTTTTAGCTTTCTGCTCAATTTTAGTTGTTGCTATCACTTAATTTAAGTGTAATAATTTCTATGCCATTTGTAATTGTATATTTAAGCGATTTGAAACTATTTTTGTAAACTTTATATTTACGATCTAATAATTCGAAAAAGTATAATGGAAGAGTTTATTTTAAATAAAGCGGATTTACTTTCTGAATTCTTAAGCAAGAATATTAATAATTCAAAAAAATCCGACTCAAATATATTGTTTAGCTTTGCGTTTAAGCAAGATCATTTTTCTATTGGTGATAATGTAGAATATTTTTTCAAGTATTTTGAAAAATCCTTCTACTTTAAAAAACCAGCTGAAAATTCTGAAATCTTAGGTTTAGAATCTGCTTTAACTTTAAGTGAAAATAGCGATAGCAGATTTGTTACAACTGAAAAAAAAGTTAAGGAATGGAAAAGTAGATTTGTTAATAATTGGGACGAATTCGATTCTGTAATCTTCCCTCTTTTTGTTGGCGGAATGAAATTCACGAACGAAAGAAAAGAAGGTGATTGGCAGGATTTTGATGATTCTGATTGGTTTGTACCGGAATTTATTTTTTACAAGAATGAAGATAAATCTTTTCTTATATATAATTTTGTTTACTCCGGAAATATTTCATCTGAAATTTTAGTTGAGAAGTTTAAAAATAAGCTAAATAAAATTTTAAGCTTTACCGAAAATAAAAATAAGACAGAAGTAAAAATAACTAATATTATCGGCGCTTCTCCAAAAGAAAAGAAAAAATGGAAGAACCTGGTTTCGGAATGCTTAGACAATATTCAGGATGAAAAAATTGACAAGATTGTGTTATCAAGAAAGGTTGAGATTACTCTTTCTTCTGATCCAAGCTTTAGAGATATTTTACAAAATTTAAGTAACAGATATCCCCTTTGTTATATTTTTGTATTCCATCATGGGAAATCTACATTTTTTGGGGCTACTCCCGAAAAGTTGGCAAAGTTTAATAATGGTAAATTAGAGATTGACGCTTTAGCAGGTTCAGCTCGGCGTGGTAAAGATCCGGAAGAAGATTTGGAAATTGAAACTGATTTATTGAAGGATAAGAAAAACCTAAATGAGCATAATTTTGTTATAGATTATATTAAACAAGCCATTGCCGGTCTAACTGTTGATGCTAAATTTGAAGAGAAATGTAAGATTAGAAAGTTAGAAAACATTCAACATTTATGGACTCCTATTACAGCTGAGCTCAAAAGTGAAAATTCAATGCTGAATATTCTAAAAGAACTTTACCCTACTCCGGCAATTTGTGGAATGCCTAAAGATAGTGCTCTAAGTCTTATAAAAAGAATTGAAGGTTATAAACGCGGATTGTATTCGGGTGTAATCGGCTGGTTTAATTTTGATGATGCGGGAGAATTCGTTGTCGCCATTCGTTCTGCATTAACAATTGGGAATAAAGTTTTTGCTTTTGCTGGTGGCGGTATTGTGGAAAATTCTGATCCGGATAGCGAATACCGGGAAACAGAGTTGAAGTTAAAAACTATAATGGCTTTATTTGAGAATGAAAATAAAAATAAATCGTAATATTCTTTGGTCTGAAACGTTTGTTAAGGAATTAGAAATTGTTGGCGTTAAAAATGTTTGCATTTCACCCGGTTCCAGGAATACACCATTAACTCTTGCCTTTGCTAAAAGTAAAAAGATAAAAACGTATTTACACATCGATGAAAGAAGCAGCGCTTTTTTTGCCCTGGGACTTGCTAAAGCCACTAATAATCCTGTTGCTTTAGTTTGCACAAGCGGAACAGCAACAGCTGAATTTTATCCTGCAATTGTGGAGGCATATCAACAACGAGTTCCACTCATAGTTTGTACTGCTGACCGTCCTCCTGAGCTTAGAGAACTCGGAGCAAATCAAACCATCAACCAAAACGATCTTTACCATAATCATATAAGATTTTTTATTGATATGGGACTTCCAAGTCCTACAAAAAAAAGGATTACAAAATTAAAAGAACAAACTCATAAAGCTTTTAATATTTGTTCCTCAGAATCCAGAGGACCTGTACATCTTAATTTCCCTTTCAAAAAACCTTTTGAACCAGACCAATATACTGATGAGGTAAACCGAGAATTATTAATTTTCTGTAAACAGAAATTAACGGATAAAAAGAAATCTATAGTAAAAAATAAAAACCGGAATTCAGAAAAGCTGATCAACAAAATTTTTTCAAAGTTAAAGACTTCGGAAAAAGGAATTATTATTGTTGGTCCGGGAAATTATGATAAGATATTTTTAGATCGATGCGTAAAACTTTCAAAATATTTAGGTTATCCAATTCTAGCTGACGGAGCTTCGCAAATCAGATTTGGGAATAAACACAACGGTAATCTTATTGCAAATTTCGACGGAGTATTAAGATCATCACATTTTTCTAATTCTCATCAACCCGATATTATATTACAATTTGGCAGAACTATAACATCTAAAGCGCTTGAAATCTATTTAGGTCATTGCAAAGCACTAAGATATATGATAAATGAGTTTGGCGATTGGTTTGATCCTTCTAATAAAGCTGAAGCAGCTATTGCCTACAAGCCTTATCAATTTTGCGAATTGATATTGAAAAAGTTATCTGATGAAAATATTTATAGAAAATCAAACGGTTGGTTAAATTCATTTTTAGAAGCGGATAAGATTTCATCTTTGGTAAAAAAAGAAGTTGTTGAGATAGCTAAATTTCCTAACGAAACACGAGTAATTAACGAACTTTTAGAGATTATTCCGGATGGTTCGCAAATAATGCTTTCCAACAGTATGCCGATACGCGACTTTGATTATTTTGCATCAAAAACTCATAAAAAAATTATTGTGTACAATAATCGAGGTGCAAGCGGAATTGATGGAATTACTTCCACAGCTTTAGGTGCTCTTGCCGCAAACAATAAACCAACTATTTTACTTACCGGCGATCTGGCTTTTTACTATGATATGAATGGGTTATTAGCAGCAAAAAAATATTCTCTTCCCCTAATTATTGTATTAATTAATAATAACGGCGGCGGCATTTTTGAAGTTTTGCCTATATCAAATTATGGTAAAGTATTTAATGATTTTTTTATTGCTTCACACAATTTAAATTTTGCTAATTTTGTTAAAGGTTACGAAGGTAATTATAAACAAATTAAAAGTTGGCAAGCATTTCGTTCGGCTTTTTCTGATGCTTTAAAGTCAAATAATTTTTCGGTACTGGAAATAAAAACCAACGCTGCCGAGTCTTTAAAGACAAGAAAAGAATTTTGGGCTAAGGTTTCCAAAAAATTAAATAAATAAACTTGGCTTAAATGATTATAAATCTGAGCGGAATAAATTTATACCTAGAAGAATACAGAAAAAACGATAATTCTCCCGCTATCCTTCTACTTCATGGTTTTACCGGTTCATCGCAGGATTGGAAATCTGTAGTAGATTTAATTGATCCAAGTTATCAAATCTTTGCATTAGATTTTGTAGGACACGGAAAATCCGATTCCCCATTTGAGGTTTTTTATTACGAAACCGATTTTATTATCAGTTCAATTAAAGCAGCTTTAGCTGTGATTAAATCTAATAAAAAAATTATTCTTGGCTATTCGATGGGTGGAAGAGCTGCTCTTTCATTTACTGCAAATAATACAAATTTTATTGATGGCTTAATTCTAGAAAGTTCCACAGCTGGCATTTCAAATGAGCTTGAGAGAAAAAATCGTTACGAAAATGATTTAAATCTTGCAGAATTTATAACTCAAAAAACGATCGATAATTTTGTAGATTATTGGATGAACATAGATTTATTTCGAACTCAAAAGAAATTAAATAATGATCTAATCAATTCTGTCAGAAATTCTAAATTGAAAAATAACATAACAGGGCTAGCTAATTCGCTAAGAGGATTTAGCACTGGTAAAATGCCTAATCTAACAAATAAAATTTCCAGCATAAGTTGTAAATCTTTATTAGTTACGGGCGAGCTTGACGAAAAATTTACCAACCTAAATATAATATTAAACAGTAGCTTAACTAATTCAGAACATCATATTATCAAAAACGCGGGTCATAATACTCACCTTGAAAATTCCATTGAATTTTCGGTTGTGATTAATAACTTCCTAAAAAAATTCTAATTTTGCTAACTTTTCAATATTTTTGAAAGCTTCCTTTTATTAAAACTAGGAGAACTTATGAGTTACAATTGGGTAAAGGTAAAAAATTATCAAGATATCATATATGAAAAAATGGATGGAATTGCTAAAATTACAATAAATCGTCCTGAAGTTCGAAATGCATTTCGACCGGAAACAGTAAATGAAATGTTTGACGCGTTTTCTGATGCAAGGGAAGACCAAGAGATTGGTGTAGTTTTAATTACCGGTGCGGGACCTGCAAAAGATGGGAAATATGCATTTTGTTCTGGCGGTGATCAGAGAATTAGAGGCGATAAAGGCTACGTTGGAAATGACGGGGTTCCTAGATTAAATGTTTTGGATCTTCAAAAATTAATTAGAAGTATTCCCAAACCCGTTATAGCTCTCGTTGCCGGTTATGCGATCGGCGGCGGGCATGTTCTGCATGTTGTATGCGATTTAACAATCGCAGCTGATAATGCTATATTTGGACAAACCGGACCAAAAGTAGGCAGTTTTGACGGCGGATTTGGATCAAGTTATTTGGCGAGAATGGTCGGACAAAAGCGTGCTAGAGAAATTTGGTATCTATGCTTACAATATAACGCCGAAGAAGCATTTCAAATGGGACTTGTAAATAAGGTTGTTCCTTTAGCAGATCTGGAAGATGAAGGAGTTGCTTGGGCAAGAAGAATCTTGCAACATAGCCCATTAGCTTTACGATTATTAAAATCTGCTTTCAACGCAGAACTGGACGGACAAGCAGGGATACAAGAGTTAGCAGGTAACGCAACTTTACTTTACTATATGAGTGAAGAAGCACAAGAAGGCAAAAAAGCGTATCTGGAAAAAAGAAAACCTGAATTCAATAAATTTCCCAAACTGCCATAAAGTATGAACATAGAAAATAAAGAAATTACTAGATTTCAAAGTTGGGTCTTGGCTACAAGGCCCAAGACCTTGCTTGCTGCGATAGTTCCGGTTTTAGTCGGTTCTTCTTTAGCAATTAATGAAAATAAGTTAAAAATAACCTGCAGTATTATTGCTCTACTTTGTTCTGTGTTGATCCAAGTTGGGACAAACTTTGTTAACGATTATATCGATACTCAGACCGGCGCTGATAATGAAAACAGAAAAGGCCCCAAAAGAGGGTTAGCATTGGGTTTAATTACTCTTCATGAAATGAAAATTGCTAGTTATTTAGTTTTTATAATCGCTTTTCTATTGGGAATGTATTTAGTATATATCGGCGGAATTGTAATTTTTATAATTGGAGTACTTTCTATTTTAGCAGGCATTGCATATACCGCAGGACCTTATCCATTGGCGTATAACGGACTCGGTGATATATTTGTGTTCATGTTTTTCGGCGTTGCCGGAACCATGGGAACATTTTATCTACATACACATAATTTTTCAGTATTATCTTTTTTGACTTCAATTCCGGTTGGTGCTTTAATAACAAATATTTTAGTGGTAAATAATTATAGAGATGTTGAAGAAGATCGTGCTGCAAAAAAACACACCCTTGCGGTTATTTTCGGAAGAGATTTTGCAAGATATCAATATATAATTTCCCTTATTGCTTCATTTTTAGTACCGGCGGTTTTATATATTTTCTATAATCTGCATTTTTGGATATTTCTACCTTACCTCACTATTCCAATAGCATTCAATTTGATAAACATGCTTTATAAGTTAGATGGATTGGAATTAAATAAAACATTAGAATTAACAGCTAAACTTTCGGCAATATTCGGATTATTGTTCGCTGCCGGATTGGCTTTATGAACGAAATAAGTTTAACATATTTTCCTTATATCTTAAAATTTAAATCTCCTTTTTTATCCTCTAAATTTAATATTACCGAACGTAGAGGTTTTATTATTGAGTTAGTTGATTCATTAGGAAATAAAGGAATCGGTGAAAGTGCACCATTCCCGGAATTTGGTTCTGAAACTTATGAAGCTTCTGAAAAGCGCTTATCAACTGTATCATTAAATTTAAATCTTCAGATTGATAATCTTGCCGAAAGTTTAAACACTATTTTAAAAAATTTTAGCGATTTCCCGTGCACTCATCATGGGTTAGAACAAGCAATTTTAACACTCCTTTCCAAATCTCGTAAGAGTTCAATTAACAATCTACTTAATATAAAATCAAACAATAAAGTTTCAGTAAACGGAGTAGTCGGAATTCTGCCTCCTCAAAAAACTTTAGAATCTGCTGAAGCTCTTATTGCAAATGGATTTAAAACATTAAAACTTAAGATAGGCAGAGAAGATTTTCTTGAAGATCTGAATTGCATAAAATTATTAAGAGAAAACTTATCAAACGATATTAAGTTAAGACTTGATGTTAATGGGAAATGGAATTTAGATGAAGCCATTGAGAATATTTCAAAAATAGATAAATTTCGTAATATAGAGTATATAGAACAGCCGGTTAACAAGTTAAATGATTTCACCAATCTTCATAATAAAGTTCAGACTCCGCTAGCAGTTGATGAATCGATCAGAACATTAGAAGATGCAAAATTATTTCTAGAGAGCAAAAGTGTAGAATATTTAATTCTTAAACCAATGATGCTTGGCGGGTTGCTCCCTGCTTTACAAATAATAAAATTAGCTGAAAGCCTTTCCATAAAATGTGTAGTTACATCCTCATTTGAATCAGCAATTGGAAGATCATTTGCGGTATTAGCTGCATCATTTGTGAAACACAATATTGCTCATGGGCTAGACACCGGGAAATATTTTGAAAAAGATTTAATCAACGATCCTTTTCCAATTGTCGATGGTGAAATAAAATTAAGTAATTCTTAATATTGATTTATGAATAATCTTAAT
The DNA here is from genome assembly GCA_963739985.1 of uncultured Ignavibacteriales bacterium. Taxonomy (GTDB): domain Bacteria; phylum Bacteroidota; class Ignavibacteria; order Ignavibacteriales; family Ignavibacteriaceae; genus CAVUCE01. Next base: position 506,517 of record CAVUCE010000022.1, read on the forward strand.
AAACTATTAGTCAAAGAAATAGCATATCCCGATTCAATATTTTTATCGGACACAAATAAAAGTCTTACCCAAAAAGAATTTCAATTAGAAGTAAAAAGGAAGCATCAAAAATTACGCGGAAAAGGTATCACAAAAAATGATCATGTTGCCGTCTGGTTAAAAAATAGCGCCGATTATGTATCGATAATAGCAGCATTATGGCAAATCGGTGCGGTTGTAGTTCCGATTAATAAGCGATCTTTAGAAAAAGAGATTTTAGAACTTGCAAATTTTGCTGATTGTAAATTCATGATTTTAGATGAGCAAGTTGAAAAATTAAATCATGATAAACTCAACATTATTTATTTAAATGATCTAAATACTATCGAAGCTACTACAAATATTTTTGAGATTTATGAAAGAAGTGTTTCAGATATTGCTCTTCTCATGTTTACTTCTGGCTCAACAGGAAAACCGAAAGCAGTACAATTAAGTTTCAATAATCTTTTAAGTAGTGCTGAAAATGGCAATCAATTTTTCAAATCTCAAAGTGGTGATAAGTGGCTCGCAAGTCTGCCTTTTTATCATATCGGGGGATTCTCAATAATAGTCCGTTCAATAATTCTCGATGGCGCATTAATACTACCTGATGAATTAAATCATGAATCGATAATAAAATCTCTGGTAAAGGACAATCCTCATTATTTATCACTTGTTACAACGCAACTAAAAAGAATGATAGAAGATGATATCGCCCCTAACAGTAATCATAAAAAGCTACTTTTAGGCGGTGGATTTTTAGAACGAAGTCTTGTCGATAAAGCAATTGAGAAAGGTTGGAATGTCGCAAAATCTTATGGCGCCACCGAATCCGCTTCTTTTGTAACTTATTTGTCTAAAGATATTTTCAATTTAAAGCCTGAATCAGCAGGAACAGCTTTACCGAATAATGAAATTTATATTGTTGATGAAAATGGAAATGAACTAGAAGAAAATGTATCCGGGGAAATTATTCTAAATGGACCTTCTATATCAATCGGTTATTATAAAAACGATGTCGAAACAAACTTAAAATTTAAAAATGGATTTTATTTTACCGGCGATCATGGCTACCTTGATGATGATAATTATTTATTTGTTGAAGCAAGAAAAAATGATTTAATTATCACTGGCGGAGAGAATGTAAATCCATTGGAAGTTGAACAGGAAATAAAATCATTTTCGAAAGTTAAGGATGCTTCTGTTTTTGGTTTTAAGGATAATGAATGGGGATACGCAATTGCAGCAGCTATTGTACCTAGAAGTAAAAAATTTGATCTTGAAGAATTGAAAATATTCTTAAATCTAAAACTACCGGGATTCAAACATCCTAAAAAAATATTTTTTGTTGAAGAATTACCTAAAACCGAACTGGGAAAAGTTCAGAAACAAAAACTGCGAGAAATGTTTGAATAGCTTATATGTAATTTGAAAATTTCTGAAATAAATAATCCGGCATCTCTGTTTTTTTCCACGTTTTTTTATCTACAAAAACATGAACTGTTTTAACTACTGTACACTTTTCATCACGTTCATTTTTTAATAAATATTCTAACTCAAATGAGGACTTTTTTAATTGCAATACTTTGATATTAATTTCTATTGATTCACCGTATTTCATGGGTTGGTGATATGAAGCTTCGCTTTTGATTATCGGAACAATAAATATTTCATTAGCCCAGTAGTCTTCCGATAGATGAAAACTATGTATTAAAGTTTCATAAGCTGCGTGGGCAAACTCATAAACACGAGCAAAAAACATTATTCCGGCAGGATCACAATCATAAAAATTTACTGTCTTATTAATCTTAAACATAATTTATCCTACAATTAAACTATTTTCGTTTTCAAGTAATATTTGGGGGATTACATTCAATATTTCCCTTTTAAGTGCTTCAGCAAGATGCCGTTTATACAATGACTTACTAAATAATAATCCGATTTCTCTCTTCGGTACCGGATCGAAAAATTCCCTAACCATTTTCCCATTTTCATTTAAATCGTATGTGGCCATAAAAGGTAAAAGTGTAAAACCAAAATTTTGTTCTACAAGTTTCTTTAATGTACCTAAAGTTCCGCTTTCAAATATGATCTTTTTTTCACCGGTTGATTTATACCGTTCAGAACTGCTGCATATTTTAAGTGTTTGGTCACGTAGACAATGGCCTTCCTTCAAGAGGAGTAAATCATCCCGGGATAGATCATCAAGTGTTATCTTTTCTTTTTTATAAAGTGGGTGATATTTTGAAACGTAAACTACAAATGGTTCGTAATATAATGCTTCCTCTATCATATCAACTTCATTAATCGGTAATGCTAATATTCCAATATCGACTAAACCTTTTTTTATTCCTCTGACTATTTCAGGAGTGGTTATTTCGTCGATGACTAACTCAATCTTAGGATATTTTTCAACAAACGATTGCAAAAATAATGGAATTAAGTAGGGTGCAATTGTCGGAATTATACCTATCCTTAATGTTCCTGAATATTTGCCGGTTTCATTCTTAATTAGGTATTGTAAACTTTCAGATTCGTTCAAAATTATTCTGGCTTGCCTTATAATTTTACTTCCAACATCGGTCGGTATTACTGGTTGTTTAGTTCTATCAAAAATTAAGACTCCGAGTTCTTCCTCTAGTTTTTGTACCTGCATACTTAAGGTTGGTTGAGTTACGAAACTGTGTTCAGCGGCTTTTGCAAAGTGTCTGAAATTGTCGAGTGCTACAATGTATTGGAGTTGTGCAAGTGTCATAGTTTTTTAATCCTAATATACTCAATTCCTAATTTTATTTGAAAACTTATCTCGCCTCACATCGCTTAGGTCTACTTTCCGCCCATATATAAGTTATAAATTATATCTATGTCACAATAAAATCTATCTATTTGAATGGCTCTTGATATAATTATAAATTAACCCACGTAAAAAAAATACTTAAGTAAGAATAATAGAAGGGGTTCATACAAATGAACAATATAGTATCAATAGGTTCAAAATTTCCTGAATTTAAAAAATTAGCAACAGTATCTCTGGATAAAAACAAAGAGTTCGCAGAAGTAACTTCAGAAAATCATATAAAAGAAAATAAATGGATGGTAATGTTCTGGTATCCAAAAGATTTTACTTTTGTTTGCCCAACTGAAATAGCGGAATTCAATAATAATTATGATGAATTTCGTGACAGAGATACAGTTCTTTATAGCGCTTCAACAGATAGTGAATTCGTTCACTTGGCTTGGAGAAAGGATCATGATGATTTAAGAGACTTAAAATTTCCAATGATCGCAGATACTTCAAAATCTCTGGCAGAATCATTAGGAATCCTTGAAGAAAATGAAAAAGTTGCTTACAGAGTAACATATATTGTTGATCCTCAAGGAATAGTACGCTGGGTATGTGCAAATGATTTGAACGTTGGACGAAATGTTAAAGAAGTTCTTCGAGTTCTTGATGCACTTCAAACAGATGAACTTTGTCCTTGTAACTGGGAAAAAGGTCAAGAGACTCTTTCAGCTGCATAAGTATTTCAACCCCCGTTCGCGGGGGTTTTATTTATAACCTTCCTAAAAATATTTACTGGGGTGAAAAACATGTCTTTAAATGAAACTAAAGTTGATTTATTAAAAGATTTGAAAATTGATGAAAATATTATTTTCCCAACTCTTGAAACAATGGTTAGGGGAGATACAAGATATTTAAGAGATTTGAGAATTAATCTAAAAAATACTCTGCATTCAGAGAATATTAAAATTAAAGAAGCATACTTAATTGCGCTTGCTATTGCGGTAAATGAAAATCATTCAATTCTCACAAAGTCCTTTAACGATTTAGCTAAAGATAACGGCGCTAGTGAAGCTGAAATTGCTGAAGCACATGCATGTGCTTCCATGCTGGCTGTCAATAATGTATTCTACAGATTTAAACATTTTATTCGAGAAACAAACGAAAAATATCAATCTATGCCGGCAGGTATTAAAATGAACGTTATGATGAATCCGATACTTGGGAAAGAATTTTTCGAACTTATTAGTCTTGCTGTTTCTGCCGTAAACGGTTGTCAATCTTGTGTTAATTCGCATGAGGAATCCGTCCGTAAATATGGCTCTTCAGAAGCTCGTGTTTATGACTCAATTAGATTAGCTGCAATTGTGCGCGGTTTGTGTGTAGCATTAAATTAATTTATACAAAAAAATGCGATTCCAATTTTACCGGAATCGCATTTTTGATTTATACAATCATTTCAAATAAATATTATGCAGCTTCTTCTTCAAGAATTCTTTTAGTAATTGATTTGTGAACCGCCGCTGCACATTTTCTGCCTTCTGCTATCGCCCAAACAATTAATGATTGGCCTCTTCGCATATCACCGCAGGCAAATACTTTATCTACGCTAGTTACATGTGCAGTATCTTCATCACCAAAATCAGCTTTAACATTACCGCGATTATCTAATTGCAGTCCAATTTCTTTTAGTTCACCAATTAAACCATCATGCAGCGGATGGACGAATCCGGCAGCGATTAAAACTAAATCAGCTTTCAATTCAAACTCAGTTCCCGGGATTTCGACAAATTTGCCGTTCTCCATTTTTACTTCTATACATTTTAGTGCTGTAACTTCACCTTTATCATTTCCGATAAACTCTTTCGTGTTTATACTCCACTTTCTTTCAGCACCTTCTTCGTGACTGCTTGATGTGCGCAACATTAAAGGCCAATAAGGCCATGGGGTATTTTCCGAACGTTTTTCGGGCGGCATAGCCATAACTTCTAATTGAGTAACACTAGCAGCACCTTGACGATTTGAAGTTCCAACACAATCTGAACCCGTATCTCCACCGCCAATTATAACAACGTGTTTACGTGTCGCTAAAATTTGATCGTTTATTTCATCGCCTGCATTCAATTTATTTTGTTGGGGTAAAAAATCCATTGCGAAATGAATTCCATTTAATTCCCTTCCCGATATTGAAATATCTCTTGGTTTCTCCGAACCTCCGGCTAATATAACGGCATCGTTTTTTTCTACTAATTCTTTCGCGGAAATATCAACTCCAACGTTTACCCCCGTATTGAATTCAACACCCTCAAACTTCATCTGTTCAATTCTTCTATCAATCAACCATTTTTCCATCTTAAAATCCGGAATTCCATAACGTAACAATCCACCAATTCTATCATTTTTCTCATAAACTACAACAGAGTGTCCCGCTCTAACTAATTGTTGAGCCGCGGCTAAACCAGCCGGACCGGAGCCGACTACTGCTACTTTTTTCCCGGTCAAAATATGAGGCATTCTTGGTTTTACCCAACCCTCTTCAAATGCTTTGTCTATAATTGTTCTTTCAATAGATTTAATTGAAACAGGATCAGCATTTATACCAAGTACACATGCACTTTCACAAGGAGCCGGACAAAGTCTGCCTGTAAACTCAGGAAAATTATTTGTCGAATGAAGATTGTCAACAGCTTCCTTCCAATGGCCTCTATAAATGAGATCATTCCATTCGGGAATATAGTTCTGTACAGGACATCCTGTATCTCCATGACAAAAAGGAATTCCGCAATCCATGCATCTTGCACCTTGGATTTTAGCTTCTTCTGAACTGAACCGCTTATCAAATTCTTTGAAATGTTTTACTCTTTCTTGAGCAGGATCTTTCTTTAAATAAGCTTTTTGATACTCCTTAAATCCGGTTGGTTTACCCATTTGCAACCTCCGCCATTTCAGATTCGTTTTCTGTTTTTTTCAATTTTGTATTTTCTTTTGCTAACTTTTGGAGAGCTTTTTTATATTCGCCCGATATAATTTTCCAGAAGTTTTCTTTCTCTAGATCCCAGTGATTCAAAATATATTTTGCCCTTTGCGAGTCCGTATATTTATAATGGTTTTTAACTAAGCGATATACTTCGGCGATATCTTCATCTTGTACTAAGTATTCGAGATCAACCATTTCTTTGTTAATATATTTTGTAAAAGATTTTTTAGGGTCCCAAACATAAGCTACTCCACCGGACATACCGGCTGCAAAATTTCTACCGGTATTACCCAAAACAACTACTCTTCCTCCGGTCATATATTCGCATCCATGATCACCAACACCTTCTACAACAGCTATTGCTCCGGAATTACGAACTGCAAATCGTTCCCCTGCAACGCCATTTATATAAGCTTCGCCACTTGTAGCGCCATACAAACATGTATTGCCAACAATAATATTTTCAGCAGGATCAAAAGTTACTTCTTTTGGAGTTTTTACAACTAATCTTCCACCGGATAAACCTTTACCGGTATAATCATTTGATTCGCCCGTTAGAATTAAATCTATGCCTCCGGCCAAGAAGGTTCCAAAACTTTGTCCTGCAGTTCCGCGCATATTTATTATAATTGTACCATCCGGCAAACCTTTAGCTCCATATCTTTTTGCTAATTCACCGGATAACATTGCACCGACAGATCTATTTATATTTTTAACTCTAATATCGATCTCAACTTTTTCTTCATTTTCGAGTGCCGATTTTGCTAAAGTTATTAACTCCCTGTCAAGTTGAGTATCTAAACCATGATTTTGTTCTTTAGATTTGTATAAACCGGTACTATAAAGCGGAGTAGGTTTAAACAAAGGTTTACTTAAATCAATCCCACGTGCTTTCCAATGATTATGTGGACGTTTGGGAATTATTTTATCTGTCTGTCCAACCATTTCATTGAAGGTTCTAAAACCTAGTTCAGACATTAATTCACGAACTTCTTCAGCAATGAAGAACATATAATTGATCAGATATTCAGGCTTTCCTTGGAATTTTTTACGAAGTTCGGGATCTTGTGTAGCAACTCCCACAGGACAAGTATTTAAGTGACATTTCCTCATCAAAATACAACCTTGAGTAACCAGCGGAGCTGTTGAGAAACCAAATTCCTCAGCTCCTAACAAAGCTGCAACCACCACATCTCGGCCTGTTTTCATCTGACCGTCACAAGCTAAAAATACTCTATCTCTCAATCCGTTCAGAACTAGAGTTTGGTGAGTTTCACTTAATCCAAGCTCCCACGGAGTTCCCGCATATTGTATTGATGCAATAGGACTCGCTCCGGTACCACCGTCATGTCCGCTTATCAAAATATGATCAGCATGAGCTTTTGCTACCCCGGCAGCAATTGTTCCAACTCCAACTTCGGAAACTAGTTTAACACTAATTCTAGCATTTGGATTTATATTTTTCAAATCAAAGATGAGCTGTTTCAAATCTTCTATTGAATAAATATCGTGATGAGGCGGTGGACTAATTAAAGTTACACCAGGAGTACTATGTCTAATTTTTGCAATTATCTTATCCACTTTAAATCCCGGTAATTGTCCTCCTTCGCCTGGCTTTGCGCCTTGTGCCATCTTAATTTGAAGATCGTCAGCATTTATCAGATAATGAGCTGTTACACCAAATCTAGCTGAAGCAACTTGTTTGATTGCCGAACGCATACTATCACCGTTTTCAAGAGGGGTAAATCTTGCTTCAGCTTCTCCTCCTTCACCCGTATTAGACTTTCCACCAATCCTATTCATTGCAATTGCAAGTGAAGTATGTGCTTCCCAAGAAATCGACCCAAAGCTCATCGCACCGGTTGAAAACCTTTTTACAATTTCGGACGCAGGTTCGACTTCGTTCAGAGGGATTTTTTCACTTGACGTGTCAAACTCGAAAAGACTTCTCAGTGTAACTCGTTTTTTATTTTGATCATTTATCAACTTTGTGTATTCTTTAAAAGTACTATACTCATTTCTTTGAGTACTCAATTGCAATTTTGAAATTGTCAGCGGATTCCATAAATGAGCTTCACCATCTCTTCTATAATGATATAGTCCGCCAACATCTAAACTGCTTTGATCAACCTGCGGATCTAATGCATGTTTGTGCCTTTTAATAGTTTCAACTTCTAACATTTCAAGGCTTAAACCTTCAATTCTTGTAGCAGTTCCTGTAAAATAGTTTTCAACAATTTCCGAATCCAAACCTACAGCTTCAAATATTTGCGCACCGCAATATGATTGTAAAGTACTAATTCCCATTTTACTAAAGACCTTAAACAAGCCTTTACTAACTGCTTTTACAAAATTATACTTTGCGGTTTTATAATCTTTAACATCCGGCAAGAAACCATTCTTACTCATATCAGCAATTGTTTCATAGGCAAGGTAAGGATTAATTGCATTAGCTCCGTAACCGCATAGCAATGCAAAATGGAAAACTTCTCTAGGTTCGCCGGATTCTATTATCAAGCCGGTTTTCGTTCTTAATCCGGCTTTGATTAAAGCATGATGAACACCGGACACAGCTAATAAACTTGGAATTGCAGCGCAGTTTTCATCTACTCCTCTATCCGACAAAATGATTAACGAAATTCCGGATTTAACAGCATCAACAACTTCTACACAAATCTGATCTAATCTTTCACGCATATTATGACGAACGTGAGGATTAAATAACAAAGGCACTGTTACTGATTTGAAATGTCCTTTTGTTATATGTCGAATTTTTTCCATTTGAGAATTTGAAAGTAATGGATGTTCGAGTTCAATTCTATGTGCATGTAATGGAGTTTCACCTAAAAGATTCTGTTCAGGGCCAATGTAAGTTGTAAGTTCCATTACTAGTTCTTCCCTAATAGCATCAATAGGAGGATTAGTAACTTGTGCAAACAATTGTTTAAAATATCTATAAAGTAATTGCGGCCTTTCGGAAAGCACAGCAAGTGCTGCGTCTGTACCCATTGAGCCAATTGCTTCCTGCCCGTTCACAGTCATTGGCTGAATTACCATCATTAAATCTTCTTTTGTATAACCGAAAATTCTTTGACGCATGTGAAGCGTGTCCGGATCAGCATTATAAATAGAATCCGGTGAGGGAAGATGACTTAGTTTAATCATATTCTCATCAACCCATTTTCTATATGGCTTCCGAGTTACAATATCTTTTTTAACTTCTTCATCATCAATAACTCTCCCTTGTGCTAAATCGAGTATGAACATTTTTCCGGGCTGAAGTTTACCTTTTAATTCAACATTTTCAGCATCAACACTATACGTTCCGGCTTCGGAAGTCAGAACAACCATTCCATCTTTTGTAATAACATATCTAGCGGGACGCAATCCATTTCTATCCAATGTTGCTCCAATCACTTTACCATCGGTAAACACAACAGCAGCAGGACCATCCCAGGGCTCCATCATAGTTGCATGATATTCATAAAATGCTCTTCTATCCGGATCCATAAGATCATTTTTTGACCATGCTTCAGGAATCATCATCATCATAGCATGAGGAAGGCTTCTTCCGCTCATTACTAATAATTCTAAAACAGTATCAAAAGTTGCAGAATCACTTTGCCCATCCATTATTATGGGAAGCATTCTTCTTAAATCTTTTCCATAATAAGGTGATTCCATAACAGCTTGCCTAGCTGCCATCCAATTTTTATTTCCGCGAAGTGTATTTATCTCACCATTATGTGCAATCATTCTAAAAGGATGAGCAAGATCCCAGGTAGGAAATGTATTAGTTGAAAATCGCATATGAATCATAGCCATTGCAGATTTCATATCGGGATCAGACAAATCACCGTAGAATTTTGTCATTTGAGGAGCTAGCAACATTCCTTTATAATTCAAAACCCTGCTTGAGAATGAAGGGACATAATATTTACTTCTATCACATTTAAGTTCTGTCCTTATTCGATGATCTATAATTCTTCTTATAAGATAAAGCTTTCGTTCAAATTCATCATGAGTTTTAATTTTATTATTTGCACCGATGAAACATTGTCTAATAAATGGTTGAGTTGCTTGTGCACCTTTACCCGGGACTTCAGTATTTACCGGCACATCGCGCCATCCTAAAAATAGCTGATCTTCATCTATAACAATTTTCTCAATGATGTTTTCAACGGCTTTTCTTAAAATTGCATGCTGAGGTAAAAAAATCATTCCTACACCATACCTGCCGTATTCGGGCAAACTAATATTCTCTTTCTGCGCAACTTTACGCATAAATTCATCGGGCATTTGTATTAAAATACCGGCACCGTCACCTGTTGCCGGATCAGCTCCAACAGCACCACGGTGTTCAAGATTATTTAATATTTCTAAACCTTTTACAATAATCTCTCTGGATTTACGACCTTTAATATCAGCGACAAATCCCATTCCGCAAGCGTCATGTTCAAATTCGGGATCATACATTCCCATTGGTTTTGTTGGTATTTTGCTAAAATATTCTTCGTTGTTCATTTCCTGATTACTTTCAATATTCATCTTTTTTCTCCTTTAGCCTAGAAAGAGATTTAATATTTGTCACCACCGGAAAACCACAAGGGCTCCATGTTTTAAAATCCTAATTTATTAAGGATTTTATAATTCAATTAGGGAAAAGTTTAGTTAATTTAACATTTTTTGAATAATTTTCAAGTTAATTTAATGCTATTACCTTAATAATTTTTTCACGCCCTATTTGATTGTAAAATTCCATCATTACAAAAAAATGCAATTTTCAACTAATAATTAGATTAAATGAATATCGTTAAGGAACGGGAATTTTGTTCTAACGTCCTCAACAATTTGGTGAGAAATATCAGCGGTAATGACTTCCTCTTTATCATGTGATGTCACAATTTCAATGCCCATCGGATCGAAAACGCTGCTATAACCGATGTAATTTAATTTTGGATCACTCCCAACGCGGTTGACGCCGGCAACAAAGCATTGATTTTCTATAGCTCGTGCTTTTAATAAAGTTCGCCAATGCTCAATTCTTGCATCAGGCCAGTTTGCAATAACAATTATTAAATCAACTCTTGATTTACCATAATATCTATATAATTCCGGGAACCTTAAATCATAACAAATTGAAATTCCGGTTTTTATTCCAGCTATTTCCTCGATTACAGTTTTATTTCCTTTATTATAATTATCACTTTCTCCGGAATAAGTAAATGGATGTAGCTTTCTATACTTATTAATAAGTTTGCCGTCTTTGTTGATAATAAAAGCAGAATTATAAATTCTATTCTCAACACGTTCAATGATACCGGCAATTACATTTACATTTTTTTTAACTGCAAGTTCTGAAAAAAAATTAAAGCTTAAGTCATTTTCGGATTCAGCAAATTTTTCAGACTCCATAGTAAAACCGGTTAATGTCATTTCAGGAAAAACCAATAATTCAATATCATCAGAATACCTAGAAATCATCTGTTCCAATTTCTCCATATTAGCAGATTTATCTTCCCATACGGGATTATATTGAACTAATCCGATTTTCATATTTATTTAAGCAGTTAACTTTGATTTTTCTTTTTGAATTTTGAATAATTTATAATTCAAGCTATCACTTAATGCCTGGAAGCTGGCTTCTATAATATTTTCAGAAACTCCTACTGTACTCCAAGTTTCGTTTCCGTCACCTGACTGTATCATAACTCGGACTTTAGCGCCTGTACCTTCTTTTTCATCAAGCACACGAACTTTATAATCAACAAGTTTTATAAGAGATACTTCAGGGTAAAAACGCATTAATGCTTTTCTAAGCGCATTATCTAAAGCGTTAACCGGTCCGTCACCATCAGAAGCCGTATGTTCAATTTCTCCGTCTACTTCCACTTTTAATACAGCTTCAGCATTCGAGGAACCTTTATTATCATAGACCACATTAACTTTTGAATCCAACACATTAAAAAATGGAGTAAATTCGTTCAATTCACTTCTCAATAAAAGTTCAAAAGATGCTTCGGCACCATCAAATTGATAACCGCCGTATTCTAAATCTTTTATATAACTTACAACTCTCTTACTTAATTCTTTATCATCCGATAAATCAATTCCAAGCTCTTTTGCTTTATAACGAATATTACTTTGTCCGGATAAATCGGAGACCAAAACCCGCTGTTTGTTTCCAACTTTTTCGGGCTCAATATGTTCATACATTTTACTATCTTTTAATACAGCGCTAACATGAATTCCGCCTTTATGAGCAAAAGCTGATTTACCAACAAATGCACTTCTTGAGTTTGGTGCCAAATTCATTAATTCATAAACAAAGTTTGAGAGTGAAGTTAGGTGTTCGAGCTCAATTTTTTGTTTCGTGTCTAGATTGAGTTTTAAAACTATATTTGGAATAATACTGCACAAATTTGCATTACCGCATCTTTCGCCAACTCCATTTATTGTTCCCTGCACATGGGCAGCCCCGGCTTGAATTGCTGCCAGAGAATTTGCAACAGCAACTTCGGAATCATTATGTGTATGAATACCTAACGGCTTTGATAAATGTTGTTTCAATTCTGTTACAATTTCAGAAACCTCGTACGGCATTGTTCCGCCATTAGTATCGCAAAGTACAATTACATCTGCTCCCGCTGCTTCAGCTGATTTCAACATTTTCAAAGCGAATACTTTGTCATTTTTATATCCGTCAAAAAAATGTTCTGCGTCGTAAATAACTCTCCTGCCCTTTTTAACAAGTAGATCAACTGATTTAAATATGAGCTCTGCATTTTCATCTTCGGAAAGCCCTAAACCTTTTTCGGAATGTAGTCGCCATGTTTTACCAAAAATCGAAACAGTTGGCGTTTCCGCGTTTAATAACGCATTCAAATTTAAATCGTTCTCAACATCTGCCAGCGATCTTGCGGTTGAGCCGAAAGCGCATATTTGAGCATGCTGAAGATTTAATTTTTTAGCTTTTTTAAAGAACTCTTCGTCTTTGGGATTACTTCCAGGCCATCCGCCCTCAATAACATCGATTCCAAAATCATCCAGTCTTTGAGCAATTAATAATTTATCTTGAACAGAAAGATTTATTCCTTCACCTTGTGTACCATCGCGGAGTGTAGTATCAAAGAGTTCTATTAGATTATTCATTTTACTTACCAATAATTATTTAATTAAAAATATTATACCATCATTCCGTTTTGCTTAGCGTATTTAAAAATATCGCCAGCTTCAATAATTGGAAGTATATCTCCAAGTGAACGAAGTTGATATGTTTCACCGTTAGTTATATCAGTTATAGTATTTTTTTCTACGTTCAATTCAAGCTCATCACCGGTTTTGATTTTATCATTTAAAATTTCCGGGGTTTCAAAAGGCAAGAGAAAACCGCCGTCAACACAGTTACGATAAAATATTCTCGCATATGATTCGGCTATAACTGCTTTAACTCCTGCTACTTCCAAAGCAAACGGTGCATGCTCTCTTGATGAGCCACAACCAAAATTAGAACCGCCGATAATAATATTAAATTCGGATTTTGTCTCTTCCCCTTTAATAAAAGGAGTTCCCCCTTCAGGCAAACCAGCTTGCGAAAGAGGAACCCCGGAGAGAGAGTAATGTCCATATTTTTTTTTCTCTTCAGGATCCGTTAAACTATAAACTAAATGTTCCGCGGGAATAATTTGATCAGTATCAATATTATTTCCCAAAACGAATGCTCTACCTTTTACTATTTTTTCCATTTATTATTTTATCTCCAATATTCATTTTCAACATGAAATAAATCGGGTGTGACTCTAAAAAATGGCTCACATCCCGATTAAAATATTTTATAAGAAATCTCTCGGGTCGGTTATAACACCTGTTATAGCAGATGAAGCTACGGTTAAAGGTGAAGCTAAATAAACCTCAGATTTTTTACTTCCCATTCTACCGGGAAAATTTCTATTTGTAGTAGAAATAATTGTCTCGCCATCTACTGCTCTTCCAACAGTATCCATAGGACCACCTAAACACGCTGCACAAGATGACTGAGCAATTTCACAACCTGCGTTGACAAAAATCTCCTTTAAAGAAACTCCACTGATTGTTTCCTCTTCTAATTGTTTTGCAACCGAAGTACTGGCAGGAACTATAAAAGTTGGAACTTTAACTTTGTTTCCAAAAATAATTTTTGCTGCAGATCTAAAATCACTCAGTTTTCCGCCTGTACAAGAACCGATATAACATTTAGTTAGTTTAGTTCCTTGCACATTTCTAACAATATCGTGATTATCAGGACTGTGTGGTTTAGCGACGCTGGGTTCTAATTTACTTACATCAAATTTATAAGTTGATTTGTATTTAGCATCGGGATCACTATGAAATATTTCATATTCTTTGTTCGTTCTCGCTTTAACGTAAGCTTCTGTTAAAGAATCTGCTGCGATAATTCCGTTCATAGCTCCGGCTTCAATTGCCATATTTGTAAGAGTCATTCTTTCATCTATTGATAGAGAGTAAACTCCGCTTCCGTCGAATTCAAGAGCGCGATAAGTACCGCCATCAGTAGTAATTTCTCCAAGTACATAAAGAATTAAATCCTTTGCTGTTAAGTATGGTGGAAGTTCTCCGTCAAAGGTAAACTTTAAAGATTCGGGTACTTTTTCCCAAATTTTTCCGGTGCCGAGAATAAAAGCCGCATCTGTATTTCCCACTCCCGTTGAAAACATTCCGAAAGCGCCGGAAGTACAAGTGTGAGAATCTGTTCCGAACAAAACAGTTCCCGGAATATTATACCCTTCTTCTGCAAGCGCTATATGACAAACTCCTTTGTATCTATCCGTACCAACATCGTAGTAATTATCAACTCCGAAATCGCTTGCAAATTGTCTTAAAATTTCAACATTTCTATTAGCTTGCGGATTCTTTGTAAAGATGTAATGATCGGGAAATATTACAAGTTTATCTTTATCCCAAATTTTTGCATTTTCACCAAATTCACGTTTCCAAATACCAATAGTAGGCGGCCCGCAAACATCGTGTGTCATTAAAACATCAACATTAAGCCAAATATTTTCACCGGGTTCAACTCTATCTCTCTTAGCCGATTTAGCCAATATTTTTTCTGTTATTGTCATTCCCATTTTTATTTCTTCCTTTTATACTGCTTGTGATAAATCTGATAAAGAATGATTGAAAAGATCATTATTGCTTTTATTTTTTAAATAAGTTTGATAATGATTTAACGCTTGTAAATAAGCTTTCGCACTTGCTTCAATCACATCAGTAGATATACCTCTACCTGTAAATGAGTTTTCATTTTCTCTAATTCTAACTATAACCTCGCCCATAGCTTGTCTACCAGAAGTTACTGAGCGAACATTATATGATTCCAATTTGGGCTTTACTTCAAGAACTCTTTCAATTGCATTAAATGTAGCATCCACAGCACCATCTCCGGTTGCTGATTCTTGAAGAAATCCTTCTTTAGTTTTAATCCTTATTGTAGCCGTTGGTATTGAAGTAGTTCCCATATTTACATGAATATAATCCAATTCATAAAATTCATCTTTTTTAGTATGTGCCTGATCGCCCATTAGAACTCTTAAGTCCTCATCAAAAACTTCTTTCTTTTTATCAGCTAGGGTTAAGAAACTTTCATACACTGGTTGCAATTCCTTTTCATTAAGTGTATATCCTAACTCCTTTAATCTAGATTTCAATCCGTGCCTACCGGAGTGCCTTCCAAGAATAATTTTAGTTTTTTGAACACCGACTGTTTCAGGAGTCATAATTTCATAGGTTTGCCTATTCTTTAACATACCATCCTGATGAATTCCGGATTCATGTGCAAATGCATTCTCACCAACCAAAGCTTTATTAGGTTGAACAATTATTCCGGTGAAGGATGAAACCATTTTGCTGGTATTATAAATTTCTTCGGTTTTTATTTTTGTAAAATATTTTGAAATATCTTTTCTAACTTTTAACGCCATTACAATTTCTTCAAGAGAAGCATTACCGGCTCTTTCTCCGATTCCGTTAATTGTACCTTCAACTTGCCTTGCTCCGTTTTCAATTCCAGCTAATGAATTGGCAACTGCAAGCCCAAGATCATCGTGACAATGAACGCTAATTATCGCTTTATCAATATTGCTGACTTTCTTTTTCAAAGTCGCAATTTTAGCTCCGAATTCAGAAGGAAAAGTATAACCGGTAGTATCAGGAATATTAACAGTAGTAGCACCAGCCTCAATAGCAGCTTCAATAACTTCAGCTAAATAGTTTAGATCGGTTCTTCCAGCATCTTCTGCGGAAAACTCAACATCTTCCGTAAAAGTTTTAGCATACTTCACGGAATCAATTGCCATTTTGATAATCGTCTTTCGCTTCTCATCGAGGGTTTTACCGTAACGATCATCTCCAAACTTTCCTAGGATGTGGATATCTGAAGTACCGATGAATGTATGAATACGAAATTTTTTTGCCGCTTTTAGAGCATTATATGCTGCCTTAATATCAATTTCTTTTGCTCTTGCAAGTCCGGTAATAATTGGTGTATTCAGTTCATCCGAAATTCTTTGAACTGCCTCAAACTGTGCCGGTGACGAAACCGGAAAACCGGCTTCGATTACATCAACACGAAGTTTCTCAAGCTGTTTAGCAATTTCCAGCTTTTCAAAAACGTTTAAAGAAGCGCCCGGAGATTGTTCTCCGTCGCGCAATGTTGTGTCGAAAATTAATACTCTATTATTATTCACTTTTACTACCTCTTGAAACAATTTATTATAAAAACTTTTTAATTATTTTTTACTCTTATCATAGTGTAAAAACACCTAGAGCTTGTTCATCGTATATTTGGTTAAAGTTTTCAATAACTGCTTCGGTCATTTTATCGGTCGAAACTAAGATTGAATCCGGAGAATAAATATCAGCTGTCCGGTAACCCATATCTAATGTTTTACTTATTGCCGTTTCAATTAACTCTGCTGCTTTATCCATTTGGAATGAATGAGTAAACATCATTGCAACAGAAGAAATTGTAGCCAATGGATTGGCTTTATTCTGTCCGGCAATATCCGGAGCACTACCATGAACTGGCTCATACATAGCATATTTATTGCCTAGACTCGCCGATGGTAGCATTCCTAGACTACCTGTAATCATCGCTGCGATATCGCTTAAAATATCGCCGAATAAATTTTGAGTAAGAATCACATCAAATTGTTTTGGATCTCGTACAATCTGCATTGCTGCGTTATCTACATACATATCGGAAAGAGATACATCAGGATAATCTTTATGCACTTCATGAACTATTTTTCGCCAGAACTGAGAACAGTCCAATACATTTGCTTTATCAACAGAGACAACTCTTTTATCTCTTTTTTGTGCAAGTTCAAATCCTATTTTAGCTATTCTTACCACTTCTTCTTTTGTGTAAATCATGGTATTCCAGCCTTTTTCATCATCGTATCCTCTTGGCTCACCAAAATAAACATCACCGGTTAGCTCTCTTAAGATGATAAAATCAGTACCGTCCAAAACTTCAGGTTTTAATGTAGAGGCTGATAATAATGCTTTATATACTTTAGCCGGACGAATGTTAGTGTATAGTCCTAATGCTTTTCTTAGCTTTAACAGAGCAGCTTCCGGTTTTTGATTCTGCGGAAGGCTTTCCCATTTGGGACCTCCAACAGCTCCAAGTAAAACGGCATCAGAATCATAACATGAACTCAACGTTTCATCTGTTAATGGATTCTCAAACTTTTCATAGGATGATCCGCCGACGAGTTTTTCATCATATGTAAACGAAACATCAAATTTTTCAGCTGCAGTGTTCATAACTTTTACCGCGGAATTAACAACTTCAGGACCTATTCCGTCCCCGGGTAAAAGTGTTACTTTGAAGGTCATACTCCCACCTCTTCTCTTTTGTTCTTCTTGAATAACCAGCTCATCATTTCTCTTAGCTTTGAGCCAACTTTTTCAATTGAATGTTCGTGGTTTTCTTTTCTTAATTTTTCCATTAATGGCTGACCTGAATTATATTCATCCAACCATTCTTTTGCGAACTGACCGTTTTGAATCTCTGTCAATATTTTTTTCATCTCATTACGCGTTTCTTGTGTAATCAATCTTGATCCTCTTGTCATTCCGCCATACTCAGCAGTATCACTAACAGAATAATTCATTCTTGTTAGTCCTCCTTCATAATATAGATCGACAATTAGTTTCATTTCGTGCATACATTCAAAGTAAGCTAACTCCGGAGGATAACCGGCGTTTACTAAAGTTTCAAATCCAGCCTTAATCAGCTCTGCCGATCCACCGCAAAGAACTGCTTGTTCACCAAAGAGATCGGTTTCTGTTTCATCTTTAAAGTTAGTCTCAATTACACCAGCTTTTGTTCCGCCAATTCCTTTTGCCCAGGCCAGAGCCATTTCTTTGGTTTTTCCGCTTGGATCTTGATGAACTGCAATTAAACATGGTACGCCTGTTCCTTCAATGTATGTTCTTCTTACTAAGTGTCCCGGACTTTTAGGTGCAATCATCATAACATTTATATCATCTGCAGGAACAATCTGCTTGTAATGAATATTAAATCCATGACCAAAAGCCAAGGTTGCACCCGATTTTAAATTAGGAGCAATATCTTTATCATAAACAGCTTTTTGATTTTGATCCGGTAAAAGTACCATAACTACGTCGGCGTCTTTAACTGATTCAGGAACGGTTTTTACTTTTAATCCTTGGGCTTCCGCTTTTTCCCAGCGCGCGCTTCCTTCACGAAGTCCAACAGTTACCTTGCAACCACTTTCTTTTAAATTTAGTGCATGAGCATGTCCCTGGCTTCCGAAGCCTAAAACGGTAATGTTTTTATCTGTTAATAAATCTAATGAAGCGTCATTATCATAATAAACTTTCATTTTAGAATTTCCTTTTTCTTTTATTGAGTTACTGTTAAGTCTTTTTTATCTGTTTTATCGTGTTTCAACTGTTCGCCTCTTTTTAAGGCAACTGTACCGGAACGTGCTAATTCTTTAATACCATACGGTTCAAGTACATTTACAACAGCGTCAATTTTGTCCGGAGGTCCTGTAATCTCTAGAGTTAAAGTTTTATTATTTATATCTACTACATTGCCTCTAAAAATTTCGCAAATGTTTGTAATTTCAGCTCTGTTCCCTTTTTGATAAAATACCGTAATCAAAGCTAAATCTCTTTCAACCCTTGATTGTCCCGTAAGATCAACAACTTTAATTGTATCTATCAATCGATTAAGCTGTTTTACAACTTGTTCAATTATTTTTTCATCACCGGAAGTAACAATTGTCATCCTGGAAACTTCCGGTATTTCGGTTTCTCCGATGGAGATACTGGTGATATTAAATCCTTTGCCGCTAAACATTGTGGCAACACGGTTAAATGCACCAAAATGATTTTCAACTAGAACAGAAATTGTATGTTTCATTTATACCATCTCCTTTGGGTCAAGACGTTTTGTCATCATTTCATTTATTGTAGCTCCGGAAGGAATAATTGGGAATACCATATCTTCTTTTACTATTTTGAATTCAATTAAGACAGGGCCATCGTTGTATGCAAAAGCTTTATCTAAAATCTCGTCAACGTTATTTGGTGAATCTGTTGAAAATGACTTTAAGCCAAATGCTTCGCCAACCTTAACAAAATCTGGATTGCTATCTGAAAGATCCGTAAAGCTGAATTTTTCAGCATGAAATAGTTCTTGCCATTGACGAACCATTCCTAAAAAACTATTATTTAATATCATAAATTTGATTGGGAGTTTGTGGTATGCGGCAGTAATAAGTTCCTGGATATTCATCTGAAAACCGCCATCGCCACTTAATGAAACTATTGGCTTATCTTGCACAGCAAAAGCTGCCCCGATTGCCGCAGGAACAGAAAATCCCATTGTTCCTAATCCACCACTGGTTAAATGAGAACGAGGATTATTAAATTTATAATATTGGCTTACCCACATTTGATGTTGACCAACATCTGTAATTACTACAGCATTACCTTTAGTTTTTTCGGAAATTCTCTCGATAACATGTTGTGCTCTCAACTTACCGTCACTTGTTTCATAGGTCAACGGACATTCTTCTCTCCAATGATCTATTTTACTCCACCAATCATCTATTGGTAAAGGCTCATTCATCTCAGCCGCTAATTCAGCTAAAACGTGTTTTACATCGCCAACTATAGGTAAATCAACAATTACATTTTTATCAATACAAGTAGGATCAATATCAACATGAATTTTATAAGCATTAGGAGCAAAAGCTTCAATTTTGCCGGTAACTCTATCATCAAATCTTGCACCTAATGAAACAAGAACATCGCAATTATTTACTGCTTGATTAGCCCAATAAGTACCGTGCATTCCAAGCATTCCTAATGATTGTTTGTCAGTCATAGGAAATGCTCCCAAACCTTGTAAAGTCATTGTGACAGGCAAATTATTTTCTTTAGCGAATAGTCTTAGTTCTCTATAACCATTAGACATAATTACACCGCCGCCAACATATAATAGAGGTTTTTTGGCTTTACGAATTATTTCGGCAGCTTTTTTAATTTGATTTTGATGACCTAAGAAATTTGGTTTATAACCTCTCATTTCAATTTTTTCAGGATACTCAAATTCTGTTACAGCATTAATAACATCTTTTGGCAAATCAACCAAAACAGGTCCGGGACGACCGGATGAAGAGATATAAAAGGCTTTTCTAATTGTAGAAGCCAATTCTGCAACATCTCTTACTAAAAAGTTATGTTTAGTTATCGGCCTAGTAATTCCAACAATATCTGCTTCTTGAAAAGCATCGTTTCCAATCAGAGCTGTCGAAACTTGCCCGGTAAACACTACAATAGGAACAGAATCCATATATGCGTCAGCAATACCTGTAACGGTATTTGTTGCTCCGGGACCTGAAGTAACAAGTACAACGCCTACTTTGCCGGTAGCTTTTGCGTAACCTTCAGCCATATGGGTAGCACCTTGTTCATGCCTAACGAGAATATGTTTTAAAAAATCCACGTCATATAGTTGCTCGTATAGCTTCAACACGGCACCACCGGGATAGCCGAAAACGTACTCAACTTTCTCCCGTTTTAAACATTCGAAAAATATTTCTGCCCCAGACATCATCTGTTTGGAGGTTCTCATAATCGGCCCTTTCTATGTTCTTATTCTCTTATAGATTAAAAAACTAAAAAATTTATAGAAATTCTAAATTCAAAAATTAATGCCGTCACAATAAATATTCTCAACAAGCATAAATGCAAAAAGTAAGGCTTAGCATCTAAGCTTAAGATAAAAACCGTTGAGTAAGAATTTAGCCCAAGCTTAGATGCTAATAATTATTAGCCCGCTTAGAATTCGAATAATTAGAATACTCTTAATTTGAACAATCAAATAATGAACTAAAAATTCGAAGCGTTCGATGAGATGTTGTTTAAAGGTCACAACACTTTTGGTGAGGGTGGCCCGGACTATAGCACTTCTTTTGGAAGTATATTGATAGTCGGTATTTTCACGATCAGATCTCACTTAAGCCTCTGAAAGATTTAATTAACCTTCCGAACACAAATATAATCACCCGGATTTGGTCAATCCCGAATCCGATTTTAATTTTTTGTTAAATTTTGATTATGGGATTGACCTAGTTATTAGCCTAGAATTAGAATACCTAGAATAATAATGCTAATAAGAATCGTAATCCCGAGAATGATAGTATTTAATGGAAGGATGTTTACAGGTACATTCACAACAACGCGACGACCGTTAACATACTTAACGGCTCTTAACATTAATATTCTATTTTTTAACACGTTGTTCATTCAATTATCTTTAATTTGAATTACAATATATATTTCACTCAAACCTTTGTCAAGTCTTTTATTACGGATTTTAACAAAATCGTTTGGTGTGTATTATCCTTCACACAAATCACTTCATTATTAGTATCAAGTGTATATTTATGCAACACTATAATTTAACAATTTTTGTTAGAAATTTCTTTGATAATAATAAATTTAATTTACTATTGAAACCTATAGTAAGATTCTCAAATAATCAATCAGATGCCAATATTTATACATACCAAATTATTTTATTTATAAATTATCAAATGCTGTGTTATCAACGCTAATTTGAAATTTTTTAATTTGATGCAATATCTGAGCTTCCTGGACTTGAATCACAAGTATAGAATTAAAAACAAAGATTTATTATAAAAACATTTGACAAATGAAAAATTAAGTATTAGTTTTGTTTAGTTTTAAATTTGAATATGAATAATTATACACCAAAATATATTTCAGTTTGTACAATGTACACAACCAACACCACTACCCCTACCAGCATGCCTGGAGGATGAAGCACGGTTGTGTAAATTTTAATTAGAAAAGAATTTTAGAAACCGGCTTCAAAAAAAATTGGAGCCGGTTTTTTTATTATAATCTTGCTCTTGGAAAAGATAATTTTACTTAATACAGTTAATTTGATGAAGGAAAAATAAAATGAGAGTCTTAAAATTCGGTGGTTCTTCGGTTGGAAGCGCTGATCGTATTATAAATGTTCTCAACATTCTAAAAAAATACGAAAAAGAACAAATAGCAGTTGTTTTTTCTGCTTTCCAAAAAATTACTGATCAACTTATAGCTGTTAGCCGACTTGCTTCAGAAGGAAATTTAAGTTATCAGCAAGTATTTAATGAAATTGAAGCCCGCCATATTTCAACAGCCAAAGAACTTATCTCAACTAAAAGACAAAGCAAAATTTTAGCACCTATAAAAGTTACGTTAAATGAATTAGAAGATGTGCTACACGGTGTATTTTTAATTAAAGAACTGTCTCCTCGGACACTTGATTTTGTTTTAAGTTTTGGTGAAAGACTTTCGGCGTTCATAATTACTAATGCATTAATTGATAGAAAAATTGACTGCGAATTTTTAGACAGTCGAGAAATTCTTGTAACGGATGATAGCTTCGGAAGTGCTAAAGTTGATTTTGAACTAACCAATAAAAAAGTAAAAACTTATTTTAAAAGCCATAAATCGCTTCAAATTGTTACCGGATTTATTGCATCTACTGTTAACAACGAAACAACAACTTTAGGTAGAGGAGGTTCGGATTATAGTGCGGCAATTTTAGGTGCAGCTTTAAGCGCAAAGGAAATTGAAATATGGACTGACGTTGACGGCGTTTTAACAGCAGATCCAAGAAAAGTAATAAAAGCTTTCTCTTTAAAACATATTACCTACGAAGAAGCTATGGAGCTTTCACATTTTGGCGCAAAAGTTATTCATCCCCCAACAATGCAGCCGGCAATGAACAAGAGAATTCCAATACGAATTAAAAATACTTTTAAACCGGAAATTGAAGGAACTCTGATTGATGAAAAGGTCAATTTAAAAGATTTATCCATTAAAGGTATTTCCGCTATCGATGATATTTCCTTAATAAGAATTCAAGGCGGTGGTATGGTAGGAGTAGCCGGCGTTGCGCAAAGAATTTTTAAAGCATTGGCTACTAAGAAAATAAATATAATTTTAATTACCCAGGCTTCTTCCGAGCATTCAGTTTGTATTGCAGTTTTGCCTAATTCTGCAGAGCAAGCAAAAAAATCTATTGAAGATGAGCTACATTATGAGATAAGAGAAAAACTTATAAATGCTCCGGTAATAGAAAATGATTTATCTATTGTTGCAGTTGTGGGTGAAAATATGCGAAACACTCCCGGTATTGCAGGCAAAGTATTTCAAGCTTTGGGTAAAAACGGAATTAATATTTCCGCTATTGCACAAGGTTCATCGGAATTAAATATTTCAGCTGTAATTTCAAAATCCAACGAAGCTAAAGCATTAAACGCTCTTCACGATGCGTTCTTCATGGGAATAGAAAAGACAGTAAATTTATTTATTGTCGGGTCCGGTTTAATCGGTGGGACTTTACTTAGACAAATTCAAAATCAGGAAGAGTATTTAAAGAATGAATATTCGTTAAGTGTTAAAGTAGTTGCGTTGGCAAACAGCAGAAACATGTTGTTCGATTCAAACGGAGTTAATATTGATACGTGGCAAGATGACTTAAATAAGAATGGTATTAAAACCGATTTAACAGATTTTGTAGAATCGATGAAAAAGTTAAATCTGCCGAATAGTATTTTTGTTGATTGCACAGCCAGTAGTCAGGTTGTAGAAAAGTATCTTGGTATTTTAGAATCTACAATTTCTATAGTAACTCCGAATAAAAAAGCGAACTCAGGCAGCTATACAGATTATATAAAGCTTAAGCAATCAGCTCAAAAACATAATGTTAAATTTCTTTATGAAACTAATGTAGGAGCCGGTTTGCCGATAATAAATACCATAAGTGATTTGGTATCAAGCGGTGACAAAGTTACAAAAATAGAAGGTGTACTTTCCGGAACATTGAGTTACCTTTTCAATTCATTTACAAACGGAAAACCTTTTAGTGAAGTTGTCAAAGACGCAAAAGCTAAAGGTTATACTGAACCGGATCCAAGAGAAGATTTAAACGGATTAGACGTTGCTAGAAAATTATTAATTCTCGCACGCGAAATTGGGCTTTCTCTTGAGCTCAAAGACATTAAATTAGAAAATCTTGTCCCACAGCAAGCAAGAAATAGTAAATCGATAGATAAGTTTTTTGATATGCTCGCAAAACATGACAAAGAATTCGATAGCAAAAAATTAAAAGCTCATCAAAATGGTAAAGTGCTAAGGTATATTGCAAAGCTTGAAAATGGTAAAGCAGAAATTGCATTAAAAGAAATTGATAGCACACATCCATTTTATTCAATGTCCGGCACTGATAATATTTTGGCATTAACAACTAAGCATAGTGCTGATAGGCCAATAGTTATTAAAGGTCCTGGTGCAGGTGCCGATGTGACCTCTGCAGGTGTTTTTGCGGATATAATAAGAATTTCAAATTATCTTAGTTGAGTTAAGTTTAATAATTTAAAAATAAAAACGTGAGAAAAATTATGTCATCTGAAGGAAAAATTAACGTTGGAGTCCTCGGCGCAACAGGAAGTGTCGGACAAAAATTCATCGCATTGCTCCAAAATCATCCATGGTTCAAAGTAACTGAAGTCGCTGCATCAGAAAAGTCCTCCGGCAAGAAATACAAAAATGCGGTAAACTGGATTTTATCGTCTCCTCTGCCAAATGAAGTTGCTGAGTTAACTGTAAAAGACTGCGAACCAAACTTAGAATGTAAAATAGTTTTTTCCGGATTGGATTCTAGCGTTGCTGGAGGAATTGAAGAGAGTTTTGCAAAAAAAGGATACATCGTCGTTTCAAATTCTAAAAATCATAGAATGGATAGTGACGTACCATTATTAGTTCCTGAAATAAATCATGATCATATTGATTTAATTAAAGCACAGAAATTTGGCGGCGGTTGTATAGTTACTAATCCTAATTGTTCCACAATTGGAATGGTATTAGCATTAAAACCTTTAGTTGATAAATTTGGAATTGAAGCAGTAAATGTTGTAACTATGCAAGCTCTTTCCGGCGGCGGATATCCTGGAGTTTCAAGTCTTGATATAATTGATAACGTAATTCCTTTTATCGGTGGTGAAGAGGACAAACTTGTAACAGAACCGTTAAAAATATTCGGGAAATTATCAGGCGATCATATTGAAAACATCGAAATGAAAGTTAGTGCTCAATGTAATCGTGTTGCAGTTGTTGATGGACATCTTGAATGCGTACAGGTAAAACTTAAAAAGAAAGCTACAAAAGATGAAGTAATTAAAGCATGGGAAGAATTTACAAGCGAACCTCAAAAACTAAATTTACCGACTGCCCCAACAAAGCCGGCTTATTATTTTCACGAAGATAAATATCCGCAGCCGAGAATACATCGCAATATTGATAAAGGAATGGCTGTATCAATTGGTAGATTAAGAGAAGATTCGTTGTTCGATTTTAAATTTGTAATTCTATCTCATAACACTGTTAGAGGTGCAGCAGGCGGCGCTTTACTTTGTGCGGAACTGATGAAAGCCAAAGGTCTACTTGATTAATTATTGATTGTTCGCAATTATGCCGACCTATTTTTTTGTCGGTAAAGTAAATTGGAAAATATGAAAAAAGAAATAAAAGTTTTCGCTCCCGCATCGGTAACTAACGTTGGCTGTGGATTCGACATTTTGGGATTTGCAATCGATTGGCCGGGTGATGAAATAATTTTGCGAATAAAAGAAAAACCCGGAATTTCCATAAAAAAAATTACGGGTGATCACGGTATACTTCCTTTAGATCCCTCTAAAAATACCGCCGGTCTCTCTTTAATGGCTTTAGCTGATCATCTCCAGTTTGAAAAAGGAATTGAGATAGAACTCCATAAAAAAATGGCTCTTGGAAGCGGACTCGGTTCCAGTGCGGCATCTGCAGTAGCAAGTGTTTTCGCATTAAATGAACTTTTAGACAAACCATTAACAAAAGATCAATTAATGGAGTTTGCTCTGGAAGGCGAAAAACTTACATGCGGCGGAACTCCTCATGGTGATAATGTGGCTGCATGCTTGTACGGAGGTTTTGTTCTTGTAAGAAGTATAAATCCTATAGATGTCATAAATATTGATACACCGGATAATCTTTTTTGTTCTGTGGTTCATCCGCATTTAGAAATTAATACTTCCGACACACGTAAAATGTTGAGAAAGCAAATCTTGCTTTCCGATGCCGTAAAACAATGGGGAAATGTTGCAGGACTTGTTGCAGGACTAATGAACAATGATTACGATTTAATCGGAAGATCTTTGCATGATGTTATAATCGAACCGGTCCGCTCAATCTTAATACCCGGATTTGATGAGGTTAAAAAAGCTGCACTTGATGCAGGCGCAATAGGAAGCAGCATTTCGGGATCAGGACCGTCAATCTTTGCTTTAAGTAAGACACAGGATACTGCTAAAAAAGTAGCAAATGTAATGAAAAAAGTTTTAAAATCAGTTGAAATTGAAAGCGATATTTATTTATCGCCGATAAACAAAATCGGTCCTAAAATTCTCTAATAGAATTGTAAACTCTCGGATAAAAATTAGAATGAAACTATACTCAACAAATGACAAAAATAATATTGTAAGTTTTAAGGATGCAGTAATTCATGGAATTGCAAAAGACGGCGGATTGTTCATGCCTACTGAGATTCCAATATTAGATAAAATATTCTTTGAGACAATCAGTGATTATTCATTGAATGAAATTGCATTTAAAGTAAGTGAGGCATTCTTAAAAGACGATCTCACAGAAGATGAAATTAGCAGCATAATTTCAGCAGCTTTTGATTTTTCAGCGCCACTTACCCAGCTTGATGAAAACATAAATATTCTCGAACTTTTTCACGGTCCAACACTTGCATTCAAAGATTTTGGCGCTCGATTTATGGCGCAAACATTATCAACCTTAAATAAAAAAAATGATAAAGAAATAACTATACTCGTTGCAACTTCAGGCGATACCGGAAGCGCAGTAGCGAATGGGTTTTATAAATCCAAAGGGATTAATGTTATCTTGCTTTATCCGAGTGGTAAAGTAAGTAAGTTGCAAGAGCAGCAATTAACTACATTGAATGAGAACATAACCGCATTAGAAGTCGAAGGTACTTTTGATGATTGTCAGAGATTAGTAAAATCGGCTTTTAAGGATAACGAGATTAAACAAAAGCTAACATTATCCTCAGCAAACTCCATAAACATTGCTCGTTTGCTGCCGCAATCTTTTTACTATTTTTATGCTTATGCCCAACTAAAAGATAAAACTAAAAAAACAATTATCTCCGTACCTAGCGGAAACTTTGGTAATTTAACTGCCGGATTGTTTTCAAGAGCTATGGGTCTTCCAATTGATAAATTTATTGCTGCTACAAATTCCAACGATGTTTTTCCAAAGTATTTAGAATCTGGAAAATTTTTAGTAAAACCGTCAGTGCTTACAATTTCGAATGCGATGGATGTCGGAAATCCAAGTAATCTTGCAAGAATTCAAGCTCTATATGATAACGATGTTACAAAAATTAGAGATGTCATATTTAGCTCTTCTTTTTCTGACGATCAAACTAAAGCAAAAATGAAAGATGTTTTTGATACTAATAAATATGTAATCGATCCACACGGAGCAGTCGGCTTTTTAGCATTAGAAAAATATTTAGAAGAAAATAATATTAATAATTACAATGGAATCGTTTTAGAAACCGCTCATCCGGCAAAGTTTATAGATATAGTTGAAGAAGTTATTAAACATAAAATTGAAATACCGGATAGACTAAAAGCTTGTTTGGAAAAGAAAAAAAATGCGATAAAAACTTCAAACAAGTTTACGGACTTTAAAGAATACTTAATGCAAAAATAAAATTATAAAGGGAATTAGAATGGAAGCAAAAAAAACTGCCGCTATACTTGGCGGAGGGAATATAGGATTAGCAATTGCAGAAGGATTATTAAGCTCTAATTTATATCCTGCTAATAATATTTCAATTACAAGAAGAAGGATAGAACTTTTAAAAGATTATCAAGAACAAGGGTTCAATATTTTAAGTGATAATGTCGAGGCTGTAAAAAATTCAGAAATAATAGTTATTGCAGTTCAGCCTAATCAAATGGACGAATTATTGAAAGAAATTAAACCGGTTATTGATCCTAAAAAACATATAGTAATTTCCGTTGTTTCAGGAGCAAGCATTAAAGCAATAAAAGGATTAGTTGGAAATGAAGTTTCCGTTGTACGCGCAATGCCAAACACAGCAATTGCTATAAAAGAATCAATGACATGTTTATCTTCAGATACTAAAACAAACGGATCGCTAAAAATTGCCAAAGAAATTTTTGATTCAGTAGGGCAGACTTTAATTATAGATGAGGCTCTTATGGTTCCGGCAACTGCATTATGTGCATGTGGAATCGCATTCTTCTTACGGGCAGTAAGAGCTGCATCTCAAGGCGGAATTGAAATTGGTTTTCATTCTGAAGAAGCATTATTAATGGCAGCTCAAACAGCAAAAGGTGCAGCCTCTCTTTTATTAGATATGGACAGTCACCCGGAAAGTGAAGTGGATAAAGTTACAACTCCCAGAGGTTGTACTATTTCAGGATTAAATGAAATGGAACACAACGGTTTTAGCTCCGCATTGATAAAAGGAATAGTTATATCTGCGGATAAAGCAGCAAAACTTTATACAATTGATTAAATTTCCAATGAGATAAATTTCAAAATTGAAGAATACTTTTCAGTAAAACAACTTTTTAATAAAAAAAGGTTGACTTAATAATCTTCAAGTATTATCTTTGTTCCAATTAAAATGAAAAACGAAAAAAGAAATATTAACCTAGAATTTAATCAAATGGCGATGTGTTGCTGTATGATGATGTGTATGTCATGCAGGAAGGACACAGCCTAAGTTTAATATAAAATAAATTTTGAGTCTGAACCCTTCCCGTATAAATCGAGAAGGGTTTTTTGTTATAAAATATGACGTAGAAATAAATTTACATATTTAAAACTCTTATCGAGAAAGGTTGAGGGATCAGGCCCGATGAAACCTTAGCAACCGTTCCGTAAACCGGAAGTCATGGTGCTACCTCCTGCCCACCCTTTATAGGGGAAAAAGGGAAAGATGAGAGAAGAAGTTTTTAAAACCTCTTCGAATAATCTTTTCCGAAGAGGTTTTTTTTTGCAAAGATTTTAGAAGCTAAGTAACAAAATAAATCAAAATGAAAGGATCTAACAATGAGTGCAAACGGAAAAGAAAGACAATTGCGATACGAAACATTGCAACTTCACGCGGGACAGGAACCGGACCCGACTACCGGTTCACGAGCAGTACCAATCTATCAAACTACATCATATGTTTTTGATGACGCTCAGCATGCTGCCGATTTATTCGGATTACAAAAATTCGGAAATATTTATACCCGAATTATGAACCCGACTACAGATGTTTTTGAAAAAAGAATTGCAGCACTTGAAGGCGGGGTTGCCGCACTTGCAACTGCATCAGGGCAATCCGCGCAGCTCGTGGCTATTACAAATCTAGCACAGGCAGGCGAAAATATTGTTTCAACCAGTTTGCTCTACGGCGGAACTTACAATCAATTTAAAGTTACTCTTCCCCGTTTGGGAATAGATGTAAAATTTGTCGATGGAGACGAACCGGCGGAGTTTGAAAAATTAATCGATGATAAAACAAAAGCTTTGTACGTTGAATCAATTGGAAATCCTAAATTAAATATTGCTGATATTGAAGCAATTTCTGCTGTTGCACACAAACATGGAATTCCGCTGATTGTTGATAATACTTTCGGCGCTGCCGGATATTTAGTCCGTCCGTTCGATCATGGCGCAGATATTATTACAGCCTCAGCTACGAAATGGATTGGCGGACATGGAACTTCTATCGGCGGTGTTGTTGTTGATTCAGGCAAGTTTGATTGGGGTAACGGTAACTTCCCTGTGTTTACTGAACCATCACCTGGTTACCACGGATTAAAATTTAATGAAGTATTTGGTAAAGGATCTCAATTCGGAAACATCGCATTTATCATTCGTGCTAGAGTTGAAGGATTACGCGATTTAGGTCCTGCTGTTAGTCCGTTTAACTCTTTCCTATTCTTGCAAGGGTTAGAAACTTTATCACTAAGAATTGAAAGACACGGACAAAATGCTTTAGCGCTTGCAAAATGGTTAGAAAAAAATCCTGCTGTTGAATGGGTTTCTTATCCCGGATTGGAAAGTCATCCCTATCATAATAGAGCCGGCAAATATTTAAGAAACGGATTATTTGGTTCAATCTTATCTTTTGGAATTAAAGGCGGAGTTGAAGCTGGTAAAAAATTCGTCAATAATGTCCAAGTTTCCAGTTTGTTAGCAAATGTCGGAGATGCAAAAACATTGGTAATTCATCCGGCAAGCACAACTCACCAACAGCTTTCGGAAAGTGAGCAAGCCACTTCAGGAGTGCTGCCTGAACAAATAAGAGTTTCTGTTGGAATTGAACATATTGATGATATAATAGAAGACTTTGATATCGCTTTAAAAGCAGCGGTTGGTAAAGAAGTCACTACATAATAAAAAATAAATAATATATTTGTGCGGGCGGATTTTTATCTGTCCGCAAACTATTTTTAAAGTTATAAAGTTATGGATATAAATTTGAAAGAATCGGTTGAAATTATATCAAGAACACAATTTGCCGAATTATTCTCCCCGGAAAGTCCACTTACTCTATTATCCGGTGAAACCTTACAAAGTGTTACTGCAGCGTATCAAACTTACGGAGAGCTTAATGCCGAAGGCACTAATGCTATCCTTGTTTGCCATGCCTTAACCGGCAATTCACATGCGGCAGGAGTTATAACTGAAGAAGAACTAAATGCAACAAAAGAACATGACTTTTTGTACAAATACAATAATATGTTTTTAGGTAAAACTGGTTGGTGGGATCCTCTAATTGGACCCGGAAAATTATTTGATACAAATAAATATTTTGTTGTTTGCCCAAATTTCTTGTCCGGTTGTTATGGCACAACAGGACCTGCTACAATAAATAAATCTACCGGACAAAAATATAATACTACTTTCCCGACAATTACCGTTCGCGATATGGTAAAAGTTCAATACGAGCTATTAAAAAAATTAGGAGTTCAACAATTAGTAACTGTAGCCGGAGGATCATTAGGCGGAATGCAAGTACTGGAATGGGCAGTTATGTATCCGGAAATGGTTAAAAGCATAATTCCTATCGCGACCTCGGTTGCTCATTCTCCGTGGGCGATTTCTTTGAACGAAATTGCTAGGGACGCAATAATAAACGATCCTGAATGGCTAAACGGAAATTATGAAAAACAACCACTGAAAGGATTAAGCCTTGCCAGAAAAGTTGCAATGGTTAGCTATAGAAGTGATCGTTCGTTTCAAAAGAAATTTGCAAGATTAAGGCTATCTGATGAAAATCATTTTTTTGATAATGATAATTCATTTCAAATTGAAAGCTATCTTAAATACCAGGGTGAAAAACTTGTAAACAGGTTCGACGCAAATACATATCTTTATATTACAAAAGCGATGGATCTGCACGATCTTAGTTATCTTCGCGGAAGTATGGATTCTGTTTTATCTTCTATTAAAACTAAAACTCTTTGTATTGGTATTTCCACTGACGTCTTATACCCTGCCACAGAGCAAGTAGATTTTGCTTCAAAAATTCCAAATGCAAAATACGAAGAAATACAATCTATATACGGACATGACGCATTCTTAATCGAGTTCGATCAAATTGAAAGAATGATAAGTGCTTTTTTAAAAGAGATAAACTAAGAATTGCGTGTTTCAGATCATTTGTTAATTTCTGAATTACTTTATATTTGGCAATAGAAGAAATATTAATAGATAAACGTTTGAGGCACGGCAGGCTCATTGCGGATCTATATACCGTGCCTCAAGGTAGGCTTAAGAAGAGGAGGCATTAATATTTTTTCAACTATTTATTTAGTTAGGATTTGCAGTATTTAGAGTACTCAATTCTAAATCCTACAACCCCTTTTTAGTTTTACTTTACACTGAACAGCACTCAAATTGCGGGTTTGATTTGTTGTTCAATTTTGTACAACAATCTTCATTCCAAAACTATTCACAATAAAACTGTGCTTATACACTCAAATATTGATGAATTTTTCAATAAAAATTATCAATATTACAATTACTTTCCCAATAGCAATAAAAGAATATTTTGAGCTTACCAATTCTGAGAAACCCAAGTCATCAAAAATATTTTGTATTTAACAAACATTGTGATTCTAACTCAAATTAAAATGAATTCGATAATCAGGATCTAATTATCATTTTTAGGAATTCTGGCATTATTTTCTATTAGTATTTTTAATAAATTTGAACTTTAGATTTTCTAAAGTTTGGCTTTAGATTGTCTTTTTAACTAAATTTTAACTAGGAACTCTCATCAACTTATCATTTTACAAAAAGTTAAAAGACAAATGAATAATAAATTCAGTTTTGGCTTCGACCTGTTTGACAGTTTTCAGGATATGTGTTTTATAATTTCTTCAACCGGAGAGATCATAGACGTTAACGGAACAGCGTTAAAAACATTGGAAGTCAAGAAAAGTGACCTGGTCGGTAAAAAATTCTTTGAAATTTTGGAACCAACATATTCCGGCAAAACCGAACTTTCATTTACCAATGCTATGGTTGAAGGAAAAGAAATAAAAACTTTTTCAAAAATAGCGTTAAATGAAAAATTGGTAGACGTAAATCTGTCGTTTACCCCGTATCAAAATACATCGGAAGATGAAAATTTTTGTTTCATCTTCACAAGAGATATTACTGAAGAACGGCAAAAAGAATTAGAACTTTTGCGTTTTTATTATGTTGCTCAAAATACTGTTAATCCTTTACAAATTACTGATATGCAAGGGAAAATGGTTTATGTTAATCCCGCGTTTATTGAAACTAGCGGTTATAGCCGCGAAGAGTTAATTGGAAATAATCCTACTGTTTTTGGAAGTGGAAAACATTCTAAGAGATTTTGGTCAAAAATGTGGGCAACAATTACTAGCGGAAAAGTTTGGGTTGGAGAAGTTGAAAATAGAAGGAAAAATGGTGAACCGTTTTATACTCAACTGTTAATTTCACCGATAGTTAATAGCGAAGGTGTTGTATCCGGATTTTTCGGAATTCACAGAGATTTAAGTGAAAAACGAATGATGGAAAAACAGTTAATTCATACTCAAAAAATGGAAAGTATCGGAACACTTGCCGCCGGAGTTGCTCATGAAGTTGGAAATCCGTTGGCATCAATTTCCGCTTTAGTTCAAGTTGTTCAAAGATCGAGCGACGATGAGTTTGTAAAAGAGAAGCTAGAGCTGGTAAAAAAACAAGTAACTAGAATTTCTAAAATAATCAGAGATCTGGTCGATTTTTCACGACCATCAAATTACGAACTTCAGCTAACCGACATAAATCAGAATATAACTGAAGCTGTTGAAATTACAAAAGTTGGAGCCAAAGCCAAAGATATATTATTTAATTTGGATCTTGATCAGAAAATACCACTTCTTCCTCTTATTTCGGATCAAGTTCAACAGGTCTTTGTAAATATTTTATTAAACGCGGTAGATGCAATAGCAGAATTGGATTTTAAGAGAAACGGTAATGAAATAAGAGTTAAATCTCATGTTGAAGAAGATGATGTTGTAATTACCTTTTCAGATACCGGAAATGGAATTGATGAAGATAATTTGTCAAAAGTGTTTGAACCATTTTATACAACAAAAAAAGAAGGAAAAGGGACAGGTTTAGGTTTGTGGGTAAGTTACGGAATTATTAAAAGCTTTCAAGGCGATATTAATGTTCAAAGTGTTGTTAATGATGGTACAACATTTATAATTACTCTACCGATTCAGCCCTAATTTAAGAGGAATAAAATATGTCTGAACGAATTTTAGTTGTTGATGATGAAGATATCATTAGGGAATCACTTTCCTATATCTTAAAAAAAGAGGGTTATAACGTTGAAGAAGCGGAAAATGGAAAAGTAGCTTATACAATGCTTCTTGAAAAATCGTATGATTTGGTAATCACCGATCTTGAAATGCCCGGCATGAAGGGAATTGAATTACTAGAACAAATAAAAAAATTAAACTTACAGACAATTGTTGTAATTATAACTGCGTTTGGATCACTTGATACAGCCATTTCTGCACTAAGAAACGGAGCTAGCGATTATCTTCTAAAACCTGTAGAATTTGATGAATTAATAATCAGAATAAAAAGATTGTTCGATATAAAGAATCTATTACTTGAAAATAAAATATTAAGAAGAGAAATTCAGCGCACATACGATTTTGAAAATATTATTGGAAAAAGCCCTGCTATAAAAAGAATTTATGATATGATTCAAACTGTGGCTGAAACGGATAGTACAATTTTAATTACCGGAAATAGCGGAACCGGAAAAGAGTTAGTAGCTCGTGCTTTGCATTATAAAAGTCATCGAAAAGGTAAAGCATTAATTTCTGTTAATTGCGGAGCTATTTCCGAAAATCTTATAGAAAGTGAATTATTCGGACACAAAAGGGGTGCATTCACCGGTGCAGTAAGTGATAAGGAAGGGTTAATTAAAGCTGCCGACGGAGGTTCTTTATTTCTTGATGAAATTAGCGAATTACCCTTACCTCTTCAGGTTAAATTTTTAAGAATTCTTCAGGAAAAGGAATATACTCCTGTTGGATCAACAATTTCAATTCCGGTTAACGTAAGATTTATTTCATCAACAAATAGAAATCTTAGAGATGAAATTGCAGCAGGACGATTTAGAGAAGATCTTTACTATAGATTAAACATCGTAGAGATTAACCTCCCATCTCTAAAAGAACGAGAAGAAGATATACCTTTATTAGCCGATCACTTCTTAGATAAATACAGAAAAGAAATGAACAAGAATGTTAAAGGAGTTGATAATGAAGCAATGCGTGCTTTAATCGCACATGAGTGGAAAGGTGAAATACGTGAGTTGGAAAATGTTATGGAGAGAGCTGTAATATTTTGCAAAGAAGAATTTATTAGTGTTAACGATTTACCACCAATGTTTAAATCAACATCTAGTGTGGCGGATTTTTCTAAGCTCGGTTCTTTGGATGAATCAGTAAAAAGATTTGAAAAAGATTATATTTATAAAGCTTTAGAAACTAATAGCTTCGATAAAGAAAAAACCGCAGATCTTTTACAAGTCGGATTATCAACTCTTTACAGAAAACTAAAGGAACTAGATATAAAAGCGTAATGATTTAGATTATTTTCTCAATTTTTAAAATTGAAAAGTTTTGCATTTCCACAAACGAGAACCCGCATTGAAGGCGGGTTTTTCTATTTTATTTAAATTGACTTTTTTGTCAATTTTAAGGCTTTTTTTTCCAACCAAATTAATTCATTTTTCGCAACTATTGGCACGTTATTAGAATACTTGCTTTGGCAGGATACTATAAAATTCTCACTTATTAAGTTATTTATTATGAAAAATGTACTTTTATACAGCACAGATTTTAGTATGTGTTTAAGTTTGCTGATGTATTTACAAAATAATTTCAATATTACAACTACTACTGATTTATCGGTATTAGGCAATTTAGCAAAGATGCAGGGATTTGATATAATTATAATGGACGCTGAACCGAATAAAAAAATTGAAATTTTTTGTGAAAATTTAAGAGCTAATAACGCTGAAATTCCATTAATTTTTACGTATGTTTATCATAATAACACCAAAGATTTCGATGTAAGTATTAGAAAATTTGCCAACTCAATATTCTACAAACCATTCGATATCAACGAAGTTTCTAAGAAGGTCGCTGCTTTGGCTGTTTAATTTCATTTGGAAAA
The DNA here is from genome assembly GCA_963739985.1 of uncultured Ignavibacteriales bacterium. Taxonomy (GTDB): domain Bacteria; phylum Bacteroidota; class Ignavibacteria; order Ignavibacteriales; family Ignavibacteriaceae; genus CAVUCE01. The sequence goes on from CAVUCE010000022.1 coordinate 542,735, forward strand.
ACCAAAAAAGGGAATGATTATGAAATACAATAATATTCTAGTCCCAACTGATTTTTCCGCAAATTCCATCACCGCATTCGAATTCGCCTTTCAAATAGCAAAACATTATTTCGCTGTTCTCCATATACTACATGTTATAGAGCCTTCTTTACATGGAGAATCATTCAGTTATTATGATGATCCGGGAAGAATGGACCATTTAAGAATTTTGAATGCAGAAGAAGAGCTGAGAAGGCTCTTGATGAATTATGTAATTCCCAATGTAAAAATTGTCGAGTCAATTAAATCAGGAAAAGCGAGTGATCAGATTATTCAATACGCTATTGAGCATAGAATTGATTCAATTATAATTTCTTCTCATGGGAAAGATAATTTTTCACATATGCTTGTAGGTCATGTTACAGAATCTGTGATGAAATTTGCGGATGTTTCTGTTATCTGCATTAAATCGAGTGCTTCACATATTAATAAAACTCCGTATATCTTAAGAAATAATTTTGCCGAAAATTGGTTTGGTTAAGAGAAATATATCACTTCATTAAAATGATTTTTTGCATTTGTGATCACATTCTTGGGTAAACCGCAAATAATTATTAATTTTGCATATAAATGAAAATTTAGAAATTCTTAAAATGCAAGAAGTAAAATCTGAGAAGAAGATTACTGTTTCTACCGACAAGTCTAAATTGGATCTTGAACTGATTAACAGTTTCCTACCTATTTCATACTGGGCAAAAGAACGGCCAATAGAAGTTATAAAAAAATCGATTGATAATTCGCTTTGTTTTGGATTATACGAAGATGATAAGCAAATTGGATTTGCAAGGGTTACAACCGATTTCACTTTATTTGCTTACTTAGCAGATGTATTTGTAATTGAATCTAAAAGAGGAAAAGGATATGCTTCAATTTTATTGGATGCTATTTTTACTCATCCTGATTTGAAGGACATACAAAAATGGATGCTTGCAACTTCGGATGCTCATGGTTTATATAAAAAATTTGGATTTAGACCGTTAGTTATGCCTGAAAAAATGATGGAACGATTCATTAAGTAAAAAGATCAATCAAAATCCGCCTGCAAATTTTGTTTTTCATAATGCTCAAATAATCTTGCAATCTGATGCTTTTTAATTCTCGCATCCGATAGTTTAGGCAGTTCATTTAATGTGAAAAAATCTACTCCGTCTGTTTCGTTACTATTCTTTGCCTCACCGCCAATTAATTTGCAAATAAAAAACATTTTATAAACATGATATGGATGTGGCGGTGTATGCTTTTGTTTGGTTCTATCGTAAACCGCAACTAATCTTTCTGCTTTTACTAAAAAGCCCGACTCTTCAACCACTTCCCTCTCGACAGATTCTTTTGGCGATTCGTTTGGGTCTGCCCAGCCTCCGGGTAAAGTCCAACCACCGTCAGAAATTTCTTTGACTAATAAAATTTTATTCTCTTTAAATACGCCTGCTCTCACATCAACCTTTGGAGTTGAGTATCCATCTTCATTATCAAATAAATTTTGAATGTACTCAAATTCAGAATCGGAATTTTCACTCATCATCTGTGCCGCTATATTTCTGATTTGTTTATATCGTGCAATATCGAATTCGTTTTTACAAAAAGTTAATCCGTTTTGAGATATAGCTTGAAGTTCTTTTGCCCAGCTTAACCATTTTGGTTCCATAAAAATAAACCCACAACTGCTAATTTTTAAATTTAATTCTTAAGTGCTTCGGAAATCAATTTAAACTGATATCCTTTATGTTCAAGTAAAGTAATCAACTCATCAAGACGATTGTAAAATTTATCCGACCTTCTTTCATCTGTTCCAGGATGAGTTAAAAGTATAAATCCATTTAATCCGTTAGGATCTGTTTTTTCGTAATTAACAATTCTATTAAAGATTGTATCACTACTTACATATTGTTTGCCCAATCCAGGGTATGTCCAATCTTGATTTGAAGAAGTTCCGGGTGTAAAATCAACTAAAGTTAAACCGATATCATTGCACCAATCTGCTATCTGCTGATTATACCATTCAAACGGTGGTAAGAAAATTTTTGCATCCTTTTTAGAAATTCCAAATTGAGCCATGGACTCATAATTTTTTTCTAGATCGTCTTTGAATTGTTTTTCAGTTACTAATGTTGAATCTCGTCTTTCCCACGAAGCATAGAGAAGATGTTCATCCGAATGAGCACCCAAGTAATTGCCATCATCTATTAATTTATTTATTTCATTTTTAAAATCCGGATTCCTATAAAAAACACCGGTAAAAAAGAAATTGCCGTGTATTTTATGTTTCATTAAAACTTTTCTTACCAACTCTAATCCATCTGCATGATCGTGTCCCGTAAATGCCAAACAAATTACTTTCTTAGTTGTGTCAGTTCGTATGACGGCACCTAATTTTTTAACATTATGATCAATTTGCTGAGAAAATGAAATAATTGAGGTTACAATAAATATCAGTAAAAATATTTTTATTGGTTTTAACATTTTGTTTTTCCGAATTTTACATAAATGATATTTGAAACATAAAGATTTTAAACGTAAGAAATAACATTGTGGTTTATTTAAAGTAATGATTTCTACGGATCGTTTATAAAAGATTAAATTTAATTTTGAATAATGAATTTTTGAAGATATTTATTATATTAGCTACCGTATTAATAATATGATTTAAAACACAAGCAGATTTGTTATTTAATGTCTGATAATTTACCGAACATACTTTTAGTTGAAGACGATGCAATCTCTAAAGATATAACAACATTATTTTTAAAGGGATTGTGCAATATAGAATATGCGGATACCGGGCAATTAGCAATTCAAATGCTAAAAGAAAAGAGGTACGACGGTTTTTTAATGGATATTAATTTAGGTAGGGGCTTGGGTGGAATTGAAGTAGTTCAAGCGATTAAAGAAATAGACCATTATAGCGAAGTTCCGATTGTTGCAATAACCGCCTTTGCAATGGCGGGAGATAAAGAAGAATTTTTAGCACACGGATGTACTCATTATCTCTCTAAACCGTATACAAAAAACGCGTTAATTACATTAATGAAAGAAGCGTTAAAATTATCTTAACCTTTAATAGATTTTGTTATTCGGCTTTCGGTAACAAATAAGGGTTAAAATTAACCTCGCAGCCAATGATAACTGAAAAAAGGGAATAAATCTTGGCTAAGATCTCATTCAAAAAAGTCTACACTAAATTTTCCAATAGTACTGTCACATTCTTTGATCGTGCTAGAATGACCGAACATACTTTTATGATTATTATAGCAATAATCATTGGTATTTTAGCAGGATTTGGTGCAATAGCAATACGCGCATTAATCAAAGAAATCTCCATTCTTTCATTTCCCGGCGGTTCAAGTTTCCTAGAAAACGTTATGAATGTTCCATGGTATTGGAAGATTATGGTTCCAATCCTAGGTGGCTTACTCGTTGGTCCTTTAATTTATTTCTTTGCACCCGAGGCTAAAGGACACGGCGTTCCGGAGGTTATGCAAGCGATTTTGTTAAAAGGCGGAATGATTAGAGCAAGAGTTGCTATAATAAAAGCAATAGCTTCCGCAATTTCAATCGGTACAGGCGGCTCTGTCGGTAGAGAAGGTCCAATCGTTCAGATTGGTTCAAGTTTAGGTTCTACGGTCGGACAATTTTTCAGAATTTCGAGTAAACGATTAAAAACCTTGGTTGGGTGTGGCGCGGCCGCAGGAATTGCCGCCGCTTTTAATGCGCCTATTGCTGGAGCACTTTTCGCTGTAGAAATAATACTAATGGATTTTGCCGTTGCACAATTCTCCCCCATCGTTATTTCATCTGTAATGGCAACCGTTATTTCACATACTTTTGAGGGAGACTTTGCAGCATTTGCAGTACCAAAATATACACTCACTTCTCCGTATGAAATTGTTTTTTATTTTGCTCTTGGTGCTGTAAGCGGAGTTGTATCTTATTTATTTATAAAACTTCTCTACCAATTCGAAGATTTCTTTGATAACAAATTCAAATTTCCCGAGTACTTAAAACCTGCCGTTGGCGGAGTTGGAATAGGCATTATTGCGTTATTTTTCCCTCAGGTAATGGGAGTTGGTTACGATTCAATTAATCAGGCCCTTCATGGAAATATGATCTGGTACGTTGCTTTCGCTTTAATCTTTGTAAAGATTCTTGCCACCTCGATAACTTTAGGCTCAGGCGGATCCGGAGGTATCTTTGCTCCATCTTTATTTATGGGCGCGATGCTGGGATATTTCTTTGGCGAAATGGTGCACTTTGCATTTCCTGCAATAACTTCAACTCCCGGAGCGTATGCTCTTGTAGCAATGGGTGGATTAGTTGCCGGTACAACAAGAGCCCCAATCACTGCTATCATAATTGTTTTTGAACTAACCAATGATTATCACATAATTTTACCAGTTATGATTACTTGCATTATAAGTATGATTTTATCTTCTAAGTTGTCACGTGAATCTATTTACACATTAAAACTCTTATTAAGAAATATCAACATAAAAGAAGGAACTGAATTAAACGTAATGGAGTCAATCTTTGTTAAAGATATTTATAATAAAGATTTTGATCCAATCAATGTTACAGATAATTTCAATCAAGTTGTTAATAAGGTAATTCGCGGGAAAAATCCCGAGTTCCCGGTAGTTACTCAAGATGGTATGATTACCGGAATGATTTCTATTTATGATATAAAAGATCATTTGTACGAAAGAGATGCTCTACAAGATTTATTAATAGCGCAAGATATTGCAAACGGATTTTACGATTGCGTTTCACCTAATGATAATTGTCAAACCGCTTTAGATAAATTACGTAAATACGACTTTGAAGGATTACCCGTAGTAGATGCAGAAGATTCAAAAAAATTAATTGGAATGATTTGGCGTAAAGATATTCAATATGCTTACCAAAAAGAAATTGAGGCAAGAGACATTACTTCAACCTTAGCAAGCAGCATTGTTATGAAAGAGGAAACACCTCAAGTTAGATTTATGGAAGGATATTCTATTATTGAAATCTCACCTCCAAAATCATTTATTGGTAAATCAATAAAACAATTAAATATCAGAGCAAAATACGGATTAGATGTTCTTTCAGTAAAGATAAAAGATGAGCAAGGGGAAAGATTAAAAGCAATTCCCGGTTCCGATTACATCATCAATAAAGGTGATATTTTAATTATTGCAGGAGAAATAAAAAATATTAATATTTTGAAAAACTTAAACTAATTTTTTTTATACTTCGATTTCTGAATTAACAAAATTAAAATAAATTTTTCTGCAGTAATCTCTTAACGATTTATTCTTTTCGAAATGAGACATATCTCTAATTATTTTCATCGCTGATCGATCGCATAATTTATGCAATTTTAGTGCGGCACACATTCTATCACATTCTTCTTTTGAATTATTATCCAAACAATTTATTAAAGGCTGAATGATGCTTTTAATTTGCTTCTCAATGGTCTCTGTTCCAATTTTGTATTTATTATCCCTGAGTACTGATTTTTTTTGAATCTTCAAGATTCTTGAATTTGCTTTGGCTTCCCCAAGTGAAAATACAGTCACAAAAAATATTATTATCAACGAAATCACAGTTAGCTTTTTCATTTTAAACTCCTCTTTTTTACCCGCTTACAATTGAATAAATTTTAAGAAAAGATGTAAGTTAATTTTAATTAACGGTAGTAATTTTACTTGAATGGTAGAATTGTGCCTATAAATTTAGGGGTGAATCTTCTTATATTGTGGTTCAAATATCTAACTACTTATAAATATTTATTTTAACTATTACAAGAATTAAAAATGACACCTATAGAAATACTAAAGCAATACTTTGGCTTTTCTTCATTCCGTGGTTTACAAGAAAATATTATTGAAAGAATTTTAACTGAGAACGGACATAGTTTAGTATTAATGCCTACAGGAAGCGGTAAATCAATATGTTACCAAATTCCGGCTTTATCATTTGATGGAGGAACACTTGTAATAAGTCCATTAATAGCTTTAATGCAAGATCAAGTTGATGCTCTCAGGAAACGAAATATTCCTTCCGGTTTTATTAATTCCACTATCTCAAAAAATGAGCGTGAGAAAAGATTATCACAATTTTTAAAAGGCGAAATAATATTATTATACGTTACACCTGAACGATTTAGAAAAGATGAATTTGTCGAGAAAATTAAATTGGCAAATATCTCTTTACTTGCAATTGATGAAGCACATTGTATTTCTGAGTGGGGTCACGATTTTCGCCCGGATTATTCGAGGATCGGAGAATTTAGAAAACTAATTGGAAATCCGCTTACAATTGCCTTAACTGCAACCGCAACTCACGAAGTTCAAGAAGATATAGTAAGGAAATTAAATCTCTCAAAAAATGAAGTTAAAATATTTCATCAAGGAATTGAAAGACCGAATTTAAGATTAGAAGCCCGGGATATATTTGATGATAAAGAAAAGTTGTCTGCAATTATGAACGTTCTCGAAAAATATTCGGGCTCCGGCATTATTTATTTCTCTCTTATTCAATCGTTAGAAAAATATTCTCAAATTTTAAGAGATAAAGGATTTCATCATGGAGTTTATCATGGCAAACTTCTCGACAAAGAAAGAAAAAGAATGCAGAGAGAATTCTTATCGGGAAATCAAAAAATAATGTTGGCAACTAATGCATTCGGAATGGGAATTGACAAACCCGATATTAGGTTTGTTATTCACGCAGAAGTTCCCTCATCGGTTGAATCTTATTACCAGGAAATAGGCAGAGCAGGCAGAGACGGCAAAGATTCGGTTTGCGTTTTGCTTTACAATCAAGATGATTTATATACACAAATGGAATTTATAAAATGGTCTAATCCAAACGCTGACTTTTATTCAGCTCTTTACGATTTAATTAAACGCGATACTGGCTTAATTAATTCTTCAGGGATTGAATATTTGAGAGAGCAAATGAATTTTAAAAATAAAAAAGATTTCAGAATTGAAACTGCATTGGGAATGCTGGACAGATACGGTGTAATAACCGGTTCGCTTGGAAACCATGATTTGAAAGTTATTGCAGATTTGCCTGAAGAACTTGATGATGAAACTTATTTGAGTGAAAAACTCCTAAACGACAATAAAAAACTTCTTTCAATGGTGCAGTATTTTCAAAGCGACGAGTGTAGACGCGTTTATATTTCTGATTATTTCGGATTTAAAGGCGAAGAAAATTGTAATAATTGTGATAACTGTAGCTTAAATAATAATTGATTATTTATGAATCTTTTACCGGGATACTTAATCAAATTAATTTCAATTATTAAATTTTGAAAAACATGAATAAAGCTGATATAAATACAATTAGTGAATTTGAAGATTTTATAGCTAAAAATACCGGTGCTGCTATTTATTTTAGTACACCAACTTGTAATGTATGCAAAGTATTAAAACCAAAATTAATAGAACTCCTGGATTCCGAATTTCCTCAGATGAATTTTGCCTATGTAAATTGTGAAATCGCAAAAGAATTATCTGCGCAAAATAGTATTTTCGCAGTTCCAACAGTTTTATTTTATTTTGAAGGGAAAGAATTTATTCGAACCTCAAGAAATATAAACTTAGAAGAGTTATATCATCAATTAAACAGGCCTTACTCATTTATATTTTAGAATTCTGTTTCGGTATTTTCTAAAGTTATTTAATTTTTGATTCTTATTATGTCACTCATCGAATATATTAACCGCTTGTAGTTTAAGAGTTTGCTGTTTTGAAATAATTTACTAGATTTAGCCATTCCAAATTCAAAAGATTTTATGTACATCTCCTAACACAGGGTTCTGGTGGAGATTGCGATTTTTTGCGGGATACCTACCGTGTGCTGAAATATCGGCATACAAATAATTTAACAAAAACATATTTTTTACAAAAATTACGGGGCATAGATGAATTTTAATCTTCGATGCTGTTTACACACTTTTGTCGTTCTATTATTTGCTACACCACTGTTTGCACAAAGTAATATTTCATTGGCAAACCTAATCTCCAAATCGAAAGAAGCAACAATATCCAGACAACCTTATTCTGTGAATATGGTTCAAGATATTCGTGTTCCTTCTACTAATCTGAAAGCAAAAAGCACTACATCAGAAAAAATTACCAATTATCAACTCGTTTATCATCCCGGTAAAAATGTTGTTATGAATCCGATTGATTCAAATACTAAAACAGTAAGTAGCTCAAAAAAATCAGCATCTTTTTCAAAACCCAACATACAGATTTATGTTGACTTGAATAAACTTTTTAAAAGTTCTACTGATTGGGAAAATTACAAAATTAAAAGTGAAGACTTAGATAACAATTCATGCTATAAAATTTCTGCAGAATACAAAAAATTTGAATTCACAATATGGATTGACAAAACCGATTATTTTGTATCAAAAGTAGTTTTAGATATAAATCATGTAAAATTCTCGGAGACAAACCTTCAATACAAAAAGATCAATGATGTTTGGCTTCCAACCCGGATTTCTATTGCTCACGCTAATGGGACAATAGTTAACCAAATATTCAACTCATATAATTTCTAATTTTTTCTGTATTTACCGAGGGTTATCATGCAATATATTTTTACTAATCTCAATAAATTATTTGTTAAAATCTTAGTTTTATTTCTTATTTGGAATTTTGGAACAATTTCTAATGCACAAACAATAACAAAAACACATGACAGTATGTCCGGTGAGTTGGGTTTCCCGGGATATTCTGTTGATACAGGCTGGCTTGGTGCCGATGTAGGCATCGGAATCTATTTCAGATTTTCAACTTCGGTCAGCGGCACACTCGCAAAAGTTAATCAAAATGGAAGTGTTGCGTTAACTAAAAACGGCCCGGAACGGAATTGGGATTTATACTTTAAGGGTTCTACAGGAAATGCGAGTATGAACTTTGGCTTTAAAGCCAGTGCTCAATACAAAATCAGTATTGATGTAATAGGAATCAGCGGCGAATATATTGGTGATTTGCCTATATTACCTAACACAGATTTAACATTTGTCGATAATCAAAATTTTAATTCTTATCTGTTAGGTTCTTCTATAAACCTACATGGCGCAATTAGTAATAGAGATATCATTAATTATTCATTTGGGATTGATGGTGTGCTGGATGCTCATGCCGGATTTACCGCTACCGGGGACGCATACGAAACCTTAAACGGAAAATCCATTTCAACTGATAAAGGTACTTTCATTTCAGAAAATGAGAAGAAAACAAAAACAATAAATAGTTCTTCATATCAAGTAAATGATATAAATGAGAAAATGCATAGTTCACTAAACTTTTCTCTTACACCAAAAGGTAAAATCGGGGTAACAGTACTTTTTACAGATTACGATGTTTCAATTCCATTATTTAATGTCGCTTCTCCAGTAGCGCCTTCAGATTTTACTACTTCACCGAATGTTTCAGCAAGTTTAACTGTGCCGAAATTAAATCAACCGGTGCTTTTGTCACCATTAAATAATCAGTACAAAATTATATTAAATCCTCAGCTAAAATGGCAGGCTGTTAACGGAGCGGATTTTTACACACTCAGTATTTCTACTGATAGCAATTTTGCTTCTCCAAGAGTAATTACAAATATCACAAATACTGATGCAGTAGTCAGCGGTTTAACAAATAATACCACATACTTTTGGAAAGTAAAAGCTAATAGTAATAAAGTTAATGCGAGCGATTATTCTTCTGTTTTCAAGTTCACTACAAAATTAGCAACACCAAAGTTATACTACCCTACCGATGACACGATGGGAATAGAACTTAATCCAAAATTTACCTGGTCTTCAATTCCCGGTTCAGATAATTATTTATTAGAAATAAATACAAAATCGGATTTTAGCGGAAGGGTAATTTTTGATAGCTTAGTAGCAGACACAATAAAAAATGTGAAATTAGATTTCTCAAAAAATTATTACTGGAGAATTACAGCACTAAATCATTACGGAAACAAAAGTGATGTATCCGCCATCTTTAATTTTTCTACAAGAACACCACAAAACACTGTAGCATCCTGGCCATCAGGAGGCACAACAGTTTATACTTTAAATGCTATTTTATCTTGGTACATGGATAACTATGAAGGTCTGCCATTTACCTATGATATTCAATATTCAACAGACAGCACCTTCAAATCAAATGTTTCATTCATAAAAAATGTAAAAAATACTTTCCTAACATCCAGTTTATCAAACGGAAATTTACATTATTTCTGGAGAGTAAGAGCAAAAAACAAATTTGGGTTTTATTCTGCCTGGGATAGAGCAGACTTCGTTACCGATAGTTCATTACTGGGTGCCCCTTTGCCCGCACTAAGCTGGCCGGTGAAAAATACAAAAGTCTATACCAATTCACCTTTACTTTCCTGGTACATAAATTATCCGTCTGTCGGTGGGAATCTATTTTATGAATTAAAATTCCGCGATCTCACAATAGCTTCAACAGATTCTCTAGTTGACAGCATAAAGACAACATCATTTAGATTAAAAAATTTAATTGCAGGGCATCAATATTCTTGGAGTGTCCGATCTGTTAATACTAATAATAAATCAAATTTTACACAGCCGGAAACATTTGTTGTGGATGAAGGGCAAGGAGGTGCGCCAATGCCAGTTCAAACATGGCCTGCAGATAGCATTACTATATACAGCAATACTCCGGTATTAAATTGGTATCTCAGCAAACCGGCAATTGGGCCTATTACATATAAGATTAAATTATTCGATGTTACTTCAGGAAATAGTATAATTATTGACACAGCGAATATAATTTCTACTAGTTTTAAAGTTCCTAAATTTTTGAGCGGTAATCATACATATGCATGGGAAGTGGAAACAGTTAACGGTTCCGCTCAATCGGGATTTAGCAAATTAGAATATTTTGTTATACACGGACAAAATACGACACCCGAATGTATTCTTTCCTGGCCGATCGGCGGTGTTAAATTATTCAGCCAGAATGTAATATTAACCTGGTATTTAAATAAGCCGACGGCTAACGATATCAATTTTGATGTGGAGTTGAAAGACTCGGCTACCGGAGAAACTTTTAATTATAATTCAATTAAAGCTACTTCATTTACTTTAAATGATCTATCCGCCGGTCATTTATATTTGTGGAAAGTTAGGGCTCATAATATTTCAACCGGAAATAATTCATCATATACAGATTATGGTACTTTTAGGATAAGCAATTATTTAGTGGGCAATCCAACCCCAATTGCCTCATGGCCGGATAATTTTACAACAGTTTACTCATTAAAACCTTTATTAAGCTGGTATTTGTCGGGACTTCCGCAAGGGTCTATTTCATACAACCTTGAAATTAAGCCTACAACAGAGCCATTTGACAGCACAAATTTAATAACTGGTATAACCCAGTTATCATATTCTTTGGTCTCTGATCTTAATCCGGGCACAGAATATCATTGGAGAGTGCAATTAGTAAGTTCATCAAAAGGAACTTCGTTGTGGTCGGATCAAAATGTTAATGGAGGTGCAACTTTTACTTCCTATGCCCCAACAGGTTCATTAGCTTCTCCAATTATCGGAAGCCCTAAATATGGTTCGGAAATAGATGTAGAATCTCCAACTTTAAGCTGGTACGTTCCAACTGATAAATCCAAAACCCAAAACTATCGCGTTGAAATTTCTAAAAAAGCCGATATGTCTAATCCAATAATTGAGATAGATAATCTTAAAGAATCACACACCGATTTATCAAAATTAAATACTTCAACTTATTTTTGGAGAGTTCAGGCTAAGGATGATAGCGGTAAATTTTCAAATTATTCTACAACAGCTTCGTTTAAAGTAGAAGCAGTTACAAATGCTAATGAAGAGAACAAAGTAATTCCATCAAAATTTGAGGTTTTGCAAAATTATCCAAATCCATTTAATCCAACGACTACAATTAAATATTCCCTGCCTTCATCATCAAAAGTAACTATAAAGATTTATAACGTTCTCGGACAAGAAGTAAAAACACTTGTAAATAATTTTCAAGCTGCCGGGAATCATAGAGTAACTTGGAACGGTGATGATAATTTAGGAAAACGTGTATCATCCGGCGCTTATATATACAGAGTGACAGCCGGCTCTAATATGAGTACAAAAAAGTTAATTTTGTTGAAATAATATTAAATGAATTACCGAAATAAGTCTTCCCCAGGCTTATTTCGGTATAAGCGAGCGACTCCAAAATACAAGTCCCCGAATTTTCAAACTACCAATACGTCAACAAATAATCTTCTCAAAAGGTTGAAGTTTTTTATATCTTTAATCTCTAATTTAAATTACTTATTATATGGAATTAAATTTATACCTATACCCTATTTTACTGCTCACCGGTTTTACTGCCGGACTAATCGATTCTATTGCCGGAGGAGGCGGTTTGATAACTTTGCCGGTGTTACTTGGAATTGGCCTGCCTCCGCATATGGCCCTTGGAACAAACAAATTCCAATCAAGCTTTGGTAGTTTTACTGCAACCTACTATTACATAAAAAAAGGAGTTGTAGATTTTAAGGATGCAGTTCCGGGAGTTATCTTCACATTTATCGGTGCTGCAATTGGAGTATTAACTGTAAATCAAATTGACAGCAATGTTTTAAATTTTTTAATCCCTTTTTTACTAATCGCTATTCTGATCTACACATTATCCAAACCAAATATCGGGGAAATAGATAGACATCCTAAAATTAAGAGAAGCACATTTTATGCAATTTTTGGTTTATCATTAGGCTTTTATGATGGATTTTTCGGACCCGGGACAGGTTCTTTTTGGGCAATGGCTTTTGTTGGCTTGCTAGGATTTAATTTGAGAAAAGCAACCGGTTATACTAAAGTCTTAAATTTTACAAGCAATATAGTTTCATTCATACTTTTTCTAATTGGTGGCTACGTTGTTGTTACTGCAGGATTAACCATGGCTGTTGGCCAAATATTAGGAGCAAAAATTGGTTCCGGTTTAGTAATAAAAAAAGGAGCGAAATTTATCCGCCCCATTTTTATAAGTATAGTTTTTATCACTATTTTAAAACTTCTTTACGATCGTTTCATTCACTAATATTTACTTACTCAAATTTCAATAATCCAAAATACTCTGGCTGGTAAGGCAAATAATAGTTCATGATCGACCAATCACTTTGTTGCGGACTTGATTGCAAACGATGTCTCCTAACTTGAAATCCCCAAACAGTTCCTGCTTTCGGTTTTGTTAAGTTTAACTCTGAGAATGGGATTTTAAATTCAGCGCTCCAGAAATTTTTTCCTACATAAGTTTTAACATCAAATTTGAACGAAAATAAACCTTTTGGACTGCTGCAAAGAATTGTTCCTTTCGGGTTTACCATCAATCGATAAAAAGATTTTTGATCATGATTAGTATCGAAAAATAATTCAAAATCATCATCCCCGAAAACCAGCGGAATATCGCCGTAAGCTTTTGCAGATAAATTTTCCGGCTTCGGTTCACCTCCCACTAAACTAACGTAAAGACATGAATCATCATAAACCAATTTCACATCCGTATTAGTTTGTGCCGGAGTATTTTTTGTATCAATATAAAGCTGATTTATTCCATGTTGATTTGTCCAAACATCTTCATTTACTTTTCCGTCTACATTGATTTTGGCATTTGTATATTTAGCAGAAACCGAAGGCGGTGAAAACAAATGGAAATAATAAACACTTGGAGATACTTCTCCCCTTTGATTTACATAAACAGATTTTACCCTTAACTTCGGAAGTTCGTCTCTTAAAAAGTTTCCTTTAGGTCCATCTATTTTGAAATTTACATTAACTGTTGAGTTCGCAGGCACTTCAATATTTTTCCCCCATGGAGTAAATTTCCAATTATAATTGTCTGTTTCCCAAGTTAGTTCATATTGCCTTTTTTGATTAGTATTATTTCTAATAGGACAGCTAACAGAAATATTTGTCGGCTGTTTTGAAGGATCCGGAATTAGAACGGTTTTATCCTCATCAAAATATCTCGGTGATTTTCCCGACTCCCCGGTCTTCACTGTATCAATGGGGAAAATCCCTTGTTGATTTATAAATGCATAATCGATTTTACTTCCGTTAACTGTAACAAACATAAACCCGTGAGAATATCCGGCAAAGAAATCATCAATATTCATTCTTCCCGAAGAGTTCAAATTAAAGTAAGATATTTTTCCGATTTTCCTATAATCGTAAATATGATAGTGACCGGAAAAAATAGCTTTAACATTATATTTTTCAAGAAGCTTTTGAATCGGTTTCCAATCATATTTGCTATTCATATATAGAGGAGAATGCATAGTTAGAAAAATATTTTCAACACTTTTATTTTTCTCAAGATCTTTTTTCAACCATTCAAGTTCATTTTCCGGAATCGTATCAAACTGCTGATCTAAAAAAACATTCAATACAATAAAATGGGAATTTTTATAATTGAATGAATAATAGAGTTTATCTTTTCCCCATGTTTTAATATAAGCGGGCTGAATTTCTTTTGTAGTTACATCATGATTACCTGGAGTTGGATAAAACGGCATCGTAAGCGGCGAAATCTGTTTCTTAAATCTTTTCCATTGCTGTTCCGCTGTTTTTTCATCGTACGTATAACCGTGAATCATATCGCCTACATGAAGAACAAACGCCGGCTTTAGCAATTCAGTTTCGCTTACCACTTTTTTAAATACTTCGGGATTTTCAAATTGACTGTCGCCTAAAACTACAAATCGAAATTGCTGCGCATTAATTTGTAAAGCTGCCACAAGAAAAAATATAACTGATAATAATATTTTCATTTTGACTAGATTTTAATTTTATTGAGAAGTAATGATTTAATTGAATCGCTTGATAAATTGAAAGCTAAATAAATAATCCGTTGAATTCAATTGTAACTATTATTATAACCATAAATTTAAAAATTAGTTTACAATTAAATATATTGATATAGCGAAATTTTAATAAATATTCTTTTTAAGCAACTTTTTAAAATCTTGGGGATTTTAATGAAATCTTTTAAACTTTTACAATATTTAATACTTTGTGTATTTATCCTATCAATTTCGGCCTTTCCTCAATCGGTAGGAAGCGAATTAAACTTAATGCCGATTCCCAAAACTGCTAAATTAGAAAGCGGTAAATTTCAAATAACTAAAGATTTCAAGGTAGCAGTAGTTGGAGTTGATAACTCCAGAGCATACGATGCTGCAACAAGAATGCTGAGACATTTATCAGGCAGAACCGGTTTATTTTTCACGCAAGATTTCATCACACAGAAGACTTCCGCAGATTCTGCACAAATGGTTATTACATTCAAGACTTCCCCAATTTTAAGTATAAAAGAAAACGAAGATTATACGCTGGATATTAAATCAAATAATATAGCACTAGATGCAAAAACAGATCTTGGAGTTTTGCATGGGCTACAGACTTTACTTCAGTTATTACAAAATGATGAAAACGGATATTTTTTCCCCAACGTAAAAATAGTTGATTCACCAAGATTTAAATGGCGCGGTTTAATGATTGACGTTGCTAGACATTTTATGCCTGTTGGGGTTATCAAAAGAAATTTAAATGCTATGGAAGCTATGAAAATGAATGTTCTCCATCTTCATTTAAGTGATAACCAGGGCTTTAGAGTAGAAAGTAAAGTTTTTCCAAAATTAACAGAACTTGGATCGGACGGAAAATATTTCACTCAAAATCAGATAAAAGATATAATAAAATACGCTGATGAAAGAGGCATAAGAGTAATTCCAGAATTTGATGTACCGGGACATTCCACAAGTTGGCTTGTAGGATATCCTCAATTTGCTTCAGCACCAGGCCCATATAAAATTACTCGAGAATGGGGAGTTTTTGACGATGTTATGAATCCAACTATCGATGCAACATACAAATTCCTCGATAAATTATTTGGAGAAATGGCGTCGTTATTCCCTGATGATTATTTTCATATCGGAGGAGATGAAAACAATGGTAAAGATTGGAACGCGAATAAAGAAATTCAAGCTTTTATGAAAAAGAATCATATTCCGGATAATCATGCACTTCAAACTTACTTTAATAAAAAAATTCTAAAAATTTTAGCCAAACATGGAAAGAAAATGGTTGGTTGGGATGAAATTCTTCAACCCGATATGCCGAATAATATTGTAATTCAATCATGGCGTGGACAAAAAGCATTATTTGATGCTGCAAGAAAAGGTTATATGGGAATTCTTTCAAATGGATATTATATCGATCTGAACCAACATGCAGATTATCATTATTTAAACGATCCTATTCCGCCGGACTCTGTTTTAAGTGATGAAGCTAGAAAAAATATTCTTGGCGGCGAAGCAACTATGTGGAGTGAAATGGTTACGCCGGAAAATGTTGACTCCAGGATTTGGCCAAGAACCGCCGCAATTGCCGAAAGATTTTGGTCTCCACAAAATATTAGAAATGTTGATGATATGTATAGACGCTTACGTATAATCAATCGCTATCTTGAAGATTACGGAACTACTCAAATTAAAAATTATTCAATGATGCTTAGACGATTAGCAAATGGTTATAATATTTCTGTTTTGAAAAACTTTGTTGATATAATTGAGCCGGTAAAAAAATATGCGAGACATAGACAAGGAGTTAAATATTATTCTTATTCGCCATACACTCGAGCTGTCGACGCCGCAAGACCGGAATCTGAGATTGCCAGAATTTTTAACAAACTTGTCGAAAATTTTCAGAAGGATGAAAATTCAGATGATGCTTTGGTCATCAAGACTCAACTTTCAACATGGGAAGATAATAAAAACAATTTAATGCCGGTAATTAATCATTCGCCAATACTTAAAGAAATAGTTCCTATGGTAGATAACCTGCACAACATTTCTGTAATTGCTTTGCAAGCGATTAAATATATCCAATCAAATCAAAAACCGGATTCTGAGTGGATAAGAAATGCAAATGCTGCTTTGGAAGAAGCTAAAAAACCTTACGGGCAAACTGAGTTAGCAATATTACCCGGAATACAAGAGTTGATTACTACAGCTTTCAATAAATAAATTTTATGCCGGAATAATATGTTTTTCCGGCAAACTTAAATTAGTTATCAAGATATGTTAAGAATTGGAACTTGCAGTTGGAAATATGAATCATGGAGAGATATTGTTTATTCTAATAATAAAGATATTAATTTTTTAGAGGAATATTCTGAAAATTTTGATACCGTTGAAATTGATCAATGGTTTTGGTCTTTATTTGATAATAAGATTTTACTTCCTGATCCTGTTACAGTAAAAGAATATAAAAATTCGATTCCAGACAACTTTAAATTTACGGTAAAAGTTCCTAATTCAATTACGTTAACTCATCCATATTCCAGAGATAAAAATTCGCCTGCACCAACAAATCCTCATTTTCTATCAGTTGATTTATTTGATGAATTTTTAAGGGTGTTAAAGCCACTTGAAAACAATATAGCAAGTTTTATTTTCCAATTTGAGTATTTGAACAAACACAAAATGCCTTCGCTCTCTCAGTTTGAAAATAAGCTCTACAATTTTTTTAATTTTCTTCCTAAAGATGTCCCGCCTATTGCATTGGAAATTAGGAATCCTAATTATCTAAGCGATTCTTATTTCAAATTTTTATCTGATATGAATTTGTATCATGTCTTTTTAGAAGGATATTATATGCCACCAATTCAAAGTGTCTTTCAAAAATATGGTAATGAAATAAAAGCTTTAACTTTAATAAGGCTACATGGACCGGACAGAAAAGAAATGGAAAAAATTAGCAAAAAAAATTGGAACCAAATTTATATTGACAGAGATGAAAATATTGTACAAATAGTTGAAATGATAAGAGAATTACAATCTAGAAAAATTGAAATATATCTAAATATAAACAATCATTATGAAGGATCGGCACCATTAACAATAAATAAATTTAAGAAACTTCTTCAATAATTTACTCTCCTTCGAAATTAATTTTTCAAGGGAATAAATGCTTTAAAATTAAAAAAGCCACTTGGCCGGGCGACCAAGGGCTTTAACTCTTATGTCTCAAAAGGCCAGGGGAGAAACCTTTTGAAAGAGTCGTTGCAAATATAAAATTGACTGAAAATTTTAACAAGCAATTCCTCTTAAGATAAATCAATTTTGATTATAATCACAATTGTTGTTATCCGCAATATTTTTAATAACTAAAATATAAGCACTTATATTGTATAATGTCTTTATTATGTGCTTATGCAACTCTTCTCTGTTTATGATGATATTTAGGTGTATAATTAAAAACAACTTTATGGTAATCTGCAAAAAGTTGATTTAAGATATTCTCCCAGGTTTGAGTTTTTGCGTATTCTAAAGCATTCTGAGAAATACGCTTTCTTAAAATCGAGTTATCTAAAAGCGACTCAATTTTTTCTGCAAGATTTCCAGGATCGCGCGGATTTGAGATAAGTCCGGTTTTGCCTTCTTGAATTATTCCAAATGCGCCACCTTCCCTGGCACAAATTGGAGCAATCCCGGACGCCATAGCCTCAACTGTGACATTGCCAAATGTTTCTGTTGTGGATGGAAATACAAAAATATCACTTGAAGCATATGTTGTGGACAAATCCAATCCTGATTGGTAGCCTAAAAATTTTGCATTAGGCATCATCATTTCAAGCTCTTCTCTTATAGGACCATCACCTGCTAAAACAAATGCAACATCATCTCTTTTTTCATTTATTATATTATAGGTTTCCGCTAATGTTTGCAGATCTTTTTCCCAAACCAATCTCCCGGCAAAAAGTAAAACTATTTTATTTTCGATTCCAAGTTTCTTCTTCCAATCAACAGATTTGAATTTTGGATTAAACGAATTTATATCAACTCCGTGAGGCAAAAATTTTACTGTTTTTAATCCGTGTTGCTTCAATTCTTCCAGTATAGGAGTTGATGGGACATAAACAGATTCGCACTTGTTGTAAAGCGATCTAAAATAATTCCAGCTTACATTTTCCAATGCTTTTACTTTGTAATATTTTGCATAGCTCGAAAAATGAGTATGGTATGTCGCTACAACCGGAATTCCATATTTGTTACCATATTTTACTGCAGCAAATCCAAGTGGACACGGACTATTAATATGCATAATATCCGGTTTGAATTCATTCAAAACAGAATCAAAATGTTTCATTCCGGGAACGGGCAACTGATAATCTTTGTATAATGGGAACTGAACCGAGGGAACTTTGAACATTTTTGTTGGTCTATTATCTTGAGTTGGTATAATTGGGGAGATGAAAATGTTTTCAATTTTATTATCATTCAATCCATCTATTATTTTATACAAAACTCTTGTCACACCATCATGACCAGGCTTCATTGTACCGGCAAAGTAGGCAACACGAATATTTGATTGGCTATTTATTAATGGAGAGTCTTCCATAATTATTTCCAGCTAATTTGTTTGTTTGTATTTTAGACATTGTTAATCTTTAATAAGTTCAGTTTTTTATGATACTAAAAATCACACCGTATTTTTTCATGACCCATTTTTAAAACAAAAACATTAATGATTTTTAGCTCTTCGTATTTCTTCAATTCTTAATATTATGTTTGTTCTGTTGACACAATATTTTTAGCATATTTCATCGTTAATAATTTATTCTTAGTTAAGTTGGTAGGTTTTAATTAAAACTCTAAGGCGAATGATCTTAACGTTTCCTATTCATCACATAGAGAGAACGGCAGACAAAGATCAAGCGCCTTAAATTATTGTTTGAAAATCTTCAACAGTTAAGTACTTGCTAAAGCACCGAAGGCATTTAATTCATCATGGCTGATTTGTTTTTTGTTTTCGCTGAAAATGAGATTAGATGTGAACGGTTCAAGTTTATGTATTTCTGTTCTGATATTATTTTTTTGAGTTTCAATAATATTCACAAAAAAAGTATTCGGCTGAACACTCTTAACACTTCCACCGGCATTTAAGAATCTAATATTTTTTCTAACATATTCTCTATTTTCATGATTATGTCCGTGCAATACTAAATCTATACCGTGGTGCTCAAACATTCGAATCAATCTCTTTTTCTTTCTCAGTTTCATTGTTTGCTTTTCAATGTTCTGCCAAAAACTTGCGGATGTATCTTGGCTATCTACTTTCATTTTATTAAAATGATGGTGAATCATCACTATTCTTGATTCAGCTTGCCATTTATACTTTTCTAAAATCTCAAATACTTCACCATATTGTCTCATACCAACAGCCCCATTTGAGGCAAATACATTTTTCCTTTTTGAATATTCAGCAATAGAATTCATTCCAATTAACAAAACATCATTCACAATTTTTGCATAAGGGAAGATGACTTCCTTAGATATGTGAACTGCATTGTCAAAGGTTTCTCGAAAGCAATCGTAGAACTCATTTACTTTTTTATGGAAATCAACTTTTTTACATCTTCCCGGGAAGGTAAAAATATCTTCCGCAGTTTGAACTCCACCAAAAATATCATGGTTCCCGATGACTAAAGACAATCTATTTGATTTTAATATCTCATATTTGATAAAGAGATCTCTTAGGATATTAAAATCATCGGAGTCAGCATTATCAGTTAAATCACCGGTTATAACTATATGATCACAATTTTGAAGAAGCGCATAGTTAATTAAATATTCTATATCTGACAGATTGTTATTTTTAAAGAAAGTTGTAAAGTGTAAGTCTGATAAGTGTGCAATTTTCATGTAATAATATTCTAAATTTTTGTATTCTAACTTATTGATTAACTGTTATCACAAAATGAATTTAATGCAAACAAATTATTAAATCGTAGTTACACTTTTTCTAACTGATAAGATTTTAAGCATCTGTTTTTCTTTGTTCTTTATGTTCATCATACAAATCTAAATAACTTTTGTTTGACTCATTGTTATGGTTTTTAATTCACTTATATGTTTACTGTACCAGTTAACGCCATTATATTTGGAATTGATAAATTTCAGATATGGTTTTCTTTCCATCAAATCAATAATATCGTGCACACTGAAAAGAGGATTTTGGATATACAGTTCATCATATATAGTTTTGATAAACATATAATCTTCTTCAAAATCTATCGTGAATCTGTAATCCATTGAATAATTTAATCCGGTTTCCCATTCAATGTTTCCAATTCTAAATAAATCCGGATTTTCCCAGATATAAGGAGTTGTATGTTCTCGTTCGAATGCTCTTCTGGCATTTTTCCATGCGCTTTTCAAAGTATCTATATTCATTATCTCAACATCGTTACCATCAGGATAGCTTGCTGGATGGAGGTTACTGACAAAATCATATCGATTTTGGTTACTTATAAAATATCGTAATACTCTATTAATAATTTTAGGATCTATTAAAGGACAATCTGATGGAATTTTTACAACAGCATCTGCATCATATTTTAAACCTACTTTATAGTGCCTATCAAGTAAATCATTTGGATGTCCGCGAAATACATTTATGCCTTCTTCTTTACAAATCTCATAGATTTTATCATCTGTATAATCTGTTGTAGTCGCAACTACCACAGTACCAATTAGTGGCGACGCCATAACTCTTTCAACCATCCTAACAAGTAACGGTTTCCCGGCTAAAGACATAATTACTTTATGCGGCAACCTGGTGGAATTCATTCGAGCTTCGATTACTGTTACAATATTATTTATCACTTTAACATTCTCTAATTTGTAGAATTATTTTTTTCTAATAGAAATATTTTCTTACTGATTTTAAGAAGCTGCATTCCAAAACTGAAAGCAGATGCTTTTGTTTCCGAATTAAATTGATAAGTAAGACTCTTCTGTTCAGATTGCACAAGTAATTGTTTACCAACCGAGGCTATATTTGAAGATGAAATTCCGCCATTTTGAATTGGTGTAAGTTGTTTCAATTCGCTCAAGTTAAAATCGGAATAAACCATTTTCCCAAGAGCTAAGCCGATGTATACAACTGTGGAAAATTTTGTAACAAGGACATTACAATTAGCAATCATTGGTTCATTTTTAGCAGAGGTAAAAATAATAGAACCGGGAGCATACTTTTGTATCTCGTAGGTTGCGCGCTTAACATTTTCGTTTGGATGAAGCTTAAAAATTAATTGTTTTCCGTTTGAAATTTTAACAGCATATTGAATAAATTCTTTTCGATTCTCATATTTAAACGTTTCCCTTGAATCTGATGTGGCAACTAAAACATAGTTTTTATAGGGGAAATCATTATCCAGATATTGATTGTAATTATCAAAAGTTGGAATGCCGGTTACAACAATTCGTTCGGCTTTAACACCTCTTTTAATGAATAAATTTTTATATCCATCCGAAGCAACGCAAAACTTATCATATTTATGTGATAGTCCGGTTGTAGATGTGCTGGCTAAATACCGCGGAAAGTTAAAAACCTTAACCAGATAATACATCAGATTTTCCGGGTCTGTCATTCCCTCCTGAACCAGTATTACTTTGGCTTTCTGAATATTTTTAGGCACAACCAAGTCACTGCAAGTAAAAACTAATTCATATTCATTAGATGTACCTTCGTAATCAAGTTTTAAATTATTTTCTGCAAAATATTCAATTGCATTACGCTTATATTTATTTCCCAGGATACTGAAATTCAAGAAATTATTATCACTTAATATTTTTACTATTCCATCGCCGTAATAGGGAGTGAAGAAACAATCGAACTCACTTAGGTGCTCTGAAATTTTGTGCATCATAGCAGTTTGATGAAGTGAACCACAGATAAATAATATATTAACTTTTTGCATTCTGAAACTTTTCCCTGGAAGCTTCTTAATTTTTAAGGCAAAGTTAGTTTTTCAATGTTAATACAATGTTAATTCAGAGTTATCTAATTATTAATATTTTATAAAAAGTAGGATTATAAGGTTTTATGATCTTTTGAGATAAGATTGAAAAGAAAAGGAAAATCCCGGAATTGTACTTTAATTGAGATATACAATCCCGGGATTTAATAATTATTTACTATTTAGAATCCGGTAAGATTCCATTTAGTTTTTTCATTTGCTCAAGCTGATTTATTTCGCCTTTGATACTTGGAGAATTTGGATAAATTTCATCCAGTTTTTTCATTATGTTTATCGCTTTATCGAACTGCTTTGTTTCAACATAAATTCTCTCAAGCATACTGTAAGGATTATAAGGAGAACGTAAATTTACGTTCGGGTCGTCCATAGCTTTCAACGCTTTTGGTTCAACTTCTTTTACAATTTCATTAAATTGTTTTTTCCCGCCGGCGCTATTATATAGATTTCCAATATCAAAGAGGAATCTGTAATCAACAGGAACGACTTCTCTCGGAATCTCTTTCTCCATTTTATCTAAAGTTACGATTGCCATAGAATCATTTCTAGTAACCGTGTGATAATAATATGCTAATTTTACAAATGTACTTCTATAATTTTGAATCAACCTTGTTTCGGTTTCATCAAAGAAAACATTTTTATTATCCATTCCTCTAAATTTGAAACCTTGCTTATAGGTTTTTGAATAAGATGGATTTGTATTGAACAAATCATTCTTTGTTATCTCTGTATTCACAAACTCAGAGTTAGGAGATTTGATCGGAACAAGACGGCTGGCAAGACCTTCAACTTCAAGATAATCATCTAGTCCTATGTAACAATCCGGAGAACATGTAGAAGCAAAGTAGATCGGACGATCCCATGTATTTGATTCAATGATATCTTTAACAACTATATCTTGAATTCTTATTGCTTTTACATCGCCGAAATTAAGTGTACTAGGCATTGTAAATACAATACGTTTGTTATTAACAATAGAACTGTCCTTCACTCCAAATTCAGCAATTGCGTTTTGTGAAACCGGAAGAGAAATTTTTTGTGAATCCCAACGCATAACCTGAAGATTTTGAATCATTTGATTGTTCATACTAAACTTAACTTTTAGCGCTCCGTAAGGCGATTGGTTCTTAAGCTGATCAACATACCATGGAGTATTAGCAAGGCTTAAACAGACAATCCTAACATCACGCCTTACACCTTCCACATCTTGTAAATACCACAACGGAAAAGTATCATTATCGCCGTTTGTAAATAATATTGCGTTAGGTTTGCAACTTTGAAGTAAGTTATATGAAAAATCCCATGGCAACCAATTATTTGATCTGTTATGACTGAAATAATTAGTTGCGTACATATTTGCCGGTATTAAGAGAAATCCCAAAATCAGAGTCGCATAAACCACAATCTTTTTTACAGATTCACTCTTAACAAGATCGCTCAAGAAATCTATAATTTCCCGAATACCTACGGCAATCCAGATTGCGAAAACCATAAACGCACCGGGATAGAAATAAAACCTATCTCTCGGTTGGGGTTGCTGCTGATTTTGATAAAATGCAATCAGGTACCCCATAAAAATAAACAAGATGAGGAAGGCGGAAGCCATCTTCCAATCCCGTTTAAATAAGAAGAATAAACCTATCAGTCCGATAATAAAAGGTATTCCGTATAACTGCGAAAATTTAACTCCCGCATCCTGATCGGTTGAGACTTTACCTATATAATTCCAGCCCAAATACCTATTGAACATGTGTTCCATTTGATAGCTTACGAAGAAATCAAGATCGCTGCTGTAGTTTGTATAAATTCCTTGTTGATGAGGTTCTTGAGAAAATCTTCTCTTAAAGATCGGGAAATCACCGTATTGCTCACGATCCAAATAAGAGAGAAGTTTATGCATATTGTCAGGTGAGTTTTCATTCATCGGAGTTTGTTGATTAGAGCGAATGATGATCATAGCGTAAGTTGAAAATCCGATCAACGCAAACAGCAATCCGATTGAAGCAAGATGTGTTAAACCTTTTTTGTTTTTACCAGACCAGTAAACGAGATAAATAAGTCCGGCTAAAATAACAAGTACAATAAGCATATTTGAAACAACATCTGCCCCCCCGATTGATGAAAGTAATTTCGGGAAAATTTTAACAATTCCTGGATAAGCAATTCCAAGAATTACGCCTGCTGTTATTAACGGCATATAAAAAGAACTTGTATTGAAGACTTTTTTCCTTAAAGCAATCATAATTATTGCGGAGGCGGCAACCATCAACCAAACAAATTTTGAATCGAATGCTTTGTATTCTGCCTGCGTAGGTGGAGTTGTTCCGGTTTGCGAACCCCAGAGCGCAATCGCAATAACCGCTAAAACCGCTAAGTGGCCGAGGAAAATGTATGCCGATTTCTTATAAAGCTCGTCGTCGGTTACATATTTTTTCATTATTACAACGAACATGAATGTATAAATTCCGAGAACCGACATTAAGTGGACACCAAAAGAAAGTCCCACCAAATAAGCCATCAAAGCAATATATTTTTCATTACCATGCTCGTTTGATTTTTCGTTCCAAACCATCATTAACCAGATGATAAGAGAAAATAAAAGCGTACTTAATGAAAAATAATTAGACTCTACAGCGTTGAACCAAAATGTATCTGAAAAAGCAAAAGCAAGAGCACCGATAGATGCAGATAAATATGTAACAAGAGCATCAAAATTATTTTTATAATCTTTACCTCTGTAGCTTTCAATCAATTTTACCGCTATAAGATAAAGGAATAAAATAGAGAAGGCAGCGGAAAGAACCGAAACCGTATTGATTCTAAAACCAATATTATGCGCGAACGGAATCATTGAAAAAATTCGTCCGATTAATAACCAAAACGGACCTCCCGGAGGATGAGGTACCATTAAAGAATACGATGCTGCGGAAATCTCTCCGGGATCCCAGAAAGACACCGACGGCTGTACTGTTGAAAATAAGACAAAAGCACTGATTAAAAATACAATGCCTCCAATTATTTTATGGATATTCTTAATGCTCATATATTACACCTAGATTAGGAAAAATTGTTATTTGGAAAATATCCTACTAACTTATCGAATTATTGTGAATTTTTCACTATAGAAATTGCGTTTTTAATTGATTTCTTAAAATCTTTGGCATCTAGACTAAATGATAAAATTGGCAGATTTTTTATTTCTGTTGCTAAATCATTTTACATTTTCCCCGGGGTGACGAAAAAGCATAATACCAAAAGCAATTGCAAAGAATAAATAGAAACCTAAAACAAACCAAACTACAAGGGGTAATACAGAATTAGACACCACAATTTTTATGAGCGCTAATCCCACTATTAAAAAATGAGCAAGGTTTGCCACTACTACATGCCTATTATAAATACCACCAATTATACTAGCTCTAGTCATCCAATTTAACATTGCAAAAGCAAAATAAAGCGCTCCCAAAACTTGAACCAAAAAGATTATAAATTCACCAGTTTCTAATCCAAAGAAAACTAAAGTCTCTTTTGGGAGAAAAGTAAATGTTACACCAGTTGCACCTAATATTATTGCACTAACGGCCATTACTTTCTTAGTATTCATTTGCCGTATCTCCATTTAATAATGCTAAAATTTTGACCGGCAACTTGTTCTTAGACGAATGAAACCGGTTTTTGTTTTGAATTTTGATTTTTCTTTTTGAAGTAAAATTTTATGGGAAATCGATTAAAATTTAAGCAATAACTCATTTTATACAAAATGGTTAAGTAGAAATTCTAATAATAATTTTTGGGATAAAGCGATTTAATATTACGTATATAATATTAGCAATTAGAATTCGAATAAGTCTCTATGCCGGAATTCCCTTAGAGCGGTTTTTTAATTTTTGTAAAAATAGTTCATATTTTTTTCTGTCATTGGTGCAGCCAATACACGTACATTTTTTTTCGTTTAATTCATCCAGACGAAATAAAACCTCTGCCCTGGTATAAGCCCAATAATCTTTTTCGTTTGGAATTATGTAACGCTTAAATAATTCCGAATAAAATTTTTTCTCTTTCATACCATACAAATGTATGGTATTTTGTATAAAGGTTAAAGTCCTTTTTAAAGATTATTTTTTAGTTTTCGCTTTTTTATTAAAAATCAGAGGACGTAAAGTAATTTGTATAGGACATTTTGACTTATTAATCTCTCTGCGTAATTATCCCTAGCCACTTTTCATCAAACTCAAGCCAATGACTATAAAACTTTTCTATCGGCCAGCGAACGGAGATTCTAAGAGGATTTGAATCCATAATAAACAAATGTGTAATTTTATTATTTGATACGGAGTAACCGTAAATAATTATCCAATGTTCCGTGTTATTTATGGTTGTAAGAATTAAATGTTTTTGGTCGATAGCAGATTTAATATCTTTAATATTTGAATTAAAAATTTCTTTAATTTCTAATCCATAAATTGAATAAATTTTGATCAAATCTTCCGTATCTAAGCCGTCTTTATTTGCAAATTTATCAAGTTCATCATTATAAGAAATTTTGTTGTAATAGTTAATAATTGAATATGAACATTGAATTGCGCAGGAATAACCATCAAGTTGTAGAAATTTTTCTATTCCTAAACAGACCGAGTTGCTATCTTTAATTTCTTGTTTGTGTTTAATAAAGTTATAAAAAGGCTGAAGAATTTTATTATTGAATAAAGATTTTAACATTTAGTAAAGTTTGTAAATTGGAATTGAATGAAGATTTTAATTATAATTTTATAAGTTTTAGATAATAATTTTGTGATGTGTATTGATTAAATTAAATAACAAAAATCCGGCTAACGTAAAAATATATTTTATGCTACATTCGGAAATTCATTCCAAATTTTACCTTTAAAAATTCGTACCGTTTGCTTTTTTATTTCTCTTAATTTCATCAGCGCCCCAGGTTCCCCATTGTTTAAAGAAAAATGCCGACTTCTTGCTCTTTACTTTGAACAAAAATTTCATCAATCCATTCTTCCTTAATTGGGCGAGCTTTTCTTCCTGATTCACCACCAACAATTGCCCAATGAATATTTTTTAGATTAATTATCTCCTACAGAACCGATTAAAGGTTCAAATGAAATAAATCTTATTTTTGCTTTAATTTTTCTCAAAGAATCAATTCTCTTCTTTGAAAGTAGAATTTTCAACACTAACACCTAACCAAACATTAGAAGGTACTTCATTCGATTAGAAAAATATTTCAACATGATTTTATCTCGTTTAGTTAAGAATTTGATATATATGTTGTGGTGTCTTATTGATTACATCAAAAATTTTATCAAGATATTCAAAAGGCATTTCTTCATGAAATAAATCACTCATTGAGTTGACAAAAAATTTTGTCGGTTTTTTTATTCTTAGCGGTTCTTCTAGTCGATGAGGTAAAATTTTAAAGACAAACCCATCCTTGTAATCTTCTATTCCCATCGCATTTAATCGTTTGGAAAATACTTCAGCATAACAAAACTTACATCCTGCAGATACTTTGTCGCAGCCTATGCTCGGATTCCATACTTTCTCTGTCCATTCAATTTTTGTCTGTTTCATTTTATTAATAATCTATATTCAAGGATACGATTTTCTTTAAATAACCATATCTATAATTAACCAATGAAGAATCTACTATCATAAGTTAATAATTTTTCTTTTTTCATCCTTTTAATTTCTGCATCAGCATGCTTACTTATGTGTCCATTATTTAAGTGAATAGAAATATGCTTGTCGGTTATTAGTAATTTCATTCTTTCAATATTTTTTTACGTAGTTCTTGTTGAAATAATCTCTATTTTAGTGAGTATTATGCCCTTCAAATAAGTCATCAATGTTTTTTGATAAATCATCTTCTATGTCAAAGTTAGCATTCCCATTTAATTCATTTGCTTTCCAAGCGATTTGTAGAAACTTATCTGCTCCAGTTATATGTTTAGTGACAAAAATTAATCCATAAATATTATTATGATCATTTTTCATAATTGAAAAAGGAAATATTGCATATCTATTTATGTCTGATGGTACATATTTTTCAAACTCGTTGCAAATCATAGAATGAACTTTTCTTATCGAGGTAGAGTCTTATTAAATTAAAATCAAACTTTGGATGAATTTTTTGGACTTCATGGAATTTGCGCAAATCTTCGAATATGATTCGATGAAATAAAAAATATAAAATCTGTTATTTTAAGTTTAATTAAGAATCGAAATAGTCAGTTCATCAACTTCCTTAAAACCATTTTGATCAATAAAGATTAAATTACATCCATATTTCAATTCTTTGTCATAATCTTCTAAACAATCCTTAAATGATTTCGAAGAATAATTTATCTCAACAATACTATCTAAAGCCAATTCTTTAATCTTTATATTAACATTTTTTTCTAGTTTTTCTTTTTTATTAATATTGAGATCATTAAAGAATAAATGAATACGTTTTTTATTCTTTACAATAATACCACGATGTTTATGAATAATTTCAAGTATTCTTATTGGGCTACCAGCTATTTGGTTAATATCATAACCAATTCCTGCAAATAGATCAAATATTTGAATTGGTTTAGAAATTGGCCCCATTACAAATGTTGGTAACCAGTTATCGAAATATTTTTCAAATATTTGTAACTTTGCAATTGTGCCTTCATCAAACGGTTTATCAAATAAATCCTTACTCGACATTTTGCCCTCAATTGTTATTTTCCCACATTGAATATTTAATATAAGAAATGTTATCCTATTTATCTATAATAAGTTACGACAACAAATAATAGATTTAGTAATAGCATTTGTGGAGAAAAATGTTTGATAAAGTTTTTCTGACGTAATTATAGAAATTATTTTGGGATAGGCTAATACAAAAGTAGTGGAGGCGGCGGGAGTCGAACCCGCGTCCGAAATTAAGATCCAAAGAACGTCTACACACATAGTTTGTCGTTGTTTTTAACTTAAGGTTACCAGACAAACTTGGGTTGCCCTAAGTCTGCTCATTAAAGTTTCGCCTCAGTCATAAGAGCGATGAAATCAGCTATCGTACCTAAACGTCGCTCAACTGAAACCCGGTACGAGAAATTTCAGAGAACGGCTACTTAAGGGTTACTTAGGCAGCTAGGGCGTAATTATATTCGCCTGTTATTATTTTGTTTCCCAATTCTTTTACGTGTCTTCGGGGAACACGATGCGCAGTTCTATGTCTCTTCAATCCCGTCGAAACCTAAATTCGCCCCCAATAAGAATTGAATGTAGACTATAAATTATAAACAAAACTCAATCTTTTTTCCAGGCAATATCCGGTATATTTGCGACTGAGTTTTCATAACGTGCAAGAACAAAAAACAAATCAGAAATTCTATTAATAAATATACCAATATTTTCGTTAATTGTTTCAACCTTACTTAAAGCAACAATTTGTCTTTCCGCTCTTCTTGAAATTGTTCTGCATATATGAAGTATTGAAGCACTTCTAGTACCGCCCGGTAAAATAAAATTTTTGAGCGGTTCTAATTTTTCATCAAACAAATCAATTTCATTTTCCGATTTTATAATAAAATCGTTATCGACTCTTGGAATATTTAATTTTTTCGTTTTTTCCGAAATTGGAGTTGCTAAATCTGATCCTACAGTAAATAATTGATTTTGAATCTGAGCAAGTAATTTTATAACAGCTTGATCCTTTACATCTACAAGTGCTAAACCAATAAACGAGTTCAACTCGTCAATTGTTCCATAAGCTTCAATTCTTAAAGAATTTTTAGAAACTCTTTCGCCTCCAAATAGAGCTGTTTCGCCTTTATCTCCGGTTTTGGTATATATTTTCATTTTTTGAACGGCAAATTTTTAACAGTAACTTTTACTAAAGCTTCATTTTCATTCTTCGCAAATATTTGTTTATCATTTTCAAGATAGAATTTCCTTATATAACCCAAGCCGATTTGCTGCTGAAATTTTTTAGAGGTTGCAACAGAAGTTATCACACCTGCTTCTTTACCTTCTTCATCAACTAAGTTTATAGGTAATTCGGATTCTAATTCATTCTCAAGGACAACTCCTTTTAATAATTTCTGTACTTTATCATATGTGTCTAATCTTGCAATAACTTCTTGGCCAATGTAACAACCTTTTGTAAAGCTAATAAAATCTCGCATGTGAACTTCGTGCGGATTATAATTATCATTCAACTCAAATGGCGCAATCGGAATTCCCTGCTCAATTCTGTATATGTTATATGCATCTTCACCAATTAGGTTAAAATCAAAAATCCCCTTATTTTCCGTCATATACTTAACTAAGTGTATCGATGTATTCGGATCGGATAAGAACGAATATTTTAGCTCTCCATTCAGATCTCTCATTTTCACTAAAAAGAACATCATACCTTCGGCATTAACGGCTTTAAAAACATTTTCTTCAAAATCGGCAACAGACTTTCCGCAAACAAGAGTAATAAATGAATCGGCTTGCGGTCCGGATAATTCCAACACACCATATTTCCCGGTAGCATCGGTAACAGTAACATCATCCATTATAATATATTTTTCAATCCATCTAATTACTTTTGATTTATTTTGGGGACTGCATAAAAGTAATTGATAATCTTCTAAATTAATTAGCGAAGTTACATCTATAATTCTACCTTTTTCATTCGTAAATATAGTTCGCCTAATATCACCTTTACTTATCTCTTTTACTGAGTTTGTAGAAATTCGATGAAGAAAATCCAGA
The DNA here is from genome assembly GCA_963739985.1 of uncultured Ignavibacteriales bacterium. Lineage (GTDB taxonomy): Bacteria > Bacteroidota > Ignavibacteria > Ignavibacteriales > Ignavibacteriaceae > CAVUCE01. The sequence goes on from CAVUCE010000022.1 coordinate 574,396, forward strand.
ACATCTTTACCCCGAAGTTCAATTATTCCACGGTGAGAGATATTTCTTAATCCGACTCCTCTATTTAAGGAATTAAGTTCATCTTCGGTAGATATATAATGATTAATAATTTTACTACCATCTTCTAATGTAGTTGAGAGATGGCCAAGGGATTCGAAATACTCTATAATCGGTGTTGGCTTTGTATCAGTCTCTATCATTAGTTCTCCTATTAAAATTTCTACAACTAAGTAATTTCATAATATATAGCTTACAATTCAATGTAAAATAGAATGGTACGCGTGTAATCTTATCAAATTAAATTGATAAAATATATATTAATTTTATTTGATTGTATCGCAAGTATATTAAAAGCAAACTACAAAAAAAAATGTAATTTGCTTTTAAAATTTAATATAAAAATAGGAAAAAATTGCTAATAAGGGCGGGTTTGTCTACGATTTCTTGTATTGTAATATAAACTATCTTTTTTGCTCCAAATAAATGCTACAGAATCTTTTGCATAAACTCTGTTTGGAAGATCGTAATATAAAAATTCATAGTAATCAGGAAATTCATCATTATTTACATTTGCCATTGTTCTCTTAAAATCAATTCCTTTGTACGTCATTAATAAATGAGGACGTTTGGTAAGTCCGTTTATTAAGAAATAGTTATAGTCAATATGTCCAATTCCTCTAGCGTAATGAAAATCGACTTTTACATATGGAGTTCCATTATATCTCCATTTTTCCATATGGAAGTAATTAAATCCACCGTGTGAAGGAATCGGAGTTTCCCAAACTTTTGTAAACCCGCTGCCATCGCAACTAAATAGAGTTAAATAAAAGAATGCTGTCCCAAGTTTTGTACTATCCAAATCAATAAAACTTTGATCGTAACCTACTATATTTTTCGGTTCAATTAATCTTTCTCCCGGTTTAGACATAGCAACTACAGCTAAAACATAAGTTCCGTTTTGATTTAGATAAATTACCGCCGGTTTTGGAATATTAAATGTTAATGTTTTATCAAAATTAACTATGTACGAACCTTTAGGATAATTATCCAAAACATATTCTAATAAACTTAGAGTATCACATGGATTCGATCCGCCTCCTTCTTCTTTCTTCACATCAAGATTATATCGCTGTATACTCGCATCTTTTTCCGGAGAAGTAGCAACATCATTTCCGCCAACATTTTGTACATTTTCTTCAGATTTCTTCTTACCGCATGAAACTAAGGTCAGAGTAATCATTAATAAAATTGTAACTGTCAGAATTTTCTTCATATCCGATTTTCCATGGAAGTTAAACATAGCGTATTTGTCAGGATTTTGTCTATAATGTCAACTACTGTGCCGATGAGAAGGGATGAAAAAATAATGCTGAATATTAGATTTTTAGTCCAATTTCAGCATTAATTTTGAATTTTTATATAAAACTTAATTTAGTATTTCTTAAATTAAAAGTTTCAATCTCAGAATGAGACGCTAAATTTATTTAGAAAATTCATCTATAAAATAAGCGGAACTCATTATTCCAAGCTTAAAATGGTTAAGATCAAAATGTTCATTTGGGGAATGCAGATTTTCCGAATTTAATCCTAAGCCCATTAAGACAGTAGGAGCTTTTAATTTTTTAGCAAAAACTGTTACAATCGGCACTGAACCGCCTTCGCGCATATAAACTATTTTTTTACCAAATGCTTTTTCCATAGCTTTTGAAGCTGCAATTGTAGCATCGGCATCTAAAGGCGCTAAAACAGGATAAGCACCGTGTAAATCCGTAATCTTAACTTTTACTGATTTAGGTGCTAAGTTCTTAATTTGTTTGGTAAATAACTTTGCAATTTTTTTAGGATCTTGATTAGGCACTAACCTCATACTTATTTTAGCATAAGCTTTAGAAGGTATAACAGTCTTTGCTCCCTTTTCTATAAATCCTCCCCAAATACCATTGCAATCTAAAGTTGGTCTTGCCCATGTTCGTTCTAATGTTGAATATCCTTTTTCACCTTTCAACTCGGCAACACCTAATTCTTTAGCATATTTTTTTTCAGAAAATGTTAATGCCTTAAAATTATCTCTTTCTTTTTTAGATAACTTTAATACATCTTCATAAAATCCGGGTATAGTAATTTTTCCATTCTTATCATGAAGTTTAGAAATTATATCTGCGAGAATATTTATAGGATTAGCTACGGCACCTCCAAAAGTTCCGGAATGCAAATCTCTGTTTGGACCGGTTATTTCAACTTCTAAATAACTTAAGCCGCGTAAACCATAAGTTAATGTCGGAACTCCTTTTGCAAAAAGTGCGGTATCGGAAACCAATACAGCATCACATTTTAATAATTCCGTATTATGGTTTATAAATGATTCAAGACTAGCGCTGCCAACTTCTTCTTCGCCTTCAATAATAAATTTAACATTTAAAGGTAAACTGCCATAAGTTTTGAAATAAGCCTCAACACTTTTTATATGCATAAACATTTGTCCTTTATCATCCGTTGCACCGCGCGCATAAATTTTTCCGTTTTTTATAACAGGCTCAAACGGAGGACTATCCCATAAATCGATAGGATCTACAGGCTGAACATCATAATGTCCGTATATCAAAACAGTTGGTTTTCCGGGAGCGCCAAGCCATTCACCATAAACTAACGGATGACCTTCTGTTTGAACGACTTCTACTTTGCTCATTCCGGCTGTTTTAAGTTTATCAGCAACAAATTTAGCACAACGTTTAACTTCGGGTTTATTCTCCAGAGTAGTGCTAATGCTTGGTATTTTTAATAATTCTTTTAATTCTTCAATATAAGTAGCTTGATTGTCGAGTATGTACTTTATTACTTCTTGCAACTTTATTCTCCTTTAAGTTTAAAGTGATATTTAAAGATTACCGGAATGTATTCTTTAAAATTATTTACAGTATTTGTATCTAATTTACTTAAAATTTCATCAGAAGGCACAAAAAATTGTTTGAATGGATCATCTGTTAAATAAAGATTATGTTCATCATCCATAGTTATTGATTCAGGAGCAGCAACATATTCGTATTTATAATTTGGAATTGTTGTTGTCATTTTGAAGAGTTTAGCTTCCATAACATTTAAATCTTTGTCCAAATCCAGGTGGAATATTTTTTTATTATTTCTATCAATTCCATACAGCGAATAGTCTTTATCTGAATATAGACCGCAAGCAGTATGGATTCCTAAATTTTTTGTATTTATTTCTTTTATAATTTTTAACGATTTTTTATCAACAACAAAAATAACTGTACTGTCAGCATATATGCCATCCTCAACAAATCCTTCCAAACCTAAATATAAATAATTTTTATCTGCAGCAAGACCTTCGTAGCCAATATTATTTTTTACATATTTTAGAAAAAGAGATTCCGGTTTTATTTTTAACTTTTGAATGGATAAAAGTGTATCCGAAAAGATGTCATTGTTATTAAAATTCATTTTATAAATGCCGACTAGGTTCTTAAAGTTTTTCCCGTCTCCTTCAATTGACACATATAGATTTCCCGTGTATTTATCGAAAGTAATTTCTTCAAAATCAGCTTTCGGAAAAATCTTCAAATAACCTTTTAAACTATCCGAAAAGACTATTTGTTGAAAAGAGAAAAGCGTATCTTTGGCAATACTAAGAATTCTAATTTTACCTATGTCATCAGCTAAAAGAAAATTTTTAATTCCGTTTTTATTATTTATGAAAGCTATTCCGGAGGTTTGATCTGAATGAAAACTACCCGATTTCATCCATCTTGGATAGTGTGAGTCGATTTGCAAATTAAGTTCACCGATTTTTGTTTTTGTGCTGCATGAAAAAGCTGCAACCGATAAACAAAATAAAAATAAATACCGGATAATTTGTCTTATATATTTTGTAAACATACTATGTAAATATACTAAAATATGGGATATAACTTTCATCAAAATATTGATCGCTTGTTAAACTTTTACCGCTTTTATATATTGATTACATGATTTTATACAGATACATACTTAAGAACCACCTTATTCCTTTTATATTTTCAATTATAACGTTGATGGGAATTTTTTTACTTCAATTTATGATGAAGTTTGCCGATCAACTTGTTGGAAAAGGATTATCTACATTTGTAATTGCAAAACTTGTCGCTTACAATCTTGCATGGATGGTGGTTTTGGTAGTCCCTATGGCAACTTTGGTAGCCACCTTAATGGCATTTGGAACAATGTCTCAGAATAATGAGATCACAATAATAAAATCATCTGGGATAAGTCTTTATAAAATGATGCTTGCTCCCTTTTTAGCGAGTGTTATTATTGGATATTTGCTTTTACTTTTTAATAACGATGTTTTACCTGATGCAAACCATCATGCTAAAACCTTAATGGATGATATTTCGAGAAAGAAACCAACTCTTTCACTAGAGCCCGGAGTTTTTTCACAAGAAGTTACAAACTATGCAATTCTTGTTAAGGGAATAAATGAAAAAACAAATGAATTAAAAGATGTTTTACTTTATGATTATAGTCAACCGGCAAAAGTTAATGTTGTAACAGCTCAAAAAGGTAAAATTTATTTTTCAGCAAATCAATCAAAATTAATTATGGATCTTTGGAACGGTGAGATTCATGAATCCGATGTCTCCCAACCTAATTTTTATCGAAAGCTGGTATTTAAGAAACACAGAATTGCCATGAACACATCTCAGTTTTCGTTCCAGCAAACCGGTCCGGGAGGCCGACGCGGTGATCGTGAATTAAGTGCCAGTGCTATGCTTCATATTATCGATAGTCTTAAGATTCAGAAAGCAAACGCAGTAAGCACCCTCAGTAAGTCAGCTGATAAATATCTTTTTGCTGATACAGCGATAATGAAAAATAATATTCCCACTGCAAAAATTAATAGACCGGATTTAGTATATTCCAGAGCATTGAATAAAATTAAAACAGCACAAAATGTCCTCATCTCAAACGCAAGCTTAGTTGAAGGGGTTCAAGACAGATTAAATCAGTATTGGGTTGAAGTCTATAAGAAATATGCTTTACCGGGAGCTTGCATCGTTTTTATTTTAATCGGCGCTCCGCTTGGCGTTATGGTTAAAAAGGGCGGATTCGGTGTAGCGGCGAGTATAAGTCTTTTCTTCTTTGTAGTTTATTGGGCTTTTCTGATTGGTGGAGAAAAACTTGCGGATAGAAATTTGTTATCTCCATTCTGGGGAATGTGGGCGGCAAATGTTTTATTAACTATTGCCGGAATTTTATTAACCACAAAAACTATTCAAGAAAGCGTTAAGTTGAACTTTTCTTTCCTTAAAAAAATTCTGCCAAAACAATGGCGCAACTTTGATTCGGATGAATATATAAATGAAAATTCTTGATAAGTATTTAACCAAACAATTTATACAAACTATTGTCTTCGGACTTTTTGCATTTACGCTGATCTTTGTAGTTATCGATATGATGGAAAACCTTGATGACTTTATAGATCAGAACGTCCCGGCGCATATTATATTTCATTACTATCTGGTTTTCAGTCCCGACATAATAAAATTGATGACTCCTGTGGCAGTACTTTTTGCAGCACTATTTACTGTAGGTAAGTCTGCAAATCTCAGCGAATTAACTGCAATAAAATCTAGTGGAGTAAGTATTTACCGGTTCTCAGCACCATTCTTAATTACCACACTTTTTATTAGCTTATTCTCTGTATATTTTTCCGGGTATGTTGTTCCACTTGCTAATAAGACAAAACAACATATTGAAATGACATACTTAAATAGAGGTTATAGTTTTTCCGGGAGCAATTTATTTTTTCAAGATTCAAATACGCGCATTGTAAATATTTCTTTTTTTGATGATTCACGAGATCAGGCAAATCGCGTAAGTATTCAATCCTTTGCTAAAAATGATCCAACAAAAATGGTATCAAGAATAGATGCGGTTAATATGGTTTATGATTCCTTAAGTAACAGTTGGACTGCACATAGAGGCGTTAAGCGTACCTTTGAAGACAGCACTCAAACCGCTCAATATTTTACTGTTCTAAAAATTACAAATCTTAATTTCACTCCAAAAGAACTAAGAACGAAGCAGCAAAAGCCTGAGGAGATGAATCTTACCGAACTTAAAAACTCCATAAATACACAAAAGAAAGCAGGTATAGATCCAACAAATACTTTAATTGAATATTATTCGCGTTATTCATTTCCGATGGCAAGTTTAGTTGTTGTATTATTTGGTTTACCTATTTCAGCTAATAAAAGAAAAGGCGGATTGGCAGTTCAGGTGGGAATAAATATTCTGGTTACTTTTATATATTTGGTATTTATGAAAGTAAGCCAGGCTTTTGGTAAAAATGGAGCAATGAACCCTTTACTTACAGCCTGGCTAGCAAATTTAATATTCTTAGCGGGAGCCCTTATTAACTTCCCAAGAATTCGTCAATAATTTTAGAACTTCCATCTTGAGCCAAATGATATAGATACAAATTTTGCCGAGTTTGACAATAAAGATTGTAAATCATTTGTTGCTAGATTAAATTCAACAATGTCGGCATCAACTCCTAATCCGACAGCCCAGCGAAATCCCAACAAACCTCCAAATGAAAAACCGGTGCGTACATACGGAATCCAGTTTCCGGGTTTCCACTCGGCACCAAGCGATATTCTCGGCTGCGAACTATTCCCTGGCTGATCATTAAAACCTTGATTATAATCTGCTGCTAATAATAATGTTCCCGGAATCGGGTTATGCACCTCATCAAAAAAGTAAGACGCACCTAAACGTAACGCCGTTGGAAGTGATGAACTAAGTTCACCGCCCGGAGTTTGAACTCCTACTAACTTATTTTTTAAAGAATCACGCTGAGCTTGATCAGCAATATCGTCTAGCTTTATATTACCTGTACCCGTAAAATGCGCTGTATGGGTAGTCCAATTAACGCTGCCAATATCAGTAATTGCAAAAGCAAATCTCCACACGTTCTGGTACGTAGTCGAAAATCCGAGGTCAAAGCCAAATCCGCTTCCGGCCGGCGTTGGAAAAGGTCCGCCGTTTGAACCGGAATCAGTTGAATCAAATTTGTATTGCACACCTAAATCCTCGGAGAATGCGGAAAAAGCTTTAAAATTCGCATCACCGGTTATTGTATAATCACTACTTGTCTGCAGCGTTGTATTTACTTGTTCTGAAGTTACATAAGCAAAACCTTGTACAATTTTTAATGAAAGACCTGCATTAAAATCACCAAATCCTTGAGGTAGAAAATCTTTAAAGCTTCTGGCGTAAGTGAGTGAGTAATCTCTGAGCCACCATGCATTAGCATTAGCATCGCTAAAGTCATAAGTTTTACCAGCCGTGTTACCCGATAGTCCTAAATCCGCAAGTGCTCTGGGAAAGATAAATTGTCCTTCTACTTGGTCATTAATTGAAAATCCGAAAGCTCCGACTTCATCATTAACTTTGTAACTAACAGAAAGTAAGTTTAATGATACATTTGCAAATACTAATCCGCCATTATCAAAAAGTGAATTTAATCTATCTTTATCTGCTTGTGAAAGATACCTGCCTTGTCCATTTACTCCGCCAAAAAAATAATTTAGATCATCCAGACTCATAAAATCGGTTCCGCCCTTTATACTCAATGTAGGAAGAGGCAAAACAGTTGAGAAATCTATAGTATGATCAGCTTTAAACATTAAGTTTGATGGATTTATTCCGATTGAATAAACACCATTTGATGTTGCGTTATAAGTTTTTGCTAATCCCATCGCTCTTGCATCAACAGATCCGGCAGAGCCGTATTGTGCATAAGTAGAAGAAGCTATTATACCAACAATTGTAATAATTAAAAATATTTTTTTCATAATAATCTGCCTCCTACTTATTTGATGACGGATCAAGTTTATAAGTAACTCCACCATATGCTTTAACTTTTATTTCATCATTAGGACGAATAGCAACGGTTGGAGGCGGATTATTATATGCATCTCTTGTTCTAACACTCACGGTATAAATCGCGTAATAGGCGTCTGCTAATTTAGCGATCCGGGAAGAATCTAAAACTACTTTGTTCGAACCTGCTGTTGTGGAAGTTACTTCTCCATTTGCACCAACATCGGCCCCTAAGAAATAAAGAGAATCATTTCCGGTAGTTGTATTTTGAACTGAGAATAATGGGTTGTAATTCTGATCAGTAACAACAACATTTATCCATGCCGTTAACGGGATTCCATTTTCAACATCAATATTTAAGTTAGCAGCCCTTCCTTTTCTTATATTGTCTCTATCATCATTACTTAAATCAATTGACGTAGTATCCGTTATTGATGATTTTTTGAGTGCCATAAAACTTGTTGAAGAAAAGCTTGCTTTAAATTTAACCGAATCTTTATCTGTGGCGCTTCCGGTTGTGTTATTCGGATTCATTATATATTCAGCTTTAAGCAGAATTTTATCGGGTAAGAAAGACATAAATGAATTAATGTTGCTGCCTGTTTTTGAGAAAGTTTTGTGGTAATCACCATTTGTGAACAAAAAAGTTAAGTTTTGATTGCCGGTGCTATCTTTCAAATAAAATTGTGTTCCGTCACTTCTTTCACCAATTATATTTAAATTTTTAACTTCAATATCAAAGGGATTAGGATAAGGTGAAGAATAATTAGCATCCAGATCTAAACTGGCATCTCGTAAAAATGCTTTACCTCTGTAATCTTTTGCGCTTCCTAAATCAATACTAAAGGATTCGGTTTGCTCCCCGAGTGATTTTTTGGGTATGTAGCCTGTAACAGTCTTAAAAAGGAAATCACTACTATAAAAGCTAGCAATAATGTTTGTACCTGTAGTTACAGTTGCCTTAACATCAAGAATGATCATAAGACTATTTTTTAAGAAAGGAGGTTGCGCTGCCGGCAATCTGTACTTATAACTAGAAAAATCCACGGTAACAGAATCTTGACCTTTCGATGGAATGCTTTTGCTGATACTAAAAGGATTCCCATCATTTTTTATAATTCCAGGAACCGTAAGAGTAACGTTAACCGGAACAAGTGATGGATTACTTATATTATACGAAAACGTCCCGCTTTGAAAAGTAGCGCTATCAATCTTAGCACCTTCCGGAAAAGTTAAATAAATTGTGTTGCTTCCATTATTATCTGCAGGAATTATATTATTCCTACTATTAGTACCTTGCGTAACTTTTATAAATTGAGAAATACCGACCGATTGATTGTAGTCATCAGATTGAAGTATGTATATACTATTTTCAGGAGTAGTTCCCGATACCGAGATATATTCTTGATCTTTTATGATATCATCCAAAGTATAGGAGCGATTTATAATAGGTAAGTTCAAATCAACGTCCCACTGGGGCGCAATAATATCCGATGGAATATCTACACAACCATACCTAAATAAGGATAATAGTATTATTATGATTGGCAAAAAAAACGAATAACGTTTTTGCATAAAAAGCTCCGGGTTTATTAAAATACTTTATAGTATATATGAAAAATGCGGTTGAGACCATCAACCGCATGTGGAGAGAAATAAAATTATTACTTTAGATAAAGCATTTTGCGAGTTTTAACGTAATTATTTGTTCTTAACTCATAAATATAAAGACCGGTTGATAAGTTAGCTCCGTCAAAATTAACAGAGTGAATACCGGCATCTTTTGTACCTTTAACTAAAGTTGCAACTTTAACACCAAGTATATTGTACACATTTAACTCGATGTAAGATCTTTGTGGTAATGCATACTCAATAGTAGTAGATGGGTTAAACGGATTAGGATAATTTTGTTTCAAAGAATACTGTGAAGGTACAGTACTTGCTAATGTTTTATCTTTCACATCCGTAAGTTGATCTTTATTTCCACCAACAACTTTTGAGAAGTGACTTATATATGCAACAATTGCTGTATCGGAAATATCGGTAGTAATACCTGAGGAAACATAATTATCACTTCCTTCATCATATAAGAAACTTAAAACTGATACTAAATTAAATCCCGACTTTGATATAAAATCATTAAAAGCCGCAGTACGCTTTAGAGTTAATACAGCATGTTTTCCGTTGGCAAAGTTAAACGGTGATGATTGATAAACTCCTTTGATCTGTACGAGGAAATTTGCTTTGAAAAAGAATGAACTTCCTTTTGAGTCATCCCCAAACATACCACCTGATGTAACATCGGCTAAATTAAAATAAAATGTAACGTCATCATTTAATGATCCTAATTCAAACTGGAATGATGAACCCACCAGAGCATCATATAAAGGTTGAGCAAAACTGTACTTTGAATCTAATTGATGATTTTGAATAACGTATAGCTGACCTTCATTAATTGTGTCTGACGTAAATTCAACCGTAGCTGTAGGTAATGTAATTGAGAATTTGATTATTACTTTATGTGCTGTTTGAGCATGTACAAAGTTAATAGAGAGAGCAACGATCAAAGTAACTAAAATGTAGCGAAGTTTATTCATAAGACCTTATCCTAAGATTAATTATAATTATTTTTTAAAATCTAAACACAATAATTGGAAGAATAAAGTAAAAAAGGAAGAAGTTAATCCGCAAATGGAAGAATTGTGTTAAATATAACATCTAACTCTATTATCGACTAGAAAACGAAAAAGTTTAGTTTACTTTTTCATCTTTTTTTGGTGGAACAAATCCAAAATGCTGATTCTGGGGAGATTCAATATTTATCTCCCCGAATCTAGTTTCAAATTTATCTATATTATCTTTAAGTGCTTTTAGCAACATTTTAGCGTGTTGCGGAGTGGTAATAATCCGAGCATGTACTTTTGCTTTAGGAACACCGGGCACAATTCGAGTAAAATCAATTATAAATTCTGCCGGTGAATGAGTAATAATTGCTAAATTAGAATATATCCCTTCAGCTTCTTTTTCACCTAGTTCAATGTTTATCTGCTGCCCTTGCTGATTCTGATTATTATTCTGTGCCATATTAAATTCAATATCCTTATCTAGCAATTATTTTCTAAAATTTATTTACGTAACTTATCTGCTTCGTTAAAAGCAGCTTGTGCTTCTTTTTGATGACCTAAAACTGTGTAAACTTTTCCGAGCAATTCCCACATTTGAGCGTCATCGCCTTTCATTTTAGTAACTTTTTCTAAGTACGGTAAAGCTTGTTCATATTTTGTTTTATACTCAGTATTATCCATTTCACCTTTTGCATCGGCTTCTTTATTCATTTCTGTTCCCCAGCGAACATAGGTAACAGCAAGGTTGTAAATTGCATTTTGATACTCAGGGTCAATTTCAACGGCTTTTTTAAATTGTTCTTCGGCACCTTTGAAATCTTTAGATCCTAACAACAGAACACCGTAATTGTAACGATAATATTTGTTGTTTGGTTCTTCTTTCACTCCGTCTTTGAAAGCATCAATTGCTACATCAATTTTATGAGCGCCGATATAGGAGTTTGAAAGGAGTAAGAGAATATCTGAATTGTGAGGGAAATATTTTCTTCCATCTTGTAATACATTAATTGCTTTATCATAATAACTCATATATTGAACACTATCTTGGACTTTTCCGTCAGTTTTATACTGAGCTTTAAGGTTTGTAGCTTTATTATAATAAATCTCGCCTAAATATCTGTAACCATCGGCGGAGTGTTCCTTGTCAACCAATTTTTCAAGTGGAGAAATTGCTTTATCATATTCTTGAGCACTTAAATAAACAAATGCCAAATTCTTATAAGTATCTGATGAATCAGGCTCTAATTTTATTGCGGTATCAAAAGCATTAGCCGATTTGTCGTAATAAACTTTGGAACTGTCCTTGTTCGTAGTGCCATTTCCTTTTTGATAATACCCAACACCTCTATTAAAAAGGTTTGCCCAATAAAATCTTTTTTGATCATCAATATTTTTTTCAAATTTTTTGCTGATATTCAAAGAATTTTGAAATGCGTCCATCATATTAGAATAATCTTCTTTATTACCATAAACAACACCTAACAAATAGTATCCTTCATCGCTTTTAGGATTTTTAGCTACTTCTTTCTTCAACGATTCAAGAGCTTTATCATAATTTTTCTGTTGAATATATAATTTAGCACTAGTTATTTCGGTAGATGCACACTCAAATCCAGTGAAAAGCATTCCGAATAACATCAATACACCAACTAGTATTTTTGTCCGCTGCATTCTTCTAACTCCATGTGATTTTCAAATTAATTGTTTAAACTTAGTATATTAGGCCCCGATAGTCAAGATTAAATAGGATTACTAATTTACAAAAACTTTACAATTGTTATGAATATTTCCCCAATATTTTTATATAAAATTGTGATGTAAAATAATAATCTATTTCCTTCGGTTAATTGCTATTTTAAATTGATTTTACAGATTAAAAAGAATATTTTTAAGACTAAAAGCGAGGTTATCTTGACTTCTGAACAAATAGTTAAAACCGTACCTAAAGTATTACTTCACGATCATCTTGATGGCGGACTAAGACCCCAAACCGTTATTGATCTTGCAAAAGAATTAAAATACAACAAACTACCGACAAAAGATCCCGGGGAACTAGGAAATTGGTTTCATAGGGGAGCAAATAAGGGAAATTTGGTTGAATATCTTCAAGGATTTGAACACACGTGCGCTGTTATGCAAACCAAAGAAGGTTTGGAAAGAACTGCGTATGAAATGATGGAAGATATGAAAAATGATGGAGTTTGTTATGTAGAAACTCGATTTGCTCCGGTCTTCCATACTTCTAAAGGACTTTACCACGAGGATGTTGTAAACGCGGTGTTAGAAGGATTGGAAAAAGGGAAAAGAGATTTTGGAGTTGGTTACGGATTAATTCTTTGCGGTATGAGAAATATGAAAAATACTCTTGAAATAGCTGAACTTGCAGTTAATTATAGAAATAAGGGTGTTGTAGGTTTTGATCTTGCAGGCGAAGAAGGTGGTTATCCTCCTAAAAAACATGTAGATGCATTTCAGTTTATTCAGCGATCTAACTTTAACATAACAATTCACGCAGGCGAAGCTTTTGGTCAAGAATCTATTTGGCAAGCTATTCAGTGGTGCGGTGCTCATCGAATAGGTCACGCTACTCATCTTGCTGAGGATTTTACCCTGGACAAAGACGGAAATGTTGTGGGCTTTGGAGATTTAGCTCAGTATGTATTAGATAAGAGAATTCCATTAGAAATTTGCTTATTAAGCAACGTTCATACCGGTGCAATTGATAAAATTGAAAACCATCCATTCGGTAAATTCTTTAAGAATAAGTTTAGAGTAACAATCAATACTGATGATCGGCTTATGAGTGATACTACTATGACAAAAGAATTTTTGGTTGCGATTGAGAATTTTAATTTAAATTTGGATGATGTAGAAAAAATTACTCTTAATTCCATGAAGTCTGCATTTATTCCATATAAAGAAAGACTCCACTATATTTACGATATTATTAAACCCGGCTTTCAGACTATCAGAGAGCAATTAATGTCACTAAAAAATTATGCAGGAGAAAATGAAGAAACTATTCACAAACTATAACTTTGAATTCGATAAGAATGAAAAAAAATTATTAAAAACATTCTCTAATCAAACATTAAAACAAACACAAGGAGATAATAGGTTTTATGCAGAGGCCAAGGCATTTAATTCAATACTCGAAAAATTAAACAGTGATGCCGAGGTTATTAAATTTACAAAGGATGAAAGAACAAGGTTAAAATATCAACTTGAAGAAAATATTAAATTTCTCAAAAAAGAAATAAGTAAAAGTTGGTTCATCAAAAAATGGCTATACAAATCAATGTTAAAGCAATATGAAAACATTGTAGAAACACACTTCAAAGGATAATTATGATTACATCCGAAGAGAAAGTTAGCATTCACGCTCCTCGGGGGACCAAACTGAATTGCAAAGGTTGGCTCCAGGAAGCAGCGATGAGAATGCTAATGAATAATCTTGATCCGGAAGTTGCAGAACGCCCCGCTGATCTGGTAGTTTACGGCGGTAGCGGAAAAGCAGCTAGAAACTGGGAAGCTTATCAAGCAATAATAAATTCTCTTAAAGAATTAGAGAATGACGAAACACTTCTTGTACAATCCGGCAAACCCGTGGGGATTTTTAAAACCCATGAAAACGCTCCGAGAGTTATTATATCCAACGCGATGCTTGTTCCAAACTGGGCTAACTGGGATGAGTTTAGAAGACTTGAATCCCTTGGTTTAACAATGTACGGACAAATGACTGCCGGTAGTTGGATATACATTGGTACTCAAGGAATTTTACAAGGCACTTATGAAACGTTCGCTGAATGTGCACGGAAATATTTTCAGAGTAATTTATCGGGTAAATTTTTACTGACTGCCGGACTCGGAGGAATGGGAGGAGCTCAACCTCTTGCAGCAACTATGAACGGTGCAGCATTTTTAGGAATCGATGCCGATAAATCCAGAATACAAAAAAGAATTGACACCGGTTATCTAGATATTTTATCAGAAGATCTGGATGAAGCACTTGAGCTTGTTTTAAATGCTAAAAAAGAAAACAAAGCTCTTTCCGTTGGATTAGTCGGAAATGCTGGAAAAATTCTTCCTCAAATCTTAGCAAAGAATATTATTCCCGACGTTTTAACAGATCAAACTTCAGCGCACGACACGCTAAATGGTTATGTGCCGATGGATATGAGTTTCGAGGAAGCGCTTGAACTGCGAAATGATAATCCCACCCGCTATATTAAACTAGCAAAATATACTATTGTTGAACACGTTAAGGCAATGTTAGAATTTAAAAAACGTGGATCGATAACCTTTGATTACGGAAATAATATCCGTGGCGAAGCAAAAGAAAATGGATTAGAAAATGCATTTGATATTCCAGGCTTTGTTCCGGAATTTATTCGTCCGCTTTTCTGTGACGGAAAGGGACCTTTCAGATGGGTAGCGCTTTCCGGTAATCCTGAAGATATATATGTAACCGACAAAGCTATCAAAGATGCTTTTCCGGAAAATAAATCTTTATGTAACTGGATAGATCTAGCGCAAAAGAAAGTCCATTTTCAAGGACTTCCCTCTCGCATCTGCTGGCTGGGTTATGGTGAGAGAGCAAAAATGGGGAAAATATTTAATGATCTTGTGGCTTCCGGTAAAATAAGTGCACCAATTGTTATCGGTCGTGATCACCTCGATTGTGGCTCGGTAGCATCACCGAACAGAGAAACAGAAAATATGAAAGACGGCAGTGATGCTATTGCAGATTGGCCTATTCTAAACGTACTTCTTAATTCTATTGGCGGTGCTAGTTGGGTTTCTGTTCATCACGGCGGTGGAGTTGGAATAGGTAAATCTATACATGCCGGAATGGTAATAGTTGCAGATGGAACCAAAGAAGCCGAACTAAGATTAGAGCGTGTGCTTACTTACGATCCGGGAACGGGAATTGTAAGACACGCGGACGCCGGTTATCAGAAAGCAATCGATAATGCTAATCATTTCGGGATAAAAATTCCAATGTTAAATTTAGAAAGGGGTGAATAATGAAAGTAAAAGTTTTAATCGCCGACAAGTTCCCTGATGAGTATATAAAGCAGTTTGAAGAGTTAGATTTGGACGTAGTATATTCTCCTAAATTAGGTGAAAATGATTTGAAGGATGCCGCTGAAGAAGTTGATATTTTAATCGTTCGCTCAACAAAAGTTAATGAAGAAACAATTATTAATAGCAAAAATTTAAATCTTATTATCCGCGCCGGTTCCGGAGTGAATAACATTAATATAGCCGCCGCAAATAAAAGGGGAATTTATGTTGCAAATTGTCCCGGAATGAATGCAGTTGCTGTTGCAGAGTTGGCAATAGGATTAATGATTTCATTAGATAGAAGAATTCCGGAAAATGTAATTGATTTCAAAAATGGTAAGTGGAACAAAGGCGAGTATTCGAAGGCTGAAGGATTAAAAGGAAAAACTTTAGGCATAATTGGTGTCGGGAACATAGGAAAAGAAGTTGCAAAAAGAGCTCTGGCATTTGGAATGAACGTTTACGGTAAGGATGTCTCTAGAATTGAGGGAGTTTCAATTAAAGATTTTTCTGAGATGGATCAACTATTACCTCTTTGCGATGTAGTTACAATTCATCTACCCGCAACTCCGCATACCAAAGGCTTATTCAATAAAGAGATGTTCAGTTACATGAAAGATAATGCATTGTTAATAAATACTTCTCGTGCCGATATTATTGACGAAGATGCCTTAATTGATGCAATTAAGAATAAGAATTTAAGAGTAGCTCTTGATGTATTTAAAGGTGAACCGGAACAAAAAACCGGTGAGGTTAAATCTATTCTGCAAACTAATCCTAATGTTTACATAACTCACCACATTGGGGCTTCAACAGAACAGGCACAAAATGCCGTTGCTGCCGAAACTGTTAAAATTGTAAAGGATTATGTTTCCAGCGGTTTAATTGCTCATTGGGTAAATAGGACAAAAGTTTCAGACGCCAAATATCAATTGGTTGTGAAGCATTTTGATAAACCAGGCGTGTTGTCAAATATTCTCAATATAATTAGAGAACAAAATATTAATATTGAGGAAATTGAAAATATTATTTTTGAAGGCGGCGTAGTTGCTTGTTGTACCATGAAGTTAAAACACAATCTCTCTACTGAGATCATAAAAACTATGAACGAAAATGAGAATGTGTTAAGTGTTTCGCATATCGCTATCTAAAATTAAAAATCAAGGTGACTACTTGTTAGTCACCTTGATTTTATATCTCTTATAAAATTTTTAACTCAAATCTAGGCTAATCGAACTTCCAGAATCTCCTTTATAATCCCATGAAAATATGGTAAGCGAATAAGCTGTTTAATACCCTCAATATCCTGCTCATCAAATTCGCAAATAAATGATGATATATTATCTCTTATATGCTGCTTGGTTTCATCTGAAAAATCTATTCCAAAATTATCATCCTCAGCCGCATTATAAACTGACCTGCTTATACCTTTAACTGCTTTATTAAATTCTTCAATCATTACCTTATCTTTTGAAGCAAAAACATAATTAACATAGGGGACAGAAAGAACATCAATTAACTCCTCTGAAAAGCTAATCCCATTATAAAATTTTCCTAATAGAAAATTTACATCACCGGTAACCAAAACATTTCTATCTTCGGCTTTCTTCAAATCCGTTAACATATTTATTTTAACATCTACAGAATAAGCTTCTTTAAAAATAAGTTTTGCCAAAATTACTTCTAATGATGAAATATCACCGTACAAATAAATTTCAGAAACATCTTTCTGTTCCGGATTAAAATATATATATGTATTGCAAAGAGAAGATTCGAATGAAACACCAAACGATTGGGAAACGTAAAAATCCTTGTGTTGAATGAGATCCATAGTTGGGATTAATCCGGATGCAGTTTCATCTTCCTCTAATTTTTTTGAGATTAAAGATGCTGAAATAAACTCCACTGAACTTTTAATTGGTTCCGGTAACTTGGAATAAATTAATTTTGTAAAAATATTATCCGGGAAATAATAACTCATAATAAATCTTGAAATAATTAAAAAGAAAGAGGCTGTTTCAAAAGTTTAATTTTATTCATTAAATAAAAATTTAATTGAATTCTTTTCCAAACGGAAAAATATTAAAACCTTTGTAACAGCCTCTATAAAAAGACTAACCAAAAATCATCTGGTTTTTGTTTTAATTCTTGCAGCTTTACCAGAAAGATTTCTGAGGTAGTAAAGTTTAGCTCTTCTAACATCACCTTCTTTAAGAAGTTCAATTTTAGCAATCTTTGGTGAATTGAAAGGAAATATTCTTTCAACACCAACACCGCTGGAAATTTTTCTTACAGTAAAAGTTTTGCTTGCGCCTGCACCTCTGATGCTTATAACATCGCCTTCAAAAGGCTGAACTCTCTCTTTATCACCTTCAACAACCCTAACATGAATTCTAACATGATCTCCAGAATTAAATCTTGGGAAATCTGTTCTAACTTGATCAGGTAATATATTGTTTATATCGACCATTGTTTTCTCCACTAATTATTAATTTTTCTCCACTTCTCGGTTAATAAAATAGATTGCTCTTCTTTCCATTTTTTTATTTCTCTTTCATTACCGGAAAGGAGCACATCAGGCACTTTCATCCCGCGATAGTCAGCAGGCCTTGTAAAATATGGAGCTTCTACTCTATCTCCATCTTGAAAAGAATCATCAAGTGCCGATTCACTATCATTAAGAACACCCGGAATTAACCTTACAACCGCATCAATTATAAGAAGCGCGGGTAACTCACCACCGGTTAAAACAAAATTTCCAATCGATATTTCATCGGTTGCAAATTTTTCCCTAACTCGGTCATCAATTTCTTTATAATGTCCGGTTACAAAAAGTATATTTCCAGCTAATGATAATTTATTTGCTTCTTTTTGATTAAAGATTTTCCCTTTGGGAGAAGTGAAAATTACATAATCGTAATTTCTTTCAGCCTGAAGTTTTTCAATACATTCAAAAAACGGTTCGGGTTTTAAGATCATACCCGGGCCACCACCAAAAGGTTTATCATCAATCTGTTTATGTTTATTAAATGCGTAATCTCTGAGATTATGAATTATAATTTCAACTTTTCCCTTATTTTGAGCTCTCTTTATAATGCTTGTTTGCAAAGGACTCAATAATAAATCCGGGACAGCAGAAATAATATCAATTCTCATCATCATCGTAAAACTCTTCTCCCGGCTTTAGTACCATAATTTTATTGTTGGGATCAAAACTCTCAACAATTTCCTTAATCGCCGGAAGCAGTATTTCCCCACCATTTACGAGTTCTATAACATAAACGTCATTAGCAGGATATTTTAGAACATCAACAATCTTTCCAAATTCAAGATTGTTTCTAAAAATTTTGCTTCCTATAAGATCATGAACAAAAAAGTGATCCTTAGGAAGCTTAATTAAATTTTCTTCATCAACAAAAATTTCTTTGCCAACTAAGATGGAAACATCACTTTCAGAATCAAAGTTTTTAAACTTCAACGTTAAAAAGTTTTTGTGTTTCTTCACATAGTCAATTGTGAATTCTTTTTTATCACCGAAGAAATCAATGTAAATGTTCTTCAGATCGAAAAATCTTTCGGGAAAATCGGAATAAGAATTAATTCTTAAATAACCTTCCTTTCCGAAAGCAGACACAATTTTGGCAATAAGAAAAAAATTGTTCACAAAAAAGAATAGACCTTTAGTCTAATATTTCTAAAATAGCTCTCTTACCTTCTTTAGCCGCAATTGCGGTTAACAAAGTACGCATTGCCTGAGCAGTTTTTCCTTGCTTTCCGATGACTTTACCCACATCATCGGCTTGTACTTTAAGAGAAAGTACAATTTTGTTCTCCTCAGGATTTTTTTCCTCGATAACAACACTATCAGGATTATCCACCAAGTGTTTTGCGATAAATTCGATGAATTCTTTCATAGAAAGAAGCCTCCTATATTAGAGTAAGGGAGCTTTAGAAATAATGTACAGAGAGAAAAGACCTATAAAAAGAAATTTAAATTAAGCTTCTTTTTCTTCGGTATTCTCATCAGAAGCAGCGCCCTTTACTTCTGCTGTACCTGTTTCAATATTTTCTACTTCTTCGGCCTTTTCTTCTGAAACGACTTCATTCTCAACCTTATTAGTAGAAGCAGTGCTCTTACTTTTCGTCTTAGCCTCGTTCAGCTTTTGCCAGTTCTCTATTTCGGCCTGTATTTTCTCTTCAGAAAGGCCTTTTTTAATTAGCTCTCTCTTTAAGATAATGCCTTTCTTACTCAACAAACTTTTTACGGTATCAGTAGGCTGTGCACCGGCATTTAGCCAATACATTGCTCTATCTTCTTTTATGTCAATTGTAGAAGGATCGGTTAAAGGATTATATGAACCGATAGCTTCTAAAAATTTACCATCACGAGGAGATCTTGAATCAGCAGCTACAACTTTATAAATTGGTTGCTTCTTCTTTCCAAGTCTTCGTAATCTTAACTTTACAGCCAAGTTATTTGAACCTCCAGATATTTATCATTATATCAATTAAATTTAAAATTATTCAACGAATTGCCAAATCCCTTTTTACTGAACCGGCTCATCATTTTTTGCATTTCGCCAAACTGCTTGATTAAACGGTTTACATCTTGAATTGATGTTCCACTTCCTCTTGCAATTCTTTTACGACGTCCTCCATTGAGGATTTTGGGTGATTCTCTCTCTTTCAAAGTCATAGAATTTATTATAGCTTCAACTTTTACGAGAGCATTATCATCAATTTGAGTATTTTTTATCTGAGAACTAAGCCCAGGAATCATTCCCAAAATGGATGATAAAGAACCCATTTTCTTAATTGCTTTAATTTGCTTAAGAAAATCATTAAAATCAAATTTATTTTTCCTTAATTTTTCTTCAAGCTTGTCAGCTTCTAGCTCATCAAAGTTCATTTGAGCTTTTTCAACTAAGGAAACTATGTCACCTTTGCCTAAAATTCTAGATGCTAAACGATCAGGATAAAAAGCTTCTAAAGCATCAAGTTTTTCTCCGTTACTTATAAACTTAATCGGTTTGCCTACTACGGAACGTATTGAGAGCGCCGCTCCGCCTCTGGCATCACCGTCTAACTTTGTTAGCACAATTCCGTCGTAATTTACTTTTTCATTAAAAGCTTTAGCGGAATTTACAGCATCTTGCCCGGTCATTGAATCAACCACAAAAAGAGTATCGGTTGGTTTTACCAGGTTTTTTATATCGGCTACTTCAGTCATCATTTCTTCATCCACATGAAGACGACCGGCTGTATCTACAATTACGGTATCAAAATTATTTTGTTTAGCATAAGCCATTCCCTCTGAAACGACTTTTCTTGCATTTTTTTCTTCAAGAGAAAATACCGGAACTTCTATTTGAGTTCCTAAAAGTTTCAACTGCTCAATAGCTGCCGGTCTATAAATATCGGCTGCAACAAGTAAAACATTTCTATTTTTACTCTTAAGCGATTTGGCAAGTTTTCCGCTAAAGGTAGTTTTACCTGATCCTTGTAATCCAACTATTAAAATAGCTGTAATACCGGAACCGTTTAGTTTAAGTTCGCTTGCATTTCCGCCAAGGAGTTGAGTTAACTCATCATTAATAATTTTTGTTATTAATTGTCCCGGAGTAATTGAAGCAATAACTTCTTCACCTAAAGCTTTTTCAGAGACTTGGTTTATGAAGTCCTTAGCAACTTTATAATTAACATCAGCATCTAAAAGAACTCTTCGAATTTCCCTTAAAGTATCAGAGATATTTTGTTCTGTAAGCCTTCCCTGACCTCTAACTTTTTTAAGAGCAGTTTCTAATTTAAGAGATAATTCATCTAACATTTTATATCAAAACTTTCCTAATCAAATTCCGTATAATTAACATAAAAGCTAAAATCAACCGGCTTTAAGGGCGTTTGCGCCGGATACGATTTCTAAAATTTCTTTAGTAATTGCAGCTTGTCGTTCTTTATTATATTTCAACTGTAAAGTTCTAATCATTTCTTTGGCATTAGTTGTAGCATTATCCATCGCAGTCATTTTTGCTCCGAGTTCTGCTGCGTTCGATTCGAGCAGAGCCCTCCATAATTGAGCCTTTAAATGTTTAGGCAAAAGATAATTAAGAATTGATTTCTGATCCGGTTCAAAAATATAATCGGAAAAGACTTCATCATGCTCATCATTTTTTACAACCGGAATTGGAAGATATTCAGTAACAACAATTTTTTGCTGAATTATTGATTTAAATTCATTATAAATAACAATTACTTTATCGTAAACTTCAGTTAAATAACCATCAATAACTTCATTGGCAATTTCAAGTGCATCTTCATACTTTAGTGAACTAAACAAACCAATCTTTGATCCGACAACATTATAATCGCGTTTTCCAAAAAAGTCATTTCCTTTTTTCCCGACACAAAAAAGATGAGCTGCTATGTTTTTAGAAACTAATTTTTCGTTGATATAATTAGTTGCTTCTTTAATCAAATTTGTATTGAAAGCGCCGCAAAGGCCTCTATCAGCAGTTATAATAACAACAGCTACATTTTTAACTTCTCGCGGCGTGATAAATTCGTTATTTGCAATATCGTCATCAGTAACCAAATGCGAAATCATTGTAGAAATTTTTGTAGCATAAGGACGAGCGTTAAGAACATTTTCTTGAGCTCTTCTTAACTTAGCAGCAGCCACCATTTTCATAGCTTTTGTAATCTGCTGAGTATCCCGAACGCCTTTAATTCGTCTTTTTATATCTCTTAATGTAGCCATAATTAAATGATTTTTGCTTTAAGAATTAGCTTTAAATACGCCCATCATTTCTGAAGCAGCTTTTTTAATATCTGAAACAACTTCATCAGTAAGTTGCTTCTCTTTTTTAATCGTATCGAATACTTGAGGATAATTTACCTCAATAAATTCTAATATTTCCTTTTCAAATCTTTTAACTTCATGAACAGGAATTTCATCCATCATTCCGTTAGTGCCTAAATAAATACTAACAACTTGTTTTTCAACAGGGATAGGAGAATATTGACCCTGTTTAAGTAACTCAACTAACCTAGCACCCTTAGCTAAAGTTCTTTTTGTAGCTTTATCCAGGTCGGAACCAAATTTTGCAAACGCTTCTAGCTCACGATATTGAGCAAGATCAAGCTTCAAACTACCCGCAACTTTTTTCATTGCTTTAATTTGAGCGCTACCGCCAACACGTGAAACCGAAATACCAACGTTGATTGCCGGTCTAACACCAGCGTTAAATAAGTTTGATTCCAAGTAAATCTGTCCGTCGGTAATAGAAATAACGTTAGTAGGAATATATGCAGAAACGTCGCCTTGTTGAGTTTCAATAATTGGAAGCGCAGTTAAACTACCGCCGCCCAATTCATCATTTAACTTTGAAGCTCTTTCCAACAATCTTGAATGGAGATAGAATACATCACCAGGATAAGCTTCACGTCCCGGAGGGCGTTTCAACAAAAGAGATAGCTCACGATATGCAGCAGCTTGTTTTGAAAGATCATCAAAAACAACTAAAGCATGTTTCCCGTTATCTCTAAAAAATTCACCTAAAGTTGCACCGGAATAAGGAGCGATAAATTGAAGCGGGGCAGGATCAGAAGCTGCGGCAGTGATTACTGTCGTGAAATCCATTGCGCCATGCTCTCGCAACTTATTAACAACTTGAGCAACGGTTGAGCTTTTCTGTCCTATAGCAACATAAATACAATAAACCGGCTGAACGCCAGACTTTTTAGCTTCTTCAGTATGTGTAAATTTTTGGTTAATGATAGCATCTACGGCAACAGCTGTTTTACCGGTTTGTCTATCACCAATAATCAACTCCCTCTGTCCACGTCCGATAGGAATCATTGCATCGACAGCAGTAATACCAGTTTGCAGTGGTTCTTTTACAGATTGACGTTGAATAACGCCAAGAGCTTTTCTTTCAATAGGCAAGAATTTTTCAGTATTGATTGCTCCCTTACCGTCTATTGGTATACCGAGCGGAGTAATAACTCTGCCAAGCATTTCATTTCCAACCGGCAAAGAAGCGACACGTTTCGTTCTTTTAACAGTATCACCCTCTTTAATTAAGGTAGTGTCTCCAAAAAGTACGCAACCAACACTATCTTCTTCAAGATTAAGTACCATTCCGAAAACATCATTCGGGAACTCAACCAATTCACTTGCCATAACTTTAGAAAGACCGTAAACTCTAGCAATACCGTCACCAACTTGAAGAACGGTTCCAACATCATAAATATCAACTTCGCTCTCATAGCCTGATAATTGTTTTCTTAGTATCGCAGATATTTCATCTGGTCTAATTTCAGCCATTATAATTTTCCTTCTTAAATTCTCTTTTTAATTTAACGAAGCTCCGCCTTCTAAAAATTGCTTCTTTAATAATTCAAGTTGATGCTTAAGCGAAGCATCAAACACTGTATCTCCTACTTTAGCTATGAAACCACCGACTATTGTAGTATCGAGAGTAAAATTAAATCTTACTTGCTTCTTAAGATATTTTTCTAAATTGTTTTTAAGCGTTTCAGTTTGCACCTCAGTAAACTCAAAAGCTGTTCTTACATCAACGTTAACAATACCTAAATGTTCATCTCTTAGCGAAATAAACCTATTTAAAATACTAAGAAGAAATTCCTCTCTTCCCTTTTCAAGAACAAAACTTAAAAATCGTAAAGTATCTGCGCCAATTCTTGTTTTGAAAATTTCTTCAAGTACTGTGAGCTTTACGTCTTGTTTGATAATAGGATTTTCCAGCATTCTTTCTAACTGAGGATTATCAGTAAGCGTAGATGCTATTAATTCTACATCTAAAAAGGTAGAGTCTAAATTTTTCTTTTCAATTGAAGTATCAAGCAAAGAAGAAGCATATCTAAACGAAACGTTATATTCACTCATATTAATTTTTTGTTATTTCATCTAAATATTTATCAACTAATTTCTTTTGACGATCTTTATTGAGACTTTCGTTCAAGATTTTTTCTGCAGCCATAACAGCAATTTCAGCAACTTGAGTTTTAAGTTCAGAAAA
The DNA here is from genome assembly GCA_963739985.1 of uncultured Ignavibacteriales bacterium. Taxonomy (GTDB): domain Bacteria; phylum Bacteroidota; class Ignavibacteria; order Ignavibacteriales; family Ignavibacteriaceae; genus CAVUCE01. Next base: position 599,009 of record CAVUCE010000022.1, read on the forward strand.
AGCAGCTTGTTTCTGTCTGTCAATTTCAACAGATGCGTCTGCAACCAACTTTTTAGCTTGCTCTCTGCTTTCCGCAATAATCTGATCTTTCATCTTTTCAGCATATTCGCGGCTCTGACCAATAATCTTTTTAGATTCTTCCTCAGCTTTTGCAAGGCTAGCTTGATTTTGCTCAAGTACCTTTCTAGCTTCTTCTTGAGCTACTTCTGCTTTTTCAAGAGACTCTTTAATAGCAGCCTCTCTTTGATCCAGCGCGGTTAAAATAGGTTTCCAGGCAATCTTTTTAAGAACGAGTAATAAAGCAACAAACGTTATAATCGTCCAAAAAATAACTCCCGGATTAACATCAATTAAACTGCCGCCACCTTCAGAAGCTAACGCGATAACTGATAAACTGAAACCGGTAAGCATAATTTCTTATTCCTTTTTAATTTTAAATATGCAGAAAGTATTCCTGCGTATTCTAATTTGAATTATACAGCTTTAAATGCTAATAAAATACAAATAACAAGTCCGAAGAATGCAATACCTTCAATAAGTGCTGCGGCAATAATCATTGCGGTTCTGATAGGAGCAACTGCTTCCGGTTGTCTTCCCATAGCTTCAAGAGCAGAAGCTGCAAGTTTACCGATACCTAAAGCTGCACCAATTACTACTAATCCTGCACCAATACCGGCGCTCAACCAACCTAAATCCATTTCTATCTCCTTAATTATTTTTTTGTTGTTATTATAAATCAATTATTAATGATCTGCGTGACTAGCCATTCCTATGAATAAGGCAGTCAGCATAGTAAAAATATAAGCTTGAATTAAAGCAACTAAAATTTCAAGCAATTCTATAAACAAAGCAAATAAAACGGAAACCGGTGCCACATAGATTGTGTGCATAATGAATATTAAACCGAGTAATGAGAAGATTACAATGTGTCCGGCAATCATGTTTGCAAAAAGACGAATACACAGTGCGAATGGTTTTGTGAATAATCCCAAGATCTCAAGTGGGACAATAATTGGTACAATCCATCCTGGCATACCGCCCGGAACAAGATTCTTAAAATATTTGATCACACCGTTGGTTCTCATTCCGCCATATTGCGTAGCAATAAAAGATATTCCGGCAAGTGCAGCTGTTACAGCAATATTTCCGGTTATTGTAACGGAATAAGGTATCAATCCGAATAAATTACTTAATAATATAAAAAAGAACAGAGTAAGCATATAAGGCATATAGATTTCGTAACCATGACCTATAGCCGGCTTAACTATTTCGTCTCTAACAAAAACAATAAAGACTTCTATAAAATTAGCAAAACCCTTGGGAACAAGTGATTTTTTGTAACTCTTTGCAGCAACTAGAGCAATAATAATTAAGATTGCCGCAACCACCCACATAAAAAAAACATGTTTTGTAATTGATAAATCAATTCCGAACAAATGAAATTGTGGCAAATGTAACTCAAAAAACGGTAATTCAACTGTGTGAGCATCTAAAACATGATGCATAATCCAACTTGGATCGCTGTTGCTCATACTTTCTGCTGCTTTTTTTAGCGTATCCGCTACTGCCTGCCCTGTTGAGTTAAATAACATAAATTCTACGAATTTTTATCAAAATTTAAGTAAATGATCTCTATTATTAAGTATAAAACGTAAAAAAAGAAGATTACAAATATAAAACTAATATCACTGAATTCCAAAAATTTTAGGGACAAGAAAATTAGAAATAATACAAAAAAAAGCCTTAACGACATTCCACCGAAGACAATACGAAACAATACATTAGGCGGTTTATTTCTACTAATATTTATAAAAAATATTCCTAAAGAAAAATTGGCAGTTGTAATAAATGCGGCTGCTAAAAATGCCTTGTAAAATTCAGAAGGCAGAAGTCCTTTCCACCAAAAAATAGTAAGAATCAGAAACACGCCTCCAATGATGGAGAACAGAATACCAAACAATTTTTGTGAAAATGTCATTTATCGGATTTTAATACTGATTTTATAAAATTATACATTCCCCCAATTACCCCTATAAAAGAGAAAACAACCGTAAGTGTGGGAGTTGTTTCAAATTTTTTATCCAACCAATAGCCAAGAAAAACCATAGCTACAACAGTAAAAGATAATTGACTTCCAAGAGCTAAATAATTTGCCCAGCTATTATCGGAATCATCTTTTTTTAATTTATTCAGCATTTCTATTATCTACATGCGGAACCACTACAGTTTTGTTTTCTGCAGAACTCATTTTACTGCTGCCGTCAAATTTTGCGCCTGCCTGAATTTCCAAAACCTTCGTAATTAGATCTCCTTTTAAAGAAGAATCGCTCTCCAAAACTACTTTAGAGTCGGCATTAACAACACCAATAATTGTACCTCCAACTGTTACCGCGTTTGCAAATACTTCGCCTTCAATAATTCCGCTTTCGCCAACAGTAACGTTGCCTTTTGCTTTCACATTACCCTTTATTGTTCCGTCGATTCTAACATTACCGTTGCTTTCCAATTTGCCTTCAACAACAACTCCGGCACCAATAATGGTAACGACGTCGTTTCCTGTGATTTCTTGTTTCGATTTCAATTAAAAAATCTCCCTATTAATAATTAACAAATACTTTCTTTGGATCAATCGGTTTCCCGTTTTTCCAAACCTCAAAGTGAAGATGCGGACCGGTTGATTTTTCGCCTGAATTTCCGGTCAGTGCTATTACTTCGCCTTGAATTACTTCATCCCTCACCTTTTTTAACAAAACCGAACAATGTTTATAAACTGTAATATAATCATCAGGATTCACAACTATTATCATATTTCCATCATTTATTGTAAATCCCGAAAATACAACGTAACCACTTGCCGCCGCGTATACAGGAGTTCCGGATTTAACAACAAAATCAACTCCAAAATGTCCGTTTTCAGGATTAAATCCGCGACTAACAAAACCATTAACAGGTTTAGAAAAAAGAAGCTCCTGCCGGTTGTCTTTTTTATTCTGGTCACCCTCACCAGAAAATAACTTCTTGACAATAAAAAAAAGATTTCCGCCGGAGTTTTGATATATGTTTGTTTCACTGGTATCTACCAATTTAGAGAGCGAATCAGCTAATGTAGAATCACCCATAACAATTGCATCTTTTAACTGAAGATTAGTAGATTTTAAATTATCAAGTTCTCTGCCAAGGAACAACATGCGATTGTTCAATTCTTTAATTTTTTCCATATCAGAGCGAGTTAAACCACTACTTCCGGGAAAAATTAAATTACCTAATGGAGTAATCGAAAAGATAATGAATCCCAATAAAGCAATAATGACCGTATATGCAGCAACAATAGTAAAAACTTTACCAACATTAAATTTATGAGTTTTAGCTTCACCACCAACACCATCAGGTAAAATAATTATTGAGAAACTTTTCAGTTTTTTAAGCTTAAAGTAATTTAGGAGTTTATTACTCATTTATTGATTTCCGCCAAACTTGGAGTTGTATCGCTCCATTATATCATCAAATTTAATTTTACCTTCTCTCAAAATTACAGGTTTACTGTCACTTAAATCGATAAGTGTGGAAGCCTGGAAAAACGATTTTTTATCAGTGTAAAAGATAGCATCAACATCAGAAGAAAACTCTGTTTTTATAATACTCGGTTCAACCAAAGCAGGCTGCCCGCTTCTGTTTACACTTGTAGAAACCAAAGGCATCTTTAATTCCGCTAATAACTTCTGGCAGAATCTATTATTTGGAATTCTGAAAGCCGCAGTTTCAAATCCTAGTAACTCTTGAGTTTTTGAATTCAATTTTAGCACAACAGAAATAGGGTTAGGCCAAATGGACAAGAGAAAATCGATATGTTTTTCTGATTTTATTTCAACGTACTTCAGTAAAGTACTAATTTCATCAACTAATAGTATGTATCTTTTTCCGTTCTCTCTGCCTTTTATATTACTTATTTTATCAACAGCTTCTTCATTAAAAGGATTTGCGCCGAAACCATAAATTGTATCGGTTGGATATATAAATACAGTGCCTTCAAGGTATAATTTTTTTGCTTCGTTAATGGCAGCTTGTAAATCAGCATCTACATTAATAATTAAAGCTTCTTTAGTGTTTATCATTTAACATTTCCTCAATCTTATCAATAACTTTTTGCGGAACCAGATTATTACCGCACTCAAAGGTCTTAATCGGACATTCTTCATAACCGTGAATTCCGCATGGTTTACAGGATAGTTCATCATAACTTAAAAATTCACTTTTATCGTTATAAGGATAAAAGCCAAACTCTGCAACGGTTGAACAATATAGAGTTAAAACAGGAATATCCGCACACATTCCTAAATGGGTTGGAGCGCTATCGTTTGATACTAACAAACTAGAGTTCTTCAAAACTTCAATCGATTCTAAAAAGCTAAAATTACCTGCAACAGAAATAACATTTTCTGAAAATCCGGTTGCTAAATTATTACAAATTTCTTCGTCGTTTTTGCCGCCCAATAATATTATAGTGTACGATTTTTCGGCAAAATACTCTATTATTGTTCTAAAATGTTCTTCAGGGTACTTTTTAGTATTCCAAACACTTCCGGGCGCTATAACAAGATTATTTTTATTGCTATCTAAATTTACAAAAAAAACATCTACTTTTTTTTTAGAATCTTCAGAAATTTTGGTCTCCGGAAGTATTTTCCAATTAAAATCGTCAGTGGCAAATCCAATAAGTTCAAGATTTCTACGAACTTCGTGAAAATCGGGTCTATACTGAATTATTTTTTTATAAACATGTTTGAAACTACTATTAGAAAATCCATAGCTTTCTCTTATTCCCAAAAACAAAACAATAATTGCGGTTCTAAAAGAGCGATGGGGCGAGTAAATTTTATTGTAACCGTATTTTTTTAATTCTTTTACAAAACTTAAAAGAGATTTTATCGATTTGTGCTTGCCGCGTTTCTCAAGAGTATAAACATTATTAACGCTAGGAGAAGAAAGAAAAATTTCTGATGTTGAAGGAATCGCAATTACATCAATCTGACTTAAAGGATTAACTTCCTTTAATTTTTGAATCATCGGCAAAGTTAAAATTGCATCGCCCGGAAATGCTGTTTGAATAACTAATATTTTTTCTTCGCTCAATTTAATATTTCCATCTTTTGTGCATCCATAGCCACTGTTCCGGATATTTACGAATCATGTTTTCTAAATAATCATTATACCTTTGACTTAATGCTTTTACTTTTTCATCATTATCTTCCGGCAAATTTTCCATTCCAATTTCTATAAACTCAGCTTTATAAGTATAATCCGGTTGACGAATTGCAAGGGTGTAAACTATTGGCGAACCAAGTTTGATTGAAAGAATCGCAGGTCCCGAATAAATTGAAGCTTGTCTTCCGAAAAAATTTATTCTTATTCCGTCTTCTGGTCCGCGTTGATCGGCAACCATTGCAACTGTTCTTTTTTCTTTAAGTTCTTGATATACATTTCTAATTGAAATTCCCAGAGGTGTAACTTTATTTCCCCATTTGCTACGTGCCTTGTTCATCCAATCTGTAACAAATTTGTTCCTCTGAGGTTTTACAACTATGGCTAGTTTAGCTTCAAGATAAACTCCTGTTGCCATTGCTAAATATTCCCAATTACCAAAATGAGCTGAAAGCAAAATAAAGCCTTTATTTTCCTTCACCTTTTCTCTTAAAAAATCCAGATTGGTTATTATTATGATTTTTTTTAGCTCTTCGGCTGATAAATAAGGGACATAAAGAATTTCAACTAAAGAAATAGCAAAACTTTTATAACTGCCAAAAGCTATTTTTTTAATTTTTTTATCGGAATATTCGGGAAATGCGTGTTTGAGATTATCTAGTACTGTTTCTTTTCTTATCGGAATTAAGTAATAAAATGCAAACGCAAGAACTGTTGCAAATTTTCTTGTTGCCTTTAAACCAATAATCTTGAAGAACCTGCTAAAACCAGCAAACAATATGTATTCTAGTCTATCACCCATTAACGCCAACTTTATTAAATTCGGTAAAACTTAAACTACTAAATCATTTAATTTACCTAAATACTAAGACTTTTAAAAGTCAGCGATAGAGACAAAAAAAGCCTATCTGAACTGATAGGCTTTAAGAAACTTAAACTAAAAACTGGAAACCCTTCTTTGCCAATTGTCGTCTCTCAATTCACCGCGCATTGTTGAATGAACAAGTTGGTAATCTGAAAATCCTGTTAGATCTGCAAAAACAAAAATAACTCCACCTTCTAATTCATTATAGTGCCAGATTTCATAAGGCTTGGAATCCGTTTGATTCGGAAAGCGTTCAATTTCACTTGGTTCACCATATTTTATGTAAACTCTTCCTCTGTCGGTTTTCCATCCCGGACGAGTAATCGTTCCATACTTTTTATTGCTTTCCTGTATTCTTTTTAAATACTGATTGAAATATTCATTTTGATTTGTAGCAGGATCAGGATCTCGTTTTTTCCAGAAGTTATATAAAAATTCTCTTTTACCGGCTAGTGTTGATAATTTTCCCCATTGATCAACTTCCGGACCGGTCGCAATATATTTTGATTTACTATATAAATCATCACATTCTTCAATTGACATTACACCAAAAACACTTGCAACATATGTTTGACCTTTCGCAGAAGCAGTATCCGTATTTACAACTTTAGGATTGTAAACAAAAAATCTTTTTGATGATGAGATACCTTTTTGCTTAGCCGTATCCAGAACTGAAACTATAAGAGTGTATGTATCCGTCGGAAATTTATTTACCGGAATTGCCCCAACTTCAACACGTGATTTTATAGTATTTTTAATACTGAATATCTTGGAGTAAACTACTTTTCTTTTACTATTATAAACCAAGCTGGAAATTTGCAGAACACTGTCTTTAGCTAAAGCCTCTTTCGATGAGTATACTTCATAATAATAAAAAACTACAGGAAGGCTTTCTCCAAAAACTTCGGTTGGAATTGGCACAACTTCAAATGTGTTTTTGTAAAATATTGAAGATTTATTCTGACTGTCCTGCAATATTTTAGATGCTAGTTGAATATCACTAACAGAAATATCGTGTGTGTGAAGAGGTTTTACATTTACATGATCGGTAATAAATTTTTGCTTGTCAGCAGTTTCACCGGCTGTTCCGCCAACTACACATTTATAAAATCCTTCCGGCAAAACAAAGCTAATTACACCGACCAAACTTTTATCGCTAATTTGAGTAGAATCTTTAATTGTGCTGGCGATTCTCCACTTATTATTTATAAGATATTTACCGCTGGAAGTATCTTGGATTGACACATGAAGATAAGCTTCTAAATAGTTACTGGAATCTGTTTGAACATATTTCATTGTTTGCTGGTTAAACGAATAATAAACTTCTACGTAATTAGAAGTAGAATCATAGCCAAATTGTGCATAATCAAAATCGAAGATGAATTTGGGATTTTTCTTTTGCGCAAATAAAGATGTGCAAAGAATTAGAAAAACGAAGGCGGAAATAGTTAGTTTTTTAGTCATATAGGGAATCAAAATTATTATAATTTCTGAAAAAATGGACGATTTTTATAAAAAAAACAAAAAATCGGTTAGCTAAAAATTGCTGTTCTTAAATAGTTGAATTTACTCAGCGTTTTTGAACAAAAATATGGAATCAAAATAGTACAACATCCAACTTTTGTCAAGTAATTTATAAATGATTGAAAAACAAAAACCCTTTCCTGAATTAACAAGAAAGGGCTAAAATTTGATATTATTTTGCAATTTTAAAACTTTATTGCGAAAACATTTTTAACACCGTCTATTCCTAAAATTGACGAAAGAACTTCTTTAGTAATTTCACTGTCAACATTAATAACGGTTAAAGCTTCGGCACCAATATCTAATCTACCCAAAGAAAGTCCGGCAATATTGATATTAGCTTCCGCTAAAAGCTTACCAACAGTTGCAAGCATTCCGGGTTTATCAATGTTAGTATAGCAAAGCATATTTCCTTCCGGCTTTAGCTCTAAATGATATTTGTCAATAAATACGATTCTTTTTTCATTATTTCCAAAAACCGTTCCGCCTAAAGTTCTTTTTTCTTTATCTGTAACAAATTCAACAGAAATTAAATTTGTATATGTAGAATTAGCACCGGATTTTGTTTCATTTATTACAACGCCCAATTCTTTTGCAAGTAAAGGAGCATTAATTAAATTTACTCCGGCAGAAAGTTTTTTAGATAGAAATCCTTTTAAAACCGCGGTTGATAACAAAGTAGTTGAAGAATGAAGTAAATCTCCGCTGAAATTAATATTGATTTGTTTCAATTGCCCTTTTAGTAATTGCGAATGAAATAATCCGATATTATCTGCAAGCTCTACATAAGGAGATAATTCTTTATTCCCGCTAGACTGAATTGCAGCCGCATTAATTGCACCTTTAACTTCTTTGCCATTAAAAAGATCAACAATCTGTTCTGCTATTTGGACAGCAACTTTTTCTTGAGCCTCCTCTGTAGAAGCTCCGAGATGAGGAGTTGAAACTAATTTTGGATGTTGAATAAGCGGACCTTCGTATTGCGGTGGTTCGGAAATATAAACATCGATTGCTGCACCGGAAACTTTTCCCGAATCTAAAGCTTTTACTAAGGCTTCTTCATTAATAATTCCGCCTCTGGCACAGTTAATTAATTTTACTCCATCTTTACATTTTGCAATTGTCTCTTCATTTAAGAGATTTTTCGTCTCATCAGTAAGTGGAACATGAACTGTGATGATATCCGATTGAGCTAAAACAGTTTCAATATCTACTAAATCAAATCCCATTTTGGCGGCAACTTCCTCCGAAAGTACAGGATCATACCCGATTACTTTCATACCAAAAGCTTTTGATCTAATCGCAACTTCACGTCCAATTTTTCCAAGTCCCACAATTCCTAAAATTTTTCCGTGAAGTTCAGTTCCCTTATATTTTTTTCTATCCCATTTTCCAGCACGTAAAGATTGATTAGCTTGAGGAACATTTCTGCACATTGAAAGAATTAGAGCCATTGTATGTTCTGCGGTTGAAATGGTATTACCACCGGGAGTGTTCATGACAATTATTCCTTTTCGCGTAGCAGCTTCAAGGTTAATATTATCAACACCCGCTCCGGCACGACCAATAACTTCCATGTTATCCATTAGCTCAATGAGATCAGGAGTAACTTGAGTATCACTTCTTACAACTAAGCCGTTATAATCTTTAATAACCTTAACAATTTCTTCTTTAGGCATCCCGGGTTTATATGTTACTTCAAATCCCCCGTCTTCAAGTATTCCAACGCATTTTTTATCCACGGCATCCGTAACGATGATCTTTTTCATTTTACTCCAAATAAAAATTGAGAACTAAATAAAGATGTGTTTATCAATTAAAGAACAGCATTAAGTTTTTGAACTATTTGCGCTTTTGGTACAGCACCGATAATTACCTCTTTAACTTCACCGCCTTTAAAAGTTAATAAAGTTGGAATGCTTCTTACTCCGAATTTTATGGAAGTCTGCTGATTGTTATCAACATCTAATTTTCCAATTTTAACTTTACCATCATACTCACTTGCTAGCTCTTCAACAATAGGAGCAATCATTCTGCAAGGGCCGCACCAAACAGCCCAAAAATCGATCAATACAGGAAGTTCCGATTTCGCTACTTCATCTTCAAAATTTGCATCTGTAATTTCTATAGGTTTCATACTTTAATTTTTCCTTTTTTTAAATATTAAATGAGCCTTCGGCGTCACCTTGTCCGACAAATTGAACCACATCCTCGCCACCATCTGCGTTAATTAAGCCACCGGAAATCCACTCTCCGCCATCTTTACATAATAACGAAATAACTTTTGCAACATCAGCAGGATTTGTTAAACGGTTTCTGGGATTTTTTCTTCTAGCTACTTCAATCATAGGCGTATTTCCGGGAATTTTTCTTAATGCAGGTGTATCTGTTACACCCGCCATAATAGAAGTTGCAGCAACGCCCATATGTCCTAACTCTGTAGATAATTGTCTGATATGCGATTCGAGAGCGGCTTTAGCTGCCGAAACTGCTCCGTAATATGGAATAGCCGCATGACTTCCGGAACTTGTCATTCCGAAAATTCTGGCTTTTTCCGTTAAAAGATTGTTGGCAACAAGTTCTTGAACCCAATAAACCAGAGAATGAGCCATCACATCAAGAGTCATTTCCATCTGTGCTTTCGTAATTGCCTGCTCTCCTTCTTTAGCCACAAAGCCTTTTAAAGAACCAAAGGCTAGTGAATGAAGAACAACTCTTACAATCGCTTTACCTTCCGAAATTTTTTTCAGATCATTTATAATTTCAGCGCGCTTAGCTGCGTCAGCAGCATTAACATTATAATACAAATGTTTTGCACCATACTCTTCAATTTTTTTAGTAATTCTCTCAACATTTGGCATGGTTGCTTGTCTATCTAGATGAACTCCTACAATATTATATCCATCTTCCGCAAGTTTTAACGCAGTCGCTTCTCCAAATCCAGACGAAGCTCCTAATATCAAGGCCCAATGATTTTGATTCTCATTCTGATTCATTTTTGGTTTACACCTTTTACTAATTATTTTGGTATTAATAGACAAAAATTACAAAATTGAATTTAGGGAAACAAATTATTGGCAATAGTAAATTTACCACAATGCGTTTTTGGTAAGTCTTGTGCAAATAATAATATGATTTGAAGCAAAATATTTGCTCCTATAAATTGATGGTTAATTTATGTGGCTGAAATTTTAGCTATTTATAATATTAAATAATCTTTCGGAGTGTTTTTTCAAAATTACTTTTGGCTAAAAACGATCGAATCCTCTCCCATGAGACTTGTAATTGCATCCGTAAATTCTTTTGAAGCATTAACTCTGAAATCATTAAGGAAAAATAATCTGGCAGGGTTACCGTTATTTTCCAGATGAAGATAAAGTGGAAGCTTTCCTTTATGCTTTGGTAAGATTTCTTTGAGCTTTTGTAATTGTTCGGTTGTATTTTTTTCTTTGTTTATAATAATTTTAACGCTTTCGGCAAATCTTTCACGAGATTCTTCCAGAGGCATTACTTCTTCAATGTGAAGTTTGATAGCATCACCACTACTTTCGGGTCTACCGACAATAAACACACATTCTTCTTCCTCCACAAATTGACCGAACTTTTCATAAACTTTGGCAAACATTAAAGATTCACAAGATCCCGATAGATCATCTAAAGTGAAGAATGCCATGGTTCTGCCGGATTTATCAATCTTGGTTTTTAATGAAGTAATAACACCGCAAGCTCTGACAACATTTGTTTCTTCTTGCTTAGATTTTGAATCAAACCTGGATTTCCCTTCAACCTTAGATTTCTCTTCCAGCTTAGATGTTTCTCCAAGATGAATTGAGGCAAACGAATTATATTCAATTTCGTATTTATGCAAAGGATGCCCTGTTACATAAAAACCTGTAACTTCTCTTTCTTTAGCTAGTCTTACTTTTTGACTCCACGGTTCAACTTCTTCAATTTGAGGTTCGCTTATTTTTACCTCTTCTTCAATTTCTCCGAAAAGACTATTCTCAGCCGATAATGTTGCTTGTTTTGCTTTACTTCCAAATTCAAGTGCGGTTTCAATTGCTTCAAATAACTTTGCACGATTATCATCAATAGAATAAAATGCTCCGGCAAGAACTAAGCCTTCCAGCGATCTTTTATTAACAGTTCGCGTATCTACATTTAAACAAAAATCAAAAATACTTGTGAAATCTCGGTCTAATTCATTTCGGACTTTCATAATCTCTTCAACCGCAGAAATTCCAACATTTTTAATTGCAGACATTCCAAATCTTATTTGTCCGTCTTCAACATCAAAATAAACGGAAGGACTATTCACATCCGGCGGAAGAACTTTAATTCCTAATTTCCTGCAATCTTCAAGATAATTTGTAACCTTATCAGTATTGCCAAATTCATTTGTTAAGTTGGCAGCTAAAAATTCGGGTGTGTAATGAGCTTTAAGATATGCTGTTTGATATGCGACAAAACTATATGCTACAGAGTGACTTTTATTAAATCCGTAATTGGCAAATTTATCAATTGCGTCAAAAATTTCTGTTGCAACTTTTTGAGTAATTCCCTTTTCAACAGCGCCGTTAACAAATTTAACCTTCTGTTCCGCCATTGCAGCTAGGTCTTTTTTACCCATAGCTCTTCGCAAAATATCAGCTTCGGCAAGACTCATTCCGGCTACTTTATTTGCAATTTGAATTACCTGTTCCTGGTAAACTATAATTCCGTAAGTTTCTTTAAGAATCGGTTCCAATGAAATATGAAGATATTCAATTTCTTGCCGTCCGAATTTTCTATCGATAAAATCATCTATAAACTCCATCGGTCCCGGACGATAAAGTGCGTTCATTGCTGAAAGGTCACTTAAGCTTGTTGGATGAAGTTTTTTTAAGTACTCTCTCATCGGGCCAGATTCAAACTGGAACACGCCTGTTGTTTGTCCTTTTGAAAAAAGCTCAAACGTTTTTTTATCTTCAATCGAAATATTATCGATATCGATTTCAACGCCATGATTTTTCTTGATCAAATCTAAAGCATCACGGATAATGGTAAGAGTTCTAAGTCCGAGAAAATCCATCTTAAGAAGACCGGCACCTTCAATTTCCTTCATGTTATACTGTGTAACAAATTCGGATTGAGCAACCGCGCTGGCAAGAGGGACATAATTGCTTACCTCTTCCGGTGTAATTACTACGCCGGCTGCATGCTTAGACGAATTTCGGTTCATTCCTTCGAGAACTTTAGCGTACTTTATCAGATTCTGAATATCCGGTTCTTTGGAATCTTTAACCCATTTTAATTCGGGAACCTCTTTTAAAGCTTGTTCGATTGAAAATACTTTACCGAATTTTGAAGGAATGAATTTGGTAATTTTGTTTACTGTCGGAATCGGAATTTTAAGAACGCGCGCAACATCTCTTATTACTGCTTTGGAAGATAATCTATTGAATGTTATAATTTGACTAACGCATTCAGTGCCGTATTTTTCGCGGACATAATCAATTACTTCGCCTCTTTTATCATCGGCAAAATCAACGTCAATATCGGGCATTGATTTACGAGCCGGATTCAAAAACCTTTCAAAGAGTAAGTTATAAGGCAATGGATTTATATTGGTAATTCCTAAACAGAATGCCACTAAACTTCCGGCGGCACTTCCTCTTCCCGGACCAACAGGAATTCCTCTATCTTTAGAAGCATTAATAAAATCCTGTACAATTAAAAAGTAACCGGAAAATCCCATTGTTTTGATCGTATCAATTTCAAAATTAAATCGATCTTCAATTTCTTTATTGAGCTTAGGAAATTTTTTATGAAGTCCTTCTCTTGCTAGAAGTTCGAAATAATCATCAAGATTTTTTGCCGGGGAATCATCCGGAATTGGAAACTTAGGATAATGATGCCCTGCAAAATCCATGTTTAAATCTATTTTAGATTCAATCTCAAGAGTATTTTCGATAGCGCCTTTGTAATTCTTAAAAAGCTCAATCATTTCTACGGCGGATTTAAAATAAACTTGATCCGTCCCGTAACGTAATTGTTTATAATCTTGAGCGTTTTTATCGGAAAGCAATAATAAAATATTATGTGCTATTGCATGATCTTGTTCAATATAATGACAATCGTTTGTAGCAACTAATTTTATCCCTAATTCTTCGGATAGTCTCGGCATTCCTTCAAGAATTGGTTTATCAACTTCCATGAAATGATCTTGAATTTCGAGATAAAAATCATCGCCAAAAATTTCTTTGTAGGTTATTGCCGTTTCCCTTGCTTTATCATAATTATTGTTTACAAGATGAGTTGAAACAACACCTCCCGCACACGCGGAAGTACAAACCAGACCTTCTCTATATTTTCTTAAAAGCTCTAAATCAATCCGCGGTTTGTAATAGAATCCTTCGGTGTGTCCCAAAGTGGAAAGCTTGGAAAGATTTTTATAGCCTTCTAAATTTTTTGCAAGTAAAATGAGATGATTGTAATGCTTTTTCCTTTTTCGTCCTGAATTCTCATCTTTCCCCTTATCAAACCTACTTCCTTCAGTTACAACATACGCTTCCATGCCAACAATAGGTTTTATTCCGGCTTTTTTTGCTTTTTTATAAAACTCAGCAATGCCGTACATAACTCCATGGTCTGTAAGAGCCACAGCTTTCATTTCGTTTTTTTGAGCTGCTTTTACTAAATCATCAACGGTACAAGCACCGTCTTGTAAGCTGTAATGTGTATGATTATGAAGGTGGATAAATTCTGACATGTAATAAAATCCGGGAAAAATAAATCAACGAATCAATAGCAAAACTAAAATTAATCTTTATTGAAGTTTAATGAATTTATAAGTCCAATTGCAAGTGTTAACTTTAATAAAAGTAAAAAATAAAATTTATTTATGTCCTGTATGCCCAAATCCGCCGTCGCCTCTTTCCGTTTCATTCAAATCTTCCGAAACAGAAATATCGGCTTGATAAATTTTTGAAATAACAAGTTGAGCAATCCTATCGCCACGGGAGATATTAAAATCTTCTTTACCGAAATTAAATAAAATTATTTTTACTTCACCCCTATAATCAGAATCAATTGTACCGGGTGAATTTAAGATTCCTATTCCTTTTTTAATTGCCAATCCGCTTCTTGGCCTAACTTGAATTTCGTATCCTTCGGGAATTTCAACAGAAATGTTTGTCGGAACAAGAACAATTTCTCCGCGCTTAACTAACATCGGTTCATTTACAGCCGCACGAATATCCATTCCGGCACTTCCTTCGGTAGCATAAAACGGAAGTTCGACATCATTAAAATCTTCACTTAATTTTTTAATCTTTAATGGGATTTTTTCAACCATAATATCCTTTAATTTTTAACCGGTTTTTGAAAATTTTTTCTTTAGAAATAAAATCTCTTCCTTACCAACATTAAATATTGAAAGTAAGATTACAAATAAAAATAATATCAAAAATTTATTTATAATATTTAAGTGATCACCTAGATATTGCGCGTAATATATTCCGCCAACAAGGAAAAGTGAGATAAAGATTTTTCCAATTTTTTTGTACTCGTAATCAATCTTATAAAATTTTTGAGTGACAATAAAATACCCAATTGCCATAACAAGATAACTTGCTAAAGTTGCCAGCGCTGCTCCATTTATTCCCCAAATAGGGATAAGCCAAAAATTAACTCCGATGTTTACCGTCGCTCCTATTAAAGTAAGGAAAGGGACGTAAATACTCTTTTCTTCAATAAAAATGCCCGCAGAAAATATGTAATAAATACCATTAAAGATGTATGCAAATAAAATTATCGGAACGATTGATAAACCGCTCCAATATTCGCGGTTTATTAATGAATGATTATGAAAAAGCGTAAGTTTAGCAACATCGTCAATAAAAAGAGAAAGGATAACTAAAATGAATGCAGCTATTAATGTAAAATAAGTAAGAACTTTAGAAAAAATTTCTTTTGCGTTTTTTTCTTCCGCGTTTTGCAAGAAAAACGGCTGCCATGCATACTGGAACATACTAACAAAAAGCATCATAAAGATACCGAGTTTATAGTTTGCGTTATAAATTCCGGTTGTGTGCAAATCCGTTAAATGTGATAAAATTGGGCGATCGATTCCCTGGATTAGCATAGCAGCTAATCCTGCAGGTAAATACGGAATTCCAAATTTCAATAAACGTTTTAATAACTCGAAATTTATTGAAATCTTTATGCTTTTTAATACTGACGGAAACAACAACAAAAACGAGGTGAGTGAAGCCGCCAAATTTGCAATAAGAATTGCTTCAATTCCCCATTTTAATTTTAAGATTAGAAATAAATTTAATACTACGTTTACTGAAATATTTATCAATTTAAATGTTGCAAATTTCTTAGCATTTCTTTCAAGTCTTAGTTTTATGAAAGGAATCACGCATATTGCATCAACAAAGAGAATTGCCGCAACATAATAAATCAGGTATGAATACTGAAAAGGAATATCGAACAGCAGGTATATTGAATTCTTTAATAATATGACAACCAAACCAATTACAACTCCCGAAATTAAAACTGATAAATACGGAGTTGAGAACTTATCTTTTTCATCACCAATATCATTTAATGTAGCAAACTTCATATACGCAGAATCCATACCGTATAAAAGAACTATATTAAATATTCCGATAAACACATAAATGTTTCCTACTATTCCATAAAGTGATGGAGAAAAAACATTTGTATAGAAAGGGACCAATAGAAAGGTTAGAAATCTTCCAACGATAGTGCTAATACCGTAAACAGCGGTATCTTTTGTTAACTGCTTTAATTTATCAAACATAAAATCGAAGGAATGTGATTAATTATTTGTAGTAATATTAAGTGAAATATCTAATGCTTTAACACTATGGGTTAATGCACCGACAGAAATAAGATCAACTCCGGTTTCCGCAATTTCTTTAACAGTGTCTAAATTTATGCCGCCGGAAGCTTCAACTTTGCAGCGATTATTTATAAACTCAACAGCTTTTTTCATATTCTCAGGCGTGAAATTATCAAGCATAATAACATCAATACCACAATTTAATGCTTCCCGGACTTCCTCTAAATTTTTCGTTTCAACTTCAATTTTGAAATCTTCATTTTTCTGCTTATTAAATAATTTGCAAGCTTCAATTGCTTTTGTAATGGATCCGGCAACGGCAATATGATTATCTTTAATTAAAAACATGTCGTACAAACCGATCCTATGATTTGCACATCCACTGAGTTTAACAGCAAGTTTATCAATTATTCTTAATCCGGGAACAGTTTTACGTGTATCAATTATCTTTGCGTGAGTATGCTTTACGGTTTCAATAAATTGATTGGCATAAGTAGCTATTCCGCTCATCCTCTGAAAAAAGTTTAAAGCTGTTCTCTCGCCGGTAAGTATTGATGACGCTTTCCCGGAAATAGTTGCGGCAATTTGTCCGGATTTAACCTTATCGCCATCTTTAAATTTGGCAGAAAACTCAAGCCCGGGCTCAACTAGTTCAAAAACTTTTTTTACAACTTCATAGCCGGCAATAACTCCATCCTCTTTGATTAAAAATTCAGCATAACCATTTAAGTCTTTTGGTATAATAGCAAGAGTGGTAATATCGCCTGAAGCAACATCTTCATTCAGCGCGTTTTTAATAATATCAGTAATTTTTTGATCAATAATTTTATTCATTAAAATATTTTTTCATTTTGTCTGTGAAAAATTTAGGAGGTCGAACTGCCTTTTTAGTTTCTTTTTTCATAAAAACATGTTCTGTAAATCCGGTTGCCAAGATTGAATCAGATTCTAATCTTTTAATCGTATAATGTATTTTAATCCTAAATAAAGGTTCTATTTCAACTCTTGATTCAATTTCCAGCAAATCATCGTACAAGCCGGGTTGCATATATTTTGCATGCGTCTCTATTACCGGAAGTTGAAAACCATTATTTTCAATTTCATTATACGGCAAACCAATATCTCTCAACATTTCGGTTCTTCCAACCTCAAAATATTCAAAATATTTTCCGTTATACACAAACTGCATTTGGTCAGTATCTGCATAACGAACACGAACTTTTGTCTTGTGAATTAACATCTCTTAAAACGGTAAATTATAAATTTCTGATTTGTAAATTTATAAAAAGGAATACGATAATGGAAATTATTTGAAATGTTTAAATCAAACTTAGCAAATGTCATAAAAAAAAGATTGCCTTAAAGCAATCTTATTAAATTTCTAAGAAAACCTACAATTAAATTTTTTATTCTACAAAAGCACCCATTTTGCCGAATTTCTCTATTCTGTTATCCATTAATTTATCCGGCTTAATTTTAGCTAATTGGATTAATTCTTCTTTAATAACTGTCTTTAATAGCTCGGCAGCTTGTAAATGATCTTTATGAGCGCCACCCATTGGCTCAGGAACAATTCTATCAATTAACTTTTGTTCCAATAAATCCGGCGCAGTTAATCTCAAAGCTTCGGCAGCCTGCTCTTTATAATCCCAGCTTCTCCATAAAATACTTGAGCATGATTCAGGGCTAATTACAGAATACCAGCAGTTTTCCAACATAAGAATTCTATCGCCGACACCAATTCCAAGCGCTCCTCCACTCGCACCTTCACCAATTACAATTACTAAAATGGGAACTTTTAGTTTTGTCATTTCAAAAAGGTTTTTAGCAATAGCTTCAGCTTGCCCTCTTTCTTCGGCTTCTAATCCGGGAAAAGCTCCGGGAGTATCAATCATTGTAATAATTGGTTTGTTAAACTTTTCCGCAAGTTTCATTAATCGCAAAGCTTTACGATAACCTTCAGGATTCGGCATTCCAAAATTTCTATATAAATTTGATTTGGTGTCTCTTCCCTTCTGATGACCAATAATCATAACTTTATGTTCATCAATGGATGCAAAACCTCCGATAATAGCTTTATCATCTTTATAGCTTCTATCGCCATGTAATTCCACAAAGTTATCAGTCATATTATAAATATAATCTAAAGTATAAGGCCTATCAGGATGTCGAGCTAATTGAACTCTTTGCCAGCGAGTAAGATCTTTATAAACACCTTCTTTAAGTTCTTTAACTTTATCTTCAATTTTAACTATTTCATTTTCGATATCCATTTTATCCGCCAGCTTTCTCATTTCTTCAAGTTTAGCTTCCAACTCAACAATAGGCTTCTCAAAATCCAAAATTGTTTTTGCCATAATTATGCTCTACCACTCCACATTTTATTAAGAGTTTTACCTAATATTTCTAAATCGAACCAAAAATTTTGATTCTTTGCATATAAAATATCTAATTTTTCTGCGTCGCCTCCTTCGGCATTTTCAATATACCATAACCCGGTTAAACCTTTTTTTCCCAGGTATAATTGAGAATTTTCGGAATTAATTTTTGGACCTACAAAACTTGCTTTTCCCGAAAGCACAGAAGGAATTTTCAACACAAAGCTTTCAAATTCAGATTGCTTACTTTTTACCTTAACAATTAAATATATGAAAGGATAAATAAAAAACAAAACGAACAAACCAAGGCTGTAATCAAATATAAACTTAGAAAATTTCTGTATCGGGTTTGAAATATTATAGTTTATTCCGATTAAAGGGATATCATCTAAAATACTTACGGAAGTTTTCCCAACTATGAAATCCAAATCATTCCCGATAAGCTTGAATTCCACGTTTTCATTTTGGCAAACAGAAACTATGGTCATCATTTGATTATACGTTACTTCGGAGGATGAGAAAATAACTTCACCTATTTTCTTTTCCCTAATAACTTTTACAATATTTTCTAAGCTACCGATCACATCAAACCCGTCAACATTTTGTCCAATTTCTTTATTCGAAGCGCCTATCAGTCCCACTACTGAATGAAAATCGGTATTTCTAGATTTTAATTTTTTAGCAATCTGAATTGCATGTGAATTTAATCCAACAATAAGAGTTTTAGAGTGCTGATAATCATCAACTTTAACTCCAACTTTAAAAAATAGTTTTAGAATAATACGCCATGATGTTAGAATAAGAAATAAAATTATATAAGTTATAAGTAGAGTTGCACGGCTGTAAGCATATTGATTAAAGAAAAAAGTTAAAGATGATATGATGAAGAAACTAAAAACAATCGCTCCAAGATTCTTTAATACCGAAAGAGAATCTTTTTTGTAAACACCTAAAAATGAAGAAACTGCTATATGAATTAAAGCCGGAATAGTATAAATAATTGGATAGCTAAAAGATGGGAAACCTCTCCAATGTCCAAAATTTCCGTAGAATTTATCCGCCGCAAAAATTGAAAGATTAAAAAAGATGAAATCAAATATTATTGATAACGCAACTAATTTTCTTCTTCCGATGAACGCAAATACTTGTCTAAAAACAATTGCCGATCTAAGAATAAATTCAACAAGCATAGAACTTGAAAGATGCTTCTTAACAAAAAGATGCATAGCCTCGTAAAAGATCTTTGTTTCATCAAGACTGCTTCGTTTAGTGCTTTCGCCTTTGTAATGAATTATTTGTGAATTGTGTACATAAAAAACTTTATAACCCGATTTCTGGATTCTATAACACCAATCTAAATCTTCGCCATACATAAAAAATTCTTCATCTAAACCGCCAACATTTTCATAAACTTCCCGTTTAATCATCATAAACGATCCGGATATCGCATCAACTTCGTATGTTTGATTTTCATCAAGATAGGTAAGATTATATCTTGCAAATAATTTGCTGTTCGGAAACAAAGAACTTAATCCGGTAACCTTACAGAAAGAAGTCCACGGTCCCGGGAATGATCGCCTGCAAGCAAGTTGTAAAGTTCCGTCCGGGTTTAATATTTTACAACCGGCTAATCCAGCTTCAGGATTGCTTTCAAAAAAACTTATCATTTTTTCAAAAGTATCTTCACCAACAAGTGTATCCGGATTTAGTAATAGAAGATATTTCCCTTTGGCAATTGATAAACCAAGATTATTTGCCCTGCTAAACCCAAGATTTTGTTGATTAGCGATTAACTTAACTTCTGGAAATTTGTCTTTGAGCAATTCAACACTTCCATCATCTGAAGCGTTATCAACAATAATAATTTCGTATGATAAATTGGTTCCGGCTTTTTTTATGGAATGAATTAAATTTTGAAGAAATTCTTTTACGTTATAGTTAACAATTATAATGGATAAGTCTAGCATATCACCCAATTATAGTTTTCCAAAAATACTTTTGAGTCTAAGTATCCAAACCATAATTACTGCTTCGCGCACAATTTTGCGGGACATTTTAGAAGTACCTTTTACACGATCATGAAAAATAATGGGAATTTCCACAACGCGAAATCCTTTTTTCCATGCTTTAAATGTCATTTCAATTTGGAAGGCGTATCCGTTCGAATCTATTTTAGTTAAATCTATTGCTTCCAATACATTTCTCCTAAAACACTTAAAACCACCGGTTGCATCGCAAATAGGCATGCCGGTAATATAACGAGTATATCCATTTGCAAAGTAACTTAAGAACAATCTCTTCATTGGCCAATTTACAACATTTACTCCGGTTTTATATCTGCTTCCCAGTACAAGATCAGAATCTTTAATAGCCTTTAAAAAATTTCTTATTTCTTTTGGATCATGCGAATAATCAGCATCCATCTCAAAAATATATTCGTAACCATTATCAAGAGCATACCTAAATCCTGCCACGTAAGCAGTTCCCAAACCCATTTTTTTTGCACGACGAATTAATTTTATTCGTTCGTTGGATTGAGATAACTCTTCTACAAATTTTCCGGTTCCATCGGGAGAGTTATCATCAACAATTAAAACATCAAGATCAGTTTTGTATCGATTTAATAAATCCGGAACGATTTTTTGAACGTTGTCAAGTTCATTGTATGTAGGTATTATAATTATAGATTTATCAGCCATGCAAAATATATTTTTAATTGTTATAGATTTTTAAAAGATTGGAAAATGATCTAATTAAGATATTACTCATAATGACCTTTTCCAAATAATACTACAAAAATTGTTCTGAATAATATCTTAAAATCCATTCTCAGCGACATATTTTCGATATAAAACAAATCATATCTTAATTTAATTTTTACATCCTCAATAGATTCATCATATTTGTGTTTTACTTGTGCCCAACCGGTTATACCGGGACGAACTTTTAATCTTCTTTTATAATACGGAATTTGCTCAGCAAGTTTTTCAACAAAAAATGGTCTTTCCGGTCTTGGTCCAACCATACTCATTTCGCCCTTCAGTACATTAATCATCTGTGGAAGTTCATCAATTCTAACTTTTCTTATAAACTTACCAACTCTTGTGATGCGAGGATCGCCTTTCTGAGACCAAATTGGCCCGGTACTTTTTTCAGCGTCATTCTTCATCGACCTAAACTTAAAGATTTTAAAAAGCTCTCCGCTCATACCACATCTATCTTGTGTAAAAAACACAGGACCTTTACTTTCCAATTTTATTGCAATAGCCGTTAAAATAAATATTGGAAGTGTAAGTATAATAATTATTATAGAAACAAATAGGTCTAATGCACGCTTTAATTTCTTTTCCCATTCGGGCATTAATTCCGGCATAACGTCAATAAGAGCAATACCGTAGATTTGAGAAGTTTTAGCTTGTCCGCTAAGAATTGAATATAAATCCGGAACTATTTTTAAACTCACATTTTTTGCATCGCAACGACTTATCAATTCAATTATCAAATCATCGTCACCTTTTTCAGAAGCAATTATAACATCTTTAACATTATATTCATCAATAAATTTTTCAAGATCGTTTATTTGGCCCAGCACATTTATATTTTTATACGACTTCCCAATTTCGGTTGGATCGATAGAAACAAAACCTTTAACATCAAGTCCTAGAGCAAGATAACGAGCAAGCTGATCACAAATTTCCGTTGCTTTGGCATTAAACCCAATAATAAGCACATTCTTTCGACCAAAGCCTTTGATTAACAAACTTCTTTGAAGACTTCGAATAAAAACTCTACCGGTTCCTACTAAAAGGAGGAATAACCCCCAGTATATAAAAATTAAAATCCTAGAATTAGAATCAACACCATGCAGATAATCATCAATAAAAATTAGAAAAAATAGGATAAAGATACCGACGAATGTTGCCTTAAATAAAGTTGAAATTTCATCAAATCGAGATGCAGCAAACCAGGTGCGATACATTCCCACAAAAGTAAAAATTATAAGCCAGTAGAAATAGATTACCAACATCGGAATAATAAATTCCGGCATAGAAAGGAGCTTAAACCATCCGGTTTGAACACGCAACTGGTAATAGATTATCCATGCAAGATTGATGGTGAGGAAATCTATAAAAAGTACAATTAATTTTTCAGTTTTTTTGTTCAATGATTTCTGTATTCACTTATATTAAAAAAATGTATCTCAATTTTTATTTTGAGAAACCTCTTTTACCAAATATTCCTCAAATTCTCCAACAATTTTATCCCAGCTTAGAGTACTAGTTATTAAACTTTTTCCATCAGAGACATAAGATTTTCTAATATTCTCATTTTGCAATACATTTATAACGTAATCCGCAAATTTTTCCTTAGAATCAGCAACAAAAATAAACTTTATCAACTCTTCCGGCAACCCTGCGGTAGCGATTGATGTAGCAACAACCGGGACTCCTAATGCGATAGATTCAATCACTTTATTTAATGTTCCGGCACCAAATCTCATAGGAGCAACATTTACCGCACTTTTTTGATACTCGGCTTTAATGTCTTGTACAAATCCCGTAACGATGATATTTTCACTAGCTAAATTTATTATTCTTTTGGGAGGTTTTTGTCCAACTATATAAAATTCCGCATCAGGAATTTTTTGAAGTATTATAGGAAAAATTTCATTCGCAAAAAATATTGCCGCGTCATAATTTGCATAATACGGCATATTTCCGGTAAATATTATCCGTTTGGAGTCGAATTCTATATCCGAAGGTTTAAAATAACTTACATCCAATCCGTTTTTGAGAATTTTAACATTGGCATTTATTCCGCGCTTTTTTAGAAAATCCTGGTCTATGGGAGAACAGATAAATAAAGTATGAAATTTTTCAGCAATTTTTTCATAGTTCTCAATTCTTTTTTGTTCAATTTTAATGAATAATTTTTTGATAGGATTTTTTTCAATCTCGGCGAATCTTTTTAGATAAAGTGAAACAGCATCGGTAAAATCAATTACATTTAAAATTTTTGTGCTTGAGCTATCCGCATCTAAATATTGTGCACTTCTGATTAAATGGTAATAGACAACATCAAACTTACCTTCTTTTAGAGATGCTGTAATCTTTTTTTTCATTTTACTCGATTGAAACCAAGCTACTTGAAAGGGAGTTGAGGTAAAAACGGCAAAAAATATTTTTATTAAGGAAGGTATTATTGACAGTTTTACAACTTCAACTTTAATCCCATGTTTTTCAAGTTTTTCTAAATCCTTTAAATACTTTTTACTTCTTAGAAAAGTAAAGATTGTAACGGAATTATTCTTAGATAAAATTTTGGCAATGTTAAAAATTTTTAGTTTATCACCGCGGAACGGCGGATATGGGATACGTGGCGTTATTATTAAAATATTCAAATTAGGTAAAATAAATTAGTCAAAAATGTTAAATTAACAGCATTAATATAAATAAAAATAGAATTACTACTTAAAATTAATTAGATTACCTCCAATTTTATTGGAAATAAAATATGCAGGAGTACTTTTGATTATAATCCATTTTGATTGTTTGTACTATAAGGGAGATATCCCATGCGCCCCCCATAAGAAATCCGGATATCATTGCCAAGATTGTCCAGAGTACAAAACTATATCTCATAAAATTTTAATTATTAAACTCGGTGCAATTGGTGATGTTATAAGAACAACACCTTTACTAAGGAAACTCCGAACGGAATATCCAAATGCACAAATTTCTTGGTTAACTTATTCACCTGATATACTTAGTAAAGAATGGGTTAACAGAATATTACCTGTTACTCATGAAAATTTAGAATTAATCAAATCATGTTGAATATGATTGGCTATTGAACCTTGATAAAGATGCACTTGCAATATCCCTAGTTGATAAAATTTCGGCAAAGAAAAAATCCGGTTTTACAATTGATGAATTTGGACACGCAAAACCAATTGGAACGAAAGCTGAAGAACACAAATGGCTTACAGGTTTATTTGATGATTTAAATAAAGAAAACACAAAACATTATGTACGAGAAATTTTTGATATCTGCCGGGTTTGAATTTAATGATGAAGAATATATTCTTGAAGCAGAACCTTCAGGGCATAATTGGGACATTGATAAATCAAAAAAAGTAATTGGTTTAAATACCGGTTGCGGCGGCAGATGGACTTCACGTCTTTGGGCTATTGAAAACTGGTCGAAATTAGCAAAAGATCTATTTAAAGAGGGATATGAAGTTATTCTTACTAGGTGGCGAACAAGAAGATGAAAGGAATAAACAAATTCAGAAAAACAGCGGTGCTAAATATTTCGGATATTTTTCACTTCCGATTTTTATGGATTTAATCAATCAGTGTGAAACCATAGTTACTGCGGTTACAATGGGAATGCATCTAGCGGTCGGATTAAAAAAGAATTTGATTCTTTTTAACAATATTTTTAACAAAAATGAATTTTATCTTGTATAACCGTGGAGAAATTTTAGAGCCCGATTTTGATTGCGACTGCTATTATGCACCTGTTTGCCCCAATGATTGTATGCAGTATTTGAAACCGGAAAAGGTTCTAGCAGCGATTAATGAGATTTAGAAAATTTCATTAAAATTAGATTTCTTTATGTAATTTATTTTTTAGCTAATCTTTCAAAAAGTCTAATTAGCATCAGTGTATTTTTTTCTAAACTGAATTTTTTTGATTGGTCAAGAGCTTTCTGTTTCATTTGCTTATATTTATTCTCATCATTGAACAGTTGTAGAATATCATTTGCAAAGTTTTCATAATCTTCAGGCTCGATGAAGAATCCCACCATTTCCAACCACTTCAGGCAGGGATGAAACATTAGAAGCTAAAACCGGCAAACCAATTTGCATTGCCTCAAGAGGGGGGATACCGAACCCCTCATAAAATGAAGGGAATATAAATAGAAATGCTTGCTTGTATATTGCAGGTAAGTCTTCATCGTCTACATAGTTAAGATAAGTTACATATTTTTCCCGTTTTTTAATTTCTGAATCAATTATTCTGAAATTATGTCCAGGTTTACCAATTAAGACAGTTTTTACAATATTATTTTTATTGTGAACTAAATCTGAAATTTTTAGAATACCTTCAATATTTTTTCGTTTTTCAATAGCCCCAACAAATAAAATATATTTTCCAGGCAAGTTATATTTTTGATGCAAGTATAAACCTTTATCTTCACTTACATTACCAGGCGAAAATTTTGAATCGGCAGCTTGATATATAACCTCAATTTTAGAAGGCATTATATTAAAATAATTTATAATATCCTTTTTTGAACTTTCAGAGACAGTCAATATTGAATCACTTTTTCTCATGGAAGACGGTAAAAATAAATCTAAATAACTCCGGTAGGACAAAGGATGAAAGTCTTTATTTATCTTATGAGCAAGATCATGTACAGCAGCAATCGTTTTTATGTTTTTAATTCCCCTTATAGGAATAAGATGATTTACAGTAAAAAATATATCGATGTTATATCTCTTTAGATATTTAGGAAGAATAATATTCAACCACAACGGAGCATAAATTTTTGAGGGTAAAAAACTTTTACCTGTTTTTATTTTATGGTAAAAATCATTTTCAACCGGAATCTCGGTGCAAGAGAACAAAAAATATTCATTGGAATTATCGTATAAAATTAGTCCTCTTAAAATATCAAGTAAGTATCTTCCGATACCCGTCATTCTTTTTTCCAAAACTCTAGCATCTATTCCAATTCTCATATTGCTCGATAATTATAATAGACCATTTACTTTTCCCATTTTATTATCCTTAAAATCTTTAAATGCCCTTTTAACAATTATTACTAATTCCTTTTTTGACTTCAAGTTCCAGATTATCGATTTTAAAAGCATTGTTATAAAAAGATAAATCTTTACAAAATAGTACCAATTACTTAACAACTTCTTAGAAAAATACAAACGGTTTCTAGTATTATAGTAAATTGGTAGATATGAATTTTCATATGTTGTCGTTGAATTAACTTTGTGATAGATTTTACTTTCAGCAACAAATAATATTTTATAATTCTTCTTAACTACTCTTAGACAATAATCAGCATCTTCTAAATATAAAAAATATTTCTCATCTAGAAGGCCAACTTTTTCAATCACTTCTTTTTTTATTAGTAAACAGCATCCTGAAGCAAATGTTATAAAACGATTTTTGTAGAATTCTTTTTCATTCCTTTTTTCGCCTTTTGAAAAACCGGAACCTCTAATTTTACTGATCTCTCCACCGGCAGACCAAATTTTACTCTTCTGAGAATAGTAATTAATTTTGGGGGTAGTTATACCGATTTTTTCACTTGTTCTAGCAGAACTCACAAGCAAACTTAGAAAATTTTCTTCTACAATTGTATCATTATTCAACAGTACAATATAATCAGCATTATTGTCTAAAGCTTTTCTAATTCCTAAATTGTTGCCTCCTGAAAATCCTAAATTTTCTTGACTCTCAATTAAATCTATGTAATCGCTATAACGATTTTTTAACCTTTGAGCGTCATTATTTGGAGAACCATTATCAACAACAATAACCCTATAATTGGAATATTCAATTTTTTTTAATGATTCTAAACATTCTGAGGTATCATCATATCCATTCCAATTTAATATGACTATATATACTTTGCTGTTCATATAGTAATTAGTTGCCGATAGTTTTATTAATAAATGAGAAAAATTAATTGTTTAATCTTGAATAAACTTATTTGTAAGCACCATATACATTCTTTTTGAAATGCAAATATCCTATATAAATCATTCTTAATTTTTTAATTTTTTCAGTTTCAAAAAAAATTATTTTAATAAATTCTTTGACAAAATCCATTCTATCTCTGCGAATATAAGTGGGATAAATATTCTTATATGTTTTACGGACAAAAAGTCTATTCCGTGTTCTGTAGTATAATCTGAGTGGACTATGATTTGTGGGAAAAGTATTTTTAAAAAATATTTTTTTTTGTGTACGCACTCCAAGATGATGCCTTAACCGAACAGAATTAACACGAATTACTTTATAATTGTTTGCATTCAACCTTAAACAGAATTCATTATCTACATAGTCTATGAACAGTTTTTCTAAAAATCCTCCAACCTTTATCGCAATATTAATATTGATTAAATTCGCATTGGTCATTGTAACCAAAACTTCATGATTGTTATTATCCTTTGGAGATAATGGATAAATATCATTCAAATGATATGCACTTATAATTCCAATATTTTCAAAATCTTGTATTGAACTTAGTAATTTTTCAATTAAGTCAGGAGCTACATTACCATCCTGATCCATTGTAAATAAAAAGTCATAATTTGATTTATAAGCTAATTCTAGGGCTTGGTTTAAAGCCTTGGCCATTCCAGAGTTCTTACCATTAAAGATATATTTAACTTTATCGTACTCAGTTATATTTTTTTTTAATGTATTATTTATCTTTTCTGAGTTATCTATAATTATCAGTTCATCCAATTGTTCGACGTAACTTTTTATATTATAGAATATATCTTCCTCCGGATTAAAAAGTATCACGACCCCAGCTATTTTAATTTTAGATGTATTCAAGTTAATAACTTAATATTTCTGACCATATTTATTTTGAATGGTTTTTAATTCATTAAGTACCTTTATTTCATTTAACTCCGGAATACTAGCAGGATAATTTCCGTTTTTTATTTTGAATAAAAACGAATTATAGCGGAGCTTTAATTTCCATATTACTTTATTTTTTCTTATCACGCTCTGAGAGTGCAAATCATGTAAATCTTTTATATAATTATAACTATTCTCAATATCAGCAAACCACCAAAAAGGAGGATGCATACCAGATTTTATTATTTGATACGTATGATCCACATGTTCCCATGCATTATGATATCTTTGATCAATAAGACCTACTTTTTGAAGTGCCGTGCGAGAAAAATATGAAAATGCTCCAAGCAAATTATGGTTTAAAGATACTTTAACTCCATTCGCATATTCAATAGTTTTTTTTGATATCGGTTCATATTTGTCGTTTCGATTTCCTGGCCCATGGTAAGCATAATTAAAATGTTGTATTCCACTTATCAATGAAGCTTGGATATATAATTGATATATTTTAGCATCAGTTATTTTTATATCATCTTCACATAAAAATAAATGTTCGCAACCTTTCTTTAACATTAGTTTTAATGCATCATTTTTTGAGACACCAACTCCCAAATTCTTTTTATGTTGAATTATTTCATCAACTTTATCCGGATATGATTTATCTTCGTAAGGTTTTCCATCATTGACTACAATAATTAAATCTGCATTAGGTATAGATTCAATACAAACCTTAAAGAATCCTTCTCGGTTGCATGTAATAATGCCAATACCAATTCTATTTTTCATTTAGTTTCAACTTATTTTTGGAATTTGACAGCAAATTATATTGTTCTTGAATTCTGTAAGAATTTTTATGTTTCAAGTATCTGTTAAAAACAATTCTTGCCTTATCTTCTCTGCCAATTTTTTTTAAGAATAATCCATTTAGCAAAAAAATAAATTCCAAAGAATGATAATATCTTTTGGGAAATATTATTGTCTTAATTTTCCTAACCAATAAATAAAAGTGAATAGGAAATTTGGACCAAAAATTTATTTTATTATGGTATTTTTCAATTTCACTAAATGGAGTATTTTCAACATATCTTAATATATATTTATATGTAATTTCCATACCCTCCATAAATGTTTTATCAACATTTTGGTATTCTTTATTTTCTCTACCTTTAAAATTTTTATAGAAAGTGCCTAATACAAAATCTAGATGAAGAAGGTCATACTTTTCGGAAATTTTCAGTTCAAATTCATGGTCCCCACAAACTTCATATTTCTCATCAAACCAATAGTCATCCTCAAAGTGTAAAGAAGCTCTCCACATAGGTTGGGAACCGACCAAACATCTGGAAAGTTGCAAGAATCGATCAAAATCAGGAAATTCAAATATTTTTTGTTGATTATAATTTTCAAATGGTTGATTAGGAATATCAGTTATCAGCTGATTTGCATATACAAGTGCCACTTCTGGATTATTAATCAGAGTAGTTGATAATATTTCTAAAGCATCTTCTCTAAGTATATCATCCGTATTTGAATTTGTAATAAATATACCATTCGACTTTTTTATTCCTCTATTCCATGCCTTATAAATAGATTCTCTCTCTTCAGTTTTTACACATTTGATCAAACTATTGCTTCGTTGGAATTCAGAAACTATTTCAAATTCTTTTTGTTGGGAACCGCTTACTACTACTATGATTTCCATTTTGTCAATAATGGTTTGTGCTAGCAAATTTTTTAATTTTGCCTTTATATACTTTTCGGAATTGTAAGTCGAAACTATTGCCGAAACTAATGGTCTTTTCATAGGTGCAAAATTTTTATTTTAAAATATACCGATTAAAGGACTTTTTTACCTCTTATTTGCTCAATACCAAGCTTGATATAATTAAAAATATCCTTGTAAAATACTATTATTGATAAAATATTTATTACACTCAAAACTATTATGTAATTGATTAAACCATTATAAATCAATATAATACCAAAGAAAATTACCGTTATTAAGAACAATAGTTTTTTTATGTGAACTAATTTCAAAAATTTCTGAATTTCAATACCTGTTATTCTTTTAATAAAGTATAACATCAACGCATTTCCAAGAAGTACTGAGAAAAAATATCCTAAAAGTCCAAGCTCACTGCGGAATATTATGAAAATTAATATCATCCCAACCACTACAAATATTAAATTGGTTAGTTGAACCAATACAAGAATTGAGGCTTTCCCAATCCCAAGGATAAAATTATAAATTGTATAGCCGAAGTTATTAACTGACTCAGGTAATGCCAAAATCAAGAAAATTAATACTAAATCTTTATAACCAAACCAAAAATTCAAAAATAAAGCAATAAAAATAGAAAAGATACCAAATGCTAATCCCGAATATATGATTCCTAATCTTGTATATTTAACTCCATCATTATATAAAAATATTTTATATTCTTCTTTATTTGATAGGACACTCGCTTTCGGCAAAATAGTTTTAAATGCAGTAAAAAATAAAAGTGAAATCGATACCGCGAAACGTCTTGCTACTTCATATATAGAAACTAATCCAACGTTATTATAACTTCCAATAATATATTTAATTAATGGGTCTATTAATGCATTAAAAATTGAGACTAACTGAACCGATAGACTAAACCGACCAATCTCTTTTAATTTCTCTAATCTAAATAATGATAATCGAATTTTGATTAATTTAAATTTTATTCTAAAAAGAAGAACTAAGATTGATAGTACTAAAAACTGACTAATAACGTAAAAAATTGCAAGTGTTATTATTGATAGGTCATAATATGTCACTAGCAAAACACTGCATATTATTAAAATATTTTGAAGTAATCCGACCTTACTAGTTATTACAAAGTTGCTTGAACCTTCAAATATTGCTTTAAAAAACAAAGATATAAATGATAAAAAAAAGGAGAAACCTAATAATAAAAATAGGACATGAGATAAATTGTTATACTCCTTCGGTATAATTGATAAATTGCTTACTAAAATAGGGAAAAAAATAAGATTACCTGATACTAATAATAATACTCCAATACTTATAAATGAAAAAAAGCTAGTTGATATAAGAATATTAATATATTCCGATTTTTTGTTCTTTGTTTCAGCAACATATTTAACCAGAGCAGTACTAAATCCTAAATCTAATGCTGGTCCCACATTCCATATAGAAATAAAAAATATCCATACACCAAACAATTCTTTCCCAAAATGCCCAAGATTAAGCTTTAAGGTAATTAAAGAAATTATAACGGATACCGCATATTGTGCTGAAAGCCAGCTTGAATTTCTTTTATCGGATGGCATATATATCTTGAGTTTTATTAGCTAACAACTTGTAATTGGAAGAAGTAATTCCTAATAATATTCCAAAGAGAACTCCTTGTTGTCCCCAAAACCAAGCACTAGTCATAATAAGAGATACGGTTATATATACATTAAATGCAAAAATTATTAACGAAATAATTTTTTCCTCCTCAGACGTAGATAATTTTATTGACTTTAATGCTAATTTTAGAGTAAAGATCAGCAAAATCATGAAACCAATAAAACCCAGAATTCCCGTTTCAGTCAGTAATGCTAAATACCCAGAATGTGCAGTACGACCCTCTACGTATACCTTAAAGAAAGATTTTGGAATTTCATAATATAGTTGTGATTCAAATGGAAAGGAATAGAAACCAATGCCAATGAATGGATGTCTTTCAAAAGCAATCAACGCAGTATGCCAAATAAAGGCTCTTGTTACTAAACTGTTAGTTTCAACTGATTTTGGATCGTTCGACAATACAACTTTTTGAGTCGTATTTTCAGCCCTCCTAGATATACCAGAATCATAAATATTAGTAAACATAAAAAGTGTTAACAAAATTATAATAACCTGAATTGAATAAGTAAATATTTTACTTCCTCTTAAATCAAATCTTTTGGCATTAACTAATAAGTAAGAAATCAAAATGAGAAATGTTAAAAAAGTAGAAATCCAAGAATTTCTTGTTTGAGTTACGAATAATGCGATTAATACCACTCCAAGTAGAAGAACATTTTTAGCCTTTTTATTTCCTTTTTTGAATAAAACTTTCACAATTAAAATTTGCAATCCAATACCTGCTAAATCAGCAAAAAATACATCTCCAAGCCCAAAAAACCTTTCTTGAGTTATTATTCCCCTCATAGAGACATAAAAACTACTTAAAACTAAATAAACTAAAAATAAATTAAAAAATTGAGTTATTTTTTTATTTGTGTTTACTGTAATAGAAAATATTAGCCATAAAATTATTATTGAAATGAAATTAAGTGATCTAAAAAATGTCAGTGGTAAGTTAATTGAGTTCAATAAGGAAGGTATAACAGTAATTATATAAATCAATAAATATTTGGTTAAAGGATTACTGAAGTCTTTTGTACTCAAATCATAATGATTTAATAAAAATGAGAAAAAGACTAAAAATGAAAACAGTACAGAAATTTCAAGACCTATTATTGGAAATGAAATAAAAATTAACAGTTCTAATAATGCTAATGATAAACTAAAGCTTATGCTACAAATAATACTAAATATCAAGCCAGATATTAATATTATTATCTTCAGGTTACCAAAGGAGACAAAAAGAACGGATAAAATTAAAGCATTTAATATACCAAAAGAGAAAAGACTTTTTTCTGTAAAATAATTTACAGATAAAAAACTTTTTATATTATTATTTTTCATCTTTACCAATTTCCTAAGCGGATTTTTCTTTTTTGCCAAATAAATTTTCAACAATAATAAGAAGCTTAGGATTATTTGTATTATTTAGAATCTCTTTTAAGATAATAATTAAAAATATTATTAAATTAACTGCTACCGTAATTATTACAGCAGTTAAGACTCTCTGAGGATAAGATTTTTTTTCCGGAGGAACTGCTCGATCAATAACTTGTAATATGGGTATATTTTTCTGTTCATCTATTTTCGATTGCTCATAAAGTGGTATAATAAATTCCAATAATTTATTATTTATTTTCACTTTCCGGTAATAACGGAAATATTCCAATGCTTTATTTGGTAAAGACTTTAAGGGTAATAATGGAGAATCCTTCTTTTCACCTTGCATGATAGAGTTTACTTTAGCCTTAAATTCTTGGTAGCTTATTTGTGCATTTTTCGCCTGTGGGGATTCTTTACCAACAATTTTTTTAACAATTTCACTTTCAATTTCTTTTTGAGCAAGCTCCGACTCTAGATTACTATATGTTTCTATAGTTGCTTTAGTTTGTAATTCAGCATCCATTAAACCAGATTTATTCTGAAAATTGGCTAATGAATCTTCGGCCTTTTTCAAATTATCTTTTATTTCTTTATACCTATTTCCCAAAAATATTCTATTATCTTGAGCTTTTTCTACATTAAGATTTATTATTGTTTTATTTAATAAGTCAATAATGTAATTAGCCATTGCGGCTGATCTTTTGGGACTATCTGCTCTCACTTTAATTAAAAAAGCATTCTCTTTTGTTTCTGCTACATTAATATTTTTCTTAAGTTGTTCAAGAGTTTTCTCCATACTATCAAGATTATAATGCTTCATTAGTTGGAATTTATATATAACTTTTTCAAGATTTGTTCGACTATATATTATTGTAATATACATATCTATACTATTAGATTGTTGTAAACCTCCTAATCCGATGGGTAGATTTGAAAATGTTTTGAGCAATGAACTAAACGAACTAACTTGGTCTTGCTCAGATGGAATAATTAAAGCCGTTGAATCATATTTGCTCGGGACAAAAAAGAATATTATCAAATAACTAAGTACAAGACAGCTAAAAAATAATGTTAAAAATAATTTTTTCTTCTTCACAAGTATTATTACTAAATCTAAAAACTCAAAGCTTCTTTCTTTTGCCATTTTATGCCTTTGATAATAATTAACTCTATAGAAAATATAAGATTGTTATAACTAATAAAACGCATATCTTTAAAAAGATAATTTATTTATAATAATATAATTCTCCAAAATTTATGAACAAATTTTATGAGTTTAAGTTATTAGAATCTAAAGCATATGTACAATTATATAGTTTAATTAATTATTCCTTCTTGACTTTTCCCAAAATTTCCA